>JBBASU010000017.1:0-70015 GCA_040399065.1 Phycisphaerales bacterium | reverse complement strand
CGCCAACATGTGGCGGGCCGTGACGGTCGGCTTCCTCGGCGCGGTGCCCTTCCTGGTCGGCACCGTGCTGCTCAAGATGTCGCTCTTCCAGAAGGTGCGAAAGACAATGCGCGGCGGGAAGTAGTGCGGCGATGAGGCGCTGATGTTCAACACGGAGATCACTGAGGAGACACGGAGGGCCACTGAGAGGAGACTTGGTTTAGAACAATCCTCTCTCGGTCTTCACTCCGTGCGAACTCCGTGGCCTCCGTGTTGAAAGACCAAACGCTACTCATCGCCCTCTTTTCAACACGGAGAACACTGAGGAGACACGGAGGGCCACAGAGAGGGGAGTTGCTTTAAGACTCTCCTCTCTCGGTCCTCACTCCGTGCGATCTCCGTGGCCTCCGTGTTGAAAGACCAAACGCTACGTAGCACTCTGGCTTCCTCCGGCCCCAGTGCCCAATCCCCAGTCCCCTCCCAAATCAGTCAAACCACAACTGGCTCGGGATGTCGACGATCCGGCCTGTTGCGGGGTCGACCGTGCCGCCGGTCCAGGTTCGGAGGAGGTTGTTGGTGTTCAGGAGCCCCGCGCCGGTGATGCCGTTGGTGCCATCGGGCATGCGCGTTGCGTCGTTCTCGTTGACGAAGAGGTTGTCGGGCTGCACCGCTTGCCCGCCGAGGCCCGTGAAGGTGAAGGGCGTGCTCACAGGATCGGGCGTGATCTCGAATCTGACCGAGTTGTCGTTGTAGACGATGTTCCCTTCCCACGTCGTGCGGCCGCCGTGGATCAACAGCGTGTTGGAGCCCGTCCCAATCGGCGTGTTGCCGCCGCCGCTGGGGGCGCTGTTCACGAGCGTCCATCGCAGGCCCGCGCCGGCCCCGGCCGCGACGTACGCCGGGCCGCGGTTGCCGATGATCGCCTCCGTCGATTGGAAGGTGTTGCTCCACCTCGGCACGCGCCCGCCGACGAAGGGCATAAACGCGTAGCTCAGGTTGCCCGGCGTCCCCGGCTTCGCGCGGCCAAAGGTCCCAGTGTCCTCCGCGACGGCCTTGAAGCCCGGATCCCACAGGGCCAGTCTCGGATCAGCGTGCGCTGTTCCCGCGGGGCTTGAGTACATGTACGCCACGTCCGGCCCGATCATCGGATTGGACTCTGCCGGAGAAATCGCAAGTTCGGGCGAGAAGAACCCGTTGAAGATCAGTACTGACGCGACATGACGCGGCAGATCTTTCTCCGAGCCCGCCGCGAGTGTGGTGTTGCCCTTGTCGATCTGGCTCGGAACTGGGTAAGTGTCGGAGTTGCTCTGCGCCCACAGCACCATCCCCTGGTGCACGCCGCGGACCTGCGTGCTGTCCTTGAGCTGGCGTGCGGAGCTGCGTGCCTTGCCCAGCGCCGGGAGCATGATGCCGATCATCGGCACGATGATGAGGCATGACAGGAGCACGACGCCGCCGCCGATGAGGAGCGCGATGAGGCCGCCGCTGCTCTTGCGGACCGGGGCCAGTTCCGGCGCGGGGATGTTCATGTCGCCCCGCGGCGGCACGGGGAACGTCCGCCCCGGGCCCCCCTGCGGCAAGCGCGCAAAGAGGTGCGAGATCTCCGGCGCCTGCGACGCCGTGATCCACGCCGGCAGGCCGTCGCGCCAGACCAAGGACATCGGCACCACGTCGCGCGACATCACCATCGCCTCGATCTGCTCGAGCGTAAAGGGACCGGACTGAGCCCGGCCATCACGCGAGACAAACCAGATGGAACCAGGCGTCACGCCGCCACTGCCTTGACCGGTATCACTCATGACTCAACCCCCAGGCAACCCCACCATTGGGCACCACTCGGCCACATCACCATTTGGCAATTTGGCCCTTTGACCATTTGGCCCTTTGTTGTACGGTACCGCCCCGCCCCCGTTGCCACAAATCCGCCCCCTCCTCCCCCTCCACCCCCGCCCGATCCAGCCGCCGCCCCGCCACTACACTTGCCCCATGGCACTGACCCGCGACCAACTCGCTCAGCGTGCGGCCCGTGAACTCCGCGATGGATACGTCGTCAACCTCGGCATCGGAATCCCGACGCTCGTGGCCAACTACGTCCCCAGCGGCATGGACGTCTGGCTCCAATCCGAGAATGGCCTCCTGGGCATCGGCCCCTTCCCGCGCGAGGAGGCCGTCGATGCGGACCTCATCAACGCCGGAAAGCAGACCGTCACCGCCCGCACCGGCGCCTCCTTCTTCTCCTCCTCCGACTCCTTCGCGATGATCCGCGGCGGGCACATCGACCTGTGCATCCTGGGCGCGATGCAGGTCTCCGAGACCGGCGACCTCGCGAACTGGATGATCCCGGGCAAGATGGTCAAGGGCATGGGCGGCGCGATGGACCTCGTCGCGGGCGTGCGCCGCGTCGTCGTCGTCATGGAGCACGCGGCCAAGGGCGCGACCAAAGTCGTGCGCCAGTGTTCGCTGCCACTGACCGGCCGCAACTGCGTCGACCTCCTCATCACGGACCTTGCGGTGTTTGAAATGGATCGCAGCAAGGGCCGCTTCACGCTCATCGAGCTTGCGCCGGGCGTGACCGAGGCCGACGTCAAGGCCCAGACCGAAGCGGCGTACGACGTCGCGCCGCGGCTGGGTGTGAGCGCCGCCTGAAGGCACGAAGTGGTCAAGTGGTCGAGTGGCAAAGTGGTCAAGTGAAGACCGAAGGCACTCGACCACTCAACCACTTGACCACTCGACCACTTCCTCCCCCATGCCCCACCGCTGGTTTGATGCTCACCTTGACCTCGCTTACCTCGCCGTGCGCGGGCGCGATATGACGTGCGCTATGAGTGAGCTTGCGCCTGATCGCGTCGGCCCGCATGGGCCTGCCGCCGTCACGCTTCCGGACCTTCGCGCGGCACACGTTGACTTCGCACTCGGCACGATCTTCACCGAGCCTGTGAGCAGACCTGACACCGGCAGCGGCGCGGCTGGTGACACGACCGGTGCGCCGCTCACCGCCGAGCAGTACGCCGCGGGCGATGTCGAGCAGGCGCACCGGCGCGGGCGTGCCCAGCTTGAGGCGTATCTCACTTGGCGCGATGCCGGGCTTGTCTCACTCAACCTGCGCGATGCGCTCGTCGCTCCCGAGGGCGTCGGCGAGGTGCGCGGCGGGATGGGCGTGGCGGAGGTTGTGCCGCCGACGATCGAGTCGCGCGTGCTACGGGCTGCGAGGTCGTCGCCGCTGATGCTGGGGATCCTGATCGAGAACGCGGACGTCGTGCGCGAGCCCGCGGAGCTTGAGTGGTGGTCGCAGCGCGGCGTCGTTGCGATCGGACTCGCGTGGGCCAAGCCGTCGCGCTATGCGATGGGGAACGGCGCGCCGCCGGACTCGCGCGCGGGGCTCACGGATCTTGGCCGCGCGATGGTGCGCGAGATGGATCGCCTCGACATCGCGCACGACGCCTCGCACCTCTGCGACCGTGCGCTCGATGAATTGCTTGAGCTGGCGACAGGCACGGTGATGGCCTCGCACTCCAACTGCCGCGCGCTACTTGATCGCGCGGGCTCGGCGCCGAACCAGCGCCACCTGACCGATCGGCACATCCGCGCCATCATCGCCCGCGGCGGCGTCATCGGGCTCAACCTCTTCTCGCCGTTCCTCATCGCGCCGGGCTCGTCGCGCAGCGGCGCGAGTGACACACGAGACACGCGTGACGCGCGTGCCACGCTTGAAGAAGCCGCGGATCATGTGCTGCGCATCTGCGAGCTCGCGGGCAATGCGAGCCACGTCGGCCTCGGCAGCGACATGGACGGAGGCTTCTCAGCACAGCGGCTGCCCATGGGCATGAGCAGCCCAAAGCACCTCAAGCTCCTGGCGGACACCCTCACCAAGCGCGGCATGAACGCCGCCGATCTTGAGCGCTTCGCGTGGAAGAACTGGGCGGAACTCTTTGCCGGGGAGAGGAAGATTCACCACAGAGGCACAGAGGACACAGAGAGGAAATAGGGACTGGGAGCGAAGAAAGGCAGGGCGTTCAGAAGCGAGTCAGAGCGGGGAAACGTCGCGATGCCAGGAGTCAGCGCTTCAACCCGCACATGTCGAAGTCTGCTCTTGGCCACTCGGACATTCGGGCTTTCGGAGCTTTCCGCATTCCGTCCCCGCCTTCCTCTGTGCTCTCTGTGACTCTGTGGTGAACTGCCTTTTCCTCTCAGGTGAAGTGTCTTCTCTTCACGCCAGCTCGCGCGACTCCATCACTTCGTCCGTCTGCTTCTGCCGCATTGCGCGGAGCGCTTCGCGGACCTCTGGCTTTACGATGCCCACGATCGCCGCGGCGAGGAGTGCCGCGTTCTTTGCGCCCGCGGGCCCGATCGCGAGCGTCGCGACCGGCACGCCGCCGGGCATCTGCACGATCGAGAGGAGCGAGTCCATGCCGCTGAGGGCCTTGGACTGCACGGGCACGCCGAAGATCGGCACGATGGTCTTGGAGGCGAGCATGCCGGGCAGATGTGCCGCGCCGCCCGCGCCGGCGATGATCGCCATGAGGCCGCGATCCTCGGCGGTCTCCGCATACTCAAAGAGCCAGTCGGGCGTGCGATGCGCCGAGACCACCAGCGCCTCGTGCGCCACGCCAAGCTCACGCAGCATGTCGCACGCGGGCTTCATGGTTTCCCAGTCGGAGCGCGAGCCCATGACGACGCCGACGAGGGGGCGGACGGCGGAACGTACTGAGATTCGAGACCGCTTCTTGGCCATGCCGGAGCGTATGTCGCGAATGCCGACATCGATCGGCCAACATGCAGCACGAACGCCCGCGGGAACGGCGCGAAAGCGCTGTTGGCACACCAGGCGGCTGCAATCAACCGTACACGTGTCCGATCGTTAGCTTCTGCCGGTGCCTCGCAACGAACGGGTGAACCGGCCCTGCGGAGCATTGGCGGTCCCTTGTGGCGTTCTGCAACATCCGAAAGGGCACGACCACCCCACACAAACGACCCTGGGTCAAATGGGTCAAGACTTGTATCTCCCCGTATCAAGCGCGGAGGCTGAAGTGTCATCGGCCGCGTCGAACTCAAGCCAGTCGCCATGCCGCGGGATGTACGCGAACGTGGCGGCCTGATCGGCAATCCGAAGCCGGGCGCGTACGACGCAGGAGCGGCACTCACGCTGCAGCGCGAAGTCGGCGAACCTGACTGGAGGACTCGCACTGCCCTGCGTGTAAATCCACTGAGGCTGGAGCGGGAGCCGGAGAGCCTTGATCGTCTCCGATTCGACGGCGTACTCAACTGGTAGCATCAACATGGTGCTCGCGGAGCCTTCAGGCCGAACCTCGACGCGCCCGGGCGAGACATGAATGACCTTGAAGTGAGCGACATATTCGAAACCGGGTCCACTGAAAAGCCCGCCGCCAAAGTGTTGCTTTATCTGGAAGTCCATGTGCGAGCCGACGGGGAAGTGGCCCAGATCAACCTCGATCCAGGACTCGGGCGACCCTCCTCCCGCCCCCTGCGTCCGGCCCGGGATGGTCTCGAGACCGGCCCGCAGCCATGGAAGCGCCGCATCACGCGACTCTTCGCGCGGAGCCGACCCCGGGCCGCCGCGAGCGCCGCTCGGCAGCGGATTCGGCAGTCCCAGCTCGGGATACGGATCGCCCGAACCAGTCCGTCTGAGGTTGAAGGCCGAAAGGAGCATGACGAGCAACTGAGCCTGGCGCAAGGGCGACTTGAGCGGCAATCCATCGGGCGCCCAATCGAATCCCCAAGAGATCTCATCGTTGCTACTGTCGCCGAGGAAGCAGGTCTCGGCGAACTCCTCGTAAGGATCCCTCGCGAGAAATGTGGCGAGGCCAAAGCCGGTCAGGATGAGGATCGCGCCGATGGCGCCCACAACCACCCCGACCGGACCGCCAGCCGCTCCAGCGAACAGCGACTTCCCGGACAGCGCGAACGCAAGCGTCATCCCACCACCCACCGCGGCGATGGCCCCGCCGCCCGCAGCAACGGCATATCCCACCGACTGGCCATAATTGCGCCGCCCATACGCGGCCTTGACGAACTCACGCTCGTAGGTGAGCATCTCCACCGTCCCTGAGATGAACGCCAGGCCGCCCGCGGCGGCGATCCGTTTCACGCCACCCTTACCGAAAGCCTCCATGATGTCCGTGACAACGCCCGCGGTATCGCTGACGCCCCCGATCAGCGCGAGCGTCCCTCCGTTGACATTTCCGAGGCCAAAGGGGCCGATGGCAACGCTGTCGTCATCTCCAGTGGAGCTTTTCCAGGCGGTCACGGCCATCGACAGATTCGCGATCTCAACGACCGCCAAGATCGGCAGTGCAATCTTGTCGAACTTACCCGCATACGCCGCGATCGAAAGGCGACGCTCGCTGAATCCCTCGACGAGCTCGGCCGCGCGTTTCGTGGCTCGCTCCTCGGCGGCGCCCATGCCCACCACCATTGTGAGATGCTGGTATGTGACCTCGATATCGCGAATGATCGGGCGATTGCTGCTTCGACCGGCCGAGATCCAGTCGGTAAGGTTGAGGCCCTTGCTCAGGCGCGCGTGGATGAGCTTCTGGGTCCCGTCCAGCTTCTGCCCACTCTCCAGGAGGCGGCCGAGGTGCGTCTGGACCGCCTGGCGCGCATCCTTGATCGCCGCCGCTCTGGCAGCGTCGGTCGATCCCTTGAGCTCACGCGCGTAGCGATTCTCGATCACCTTGGCGATGAGGTTGCCGGCGATCTGCTTCGCACCGATCCACGCGTAGCGGGCGTTTGCGAAGGCCGGTATGTTCGTTGGCGGGCTGTCCGCGAAGAGGTACCGCATCGGCAGGCGGTCCGTGTCCTTCACCAGCGTCGCGATGTAGTCCCTTCCGGGCGGAGTGAGCAGCATCCCCGTGAGGGCAACGCCGAAGTTCACGAAGAGCTCCTCGAGAGCCAGCCCGCCGACGTCCATGGCGGAGATCTCGACAGCACGATGCTCCGGAGAATCGACACACGCGATGAGATACGAAGCGGCCCGTGCGGCGGCCTCGCGCAGCTTCTGTTCCGCGGCCGCGTTCTTGGCAAGGAACTTGCCCGGCTCTCCGGATCGCAGGTTATTCTTCACCTGATCGATCGGGCCCTTGATCCACTCGCGAAGAATCGACGCAATGAACACCTTGGCGTTGCGCTCGGGGTCCTGGATCCACTGCTGATGCTCGTCAACGACCGGGATGTGGTAGTCGAAGGACGTCGCGATCACCCAGCTGATGGGCTCGGGCACGGCGACGATGGCGTGGGCGGGCGTGAACCATGTCGGAGACACGAACGGCCAAGCGGGGCCGGGCTGCTCGTTGTGCATCTGGTTGAGAAGATACTCGAGTCCACCGCGCGACAGTCGTGTGGGCGAGAGGAACACCGCGATGCTGCTCGCACTTGTGGTCCGCTCGGGATCGAGTTCGACACCCTCCTGATGTCGCTGCGGCATCGCGGGTGATGAGGCCATCGACGACGGAGAGATCTCGGTCGCGCGGCGGTAGAGCCAGACACCCGATCCATCGGGTGCGGCCTCGCGCGAGGCCTCGATGATGCAGGCACGGGCCTGCACGTCAAAGACATAGGCCCACCTGCCGACCGAGGGCGGACCCCAGTCGCCGACACCGCCGGGGTACCGAAGCTCAAGGATCTCAAGGAGCACCGTGAGGTCAACGCTCGACTTCGTGGAGGACTCACGGGTTTGGCGGCTGGCGCGGATTCCACCCACTCCCAGCGATCTGGCCGCCCGGATCTGCATCTCGACCGCCTTGAATCGGTCCTGAGGAGCAACCCGATACGGCGGGGTCTGGGACTCACCCAGCACAAATGGGTCGACTTGATCGGGCACACTCATACTCCCGTAGGCATCAGCAGCCGTGAGCTCGCTCCAACTCACCGAGCAAGGCGTCGTCGATCTCGCCACCGGCGCTCAGGCCCATGCGGGCCCGGAACTCCTCGATCGCGCGCCGCGTCTGCTCATCAAGAACGTCGCTTAGCGTGACCCGGATGCCGAGATTAAGCAGCCGCTGCTGAACACCCAGAACAGACCGGATCGGCTCGACCGAGCCTAGATCCAATGGCATGATCTCATCACCCCCGGGGGCGTGCAGCACGAGCTTGCCCTCTCTCGCGTGCGGCGGGAGCGGGGCTTCGACGATCCCCTCGGAGGTCGTACGACCCTTGAACGTCGTCTCGTCGATCGTCAGGGTGTAGCGAAGGTCACGCCGGGGCTTAGATCCCAGCAGCAGCCGAAGCCGAAGCTTCGCAGGTATCCCCTTCTTCCGGAAGCGATGCTTCGACTCGGTTCCGCACGACTCACGCTTCTCCCGCAACTCGGGAATGAAGACCCTGTCGCCCGTCAGCAGGACGTTCGGATCTTTGCGTGTTAACTTGAGATCCGCGTTCTCGGGGGCATCCCAGAGCGTCTGCCAGAAGTGTCCGTGCGCGGCGGCGATGCTGGTGATGCAATCACCGGGGCGAACCACATAATCGCCGTCACCGATAGGCTGGGCAGGCTGCAAGTAGTCGCGGCTCATCTCACGCCTTCTCCCAGGCATCCTTATCAAGCTTGGGGAACGTGACCTTGCAGGTACCGGGCTCGATGCCGTCGACGCGGGCGAAGCCCTTGTTGTCGAGCGTCCCCTCGGCGACCTTGTTGTCGGAGGTCGTGATCTTGTAGGGCTCGCCGGGGACGGGCTTGTTGGCCTCGTCGACGAGCTCGATCTCGATCCAGGAGAGCTTCTTCTCCTCGTCCTTGGCGGCGGGATCGGTCGCGCCCGACACCGGCGGCAGCGTGACCTTGCCGTACTTGCCGCTCTTGGTCTGGATCTGCTCGGCCTTGATCTTGGAGACCTCGCCCGGGTCTGCGGTATCCGCCTCGGAGACCTCAACGGTCTCGGCGGGAGCTACGGCGGAACCCATCTTGACGGACTTTGGACTGGCCATGGCTTGGTCTCCGGCGTGGCCACCCGGAGGGGGCCAGACGCTTCGCACTCTGATGATATCGAAGCACGGCGATGGGTCACACCGAACCCAATCCGAATCGTAAAGGTCAGGGCTTTGCGCTGCTCTTCTTCGCGTCCGCCTCAGCCTTTTTCTTCGCGGCATCTGCCTTTCGCTTCTCGTCGTCCTGCATCTTGTCCGCATCGCGCAGCGCACGCAGCTTGGCGGCGTTCATCCCGTGCGGACATACATCCTCGGCGAAGGCCCAGCACGAACCGGCGATCCAGTTCTCCCGGTTAGTCGCGTATGCAGGAATGCCGCGGCATCGCTTGGGTGAGGTCTTCATGTCCTCATTGGCATCGGTGCCTGCGGTGCTCGCCGGAGTCTCCGCCGGTGCGTTCCAGTAGTCGGCCCCGCACGGGAAAAGCTTGGGCTGGTCGTTGTGAGGCAAGATCTGCTCGTATCCCGGAACCGGGCAGCCCTCCAGCGAAATGCCCCCACCCTTGACGGATGAGCACTGAAAGTGGGCGTGCGTGGGGCTGGCATCCTCAGGATTCCCGGTCCGGCCCATCGTGCCGATGACGTCGCCCGCCTTGACGTTGTCCCCAGTCTTGCCGAAAAGATCCCTGTGGTGCAGGGTCTGAGCGATCCGCATCCCGCTGCTGGCCTGCCAGATTGTGACTGTCGCCACGCGGCCCGCCGCGGCCCCCGGGTTGTTGTAGGTCTCTTTGCCGCTGTGCGACAGTTTTCCGCCGCAGATCGCAAAGACGGGATCACCCACGTCGCCTGCGCAGTCGACGCCTTGGTGCATCTTCGGGAGCACAATCGTCGGGTTCTTGGACGCGAAGTCCTTGAGGCTCTCGTACGCCCGAATCCCCGTCTCGGAGTATGTGTCCCGCTCGTCGTTCACGGGGTTGAAGATGCGGTGCTCCACCGTGCCGTCCGACATGACCCGGACTGCCCATGTCTTCTCAGCCTCGTTGAGCTTCTTCTCCCATCGCTCATGGATGCCAGCCATCAGCCCCGCTTCAAAGGAGGTCTGCTGCACCTTTGTCCTGTGCAGGAAGCACTCGTGTATGACCTTGACACCCTCTGGGACCGTGACATCGCCCACCCCGGGCATGAACACCTTCGTGCCCGGCTTCACCGCACGCGACCTCACGACGCACGACGCCCTCGCGGAAGGATCCGCCTTGTACTCCGCGACCCAGGCGTTCAGCTCCTGAAGGTCGAAGGATGCCATCGTAACGAGCCAGGGCTTCGGATTGTCCTCCAGCAGATGCCAGACCCCCGCCGAGTCCTGGACCAGATCCCTCGCCCATGTCCAGCTCTTTCGTCTTCCCTTGGCGGTGTAGCTGCCGTACCAGTGGCTCCAAGGCGAGTAGGTTGTCGAGACCATGAGGGTCGGCAGACCGTTCTTCATGCCGCGCCGGGCGGAACGGGGCTTGGTTCCCGGCTCCCAATGCACGATCTTTGTGGGCTCGGGGACGTTCGACCCCGGCTCAAACCACGAGGGTTGGCACCACACCATCGCGTAGGTCGAGTGCTCGGCCACGAGCCCGTCGCCGGGTGTGCTCGTCGCGTCGTATTCGATCTGGATGAAGTTCCGGAGCGGCACTTTCTTGGCGGGAGCGTCGGAGACTTCGAGCCACCAGCTGGACTTCTGAGATGTCGCGCCGGGCAGATCAGCCTCGTACGCACCCCGCTTGAGGTCGTACGCCGCGCGCAGCACCGGCAGCTCGCCAAGCGTCACGGCGTCGACCGGATCGGCGAGTTTGATGTGCAGCATCTCGAGCGTGATGATGCCCTTCTTGCCGCGCGGCACGGAGATCATCAGCCGGCCCTCGTCGTCGGTCCGGAAGATGCTGCTCAGGTTTTTCTGGAACGCCTTTGCAGCATCGCCCAGCGAGACGCTCTTGACAAATGGCCTCCCCACAACCGCTCCGTAAACCGGGATCAGGTAGTCCTTCTCGAAGGCCGGCCATTCGCTGCCATCCGCGGGCCCCGTGTAGCCGGGCGTGAAGCCCTTCCACGCACACAGCAGCTTCACCAGCGACTGGATCCACGCGGCGTACACGGTCCAGCTGTCACGCTTGGACAACAGTGCGGCACGCTCGGCGGTCTTCTTCTCTAGGGCCTGCTTCGTCAATGTTGGGATCGCCTTGACCGCCGCGATCAGTTTCAGATTGTCCGCCTCCGTGAACACCGGCGGAGTCTTCGGAATCGTGTCGAACGCCGCGTAGATGGTGCCCGCGAGCGTCTGCAGCGCGTCCTTGGGCCCGTCGATGTGCTCAACCACAAGGTCCTTCACCGACGCACCGGCGACAGGAGCACCCGTGTGCGAGTCGCGAATCGTGAGCTGTACCCGCACCGGAGCGACGATCGATGCGCTCGCGATGCCCTTCTGTGCCTGCTTGTCGACCGGTGCTGCCTGCACGCTCGGCGTGGGCGCACGCGAGCCTCCAGCCCCCTTGCCACCGCCCTTGCCCGCTTCGCCGCTCGCCATGGATCAGCATCTCCTTCCGGGCCGGAACATCAGGTGACCTCGACGAAGTCAGGCGGCAGGTCGTCCTCGTCGACGCCAATCCCCTGCGGTCCGTGGATGGGGTCATCGTCGATGTCTCCAACGCTGATGGTCGGCTCGGCGTCGCGGTCGGGGCCCTCACCACGCTCTCGATCGTGCTGCTCGAGCTCCTCGCAGACACCGTCCAGCGTCTCGCGCTCGTGGACAGACCTCAGCGTCCGGATCAGGCTCCGGTCGATGGCACCGTTGACGGGCAGGCCCTCCAAGGCCTGAAACTCCGAGATACCACGCGCCGTCAACGGTCCGTAGAGTCCGTCGATCGGCCCAGGATCGACGCCGAGGTTCCGCAGCCGCTGCTGAATCCCGCGCACCGTGTGGGCTGGCGCGAGGTGCGCGACCTCGATCGGCATCTCTCCCCAGGGAAGCTTCAACACCACCTGCCGCACCCCTTCGGGAAGGATGCTCTCCGCGATTCCTTCCGCGTCAGTCTTTCCTGGGGGTCGCCTCACGCCGTCGAAGATGTAGTTGAAGGCAATGTCGGGTACCGGCTTGTGATCGATATCGAGAACCGCGATGCGGAGCCACGTGCTCCCGGACGTCCTGAAGCGGTGCTTCTTCTCAGTCGGGCAGCTCTCAACCCGCTCTTCGAGCGTGGGGATGAACACCCTGTCGCCGGGGTGCAGGATGTTGGGATTGCCACGGTTGCGGCGCAGCAGCTCGTTGTCCGGATGGTCCCAGATCTTCTTCCACGGAATACGGTGCTCATGCCCGAGCAGTGAGAGGCAGTCGCCGCGTTCCACGGTGTGCCAGATTCCTTCCGAGCTGCTTGGCATGATCGATACTCCTCGTCCGATCAACCCACTGCCGTCGTTGCGCCCTTGACGGTGAGCGGGCCGCCGGCCTCGACCGAGCCGACACCATCGGCCTTGACCGAGACCATTCCGCCCTCAACCTTGGCCTGTGCGGTGCCCTTGGCCTCGAAGTTGGCGGTTGCGGTGATCTTGGTGTTGGCGTCGGTCTCGATGGTGAGGTTCGTGGTCTTGATATTGATCGAGCTGGAGTCGATGGCGATGTACGACTCGCCGACCTTCAGCGTGATGTTGGTCGCGGCCTCGAGGGCGATGATGTCGGCCTTGATCGAGAGCTGCTTCGCCACTGATGTGCTCTGCTCGCCCTTGTAGACCTCGACGACGTCGCCGCCGATGGTCTCTGAGAGGAGGCCGGTGACCTCGATGGCCTGCTTGCCCTCGACCAGCAGGTTGAAGTCCTTGACCACGTGCTCCTTGTGGTGGCCCTCGACCTTTTCGCTGCGGTCGTTCTTCACGAGCTCCATCTGGTCGTGCTCGACGATCAGGCCGCGATCATTCTTGATGGTCTCGAAGCAGTCCGCGAGCACGCGGATGTCCATGTTCTTCTGAGCGTGGATGAAGAGCTGCTCCTCGCCGGCCTTGTCCTCAAAGCGGATCTCGTTGAAGCCGGCTCCACCCTTGGAGGAATTTGTCTTCGTCGTGGACATCGTCTTGTTGGCGGGGAGCGCGTATGGAGGCATGTTCTCGTTGTTGTACACGCGCCCCGTGATGATGGGCTGGTCCGGGTCACCCTCGAGGAAGTCCACGATCACTTCCTGTCCAACGCGGGGCGTGAAGATGGAACCCCACTTCTTCCCGGCCCATGACTGCGCGACGCGGATCCAGCATGAGCTCTTCTCATCGCCCGCGCTGTAGCGGTCCCAGTGGAACTTGACCTTCACGCGGCCCCACTCATCGGTGTAGATCTCTTCGCCGCTGGTGCCGCAGACGATCGCGGTCTGTGGGCCGGCGACGGCGGGCTTTGGTGAGGTGCGTGCGGGACGGATCTGTGTTTTGGCCGCGACGGCGGCGAAACTGCCCTCAAAGAACTCCTCGGCCTGGCCCGCCTTGCCGGAGGTGAAGTCGTCGACGCGCGCGGTGATCTCCTGCCTGATGATGACGTACTCGCGGTTCTGGTCGGTGCGGGGCATGCCGCCGAGCGTGAACTTGCACCCGGCATGAACACCACGCACATCGCCCTCGGCGCGGACGATCTCGTGCTGGCTGGCAAGCTCCTCAGCGCGGACGGCGGCATAGGCCTTCCCGTGGTCGACCTCGGCGTATGTGCCGGGGTAATCGAAGATTGAAAACTCCGCCGCGGCGTGCTTTGCGGTGCGAAGGGCCTCCGCGAGGAGGGCCTTGGCCGGCGCCTTGAAATCAAAGTCCGTGAGGACGAACGCGCCGGGCTGGATGCGTCGCTCGACCGACCACTCCCAGACGCGCTCAAAGCCGAGCTTGGACTTCTCGTTGCCGTGGTACCGAATGCTCTCGTACGCCTCTGCCGGCTCGTGGGCGGCGGGCGAGTCGGCGAGCACCATCGTGTGCTTGCCGTTCTCGTGCTCGAAGAAGTAATAGATGCCCGCGTGCTCAAGGAGTCGCGAGACGAAGTTGAACGCGGTCTCGCGATACTGCACCACGTACTCGCGCTTCTCGTACTTGCCGGTCAGCGCGAGCTCAAAGTCCGTGAAGCCGAAGTCCTTGAATACCTTCTGCACGATCTCGGGGATCGTCATCTCCTGGAAGATGCGGCAGTCCTGCGTGCGCGTGAGGAACCAGAGCCAAGGAACGATGGTCGCGGCGTACTCGTTGCTCCCGTCCTTCTGCGGCATGCCGCTCTGCGCGAAGCGCGCGACATAGCCGTTGAGGTATCGGGCCTTGCCGTCCGCGCGGTTCAACCGGATCGTGACGTTCTCGCCCACGATCTTGTCGAAGTCGATGTCCGCGGTCTCGCTGCGGATGTCGGCCTGGATGCTGAAGGGGCGTCCAAGCTCCTCCTTGAGCGTGAAGGCGCGGAGGAGCAGGACATCCTCGCCCAGGGGCGAGTTGATGGCGATGGCTCGGTTCTTCTGCGTGCGGACTGCCATGTCGGTCCCCTTGCTGATCAACCTCGTGCGGCCCGCCATGAGAGCGCGGGAAGTGTTTGCTGCTGCGGCCTACTTCTTCGCACCCTTGATGAGCGCGTCGCTGAGCTTTCTACTCATCTCGTTGGCGTGCCGCCCTTCGTCTTGGCCAGTTCGGCCTTGAGGCGGCCGGCATCACGGTGCTTGATGGCTTCGGCGATCTCTTCCTCGTGCCTTGCCTGCTCACGCGCCTCGGCCTCGCGCTTCGCGCGGACCTTTCGTCCTTCCGTCGACTTCATCTTGATCGCGTTCTTCAGGAACGTGATCCGCCTGCCGAACTTGCTGTCTGAGGTTGGGGGCATCTCCGGCGGTGGATTGTCAACCCAGAAGCTCCGGTCTTCCATCACTTCGAGCATCCCCTCGGGATCGTTGGCCTGCACGAAGCGACCGATCCGCGCCTTGACTGGCGCGACCCACTGACCCTCGAACTCAAGGTCAGAAAGGACCCAGCGGATGGAGCTGTCGGCCTTGTCCCAGCCCGCGCCCTTGGGTCCGACGGTCTTTGCGTAGGACTTCCTGGCCTTCGCCTCGCAGGCTTCCATTGCCTGCTTGAAGATGCTGTTGCTCCCCTTCTTGTCCAGCTTCGCGCCCCCGTCGCCGAACATCGCCTCGACATCACCCGAGCCGTCGGAGGCCTTGAATCCTGCGGAGAACTGCTTGGCGGTCGCGGTATCAAGGCCCGCCTCGACGAGATCGTTCTTGAGGTCGCGGGCGAGGGACTTCTGGGCATCCTGCTTGAGATCATGGAGCCCGCCGCGCCCGCCGCCGAGGAACTTGCGCTGCACGCCGCCGCGGCGCAGGAAGAAGGCGGAAATGCCGTCGGCCTGGTCGGGGTCTGTGATGAGATACTTCGCGAGATCGCGCGTGCGCTTCTCGTTGAGCACCTCGCGCGCGTCGGGCACCTTCGGCTTCTCGGGCTCGAGGACGCCTTCGAGCTCGGCGCCGAACTCACCATCACCGAAGAGTGAGCTCAGGTCAAAGGACTCGTCGTCAGCGGACGCGCTGGCGCGTCGAGCAGCCTGCACGCGGCCACGAGCGATATCCGCCGCGGCACGGGCCATCGCGAGACGGCGCTCGGTGCGATACGCCTCCTCGATCTTGCCGAGAATGCCCACATCATCAAACCGCGCCGACCGCCAGATCTCGCCCTCCTCGATCGGCGGATCGAGCGACTCGACATCGACATCAGCAAGGTCGCTGAAGGCCGAAAGGAACGGATCATCGATCTCCTCGGGCGTGATCGGATCGGCATCAACCGCGGAGGTATGCCCATCATCCCATCCATCGATGGCCTTGCGCTTCCGTTCGTTCTTCTCCCAGCGTTCCTGGCGACGCGCCTGCACATCGGGATCATCGACGGCGATGTAGGCGGTCTGGATCATCCAGTGGGTCGCGGTGTACCCCACCGCGCTGGTGGACTCGCTGGAGATTGTGACCAGCGTCTGGTCCCAGGGCGCGTACGCGATGATGGAGCAAGGGCCAGCGTTCTTGAGATTGGAGCCGATGAGGTTCAGGTGCAGGTTGACCCAGCCAACGGCCTCAACGCGCGACATGAAGCCCGCGTCCACGAGCTTCTCGACCTGCTCCAGGAGCAGATTGGTGATCGGGCGCAGCGTGAAGATGACGGTGGCCGCGAGGCCCGAGATGGGGCTGGTGGAAAGCTGATAGACAGAGACCGTCGAAGGCTCAACGCTCTTCTCGATCGTGTACTTCGGCTCTTCCTTCTTCTTGGCCGCCATCTCCCGACACTCCTTCGCCGTCACGATCCGCTGCCGGATGCGCGGGCGCGAACAACGCTCGCCCGCGCCCTTCGGCTCCTTTTCCCTCCTTCAACGTCACACCGACATCGCGCTCGGCGTGTGGCCTTGCCTCCTACTCGAAGCTGTAGTGGAACTCGCTGTCCTTGACGCCAACGTGAACCTTCTGGATGCCACGACCGTCCATCAGGCGCTCGAGCAGCTCCCGACCGATTGTCGGCAGCATCTGCCTCGTGATGATTGCGTCGATGGCGCGGGCGCCGCTGTCGAGCTCCGTTACGCGGCTGACGATGAGGTCCGAGACTGCCGGGTCGTACGTGAACGGCACCTTGTGACCTTCCATCACGCGGTCGCCGATGCGCGAGAGCTGGATCTTGATGATCGAGCGCATCATGTCGTCGGAGATCGGGTAGTACGGCACGATCGCCAGACGGCCCAAGAGTGCGGGCGGGAAGACCTTCAGCAGCGGCTCGCGCATCGCGGCCACCAGCCCCGCGGGATCGGGCTTCAGCGCTGGGTCCTTGCACATCTTCATCACCAGGTCCGTGCCCACGTTGCTCGTGAGCAGGATGATGGTGTTCTTGAAGTCGATGTCCACGCCCTCGCTGTCCTTCATGATGCCCTTGTCGAAGACCTGGAAGAAGATCTCGTGGACATCCGCGTGGGCCTTCTCGACCTCGTCCAGCAGCAGCACGCTGTACGGGCGGCGGCGGACCGCCTCCGTCATCACGCCGCCCTTGCCGTAGCCGACGTAGCCGGGGGGTGAGCCCATCAGCAGTGAGACCTTGTGGGCCTCCTGATACTCGCTCATGTTGATCGTGATGAGGCCCTGCGAGCCGCCGTAGAGCGCCTCGGCCAGCGCGATCGCCGTCTCGGTCTTGCCCACGCCCGAGGGGCCCACGAGCATGAAGACGCCCACGGGGCGGCCGGGGTTGTCGAGCTTGGCGCGCGCGACGCGCAGACGCTCGCCGATGGCCTCGAGTGCGTGGCGCTGGCCGATGACGCGCTTCTCGAGCGTGTCGGCGAGCGTGAGCACCGTGCGCATCTCGTCGCGCACCATGCGGCCCAGGGGGATGCCGGTCCAGTCGGAGACGACCGCGGCGACCGTCTCGGCATCGACCGAGGGACGGATCAGCGGGCTCTCGCCCTGCAGCGTGGTGAGCTCGCCATCGAGCTTCTTCTGCTCTTCGATCAGGCCGAGGCGTTCGTTCTCGCTGAGCGGTGCCGGAGCCGCGGCCTGAGGTGCGGCGGCGGGGATCGCCGCCGGAATCGCGCCAGCGGCGCCAGCAGCTGCGGCGGCGGGCTTGCTCGCGCCCGGCTCGCCACCACGCAGCTTGGTGCGGATCTCGAGGATCTTCTGAACGAGAGCCTTCTCTTTCTCAAAGTGCGCTTCGAGCTGCTTGAGGCGATCCTGATCCGAGCCCATGAGGGCCATGGCCTCTTCGCGGCGCTTGGTGTGGTCGATGCCCGTCACGATCTCGCGGTCAATGATCTCGATCTCGTTCTTGAGCCCCTCGATGCGCTTGCGAAGGTCATCAACCTCCGCGGGGATCGAGTGCTGGCCGACCGCGACGCGGGCGCACGCGGTGTCGATCAGGCTCACGGCCTTGTCGGGGAGCTGGCGGCCCTGGATGTAGCGTTTGGAGAGCTTGACGGAGGCCTCGAGCGCCTCATCGAGCACCTGCACCTTGAAGTGGCGCTCCATCACCTTCGAGAGGCCGCGGATCATGAGGAGACACTTCTTCTCATCGGGCTCATCGACCTTGACGACCTGGAAGCGCCGGCTCATGGCCGGGTCCTTCTCGAAGTGGGCCTTGTACTCGCTCTGCGTCGTCGCGGCGACAGTGCGGAGTGTGCCACGCGCCAGCGCGGGCTTGAGGAGCTGAGCCGCGTCGCCGGTTCCGGCCGCGCCGCCCGCGCCCATCAGCGTGTGGGCCTCGTCGATGAAGAGGATGATGGGCTTGGGGCTGGCCTGGACCTCGTCGATCACCTGGCGCAGGCGGTTCTCGAACTCGCCCTTCATGCTTGCGCCCGCCTGCAGCAGGCCGATGTCGAGCTCGAGCAGGCGCACGTCCTTCAGCTGAGGAGGCACGTCGCCCGCGACAATGCGCTGGGCGAACCCCTCCACCACCGCCGTCTTGCCCACGCCCGCCTCGCCCGTGAGGATCGGGTTGTTCTGACGCCGGCGCATCAGGATGTCGATGCACTGGCGGATCTCATCATCGCGGCCGACGATCGGGTCCTGCTTGCCGTCCTTCGCGTTGGCGGTGAGGTCCTTGCAGTACTTCGCGAGTGCTTCCTGCTTGCCGAGCTGCGCGGGGGCCATCGCGCCGCTGGCCTCGCCGGGCGCGCCGCTGATGCCGCGGTCCGCCGCTGCGGACATGACGGCCTCGGGGCTGCCGTCGGTGATCTTCGCGAACTGCTCGCCGAGCTGGTCGGCGTTGATCTTGTCGAACTGCTTGGAGATTTTGATGAGCTCGGGCTTCAGGCTCGGCGTTGCGACCAGCGCGAAGAGGACGTGCCCGGTGCGGATCGAGTTTTCACCGAACTTGAGGCTGGAGTAGGTCCAAGCGCGCTCGACGGACTCGATGAACTTCGCCGAGAGGTCCGAGATCGCCGACGAGCCTCGCGGCAGGCGATCGAGCGCGCCCTGCGTGTCACTGACGAGCTGCGAGACATCGAGGTTGAAGGCCTTGATCAGCCGGTGGAGGTCCGTGTCCTGGGCCTGCATGATCTGGTGCAGCCAGTGGACGAGCTCGACGTATGGATTGCCCCGGAGCTTGCAGAAGACGGTGGAGCCTTCGAGCGCTTTGTAGCCGACGCTGTTGAACTTACCGAAGAGTGCCGCACGAGAAATGTCCGCCATTGCCTTGGCTCCCTGCTGTTTGGTCATAGGCGGCGGGCGTTGGTCCCGGCGCCGTGTGTGTCGTTCTTCCAACTTGATCCGGGCAACTTTGCCCTACCAGACTCGCCCTACCAGACTCTACCGAAAATCGGTCCGATTGCGAGGCAAAAGGGCCCAGCGGCCCGCCTTCCCATCGCTCTTAGTGCTTGCTCCGAAGGAGCAGGTCGGCCCGGTCCGACTCGCTCTCGCCGCTCATCATCCATGTGGTCCAGCCCAGGCGGGCCCCGACATCCTTCTTGGGATTGCCGCCGAGCTTGGCGGGCTTGACGTCCTGCTTACGAAGCGTGATGAGGACCTCCCACGCCAGCTGATCACCGATGTAGTTGCGGATCCAGGACTCAAGGCGGCGCTGGCCGACCGAGCCCGGCAGGAAGCGGATGTAGTGTGCGAGGTTCATGGGACCCACACGCACGCGGAACTTGCCCTGAACATCAAAGACACTCTTGCCCGCGACGGCGCAGCCGCCGGACTGCGTGCCCAGGACGAAGGGCGCGCGATCCGCCCCCGGCGCTTTGGCCGCGGGCCCGCCGCCGAGGCAACAGTGGTAGTTCTCGGGAAGCCGGATCCACTGGCCAACGAACTCGTCGATCAAGGTCGGCACGCCGAAGAACTTGGAGATGATGGCGCGGAGGCCCTCGGGTCCGCGCGTCGCGGCGGAGAGCCTTCCGGCAAAGTGGATCTTCGCAAGATCGGGGACCGCATCACGATGGCGAACCGTGTCCATCCCAAGGCCGCAGAGCGAGCCGAGATACACGGCGTAGCGATCGCGGTCGTTGGCGAGGATCTGATTCCGCTGGAGTTCGGGGAGGCCGGTGCCGTCGGGGACGGGCATCCAGCGGTCGAAGCTCGCGGGCATGGAGCACGCCGCCCACGCGCGGTAGTGCAGGCTCACGAGGCGGTGATTGAAGACATCCATGAACCGCGAGAAGGTGCGGTCCTTGTGGTGCAGCTCGCGCTGGTACGCGTACTCGGTCAGGTGGAGCGGCAGCGGGCCGTGCGGCCCGAACATCCCCATGAACTGCACGAAGAGGCGAGCGGGCACCACCGCAGTCGGGAACGAAAAGTCGGCGACGTGGTTGGGAGGAAACGCAAGGCTGGGCTTCTGGCAGAAGCGCAGCGGATCCTCGGTAGAGCGATTGGAAAAGCCAAAGCCCGGCTTGTCGGGATGGAGCGCCTCGATGCGCCGGACCAGCGCGAAGAAGTCAAAGCCCCAAGGCTCGGTGTTGAGCTGATCGAAGAGGGTCTCACGCTCGCGCGGGTCAACGCGGCGCCCGAGCACCGAGCGGCCCTCATGCTCGAAGGCGCCATCCGCGTCGGGCGTGCTGATGGCATTGCTGAAGGCAGCGCCGAATGCGACCATCGCGCCCGAGACGTTCGACGCGTCATGTCCGCCGTGCGCATCACGCAATCGCGGATCAGTTGCTGGAGCGCCGCCTAGAGGACGGGGCGCTGGCCGACCTTCACTGGCCATCGCATCACCTCCCCGCGGTCCGCGGATTTGACGACGGTCTCCGTGAAGGAGTTCATCGAGACGTATCGGGCAAAGAACTGATCGAGCACGGAGCCAAGCAGCGAGATACCCGTGCCCTCGAAGAGCGCCTCATCGAGCGTGAGCGTGACCTCGAGCCCGCGCCCGAAGGCGATGACGCCCGGCGTGGGAACGCGCCGGAGGATCGGCCTGGTCGTCACGCGCACGAGGCCCTCGATCTGCTTGCGGATGACGGGGTCGCCGACATCGCCGTAGAGCTTCATGAGGTCGCGCAGTGCCGCGGCGCCGCGCCCTTCCTCGGCCGAGATGCGACCATCGCCATCCAGATCCTCGTCGGTCAGCGAGAGATAGTTGAGCGTCAGGTGGCTGATGAGCCTCCAGCTCGCGTTGCCCTCGGCGTAGCTCGCCCGCGGCGGCGTGGGGCCCGCAACGACGCGCGTGGACTCGACGGGCGCGCCGATGTCCAGCGTGAAGTCGGTCTTGCCCTTGCCGACGGGCATGAACTTGGGCAGGTCTCGATTGGTGCAGAGCGTCATGACCGAGAGCTGCTTGAGGTCCGTGCTGTAGGGGGCGTTCTGCGCATCGACGAGTGAAACGTACACCTCGGTGCCGGCGTAGCTGCTGCGCGAGCCGCGCTGCTTTTCGCGCTCCGAGACGGCGCGCGGCACGCGGTACGTTGAGAAGTATGCCGAGGACTGCTCGCCCGACTCCGCGTCCGTCGCGGTGTAGAAGGGGCTGAACGTGCGTTCGTCGCCGGAGCGGCTGCCGTAGCCGATGAGTTCGGATGTGCGGTAGACCTCGTAGTCCAGCGGCTTGGTGCGGTCGGGGATGACCTGGAACTCGGTGGCCTTGTCGCTGACGAAGATGCGGTCGGCGCGCTTGGGGAAGAGGTTGACGGCGGGGGCGCAGTGCAGCGCGAAGTTCTCGGCGGTGATGGAGCGCTCGAGCTCTGCGTCCTCTTCGGAGAAGGGGATGATGATGTCGAGCTGGGCCGAGTCGCAGCGCGACAGCGCCTTGGCGATGCCCTTGATGCGCACGAACGCGAACCGCTGCGGGAACGCGAAGTACTCGTGCATCAGGCGATAGCCCTGGAAGCTCCGGTCGTCGTAGGGGAGCATGGACTCATCGGCACGCAGGCCGACGCGCTCGATGCAGTCCGGGCCGATCATCTCCTGCCACGTGCCAACGGCGCGGCCAACGGGAACGGGCCGGAAGATGACGCCCCGCGCGCGGGCGAAGAGCGCCTCGTACAGACGGCCGATCGTCCCCTCGCCGCGCAGGTGCAGCACGAGCTCGTCGGTCTTGATCTTGGGGAAGGGAACGCCAGCGGTGGTCCGCAGGCGGACGCGCAGCGCCGCACGCGCCTGCGGCGTACCGGAGCGGCGCGCCGTGCCATCATCGTTCGAGCCCCACGTGCGATGGAGCTCGAGCGCACCGACGTCGCGCGTGAAGTAGTGGGCCTCGCTGATCTGCAGTGGCAGGAGCGTGACGGGCTGGCTCGTGCGGTACTCGCAGCTCGTGAGGTCCTTGGCGATCATGCTGCGCAGGACGGTGTCGCGCGGGATCGTGAAGCCATCAGCGAGCCCGGCCTCGGCCTGATCGTGATTGAACTGCACCACGCACATGCTGGGCGTCGGCGCGAGATAGTGCGGGTAGACGGTCTCGAGCAGGTTCTGCGTGAAACGCGGGAACTCCGAGTCGAGCTTGAGCTGCACACGCGAGGTCAGGAAGGCGAAGCCCTCGAGCAAACGCTCGACGTACGGGTCCGAGCACTTCTCGACGCTGGGATCAGAGAGCGCGAGGCGGTCGGCGATCTTGGGGAACTCGCGCCCGAACTCCGCCGCGACGGTGCGCAGGTACTTGAGCTCGCGGTTGTAGTAGGGGAGAAGTCTTCGGTCCATAGCGTCGAGTCTCGGAGAGGAAAGCGAAAAGCAGGAAAGCGTGAAAGCGGAAAATGAAGAGGGCGGGACGAAAACGAAGGCGAAGAGCGGGAAAGCGAAACATGGGAAAGCGGGAAGCTCTATGAAGCGTTGTGAGTGTTGCCTCTATCTGGCCATGCGTTCCTTGACGTCGACCTCGCCGGTCTCGAGGTCCATGGTGGTTCGGAGGAAGACGGCCTCGGGCATCGGCAGCGGGCAGAGCTCGCCGCTGATCTCGATGCCGAGTGTCTGGCGTCCCGTGCCGTCGGTCACATCAACGGCGCGGATCGTGAGGCCCGCGGCCATGATGCGCGGCTCGAAGGCGAGGATCGCATCGTGGACCATGCGCTCGAGCCGGTCGGAGGTCACGCCCGAGGCCGAGAGGCCGGCAAGATCGGGCTTGCCGTAGTTGAGCACACTCTTGGCCACGAGTGGATACTCGTAGATCTCATCGCCATCCGGGCGGCAGGGCGCGTTGAGCAGAAACGAAAGATCGCGCAGCACCGCCGCTCTGAGCTGACGCATCGACATCACGCGTTTTTCGCGACTCTCGGTGCGATTGCCGGGCTCGTCATCCGTGAGACGGTCCAAGAGCGCCGGCTGGAGCTTGTCCTGTGTTGTCAGCTCGGCCATCGGGCACTCTCCGTCGAATCACGTTCGGTCATTCCAGCGTCTAAGCAGATCAAGGCTTGTGCGACATCATCATCAACCCTCGGCATCGGGCTCCTCAGCGGCGGTGGGAACATTCTCCTGGCTTCCCAGCCGCACCGCGCGAACGTCCATGATGGGAAACTCGCCCGCGTCGGTGGCAAAGAGCCTCTGGCCGATGGGCAGGTCGATCGCGTCGTCGCCGCTGCCATGAGTCACGAACTCGGTCTTGCGCGCGAGCTTGATGAGGCCATCGGGCGAGGCCTGGCTGCCCGGATAGCGCGTCGGGATCAGCGCGACCTGCTCGGCGCCGGCGGTCCAGACGATCTGGCAGGGCATCCAGACGGAATCGCGCAGGTCTTCGGGCGGCTCGATGCGGAGCAGGCTCACGCGCTCGAATGGGATCCAGTAGTACTTGCCATCGACGATGGCCTCGAACATGGGTCCGAGGCGCGGGTCGGCATCGCCGAACCACTCGAAGGTGTGCGTCGTCACGACCTTGCCGGCCTTCTCGGCCTGGCGGTCGTTCTTGTGCGCGGGGCCGACGTCGATCTCGCCCGCAACGGTGGGCGCGAGCTCAAAGGCCTGATCGCGAAGCTGGGCCGCGGCGGCGTGCTGGCCGCGGGCCGCGAGGACCGCCGCCTGCACGACCATGCCCATCCAAGGCTGGGGCTCGCCAAGGATGAGTGGCGTTCGAGAACCCTTGTAGACATCCTCGCGGATGCGCTCGCAGAGAATGGCCTGGCGGTACATCTGGGCCATCAGTGAGGCCATCGAGTCGAGGCTCGCGCAGACGTCGAGCTGATTGAGGGCCCGGTCCCACTGACCCAGAATGCAGAGAACCTGGAAGAGAACAACGCGCTGCTTTGAGTCGGCCGGGTTCTTGCGAACGGCGTCCTCCACGGCCTTGAGGCACTCTTCCACGCGCCCCTCACGGAGCAGATCCTGCGGCGAAGGCGGGGGCATGAAAGGCTCCGGTGGGGCGCGAGGCCGATTCGGGTCGGTCGAGAGAACAGCGAAGGCCCTCTCGGGAATATCTTCCCGAGAGGGCTCTGGTGATGATTGGATCAAGGAGCAGCGTGGCGAGGCATTCCACGGCGGGCGAACCCGCGATGGCGGTGCCTCTGCCGCGATTACTTCTTGACGTTTTCCTTCTGGTTGAACGTGACGAACAGGCTGCGGTCCGCACCACCCGAGGAGTTCTGCTCGGCGTAGTAGATCTTCATCTCCTCGCAGGTCATCGAGACGGTCTCGGTGGGGATCTCGTCGGGGCCGCCGGAGCCCTGCGAGCTGACCGAGGTGATGAGGACGTTGGTCATGTCGATCTTGAGGAAGTCAAGCTGAGCATCGCCACCAGCCTTGCGGGCAACGAAGTTGACCGTCTTGGAGACCTTGCCGGTCGCACAGCGGATGAAGATCTCGGGGGAGCCGATGTGGACCTTCTGGGTGAAGGTGAAGTCGTTGAGGTTGGCCTTGCCGGCGGTGAGACCGCCGCTGGTGGAGGCGGCACCGGTCTGCGTCACGCCGTAGGTGAAGGAGAGGACGTCGATCCAGCCGCCCTTCTGCTTGCCGTTGTACGTCTTGTCAGCGGCCTCGCCCTGGACACCTTCGATTTTCAGGAATGCATCAAATGCCATCGCCAAGCTCCTTCTCTGTTTGGTCCGACCGAGTCACCTGACGCTGCGTGCCTCGCGCGGGCGAGGCATGCAGACCAGAGCGACTTCGGACGACCTTGGAGCGACGGGAGTGACCCATCGCTTCAGGAGCGCTGGGCCTTGCCCATCGCCCCGAACCACCCGGTTTCCCGGGTCCCGGCCCGAGCCCCGGCGACGTGCCAGGGCGAAGGCCTCCTTCCGCACGGGCCGGGGTGCCGACAGGGCACCCGACCCGAAGTGGACTCTCTTGGCCGCGTGGCCGCGTGGCCGCGAGATCGCGGTTCACGCGGCAGACCGAACGAACAGATCAACCACCCTTGGCGCTGGGCAGCTTGCTGACCAGGCGCAGGGAGACGGTGAGGCCTTCGAGCTGGTAGTGGGGCTTCAGGAAGAACTTGCTGCTGTAGTAGCCGGGGTTGCCGGGGATCTCTTCGACGACGACTTCGGCGCCGGAGAGGGGGTGCGTGGCCTTGTACGCCTCGGAGGAGTTGCCCGGGTCGAAGTCAACGTAGTTGCTGATCCACTTGTTGAGCCAGGCGGACATCTGGGCCGCGTCGGAGAAGCTGCCGATTCTGTCGCGGACCATGCACTTGAGGAAGTGTGCGAAGCGGCAGGTTGCGAAGAGGTAGGGGAGGCGTGCGCCGAGGTTGGCGTTCGAGGTCGCGTCCGGGTCGTCGTACTCGGCGGGCTGGTGCAGGCTCTGCGCGCCGACGAAGACGGCGTAGTCGGTGTTCTTCCAGTGGGAGAGGGGCATCATGCCGTTCTTGGCGAGTTCGGCCTCGCGACGATCGGTGATGCCGATCTCGGTGGGGCACTTGACGGCCACGCCGCCGTCGTCGCTCTTGAAGGAAAAGACGGGGAGGCCCTCGACCATACCGCCGGACTCAACGCCGCGGATGCGGGCGCACCAACCGTAGTTCTTGAAGGAGCGGGTGATGTTGACGCCCATGGTGTAGGCGGCGTTCATCCACGTGAACTTGTCGTGAGAAGCACCTTCGGTGTCTTCCTCGAAGTTGAAGTCATCGACGGGGCTGGTCTTGGGGCCGTAGGCGTTGCGGGCCAGGACGCGGGGCATCGCGAGGCCCAGGTACTTGGCGTCGTCGCTCTGGCGCAGGCTCTTCCAGGGCGCGTACTCGGGAGACTGGAAGATCTTGGTGAGGTCGCGCGGGTTGCTGAGTTCCTGCCAGCTGTCCATGCCCATGAGCTGGGGGGCGGCGGCGGAGATGAAGGGGGCGTGGGCCGCGGCCGAGATCTGGGCCATGCCGGCCATGATCTCAACGTCCGGGGGCGTGTGATCGAAGTAGTAGTCGCCGACGATGGCGCCGAAGGGCTGGCCACCGGGCATGCCAAACTCTTCCTCGTAGAGCTTCTTGAAGAGTGGGCTCTGGTCCCAGGCCGTGCCCTTGAACTTGGCGATGGTCTTGGCCAGGTCCTTCTTCGAGATGTTGAGAACGCGGATCTTGAGAGACTCATCGGTCTCGGTGTTGTTGACCATGTAGGCCAGGCCGCGCCAGGAGCCTTCGAGCTTCTGGAAGTCGGCGTGGTGGAGGATCTTGGTGATCTGCTCGGTGAGCTTGCGATCAATCGCGGCGATCATCGCCTCGATGCTCTTGACGGCATCATCGGAGATGGTCGCGACGCCAACGAGCGCCTGCTCAGCGAGCGTCTTCACGGCGGCTTCGATGGCCTCCTTGGCGCTGCTGGTCTTGGGCTTGAACTCTTTCTGGAGGAGCGACTCGAGGTCGCTGCCTTCGAACTGGATCGTGTTGAGTGCCGGTCCTGCCTGTGCTTCGGACATTGCTTCGCTCCCTCACGAGCGGGTGTGTGGTCCGCTCGGACGAGTCCTGAGATTGGGAACGCGCTCCGGGTAAGGAACGCTTTTTCTACGCGACGCGAAAGGGGGCGTTTCGCCCGGTACCTTCCGCGAACCATTGAGGCTCTGCCTGACTCACCCGCTTCGCGTGTCTCTTCAGATGCCGCGGAGCGATGCTACTGAACCATCGCTGGCTCAGAGTGCCGTGATCAGGCCGGTGATCGGGCCGGTGATCAGGGCGGGTGATCAGGGCGGGTGATCAGGCGGGCTTGGGTGCTGAGGCGAGGCTCTTGAGGAGTTCGGGATCGCTCATGACCTTCTGAACGAGCGCCTCGGCGCCACCCTTGCCATCCATGTAGGTGAGGAGGTTGGAGAGCTGGGTGCGGGCTTCGAGGAGCTTGCGCAGGGGCTCGACCTTGCGGGCGACGGCCGCGGGAGAGAAGTCGTCCATGCTCTCGAAGGTGATGTCGACGCTGAGGTTGCCCTCACCGGTCAAGGTGTTGGGCACCTGGAAGGCGACGCGCGGCTTCATGGACTTCATGCGCTCGTCGAAGTTATCGACGTCGATCTCCATGAACTTGCGGTCGGCGACGGGGGCGAGCGGGTCGGCCGGCTTACCCGACAGATCGGCCATCACGCCCATGACGAAGGGGAGGCTGACCTTTTTCTCTGCCCCGTAGAGCTCGAGGTCATACTCGATCTGAACGCGAGGGGCGCGGTTTCGAGCGACGAACTTCTGGCTGCTGGCCTTTGCCATGGGCTACTGCTCCTTGGATACGGGATCTCACATCAATCCAATCAAACCACGAGTTTCGAGTGAACCATCGGTGTCAGGGCGTGTCAGGGCGTGTCGGGGCATGCATCGGGTGGCGGTCACTGCGTGTTCAACGCTCGATCTAATGTCGCTGCCCGGGTGCTTCCTTGCTGAATGGACGACCTCTATGAACAAGAGCGAGAAAAAGCGCGGGCGGTACCGACTGTGTAGTGCTTTTCCTTTAGAAACATTGCTCTGAAGTGCTTGCCGGGCTTCCTGCCTTATGAGCCTTCGGGGGGCGTTGCAATATTGGAGAGCATCGTTACGACATCTGGGGTCAGGACCTTGTGGATCTCCATGAAGTCCTTATCCACGACCCTCTGCGCCGCCTTCATGAACAGCGGCACGGGGCTGGACTTCTCGTACGATTCATAGTACCGGATTATCTTGTCCAGTGCGAGATTTACGTCTCGAACGGAGCCGACGTCGCCGGACATGCCCCGGCCGCGGCCACCGCCCCCACCACTGCCGCCGCCTTCGCCACCCTCGGCCTCGGCAGCGCCGCCCTCGGCACCACCAGAGTTATCGGACTCTCCACCGCTGTCCTTTCGACGCGTGATGTTGACGGCGGCATCGCGGAGGAGGGTCTTGAGGAGGGTGAGGTCGATGGAGCCGGCGTCGCCACACTTCTCGGAGAAGACGGCTTCGATCGCGTCGGCGTGGGCGCTGGCTTCCTGGATCGCGGCGAGCGTAGCGTCGATGGCCGCGGGCTCGGCTTCCATGAAGGCACCGTTGACGTCGGCGAGGGTTGGCTTGGGTTTGCCCTGTTCGCCCTCGGGAGTTGCAGCGACTTCGAGCGTGCCGGCGGCGATCTTGATGTCCTTCAGAGAGAAGCGGCCGAGCTGGCGGCTCTCCCAGAGTGGGGCCTCATCGAGTCGATCAAGGAACTTGGTCGTGTCGCCGTAGCTCGCGAGCGGGGTCCAGAGGGCAGAAAGCGAGTTGACTCGTTCGGTGGGATCGTTGTTGTCCTCGACGTCGAGGAGCGGCCAGACGTGGTCCCACTGCTGCTCAAGGAGGCCCCGGATCACGGCGAGGCCGTCTCGCAAGCCGCCGTATCCCTCGGAGCGGATCGCGGCGAGGGTGAGAAGGACGACGATCCGGAGCTGGCGACCACGCGAGAGCAGTTCCACGGACTTATCGCGGATCTCGCGCCAGTCGGGTTCTTCGGCCTTGGCGTCGGCCCCGTCGAACTGGGAGACCTCTTTGCCTTTAACGGTGGTCTCGAGCTCGAGATACGCGCGGTCCCAGCGGAGGTTCTCGCCGCAGGGGTTCTCACCCTCGATGGGCTTGAGGAGGCTCTCGACGTTCACAATCGCCACTGGAAGCTCCCACGTACGAGCGGACTGAAGACGAGCGGACTGAGCGGATACGACAGAACGTGACAGGGCGAGACGGGGCGTGTCAGGGCAAGAAACATGAAGACGGGTCAGATCGGGGCGGGCTCTATCGGCGGAATCAGGCCGAGGGTCAAAGGGCGATGAACTAGCGGAGGGAGACGGTTGCGGGCTCTTGCGTTTCCTCCATCGGAGCCTCGTCGGTTGGCTGCTCGGGGGAAGGCTCCGGCGCGGGACCCTCGACGCCCGTTACTGCGTCGCGGACCTGATTGGGGAGCATGTCGGAGGCGAGGTTGCCCAGGACGACCTGCTGCGGGAAGCTCTCTTCCATGGGGGTCAGGCCGATGTTGGCGATGCGCTGGAGGAAGACGTTGGCCTTGTTGAGGGAGTCGAGGGCCGAGATCTCCTCGGGCGTGGCTGCGGAGCCGCGGGCCTCGAGCCAAGTGCGGAAGCCAACGCCGGTTGTGTTGTCCTCGCCCACTTCGGTGATGTACGCGGTCCAGGCGGCGTCCATGTTGGCCTTGATGGTGGCGACGAGATCGGCGCCGCCAGCGACACCACCCTCGCTTCGCAGGGCATGGAAGGCGTCAAGCGCGGCGACGACGGTCTCCTGGCTCATGCGGTTGACGGTGATGCGGTAGTCGACCTGCTGGCGAGCGGACTTGAGGGGGCTGTCCTGGTAGAGGGAGCGGCCGACGAGGTTCAGGAGCATCTCATCAAAGTCGCTGGCCTTGATCTGGATCGCGATCGCCGCGAGCTGCTCTTCGAGGGCCTTGCCGACGGTGACGGCGGTGGTGACTTCGCGGCTGTTGGTGTCGCGCGGGATGGCTCCGGCGATGGCGGTGGCGATGGGCTCATTGCCACCGGGCGAAGAGAGGTCCAGGGGAAGGACGAAGCTGCCGAAGGTGAAGTCGGCGGCGGTGACACGGGCCTCGTTGGCATCCGAAGCGTTGATCGGTGCGCGGGCGGTCGCCTGCTGGGCGATGATGGCCAGCTGCGAGTTGGTGCGGAAGGAGCCGTCGTTGTTGGCGACGCGGACGACCGCGCGGCCATCGCCCGAGGCGCCGCCGCCGAACAGCGTTGCGGAGATCGGCGTGGTGCCGTTGCGGAAGAGGATGCTGTCGGAGCCGTCCGCTGCGGTGACGAGGTCCACGTAGAGGGGCGTATTGGTCTCGGCACCGACGGTACCGAAGCTCTGGCCGTCGGCCCCGCGCTCGAGGACGCTGCCCGGGGCACGCAGCCGCAGCCGGATGGCGTCGTTGCGTGCGACGGTAACGCGGAGGGTTCCGAGGGTGCTGATGTCGCCGATGATGACGCCGCCGGTGGTGTCGATCTCGAGGTTGGCGAAGCTGGTGATCTTCTGAGCCTGGCCCATCTGGAAGCCGTTCTCGCCTCCCGAGTTGGTGCGTGTGACGACACGGAACCCGGCGGGATTGCTGAGGGCACTTACAGGGATGGAGCCATCGGCGTTGAAGGAGCGTGCGAAGACGATGGTGGAGATGTTGGGCGTGCTCGTGAGGTTGGCGCCAAGGTCGAGCGAGCGGAGAGCGGTGGTGGTGCCGATGTCGCCGCCGAACTTGAATGGGACGTTGATGGCGCCGGTCGTGGCGCTGATGGTCGGGTTGGTCATCGTCGAGCGGAGGACAAGAGCACTGCGGTTGGTGGCGCTGGCGCTGTTGATGGCGCCTCGGAAGAGGAGGGGTGCGTTGCCACCGTTGATGGTGACGCTGGCGCCAGTGAGGACTTCGTCGCCGAAGTCAGCACCCTGGGAGAGAGTCATGTTGGTTTCGATGCGGGTGCGGCCGCCGCTGTTGGTGACGAGACGGAAGGGGGACTCGTTGCCGACGAGGCCGTTGAATGTGGTGTCGCCGTTGGCGCCGGAGTTGAGCGTCAATGTGCCGGAGTTGCTGGGGCTGGCGTTGACTGTGGAGTTGAAGGTGAAGGAGGTTGCGTTGAGGGTCTGGCTGCCGGCAAAGCGCATTGCGTCGGAGTAGGTCTGACCGCCGGTGGTGTTGATGGCGCTCGAGATTTCGGTGGTGCCGCCGCCGGAGACGCTGAGGGAGGCGAGGTTCTGAGCGGAGTTGGTGCCACCGACGGTGCCACGGAAGAAGGTCGGGGCGAGGGCATCAACGACCATGGCGCGATTGCCGCCGGTAGAGATGATGTTCTGGAAGGAGACCTGTCCGTTTGAGTTGGTGTTGGTGACGGTGAGGTCGCGGGTGAGCTCGATCGCGTCGCTGAAGACGATGTTGCCGGTGGCGTTGATGGCGCCGCCGCCGAGGGTCGTGGTGCCGGCGGCGTCGGTGGTGAGATCGCCGAGCGCGCTGCCGGTGCCGCCGATGACGCCGCTGAAGAGGGTGGTCACGGCGTTGACGGCGAGGGCGTTGCGTGCGTTGGGCGAGAGGATGTCGCCACCGAAGGTGACGCGGCCAGAGGCGCCGGAGCCGACGATGGTGGCGCCGGCGTTGAGCGTGACGAGGCTTGTGAAGTCGACGGTGTCGCCGGTGATGTTGGTGAGCTCGAAGATCGTCGCGGGTCCGTTGAAGGCCCAGGACTGTGCCGAGAGGGCGTCGGTGCGGACTTCAGTCGTGGAGCCGGCAACTGTGACGGCGCCGAGCCGGTCGATCTGGCCGACGTTGCCATCGAAGACCACGCCGCCCAAGCTGCCGGCGTTGAGCGCGAGTGAGCGGTTGGTTCCTGCGCTGCTGTTGACGGTGCGCAGAACGATGTCGTCATCGGCGGATGCGCCGTTGGTGGCGATGTCGATGCCATCCGCCGCGAGCACGAGGGGGCCGTTGATCGTGATGGGGCCAGCGACGATCGAGCGGAGATCACCGGCGAGGGTCATCGAGGTCGTCGGGGTGTAGGTCTGGCCTCGAGTGGTGGTGACTCTGCCTGTGGTGATGGTCGCGCCGGAGGCGGCCATGGAGGCGAGGGCCTGAATGCCGCCGGTGGTGCTGTCGAGCCGGATGCTGGAGGCAGCGAGCGTGAGAGCGCGGGCGAGATTGGTATCAGAGTCGAGCGTGCTCTGGAAGTTGATGGTGCCCGAGCCACCGTCGGCGGTGAGATCGTTGGTCAGGATGACAGGATCCTGGAAGAGCAGTTCGGTGGTCGTGACGATGCGGTCGGCGCCGATGAAGGTCGTTCCAGCGCCGTCGGTCGCGAGGCGAGAAAGGGCGGCGTTGGTACCGATGGCGCCAGCGAGCGTGGTGCTCGGGCTGTTGATGACGAGCTGGTTGGTCTCGCCGGACTGCGAGTCGATCGTGCCAGCGAACGTCGTAGAAGTCGTCGCGTTGATGGTGACGGAACCAGCCGAGATGCTGGCTGGGCCGTTGAAGGCGATGGTGCCGGCATTGAACGCGGGCGCGTCGAGGTCGATACTTGCGCCGGTTGCGTTGAGGGTGGAGAGGGCCTGAGCACCGCCGACCGCGCCGGAGAAGACGACGCTGCCGAGGTTGCCAGCGTTGGCGTTGAGAGAGAAGGGTGAGCCCGAGCCGTCGACGGTCGAGCGGAAGAAGATGTCGTCGATGGCCGAGGCACCGTTGGTGGTGATGTCGATGCCATCAACCAGCAGCAGGAGAGGTGCGTTGATATCGATCGCACCCGCCACGCTGGAGATCAGATCGCCCGAGAGGAGGAGGGACGTGGCGGTGTAGAGCTGGCCACCGATGGAGGTTGCACCCTGCGTGAGCGAGGTGACGGCGCCGCTGGTGGTGATGAACGATCCGGCAGTGAGGAGGCCCAGAGCGTTGATGTCGCCGGTGTGGTTCAGGGCGATGCTGCCCGCGGAGGTGACCGCTCCGGAGGAGTAGGTCGAACCGCTGCTGGCGAAGTCCCCGACGAGGGTCGTCACGCTCTGGAGCGCGACGATGCCGCCAGTGAGGGTGATGGCGTTGGCACGGAGCGTGTTGTTGGCGTTGATGGAGGATCCGTCGATGCCCAGGAAACCGAGGCTGGTGAGAACGCCCGCCCCGCTCGGGAGATTGACGCTGCCCGAGCCTGCGCTGAGAGAGAGGTTCTGTCCGCCCGCGCCGGTGCCCTCGACGGCGGTGTCGAAGTTGATGTTGCCGCCTTCGCTGTTGACGATGACGGACGCGCCCGAGATGCGGACCTCATCGCGGAAGCGGATCTCACCGCCGACGGTCTCGATGTTGCTGCCCAGGGTGATGTTGCCCGAGCCGGAGTCAAACTCGAGCTGCCCGGCGGAATTGCCAAGGATGGCGTGGTTGACGGTGATGGCACCTGCGCCGGCTGGGGCCTGAACAAGTGTGCGCTGGTTCAGCGTGAGTGCGCCGCCGGTGCTGATGGAGTGCGTGCCGGTGGTGGCGCGGCCGATGATGAGCCGCGACCATGAGGCATCGTTCTGCGCGTTGGCGAGGTCGCTGTCGGTGAGATCGAGCTGGCTGGCGACATCGGGGCCCGTGCCACCAAGGAGGATCGCGGTTGCGTCTTTGCCGGGCTGGAGCGTCAGGATGCCGATGCCGGTGAGGCCCTGGCTGCCGTCGTTGCCGATGTTGATCTCGTCGCCGGTCAGCGTGAGATTGAAGGCACCCGCGTCTGCGCCCTGCTGAAGGGCCAGGAGGAAGTTACCTGAGGAGAGCTCAGCATCACCGGTCAGGGTGACGCGGCTGGAGAAGATCAGATCGCCGTTCACGGTGATGGTGCTGTTGCCGAGGCTAGTGGGGCCGGTGGTGTTGAGCGAGCAGAGCGAGAGGGGCCCGCCTGTGCTGATGGCGATGCTGCTGCCGATGAGCGTGAGGGCCGTGTTGGCAACCTTGGAGGCGGTGGTGATCGTGACAGAGCCGCTGCGGGACTGGATCGTGTAGGGCATGCAGTTGAAGATCGCGCCGAACTGCGACTGGGCCGGAATGTCCGAGTCCGCGAAGGCAAGGTCCTGGCGGAGCGTCAGGCTGTTGGGGTTGGCCGTGCCCGCGAGGTCGCGGAACGTCGTCGCGCCGTCGAGGAGCAACGCCCCGCTGCCGCTCGTCGCGCCGGCATCGAGCACGATGTCGGTCCCGGCGAAGCGGGTGCCCGTCGAGGTGATGTTGCCCGAGCCGTCGGTGCCCGAACGCACCTGGATGTCGGCGGAGGCGATGTCGCCAGCCAGCGTGACGTCATCGGTGTGAGTGAGTGTGGCGAGGGCCGGGGCGCTGATGTCGCCGCTGGCGTTGCTGCTGAAGGAGGTGCCGCTGCTGGTGAAGGTCGTGGCCGTGATGGCGCTGTTGATCGCGACCGGCCCACCCGTGGTCGTCACGGACCCGGCCGAAGCCCCGCCCGCGACGGTGATGCCCAGCGGACCGTTGAGCGTGATGCTGGGGCCCGCTGAGAGGGCGGCGTTGGTCGTGATGATCGAGTGGGTGATCGAGATCGCGCCGGTGGTCGTGATCGTGGCGCCGGTGTTGGTTACGAGGACGAAGTTGATGCCGTTGGTCGTGAACGTCGCGGCGGTGATGGGCGTGTTCGAGATCGTCACGTCGCCACCGGTGATGTCGATTCCGCCGGTCGCGTTCGCGCCGGCGTTGATGGTCGTCAGCACGGGAGAGTCGATGTCGATCAGCGTGTTGCTCGAGAGGAGCGCGTTGGTCGTCACGATGCCCGTGTGGTTGATCACGATCCCGCCGTTGCTGGTGGTGATCGTTGCGCCCGCGCCGGAGGTGAAGGTCGTGCCGCTGCTGTCGAAGCTGCCCGCAGAAATCGCGACGGTGTTGAGATCAACCGAGCCGCCGTTGATGTCCATAAGCCCCACGGACGTGAGTCCCGCGTTGGCCGTGATCGCCGGGGCCGTCAGCGTGAGCGTCGAGCCCGAGTCGAGCAGGCCATCGGCAAGGATGCTGGTGGTGTGAACGACTGAGATCGTGGAGGTTGCGACGATCGAGGATGCCGCAGACTTGGTGAAGGTCGTGCCCGTGCTCGAGAAGTTGCCGACCGCGAGGCCGGAGTTGATGTTGACAGCACCGCCGCTGGTGGAGAAGGTCCCGCCCGCGCCGCCACCATTGACATTCACGAGCGCGCTCGTGAGATCGACGATGACGCCCGTCGCGAGCCCGCCAGTGCGAACCTCGCGCGTGGACTGGATTCCAAGCGTGGAGCCTGCGAAGGTCGCGCCGGTGGAGATGAAGTCGCGCCCGCCGGTGGAGAAGAAGTTGCCCGTGGCGTTGACGGAGGTCAGCAGCACATCGCCGAAGGTCGTGGTGCCATTGCCGGCACTCGTGAAGTCGATGTTGCGGCCGCGGATCACGCCGCTGGAGGAGATCTGTCCAGAGGCCGAGATCAGGAAGTCGCGCAGGCGCGTCGTGCCGCCGACGTCCTGGCCCAGCGTGACGATGCCGTTGGCCGCCGTGATGCGGAAGTCGTTGGCCGCGGCCGTCGCGCCATCAACCGTCGTGTTGATCGTGACCGGCGCATCAGCACTCGTCACCGTCAGCTCAACCGGTCCCGGGGTCGCCGTCAGCGTCGTCGCGCCACCGGCGAAGGAGATGCCGCTGGTGCCTGCGGCGGTGATGTTCGTGCCCAGCTCGGTCGTGCCATCGCCGGACTTGTCAAAGTTGCCGTTCACGCTCGCCGCGCTGTTGCGGATGCGGACCAGCCCGCCCGCGCCGCTTGCGATCGTGAGGTTGCCACCGTTGGTGGTGGTGACGCCGCCGTCAAGGTCAAAGTCAAAGCCCGTGAGCGAGATGCCGCCCGCGGCGTCGGTGTTGAGCGCACCGGAGAACGTTGAGGCCGCGGCGCTTGCCGTCTGCGTGATCGAAACAAGCGAGGCCGAGATCGAGGAAGCGTTGACGTTCAGCGCATCCTGCACCGTCAGAGCGCCGACCCGCGTCCCGGTGCCGACGGTGCCGCCGAACTGGACCGTGCCGCCGGTGCCGCCGTGGAGCGTCAGGCCGTTCGATCCGGCCGCGAGGCCGTTCACCGTCGAGGAGAATGTGATGTTTCCGCCCGTGGCGGTGGGTCCGACGGCGGTGGTGTCGATGGTGGCAAGGGCGCTGGTGAGGGTGACGGGCCCGGTGAGGGTGACGGCCCCGCCGCGCGTCTGGATGATGCCGCCGGTGCGGATGTCAGGGCCGGTGATGCTGATCGTTGCGTCGGTCTGCTCGCCGGTCAGCGTGCTGCCGGAGGCGAGGATGATCTGGCCAGCGGTGTTCTGCACGAGGAGCGCATCACGAACCGCGACGGTTCCATCGGCCGTGATGGTGCCGGTGACATCAAGCCCGCCCGTACTGGCGTTGCCGCCAACCACGATCAGGGCCGCCACTCCGTCCTGAAGTGCTGCGAGGCTGGTGCTGGAGATCGAGAGGGTTCCCGCGCCAGTACCCAGACCGATCGTGGTACCCGCGAAGCCGCCGCGGAGCGCAAGCGTGCCCTGACCGGCGCTGATGGTGCTGCGGACGCTGTTGGCGCCGCCACCGAAGGAGATCCCGTTCGCAGCGATGATGAGGCCCCGGCCCTGAAGATCAACGATCCCGCCGAAGGAGACGTTGCCCGTCGCGGCGTTGGCGATGTTGGTGATGCTGGAGCCGGTGGCGATCTCGACGGCGGCAGCAGTGATCGTGGTGTCCGTGGCAAAGCTGACCGCATCGTCGGTGGTGCTGACATTGACGCCCAGCTGCGTGACACCGCCGGTGCGGGAGAGTGCGCCCGTCAGCGTGAGAGCGCCGGTGTTGGGGTCGGCGCCATTGACCAAGGCGAGGATTCCCGCGTTGGTCGCGGTGAAGGTTCCGCCGTTGGTGGTGTTGGCCCCCGCGTCGAGCGTGTGGTTGCCCGTGCCCGCGATGGTGATGCCGCCGGCGGCGTTGGTGTCGAGGATGCCGTTGTACGTGCCGGTGCCGGCGGTGATGCCGATCGTGGTCGCGAAGACCGAGGTCGTTGTGATGGACGCGCCGGTGGCAGAGAGGGCGCCGATGCGGTTGGGCGAGCCGATGGCCGCGAGGGAGATCGCGCCGGTGCCGGCCGTCAGCGTCAGGTCGTTGCTGCCCGCGACCTGGGAGGAGACCGCCTGGCTCAGCGTGATGTCGGTGCCCGGTGCGGCGGAGAAAGTCGTATCGAGGGCGCTGTTATCAAAGAGCGTGATGGTGCCCGAGCCAGAGGTGACGGTGATCGTGCGACCGGCGGTGCGGATCGTGCCGCCCAGTCGCGTGGTCGCGCCGTTGAGCGTCAGGTTGGAGTCGCTGGAGTCGTTGCCCGTGAGGGTCGCGCCCGATGCCAGTTCGACGATGCCGCCCGCGCCGCCAGCGAGGAACTGCGTGGCGTCGAGGAAGGTGGCCGTACCGAGCGTGACCTGCCCGGTCTGGGAGGCCGAGCCGAAGGTGATGAGGCCGGTCGCCTCGGTCGCGAGGGCCGCGACGTCGGTCGCATCCACGACGAGCGTGCCGGTGCCGCTGCCCACCCCGATGGTCGTTGCGGCCGTCGCACCCAGGAACGTGAGGTTGCCCGCGTCCGTGCCAGTGACGCTGGCCACCCCGCCCAGCAGATCGATCCCGTTGCCCTGCAGCACCACATCGCGGCCCGCGAGGTCCGCGCCCCGCAGCGTGATGGTCGCCGTCCCGGCATTGAGCGTCGAGTTGGCCCCGAAGGTCAGTGTGCCGGTTCCCGTGGCGAACGTGATCGCGTCGTTGGTGGTCGTGATGTTCGCGCCCAGGCTCGTCGTCCGCACGCCCGACGCGCCCGAACGCGTGAACGCGCCGTCCAAGTTCAGCAGGGTGCTGGCGATGGTCAGGAGGCCCGTGTTGTCGGCGATGAACGTGCCGCCGTTGGTCGTGCTCGCACCGGCGTTGAGTGTGTGGTTGAGGCCGCTGAGCGTGATGCCGCCCGCGGCGTTGGTGTTGAGCAGGCCCTGGTACGTCGCCAGCGTCGTCGGCGTCGACGTGATCGTGGTCGCCGTCACCGTGCGGGTCGTGATGTTGTTGCCCGTGAATGAGACCGCGCCCAGGCGCGTGTTGGCACCGACCGTGCCAGCTGCGCCAAAGGTGATGTCGCCCGTGCCGGAGGTGATCGTCAGGCTGTTGGTTCCTGCGACGGTGGACTCAACGGGGCGGTTGATCGTGGTCGTGGCCCCACCGCCGCCGAAGGCGGTGTTCACCGTCGTGTCGCCGAAGATGATGATGTTGCCGGTGGGATTCAGCGTGATCGCCGCGCTGGCCGTGCGGGCCGTTCCGCCGAGGCGGACCGTGGTGCCGCTGAACTCGAGGGTTGAATCACTCTGCGTGCCGGTCACGGTCCGGGTGGATGCCAGCTCGACGATGCCGCCAGCGCCGCCCGCCTGGAACCTTGCCGCGTCGCGGAAGTCCGCGATGCCAACGGTGACCTGGCCGGTCTGCGAGGCTCCGCCGAAGACCAGAACCCCGGTCGCCCCATCAGCGAAGGCCGCGAGGTCGGTGGAGTCGAAGGCGAGCGTTCCGGCGGCGCCGGTACCCACGCCGATCGTGGTCGCATCCGTGGCGCCGGCGAAGGTGAGCGATCCGCCGCCGAGGCCGTCGTTCTCAATCGTGTCGGCACCGTTGAAGGTAAAGGAATTGGCGCGCCAGACCAGCGTCTGCCCGCCAAGGTCGATGCCGCTGCCGGTGCTGTCGAAGGAGCCGGTCCCCAGGTCGATCGTGGAGCCGCCCGTGAAGGAGGTCGTTCCGCTGGAGAGCGCGAGGTCGATGCCCGCGACGGCATTGCGGCCGATGCCGGTGGCGATGTTCGTGCTGCCGTTGGTGCGGGTGAAGTTCCCGCCCAGCGAGAGGGCCGTGGTCTGGAGCGTCAGGAGGCCAGCGCCGTTGGCGACCAGCCCGCCGCCGGTCGTCTGGACGCCGCCGGAAACGGTGTGCGTGCCGGGCCCGGTGAGGGTGACGTTGCCCGCGTCGCTCCGGAGCAGGCCCGAGTAGGAACCGGCCGTCTGCACGGTGATCGAGAGACTGTTGGCGCGGCTCGCGGGGAGGTTCGTGACCGAGGCGGCGAGGATGGAGAAGGCATCGAGCGGGTTGGTCTGGCCGTAGGTCGCGGTGCCCGCGACTGTCCCGCTAGTGCCCGCGTTGAGCGTCAGGCTCCGGCGGGTCGCGTCGAAGCTGTTGACTGTGCCGTTCACGGTGATCGTCGAGCCTGCGGCGGTGCCACCTGCGTTGGTGGTGTCAAGGGTGACCGCGGCCACGTTGAGCGTCGTTCCGCCGGTGACCGAGATCGCCTGGCCGGAGGTCACGAGGTTGGCGGAGAGGGCGTTGGTCTGGCCATCCAGCGTGAGCGTGGAGTCCGTCGCGTCGCCGCCCGTGAGCGTGCCCAGGACCGCGATCGTGCCGTTCGAGCCTCGCAGCGAGACCGCGTCGTTGAAGGTGACGCCCGAGGCGCCGATGGTCATGAGGCCCGACTGGTTCGTCCGCCCGATCTGGATCAGCGCCACCGCGTCGTTGCTGATCGCGGCCAGGTCCGTCGCATCAAGGCTCAGCGTCCCGGCCCCGTTGCCGAGACCGATCGTCGTTCCGGCCTGCTGGCCCTGGAGCGTCAGCGTCCCGGCGTTGCTGCCCGTGATCGAGTTGGCCCCGCCGAGGAAATCAATCTCGTCGGCCGTGATAGTCAGGCCGTTAGAGCCCAGCGCCAGCGTCGTGCCCGCGCCGAAAGAGACGGTGCCGCCGCTGCCCGTGGCCTCAAAGTCCAGCACCACGCCCGAGCCCACCGTCACGGTGCCGCCCGTGAACGAGATGGTGTCGACGTTGTCGCCTGCCTGGATCGAGCGGTTGAGCGTGACGTTGCCCGCGCCCGTCTTGGTGAACGAGCCGTCGATGTCGATGTTGGCGGTGGCGATCGTCAGCAGCGTCGAAGCATCCACGGTGATGAAGCCGTTGCTGCTGCTCGTCGCGCCGCCGTTGAACGCTACCGTGGGCGACACGACGGTGAGGCCGCCCGCACCGATGGTCACAAGGCCGTTGAAGGTCGCGCTGGTGGCGGGCTGCAGGTCGATGGTCAGTGCGTTGATCGCATTCGTGGTCAGCGTCGTGCCCGTCGAGAGGCGAAGTTCAGAGAGATTCCGCGCCGCGCCAACGGTGTTGATGACCGTGGCGCCCGCCGTACCCGGCGTCAGGCGAAGGATCCCCGTGCCCGCTGCGCCGTCGGCGTCCACGCCCGCGAGCGTGATATTCGCGCCCGCAGCGGTGCCACCCGCGTTGGTCGGATCGAGCAGCACATCGCCGCCGACCTCGAGCGTCCCCGCGAAGTTGATGGCGTCGCCGGTGGTTACAACATCAGAGCCCGAAAGGATCTCGATGAGTGAGCCCGCGCCCGTCTGCGTCACGGCGCCGCCCGAGAGCAGGTTCGCGTTCGTCCGCAGGCCGCCGGCCACCGTGATCACGCCGTTACCCGCCGTCGTGTTCGCGCCGGCCGTAAAGACCGTCGTGCCCGTTGCGGTCTGGATGCCGGTCGCGGCGGAGGTCGTCACCAGCCCGGTGAAGGTCGTCGTCCCCGCGCCCGTGATCTGGTTCACGCGCACCGCGCTTGTGGTGCCGGAGATGTTGACGTTGTTCGCGTTGGTGATCGTGACATCGCCCGCGAGGTTGCCAGCGGCGCCGAGGTTGCCCGTGTAGCCGATCGTGCCACCGGTGCCGGCGTTGAAGAAGACATCCTGCCCACCTGGGCCCGCGCCCGCGAAGGCAAGGCCAGCGGAGATCGTGATGTTCGCGCCGGCCGCATCGCCGCCTCCGTCGGTGGTGTCCAACCCGAAGTCGCTCGCCGCGGCCCCGGTCAGGGTCGCGAGGTTGCTGAGCGTGATCGTGCCGCCGCGCGTGGTGATGTTGCGGTCGGCATCGAAGGAGATCCCGCCGATGGCGTTGAGCGCAACCGCTGCCGTGGCGTTGTTGCCGGAGGTGTCGAGGTTGGCGTTGACCGTAATGGCGTTGGTCGTGAGGCTGATGCCGCCGAAGGGGCCCGCGCCCTGCGTGGTCATCAGGCCCGTGATCAGCGTGGTGCCGCTGCCGGCCTGCTGGAGGACGCGGGCCGAGGTGCTCGCATTGAGGAGACTGACGTTGTTCGCGTTGGTGATCTGCACCAGCCCCGGCGCTGAGGTTCCTCCCACGATGCCCGAGAAGGTGATGTTGCCGCCCGTGCCCGCGTTCATCGCAATGTTGCGGTCGAAGGCCGCCCCCGTGCCGTTGAGCGTCGACTGGATCAGGATGTTCGCGCCCGCAGCCACCGCGCCCGCTCCGGTGGTATCCCAGCCGGGCGTACTCCCCGAAGCACCGGCGAGCACCGCCGGACCGTTGATCGTGATGATCCCGCCGCGCGTGATCAGGTTGCCGTTGGAGCCAAAGTTGATCGCGCCTGTGCCGCCGTCGATGTTCAGCGTGATGGCGCCGCCGGTCTGCGCGTTGCCGGTCGTGTCGAGGGCCGCGTTCAGCGTGATCGAGCCCGCGCCGCCGAAGCCGCCCGCGGCCCCGTTGTCGTCGGCGGTGAAGGTGATCGCCCCGCCGCGGGTCGTGACCTGGTTGTTGATCGTGATGTTGCGCCCGGCCTGAAGGGTGATCGTCTGGGCGTTGGTCCCAAGCGCCAGCGCCGTGTTGATGAAGATGTCGCGGTTGGCCTGGAGCACCACGTTGGACGAGTCGCCGGTCAACGCGCTGGCACTGATCGACAGGTCGTCGGTGATGGCATCGCCGGTCACGAAGTCGCCGAAGAGGATCGTGTTGTCACTCGCCCCGACGAGCGCATCGTCACCGACCACGCCCACCGCCACGATGTCGATGTCGCGGGGATCCAACAGCAGCGTGCCCATGCGGCCCTTGGGGGCGCGCAGGTCGGTGCGGCCGTCGTAGCCGAGGTACACCTTTCCCGAGACTTCGGCGAAGCCGCCGTCGCCGCCGGCGTTGCCGCCGCGGGCGGAGATGTTGCCGTTGAAGCGTGTGGCGATGTCGGACCAGACGATGATGGTGCCGCCGTTGCCGCGGTCGGTAGCGTCGGCCTTGAGCGTTGCTTCGCGGGTTCCGATGACATAGGTCGCGTTGCGCTCGGGGCCCTTGCCCTGGAAGTTGCCACCAACGAGGATCTCGCCGCCGCCGCGCGGGCCCGAGGCGTCGATCGTTCCAGTCACGGCGACCTTCTCGCCCAGGACTTGGACCTTGCCGCCCTTCTCGCCCCGCCCGCCCGTGGCGTCGATGGTGCCGGTGACATGAACCTCGCCCTTGCCCTGGCCCTCGATCCGAGCCTGGCGCGCCTTGAGCTGGCCGGCCGCGCGCAGTGCGACACCGTACACGTCGCCCGAGCCCATCACGATCCGGCCGCGACGGGCATCGATCCGCCCCGTGTTCTCAACCGCGGCCTTCGGCTGCTGCCCGGTCCCATCGGCACCGGGTGCCGCCGCGTTGTTCGCGTCCGACTCGCCCTGCTTGTTAGCCTCCCCCTCGATGCGCACGAAGATGTTGCCCAGACGCTCGCCGATCATCACCGTCTCGCCCGCGGCCATCACCACCGTACCGCCGGGGCTCACGATCGTGCCCGCGTTCGCGACCGTTCCGCCCAGCAGGCCCACAAAGTCGCTCGTGATCGTGCCGTGGTTGACCACCGCGCCGGAGAGATTCGTGAAGCGGTCGTTGCCGCGCAGGAAGTCGGCGTCGGAGAGCTGCCCGGCCACCGCGTATAGACGCGCCACATCCACGCGCGAGTTCGCGCCAAACAGCACGCCCGCCGGGTTCATGAGGTACACGCGGCCGTTGGCGGTCAGCGTGCCATCGATGCGCGTCGGGTTGGCGCTGCTGATGCGGTTGAGGACGCTCGCGTCGCGGCTGGGCTGCACGAACCGCACCGACTCGTTCGCGCCGATGTCGAAGTTGCGGAAGTTGATGATGCTGCGATCGCTGGCGCGGATGAGCGTCTGCGTGCCGTCGCGGTAGATTGTGACATTGCCACGGACGACCTGCTCACCTTCGGGGCCGGCCCATGCGGGCGCGGAGACCGAGGCGATGACCGCCGCCGCGAGGGCCGCGTTCCAGCCGCCCCGAAGTCCCAGGCCCCCACCCCAGCTGCCGAGGGCGATGCGCAGCGTCTCGCCGCTCGCGCAGCGCTGTGACCTGGCCAGGAGCGAACGGACCGCGTTCATATTGCGACCGGCATTCGCCGCGGAGGCCGCGAGTGTGCGAGCGCCAGAAGCGAGACCGTTGCCAGACTTGTTGCGATTGAGCATCGTCCTGAACCTCGCATTCGCCGCGGCCGTCGTCTACGACGCGCGGGTTGATCTTGCCCGAACCCGAACCCATCCCTGTCTATCCGAGGCCCACCATCCGTGGGCCCTTCCGACTGCAAAGCTGCCCGTGCGCAGCACTCTCGATCGCGATGACTGAAGCGCCAATAGAGAAGCGTGAAGAGGCTAGTAGAGAAGCGTGAAGAGGAAGTGGAAGCGGTTGTCGCCCTTGTCGACCGAATCACGCCGGATCGCGTCGCTGGCGCTGTCGGGATCGCCGACCTCCGACAACGCAACGCCCCAGTCCAGACGCATCAGTACGTTGCGCTTCCACTGGAACTCAACGCCAATGCCCGTGCCCCAGATCGTCTCGTTGACCTCGCCCGGCTCGGGGTCCACCGTGTCCGTGAACGCCGCGTCAACGAATCCGCGGAAAATCAGGTCCCAGTCCGCCCGCCCGAAGGGCTGCTGCGGCGTGTAGCGGAAGTTGGGGTCAAACATCGACTGAGGCCGGCCATACCACGTGCCGGGTGCATGCGTGTTCCAGCTCCGGCCGTCCCACTCAACACCGAGTGCCTGCGGCAGGTGGAAGCGATATTCGGCCGTGAGCACCACGACCGTGTCGGCCGCGACCACGCTCTCGGGATAGCCGCGCACTGTGAACAGACCACCGGCCACATCCTGCTCATTGGCGATCAGACGATCGCCAAACGAGTACTGACCGCGTGCCGCGAAGGAGAGCTCATGCGCGAGCGTTGCGAGGCCGTCGTTGCTCTCGCCGGAGTACCCGCGTGAGTTGATCAGCGGCTCAAGATAGAAGGACTGCTCGGCGTTGAACTTCAGGACCTGCGACTCATCACTGGGGTTCTGGCGGCCGAGATTCTGGAAGTCGGACTCTTCAAGCCCCGTGGCCTCGGGCCAGAGGACCTCGAGGGTTACCGCAGCGCTGAGGAACGACGCGTCGGTGAATCGCTCGGCCCGAGCTCCGATGTACGGATAGATGAAGTCGCCCTCTCCCGTAGTGATCGATGTTTCCTGCGTGATCTCGACGTTGGCCCAGCGGGCACCGGCGATGGCGTCGAGGAAGAACTCGCGGTGCTGGTAGACGTTCGCCGCGACCTCGCTCCGGGCGCCGATGGTCGTGCCCGTGAAGGTGCCGCTGCTGCCAACGTCCGACGCATCAAAGTCAGAGTAGATCGCGTTGACCAGCACGCGCACACGGTCAGAGACGATCGGGAAGTCGTACTGCGCGTTGAACGTGTGCGACGCGTCAAAGCCGCTGGTGATGTAGTCCAGTCGCAGGATGTCGTCGTGCCCGGTGAGCTGGTTGTGCGTGAAGCCGAAGCGCTGACGCCACTCGCTGGTCTGGCGCGTGCCGGTGTTGGACAGCTGCGCGTAAATGGACCAGGGCTTGCTCTCGGTCACGAGGTAGTCGAGCACGACCTCCTCGGGCTTCTCGCCCGCACCCAGCGCCGCGTCGACGCGCCGGCCCGGGTGGCGATTGAGCCTGAAGATGAAGTCATCGAGCAGGTCCTTGCGAAGCAGGTTTCCCTGCTGCAGTGGCGACTGCTCGCGGATGCGCGTGTGCACCGGATCGGCGTTGTTGATGCGCGTGGAGGGATCGGCCTCGATGCGTGCCGCCAGGCGATCGCCCGTGGCCTGAGTCCGGACCTGACCGACGCTTGGCGTCCAGACACGCAGCCGCAGCTCCGACCGCTCACCCTCGCGAAGATCCTCGGCGGTGTCCTCAAAGGCGATGATGTCCTCGTCGTTGACTTCTGCAAAGACGCCCGCGAAGCCCCGCCGGTTGAGCTCGAGCGCAATCGCCGCCGTCACGGCGTTCAGCGCGCTCGCGTGGAACGCGCCAGCGGAGCCGGCCGCAACCTCCGCGATTGAGAGCTCAACCTCGGGTAGGTCGCCAGCGCGCCGCAGCACGATTGGCGGCACATCAGCAGTCTCAAGACCCGGAGAGACATACCCGGTAGGAGTTACCGCGAGGCGCACCCGCACCTGCGCCAGATCCTCGATCGAAGGCTGCTCGGCACTCGGGCTCTGGAACTCGATCACAAACCGCGAGACCGGGAAGGCCGGTCCATCCATCGCGATGACGCCAGTGGAACCAGACCCCGCAATAGCACTGGGCGGAGGCGTGGCCGGAACAGCGGCCTCTGCCTGCGACTCGCCATCGGCCGCGGCTGCACCTTCGGTCGGTGCGGCTGGCGCGGCGGGCTGCACAGCGCCGCTGGGCGGCTGAGGCTGAATCGCGTTCACGTCCAGCGGCGGCTCGGGCGGATCCTGAGGCTGGGCGAACGCCGCGCAGGCGAGAAACAAGGCACCCGCGCCGGACAGCACCGCACGCTTGTGAAGCACGACAGTCCCGCCGCCACATCGCCACCCAGTGTGCTTCATCATCGCGTCATCCTGCTTCTCGACCCGTCAACGCCATACAGACCGGCCGTCTTAGCCGGTCCCCAACCGCGAAAAAATACCGACCTCGAACTTCTCACGATACTCCAAACAGCGTCCCAGCGTCAAGTCCTAGAACCTGCCGGGACCTCAATCAAACCCCTGAAATACCTCTCAAACTTCTAACAGTTTCCGATCATGAATCGAATGGAGAAGACCCCTACTCATACCGCTTCCAGTCCAACTGGCACGCGCTCAAACCCGCTTACGCGAGGCTCAAGGCCCCCCGACATATCCATGAGCCGCGAGTGCCTGACCAAGCCGCTCGCTCCCGCCCGCAGCCCCCGCGGCACGCGGCGCGGTGAACGCCAGCCTGAAACCCAGATCCGAGTACCGCCGAGTCACAGGATTGCCCGGAAACTTCTGAACGTCCGTCGGATTCACCGCGGCTGGCGACAGCGCCGAGCCACCGACGACCCTCAGCTTGTCACCCGTCACGGCCGCAGCGATCGCGGCGCGGGTTGGCGCCACCTGCTCCAGACTCGCCGGATCCTCGAAGACAAGCTCTGCAACGTTGCCCACGAGATCACGGAATGGCGTGCTGCTGCCCGCGCCGCTCCCCTCAGCCCGGTCCACTGGCCGAAACCAAACCGTGCCATCGTCGGACTGAACGGCAGGCTCGGCATCGACCACATCGCCACCCTGAACGGGCGTCAGACGGAAAACATCCGACGTGAGCGCGAGCACCGCGTTGGGATCCGCAGCTCGGAGCCGGTCGAACATCCGCTTCCAGGACTGATCACGCAGATTGGGAGTCGCACTATCGCCCTTCGCGCGGGCCGCGGCCCATTCAGCACTCGTCGGAAGTCGGCAGCCGGCGAGGCGCGCCGTCAGCGCCGCGGCGTGGGCCGTCAGGCCCTGCATCGGCGACGAGAGCGTCGGGGGCTCGGGCGGCGTAGCGCCGGCGTAGAACGTCACCAGGTCCGGGAGCGCCTTGGGAACGCGGGCCCAGCCCACGAGCGCATCGCTGGCTGATGCGGGACTCGACGCCACCAGAACCGGTGTCCTGCCACCCCATCGCCAGACACGTGCGCCGGCCCGAGTGTCGGGGCCGCCAGGCGGGATCGTCAGCATGTCCTGCACCGCGGACCATCCTCCGGCCCTGGGCAGAAGCTCGATCACGAGCCAGAGCGGGACTTCCGAGGTTCCGACGAAGCTCGCGTCCTCACTTCCCTCAGGCTCGACACGGACAAAATCGAGCTTGAGCTCCGGCTGGCCAGCGCGATCAAGCACGAACGTCACTCGGTCGTCGGCGCTCTCGCCGAGCTTCCACTTGGCAGATCCGGGCCCGAGCTTGGAGAGATCAAGCTCGCTCTTGGACGAAGCGATGGGCTCGAGCGAGGCGAGCATGCCCGCAACCTCCGGTCGGGCAGCGATGCTCGCGAGCGCACTGGCATCGCGCACGAACGCCGCCGCTGCGGCCTGCTGAGCACCAACCCTCACGCCCGGCGCGAGCGCCTCCGCGCTCTTGATCGCGTTCGCGAACTCGCGCCTCAGCAGGTTGTACTTCAACGCCTCGGGAAGGTTTGCAGTGTGCTCTGGGCGCATCATGAGCCCGTCGCGGGCGTCGAGCGCGGCCTGCATGACCGCGTCGCTGGGTGAGGCACCGGCTGCGAAGGCGGTCCACATCGTGCGTGCGGTGGCGTCGGCCCTTGCACGAAGCGACTCACGGCGCGCGGGCGCCTCCACGCGCTCCAGCACCGGCGACACATCGCGCGCGAGCGTCTGCGCGGCGGCGGTAAGTGCCTCCGCGCTACGTGGCCACTCAAGTGCGCCCAGCCGCTCCCATGCCGCGATGACCTCACTGGCGCGCACAAGGCTCTGATCCTGGCGCGCCGTTTCGAGGCTCGCAAGCAGCGCCGCGGGATCGTTGACCAAGCCAACTTCTGAGAGAGACTCAACCCGCTTGATCACCGGGCTGAGCGAAGCACCGATGGTGCCAAACGCCTCGCTGGCCCGGATTCGCTCAACGCGACCTGCAACCGTCATTCCCTGCTCATCGGCCTCGGCAAGCCCGACGCCTCGGGAGAGCGCACCCTCGATCGCGCTGGCATCACTCAGCACGCCCGCCGCGGCGGTGGTCCATGACTTGAGCCTGGCCTCGGCCTCGCTCACCATGCCCGCGTCCCTGGCCTCTACACCTGTGGCCAGCCGCATCGCGGCCTGCTCGCGCGCAGCCACCTCGGCCGAGCGGATGGCGGGGCCAGCGGCGCTCAAGGAACCTGGGATCTCGATTTCCTTCGTCTGTGCCAGTGCGGCCTCGGCCTTGCTCGCAAGCTCCGACACACTCGCAACGCGCGCCTTTGCCGCCGCCCAACCATCGGAAGGCGCGATGGCACCGAGCCCGCGCCGCCACGCCGCCGCGAGAGTCTGGTCCGCGACGGGCGGGCTCTGTGCCGCGATCCACTTCGAAAGACGCTCTGCTGAAGCCGCGCTCGCGGCGTCGATCGCCGCTTTGGCTCGCTGCGTCGCGGTATCCGCGGACGACATCGCCTGCACGATCGCGTCACGCTCACCAGCGCGGAAGCCCATCTGATCGGCAGCGCCGCCGCGCTTGCGGGCTTCTTCCAGAGCCTGCATCACCACGCCGTCGGGCGCTGCGCCCTCCGCCTTCCACTCTGACTCCAAGGCCGCAGTTCTCGCCGCAAGATCCTGCCGCAGTGCGAAGTTACTCCAGCCCGAGCGCGGGTCCGAAGCGTCACGAGAGGGCGGCGGCACGGCCGGCTCGCGCGTTTGAACGGGCGCGGGCTGTGCAGGCTGGGTGGGCGGCGTTGTAGCGACCGGCGGCGAGCCCGCATCGGTCGCGGGCTCCGGAGCGAGCGCCACAACTGGAGCCGGCACGGGAGAAGGTGCCGGCGCGGTCGCCGTAGTGCTTGCGGGCGCTGATGGAGGCGGAGTCGCCGCGGGCGTCTGCGTCGGCCTTGGTAGTGGCTCGGCCGTGCCCGTGTCGCCTTGAGGCGTGCCCTTCTTGCCCGACATCACAATCAGCAGCAGGATGATGAAGAAGAGGATGCCACCGCCACCAATGGCCATGAGTGCCTTCTTGCCGCTGACCTTCTTCGTAACCGACGAGACGCTCGGTGCTGCAATCGCCGCCTGGGCGAGGCTCTTCCCACTCGACCAATCAGCAACACGCGACTGCGTTGTCGCCATGAACGCGGGATCGATCGTGTACGGCACGCTGCTCGTCAGCGGCAGACCCTTGAGCCCGGCACGAACCGCAAAGAGCTGTGCGGGCTTGGGATCGCCGACGATCACGTCCATGAAGGGCTGCTCGCGCGGCTCGATCAGCATCAGAGGCGATGACGCCGCCAGCATCTGGCCCATCATCGCCATCCACGCTCTCGCGGCCTCCGCACTGCTCATCGTCCCCTTGGGAACGCGGATGTGCTGGGCATGGATCGGGCCCGAAGTGGTCGACTTGCGATTGACCCGCATCAGGTACGGACCCATCTCACGGTCCATCTCGTAGAGGATTCGCGCCAGGCCAACACCCGTCGCAGGCTCGCCGCCCCCACCACCCCCAACACCTGCGGACTGTTCGGGCAGGTTCAGCTCCGGGATCTGCACCAGCCGCTTGAGCAACTCCGCCTCGGAGACCAAGGGCGTCGAGGGCTGTGCGGACTCCAGCGCCGCCTCATCTTCGAGTGCCCTGCGAGCCTCACCGATGGCCAGCCGCACGACCTCCGCCGACTGCGTGCCAACGCAGGACTCTTCGATGACCGCCAGCCGCCGATGGATGCGCTCGATCGCCCAAGCCGGGCTCGCGCCATCGATCATCGCGCAGACGACCATCGGATACTTCGTGCGCCCCTTGCCGTCGCGGCTGGACCACATCCGCCCAACGACCAGATCCTGGCCAAGCTTCCAGTACCAGTGGTGCGCGAACGTCGGCAGGCGCTGCTCGTCCGCGAGCTTCTCCCACGAGCCTGAGTCGATGTTGCCCGCGATGCCATCGCTATAGAGCACGCGCTTGGCACGCACGAGCGCATCGCAGTCGAGGCCGATCTCCTCGATGTGATCGTCCCAGCCCGGGTGCTTCCCGAACGCCGCCACGTGCACGCGAAGTGTTCGTCCCTGAGGGCTCGCCATCGATCGCTCCACTCGCAAGGCCGCCCGCGGCTTGGGCCTTCTTGATTCTCATCCACACGCCGATCCACCAACGCCGCACCACACAGCATCCATCACCGAACACGCTTCGCGCCGAGACACAGAGCCCCCGGAGGCCGCTGCGCCGCGGAGCTAGTTCGCCGGCCAATCCGCTGCCTCGGGCCAGAGCGCAAGGTCCAGTCGCTCGGGCACACGCACCGCGAGCCAGACGCCATCGATCTGCGTCAGCCAGCGGCCCTTGGCACCGCCCGACTTGCTCGCCGGGTTCGAGAGCACCGAGCCCAGGAAGGGCCACCCACCCGTGAGGGTTGCGGTTGCGGAAGGATTCGCCAGAGCAGCATCACCCAGCGGGTCCGTGCTGTAGAAGAGCACCTCAACGCTCCCGCTTGCCGGCAGCACCACTGTGGCGCGCCGTCCATCGGCCGGGGGCGACTGATTCAGGTTGAAGACCACAACCTTCCCCTCGAACCTCAGGAACTGACCATCGCTGCGGAAGGCCGCGAACTGCTTGCCCGCCGGAGGATCCGCCGAGTCGTTACCCGGATGCTCGACGACAACCTCGAAGCTCTTCTCGGCCTTCATCGCCGCAACCGCGCGCCCGAGCTTGTCGAGCCAGCGCCTGCGTGACTCGGTCATCCAGGTGCCACCGAAGAGTGAGCGAGCATCATCACGGAAGAGCGCGGGCACCTCGCCGAGCGCCTCTTCGATGTCGGCTGCGCCGGGCTGGGCCGTCGTGCTGCCTCCGACCTTCTCCATCGCGACCGAGATCGCCTGGAGCTGATCCGCCGACAGATCAGGGTTCGAGGTCGTGCCCCGGAAGAGAGGCACGGCCTTTGCATCCTTCATCAGGAGTTGCTGGGCACGGGTGATCTCGCCACCAGCGCCGCCAGCGAGCGCGTTGAGCATGGCGAACTGCAGCTTGTTCCAGTACGACTCGCGCGAGCCGATCTCCTGCAGCACGTCGCCGCCCTTGCCGCGGCGGATATCGGCGCGGAGCGAGTCGGCCGCCTTCTCGGGGCTCATCTTGCTCAGGCTGCGCCAACGGACAAAGAGGTTCTTGGCCGTAGCCTCCTCGATCTCCTTGTACTCCGCGTCAATCTCCTTGATCGCGGCGGCGCGACGGTCCGCGCTGCCCTCGAGCGCAGGGATGTTCACCGCATCGATGGCGAGTCGAGCCTGATCACGCAGCCCCAGCAGCGCCTCGTTGATCGACGCAGCATCAGTATCGTCGAGCGCCTTGGCGAGCGAGTCCCATGTCTCGACGGTCGGATCGGACTCCACCGCCCAGCGGCGCCAGCGCGAGATGAAGTCGCTGACATACTTGTCCGCCGAGTCCATCGCCCGCCGGTACGTCTCGCTGCTGCGAATCTCTACCGAGCCAAGAATCGCCCCCCCACCACTCTCGGAGTTTGACCGCGTCTTCTGACGGATCTCGCCCAGGGCGCCCAGCAGTTCCGCGGCTGCGCCGGGGTGATAGCCAGCGTCGAAGCTCTCATCGGGCTCGAACCCGGCGAAGGGGAGCTCGGGATGGATCCAGCGCCTGCTGTCCCACAGCTGACGCGCTTTCTCCTCCATGTCGGCCACGCGCTCCTTGGCCTCGGGGCTCTCAGCGAGCTGCCCGACCGCCCTGCGCACCGAGTCAGAAGTCTTGAGCCAATCGCGCCCGAGCTCCGCGAGCACCACGGCGTTCATCGCACGCATGGAAGCAAGATCCACGATGCGCTTGGCGCGCCCGGCACCAGCGGCGCGGTCGGCCTCCAGCGTGTTACCCGCCTGCAGCCACTTCTCGCTTGGGAGCGCGGCCCAGGTTGCAGACGATTCGATCTCCGCCGCGGCCTTGGCCGCACGCTCATTCACGCGCCCAATCGCAATCGCGGGCGACGCGAATCCTTCACCCTCGTCTGCCTCGACCGGCTTGGCCGCCTCTTCCACCGCGTTCTTCGCCGCGGCGGACATGCTGTATCGGAGCTGGTACGCGCGAACCTGCTCACGCCCCAGCGTGCCCATCGCCAGCATCGGCAGCGTCGTCCCCAGCCGTGCGCGAAGCGCCACAAGCTGCTCGCCGAGCTGCTGCTCCGTCACGGCACGCTCGTCGTCGAGCCGCTTGCGCAGCGATGCGATCGGTGCTGGCTCCTGCGAGACCTGCGAGTCGATCGCCGCGAGGGCCTGGCTGCCCGCCGCGCCCACCGCCGCGGCCGCCTGTCCGGGAATCTGGGATGCGAGCAAGCCCGCCTTCGCGGGCAGCTGCTCTGAAAGACGCGAGAAAGCAGTCGCGACCAGAGCCCGCAGCTCCTTGTCCGAGCGCTCGAAGGCCTCGATCGGGTTGGAGGCGATGTCAGGACCCATCTGCTGCACGGCAGCACCAACCGCGTCGTTCGCCGCCGTCAGACGCGTGAAGGCCTTGTCAAACTCGGCCTGGAATCGGTCGCGATACTCGGCCACCGTCTGTGGATCCTTGATCGTGCCGCCGGTAGCCGACGGACGCTCGGCCGGATCGGTCGCCTGCACGAAGGGAATCGCGAGCAGATCAAGCTCGGCCTTGCGGAACTCGTCGAGCGCATCGGCGACAGCGCGAATGCGTCCCAGCGCTTCGCCGCCAGCACCCATGTTCTTGAGCGAGGTCACCATGGCCTCGACGGCCTTCTCAACCTTTGCAGTGTTGTCGGGCAGGGTCGCTTCGAGACGCTCCAGAGGAGAGTCACTCTTGAACGCTCCGCCATACGCGGCATCCGCCGCGGCCTGCAGCGAGGCGACCTCAGAAGCAGGCACGGCGCGAGCCTCATCAGGACCAAGCAGCGTCGTGAGCATCGGCGCGAGCGCCAGCGTTCCAGACCGTGCCCCTGGCGTGGGAGCCTTGCCAGCCGCGAGGCTCTTGGCCGCATCCAGCAGACCGCCGCCGGAGTCGGTGGCGGGTGTCAGGCCATGGGCAAACGTCTGCACGCGAACGAGCTGCGCCAGCGACGTGATGGCATCATCGTTCCATGTCGTCTCAGGCTCGTTGGCCAGCTTGTTGCGGACCGCCGAGAGCAGCGGCATCAGCACGTGCCGCTCCGTCAGCGAGCGATGCGCCCCGATCATGTCGCGCTCGATCGAGTTCTCAGGCACCGCCAGCACCGCAATCAGCGGCGGATCGATCCCCTTCCCGGCCCAGGTCGAGGTCTCCGTCAGGAGCTCCGGAAGGCCAGCGGTCGAAGGGATGATGGCACCCGCCGGGTTCCCGGGGTTCGCGAACCCGCTCGCATCACCAAACCTCGCGTTGTAGACCCACTTGTCACCTTCGGGACGGACGACGGGCCAGCGGTCCTCGCCCGGCGCGCGGTCGGCACGCTCGCGCGTCCAGGCGTCCCACGTGTTCACGCTCTTCCAGAACTGCGCCGGAGCGCCGATGGTCGTCCGGAACTGCCAGACCTGGAATGCCACGATGGCACCGACGAGTACCACCGCCGCGATCGAGCCGAACGCAAGCAGCGCCCGCTGCTTGGCGATCTGCTTGTTGACGTTCGTCGCGCGCGTCACGAGCCCCTTCTCGCGGAAGATCTTGCTCATGAACGTGTCGCGCAGGAAGTAGGCCTTCTCCTTGCTGTACTCCTTACCGCCGGGGATCGAGTCCACGTCGACACCCAGCGACTGCGCCAGCGCCATGTCCAGCGCCTGCCCCTCACGCATCGAGCTTGTGAAGTAGATGCCACGCAGGAAGAGGGGCTTGGGGCTCCACTCGCCAGCGACGAAGATCTTCTCGAGGTAGCTCTTGAGGCGCGGCGCAATCCGCACCAGGTTGTTGGGCAACTCGAACAGCTCATCCACCTGGTCGGTGCGCCGGGCGGTGGGATCTTCGGTGTGAACCGGATTCTGGAGCAGCCCCATGCGGCGCTTCAGCAGCTTCTGCCGCACCGTCTCCAGGTGCGTCGAGACTGCTTCAGCCTTGAACGGTTCATCGAGCGACGCCGGGTTGCTCCAGCCCAGCATCTGGTGCTGCAGCGCCGGATCGTTCAGCGTCTCGAAGAAGTCGCGGAACCCGATGATCTTGTCGCACTTGGTCACCAGCACCGTCACCGGGAACCGCACGTCGAGCGTCCGCTGGATCACGTCGAGCTGGCGCGCAATCACGCCCGCCACCTGCTCGATCTTCTCCGCCGAGTCCTTCAGCAGGTTCTCAACCGAGATCACCAGCAGCAGCCCGTTCACCGGGCAGTCGGGCCGGTCCTTGCGAAGAAGCTTGAGGAACTCCTTCCATTCCGTCCCCTCACCCTCTTCCATGAACATGCGCCCCGCCGTGTCGATGATCACCGCGTGGTTCGTGAACCACCAGTTCATGCTCAGCGTGCCGCCCGTCCCCTGGAGGAAGTCCTGCAGCCCCGGCGGGAAGCCGATGTTGCTGTGACGGATCGCCTCGGTCTTGCCCGACGCGCTGGGACCGACGATCATGTACCACGGCAGGCTGTAGATGTCCTTGCCGTTCTTCTTGAAGGTCTCAACGCCCTCATCGAACTTCTTCCGCAGGTCGTCCATGCGGGCCTTGAGCGCCGGATCCGCCACCGACCGCCCCGCCGACTTGGAGAGCCCAAGCGCAAACGACCCCGACTTCATCTTCCCGCGCAGGTGCAGCGCCAGCTTCCACAGCACCAGCGCCGCCGCCACCGCCACCACCCCGATGGCGATGTACGTGAACATCGGATTGCTGCCCGGGATCAGCGCCGCCACGATCGACGACATTCCGGCACCGCTGGCAATCAGCACGACCACCTTCGCGGGGCCGGGCATGTTCGAAAAGCCTGAGAGAAAGTTCATATCACTGAGTCTCCACCGGTCAGCAGGACCCCGCCCCGGCCCGCCAGGTCACTCACAACTCTCCCCCTCCCACCACACCCCCGCCCCAACGCCCTCTCCCACCACACCCCCTCACCCTCACGAACCCGAGCCGCCCTCCGCCGCCCCGCGCGCGTTGGTCGCGCTCAGCGAGGCCTGGATGTCCTTGGTCGCATCCCCGAAGACCTTGAAGTACCCGAAGATCAGCACCGCCACCATCACCACCAGCCCGATCAGCACCGCCGTCAGGCTGCGGTGGGGAGGCAGCGTCAGGTTCCGCGTGTCCACATTCTCGTACGCCTCCGCGCAGATCCTCGCCGACATGTCCGCGTCCACCATCCCGCGCAGACGCGACGCCAGCTCCAGCATCTTCCGGCGGATGTAGTCCGGCTGCCCCGTGTACAGCCCCGTGAAGCCCAGGCCGATGCACACATAGAAGACAGACAACCGCTGCGTCGCCCCCTCGCTCGCATCCCGCATCGTGTCCTCGAGCAGATCCCAGAACTTCTCCTCAAACCCCAGCTCGCCCCGCTCGTGGCTCATCGGCTTCCAGCCCGACGGCAGCTTGCTGTTCAGAATCATCGAGTCCGTGAAGAAGACCAAGACCGGCTCGATCTCGTTGTACGGACCCGTCATCCCCGGCGTCTGGTCCGCCTTCTGCTTCATGTCCGCGAAGATCTGCTTGATCTCGCTCCGGATGATGCCCCAGTCCTGACGGCCACCACGCCGGCCCAGCCGGTTCAGGCGGCACACATACTGCAGCAGCGGCTCACAGATCTCTAGAAGACTCATCCCAAGGCTCCATCGCTCGCCCCCGCCCGCCAACCTTCACATCCCGCCCACATGATCCCACATGATCCCACAAGATCCCACAAGATCCCACAAGATCCCACAAGATCCCACACGATCCAACTCGGGCCAGCTCACACCAGCATCACGCTCCCGCCGCTCACGGGATCGACATCACCAGACGGATGTCCTCGTACGCCAGCGGCTCCAATTCCGACCAGCGCACCGAGATCGCCTTCTCCGACGTGATCCGGTCCCACATCTTCTGGCTCGCCCCGACATCGATCCGGAAGTAGTGACGGTCCGTCGAGCTCTTGAAGCCCATCGGCGGGTGCCGATCCTCTTCCATCTTCACACCGAAGATGTTCAGCTTGATCATGCTCTTGGGCATGAGCTTGAACTTGTCCTGATCCTCGACCAGCTTGCCCAGCACGCTCGGCTCCATCTTCGTCTTGATGCAGAGCCAGTAGCCGTTGGGCTTGGTCAGGTGCTCCTCGGTCATCGTCGCCGAGACCGTCGCAGTGCCGTCGCTCACGAGCGGCAGCTCCAGCGTGTTGCCACGCTCCTCGCCAACGCACAGCGCCCGGATCTTCTTGTCAAGGTCCAGGAAGACCGGCAGCGGATTGTCATGGTCGTACTTGGGCGCATCGAACATGTCCCGCGCCGGATTCAGCGCCGCCAGCTCGCCCAGCATCTCCCGGAGCTGCAGGTACGCCTCCACCGGCGCCATCGTGCCAGCCCCGCCCACGCCGCCCGCCACCAGCGTCGGGAGCGACGCCGCGAAGCGCGACAGCGTCCGCAGACGCATCATCATCACCATCTGCGGCGGGCGCAGGTTCTCCATCGCAAAGCCGCCGCGCGTGAGCTTGTCCACGTGCTCCTTGCGGGCCGCCTCAATGAAATTGGTCAGATCCCTCACCACAAACCGCAGGCGCGCCGACCCGCCGATCACCATGCACGGCGGCACATAATCCGGATCGGGCCGGGGGAGCGTCTGCTCCTCCGCCGCCGCCACAATCCGCAGCAGCGGCAGCACCTCAAGATCACTGAAGTCATCACCCTCGACCACCAGCCTCGCGTTCAGCCTGCGCACCATCAGCGGCTGCGGATTCTCGCCCGTGTTTTCGTCGCTCCGCTGAACCTCATTCACGCGGTAGATCCGCTTGATCAGCGCATCGGCCTGCACGCCGCGCCGGGCCGCAGCGCCCGTCGCCGCCATCGCGTCGCTCCCGGGCTCCACCGTGTTCGCGCGGCCGCCCTGCCACAGGGGCAGCGCAATCCCGATCATGAAGGAGTTGGACGACCCCTGGAAGACCCGCTTGATGTCCAGCGCGGGAAGGTCCGTGTTGCCGGGGATGTCGATCTCGATGCCGCTGGGCATCACCGCCCGCAGCCGGTCGATCCGCACCAGCATGTTCTCGAGCGCGTCCGTCGAGAGCTTGAGCTCGATGACACCGTACGGGAACATCCACGTCATACGGCGCTCGCGCCACGACGCGTCCAGAAGCTCACGCTGCATCGTCTGCAGGTGATGGGGCTGGAGGAAGAGCCCCTCGTGCCAGTGGACCTGACCAACGCTCGACATGCGGACCTCCCATCAGTTCCGACGACTCAACTCAGGCAGTTCAACCAGACCAGTAGTCCAACCAGTCCCTCCCCACGATCCCCCCAAAGCCCCACCCTACTTCCGCTTACGCACCACGCCCGAAAGCGCCGTGTCCACATCCTTCGCGATGACCGCCGTCAGACGCTTCTCCATCGCCGCCGCGTCCATGTCCGCCATCAGCTTCTTGTACTGCTCCCAGGCGCTCACCGCCTGGTTCTTCATGAACGTCCCGGGCCCGACCTCCTTCTCGATCTCCGCAACCCCAAACCGCGTCAGGTGATCGCGCGAGAACTGCTTCCCCGCGTCACCCGCGCTCTTCATCAGCAGCGAGACCAGACTCCGAAGGTTGTGCACGCTGTCCCCCACCACCTCGCGCGTCGTCTTCTCATCACCCGTCACAAACTTCCCAAGGTCCTTCTCCAGCACCGCGAAGATCTGTGTCCGGGCCTCGGGCGCAATCGACCGCCAGTAGCTGCATCCCCACTGCTCCAGCCTCAGCGTGAAGTCCACCAGCAGCGGCACGATCTCAGCAGCTCGCGCAGGACTGATCGCCGCGTCCGGTGGCAGCTTGAGCAGCTTCCGAATCTCCGCCGCCACAGCCTCCGGCACCTCAGCGCCCCCGCCGCCACCAGCCTCCGGCACCGGCACCTTGACCTCGACCGTCTCCTTCACCACAAGCCCCGCCGACGCCAGCACGCTCGACACCGCGGCCTTCTGTGAGTCCGTCATCCCCTTGGCCAGGTCCACCAGCCGCCCCACCAGCACCGTCGGATCCTTCAAATCCGCCGCGCCCTTGCCGGGGTTCGCCGCCGGAACGCTCGGACCCGCCGACGACCACGTCGGGAACGCGTCCATCAGCTCCTTCAGGAAGGCCTCCCGCTCCTGCAGGGGCAGGTGCGACACCGTCGCCTGCACCACGTCACGAAGCTGCTCCGAGCGCAGCTCCGCATCCGCGCCCATGAGCTGCGCGCGCGTGACCTTCAGGCTAGACGCAAGCCCAGCCAGCTTCCGACCACGATCTGTTCCTGGCTCCACCACGCGATAATCCCCGAACAAAGCCTTCTCGCCTCATCAACCCGACACTGTCCGGCTGGCCCCAGACAGTTCCGGCACGCGCTCGCCCGAATCAGCACCTGTATAAGAAAGATTGCCTGCCTGTAGAAGTCTCTGAGAATACTCCACCATTCCGCCAATCCGCGGAACAACTCAGCTGCCCCAGAGATTGTGGAACCCAAGCATACCGGGAATCTCGGACCACCGCCCGGCAACCCTGACCCCAACCTAGCGCAGAAACCCGCCGCCGCGCCCGATCCACGCGCCAAGTTCCTCTGCAGACCCCGCTCAACATCCGATCACACGCGCCCACGCCCCCCTTCAGACCTTTCACTCCCTCCAGCCATCAGACACCCATCGTCGAATCGGCCTTCGTGCGCCAGAGGGGTGGCAACCGCTCTGCCAGATCCGACCTTCATCACGTCGGCGGCAACTCCCGCCCGACGTGGAGCCTTTGCCATGACGACTGTTGCCAATCCCCGACTCGCTGTCGCCGCCCGGCCCGCCCTTCTGACTGTGGGTCTCGCCGCGTTCCTCCTTGCGGGGTGCTCTTCGAGCCAGCATCAGTCCTCGGCATATACCCACGTCGATCCGGGTGTCGGCCTCATCACGAGGTCCGACTCGCTCGGCGCCTTCGTCTCCGCGAGGGTCAACTCCGAACGCCGCGAGGCACGCGCCCGCGTTATCCAGCCCACCGCCTTCACGAGCGTCGAGGCCGAGTAAAGCCTCGGTCGCGATCCAGCCAGCTTGACCGTCTCGAGTGGGTCAATTCGCGCTCTTGCTGAGGTACGGAACCTGCGCGATCGCCTCCGCGAGCTGCCTCGCCAGGCTGCCCGAGCCGCCACCCTCGCCCGAGAAGGCGAGTCGGAAGCCGACATCCGAGTACGTCGCCCGCAGCGACGCCGTGGCGGGCACCAACGTCCTCTCGGGATCCGAGATCGCCGCCGGACCCGCAATCGCCGCCGCGCCGCCCGCTGGGATCACCGCACTCACGCCCGCCGAGTCCGCAGCGATCGTCTGCGGAGGCTCCGCCACCAGCACCCACTCACTCACATTGCCGCCCAGATCCGTGAACGTCGCGCCGTCCGTCCGCACATCACGGAAGAAGATCACCCCGTCGTTGCCCGCCACGACCTTCGGCGACGCCGTCAGCAGATTCTGAGCCACGCCGATCCCGAACGCATCCCCGTGCGGCCACGGCAGCGCCAGATTCGCAACCCCCGCCATCCGCAGCACCCGGTCGTGCATCTGCTTGAAGGCCTCGTCCGCGAGGTTCTGCTGCCCCGCCCCAGCCGCGCGCCCCGCCGCCTCCCATTCCGCCTGGGTCGGCAGGCGGCAGCCCATCAGCGCCGCCACATACAGCGCGCCGCGCGACGAGATGTAGTTCATCGGGCTCGCGTCGCTCGGGCCAGCCGTTGGAGCGCTCGCCACACCCTCAAACCACGCGTCCGCACCGCGCCCGTTGCCAGTGAGCCAGCCCTGCGCCGTCTCGGGCGTGGCGCGAGGCGGCCCGAAGCGCCCACGCGGTGAGGCCCACGTCCTGGGCCCGCGTCGGTTTTCACCATTGTTCGCATTCGGAGCCTGGAACGGATCAAACTCGCGCGTCAGTGTCCAGAGCACCGTCCATCGCGGGCTTGGCTGCCTTCCAAGCACATTCTCAAAGAGACCCACCGACACTTCCGAGGCCGACACATATCGCGCAATCGAATCATCAGCGCCCGAAACGCGGATGAACCGTACCAGCACATCGCCCGGACCCTTGTAGACGATGAACTCGTCGTTGCGCCCCTTCTCCGCCACCGTCCACGCAGGCGTGGCGCGCCCGGGCCCCACCGCAGACGGATCAAACGCGCGCCCGATCGAGACATCCTGCAGCCGCTTCTCCACGCTCCCCAGCCCACGCGAGCCCGCGAGCGAGCGCAGCGAAGTCGCATCGGAACCGACGAATCGCGCCGCCATCGCCATCGCCGCAGCGTTCTGATCGCCAGCCTGTGCCGCAAGCGCTCGCGCCTCAGACACCGCGCGCCACCGCGCGAGATTGAATCTCGCAAAGTCGGGCAGCGCGGCCTCGTCCTCCTTTGAGACGCCAAGCACTTCCATCTGCGCGAACTCGGCCTCGATGTCGGGCCCCGTCCAGGCCGTGTCGCCCGACACACGCGCAACCCACTCGGCCTTGAGCCTCGCCAGGCTCTGCGCGGGCGCCGCATCGATCACGGCCAATAGCGACGTCCTTCGCGGCGCGCTCGCGACCTTCTCAACCGCGGGCCGCACATACTCCGCAATCAGCCGCTGCGCATCAGCGATCTCCGCCGCGCTCGCGGGATAGACCGCGTGCAGCGCTCGCCACGAGAGCATGATCTCCGCGACGCTGGCGCCCTGAGTCCGGATCCGCTCGATGAGCGTCGCCGACGACGCACCCTGCGCCGCATCACGCACGCGCTCGGCCGCCGCGATCGCCGCGCTTCCAAGCTCCGGCACATCCGCGAAGGCCCGCTCACCCCTGATCTTCGCAACCAGCGCTTCGAGCGAGACCCCGCCCCCCTCGGGCACTTCATCAAACGCGAACGCGTCTGCAATCAAGCCCTCGACCGACTTCGAAGTCGCAACGATCGATCGCGCGGAGTCGGCCCACGCCATCATCGCACTCGCCTCGCCCTCGATCTCGGCTGTCGCCGAAGCATCACCAGCCGCCGGTGCCGCCCGCGCCGCCTCGACCTTTGCCACGAGTCGCGCCGTGGCCTCTGCCCGGCGCGAGTCGAGCACGGCCCGCGCGGCGTCCATCCCCGGACCAGAACCCTCAAGCGTCACGCGCGCCATCGCCTGCTCGACCTGCGAGATCCATGCGACCACCGCATCGTGAGCCCGGGTCGCGCTCCCGTACGTCGTCTTCTCGCCCAGCGCACCGATCACCGCGGCGTACGCACGCTGCAGCGGCTCGGACTTCGACGCCGTCTCGCCACGCCAACGCTCGATCAACGCCGCCACCGCCGCGCTCGTCTGCCGATCAACCTCTTCACCAAGCTTCTCAATCGGCGCGAACGTGTCGTCGCTGCGCAGCGTCGCGAGTCGCGCCCGCATCTCCTTGATCGTCGCGTCGCGGAAGTCCGGCGCAGCCCCCGCGGGAGGCTGGTCCCACATCGCCCCATCAATCTGACTCTTGAGCTCATCGGCCTTCGCGCGCAGCGCCCCGGCCTCCGTCTCAAGCTTCGCAAGCGCGGCCTTCGCCTCCGGACTTCCCTCGGTCCCCACCGCGTCCCGCGCCGACTTCAGCACCTCATCGATGCGCTCAATCAGCCGCACCACGCGATCAACGCGCGGCGGATCCGTCGGACGCGCCTCGATGATGCGCTTGCGATAGTCCTCCGCCGCCGCAAGTGCCCTGCGAAACTCGCCACCCTCCGCCGCGAACGCACGAGCCTCGTCGTTCAGCCGCTTGCGCTCCGCGGCGTCGGGCTTCTGGCCCTCAACCAGCGTTGCCGCGGTCGAAGCCTTGATCGCCGCGTGCTTCTGCACCGCAGCCGTCCAGGCCTTCGCGGCCTCACGCGCGTTGTTCTCAACCAGCGTCGTCTCGAACTCAGCCTCGGAGTTCGTGATCCGCCGCACCGCCTCATCGCCCTGCGCGATCTCCGCCGCCAGCCAGTCCGCCGTCGCCTCCGGCGGCTCGAGCACCACTTCAGGCTCGGTCGGCACAACGATCGGAGCTGGCTTCAACGCCTGCCATGCAACAAACCCGCCGCCGCCCAGCACCACCAGCGCCGCGACCGCGGCGATCGCGACCTTGGAACCGCCGCCGCCGCCACCCTCCGGCACCTTGAGGCACTCGACCAGGCCCGCATCAAGCTGCGCCAGCGTGGCCTTGCCCGCCTCACCCGGTGTGCCCGCGCGCTCGCACCACGCCCGGATCGCCTGCCCACGCTTCCCGAGCCGCTGCCACTCCGGCCCGTCGCGCACCTCGCCGGACTTGGCAATCGCGCGGAACGTCATCAGTTGAACCACGAGCCCGGCGAGCGCCCTCCGGTCCTCTTCTAAAGAGGTATCCGAGAGCGACTCCTCCGGTGCCGGATCGCACAGCAGCGCCTTGATCCCGCGCCCTTCCAGGCTCGGGATCATGACGATGCTCGGACGCAGTTCCCCGTGGGCCCGGTTACCCAGTGCCGCCAGCCCCGCCACCACGCTCCGCGCGATCCCGACCACCTGCTCGCCCGAGAGCGACCGGCGCGCATCGATCAGCCGCTTGCCCGAAAACGGAAACAGATCCGTGACGTAGTACGCGTGCGAGGCCGTCTTTCCGACCTCGTACACCTTCGCCCAGCGCGCCTCAGCCCCGCCCGCCTCCGCCAGCTTCCGCTGGAGCTCCGCGCTCGCGACGAATCGCCGCGCCTGCTCCTCCAGCGCCTCAGGGTCGGCAAAGTCATCCTCGATCCGGAAGCTCCGGATCGCGAACGCCGCCTCCCCCTCTTCACCCGCGGAACGCGCAGACCACAGCGAGTACGGGCCGCTGCTGGCCAGTTCCGCCACAGTCACAAATCTGCCGAAGCCAGGCATGGAGCATTACCCCGCGATGAACAACTTCCCGCTATAGCCCCGGCCCTCCGGAGGCGCAGGGACTACTGCTGCTTCGCGGCGCGGGTCGGCGTCGGAACGTCGATGGCGGCCTGCTTCACGATCAGGTTGATCGTGCTGACATCCCACACATCCGTCGTCACAGGCAGCTCCTTCTTCGCCGCCACGCCGCGACCACCCGCAAGGATGAAGACGTGGCTGATCTGACGCTGCTGCCACTCCTTCCAGATCGGATCCGTCACGGCGACCGTCTGCGGCGCGCCCGACACCGTCAGCGTCTTCGCGAATGAGCGCGCGCCCTGACGCATCGCGTTGTTGCCCGAGAAGTAGTCCGCAACGTCGACCTTCTGCCAGTCGCCCAGCGCATCGGCCTTCACGCCGACCAGATCGACCTCAACGCGGTTGAGGCCCGCATCGGGCGTCACGACCAGGTTGTAGCTGCCGGTCTTGGCCTTCTGCGTGCAACCGCCCACGCCCAGCGTCGAGAGACCCAGGCCCAGAACCGCCGCCAACATCGTGCCGCGAGCCAAAGCCGATCCGTAGTTCCGTGTCATCGTGCTCATTTCCGCTTCTCCATCTATCTATGGGCCAGACTCTGGGTCAGGCCCTGTGTTACATGCTCAGCCAGTTACATTCTCAGCCAGTTCCGTTCTCAACCAGTTCCATTCTCATCCGAGTCGATCGGTCTCAATCACAGTCCTAGCCGCGGGCCGCCCGCAGACACTCCGCCACCACCGAACGAATCTCGCTCGTCGTCGTGTAGTCCGACACAATCAGCGTGCGGCATGAACCCAGCACAGCGTACAGGTCATCCAAAAGTCCGTCAAAGACCCGATGCGCACCGCCCGCCGGCGCGTCACCATAATCCCGGCACCGCGCATCCGGCCCGATGCCCGTCAGGCACCGGATGATCCCGGCCAGACACCCCATCCACAGGCGTGGCGGCACAGCCGCGAACCCCTCATCAACCCCGATCGGCTTCCCGCCCTTCTCAACCGCGACGATGTGCTGAGGCCCAAGCATCTCGCCCCATCGCGCATCGGACTCAAACACCGCCAGAAGCCGGCTCGGCAGGTCCGCCCCGCTCGAAATGTCACGGGCCGCCTGCGACGCCAGGCTCAGGACCTCATCCAGCACCACCGGTAGCGGACGACCCGGCCCGACCAGCAGCGCCCGCACCCCAAGCACGCCCAAGGCGTACAGGTCGCACGGCGTCGACAACTGCGGCACCACGTCAAACGTCACATCCGGAATCGGCACGCCCAGCGCACTCTGCAGCCGCGCCTCAACCTCGGGCGTCAGCGCCGTCGGCAGCGTCCGCACCCGGAACTCACCCGCCGCCAGCGACGTGCCCGCATCGAGCGTCGCATACAGATCCACACGCGACGGACCCATCAGCATCCGCAGCCACACAAGGTCGCCCTTGCCCGGCGCCAGTCGCTCCTGCGTCGAGAGCGTGCCCTCAAGGATCACGCCCCCCGAAGCGTTCCCGCCCGCGCTCTGGCCCGCGATCACGTTGCGCAGCCGCATCCAGCCCTTGCCCGACGTCGCCCGCATCATCCCCGCCGGGGCATAGATCGAGACCGAGCCCGTCTTCGCCGGCATGTAGAACGACGTGTTCGTACCCGGCAGCGACAGCTCCACCGCCTCGCCCGGTTCAGAAAGCACAGGCCGCGCCGACCAGAGCATCGGCGTCGCCACCCCGCCCCGCGCCATCATCACGCGGAACGACTGCGCCGTCAGGTTCAGCAGCGGCGTCCCCGTCGAAGCCACATGCGTTCGCACCGCGGCCGCCGCGCCAGCCAGCGCCATCAACTTCAGATGCAGCGCCTCCACCAGCCGCGAACGCGCATCCGTGGCACCCAGCGTCAACCACCCGCCCGCCGCCACGCGCGACCCCAGCGATGCCGCCGCGATCATCGACAGCAGCCCCTCCGGATCACCCGCCTCACCATCAACCCCCGACACCGCGTCCAGATACTGCTCGAGCGACAGCGGCGCGTATCGACGCACCATCATCAGCCCGCCCGCACCATTCACGGCCGCCGCCTCAGAAGGCAGCCCAAGCCCGCGCGGATCGCCACCCACCATGTCCACAGGCAGCATGTCCGACTGCTCGCCCATCTCAGGCTGGAAGAGATGCCGCGCCAGCGTCGTCGAGTACGGCGGCACACCCTTCTTCGCCAGCAGCGCCTCATCAGAACAGAGCGTCCAGGTCCCGCCCGTGCGCTGATCACGCGCCGCCAGCGGCGACAGCTTCTTCGAGTCAATAAAGATCACGCCCGGGCTGACCTCCTCAAACCCTGTCCGGATCAGCCCGCCGCCCTCGAACGACTCCGCCTCCTCGATCGCCTTGCACCGCGCCGACCAGCGCGCATCCAGCGCCGCGTTCGTCAGCGACTCCCGATACGCCGCCGGCGCACGCGTCAGGCCGCTCGGATCCTGCGACCAGACCTCCACAAATTCCAGCACGCGCCCGGACCGGTCCCGCAGACACCCAAGCACGCAGTGCCCATCCAGCGTCTCACGCAGCGCAACCAGCACGCTCTCCCCCGCACCCTTCCGGTCCGTCCGCACCACCACGCACAGCGACACCATCGCCCCAACCTCGCCCGCAAAGATCGGCGCAGCACCATATCCAGCCGGCAACATTCGCGGCAGCGGCGAATAGACAAAGGGCGGCGAAACGGTCGTCACGCGTGCATCCCCAGAAAAAGTCTCGATCCAGTCCAGCCAAAGAGCCCAAGGGCAAGATCCCCTGATCATGCCGAGCCGGTCAGTTTATCCCACCCCACACTCATCCGGACAATCCACCAACCTCACCAACACCCCCTCACCCAACCCCCAGATACGCCTTCCGTACCGCGTCACTCGCCGCCAGCTCCGCCGCGGGTCCTTCCATGACCACCTTGCCAACCTCCAGCACATACGCGCGGTTCGCCACCTTCAGCGCCATGTGCGCGTTCTGCTCCACCAGCAGGATCGTTGTCCCCGGCCCCTCTTGCGTCGGCTGGTTGATGTCGCGGATGATCTTGAAGATGACCTGCACGATCTGCGGCGCCAGCCCAAGGCTCGGCTCATCCAGCAGCAGCAGCCGAGGCCGCGCCATCAGCGCCCGCGCCATCGCCAGCATCTGCTGCTCACCGCCAGAGAGCGTCCCGGCCATCTGCTTCAGCCGCTCACGCAATCGCGGAAAGAGCTCCAGCCCGCGCTCGCGATCCTGCGCGATCCCCGCGCGGTCATGCCGCGTGAAGGCCCCAAGCTCCAGATTCTCCTCCACCGTCATGTTCGCAAACACACCCCGCCCCTCGGGCGACTGCGCCAGCCCAAGCCGCACAATCTCATGCGGCGGCACCCGCCCCAGATCACGCCCCTCAAACACCACCGACCCCGAAGCCGCCCGCACCAGCCCCGAGATCGCCCGAAGCGTCGTCGTCTTCCCCGCCCCGTTCGACCCAATCAGCGTCACAATTTCCCCACGCTCCACGCGCAGCGAAACCCCATGCAGCGCCTTGATCGCGCCATAACTCACCCGAAGATCAGTGACAGTCAGCAAGGGGGACTCCGAAGGGACTGGGGATCGGGGACTGGGCACTGGTGGGAGAGGAATGCACTGCAAGTCCGACACATTTGGCCATTTAGCTATTTGACCATTTAGCCATTTGGCAGCTTGGCTGCTTGGCACCTTGGCTACCCAGTGCCCAAGTACGCCGCAATCACTCTCGGATTCTGCTGCACTTCCGCCGGCGTGCCCTCCGCGATCACGACGCCGTAGTCCAGCACCGTGATGCGCTCACAGATCTCCATCACGAGCCCCATGTCGTGCTCGATCAGGAGGATCGTCACCTTGAACTCATCGCGCACCCGCCGGATCAGCTGCCGCAGCGCCACCTTCTCCTGCGGGTTCATTCCCGCGGCGGGCTCATCCAGCAGCAGCACCTTCGGGTCCGTCGCCAGTGCCCGCGCAATCTCCAGCTTGCGCTGATCGCCATACGGCAGGCTCCGCGCCTCCTCATGCGCCCGCCCATCCAGCTCAAACAGCCTCAGCAGCTCCATCGACCGGTCCGCAATCGCCCGCTCCTCGCCGCGCGACCAGCCCGTACGAAGCACACCAGCCCACATCGAGTGCGTCACACGCACGTGGCAGCCCAACTTCACGTTGTCCAGCACCGACAGCTCGCCAAAGAGCCGGATGTTCTGGAACGTCCGAGCCATCCCCGCCGCGGCGATCCGGTTGGGCCTCATCCCCCGTGTCGAGCGCCCCGCCAGCAGCACCTCACCCGCATCGGGCGTGTACACGCCCGTCAGCAGGTTGAAGACCGTCGTCTTGCCCGCACCGTTGGGCCCGATCAGCCCATTCAGCTCGCCACGCGAGAGCGAAAGCCCAAAGTCCTGAACAGCCTTCAGCCCCCCAAAGCTCTTCGAAACCCCACGAACCGAAAGCAAAACCTCCCGCGCAGGCGGAGAGGCCTCACTCATCGTCGGCTTGTTCGAAACATCCACCATGCGAGCCAGTCTTCCTTCAGTGTCTTCAGAACCTGCTGCCAAGTGCCTAGTGCCTTCTCCCAAGCTCCCACACTTCCTTGACGCCCAAGAGCCCCTTCGGCCGCGCAATCATCATCAGGATCAGCGCCAGCGCATACAGGATCATCCGGTACTCACCCAGATTGAACCGCGTCCCAAAGAACGCCGGCGCAATCAGGCTCGCCACGAAGACCGCGATGCACGCCCCGACTCCGATCATCAGCAGTCGCTTCGCTCCCGCGCTCACGCCGCGCCCGCGGATCAGGCCCCACGCCGCCCGCACCACGCCCACCGCCGCCACCAGCCCCATCACACCCAGCAGCGCCTGGAGCACCGAAAGCTCAAAGTCCCGCAGCGCCTCCGGCAGCACCGTCAGGATCGCCGCGGCGATCGCCCCGCCCGAAATCGACCCCAGCCCACCCAGCACCACCATGATGATCACGTCAAAGCTCTTCACGAACCCCAGCTCACCGGCGTTGAGCTGCACCCCCACCGTGTGTGCAAACAGCCCGCCGGCGATCCCCGCAAAGAACGCGCTGATCACAAACGCGCGGATCTTGTACTTGGTCGTGTCAACGCCCATCGCCTCCGCCGCGATCTCATCCTCACGGATCGAGAGGAGCGCCCGCCCCGCGCTGCTGTACTTCATCCGGATCGCCACGAGCAGCGTGATGCCGCACATCAGCGTCACCCAGAAGTAGCTCGTGTAGAACGGCAGGCCGCTGAACCCCAGCGCCCCGCCAAGCTTCGTCCACAGGGGCCCCTGCATCTGCTCCCACCACGCCGCCCACCCCACCTCACCAATCGACTTCTCCGCCGTGAAGAGCTGCGCCAGACCCACCACCGGCGCGGCCTTGATCTCATCCACGTCGTACAGCACATCCCGCGTCTGGCTCTGGATCAGCACCCGCACGATCTCACCAAACCCAAGCGTCACGATCGCGAGGTAATCCCCGCGCAGCCGCAGGCTCGGCAGCCCAACCAGATACCCAAAGAGTGCCGCCACCAGCCCCCCCGCCAGCAGCGCACCAAAGAAGAGCAGATCCGCCCCCGTGACCAAGGGCCCCTCCATCCCCGTCAGCATCGTGCTCAAACGCCCGCCATGCACATCCGGCGAGCCATACAGCCGGAACGACGCGTAGTACATGATCCCCGCGGCGGTATACGCCCCCACCGCCATGAACGCCGCATGCCCGATCGAGAACTGCCCCGTGAACCCGTTCACCATCGTGAGCGACACGGCCAGCATCACGTTGACCAGAATGTCCACCGCCAGCTTGTTGTAGAAGTCGCCGCCATCCACGCCGCCCACCCACGGCTTCACAAACAGCTGCAGCACCACCGCCACCGCGACGATCGCCACCACCGGCCACACCGACCGAGCCACACTCGGCACCAGCCCAGGCGCCAAGGAACGAGCACGAGTTTGAAGCTGAGTGGACATGGGGAAAAGCGAGGCAGCGATGCAGTGGAAACCCGATTCAACGAGAACGACCCGTCAGGTAAATGTCTCTGTCTTCATTCCTCCCGAGTGCCAAGTGCCTGGTGCCAAGTGCCTTCCTCAGACCTTCTCAGCAACCACCCTCCCCAGAATCCCGCTCGGCCTCACCAGCAGCACGATGATCAGCGCACCGAACACGTACACGTCCCGCAGCTCCGTCGACAGGTACGCCGCGCCGAAGAACTCCAGCAATCCAATCAGCAGCCCGCCCAGCATCGCGCCACGGATGTTGCCGATCCCGCCCACCACCGCCGCGACGAACGCCTTCAGCCCAAGCAGCACCCACACCGGGTGGGCCGTCTGATTCAGACCAGGGTACTTCTGCGCATACAAGAACCCCGCGGCGGCCGCCAGCATCGCCCCGATCACAAACGTGATCGAGATCACCCGGTCCACCGGAATCCCCATCAGCGCCGCATTCCGCTCGCTGAAGCTGACGGCCCGCATCGCCCGCCCAAACTTCGTCTTGAAGACCAGGCGGTCCAGCCCCAGCATCAGCAGCACCGCCGTGCCGCCCGCCACCAGATCCACCGGCCAGATCTTGACCCCCCCGAGCGTCGCCAGCGGCTCCGTGTTCGGCATCAGCGTCGGCATGCGTTCCGGCCGCGTCCCGAACATCCAGTTGAGCTGCCCCAGGTTCTGCAGCAGCAGACTCACACCAATCGCCGTGATCAGCACGTTCAGCCGCGGCGCCGAGCGCAGCGGCTTGTACGCCAGACGCTCCAGCGTGAACCCCACCAGCCCGCACGCCAGCATCGCCGCGATCAGGATCACCCCGCCCGACACCGCCGACAGCGGCCCACTCCGCAGCACCCCCGCCAGCATCACCAGCGCCACAATCCCCCACCCCCACACCGCCGCGATCATCAGAGGCGAGTCCAGCAGCACTCGCCACCGGTCACCACAAGGCCCGCCCATCCTCGCCGCGTCATATCCCCCGCGCGCCAGCGCCGCCCCGGTCAACGCCACCAGCCCCCACACCACCCACGCCGCGATCGGTGCCGCCTGCACGCCCGCAGTCGCCAGATCCTGATCGACAAACCCAGCTACCGCCGCGGCAGACAGGCTCACCCACGCCCCCAGCACGAAGACATCGCTGTGCGCAAAGTTGATGAACTTCAAAATGCCATAGACCATCGTGTAGCCCAGCGCAATCAGCGCGTACAGGCTTCCGACGGCGGTCGCGTCCATCAATGTCTGGAGGAACTTCTCCACAGGGGGGTCATGGTAGCGACTTACGCCACCTCGTCACGCCCGACGTGTCCGGACACCTCCGGCAACCCCCCACACCCATCAATCCGCACTGATGCTCGGCGGCCCCTCTTTCCCCGCCACCCGCTCCATGTACCCCTTCCCCTTCCGCTCGTACTTCGTGAAACCCATCCGCTCCAGGTTCTTGTTCGAGAGCTGCGATTTCCCCTTCATGTCGCTCCACTTGCCCGCAATGTTCGGCGCCACAATCGCGCGGCGGCAAGACTCCCCCGTCGCAGGGTCCTTCGCCAGCGCAGCCTCCTTCATCGACTGCACCGCCTCAAACGTCCGCCCCGTCGGCTGACCGTCCTTCCCCAAGACTTCATAGACATACGTCGGCATCCACCATTAAAGGCACCCCGGCCCCCGCCAGTCCGGCCAGAACGGCCAAGACCGGTGGCGCAGTCCACCCCCACAAACAACTCGATGCCCCGATGCCTCCTGCCTCGATGCCTTCTTCATCCCCACTCCTCCCC
>JBBASU010000016.1:0-72314 GCA_040399065.1 Phycisphaerales bacterium | reverse complement strand
AGGTGAACCTGTCGCGTCATGCTGTGATGTCTCGGGTGGGGCGGCGTGGAGGAGAAGTAAGCAAGCGTACACGTGTGGAAGTGAGGAGGGAGGCAGCGTGAGCGGGGAGGGTTAAGGAGAAGAAGGCATCAAGGCATGAGGCATCGAGGCATCGAGCGGGAGCAAAGGAGGACCCCCGCCGTGTTCTGGCGGAGGCCTCTGATCGTGGACTGGTTTCCCTTCGGCGCGCGGGTGGTCCTGGCGTCCCTTGCGACGAGCAAGGGCAGCGTTGTCGCGAGCACCGAAGGACGGGCGGGCCGCTTAGCCGAGGGCGACGCTGCATCGCAAGTCTGCATCGTGCTGGCTAGGCCTGGCTCGACCGTGGGACCCAGCTTCTGAAAGTCCGCGTTGTTGGTCCCCCGGCTGGACCACCGGGCCTTGGCTTGGTGAGGGTTCACCTTGCTGGCTTTCGACTGGGCCGGCGACCTTGACGCGGGCCTCAAAAAGAGTGGGCCCTCACACTCACTGGTCGCGCCTCGATCTGTGCGCACGAAGCGTGTCCAAGATTTTGGGTGAAGTGGATTTGGTGCTTGATTTCTCGGTGTAAGAAAATCTTGCAAAGTTGAAAGATGGCGTTTGGGGGATGCGCTTGTGGGGGGAGAGGAGAGACGGCAGAAGGAAGGGGGGCAGGTTGGGTAGAGGCGGGCGGGACACCTGCCGCGCGAGGTTGGGTTGGGCTTTGGACTTGACCCGAACGGTTGGCTGACCTTCAATACAGGCCCGGCATTGAAATGCCCGGATCTGGTTTCCCTTTGACCCGCCGGACCGAAGCCTCGGTCACCCGGCACAGATCGCCCGGCGCGACGACTGCGATCTACCCATTTGAGGGTGAGATGCGAGCGTATTGCGACGGGCACCCGGACGGAGTTTGCGAGGCGATCGTGCCCCGCAGCACACCGATCCGTGGACGGAGAATCGCTGATGGCTCGTTACACCGGTCCCAAGCTCAAGCTCTCGCGTCGTGTGGGCGTTCCGATCGCGGACATCCCCAAGCACACGGCCAAGCGCGCCCTGGTCTATCCGGGTATGCACGGCTTCCGCAGCCGTCGCCTGCGTGACTACGGCATCCGCATGAACGAGAAGCAGAAGCTGAAGTTCCACTATGGCGTTCTTGAGAAGCAGTTCCGTCGCTTCATGGCGATGGCCGGCTCGATGCCCGGCAACACCGGCGACATGCTGCTGCAGCTGCTCGAGCGTCGCCTCGACAACGTCGTCCGTCGCGCGGGTCTGGCCCGCACGATCTGGGCCGCGCGTCAGCTCGTCGGCCACGGCCACGTGATCGTCAACGGTCGCAAGACCGACCGCTCGAGCTTCATCGTCTCCGTTGGCGATGTGATCACGCTCAAGCCCAAGGCTCAGAAGCTCTCTCGCGAGGCGATGGAGTCGCTGGCTGGCTTTGAGGTCCCAGGCTGGCTGGACTTCAACCCCTCGGAGCTCCAGCTCCGAGTCACGGCGATCCCCGCGACGGACCAGATCCCGTTCGACGTCAACACGAACCTCATCATCGAGTTCTATCGCTAAGTGACGGCGAGTTGGAGGCCGCCAGAAGTGGCGGCGTTCACCCGATATCCTTCTCGGCCGATCGGATGGCCTCCGGTCGGCCGACTTTGTTTGTTCAAAGACTGTTTGGTGCTCGCTCAAGAAGCAATGCTCCGCGAGAGATGGAAGCCGCCCGAGTCCCGAAGGGGCTCCCAACCTCGCGCCCTGGAACCGACTCTCCATGCTGAAGATCCTGCGCAAGTACAACAAGTGGATCCTGGGCATCGGCGGCTCGCTGCTGATGGTGACGTTCCTCTTCACGGGGACGAGTTCGCTCTTCCAGCCTGATCCGCGCAAGCGCGTGGTGGCGGAGGTCGGAGGCAGCAAGGTGCGGGCCGCGGACCTTGGTAAGGCCGATGCCGAGCATCGCGCACTCACGTCCTTTGTCCCGGGCACGATGATGGGACTGATCGGCATCCAGGATGGCACGCACTGGTTCCTGCTGACACGCGAGGCCGCGGCGGCGGGGCTGATCGGCGAGGCGGGCGATGGGCGCGATTGGCTGCCGGAGCTGGCACGCCTCGAGGCAGAGGTGTCTGTCGATCGTGATCCGCAGGCGCAGCTCTATCGCCAGTTCGGCATGTACGCGCAGATGGTGGACCAGCGCGCCAGCCAGATCCTGCCGATGCTCGAAGCCCGGAAGATGGCCGTCGCGTCGGAGAGCGCGCTGACGCTGCAGGACTTTGAGCTGGCGCTCGCGAAGCTCCGGGGCGTGCAGCGGCTGGTCTCGGTCTATTCCGAGGCGCCTCGCTTCTCGGCCCAGCGCGCGGCGCAGGTCGGGCGCAAGCTCATCGATGCCGTCTTCATCGAGGCCGTCGTGATTCCTTCGGACGCGCGTGTGGCACAGGTGCCCGATGCGACCGAGGAGCAGCTGCTGGCCCACTTTGAGAAGTATCGCGCCGTTGAGCCCGGCACGGGCGAGATGGGCTTTGGGTATGTGCAGCCCGAGCGCGTGAAGCTTGAGTGGATCGAGCTCAACAGGGCGCAGATTGAGGCTTCTCTCATCGTGGACCCGCTCGCGGCGTACCGCGCGTGGCAGGCCGATCGCGCGCAGTTCGCCGGCGAGTTCGAGGCAGAGCGCGTGAAGGTTGAGACGCTGCTGCGTTCTCAGGCCGTCGAGGCTGTCTTCGTCGAAGCCGACCGGGTTGTCAAGGCCAGGGTCCGCTCGGCGACGCGCCGGCTCGTCATTGACGGCGGCGTCAGGCGTCTGCCGCCGGACTGGGAGGCCGAGCGTCCGAGGATGGGCGACCTCGCGACGGCGATCGTTGATGGAGTGAAGTCCGCAACGGGTCACTCGATCCCGCTGCCACGGCTGGTTGAACGAACAGAGCAGTGGACGCGCGTTCCCGATGCCGGTGCGCTCGAGGGCATCGGCCTCGCGGAGTTCCGTGTTGGCACGCGCTCTGGAACACTGCAGACCTTGCTGCGTTCAACGTACGAGCTCTCTGGGCAGGGCAACTCGCTGATGCAGGTGCGAGTCCCCTTCGACTCGGCACTCCGGGACCAGGCAGGCAACGCGTACTTCCTGACCGTGCTCGATGCGCGCAAGCCCGCACCCGCGGACTCGCTGGATGAGGTTCGCTCGCAGGTCATCGCGGACGTCAGGCAGGCTTCGGCCTTCGCGCTTCTCGCGGCCGAGCAGTCTTCACTGCTCGCCCAGGCGATCGCGATGGGGCTCGAGGGGATTGCGGCCGAGTTCCTTCCCGGCACGCCGCTGGATCAGGCGATTGCAAAGCCGATCCGCGTGACCCGCGAGAGCGTGCGAGGCGGGCCGCCATCGCTCGATACCCAGGCCGTGCGCGATCAGATTCTCTCCCTGGCCGATGGCCTGGGACCGACGGCGAACGTGACAGAGCTCAACCCCGCGCAGAAGACCGTCGTTGTTCCACTGCCCGCGGCACGATCGGTCGCGGTGATCCAGCTGCGCGCCATCAGGCCGATGACGAGCGACGATCTCCGCCAGATGACAAGGCAGGTCGGCCTTGTGCTCCTGCGCGAGGAAGAGCGTCAGCGCACGCTGAACGCAGGGTCACAGACGCCGCCACCCGCGCCCTTCAGCATCGAGGCCCTGAAGCAGCGAGCAGGCTTCAAGAGTTTCGAGAAGGAAGAGTCCGGCGGCACCACCGCAGAGCCCGCAGCCAACTGAGCGATGTGAGAAGTGATCGCACGAGGCCTTGGACAAGGCTTTACCAGTCTCAGACTCGGGCAGATCGCCAATGCCCCTTCGCGTAGCGATGCGTGAAGATCGCGCAGCGGACCACAATCTCTAGACAAAGCCCGATCCACAGGCCTCGCAGGCCCATGTCGATCGGGCTGGGATTCTCAAAGACGCCGCCGTTGGGCAGCGGGACATCAACGCCGCTGAGCGCGTAGGCGAGCGGCAGACGCACGAAGTAGGTGCAGATCCACGTGATCCACATCGCGCCGCGTGTGTCGCCCGCTCCGCGCAGCGCAGAACGCAGCACGATCGACACGCCGAATGGAATCTGCACGAGCCCCGCAATCACAAGCAGCGGCGGCACGAGTTCAAGGTGCGTGGGCTGGGTCGTGAGCAAGCCGGTGAGCATGCGCGGCATCGTGATGAAGACGACTCCCATCGCGCCCATGAACGCCACAGCAAGGAGCGCACAGAGCCAGCCGGCACGCGTTGCGCTCCGTAGATTCCGTGCGCCCAGGTGCTGTCCCACGAGCGTTGCGGCGGCGGTGCCGAACGCAAAGCCGGGCAGGTAGCTGAACGCCTCCAGCCGCACCGCGATCAGGTGCGAGCCCAGCGTGCCTCCGGCCGCACCACCGAGCCAGCCGACCATCATGATCACCAGAAAGTTGCCAGCCCACATGCCGAGCATCTCGAAGAAGTTCGGAATACCAATGCGGCAGAGGCGCAGCATCGTTGTCCTGTGGAATCGAAGCCACCGCGCACGCAGTCGCACAGTCCCGCGCACACTTCCGACTCCCCCCACTCCTCGCCGCAAGATCACGAGCATCACGAGCGCGCCGACGCCGTACGCCACGACCGTTCCCCAGGCGATCCCTCGCACGCCAAGGTCGAGCTCGAGTGGGTTTTCGAGCAGCGTGCGCGCCGCGGCTCCCTGGAGAGGCGCGGCCTTGAGGTCAACGCCCGAGAGCAGATAGCTCAGGACCATGTTGACACCGTTGACGATCAGCATCGAGATCAGAGGGCGAAGCGAGTCGCCCGCGCCACGGGCGGAGGCGATGCCCGAGAAGAGCACCGCACCCAGCGGCACGCCCAGCGCGTTGATGCGCAGGAAGACCACGAAGGCCTCCGTCGCCTCGGGGGTCAGGGCAAGCAGCCTCGCGACAGGCGCCGCAACCATCGCAACCATGGCTCCGACCACGACGCCGCCGGCAAGGGCGAGAATGATTGACTGCCCTACCGCGGCGTTGGCCACCGCGATTCGGCCCGCGCCGACCGAGCGGCTGATGATCGCGGTCGCCCCGACACCCACGGCCTGAGCGATGAGCCCCATGAACCAGAGGACGTACGAAGCGCCGCCGACAGCGTCCGCCGCGGCACCACCATCCTCGATTCCCGCCGCGAGAACGGTGTCGGTCAGTCCGACGAGAGAATTGAGGACAGACTCGGCGAGGATGGGCCAGGAGAGGACCCAGACCGCGGCGGGGAGTGAGAGCCCCGCGAGGCGGCCGGTCGTGAGGCGGCCATGGTCGAGCGAGGGCGCGATGATCGCGGCTGGCGCGGGTGAGGTGGGCTGCGTGGCGCTGGAAGAGGGTGATGAGGAAGGTGATGTGGACATTGGGGATCGCGCCTGATGAAGGGGCGACGAGTCTAGCCCGGCGCACGGGTACACTCAGTCCACATGGCCCAGATCAGCGAACGTCAAACGCGTCAACGTACTGCAATCCGCGATGCCATCGAGGATGCCGGCGCTCCAGTCTCGCCCAAGGAGATCCTCGAGCTCGCGCAGTCACGCCTGGCTGGCCTTGGCATGGCGACGGTCTATCGCACACTGAAGCTTCTGGCGGAGGCGGGCGTCGTCCAGCAGGTCGAGATTCCGGGGGAGTCGCCCCGATACGAGCTCGCCGGGAAGGCACATCATCACCACTTCTACTGCCGCCCGTGCGGCAGAGTCTTTGAAGTCGAAGGGTGCCCGGGCGACTTCGCAGACCTCTCGCCCAAGGGCTTCACGCTCGATGGGCACGAGCTTGTGCTGTTTGGGTCCTGCGATAAGTGCACGCAGAAGGCGGCCAAGGAAGCAGGCAAGAGACCGGCAAAAGCTCGACCTCACCAGACTGGGCACACTGGACACGCTGGACACGCTGGGCATGAAGGCCATGGCGGTCACGCGCACTGACGCCTCGAGCTGAGGTCAGTGCCCGCCGCTGGCTGGCTTGGCGTCTTTTTTAGTGTCCTTCTTGGCGGGCTCTCTCTTCTTGGTAATATTCTTTATGGGTTCTTTCTTGGCGGTGGTCTTCTTGCCACCGTGCCCGTCGTCCTTGGTCGCGGCGTCTGCGCCGTGAGCGTCGTGACCAGCATCGTCGCCGTGACCATCACCCTCCTTGTGATCCGCGGCGTGCACGGGCGCTGGCGCTGGCAGCGTGCCGTGGCTGAAGTCAAAGGAGCTTGCTTTCACGTTCTCAAGCGCGGGAAGGCGAACGAAGATCAGGAAGGCCCAGAGGCACCCCGCCAGGAAGATCGTGTTGAGGGAGATCCAGCCCAGACCCTTGGCGAAGGCGGGCCGATTCACGAGCGAAGCCGAGAGACCGTCGGCCATGCCTGCGAGTGTGCCGCCGATCGCAGCGCCAAGGGACGCTAACATCGCCGAGATTCGAGCCGAGAGTGGCGGTCCTTTGACTATGTCCACGTGCAGCGAGGGGGCCTCGGCGGCCTCCGTCTCCTCCGGCTTTTCTGCCGCTTCGGAGCGGAGGATCTGGTGCGGCTGCAGTTCGGTGGACGCCGCCGTACCACCGGCGGCTCGGCCCGCGGGCACGGGATCGGGCGAGATCATCTCCGCGAGTTTCTCGGTGGTCAGCGACTCACTCTGGATCAGCGTGTTGGTGAGCGTTTCGATCTGTTCATCGATGGACTCATTGTTGCCCGCCGCTGGATCGCCCAGCGCCGCCGAGGCCTCAGCAGGATCAAACGCGTTGTCGATTGCTTCCCGCGAGGCGGCCGTGTCCTCGGAGGCCGACGGCTGCGGCTCGGGCTTGCCGATCACTTCCGGCAGCGATGCAAGCAGGCTGGAGACCTGCGACGCGATGTCGTCGCGCGCGGTGTCGACCGGCGTCGGTGTCGGTGGCGTCGAGTCGGCATCGACGATCGCGGCGATCATCGCTGAGGTCGTTGTGTGCGGCGGAGGCTGATCGCTCACAGCTGTGTGGACGGGCGGCGAGACGAGATCCTGATCGAGTGCTTCGGCCGCGTGATCCACCGCATCAGCATGGCCCGAGGCAAGCGCGGGGTCCGCACCGAGCGACGCGGCGAGAGAATCGATCTGCTCGTGGAGCTGCGCGCCGAGCTGAACGTCAAGGGGAACAAGTGAATCGCTCGCCAGATCTGTGCCCTGATTCACGTCCTGAGGCACATGTACAGCAACGTCCTGATCACCGCTCTGATCACGGTCCTGATCACCGCCCTGTTCAACAACTTGGTCGATGAGGTGAGCGTCGTCTTCACCACCGACGATCAGATCATCGACCAACGCGGCCGCGTGCTTCCCCGACGAGGTCTCAGTCTCCTCACTGACCGCCGCGTGGATGTTCGTGCTCGCGGACTCGACATCTGCCAGCAGCGCGTCGATCTGGGATGCAAAGTCAATGCCCCTGGTCTCGCTCGACTCAGGCTGACTCGGCGCGGGCATTGCTGCCGCAGGCACGACCGCGGTCGGCGCAGCATCAACATCGCTGAGCGTCGGCGTGGTCGGGGTTGTGGTCGGTGTCTCGGTCATTCGCAAGCTTCTGAGTGACCAGCCAGTTGATCAGCTGAGTGATCCGCCAAATAGAACCCGTCAGATTCATCGCACGCAGGACAGGGGCGATACCGTCTCGGAACTCAATGCACGTCCGTAGTCATCGGACTTGCCCGCCCGACACTCTACCGGGTCCGGGCCAACCGGGATCAGACCTCGCATCTTCCCCCCTCGAAACCAGCATGGCACGCCACATCATCTACTTTCCGGACCTTGTCGGCTCGCTCGAGCGGGGTAGCAACCGCCTGGTCATCGGGGGCGATGAGGCCCATCATCTGGCACGCGTGAAGCGGCTTGAGGTGGGTGACGGGGCTGTCGTATGCGATGGCCTTGGCCGCGTCGCGAGCATGACGCTGGAGGCGATCACCAAGTCCCGCGACGGCTGGACCGTCACGCTGCGCGCCTCGGAGGTTCGGACGGTCCCGGCACCCTCGCCCCGCGTGGTCGTGCTGGCATCGCCGCCCAAGGGCGATCACCTCTCGGAGATGATCGACGGCCTCTCGCAGGCGGGGTGTGCCGCGTGGAGGCCACTCATCACCACACGCACGATTGTCGACCCCCGCGAAGGCAAGCTCGAGCGGCTGGCGCGCACGGCGATTGAGTCCCTCAAGCAATGCGGCCGCGCGCACCTGATGGAACTGGGTGAGCGGATCGAGCTTCGCGATGTTCTGACGAAGCGGGCGGAGTTGCGACTTCCCGCGACGCTCATCGTGGCGGATGAAGAGGGTGGACCTCCGGGCTCGCTGCCCGTGTTTGAATCGTGCTGCCTGCTGGTCGGGCCTGAGGGTGGACTTTCGAACGAAGAGCGCGCGTCGCTCGCCGCGGCCGGGGCGATCCGCCTGCGCGTCGGTCCTCACACGCTGCGGAGCGAGACCGCTGCGGTCGTGGCGTGTGCCGCGATCATGTCACGCTGAGCGATGTTGAGAGTGGCAGCGCCGCTGAATCAGGCGGTCACATCAAGCCGCCCGGATTGAGCCGAGCCGTCAGAGGCTGACTTGGCCAGCTTGAGCGCGCCGTCCAGGAGCGCGATCGCGGCCTTGCCCTGCGACTCCTGATTGTCCAACGCCACCCGGGCCACGCGCGTCGAGACCTTGCTCGCAAGGGCTTCGCGCGACATCTGGCTGCTCATGGACGCGATGGATTCAACGGATGGCATCCGCTACGAATCGGACGTTTACCCGCGCGGCATGAGGCCACTTTGCAGGATGCATGCATCTGCACTCGCCGCCAAGCCCTTTGATCGAATGCCACCAGCGCGCCCCATCACGCGAGCTTGGTGCCGCAGGAGCCGCAGAACTTGGCGGTCCCGGCCTGTTCTTCGCCGCAGCCGGGGCAGTTCTTCTTGGCGGCGGGGGCGGGCGTGCCACAACTCCCGCAGAACTTACCCTCAACCTTTTCGCCGCAGGCAGCGCACATCATCGGCGCGGCCTTGGGCTTGCCGCCCTGCTGCGTCACGTCGATGTCGGAGATCATGTCGACCATGCGGGCCTTGCGCCACATCTGCTCCATCTTGGCCGTGTTCTGAGCCGCCTGGAGCTCTTCCTCAAGGTCGGGTGCGCACTTCTCGCACATGTTGACCTTCTCGTTCCAGCACGCCTCCGGACAGACCCACGCGCCGCAGCGGCCGCAGTGCTTCATGTGGGTCTTGGCAAGCTCGACGGCCTCCTTGAGGGCCGCGTCGCGCTCCTTGCCACGGAGCATGTCGCGCATCTGGTCGGTCGCCTCGGTGGCACTTCCGAGCCCACCAAAGAACGACGACGCCGCCCGCATCATGCCGCCAGCCATGCCCAGCTTGTTGGGCTTGAAGGCCGACATGTGCCCGCCGCGGCATCCGTCGCAGTAGAACTCGAACTGGAAACCGGCATCCGTGGAGCGGTCCTCGAAGTTGTTCGTAAAGCTGATCATGCCGCCCATGGGGAATCTCCATCCTGAGCTTCGGCCTGAACTCTGTCCGCGGGATCTCCGCACACACTACCGCGTATTCTCGCATGGGTGCGCCCGAAACGCAACGGGTGGATGCGCGAGATTTCTGGCCGGCGCGGCTGCGACTTCCGCCGGATAGACCGCCGCGGCTGGTTATAGTCGCCATCGCGGGGTCGGACGCCTTGCTGGCGTTCTGATCCCTCCGCGTCATGGAGCCTCGCCGATGGGCCTTGCCGAACGTCGTCGCCTGAAGGAACTGCGCGAGAGCGTGGTGCCCGCCCGCCAGAAGGAACTCGAGATCGTGACGGGCGTGCCCATGTCGCTCACGGTGGCGTGGGAGTCGCTGGCGGAGGACACCAACCCGATCATGCGGCTGGATGAGTACTGCTTCCAGCGGGTGGTCGATGCGTTCAAGGATGTCTGCCGCGATGAGCTCGGGCGCGAGGCCGTCGCGGCGAAGGTCAAGCAGGTCCACGTCATCAACTCCACGAACTCGTCGTGGTCGGAGACTTGCCAGTTGCAGGAGGGCGTGCTGACGCTCGACTGGGACTGGGGCAACGTCCTGATCGTCACGCCGGAGATGATCGCCGAGCAGTTGGGGCGGCAGCTCTAGCTGGGTAGGTCGGTTCTCCGCACCGACGATTGGGGTACGTCGGTTCTCCGAACCGACATCCTTCCTGTAGACATCCCCGTAGACAGAAAAGTCGGCTCGGAAAGCCGACCTACCCGGTGATCCGACCCTGCAAGGAAGCACACTGTGAAGGTCCATCTCAACGGCCACATCCTGCCGCTCGACGAGGCCCGCATCAGCCCGCTGGACCGCGGGTTCCTCTTTGGCGATGGTCTGTATGAGGGCCTGCGCGCGTTCGGCGGCAAGCTCGTCGGCATGGCGCTGCATGAGAAGCGGCTGCAGGCTGGGCTTGATGAGGCTCGGATTCCGTGGGACGCGACGCGCCTGACGGGGCTTTCGCACGAGCTGCTGGAGGCCAACCGCCTTCGCGACGCCTTCGTCTACTGGCAGATCAGCCGCGGCGTCCCCGCGCCCGGGCAGCCGGTGCGGGCGCGGGTGCTCTCGGGGCCCGTGACGCCGACTGTGTTTGGGTATGTGGTTCCGACGCCGCCACTGTCGAGCTATCCGCCGGTGCCCGCCAAGCGTGCCTCGCGCGTGCGTGACACGCGCTGGCTGCGGGGGCATGTGAAGTCGATTGCGCTGATGGGCTCGTGCCTGGCGGCGATGGACGCCGCGCACGAGGGGAACGACGACGCCCTCATGATCCGCGATGCGACGCTCGATCATCCCCCACTGCTCGCGGAGGCCACGAGCGCGAACGCGATGGTGGTGCTGGAGAGAGCGGGCGGAGAAGGAGGGGGAGGAGGGGGAATCGAGATCGCCACGCCGGATCTGGTGAGCACGTCGATTCTGGCGGGCGTGACGCGCGACCTCATGATCGACGCCGCGGCCAAGGGCCTGGGCGGCTGGAAGCACGGCCCCATCTCCGAACGCCCCGTCACGGCGGCAGAGCTCGACAAGGCCCGCGAGGTCGTGATCTGCGGCACGCTCTCCATGGTGACGGCCATCACGCACCTGGACGGGCGGCCAGTCGGCACGGGCGAGGCGGGGCCGGTGGCCCATGACCTTTTGAGGCTGCTGATTGCGGCGATTGGGGCGGGGTAGGTCGGCGCTGCGGCTTTGGTGGGCAGGTCGCCGCCACTGCCGTGGCGGGAGGGTTGGGTTTTCAGGGCAGACTTGGGTGGTTCGGGACTTCGATGCCCCCTGCCACGGGCTGTAGGGTGCCATCGAGCAGACTATTCAGTACCCCGCAGCCGCCGTTGCCACATGGAAAGGGCCTCATAGTGCGCAGGTCAATCGTTGTTTCGATCGCAGGTGTCGCGTTCCTCACCGTCGGCTGCACCACGCACACACCATCCGCTCAAGAAGCCGATGCGGGCAGTCGTCCGGCGTCGGCACTCAGCCAGCCGCCATCGGCGCAGGATGCTCTGCATGTGCAGCACGCGCCCGATGTGCCAGCGCAACCGGCCGCGCTTGTCATTGATGCCAGCCCACAGGCCGAGATCGCCGGGGTTGTGAGAGCCGTGTTTCAGGATTCACGCGGAACGCTCTGGATTGGCGGCGAGTGCGACCTCTTCCGCAACGACGGACGTACGTTGACCAGCTACGAACTCAAGGATGATCTGGGCCGCGGCGTCACGATCAAGAAGATCGTTGAAGACAAGGACGGCAACATCTGGTGTGGCACCAGCGGCGGCATCACCCGGATTGACGGCACGTCGTTCACGAGCTTCGGCGAGCAGCACGGCCTGATCGGCCCCGATGTCTGGAGCATGGCCGTCGATGCGAGCGGCGTCATCTGGATCGGCACCATCGAGGGCGTCTGCCGATTCGACGGAAAAACATTCTCCCCCTTCGCACTTCCCGAAGCCCAGCCCGATCCGACCAGGGGCGTGACCAGCGGCAAGTTCGTGCACTGCATCACGGTCGACCGCAAAGGGCGGGTGTGGTTCGGCACCAACGGTGGTGCGTGCATCTACGACGGAAAGACACTCACCAACATCTCCGAACGCGATGGCCTGCCCAACAACGCCGTCAGCAGCATTCTCGAAGACAAGTCGGGGAACATCTGGTTCGGGACGGTTCACGGGGGCATCAGCCGGTTCGACGGAAAGGAGTTCACCAACTTCACACAGCAAGGCATCGTCGAAGGAAAGGAGATCTGGTGCATTCACGAAGGTCGATCTGGGACCATCTGGTTCTCTGGCAAGAACGCTCCCATGTATCGATACGACGGCCACGCATTCACGAAGCTCAAGGAGCAGGACGGCATCACATCGCTCGCGTTCAAAATCCTGGAAGACAAGAGCGGACGCCTCTGGCTGAGCGGAACGCACGGCCTCTTTCGGCATGACGGCGACTCGTTCGTCCGAGTCACAAAGGATGGCCCTTGGCGCTGATGGCGGGTGGCATCGAGAGTCCCCCGCCGCGCTACGTAGTTGGCGATGCGGCTTCGATGGGCCGTTCGATGCCGCCGACGTGGCGGGAGGGATGGAGGCTCGGGGCGGGGTTGGATGGCACGTGCCTCGCGATCTACGCAAGCCCCGTCGATCCGAATCCTCCCTCGCCTCGGGCGGTGTCGTCCAGCGACTGGACTTCGATCAGCCGCGCGTGGGCGACTGGGGCGATGACGAGCTGGGCGATGCGGAGGCCATGGGTGACGGTGAAGGCTTCGCGGCCGAGGTTGATCATGGGGACGAGGAGCTCGCCGCGGTAGTCGCTGTCGATAGTGCCGGGTGAGTTGGGGCAGGTCATGCCGTGCTTGGTGGAGAGGCCCGAGCGCGGGCGGACCTGGCCCTCATAGCCCTGCGGGATGGCCATGGCGAGGCCGGTGGGAATGGCGCGGATCTCGCCGGGCTGGAGCGTGATGGGGCCGCCGGGGAGGCAGGCGGAGAGGTCCAGGCCCGCGGCACCCTCGGACTGGTACGACGGGATGCGCGCCTCAGGGTGCAGGCGGCGGATGGGGAGTGTGGGGGTGAGGCTGGATGGGAGCATGGAGAACCGTACCCCGGTGGGTCCGGGGGGATGGACAGCGGCGGCGGGGAGGGCGAGGCTGGCGGTTACCGTGCCGAGATCGGCAGATCCAGGGCGGAGGGGATGCCGCTGGGTGTGACGGCCCGGACGACGATCTCCGGTGGGTCGGGCTCCATCTGCTCAAGCTTGGAGAGGACCCGGTTGTACTGGTCCAGGGTCCGCTTGGCGTTGCTCAGCGCGGCGTCGAGGCTGGAGGAGCCGGTCACGCGCCGGTAGAGGTCTGGCCGGCCGGAGTCAGCGGTCGCCTTGGCATCGGTGATCTGGCGGATGAGGCCCTGCGTCTCTTCACGCGACGAGAGGGCGTCCTTCAGGAGTCTGTTTCGGTCGCTCATAGGGTCCCAGAGATGTGCGTCGGGGGCGGTCCCGTCCGTGGGTCGCTGATGGAGACGGAACGCAAGTCGCTCCGGCCACGAGGCTGACCCCGACAAAAGGACATCGTACCGAGGATCTTCACGCGGCCGCAATATTCGACCCGGTTCCTGAGGCAGTTACTTTGTTCGCTCTTTGATTGGTTTCGCCCGTCATTTCGGGGACATGGCGGTGCAATGCCGCGAGTACTGCATCGCGGTCCGTGCTCCCCTTGAGCGACCCCATCTCGGCGATCATCGAAGCGACGGCCATGGGCGCAACCGCCGCGGCGGCAAGGGTCATGATGCCGGGGAAGGGCGTCGGCCGAAGTGCCTCGGCGCTGTAGGCGAGCTCCTCATGCAGCTTCTCGCCCGGGCGTGCACCAGTGAAGGTGATGTCCATGGCGGGGCCGGCGGGCTGTGGGGAACTTGACGACTGGCTCGTGCCGGCCGAAAGGGGCAGGCGTGGCTCATAGCCGCAGAGGCGTACGAAGCGGGTCGCCAAGTCCACGATGCTGACGGGCTCGCCCATGTCGAGGACGAGGACGGTTGGGCTTTGCGGCGCGTGGGCGTCGATCGCGGCCGCCTGGATGACGAGCGTCGCGGCCTCCGTGATCGTCATGAAGTAGCGGGTCATGCGCGGATCGGTCACGGTCACGGGCCCACCCTCGGTGAGCTGGGCGGACCAGATCGGCAGGACGCTGCACGCGCTGCCGAGGACGTTGCCGAAGCGGACCATTGTGAAACTGGTCGGTGTTGGAGCACCCAGGCTCTTGGCGTTCATGGCCTGGACGTACATCTCCGCGAGGCGCTTGGTGGCGCCCATCACGCTGGTGGGGTTGACGGCCTTGTCGGAGGAGATCATGACGAAGCGTTTGACGCCAACGGCGAGGCTGGCGTCGGCGATGCTCTTGGTGCCGAAGAGGTTGTTGACGACCGCGTGGGAGGGGTGGTCCTCCATGAGCGGGACGTGCTTGTGGGCCGCGGCGTGGAAGACGACATCAGGACGCAGCGCGACCAGGTGCCGCAGCGTGGCGCCCTCATCCACCACATCGTGCAGCAGTGCCTTGCGCGAGAGGCCCGGGAAGCGGCGTGCGATCTGGCGGTCGATCTCAAAGAGGGCGTTCTCGCTGCGCTCCATCAGGATGATCTGGCTGGGCTTGAAGGTCGCGGCGATGCGGCAGAGCTCGCTGCCGATGGAGCCGCCAGCACCGGTGATAAGGACCTTCTGGCCTTCGATGACCTTCGCGACGGCGCGGCGATCGATGCCGTATGGCGTGCGGCCGACAAGCTCAACCAGGTCCACGCTCGCGGCGATCGACTGGCCCCGGACGGCCGGCGCAGGGCCACAGAGCACATCATCAATCGTCGGAACAAACCGCTCGGGGATCGAAAGCTCACGGAGGAGCGCCCGGACACGCGCGTGCGCGGGGGACTGCGACGCGGGAAGGCTCACGATCGCGGAAGAGAGGCCAATCTCGGCATGCACATGACGCAGATCGCCAAGGTCGCCCAGGATCGGAAGCCCGACGATCTCGCCGCTGTCGATGGCGCCCGGAGGTGGACGGTCAACGAGAATGCAACCCAGCGGCACCGGCCCAGCCTCCACCGAAGCGAGCTGCGCAGCGATCGCCGCGATCGTGGCCGGTGTGCCGATCACGACCGGGCTCACCCAGATCGAGGGCTCGGCACCCGAAGCGGGGTTGGCAGGGAGGCCGCCGCGGCGGCCGGTGGGAACAGAATTGATGGTGGTGATTGCCGTCACAAGTGGGTTATCGGCAAGAGCATGGTCCGGGAAGAGAGAACGTGGCGCGAATCGCGAGCGCGGCCCGGGCCGTCCGCCGCTACGCTGAGGACCGATGATCACGCGACTGACTGGAATCCTGGAATCCGTCGAAGGAAACACGGGCGTGATCGCGCCGGAAGTGGGCGGCTTTGCCTATGAGGTGCTTGTGCCGACGTACCTTGCGGCCAAGCTGGCGGGGCGGACGGGACAGAAGGTGACGGTGCTGACGCTGCAGTACCTGGAGGGACAGAACCAGGGATCGAGCTTTATCCCGCGGCTGGTGGCATTTGCGTCCGATAAAGACCGTGACTTCTTTGAGCTGTTCACGACGGTGAAGGGGATCGGCAACCGCAAGGCGCTGCGGGCGCTGGCGGTCGAGCCGGCGGCGGTGGCGAGGGCCGTGTCGACGCGGGATGTGAAGGCGCTGACGCAGCTCCCCGAAATCGGCAAGCGCATGGCCGAGACGATCATCGCGGAACTCTCGGGGAAGGTGGAGGCGTACCTGAGCGTGGAGGAGCTGACTGAGCTTGAAGTGAAGTCGGGCGGGCCGCTACCGACGCTGGCGCCGGGGGATGTGGCGAGCGAGGAGGCCGTGCTGGCGCTGATGGCCCTCGGCGAGACCCGGACGGATGGTGAGGAGATGGTGCTGCGAGCCGCGGCAAAGCTCCTGCGCGTCAGCGGGGCGAGCGCTCCGACGACGGAGGCGCTGCTGGATGTGGTCTTCGCGGCGCGCGGGCGGTAGGTCGGCACAGGGACCGGTGCCACAATTTTGGTCAACATCGCGGACCGGCGGGGAACGCCGGGGCATTCAAGACCGATACTCTCCTTCCACATGCGGCACGCAACGATCATGGCGGGCGGGGCGGGAACGAGGCTGTGGCCAATGAGCCGCGGCGGACGGCCGAAGCAGTTGCTTCGGTTCATCAACCGGCCGGGTGAGTCGGCACCGTCGTCGCTGCTGGCGCTGGCGGCACATCGGCTGGATGGGCTGATTGATCCCAAGCGGCGTTCCATCTGCACGTCTGAGTCGTATCGCGCGATCATCCGCGAGGAGCTGCCGGAGTTCAGCGATGCGCAGATCCTGGGCGAGCCGATGGGGCGCGACACGGTGAACGCGGTGGGGTTCGCCGCGGCGGTGCTGGAGAAGCAGGATCCCGATGCGATCTTCGCGGTGCTCACGGCGGACCACGTCATTGCGCCCGAGGATGTGTTCCGGGATCGGATGGACCTTGCGTTCCGGCTGGTGGAGAACGATCCGCGGCGGTTTGTGACGTTCGCCATCAAGCCGACGTACCCGGCGACGGGCTTTGGCTATGTCGAGCGCGGCTCGCCGATCCGCGACGCGAAGAAGGGCAAGCACGCCGCGATCAACGGTGAGGCTGAGCACGCGTACTACGTGGCGCGGTTCGTCGAGAAGCCGGACAAGCCGCGGGCCGAGGCGTACGTCAAGAGCGGCGACTTTGGCTGGAACAGCGGCATGTTCGTCTGGAAGGCGTCGACGTTCCTCGAAGCGCTCAAGGAGTTCAAGCCCGAGAGCCACGCCGGTCTGATGAAGATCCAGGCGGCGTGGGGGACGAAGAAGCAGAAGAGCGTGCTGGAAGAGATCTACCCAACGCTGCCGAAGATCAGCGTGGACTACGCGGTGATGGAGCCGGCGGCGAAGATGGCCCTGAGCGCGGGCAAGCCCGAGGATGCTCGGTTTGCGGTGTGCACGGTGCAGACGGACGTCTCATGGCTGGATGTGGGGAGCTGGCCGAGCTTCGCTCAGACGCTGACGCCTGATGCGTCGGGAAACCGCACGGCGGGTGAGGGGCAGGCGCTGGTGGTGCAGGGGAAGAACAACCTCGTCGTCAGCGGGAAGGGGCACCTTGTCGCGGTGCTGGGCGCCGAGGACATGGTGGTGGTGCACACGGCGGACGCGACGCTGGTGATGCCGCGGGCGAAGGCGGAGGAGCTGAAGGTGCTGCATGGGATGCTGGGCGAGGGGATGCGGTAGCGGCCCAAGTGGCCAAGGGCCCAAATGGCTAAATGGTCAAAGGGCTAAAGGGCCAAATGAAGTGCTACGAGTCAGTCGAGTTCTTCGTGTTCGCTTGGCCGATCGGATTGCTGACTTAGGAAGTCTCTGAGGATCGCGGCGGCGGCGAGGGCGTCTCGTTTGCGTTTCTTTTCGCCACGGGTCATGCCTGAGCGGGCCATGGACCAGTCGGCGTCGGCGCTGGAGAGGCGTTCGTCGTGATAGTGGACTTTGCGGCTGGTTTGGGCCGCGAGGCGCTCGCCGAAGGCTCGGATGAGCTTGGCGCGTGGGCCTTCGGTGTCGTCCATGTTCAGCGGCAGGCCGAGGACCAGCTCGCCCGAGGGGCCGAGGTGCTCGCTGATGGCGCGCGTGAGCGCGGCGTCGAGGTCGGCGCCTTGGTTCGAGGCGAGGGGGACTTCGAGCACTTCGAGGGGCGAGACGATCCGCGTGGAATCATCGCCGAGGGCCAGGCCCGTGCGCTTGTCTCCGAGATCGATGGCGAGGTAGCGCATGGACGAACGTAGGAGGGGCGGCAGCTTCGGACAGAGGCAGCTACTTCTGCGTGTGGGCCTCGACGAACCAGGTGAGCTTGTCGGCCGTGACATAATCGTCGCCGTCGCAAGCCGCGGCGGAGTCAGTTGCATGGAGCGTGGGAAAGATCCTCCCATGAGTCCGGCTGCGTGCCAAGTCGCGGGATTGGATTCTGAATCGGATGTCCAGACAGCTTGGTGGGTTGCGGGGGGACGGGAATCTTCATCACCTGCGCGGCATCCCCCGGGGGCGGGCTGGCGAATCATGTGGGACATGACCACTCAGACGCCGCCGCCCGGAGTTTCACGCGTGAACGATCGTGCCTCATCCAACCGCCCGCGGAACCTCGCCGCGCTGCGCGAGTCGGGATGGAAGTCGCGCAGCGTCAAGGCCGAGCTGCGCGAGAACCTCACGCGCGCCCTTGCGGCGGGGGAGGAGCTCTTTCCCGGCATCGTCGGCTATGACGACACCGTCATCCCCGAGGTTGTGAACGCGATCCTCGCCGGGCACGACATGCTCTTCCTGGGTGAGAAGGGGCAGGGCAAGAGCAAGCTGATGCGGATGATCTCGCGGTTTCTGGATGAGGCGGTGCCGTATCTGGACATTCCGGGCTCGCCGGTGAAGGAAGATCCGTACGCGCCGATCACGCGAGCGGGGCGCGAGATGTTGGCGAGCAAGGATGCGAAGGACGTGCCGATCGCGTGGTGGAAGCGCGAGGAGCGGTACGCGGAGCGTCTGTCGCCGGGCACAAAGTTTGCGGACATCATCGGCGAGATTGATCCGGCGAGGCTCCTGAGCGGCACGAGCATGTCGGCCGAGGACTCGCTGCACTTTGGCTTGATCCCGCGCCTCCACCGGGGCATCTTTGCGATGAACGAGCTGCCGGACCTGGATGATCTGGTGCAGGTGGGCCTCTTCAACATCCTTGAGGAGCGCGACGTTCAGATCCGCGGGTACCCGATCAAGTTTGACATCGATGTGCTGGTCCTCTTCAGCGCGAACCCGAGCACGTACAACCGCTCGGGGAAGGTGATCCCGCAGCTCAAGGACCGCATCGGCGCGACGATCCAGACGCACTACCCGAAGGAACGCGATGTCGGGATCGAGATCATGGAGAAGCAGGCGGCGATCGATGTCGGCGGCGAGTTCCCTGTGCTCGTGCCGCGGTTCATGAAGGAGATCTGCGAGCAGATGTCCATCGCGGCCCGCAAGAGCAAGCACGTGGACCACGCCAGCGGCGTCTCGGCGCGCTTCTCGATCGCGAACTACCGCACGATGGTTGCGAACGCGCGACGCCGCGGCATCGTGCTGCGTGAGAAGCCCAGCGTGCCGCGCATCAGCGACCTCTCGCACTTCCACGCGTCGGCGCTGGGTAAGGTCGAGCTCGACATGATGGGCTCGCACCAGATGACCGAGCGGCAGGTGCTCGACTCGATCCTCGCGGCGGCGGTGAAGTCCGTCTTTGATGAGTACGTCACCAAGCATGGCCTGGGCGAGATCGCGGAAGTCTTCGCCAAGGGAGTGAAGATCGAAGTCGGCGACATGCTCCCCAGCAGCCACTACGCCGCGCTCCTGAAGCGCGTGCCAAAGGCGTGGGAGAAGGCCTTCGAGGTCAACGCGAGCGAGGATGAGAGCGTGCGGGCAAGCTGCGTGGAGTTTGTGCTGGCGGGGCTGTGGGCGGGGGACATGATCAGCCGCGCGGAGCGGCATGGACGCGTGAGCTACGAGACGTGAGCGCGGCAGGTGGACGAATCGTGGCTCGAATCTCGAAGGCGCCAGCGGCATCAAAGCCGGATGGGCGTTGAGACGCCTTCAAGCCGCTGGATAGGATCGCTCTGTGACCACGCACACTAACCAGAAGAGCCCACGCGTCGACGCGCCATCCATCTCGCGGGAGATCGCATCGCTGATGAGCGTGCAGGGCGGTCCGTGGAGCGGCGCGAGGGCGATTGATGTTGCGCCGCTGGTGCGGCAGTTGCTCGCTCTGGTCTTCCCGCAGCATCGTGGCGCTGCGATTGTGAGCGAGTCGGATGTGGCCTCGTTCCACGCCGCGCTCGACGACGCTGCTGCTCGGCTGGGAGTGGAGGTTGCGTCGGGGTGGAGCGATCGCGTCGTCGCGGCCTTGTCGGAGATGGCACGAATGCTTGGGCTCGATGCGAAGGCAATGCTGGAGTGGGATCCCGCGGCGACCAGCATCGACGAGGTCGTGCTCGCGTACCCGGGCCTGCTCGCGACGGCGGCACATCGCCTGGCTCATGAGATCCTGCGTGCGGGCGTGCCGTTGCTGCCGCGGCTGATCAGCGAGCATGCGCACTCGCGCACCGGCATCGATATTCATCCCGGCGCGACGATCGGTGAGCGGTTCGTGATCGATCATGGCACGGGCGTCGTGATCGGCGAGACGACGGAGATCGGCGAGGGGGTGACGATCTATCAGGGGGTCACGATCGGCGCGCTGCGGGTGCGGAAACAGGATCGCGGCCAGAAGCGGCACCCAACGCTCGAAGATGGCGTGGTGGTGTATGCGAACGCGACGATCCTGGGAGGTCGTACTGTGATCGGTAAGAGGAGCGTGATCGGCGGGGGCGCCCTGGTAACCAGGAGCGTGCCGCCGGATTCGGTCGTGACGCGCTCGTGTGATGAGCCGGGCGCGGCGGAGTCGTGAGTGGGTCCAGGGGGTTGGTTCGCGGAGGAGAGATCCATGAGAGCACAGACCGTACTCGAGACCATTGGGAACACGCCGCACGTGCGGCTTGGGAAGCTGTTTCCATCGCACGAGGTCTGGCTGAAGCTTGAGAAGGCCAATCCGGGCGGCAGCATCAAGGACCGCATCGCGCTCGCGATGGTCGAGGATGCCGAGAAGCGCGGCACGCTCACCAAGGAGACGACGATCGTCGAGCCCACGAGCGGCAACACGGGCATTGGTCTGGCGATGGTCGCGGCGGTGAAGGGATACAAGCTGATCCTGGTGATGCCGGAGTCGATGAGCATCGAGCGCCGGCGCATCATGAAGGCGTACGGGGCTGAGCTTGTGCTAACGCCCAAGGAGCTGGGCATGAAGGGTGCCATCGCGAAGGCCACCGAGCTGGTGGCGGAGCGCGGGCCGGCCTGGATGCCGATGCAGTTTGACAATCAGGCCAACGTCGATGTGCACGTGCGCACGACCTCGGCGGAGATTCTGCGCGACTTTCCCGAGGGCTTCGACGCGATGATCACGGGCGTGGGCACGGGCGGGCACATCACGGGCTGCGCCCGCGTCCTCAAGCAGAAGTTCCCCGCGATGAAGGCGATCGCCGTCGAGCCAATCAAGAGCCCGTTGCTGAGCGGCGGCACGCACAGCCCCCACCGCATCCAGGGCATCGGCGCGGGCTTCGTCCCTTCGATCCTTGATCGGTCGCTGCTGGATGGGATCGTGCAGGTGGCCGAGCCCGACGCGGAGGAGTTCGCACGCCGCGCGGCACGCGAAGAGGGGCTCTTCATCGGCATCTCCAGCGGCGCCACGCTCGCGGCGATCTCGCAGTCGCTGGCCAGCATGAAGCCGGGGGCGCGGATCCTGGGCTTCTGCTACGACACGGGCGAGCGGTACCTCTCGATTGAGGGGTTCCTGCCCGCTTAAGACTGGCGGCGTGATCCGGGCCGCGAATCGTCGGGGCGGCCTCGAGCGAAGAGGGAGATATGAGCGACGAATCCGAGATTCAGGCCAACCCGGACGCCGCCTCATCGGGAGACGCACCTCCCATTCCCCAGCCCAAGCATGCGGGCGGCGTGGTGCACTCGTACCAGCGGTACGACCCGAAGAATTTCCCCTCCCCCACCGCTCCGCCGCCGGACATGGCTTCGGCCGCGATGGAGCACATGCTGGAGTTTGGCTCGACGCGCGACCTGACGCCTGAGGAACTGGCGAAGGCGATCCGGCTTGATCCCTCGATGTTCCCGCGGCTTGGCCCGAGCATCGAGAGCCTGCGCCGGATGCTCGAGGAGCGGAAGGCCAAGATCCTCTCGACGTACGAGACTGAGGCGGCGCAAAAGGACGCGAAGCGTGCCTCCGACTCCGCAGCACGGGAGGCGCGGCCCCCACGCGAGCAGCGTGAGGAGTTTCTGCGGGCCGCGAAGCGCGAGCAGATCGCGGATCTCGAGAATCTGTGGTATCGCCAGAAGAAGGAAGGGTCCGACTTTGCGAAGGACCTCCTTGCGTTGATGGAGGCGCTGGGGGCCAAGTACCAGATCGAGGAGATGGCGGGGAAGTACGCCTTCACCGGGCGGACGGAGATGGGCGTGGAGGAAGCGCTCGCCGTCAAGGAAGAGCTGGAAACGATCGACAAGCTGCTCGAACAGCTCAAGACGGCGGCGGAGACGGCGCAGCTTGCGATCATCGATATGGATGAGCTCTCGGAGTTTGCCGACACGGAGCAGATCGAGCAGCTCAATGAGATCCAGAAGATGGTCGAGGAGTACGTGCGCGAGGAGGCCAAGCGGCAGGGGATCGAGGAGTCGGGCAAGGGGTATCGCCTCACGCCCGCCGCGATGAGGGTGTTTCAGCGCAAGGTGCTGCAGGAGATCTTCAGCGACCTTCAGGCGGCACGGTCCGGTCGCCATGCGGGGCCGATCGCGGGTGAGGGTGCGGTCGAACTACAGCGCACCAAGGCCTACGAGTTTGGAGACTCGGCCTCGCACATCGACATCATCGGGACGGTTGGGAACGCGGTGGCGCGGAGCGCTGCACGAGCCGGTCCCAACGCCGGCGATGCGCGGCTGCGCATCTCGATGGACGACCTTCAGACGCATCTGACGAAGAACAACCCAAAGTGCGCGAGCGTCCTGTGCATGGACATGTCGGGCTCGATGCGCTTCGGCGGGCAGTACGTGCAGTGCAAGCGGATGGCGCTCGCGCTGGATGGGCTGATCCGCACGGAGTATCCGGGCGACTTTGTGGGCTTTGTCGAGATGTTCTCGCTTGCGAAGCGGCGTTCGCTCGCTGAGGTGCCCGCGCTTATGCCCAAGCCCGTCTCGATCCGCTCGAGCGTGGTTCGGCTGAAAGCAGACATGTCGGACCCGCGTGTGAGCGAGATGCAGCTGCCGCAGCACTTCACGAACCTGCAGCACGGCCTGCAGATCGCACGCCAGATCCTGCAAGTGCAGGACACGCCAAACCGCCAGGTGATGCTGATCACCGACGGCCTGCCCACCGCCCACTTTGAGGGCAAGGAGCTCTTCCTCCTCTACCCGCCCGATCCGCGGACGGAGGAAGCGACGATGCGCGAAGCACGTCTCTGCGTCCGCGAGGGGATCACGATCAACGTCTTCCTGCTGCCCAACTGGAATCAGACCAGCGAGGATGTGCAGTTCGCGCACCGCCTCGCGGAGACCACCAAGGGCCGCGTCTTCTTCACGGGCGGGCGCGATCTGGATCGCTTCGTGCTCTGGGACTATGTGTCGCAGCGGCGGAAGATCATCGGGTGAGGCGGGAAAAAGTGGTCAAGTGGTCAAGTGGTCGAGTGGCGAAGTGGTCGAGTGAAAGACCGAGCCAGGAACTCCGAAGGCACTTGACCACTTCCGACCGCTTACCGCCGCTCGAGAACTTCCGACTCGGGGTAGCGGACCTTCTTGAGGTTCGCGAGCCAGTCGTCGCCTGCGCGATAGCCGGCGGTAGCGACGACCACCGTGCCGAAGCCGGTGCCCTTGAGGCCGAGGATCTCGTCGTACTGATTCGCGTCGATGCCCTCCATCGGGCAGGTGTCGATGCCCATCTGGGCCGCGGCGAAGAGGAAGAAGCCCAGCGCGATGTAGACCTGTCGTGAGGCCCAGGGCTTGGGGTCGCCGCCTTCCTCGAACTGCTTGAGCGTGCCGTGCATCATCTTGCGGTAGTCTTCGAGGGCCGCGACGGGGGTGCCGCGGACCTCGACCATGCGGTCGATGAGGCGATCGGCGTGCTTGCGAGACATCTCGGTGCGCCCGCAGAAGATCATGAGGTGCGAGGCGTCGGTGATCTGGGACTGGTTCCACGAGACTGGACGGAGCTTCGCCCTGATGGCGGGATCGTTCACGACGACAAACTTCCAGGGCTGGAGCCCGTAGGAGCTCGGCGAGGCGATCGTGGCCTGCTCAAGGGCGGACCATGTGGCTGCGGGGATCTTTCTGGTCGCATCGAACTTCTTGACGGCGTATCGCCAGTTCAGATTCTCAGTGACGGTTGCGGCGTCGACGGGCTTGCTGGTGGTCATCGGTAACTCCCTGTGCGGCGTTGGCCGCCGGATGTGTGGTGCTCTGAACAGAACGTCGCGTGATGGACCCGCGATAGACCGACGATAGGTCCGAGGATTGGTCCGCCCTGCGCTACCTTGTGCGATGCCGGACTGGTCGCGTGGTTACGGCCGCGCCGAGACACCGAATTCGGTACAGTACCGGACCGGGTACCCGTTCAAGCCCGGGGGCGGGGATGATCCGCCGCCCGAACCCGGTCCTTTCCCGGTCGTCTGTGCACGCCCGCTGTGGAGATTGATCGATGCGCACCTCGTCCCTCGTCAGCCTCACGGGCCTCTCGCTCATTCTGACCATCTCCGGCACCTCAATGGCGCAGCCGGGTGTCGGCGTGCTGTCGCCGACGGACGCGGCCTCTGGCTGGACGTCGCTGAGCACCAGCACCGACGCCTGGCGTGGCTACAAAGCCCAGACGTTCCCATCTAAGGGCTGGACGCTCAAGGACGGAGAACTCACGCACGCCGCGGGCGGCGGTGGCGGCGACATTGTCACCAAAGCCCAGTTCAAGGACTTTGAGCTCGCCCTCGAGTACAAGCTCGCCCCCAAGGCCAACAGCGGCATCATGTACCGAGTCACCGAGAAGCACGACGCTCCATGGATGACCGGCCCCGAAATGCAGGTCTTCGATGATCTTGGCGCGGGTCAGGATCCCCTGGACTGGCATTCCGCCGGCGCGGCGTATGAGCTCTATAAGCCCGCGAAGGGGAAGGTCAGCAAGCCGGCGGGCGAGTGGAACCAGGCTCGCGTCTACCTGCGCGATGGCCGCCTCCAGCACTGGCTCAACGGCGTCAGGGTCGTTGATGCACAGATCTTCGGGGCCGATGGCAAGCCAACCAAGGACTGGGCCGATCGCATCGCAGCGAGCAAGTTCAAGGACTACGAAGGCTTCGGCGTTGAGCCCACCGGCGCGCTCGCGCTGCAGGATCACGGCGACCAGGTCACGTACCGCAACATCGCTGTGCGCGACCTCGCGGCGGCGCCCAAGGGCCAGGTCGCCCTCTTCAACGGCAAGGACCTCGCAGGCTGGGTCCCCTTCGTCCCCGGCGCGGCCGAGGCCAAGATGAATCCGGCCGACGTCTGGAGCGTGACCGAGGAGCATGGCGAGAAGATCCTGATCTGCAAGGGCAAGCCAGTGGGCTATCTCCGCACCGAGGGGAAGCACAAGAACTTCATCCTCAAGCTCCAGTGGCGTTTCCCCGCTGACAAGGACCCCGGCAACTCGGGCGTGCTCGTGCGGCAGATCGGTGAGGACAAGGTGTGGCCCAAGAGCGTCGAGGCCCAGCTCCACTCCGGAAACGCCGGCGACTTCTGGAACATCGAGAACTTCACGATGACCACCGACCCCGCCCGCACCAAGGGTCGCAACACGAAGAAGACTCACTTCGCCGAGCGGCCGCTGGGCGAGTGGAATGAGTACGAGATCATCGTGGATAAGGGCCTCGTTGCCCTCAATGTCAACGGGGAAGAAGTCAACCGCGCGACGGAGGTTGAGGAAGTGGCCGGGCACATCGCACTCCAGAGCGAGGGTGCCGAGATCCACTTCAAGAACATCCGCCTGATCCCGCTCGCGGACTGACCGTGGCGCAATCGCGTGTGGTGAGGCTTGGTCTCTCAACACGGAGGGCACTGAGATCGCACCGAGGAGAGACCGAGCGGATCTGGAAGACTGATCCGGACCAAGTCAGCTTTCCGTGGCCCTCCGTGTCTCTCGGTGTTCTCCGTGTTGAGTCAGAGCGAATAGGTTCACAACGGAGAAGACGGAGGACTGAGATCCGAAGGAGAGAGGCCCATGCGCCACGACGTTGAACGCTTCCTGAAGCCGTACCGCATCAACGACGGCAAGGGCTTCAAGCTCAAGGACCACGATCCGCGTACCACCGGCGGGGTGAAGGACAAGGAGGAGGCCGCGGAGGCTCTGGAGAAGGCCGTCGCGTGGCTCTCGGAGACTCAGGAGAAGCTCTACGCGCAGGATCGCTGGTCGCTGCTGCTGATCTTCCAGGCGATGGACGCGGCCGGAAAAGACGGCACGATCAAGCACGTGATGTCGGGCGTGAACCCGCAGGGGTGCCAAGTCTACTCGTTCAAGGCGCCCAGCAGTGAGGACCTGGACCACGACTTCATGTGGCGGTGCATGAGATGCCTGCCCGAACGCGGGCGCATCGGGATCTTCAACCGCTCGTACTACGAGGAGGTCCTCGTCGTCAAGGTCCATCAGGAACTGCTCAAGGCGCAGAGGCTCGATCAGAGCCTTGTGACCAGGAACATCTGGGACGAGCGCTACGAGGACATCCGCAACATCGAGCGGTACCTCACGCGCAACGGCGTGATCATCCGCAAGTTCTTCCTCAACGTGAGCAAGGACGAGCAGCGAGATCGACTCATCAAACGCCTCGATGACCCGGCGAAGAACTGGAAGTTCTCCCACACCGACGTGCACGAGCGCGAACACTGGGACGATTACATGGACGCGTACCAGGAGATGATCCGCCAGACCAGCACGCCCTGGGCGCCGTGGTACGTGATTCCCGCCGACAAGAAGTGGTTCACGCGCCTGGCCGTCTCCGCGGCGGTCGTCGATGCGCTCGATGATCTGGACCTTTCGTTCCCGCCGCCGGACCCCAGCAAGCTGGCAGAGTTTCAGGAAGTGGAGAAGCACCTGCGGTCGCAGTGAATGCGACCCCGCCGCACGAATCAACCCGAGATAAAAACGAGGCGGGCCACAGGGCCCGCCTCTCTTGTTGATGGTTGATTGTGCTCACTCGAACTCGGCCGAGCTTGCTCGCCGATCACCTTCGAGTGCGATTGGACTTAGCCGCCCTGGCCCTCTTCCTTCTTCTCCATGCGGGGCGGAACGGGACGGTTGAACTTCGTCAGCAGCGCGTCGATCTTGTCCTCGAGATCCTTATCCCAGGGGGACAGGTTGTTGAGATAGACCTTGCCGTCGGGATCGATCAGCGCCATGTGCGGGATGCCATTGACCGCGAAGTCGGGGTTGAAGCAGTTCTGCTTCGTCACGACGATGGGCCACGTGACCTCCATGTCCTTGATCCAGGGCGTCATCATCGCGAGTTCGGCCTCGGGCGACGCGGCGTCCTTCTTACGAGCCTTGGGGTCGGTGGCCTTGTGGTCGATCACGAAGCCCTGCAGGCTCGTGACACCAAGCAGCACAACGTCCTTGCCCTGATAGCGGGCCTGCATCTCGCGCATGTGCGGGAAGGCGGCGATGCACGGGCCACACCACGTCGCCCAGAAGTCCACGACCACAATCTTGCCTTTGAACGAGTCAAAGCCAGTGATGGGCGACTCGGTCCCATGGCTCCAGAGGACATTGATCGCCGGCGCGGGCTGGCCGACCAGCGCGCCACGCATCGCCGCGCCGTTGAAGAGCTCGACCTGACCGGCGTAGTAGCTGCGCTGACGCTCAGAGAACGCCTCGTTCGTGCTGGCGGCCGTCACGACCGACGCAACCGATGTGCGAAGCGTCTCACGCTGCGCAGCGTCCATCTTCGGACCATCGGCCCCGAGCATCGCGCTCGCAAACGGGAGCAGGTCACCCACATTCGCGACCGGCCACTGAGGCGTGACCATCGGCACCATCCGCGTCATGATCGCCTCGTGGCCATCGAGCGAGCCACCCATCCTCGCCACATCTGCGAAGACCGTCGTCGCGCGCCCGGACCCGATCGCCTGAGCGAAAGCGGGATGGTTCGCTGCAACACCAACAGCCGCCGCACGCTCGGCCATGAACTTCTCACGCGCCTCGGGTGAAGCCTGGCGACCCGGATTGGCGATGGTGCCCGGAACGAGAGCCGCCGCGACCGCACCGTCCACGCTGGTCTCCGCCGCGAGCGTCGTGAGACGCTGGCGAATCTCACCACGGATCTCAGGGGTTGCCATCGCGAACATGTTCGCCGCGGACATCTTCTCGAGCTGCGCCACGCTGGCCTCCGAGATCGAGATCCCCGCAAGGAACTCGGCCATCTTCGGATCGGGCTTCCCATCCATCACCTTCTTGCCCTCGGCCTTGAACTGCTCGATGACTTTGGCAATCTGCTCATCGCTCGGCGGTGCGGCGAGAACAGAAGTGGCCAGACCGGCAGACGCGACGACGGCGGCGGCGAGGCCGATGGCACCCAGCATGCGGATCCGGAGCGAATTCATGCGAGACTCCTTTGGTTTGTATGGACGTGACCCACATTCTATACAACCCCGGGCCTCCCCGCGAGAGGAACCGGGTCCCCGCGTCTCGCTGCGAATCGCCCACCCAAACCCCTCTCCGGCCCGCTGCCACCCGAGCACTGCGGTACGCTCCCCGCGTGACCATCCGCAAACTCCCGAGCGACTTCCGCGTGGACGAACGCGCCGACGGTGCGTGGCTCAGAACACTCACGCCCCAAGCCGCCCCGGGTCATGAGCACGCCATCTTCAGCCTGGTGAAGCAATCTCTGACCACACCGGAAGCCTGCGCCAAGCTCGCGCGTGCACTTGGCGTCGCGCCATCGCGCCTCGAGTACGCGGGCCTCAAGGACAAGCACGCCCGCACACGCCAGCATGTCTCCATCTCGCCCGCCGCGGCCACGGGTTCGAGCCAGCCAACGCCCGCATCCATCGCGCGAGACATCGACGATGGCTCCGGCGACGCATGGTCCGCGACGTTCATCGGCTTCGCGACCAGCCACGTGAACGCCTCGATCATCGACGCCAACGCCTTCGAGATCGTGGTGCGGGACCTCTCACCACGCGAGGCCGACGCGATGATCGCTCGCGCGAGACTGCTGCGCTACGACACGGACGACTGCGGCCCGTCGCTCCTCTTCACCAACTACTTCGGCGACCAACGCTTCGGCTCAGCACGCCACGGCGCTGGCTTTGCCGCGCGAAGCCTCATCGATGGCGACTTCGAGGCCGCGCTCCGCCTTCTGATTGCAACCCCGGCTCGCAAAGATTCGGGCTCGCGGCGCGACACCACCCGCGTGCTCGCCAACCTCTGGGGCCAGTGGCCAGAGGCGCTCGCGACACTCACCGGCGGCGTCGAACGCCACGCCATCCAGATCCTCGCATCTGGAGGCTCATTCATCGAGGCCTTCGCCGCACTTCCACACACAACGCAGTCGCTCTGCGTCGAGGCCTATCAGTCCCACCTCTGGAACACGGCGGCACGAAACCTCACACACCACATTGCCACCAACGAAGAGATCGTTGCCGATGACGACTTCGGCGAGATGGTCTTCGCGCCCTTCCACACCATCACAGAGAACTTGCACGCAGCCACGATGCCAATGCCCGCGCGTGGAGTCGAGCCCCAGCCACCATGGGCCGACGCCATGCACGCAGCACTCGAATCAGAAGGCCTGCGCATGGATCAACTGACGATCCCGCACGTCCGAAGGCCGGCCTTCCGAACCGCAGATCGGCCCCTCTTCGCCGCGGCAACCGAAATCAGCTTCGGAGCCACACAGAGAGACGAACTCGCAAGCCCAAGGTCACCCAACCGCTCCAAACGCGAAGTCTCCTTCACGCTCCCACGAGGCAGCTACGCCACCGTACTGCTGCGAGCGATGGGACAGTGAGCGAGAAGTGGTCGAGTGGTCGAGTGGTCAAGTGGCGAAGTGGTTGAGTGGAAAGGCAAAGACATCCGGGTCCTTGCGGCATAGCACTTTCTTCACTCGTTCACTCGACCGCTTTGGCCCTTTAGCCACTTAGCCCTTTAGCCATTTGCGGCAACGCCACCGGCTCGATCAACGTCCCGTCCGCACGCGTGTGGCTCGCAAGCAGCACCTTGTAATCCTGCAGCGCCGCCACGCCCCAGTCGCGCTCTCGCAGCGCCTTGATCGCGTGCACCGTCGCGACCGCCGCGGTCGTCGTTGAGAACATCGGGATGTTCAGCCGCACCGCCGTCGAGCGGATGCGCCCTTCGTCCGTCTGCCAGCCCGTGCGCGTCGGCGTGTTGAAGATGAGCCCGATCTGACCATTGTGCATGAGGTCCAGCACGTTCGGCCTCGCGCCCGTCGCGATCTTCTGCAGGATCTCTGGCTCAAGGCCCTTGGACTTCATGTGGGCCGCAGTGCCGTCGGTCGCGTACACGCGCCAGCCCATCTCGAGCAGCATCCGCACCGCTTCCACGATCGGCTCGCGATCCTGCTCGCGCACGCTGACAAAGACGCCGCCCTTGCTCGGATCCGTCGGCAACTTCACGCCGCTGGCGAGCTGACTCTTGGCAAACGCGATCGGCAGGCTCGTATCAATCCCCATGACCTCGCCGGTGCTGCGCATCTCGGGCCCAAGCACGAAGTCCACACCCGGAAACTTGCTGAAGGGGAAGACCGACTCCTTGATCGCGTACATCCCGCGCAGCTTGACCTCACGCGCACCAAGCCCCGCGAGCGTCGCGCCCATCATGCACTTCGCGGCCAGCGCAGGCCACGGAATGTGCGTCGCCTTGCTCACAAATGGCACCGTGCGGCTCGCACGCGGATTGACCTCCAGCACGAAGATCTGATCATCCTTGATCGCGATCTGGATGTTCATAAGCCCGCACACGCGAAGCTCACGCGCAATCTCACGCCCAAGCCGCTCGATCCGCCCGATCAGCTCCGGTGCCAGCGACGCCGGCGGCAGCGAGCAGGCCGAATCACCCGAGTGCACGCCCGCGTGCTCGATCTGCTCCATCACACCCGCCACCATCGCGTGGCGCCCGCGATTGGTCGCGTGGTCCACAGGCAGCGTCGGATCAAAGTCCGCGACCACATCCACATCGACCTCGGTGGCACCTGCAAGGAACTTGTCAATCAGCACCGGCGCCTCATCCATCCCGCTCGACTCAAGCGCCGTCGTGATGAACGACAGCAGCGCCCGCTCATCCGGACAGATCTCCATGCCGCGCCCGCCGAGCACATAGCTCGGCCTCAGCAGCACCGGATACCCGAGCTCGCGTGCCACATCCACCGCCTGCTGGATCGAACGCGCAATCCCCGACGGCGGCCGCGAGAGCTTGAGCTTCTCAAGGAGCGCATCGAAGCGGTTGCGATCCTCCGCGAGGTCGATCGAGTCCAGCGAGGTGCCGATGATCGGCACGCCCGCCGAGACCAGCCCATGCGCCAGGTTCAGCGGCGTCTGCCCGCCGAACTGGACAATCGCCCCCTTCACGAGGCCGGCCTTCCCGCCCGCGGGAGCACCGATGGCCGTCAGCGCCGTTCCGTTCAACCGCTCGATCACGTTCAGCGTGTCCTCGAGCGTCAGGGGCTCGAAGAAGAGCAGGTCGCTCGTGTCATAGTCCGTCGAGACCGTCTCGGGATTCGAGTTGATCATCACCGACTCAAAGCCCATGTCCCGCGCGGCGTACGCGGCGTGGCAGCAGCAGTAGTCAAACTCGATCCCCTGACCAATACGGTTGGGACCGCCGCCAAGGATCACGACCTTCGACCGATCCGTCAGCCGGATCTCATCATCGCCCGTGAGCCGCGGCGCTGCGCCGCTTGACGCGGGCTTCCCGGCCGAGGCCGCGGTCACGTGGCTCGTGCCGCGCTCGTACGTCGAGTAGTAATACGGCGTGATCGCCTCAAACTCCGCAGCACAGGTATCCACAAGCTTGTAGACCGGCTCGATCCCAAGCCCCTTGCGATGCTCGCGCACCTTCAGGATCGTCTCGCCCTTCAGCTCGCCAAAGTACAGGTTGGCCAGCTGCGCATCGCTGTACCCAAGCTGCTTGGCGCGGAAGAAGACCTCCGCCGGAACGGCCTCGAGCGTGCTGTAGTTGCACAGCACATCCTCAAACTTCACCAGTTCCTCGATCTGCGAGATGAAGAAGGGATCGATCCGGCTCAGCTCATTGATCTTGTCGATGCTCCAGCCCATCTTCAGCGCGTACCGCACATAGAAGAGCCGCCCCTGGCTCGGCACCGAGAGCTTGCGGCTCAGCTTCTCAATCGGGATCGGCCACTCGATCGGCTGCCCATCCGCCGTGCGCAGACCCCACGGCGATGAGCCCGTCCCCGGCCGCGCGCCGGGCGAGACATCAAGGATCAGCTGATCATGCTCCACGGCCCGCATCGCCGCGAGCCACTTGTCGTTGCGATCAAGCCCCAGCCCGAAGCGCTTGACGTCCATCGAGCGGATGACCTTCTGCAGCGACTCCTTGAACGAGCGACCGATCGCCATCGCCTCGCCCACGCTCTTCATCTGCGTCGTCAGCGTCTCATCGGCCTCGGGGAACTTTTCGAAGGTCCAGCGGGGCAGCTTCGTCACCACATAATCAATCGCGGGCTCAAAGCACGCGCTCGTCGTCCCCGTGATGTCGTTGCGCAGCTCATCCAGCGTGTAGCCGATCGCAAGCTTGGCGGCGATCTTCGCGATGGGGAACCCCGTCGCCTTGCTCGCGAGCGCCGATGAACGCGACACGCGCGGGTTCATCTCGACCACCACCATCTCAAAGGGCTTCTTCCCCTCCGCGTCCTTCACCGGCGCAGGATTCACCGCGAACTGCACGTTCGATCCGCCCGTCTCAACGCCCACCGCCCGCATGATCGCGATGGCGGCGTCGCGCATCGCCTGATACTCCTTGTCCGAGAGCGTCAGGATCGGAGCCACCGTCACGGAGTCACCCGTGTGCACGCCCATCGCATCGATGTTCTCGATGCCGCAGACGATGATGCAGTTGTCCTTCTTGTCGCGCACGACCTCGAGCTCGAACTCCTTCCAGCCGATCACCGACTGATCGATCTGGACCTGGCCGATCATCGAGGCCGAGAGTCCGCGCTGCATGATGTCGCGGAACTCTTCCTTGTTGTACGCGATCCCGCCGCCCGTGCCTCCAAGCGTGAAGGCCGGCCGGATGATCGCGGGCAGCCCGATGAGGGCGAGAAACTCGAGCCCCTCGTCCATCGTCGTGACGGTCTTGCTCCGCGGCATCTTGAGCCCGAGCCCCTCCACGATCTCCTTGAAGATCTGGCGATCCTCCGCGCGATGGATCACGCGCCGGTTCGCACCGATCATCTCAATCCCATGCAGGTCCAGCGTTCCATCATCAAAGAGAGCGCACGCGCAGTTCAGCGCCGTCTGTCCGCCCAGCGTCGGCAGCACCGCATCGATCCGCGGACCCGCCGCGTTCTCCTTCTCGATGATCTTCCGTACCGCCTCGGGCGTGATGGGCTCGATGTACGTCCGATCCGAAAACTGCGGATCGGTCATGATCGTCGCCGGATTGCTGTTCACCAGCACGATCCGGTACCCCTCGGCCTTGAGCGCCTTGCAGGCCTGCGTGCCCGAATAGTCAAACTCGCACCCCTGCCCGATTACAATGGGCCCGGATCCGATGACGAGGATGGTCTTGATGTCAGTGCGCTTGGGCATATCGGCTCCGCCGTTGCAGCGGTGCCGGGGAGGAAGGTCCTCGTCCCGTGACACAGCGCAAACTGGGTCAGGATACACGCACGAAGCGAAGAATCCAGTGCCCGGGCAGGTCGGCTCCCGGAGCCGACAGCCCTTCCCACCTTCCCCCATCACCCCGCAATCCCCACTTCCCCTCGCCCCACCTCCGACCTACCATTCCCCCTGACCCGTTTCAGGGCCTCGGGGACACTCCCCAGCCCACATTGCAATGTTGTTCAAGGAGCTTGCTCGGATGGCGCATGATCCACTCGATACCGTGATCGGCGTGGCGGAAATGGTCCGTCGCGATCCCGCGGCCGCCGCTCGCCACACAGACGCCGCTCGCAAGGCCGAAGCCGCTGGAAACCGCGATCTCGCGATCGCAGAGTTCCGCAAGGCCGCCAGCGCCGACTCGGAGAACGCCGACGTTCTCTTCCGCCTCGCCTACGCACTCGATCTCGTCGGCGAAGAGGACGAAGCCCTCTCCGTCTACGAGCGCTGCATCACCAAGCAGCCCGCCCGCGTCAACGCACTCATCAACCTCGCCGTTCTCTACGAGGATCGGGGCGAGTACGCCGCGGCCGAGCGCAGCCTGCGCCAGGTCCTCGACACCAACCCCAACCACCTCCGCGCCCGCCTCTTCATGAAGGACGTCATCGCCAGCAAGGAGATGGTCGTCCTCGAGGAGCAGGACCGCGACGTCTTCAAGCGCAAGGCGATGCTCGACACGCCCGTCACGGACTTTGAGCTCTCCGTCCGCGCCCGCACCTGCCTCAAGAAGATGAACATCCGCACACTGGGCGACCTCCTCCGCATCACGGAGGCCGAGCTGCTCAGCTACAAGAACTTCGGCGAGTCCTCCCTCACCGAGATCAAGAAGATGCTCTCGGCCAAGGGCCTACGCCTGGGCCAGGGCCTGGAAGACGCGCATCGCCAGGCCCGCAAGCAGCTCATGGAGCAGTACAAGGGCACCGGCCGCGAGACCACGCTCGCCAAGCTCGTCTCCGAGCTCGCCCTCTCCGTCCGCGCTCGCAAGGCCCTCCAGCTCCTCAACATCCAGACCCTTGGTGACCTTGCCAGCCACACCGAGGCCGAGCTCATGGGCATCAAGAACTTCGGCGCGACCTCCCTCAAGGAAGTCCGCGAGCGCCTCGATGAGCACAACCTCTCGCTTCGCAAGCTGGATGCGTGAGGAAAAGCGAAAAGCGGGAAATCGAAAAGCGAACATGCGATCAAAGCGGGCCTCTCCGAGGCCCGTTTTTCTTTGGTAGGTCGGTCGTCCCGACCGACTTGTCTTGTCTTTCACTCCACCCTCAATCTCAACACCAACCCTCACGCTCCAGCCAACCGCACCGCCATCTCCATCGCGCTCCGCATGCTCCCCGCGTCCGCAACGCCGCGCCCCGCAATATCAAACGCAGTCCCGTGGTCAGGGCTTGTCCGCACGATCGGCAGCCCCACCGTCATGTTCACCGCCGAATCAAACGCCACCAGTTTCAGCGGCCCCAAACCCTGATCGTGGTACATCGCCACCACCAGATCAAACCGCGGCTCTCTTCCCTGCTGCCGCACCGCCTTCTGAAAAATCGTGTCGCCCGGGTATGGCCCGCTCGCATCGATCCACTCGTTGCGTGCCGCCTCAATCGCCGGCGCGATGATCGCGTCATCCTCGCTGCCCAGCAGCCCATGCTCTCCGGCATGCGGATTGAGCCCGCAGACCGCAATTCGCGCCGCCCGCCCACGCGGGTGCAGCCCGAGCCGCTCGCACGTCGCGTGCCCCATGCGGATCGTTGACAACACGCGCTCCGTCGTGATCAATCCCGGCACGCTCGCCAGCGGCACATGAATCGTCGCAAGAATCACGCACACCACAGGGCTGACAAACATCATCGCGTGCAGGGGATTCCCAAACGCGTCCGCGAAGAGCTCCGTGTGCCCCGCAAACCGCCGCTCACCCGCAAGGGCCCAAGCGTGCTTGCTGATCGGTGCCGTTACGACTCCTTGAAACTTCCCCGCCCTCGCGCCATCGATCGCCTCGCGCACCCACGCCAGCGATGCAGCCCCCTGGCGGGCCGAGTCCGAGTGCACCAAGCCCTCGGACGCATCGAAGTGACCGCTGTCCAGCACCCGGATCCGCTCCGAGTCGGCGGGCCCGGCGCGCCATGCGAGATCTCCGCCGTCCTCATAAAAGGCCACACCCGGCGACCACCGCGTGCACGCCTCGTGAAAGACGCCGCGAGAACCGACAACGGTCCAATGGGCCGTGTGCCGCAGCGCATCATCGGCGAGCGCCTTGGCAACAACCTCAGGCCCGATGCCGCCGGGATCTCCAAGCGTGATCGCGATCGAAGGGAGCGTGCCGGACATGCATGGTCTCCTTGCGTTGTCTCACTCGCCCCGTCTCTTGCCGTAGCCTGCGCCCGCCGTCACATCACCGTGCCGTGCTACCCCGGCGCCCACCCAGTCGCTGCCACACAAGATACGCCGGCACACCCAGCACCATCAGCCCAAGGTACTGCCCGCTCGCCACCGGCTGATCTCGCACCGCCAGGACCGTCATGAAGATCGCCGATCCGACAAACACCAGCGGCACGAACGGATACCCCCAGCACCGGAAGGGCCTCACCATCTCCGGCCGTTTCACACGCAACACAAAGAGCGCAGCCCCAGCCAACCCATAGAAGATCCACATCGAGAAGACATACCCCGCCGACAAGGCCTCGAAACTCCCCACGAAGATCACCGCCAGAATCGAGAGCATCAGCTGCGTCCACAGCGCCGTCGAGGGCGTCCCGAACCGCGGATGCACCCGCCCCAGGAACGAGAAGAGCAGCCCATCGCGCGACTGCTGAAAACTCACCCGCGCTCCAGTCATGATCGAAGCGTGCGTCGAACCAAACGTTGATCCCACCACGATCGCCGCCGCGGCCAGCCCCGCGCCACTCCCAAAGACGCTCGCGAGCACCGCCGGCGCGACCGTCTCCATCTTCGCCATCTCTCCCAGCGGGATCAGGAAGAGGTACGACGCATTCACCGCCAGATACAGCACCGTCACGATCAGCGTGCCCAGCACATAGATCCGCAGCAGGTTCCGCCCCGGGTCCTTCACCTCGCCCGCGATGGCGCCCACGTCGCTCCACCCGTCGTACGTCCACATGACCGACGCCATGATGGGCGCAAGCACCGCAAAGAGCGACGCGCCGCTCGCCGCCGGCGCATCGCCGCCACCGCTCCAGTTCCCAGCACCGCCGCCAAGCACCAGCAGCGGCAGCATCGCAATCAGCCCCAGGGCCAGCAGCTTGAGCCCCGTCAGCACCGCCGCCACGCGCGTCGACAGTTCCACCCCGCGCACATTCACGAGCGTGAGCAGCGCCAGCATCGCGATCGTGATCACCTTCGAATCATGCGGGAAGAGCTCCTGCTCGGGCGTCTGCACGCCCAGGATCTTCCGCACATGCACCGTGAAGACCACCGCGATCCCCGCCGCCGCCAGGGGCTTCACCACCAGCATGTACGACCATCCAAACACGAACGCCAACCCACGCCCGTACGCCTCGCGCAGGAAGACATAGATCCCGCCCGACTGCGGCAGCATCGACGCCAGTTCCGCAAAGGTCAACGCCCCCAGCAGTGCCACCACGCCGCCCACCAGCCACGCACCCAGGATCAGCCAAGAGTTCTGAGTCGCCGCGGCGATCCCCGGCGGCGAAGCAAAGATCCCGCTCCCCACCATCACGCCCATCATGATCGCCAGCGCGCCCGGCACGCCGACCGTCCGCGCCAAATCACGGCGCGCAGGATCGCCTGCAGCGACCTCCACACTCGCGCCAGCCACCTGTGATCTCGATACCGCGACTTCACGCTGGTCTGTCATGCGTGGAGGGTACCCGCGCGGCCACACCCTCACGCCAGGCGAGCGAGCAGCCCCGCCTCCACGCGAGGCCACTCGCTCCTGATCACGCTGAACATCACCGTGTCGCGCACGAAGCCGCCCGCCATCACCATGTGCTTGCGCAGCGTCCCCTCGTACGTCGCACCAAGCTTCGCGATCGCACGCTGGCTGTGCACGTTCCGCGCATCGCACTTGAGCTGAACCCGCTCACATCCCAGCACCTCGAAGGCATGCCGCAGCATCAGCAGCTTCGCCTCGGGATTCACGCGGGTGCCGCGATGCTCCGGCGCAATCCAAGTCGAGCCAATCTCAAGCCCAAGATGGGCCGGACGGATGTCCAGATACGAAGAGCTCCCCACCACGCGCCCCGTCGCCAGATCGACCGTCGCGAACGCAACCCGGTTCTTCGTCGCGAGCGCATCACGCACATAGACCAGAAAGCCCGCCTCATCCCAAGTCGGCGGCCAGAACGGAAAGAAGTCAAACGTCCCACGCCCCGTGCACGCCAGAAGCGCCGAAGCGTGCGACTCCTCCAGCGGCACCAGCGCCACATGCCGCCCCGTCAGAGTCGTCGGAGTCACATTGAGGGAGCGTGGTTCCATAGAAGTGGTCGAGTGGTCAAGTGGTCGAGTGAAAAGGCCAAGCATTTAGGATCAAGTGTCTCGCGGTCCTGGTCTTCATCACTCGACCACTCAACCACTCGACCACTTCCCCCGCCTCCTCAATGCAGAACCCGATACACCTCGGCCTCGTCCGTCAGCCCGAGCTTCACCTTCAGCAGCGCATCCTCGCGCATCGGGCTGAAGTCCGCGCGCTTCGCCGCGTCGTACAGCGCCACTGCATCCGCGCGGCTCGCCGTCAGCTGCCTCAGCTCATCGTTCATCACCATGATCTCATACACCGCCAGTCGGCCCTTGTACCCTGTGCCATAGCAGACCTCGCACCGCCCCGAGGCCGTGCTGCCAGCACCTGAGCAAGCCGAGCAGCTTCGCCGCAGCAGCCGCTGCGCCAGCACCGCGAGCAGGGAGCTCGTGATGAGGTACGGCTCAATCCCCACATCCACCAATCGCGGGATCGCGCTGGGTGCGTCGTTCGTGTGCAGCGTCGCGAGCACAAGGTGGCCCGTGAGCGAGGCCTGGATCGCCAGCGACGCCGTCTCCGCATCGCGGATCTCACCCACCAGGATCACGTCCGGATCCTGACGCAAGAGCGCCCTCAGCCCCGTCGCAAACGTTACGCCACGCTTCGCGTTCACCTGCATCTGGCTGATGCCATCCAGGTGATACTCAACCGGATCTTCGATCGTCATCACGTTGCGGCTCGCGCGATCAATCCGCGACAACGCGGCGTACAGCGACGTCGTCTTGCCCGAGCCCGTCGGCCCCGTCACCAGAATGATCCCGTTCGGCCGCTCCACAAGATCCAGCAGCTGCGTCTGCATCAGCCGCGTCATCCCGACCTCATCGAGCGAGAGCTGCGTCGCCGTCTGGTCCAGCAGACGCAGGACCAGCCGCTCGCCGTAGACGCTTGGGATGCACGAGAAGCGGATATCGACCTTCCGCGACCCGACGCGCACGCTCGTGTGACCGTCCTGAGGGCTGTGGCGGTTCGCAATATCCAGCTCGGTCATCACCTTCAGTCGCGAGCTAATCGCAGGCGCGAGCGACAGCGGCGGCGTGAACGCATCCACCAGCATCCCGTCGATGCGGAAGCGAATGACCAGCTTGTTCTCCATCGGGTGCACGTGCACATCGCTCGCGCGACGGCGCAGCGCCTCAAACAGGATCATGTTCACCAGCCGGATTACCGGCGTCTGTCGCGCCAGTTGCAGCAGGTCCGTGCTCTGCCCCGCCTGTGCCGCGGCGGACGCAATCGCCCGCTCGTCCAGCGGCATCTCCTCGATGATCTCCGTCACCAGGTCCTGCCGCTGCTCGTAACCGCGGTTGATAAGGTTCGCCACCGCCGCGCGAGGCGACAGCACGACGCGGATCGGCATGCCCAGCATGTCCTCGAGCATCGTGAAGGCCGAGGGCTGCATCGGCTGCGCCGTCGCCACGCTCATCACGTGCCCATCGCTCTCCAGGCCCGCGCACAGGCGCGACCGCGCGACATCCGCGGGCACCACTTCATAGAACCGCTGCGCCGACTCATGCAGCTTCGGCTCCGCGGCGTACCGCAGGCCCGTGCGCTTGGCCAGCATCTCAAGCCCATGATGCTCGTCCATCGCGAGCATCGAGAGCATCACATCCCAAGGCTCCTCATCCGAGCCCTCAACGCTGGGAAACTGCCGCACATTCTCGGCGGTGATGGGCAGCGGCCCCAGCAACGCCGCAAGCCGCGCCAGCTCCGCCGCGCTCGGACCCGCCGGCGTCGCAAGCGCGCCGGGCTTGCCGGACATGCCGTTCCCGCCGCGCTTCACGAGCGCTCCAAATCCACCCTTGCGTTCGGGCTTCCCGTTGCTTGCCATCGAGCCTCTGCCCTTTCCTGCACATCGAAACCGCACACACTCACACCTGCCCGTCATTCCTCACGCGGTCAGATCTCGCCTCACTCCGGCCGGCGCGTGCCCCCCACTCCCCCGACTCCTCCCACGCCCGGCGTGCTCGTGTTGGCCGGAAGCGCATCCTCGCGCGTGGGGGCGACCGGTTCTTCGGTCGGTCCGGCCGGCGTCGTCCGCTCCACGATCCCGATGATCGAGGGCTTCATCTCCGGCATCTCTTCGCCAAGGCGCGAGGCCATCCGCGGCCCGCGCGTCAGCAGCTTCAGATCCGCAAACGTCGGCTCACGCAGGATCTTGGGCGTCAGAAAGATGTAGAGCGTCGTGCTCCGGTCGCCCGTCGCGCGATCCTGGAAGAGCAGCCCAACAAGCGGAATATCGCCCAGCAGCGGCACCTTCGCGATCGTCTTGGTCTTGGAATCCACAACCAGACCGCCGATCACGACCGTCGAGTCAGAAGGAACCGTGACACTCTCACTCTTGATCGTGTTCTGCTGACGTGGCGGCGGAAGCGTGGTTTCGCCGACCGTCTGCCCCTCGCCCGTGAAGCTCGATAGCTCGACTTCGTACTTCAGCCGCAGATACCCGCCCTCAGAGATTCGCGGGGTCACGCGCAGCGTCGTACCAGCCTCTGCGTAGTCACCCGCGGTGACGATGTCGCCACTGCTTCCAGAACTGCCGCGATTGATCGAGCTCGTCGGCTGCTGATCAAGGCTCACCACCTCTGCCTCTTCGTTGTCATCCACAAGCAGCTGCGGCGACGAAACGATGCGGCTGTCAGTCTCGTTCGCGATCGCGCGGATCAGAATCGGAACCTGATCGCTGCGGATGATCGCCGCCGTCAGGCCCGCGAGGCTGTTGTTCACATCCTTTGGAGACGTGATGGGGTTGTCACCAAAGCCGCCCAGACCCCAGTTGGTGTTGAGAACGCCGCCACTGCCGTTGGCGTTGATGAGCTGCGTCTCGATCGACAGCCTCAGACGATCATCCGCGCTCACCGCGATGATCTGGGCCTCGACATACACCTGCGGGCGGCGCAGATCGAGCCGCTCGATCAGCTTTGAGAACTCCGGCTGCTGCACGGCCGGGGCCTTGATCAGGATCTGGTTGTTCTTGGGGTCCGCGATCACAAACGCGTTTTCAGCATCGAGCGAGAGCCCATCCTGCCCCGCCGGCACGGGCATCGCAGAAGGCTGGTCCGGCTGCTGCACTGGACGAGTCGTTGTGCGGGAGCGCCCGCTGCGGAAGTTCGAGAAGCCGCCACTCTCGGGCAGGAACTCGCTCGTCCCCGCGGGCGTCGTGCTGGAAATGAGACCGTTGATGATCTCCGCCACCGACTCCGCGTCCGAATGCCGCAACCGATACACACGCGTCACGACGCGCTCGGCCTGAATATCCAGCTCCTTGATCAGCGTCTCCAGCTGCACCTGCTGCGCCTCGGTGCCGTAGTAGACGATCGACCCGCGCCGCTCATCAACGACCATCACCGGCCCGCCTGCGCCGGCCCCGCCCGCCCGCTGCTGCTGCAGCTGGAAGGCGTTGAAATCAAACCCCATGTTGGGATCCACCTGCGAGCGATCCGCGATCGTCGTTACCTCGCCGAGGCCGCGCTGGCGCGCGATGTCCGCAATCTGCATCGCCGCGGCTCCACCCTCGAACTTCCTGGGCAGGAGCGTGTTGGGCACGTCGATGACCGCGAGCACTTCCTTCACAAGGTCGATCTCGATCTGCAGGCCCCGGAAGATCAGCGCGTTACCCTGAGAGTCGACCGTCATGCGGTCGCCCATGTTGTCGAGCTGGCCCGTGGCCTGCCGGCCCGGCACCCCGCCCGGCTGCCCCTGGTTGAAGTCCGGCTGTCCGGGAATGCTCAGCCCGCGCGACTGCACGGCCTGCCCAACCAGCTCCAGCGCGCGGCCGCGTGCGACCGGCGCTGAGATGTGCTTCAGCTCGAGCCGGATGAACTTCGCCCGTGCGTACTCCTCGAGGAGCGCGGTGATCAGGCTCTCGATCGCCGCGAGCCGGCGCGGCGTATCCGTCGCCACGATCACGCCCATCTCATCGATGTACGCGATCTGACGGGGCGCGGTCGCGCCGCCCACCCCGCCGCCTCCCTGCGCCTGGGGCGCGATGCCCAGCTGGCCCTCAATGGCGGCCTTGAGCGCACTCGGCCTGAGGTTCGGCGTCGAGAAGACGCGCGTCGTGGGCATCTCACCCTTCAGATTGACCACCACCGCGTTCGCAGGACGAATCGAATACAGACCGAAGCGATCCTGCACGATCGTGAACCCCTGCTGCTCAAGGAGCGAGTCCAGCAGATGGATCAAGTCCGCCTTCTTCACCGGCACCGGCGCGTTGAAGATAACCTGCCCCTCAACCACGCCCATGTTCGAGATGTTGATGTTCAGCGTCGCGGCGACCAGCTCGACAAATGTCGAAAGCTCAACCGGCTCAGCAAACGCCGAGAGCTCAACAAACTCATCCCCGCCCGGCGCCGCAGGAAGCACCTCGGGCGGAGCGCCAGCCATCGCAGCACCGAGCGGGCCACCATCCGGCGCAGGCTGCTCACCCGGCTGAACACCAGCAGGCTGCACCCCAGGCATGACGCCCGCGGGAGTGACTGGCTCGGCCTTGGTCACCTGCGACCACGCCTGGCCGCTGGAGATCGCAATCGCCGCGCAGGCGCTCAGCACCAGCACGCCAGCCGCCCCGCACGACACTGCCTTCTCGCAACCTGCCATCGTTCGAACCTCCATGCGGATGCTCATGCGACCTCTCACCCTCGTGCCAGAGCCGTGCCAGACCCATGCCAGACCCATGCCAGACCCATGCCAGACCTAGCCCGACCAGTGCCAAACAAGCGGCACCCCGTGCAGTCTACCCTTTCGGCCGTCCGTACCCATCAGGGCCAAAGTCCCGTCCATCGTCTGATCTTGGCCCAAGCGTACGCGATCCAGCCGCTCCAACGTGCCCCCGCCCGTCCCGCTCTTCACCCAGCCGCAAAGATGCTCACCCCCGAAACCTCCGGCACGCCACGCCCTTCCGCCCCCTCCACCCCCTCCACCCCGCCGCGCGTTGTCAGCTTGCTGCCGTCCGCAACCGAGGCGCTCTGCGCGGTCGGTGGCGAGCACCTCCTGGTCGGACGCTCGCATGAATGCGACTTCCCCGCATCGATCCGGCACCTGCCGATCCTCACCGCACAACGAATCCCGCACGCCGCCGCCCCCGCCGAGATCGACGCAATGGTCTCCGCGGCCCTCGCCCAGTCGCAGAGCCTGTACACCATCGACGAAACCCTGCTCCGCGAACTGCGCCCGGACGTGATCCTGACGCAGGACTTGTGCGACGTCTGCTCCATCAATCTTGAGACCGTGCAGCGCCTTGCGGCATCACTCCCAAACTCACCCCGCGTCGTCTCGCTGAATCCGACCACCGTCGAAGGAACCCTCGACGATCTTCTTACCGTCGCCCTCGCGACCGGGTTGCAGGATCGTGCGATGCCGGCCATCGTCGCGCTCCGCGAGCGGCTCTATCGGACCAGCGACTTCGTCAACCCATTCGACGATGGCCCCGTGCTCGCCTTCCTCGAGTGGACCGATCCACTCTTCTGCGCCGGGCACTGGACTCCCCAGATCATCGAGCGCGCGGGCGCACGCCACCCGCTCAACCCGACCGTGCCCAAGCCCACCGCCGGCGCCGCGGCGGGGCCGCAGATGGCCGAGCGCATCGCGGGCAAGTCGATCAGAATTCCCGAAGACGCGCTCGTCGCCATCCGCCCTGAGTTCCTGGTCATCTGCCCCTGCGGGCTTGATCTTGATCGCACGCGCGAGTGCGCTCGCGCCCTCACGGCAAAGACATGGTGGAGAGATCTGCCTGCCGTGCGAAACGGGCGCGTGGCACTCGTGGATGGCAACCAGATGTTCAATCGGCCAGGACCACGATTGGTTGATGCGTACGAGTGGCTGGTCGGCTGGCTGCAGGATCGGCCCGACCTGATCCCGCCGGGCTTCCCCTGGGAGCGCTTCGCGTAGAGCGCATGTTCGTTGCCGCACGATTCGGGGCCGAGTTTGCTAGTCTTCGCGGATGCAAACGACCTCGCACGCCCGTACCGGCACGCCCACTCGCTCGCACACGCGTCCTGTCACGCGTCTCTTCAAGCAACTCTCGCTGACCGCGCCCCTCATCTTCGCCTCTGCTGCGTTTGCGCAGCCGCAAGGCGATGGTGCGTTGCCGACGATCGACTCGATGCTCGCGACGCCGCCGACGCGTCAGCAGGGGCGCGTACCGTTCCGGATTGATGATGTGCAGCTCGGCCTCGCTCGCGGCACCTTCACGCCGCCGCGAGAGGCGGGCGGCACCTGGACGCAGCTCACACCCGATGCCGAAGGCTGGTTCAGCGGCCCCGCGCTGGCTGGCGGGTACGCGATCGCGCGCGTCACACTCCCCGAAGAACGCATCGCGATCCTGAACGCCGCGGGCCACTCGATGGTCTATGTCAATGGCGAGCCGCGCATGGGCGATCCGTACGCGAACGGCACGGCGCAGTTTCCCGTCCTGCTCCGCAAGGGCGAGAACGAGCTCCTCTTTGCCGGCGGCCGCGGCCGCATCCGTGCCCGCTTCGAAGCGCCGCCCGCGCCGATCTACATCCAGACTCTGGATGCAACGCTGCCCGACGCGGTGATTGGCGAGCCACTCGGCACGCAAGCACAGCCAGCCTTCGCCGGAGTGATCGTGACCAACGCGAACACAGAGCCCACGCCGCCAGACCTCCTGATCCAGACTTCCGTCGGCGATGCTGCATTCACGCCCGCGCAGCCTTTCGGCGTGATCCAGCCCCTCTCCACGCGCAAGGTCGTTGCGAGCATCGCGACCTCCGGCGCGGTTGCCGAAGGACCGCTCGCGCTGCGCGTGCGTCTCACGCGTGCGGGCGAAGTCGTGCACGAAGCGAGCTTCCCGATCGAGGTCGTTCGTTCCGAGCAGGCCCGTCGCGTCACGTTCGTCAGCGACATCGATGGCTCGGCGCAGTACTACGGCTACGTCGCGCCCGCGAGTGGCGGCACTGAAACGCCCGGCCTCGTGCTCACGCTGCACGGCGCCAGCGTCGAGGGCATCTCGCAGGCCCGCGCGTACACACCCAAGAGTTGGACACACATCGTCGCGCCCACGAATCGCAGGCCCTTCGGCTTTGATTGGGAAGACTGGGGCCGCAAGGACGCGATCGAAGTGCTCGATCTCGCGAAGGATCGCTACGAGCCCGATCCTCGCCGCGTCTGGCTCACGGGCCACTCGATGGGCGGGCACGGCACGTGGCACCTTGGCGTGACATTTCCAGATCGATTCGCGGCGATTGCGCCCAGCGCCGGATGGATCTCCTTCTGGACCTACGCCGGGGGCCAGCGTCCCGGCGCGGACGCGACGGGCGTGCTCGCGACGCTGCGCGACGCGACCAACCCCAGCGACACCGCCGCGCTCGCGCGGAATCTCGCAGGCCTTGGCGTCTACATCCTGCACGGCGACGCCGACGACAACGTCCCCGTGGGTCAGGCTCGCCAGATGCGCACCACGCTCGCGGAGTTCCACTCCGACTTTGGTTACTACGAGCGCAAGGGTGCGGGGCACTGGTGGGGAAATGAGTGTGTGGACTGGCCCGCGCTGATGGAGTTCTTCCGCGCACGGTCGCGCCCCGAGCGCGTGGACCAGATCGACTTCCGCACGTTCAGCCCCGGCATCTCGGCATCGAGCGACTGGGCCACGATCGTGCAGCAGCACGCGCCGGGGCAACTCTCGCGCATCGAGCTCGGCGCGGATCGCGCGGCCGGAACCATCAAGGGAACAACGACGAACGTCCGCCGCCTGCGCTTTGATCTGAATCGCGGCAACCTCGCCGCTGCGTCGAGCGTCACGCTCGATTCGGGCGAAGCGCTGCGCCTCGAGCCGGGCACGACCATCGTTGACCTCGTGCGTGAGTCGCACGATGGTCCCTGGCGACTGGAGGCACAGGTTCCGGGCGAGAAGAATCCATCGCGAAATGGCCCATTCAAGGCCGCGTTTGATCGGCGCTTCACGCTGGTCTTTGGAACCGGCGGGAGCGAGGTCGAGCAGCAGTGGATGCGCCGCAAGGCGCGCTTCGACGCCGAGCAGTGGTGGTATCGCGGTAATGGTGATGCCCTGGTGCTCAGCGACATGGACTTCCTCGCGCAAGGTGGCAACACAGATCAGAATGTCATCGTCTACGGCAACGCGTCGATCAACTCCGCATGGTCAACGCTGCTCAGTGGCTCGCCCGTTGATGCCGACTCCAGTCGCATCGTCTACCCGGCGGCGGACGGCGCTCGCGCTGAGCTCACTGGCACTGGCGCGGCGGTGCTTGTGGTCCGGCCGCGCGCCGGTTCCGAAGTGGCGCTGGTCGCGGGCGTCGGCGGCGTCGGGCTTGAGGGAATGCGCACGGTGGAGCGTCTGCCATACTTCTCCTCGGGCGTTGCGTACCCGGACTGGGTCGTCTTTGGAAGCAGCGTTCTTGAGAAGGGCTCGGAGGCCGTGGTTGGTGCGGGCTGGTTCGGCCCGGACTGGCGCTAGACCGCTTCCGTTATGCGGCAGGAATCGGCTCGACCGAGCCACGCGCCGATTTCTTTCCACTGGCGAGATCCATCGCATCACGCACCGCAGCCTCGAGCTCGCGCACTCCGAATGGCTTCTGAAGGAACGCGTCGGGATTATCCGTGCCGAGGCTCCCCTCGGGTGCGTGGCCGCTCATGAGGATCGCGGCGGCGCGCGGCTGATGCTCGCGACTCGCGGCGAGAACTGCGGCGCCGCCCCCGCCGGGCATCACGACGTCCGCGACCACGAGCCTGAACTCGCCGAGCGCAAGCTCCGCCGCGGCACTCTCCACCGTCGCGGCCGTCGTTACTTCCCAGCCAAGGTCCGTGAGCAGTGCGGCCGTAACACCCATCACCGCGGCGGAGTCATCAACCACCAACGCGCGACCAAGCTCGCCCGCGGCGCGAGGCCTGGCCAGCTTGATGTCCACGCCCGGGTGCGTCGTCACACCCGGCTCGTGACCGGGAGCTTGACGCGCCTCCGTTCCGGCGAGCGTCGCGGCCACCGGGAAGGCGAGCGTGAAGCATGATCCGACACCCACCTTCGATCTCACGAGCACCGCGCCGCCCATGCGCCGGACATTCCCGAGCATGACCGAGAGACCCAGCCCGCGCCCCTGCGGCTTGGTGGTGAAGAAGGGATCAAAGATGCGTGCGAGCACCTCTTCGGGCATGCCCTCGCCAGTGTCCTCGACCTCGATCACGAGGAAGTCCCCCTCGGGGAGTGTGGAGCCCGCGGCGGCGCTGGCGAGCTGCGCACGATCAAGCCGGCGCCGCCCGGTCCTGATCGTGATGCTCCCCTCCGCTCGCGTGGCATCTGCCGCATTCGTCAGGACATTCATCAGGATGCGGCGCAGGCGCGGCGCGTCGAGATTGAGCAGCGGCAGCGCTTGATCAAGCTCCAGCGTCGCGGGGATGCGCGTGCCCAGTCGCGGCCCGAGCGCCGCAACAAGCTCGGTCGCGACGGTCGTGAGGCTCGTGGGCTCAGACTTCACGGGCGAGCTGCCGGCGGTATCGAGCATCTGCTGCGTGAGTTCGGTGGCCATGCGAGCGGCACGGACGATGTCGCTGGTGGGCTGTTCGAAGCGAGGATCGCCGTTGCTGCGGATGCGCACAAGCTCGGCGTTGCCGCTGATGGCCATCAGAAGGTTGTTGAAATCGTGCGCCACGCCACCCGCGAGGAGGGCCAGGCCCTCGAGCCGCTGGGTCTGTGCGAGCCGCGCTTCCATCTCTCGCTCGCGAGCCGCGGCCTTCAAACGCTCGGTCGAATCCCGCAGGTAAACCGCGAAGGCGGACTCGCCAAAGACATCCACGAGCGCGACCGTCGCCTCGATCTGGATCAGGCCCCGGTCCTTGGTCATGTGCTGGCACGTGTACCCGCGAGACAAGCCCTTGGTCAGGACTTCGGCAAGGCACTCCGCCGCGTGCTCGGGGTTGGTGGTGATCTGCGTGATGGTCATCCCCCGCAGCTCTTCAGAGCTCCATCCGTAGATGCGGGTGGCCGCGGGATTCGCGTCCAGCACGCGCCCATTGGACTTTGAGAGGACGAGAATCGCGTCCTCGCTTGCCTCAAAGAGCTGGCGGTAGCTGGACTGACTGCTCGCGAGAGCCCGCTGCTGGCGACGGAGGCTGCTGCGGAGCGAGAGCATGACCCCGATGCCCGCCAGCATGACGAGTGCCGCAGCGGCCATGCCCCAGAGCACAGAGCCGCGATCGAACTTGTCGTCGGGCTGCAGAGGCTCCAGGTCCCCCACGTACTTGTTGTACAACGCGGGATACTCCACACTCGCCATGACCTCCGAAGTCCCTTTGACGAGCAGGCCATGGAGCTCCCGTCGCTCCGGTCGAACAGCCGAGGCGAAGGCCCGGTAGAAGACTGATCCCGGAAGCGGCTGTTCTTGAAGGTTCACAGCTCGGTTGGCCCGGCGCAACGAGGTCTGGATGGCCAGTCGCGTCGTTGGGTAGTAATCGACCTCGCCCGAGACAAGCAGGTCAATCGCTCGCGCGACATCATTTGTTCGTTCGGTGACGGTGACACCGCCAGAGCTGAGCCATGGCCGTGCCAGCGGACCATCAATCACGACGCGCTTGCCACGCAGGTCCCGCGCGGACTCGACATCGGGTGTGCCCGGGCGTGTGTAGAGCCTCCCACGCGTCACGACGTAAGGAGGACCGTAGATGGCCTCATCGAACATCCACTCAGCAACGGACTGGAAGGCCAGCACATCGACCGTTCCATCGGCCAGTCGATCCCACGCCTCATCGGTCGAGACATACACAAACCGAAGCTCAATGCCCATTCGGTCCGCAGCCCGGCGAAGAACTTCGACCGCCAGCCCCGTGGCTTCGCCATCGTGGATGTTGGCAAACTCAGTGTAGTAATTGGAGACTCCCACGATGACAGGGCTCGTGTACACGGGCACCCGAAGCTCCGGCTGGAGGCTGAAATGGGGTGGCGGCGGATGATGACGATGAGGGCGGCCAGGCGGACGTGGGTCTCCGGCTGTCTGAAATGCCACCGCGCCCAATGTCAGAGGGATGAGCAGCACCGCACCGAGAATGATCCAGAAGTTTCGCATCAAGTAAACTCGTGTGGCGCGGTGTCGCTCGACGCGCACTCAACCGGGTGGCTGCGACTCCGGGACACTTGTAGGTTTCGCCTCCGGTGCGGGAGATGGAGCAGGCGTCGCCGGTGCTGAGGGAAGCGGCTGGATTGCCTCCTCAGGTTCCGCCTCAGGAGTCATCACGTGAACGCCCGGCGAGAAGAGGAGCCCCGCGTCATCAAGCTCGGAGTGCTCACCCAGTCCACGCGCCAGCCCGACACGCGCAATACTTCCCCGCCCTTCCGGGGCTCGCTCCAGCAGCGGCGCGGCGTCCTCGGGCGGCTTGGTCTTCTCGCCCCACGCGATGCAGTGGATGCCGTTCCCCTTCGGGTCCAAGAGCAGAACGCAATCGCCCGTGTTCGCAAAGGCCGCAAACTGCGACGTGATCCCCATGCTCAAAATGATCGGTGCTGGAACGCCCGCGACGGCCTTCGCCAGCTTCTTCGGCGCCGCATCAGGGTCCGTGACTCGCTTGGCGTCCTTGCCCTTGAAGCCGTTGAAGACCACGACGACCTGTCCGGGCTGGAGGGTGATGTCAGGGAACTCAAAGCGGATCCGGCTCTTGCGGTCGGTCGCACCACCCCCACCACCACTGCCTCCACTGCCTCCTTCGGTGCCCTTGGCAGGCTTGGTGCCGCTTGGCGGCTCTTGCCGGGAGTTGCGCGAGGTGCCGCCACTGGGGAGGAGGTTGCGTCCATCCGTCAGGACGTAGCCCTTGAGACGGATCGGCCTCGAATGAGGATTGATGAGCTCGACAAACTCGTCGCCCGTGGCGGAGCGGACGCCATCCCCATCAGCGTCCCCTTCATCACCAGTCGGCACCGCATAGAGCACCTCGGTGATCAGAGGATGAGGAAAGGGAACGGGAGGAGCGACCTTGGTCGGCGTGGCGGGAGTCTTGGACGCTGGCCTTGGTGCGGGCGTGGGCGTGCTTTGGGGTGCGGGCGTAGCGGCAGGCGAATCCGGCTCCGCCGGAACGGGCGGCTGGGGCGAGGCGAGGAGCGCCGAACCGACGACCATCACGAAGGCAAACATGCGAAGACTCCCGCGGGCTGAGCCCGGGCGGCGAGGCTCTTTGGAACGTCCCCGTGCGAGCGCACGCGCGGCGTTCCAGCGAGACCCCCCGAGACTGAACGTGACAGGAAATGACCGACCACCACGAACGCTTCCAACCGCGAGAGCATACCGGCAAGAAGGCTCCGCCGCGAGCAAACTAAGCAATGGTCGCGAACTTTGCGCACAGGAGCGGTCCAAGCGGAGAGATTTGTGCGGAAACCGCGTCCAGCCGGCGCTGGATCACCCAGGCCGGGCTACGGCTCAACAAGCATTACCTTGAGGCCGTCGCCCGAGACCTCCATGGCGGTTCCATCGGAACGCGCGTCAATGGTGCCGCCGATGGACTCGATACGCCAGGTCGCGGGGTCTGCGGGGTCGCCGGGGCCGATCCAGACCGACACGAGCATGCCGGGCGCGAATGGTGAAGAGCAGGTCTCACCGGGCGCGAGCGTGCATCGCGTTGGCGGAGCACCCGGCGGCGACAACCTCACCACCAGCGTCACGGTGTCGACGTTGCGAACTTCGACGGTTGAAGGAGTGCTGCCTCCGAACCTCGCGAAGAGAACGCCTCCAAGGACTACGACAATGCCAACAAGGAGCGCAAGCGTGGCGGCGTTGCGGGAAGTCATGTGGGAGGGTAGGGGTGGGGAGTAGGGACTGGGGACTGGGGACTGGGGAGTAGGCATTCGGCATTCGGAAATCCAGGCGCGGAGCCGCGCAACGCTCCACCGGGCTTTCCTAACCACGAATGCCTAACCCCGAATGCCTAACCACGAATGCCGAATGCCCCTTCTCCTCCCAAGTGCCTAGTGCCCAGTGCCTAGTGCCTTCCGCAGAAACTCCGCGTTTGAGAAGTCCTTCACGCCCGGCGTCGGGGCGGCGTTCTCCGCGAAGCGGACGATGACGAGGTTGTGCTGGGGGATCACGAAGAGGCGCTGCTTGCCCAAGCCCGCGGCCATGAGGACCTTGAGCGGCTTCCCATCGGGGCCGACCATGTCCTTGGCGAAGCCGACCTCGCGTGCGAAGGCGCGGTCGCGGAGCCGTTCGCGGATGCTGCCGCCGCCGTCGGCGACTTCGCTGCTCTCCGCCGCGGCGGCACGCGCGGCATCAAGGAGCCACCACGTCAGGCCATACGCGGGGTTGGCCTCGCTGGGTACGAAGCACTGCTGAAGGAGCTCGGGCTTGAGGAGTTGGACAGACTCGCCCTTCTCGTTGGTCCATGAGCCGTGCTGAAGCACGAACTGGCCGAACTTGGCCCACTCGCGTGCGGTGAGCATCGCGCCGCCGGCGAAGTTGGGCGCGCCGCCGCGATCAACGCCCAGACGCGCGACGTCCATGCCGATAGGCTGTGCCACGCGGCCTTCGAAGTAGTCCTGCGTGGTCTTCCACTCAAGGTCCGAGGCCTTGAGCTTGCGGTCGATGACGAGGCAGAAGGCGTAGAAGTGGCTGGAGCCGTACTCGAACTGGCCACCCGGCGTTGCGGCCTTGCCGCCGGGGCCGCGCTTGCTGGACATCTCCGTTTCGAGGATTGCTTCGTAGCGATCGTTCACCGCGCGGCTGCCGCGCTCGCGATCCGCAGCGGTGTTCCGCCCCGGGCCAAGAACGCGCGAGCCGCCACGCGTGCCGAGCGTTGCATCGGCGGGATCGAGCCCGCTGGAGAGCGTGAGGAGATGGCGGAGCGTGATCTGGCTGCGGGCTGGGTCGGACTGCCACTCGGTGATCGTGTCGCTGGCCTTTTCATCGAGCGTGATGAGTCCGTCCTGCACGGCGAACATCGCGATCACGCCGACGAAGCTTTTCGTGCCGCTGGCGAGCGGGTGCGGGCGATCCGCGGCCCAGCCGTTGTCGTAGCGCTCGAAGATGACCTTGCCATCATGCATGACAAGCATGGCGCGGCCGTGGCGCTCGGCGGAGTAGTCCGCCGCGGCGGCGAGGGCTTCTTGCGATGGGGCGGGGGCGACGACGCGGGCGGGTGCGGTCGCGGCTGGCGTGCTCGCAGGCGGTGGCGTCGGCGTGACCGGCGAGGTGGATTGACCAATCGCAAGCGGCACGAGGAGCAGCGAAGCAAGACCAACGCCAATGAATGACGGCTGCATCATGCAAGCACAACGAAGCACCAAGCCCCGGATTGCACAACTCCGGCCCTAGTGCCCAGTCCCTAGTGCCCAGTGCCTTCTGCTTTTCCCGCATACACGTCATCGATGGCCTTCAGCACCTTCTCGGGCGTGAGCCACTCGTGGAGCTTCTCGTTGAAGAGGGCCACCGGGGCCGAGTCGCAGGAGCCGAGGCACTCAAGCTCGACGAGGGTGAACATGCCGTCGTCGGTCGTCTCGCCGACCTCAATCCCGAGCTTGTCCTTCACGGCCTGCGTGATCTTCTCGTGCCCGCAGAACTCGCAGGCAATCGAGCGGCAGACCTGGATGAGGTGCTTGCCCTTGGGCTTCAGCCAGTATTCCTCGTAGAAGCTGGCGGTGTCGATGACGTCCGAAGGCTTGATCTTGAGGAACTCGGCGATCTCCAGCATCGCCTGCGGCGGGATCCAGCCGTACTCGTGCTGGATGGTGTGGAGGCAGGGGAGCAGCGCGCCCATGCTGGTCTCGTAGCGAGGCAGCATGGTCTTGGTGAGCTCTTCGCGCATCGAAGCGGTGAGGTAGGGCTCAGCGCGACGCTCGACCTTGGTGCCGCCGGAGTTCTTCGTGATCCAGGCCATCGCTTGGGTGTCCTTTCGAAGTGGAGGCCCATCGTAGCGGCGGAGAGCCACTTGTCGCGTGCTTGAGCCCTGAGGTCTGGGCCAAGGTTATCGAATCGTCGCAACGGTCGCGCGAGGGGCTCAGGGCTATTGTTGGAGCTTGCTCGGCAAATCGCGATCCGATCGATACCGCCACGCTCAAGATCGTAAGCCTCGAAACGCCCATCGACCCCGCAACGCTCGGACAGAACCGGAGCAAGCTGCTCGAACTGCCCGGCACCGTGCGAGTCGCGTGGCAGCCCTTTGACCTGCCCGATGCGCCAGCCGAGCAGGGCCGCGTGACGGGCGATGTCGTCTGGAACGATGAGCTCGAGCAGGGCTTCGTCCGCTTCGTGGGCCTCAAGCCCAACGACCCGACGAAGGAGCAGTACCAGATCTGGGTCATCGACGATCGCGGCATGGAGCAGAAGGTTAGTGGCGGCGTCTTCAACGCAATCGCCGATGGCGAGATCGTCGTCCCCATCACGCCGTCGATCGACGTGCGACGCGTCGCGCTCTTCGCTGTGACGATCGAAGAGCCCGGCGGCACCGTGGTGCCAAACCTCAGCCGCCGGGTGGTGGCGCCGCGAAGCTGATGCAAAGCTGGGGTCACGTGAACTCACACGACTCCCATGCTCGTGACCCTCAAAGCGACTCCCCACGCGCCCGCTGCGTGGTCATGCCCGCCGCCGCGGCCCACTGGGCGATGTCCGTCCCGTTGATCGCCGCGGCCATCAGTTCCGGGAACTTGTCCGGCGTGCACGCGAAGCTGGGCACACCAAACCCCGCCATCGCCGCGGCGTTCTTCTCATCAAAGCTAGGCGCACCCGAATCACCCAGCGCCAGCAGCGTCACCATCCGCACACCCGAGCCAGCGATCGACGCCGCTCGCTTCAGCATCTCGGCGTTGTTGCCACCCTCAAAGAGGTCTGTCACGAGCACAAAGATCGTGTCGCGAGGACGCGTGATGAGGCTCTGGCAATACGCCAGCGCGCGATTGATGTCCGTTCCGCCACCAAGCTGCACGCCCATCAGCACGTCCACCGGATCGGACATCTTCTCCGTGAGGTCCACAACCGATGTGTCGAACGTCACCACGTGCGAGCGGATCGCGGGGATCGACGCCAGCACAGCGCCGAAGACGCCCGAGTAGACCACCGATTGCCCCATCGAGCCCGACTGATCGATGCAGACGATGATGGTCCGCAGCTGGCTGCGTTTGCGGCCGTAACCCATGCGCGATTCCGGCACCACCGTTTTGTACTCTGCCTGGTAGTGCCGCAGGTTCGCACGGATCGTCCGGTTCCAGTCGATCTCGCTGTGCCTCGGGCGGCGTGTGCGCGTGGAGCGCTTCAGCGCGCCATACACCGCCGTGCGCATCGGCGCATCCAGCCGCCGCTTGAGATCATCCACCACGCGCCGCACGATCTCGCGTGCCGTGGCCTTGGCCTTCTGCGGGATCACGCCCGAGAGAGACATCAGCGTCGTCACGAGGTGAATGTCAGGCTGCACCGCATCGAGCATCTCAGGCTCGAGGAGCAGCCGCTGCATCCCGAGTCGATCGATCGCGTCCTTCTGCATGATGCGCACGACCGAGCTTGGAAAGTACTCGCGAATGTCCCCGAGCCATCGCGCCGCGGTCGGCGCCGAAGCCCCAAGCCCGGCGCGACGCTCACCCGCGCCCGCGCCGCCCTCATAGAGCATCGCCATCGCCTTGTCCATCGCCAAGGAGCGTGCATCAAGCGTGGCACCGGTGCCATCGGCCTCATCACCACCCAGCAGCAATCGCCATCTCTTGAGCCGCGTGGCCGCATCGACCGGCGCACTCGGCTGCGCACCCTGCGCCGGCTGGATCACAAGGCCCGCGTGAGCAGGATTGGTCGACTTGGTCATGGCATCATCTCCCCGAGGATCGCTCTGAGCACAGGGTCAACAAGCCGTCCCCGAGCTGCGTCGTAATCATCCTCAGATCCCGCGCTCGCGTCACTTCTGGGTCCCTCACCCTGCCCGCGCTTCAGCCGCTCACCGATCATGCGTCGCTCGGGCTTTGCAAAGCTTGAGAAGGTCCGCCTCGCAATCGGGCACACGCGCTCGAAGGTCTCCGTCGTCAGCGAGCAGACCCATCCATCAACGATCGAGAGCAGCCGCTCATCGTGCACGAGCACCGCGCCCGAACCGCTCAGGAATCCCTCGACCCACGCCGACGAGTGAGCCGGGTCGTTGCCCGGGGAGAGCGCCACCTTGACGCACATCGCCGCCGCCTCCGCCTCGCACGCGTGCGAGTCCAGCAGCAGCCGCCACGCGCGCCCCGCCACCAGCCCATGCACATCGGCCTCGCCAAGCTTGCGAAGCTCCGCGTTCCATCCCTCACTGAACTCATCCCGAGCCAGCGTGCTCAGCGTCGCCGACACGGCATCAAGCCGGTCCCGAAGCGCCTCAGCCGCATCATCATCAAGCGAAGCGCACGCCGGAACAAGCCCCGCGCAGATCCGCGCGAGGAGCCCCGCCACCACAGGCTCCACCAGCGCGGCGTCCGTCCGCCGCACATTCCCATACCTCAGCACCTGCCCCAGCGCTGGCAGCGCATCCATCAATCCACCAACGCTCGAAGCAATCGCCGACAGCGACTGGATCCGCGCAATCAGCGGCTCCACAGCACCAGCCAGGTCCGCCAGCATCACATGATCGAGCAGCGCCGTGAGCTCGGCCAATTCCGTCGCGTTCTTCGCCTTGTCGAGCACGCACGCCGCCGCAGCGTCCGCAACGGTGTTGCCCCACCGCGCCGCCTCAATGACCGCCACCGCGAACTCCGGCTTCCACTGCAGCTTCCAGACCTCATGAAACGTGCTCGCCCGCTGCTTCTGATCACGCGCCAGCTCTCCCCAGCCAACGCCAAGGATCGAAAGCCTGTGCAGCAAACGACTGCGCGCCAGATCGGTCTCTTTGCGCTGATCAAGATCAAGCACCTGCTCATCGGCCGAGACCTTCATCCGCAGCGACTTCTGCTGCGCAATCAGATCGCGCTGCAGCGGCACGCTCGGCGCGTGCTCTGGAATCTCGCCCAGCCTGCTCCCCACGATCAGCTTCCGCTCGATCACCCGCATCGGCAGCGAGTTGCCATGACACAGGATCGAGAGCGTCGATTCCGAGAGCTCCTCCAGCCCCGCAATCGCCCGCCCGCGAATCGCCGCGAGCGACTCCGCCAGCCGGACGCTCTCAATCACGCTCGCGGGCGACGCATCAAGATCTTCCTCGCGCATGAAGCGTGCCACCTTCGTGAGCCACTTCGTCGAGACCTGCTCGTGATGCATCCACAGATGCTCGTACCAGCCCGGGCTGACAACGCCTGCGCCATATCCAGAGCGAGTCGCCAATCGGTCATACGTCCACGGGATCCACGTCGCCGCCATCTTTCGCTTCGGCAACCCCTTCAGCAGCGCATCGTCCGCCTTCGCCGAGTGCGCAGCGCTTCCCTTGATCACCTCCGCCTTCAGCATCGGCGCGTGCCACGCCCCGCAGATCACCACGATGCGTGTAAACCCCTCCTTCATCGCCGCCCGGATCGACCGGCGCATATGCGCCTCGCGCGCCGCCTCCTCCGCATCCTGCGGCGCTCCCCCAATCGCTGCCCGCGCTGAGCTCATCGCCTCATCGATCGCCGCAAAGACTTCAAGAGGCCGATCAGCGGATTCGCTACCACCGATACCGCCATGACCACCACCGCGCCGCTCCTCGATCAAACGCCCCCACCACTCCTCACCATCGGCAAACCCCGCGGCGTTCGCCAACGCCTCCAGAGGGTCCTTTCGAGCCTCCGCCGGCGGCTCCGATGATGCCCCCACCTCCGAAGCCTCACCCTCTGCCTCATGCTTGCTCTCATCATCACTCGCCGCGCGCTTCCCGCGCGATCGCAGCGACTGAGGCAGATCAATGAACCGCACGTCCGCCTTGTTCGTCAGCCCCCATCGGATCGCCTGCCACTCCGGCGAAAACTCCGCAAACGGGTAGTACGCAGCATCCGATGGCACCTCCGGGTCATACACCAGCAGCGCCACCGGAGGCACCATCTGCGCCTCCGCCGCCAGCCCCAGCACCTCCGCCGCATCCGGCGGCCCCTCGATCAGCACCGCGTCGGGCCGGATCGACTCCAGCGCGCGCAGCACCATCCGGGCCGAGCCCGGCCCATGATGACGGATGCCCAGGATGTGCAGCTCGCTCGGCATGATGCTCGCTCGCGCCCGGCTACTACAGAACTTCCTTTACAACACTTCCTTGCACGCGCGATACAGGTCCTTCCACCCCTCGCGCTCCTTCACCACCGTCTCGAGATACTCCTGCATCACCACCTTGTCCTGCACCGGATCCTTCACGATCGCGCCGATGATCCCGCTCGCGACGTCCGCCGCCTTCACCTTGCCATCCCCAAAGTGTGACGCCAGCGCCATCCCGCTCGTCACCACGCTGATCGCCTCGGCCGTGCTCATCGAGCCCGAAGGGCTTTTGAGCTTGCTCTTCCCATCGACCGACTTGCCATCGCGCAGCTCGCGGAACATCGTGACAACGCGCCGGATCTCCTCCATCGCCGGAACCTCGCCCGGCAGCTCGAGCGCACGCCCCATCTGGCCGACGCGCTGGTGCACGATCCTGACCTCATCATCCATCGAGTCCGGCACGGGCAGCACCACGGTATTGAACCGCCGCTTGAGCGCGCTCGACAGCTCATTGACGCCGCGATCTCGGTCATTCGCACTCGCGATGATGTTGAACCCCTTGACGGCCCGCGTCTCCTCGTTGAGCTCCGGGATCGGCATCGTCTTCTCAGAGAGGATCGTGATCAGCGTGTCCTGCACCTCGCTGGGAACGCGCGTCAGCTCCTCCACGCGCACGATCTTCCCCTCGGCCATGCCGCGCATCACCGGACCCGGTACCAGCGCCTCGCGCGAGGGCCCCTTCGCCAGCAGCAACGCATAGTTCCATCCATAGCGGATCGCCTCCTCGGGCGTTCCCGCCGTCCCCTGCACCATGAGCGTCGAATCGCCGCTGATCGCCGCGGCAAGATGCTCACTCACCCAGCTCTTGGCCGTGCCCGGAACACCCAGCAGCAGCAGCGCACGATCCGTCGCCAGCGTCGCCACCGCGATCTCGATGATCCGCTGGCTCCCAACATACTTCGCCGAGATCTCCGTGCCGTCACTCAGCTTGCCGCCCATGAGGTACGTCACCACCGCCCACGGAGAAAGCTTCCAACGCGGCGGACGCTCGCGATTATCCACGCGCGCCAGCGCCGCCAGCTCCGCGGCGTACTGCTTCTCGGCAGTCTCGCGCATGACGCCCGACTTCTCCAACGCGCCCACCTGGCTCGGCTTGCTCATGATCCAAACTCCCTGTGCATGTCGGCTCGCAGCCGAACGCGATCAAGACTCTTTCGCACACTGTCGCTCGCCCCTTGCGAGAACAGCCCACCGATCAGCTTCTCAAACTCCTCCGCCGCGCCCGGGTGCAGCAGCCTCGACGCGGCCTCAATCGGCGCCCACAGCTCCCAGTTGTCGGTCTTGCTGAACGTGCCCCCGGCCAGCACCGCCGCGGCACGCCTCGAATATCCCAGCGACCACGCACGCGCGTCAGACGTCAGCACATGCCACGCCTGAACGCCGCCGCCACCCGTCGTGCCCTTCGCCCCGCTCACCATGCGCAGCCGCAGCGCCTCACTCTGCTCTGCCGGCCGCGAGCTCCACACCTCCGACAGATCCAGCCGTCGCCCTGGCTCATGCTCAACGTAGTGCTCGATGATCGCATCGCACCACTCGCCAGCCTCCCGCTGCCCCGGACACGCCGCCACGCTCGCGACCATCGCGCCCATCACATCACCAAAGAACGCATCGGCCCGCAGTGCCTCAATCACCTCCGCAGGACCAAGCCCCGAGCGTTCGCTCAGGTCCGCCATGTCCATCGCCGAGAGCACCTGCACCATCCACGAAGCGCGCTTTCCCTTGCCCGCGATCGCGTTCTCCTCAACTCCATCGCGCTCCCACGCAGCCTCCAGCTCCTTTGGCGGCTCAACGCTCATCGTCACCTTCGTACGCCGCAGCAGGCCACCCTTGGTCTTCTCGACCACGATCATCCCTGCCGCACGCTGACGCATCCGCTCCCGCAGCGCCGAACCAGCACACCGCGCCAGCACGCGAGCCGCCTCTCGCCGCACCGTCTTGCTCCGATCATCCAGGACGCTCTCAAGAAACGGCTCATCGCCCGCAGAGACACCGGTCGCAAGCACCTCGACGAACTTCCGCCGCTCCTCCGCGCCATCAACACTGAACGTCGCGCGCAGCATCTCCAGCGCGCGGGCCGGATCGCGCTGCCGCACCGTGCGGAGGATCGCAACGCGCTCGGCCGCGCTCCCAGTCTGCCACACCTCGTCCGCACGCTCAGGAATCTCGAGCAGCACCACCGGCTTGCGCCACTCCGGGTTGAGCCCCGCCAGCCAGATCCCGCAAGCCCCCGTCGCCTCAAACACCTCCGGCGCACGGCTCGGCTGCTTCGCCCACCACGCCAGCAGCCGCGGCACAACATCCCGTGGCACTCGCAGGCCCCGCGCCTTCGCAAGCGAACACCACTCCTCGATCATCGCCGCATCTGACAACGCAAGCATCCGCTCCAGCGTCGCGACCTGCTTCTCCGAAGCGACCACTCCCGTCTCGATCGGGCACTCATCAATCCGCTGCACCGCCGCGCCACACCGCCGCCCAGCACGCAGCCGCGCACCAGCAACCGCAGCGCCCACCAGCACACCCATAGGAGTCTCACCACCGCGCGCCGCGCGATCGCTCCCCAGAACCGCGATGACCGCAAGATCCTTCAGCGCACGCGCTGGACTCACATCAGCACTCATGCCGCCCACCTCATCACAAGCCCGACATAGCTCGCCCCCTCCGCATCGATGAAGACGCCCAAAGGCTCGGCACTCTCACCATCCCACTCTGCGGCGATCGTCACCTCACGCCCGCCACTCGCCGCGAGCAAGCGCCAGAGATTGATCCCGCGCTGGAACCGCGCCGACAGTGGCAACACCTCTTCGCCCTGCTGGATCAACCACTGCGCACCAGCACGAACCACCCGCGCGCGAGACAGTACCAGCGGCCATCGCATCAGCCACGGATTCCCATTCAGCGCTCTCGCAAATCGCTCCAGTCCCGCAGCGATCGTGTGCCGCCCATCGCTCGCACAAGGCGACTCCGCACGCACGCTCTCGCCGCGCGACTTGACCAACGCACGCAGCGGCGAGCCCGATGGATAGAACACAACCTCACCCTCGAACGCCATCCCTGGCACCAGCGACGTCTCCATCGGCTGGTTCCCAACCGCAAAGTCCACCACCAGCGCCGAGCAATTGCTCCGCGCTCCGTGCAACCAAGTCCGCCTCACCGTCAGGCGATCCTCCTCCTCAAAGGCCTGCCCGAGCACGGTCCAACGATCAATCGTGCCCGTTCCCGCGAGCACCTCGTCCTTGGGCTGGTTGTACCCGAGGGCGACGCGCACATCGCCCGCAAGGCTCGCGGGCAGCGCACCAACTCGCCCCGCCGCCACCAGCAGCAACTGCAACCGGCCAAGCACCTCCAGCGTGCGCACTTCCCAACCATCTCCCGACGCGCCCGACGCCATCACCTGCGGAATCCTGCGAACAAGGCCCGCAAGGCCCGGCGCCTGCGCATCGACCATCCGTGCCGCGACGCGCTCACACTCGGCATTCGCATCGCTCTGCGCTGCCGCGAGCCCGCGCCGGATGAGATCATCCAGCCACGTGCGGCACTCCGCAACGCCCCGCTGCACACGCTCCTCACGCACCGCCGCGCGCTTCGCCTGCGCCTCGATATCAACCGGCGCTTCCGCCGCGGCCCGCGCCTTTTCAACTTTCTTTACAGCCCGCTCGCCGCGACTCTCCAGCCACTCACTCACCCACCCCGGCTCGCTCGAGGCCTTGAAGCTCGCACGCTCGCTCGCAAAGAGCAGCAGCAATCCCAGTCCATGCTTGCACGGAAACTTCCGGCTCGGGCAACTGCACTTGAACGCCGGCTCGCTCAGATCCACGCGAGCCTGATACGGATCCTTGCCCGAACCCTGACACAGCCCCCAGATCGCGCGCTCACTCGCGCCCAGCCCCGCCCACTTACGCAACGACGCAAGCCCCTGACCGGCCGAGGCCGACCCCGGATCAGGCGCAAGCGCAAGCACTTTCTCCACGCTCCAGTCGTTCATCGCGAAAGAGCATACCGAAAGTCACATTCCGGGCACGCAGGTCCGATTGGACGGACCTCAACGCACGGAACGTGGCTCCGGTTTGTGTGCAACTCTTAATCCTTCGACGATGCCACACTCTTCTTGACGTGGTCCGAACTCACGCGTTCCGAAGCCGAAACCGCTCCACTTGGCCTGCCGAACCACCGCCTCCCCAGCCACAGCGACACGCTCACAAGCCCGATCAGCACCGGCACCTCAACCAGCGGGCCGATGACCGTCGCGAATGCGACGCCCGATGTGATGCCGAAGACCGAGATCGCCACCGCGATCGCAAGCTCAAAGTTGTTGCCCGTCGCGGTGAACGCGAGCGTCGCGGATCGCTCATAGTCCGCGCCCACGCGATGCGCCATGATGAACGACACGAAGAACATGATCACAAAGTACAGCACCAGCGGCACCGCGATCCGCAGAATGTCCAACGGCGCCGACACGATCCGGTCTCCCTGAAGGCTGAACATCACCACAATGGTAAAGAGCAGCGCCATAAGCGTGATCGGCGAGATCCGCGGCAGGAACGTCTGCGTGTACCACGCATCCCCCTTGATGGCGCGCAGCACATACCGTGTGATCATCCCCGCAAAGAACGGGATCCCCAGATAGATGAGCACGCTCAGAAAGATGCTCGCCATGCTCACATCAACGATGGCACCCTTGAGGCCCACCAGCGGCGGGAGCCACGTCATGAAGACCCACGCGTACACACCGAAGAAGAGCACCTGAAAGATGCTGTTGAACGCCACCAGACCCGCGGCGTACTCCGGGCTCCCCTTCGCAAGGTCATTCCACACCAGCACCATCGCGATGCACCGCGCCAGCCCGACCATGATCAGCCCGAGCATGTACTCCGGATGGTCATGCAGGAAGATCGCCGCGAGCGCGAACATCAGCACCGGACCCACAATCCAGTTCTGAACCAGCGAGAGGAGCAGCACCTTCCAGTCGCGGAAGATCTTGGGCAGCTCCTCATAGCGCACCTTCGCCAGAGGCGGGTACATCATGAGGATCAGCCCGATCGCGATCGGAATGTTCGTGGTGCCAACCGTGACGCGGTCAATTGCCTCACGCACACCCGGAACCAAGCGCCCCAGCAGCACGCCCGCCGCCATCGCGAGGAAGATCCACAGCGTGAGATACCGATCAAGAAACGAGAGCCGCTTCGAGGCGGGCCCGCAGGGTGCGCACGTCGGATCAATCACCTGTTCGTTCATCTGTTCACTCATGTGGCCATCCCTCTGGCCCTTCTGTTGATCGAGTTGGTCAGCAGCACTCTTCACAATCCGCCCCTCCCTTTGCCGGAGCGCACTCCTCAATCGCCTTCGCCAGCGATCGCAGCGAGCGACCAAGCTCGGCATATCGCACGCGATAGAAGACCGTGCGCCCCTGCCGCTCTACCTCAAGCACGCCCGACCGCGCCAGCAGCGCCAGATGACGCGACACCACTGAGATGTCCACCGAGCAGCACTCGGCAACCTCGCCAACCGAACACCCCCGAGCGCACTTGGCAATGCACCCAATCAGCGTCACCCGCGTCGGATCCGAGAGCGCCTTGAAGAGAACCGGATCCAGAAGCTCATCCAGCGGCCCACAACGCCGCGCCGCCTGCCGGGGCGTCGCAGGAGGCCGTCGCTTGCGTATTTGCGTCATGATGCAAGTATGACCAGGCAAGCACCGAGTGTCAAGCCCACGCGAAAGTCTCGTGAGCTCTCAGCCCGTACAGACTACCTCTCATGGCGCGGCGGCATCGTGTACTGGTGAATCACAGCACCGTTGGCCTCTGCCGCGGGTCGCTTGCCCGAGCGAGCGTCTTGGGGACCGTCGATGGCAGTTCGGATGAACTCGACCGTCGCCTTGTCCGCCTCGACACGGACGCGCACATGCCCCGGACTGCCGTGGAGCGTTCCCGAAACATACCCGTACTGCGTCGCGGTGCGCGTGTTGCCGCGCGGGTTTCCCGGCTGCGGCACGCACTGATACACCACGCCGTCGCGCTGGCTGTTCACGTAAAGATGGTCGTGGCCGTGGAAAACGGCCGAGACATGGTGCTTGACCAGCAGATCGTGAATCGGCATGGCCCAGCCCGCGCGATGTTGAGCAAGGCCCGGCGAGCCATCGGCGTTCTTGCCGCCCCACTCGAAATAGAGCGACGACTCGACACCGCCGCGCGACTCGGCCCCGCCCATACCACCGACGAGGTGATGGATGAAGATGAAGCGGTACTTCGCCTCCGTAACTTCGAGCGTTCTAGTGAGCCAGTCGTACTGCGCGCGGCCGAGCGTGCTGGTCCAACTGCTGTCGGTGGGCTTGAGCGGTTCGTCGTTGAGACGTTGCCCGCCTTGGCCTCCGCCTCCGCGCTCGCCGCGATTTCCGCTGCCACCGCCTCGAATCCGCTCGGTTGTGCTCCAATACGGATCGAGCACGATGAACAGCGCATCGCCCCACTCAAAGGCGTAGTAGTTGGAACCCACGCCGCCCTTCATAGTCGTGGAACCGGTGTAGAAGACGCCTTCACCTAGCGTCTCCGCGCCGGTCACCGGCTGCGGAAAGCGGCTCGTCCGCTGCTCGTACGACCACGGCCCGATGTCATCCGCCCCCGTGCCCGATGTCCCCTTCTCGCCATCGTGATTCCCCAGCACCATGAACAGCGGCACCGAATGAGCCACGCGGCTGAAGTAGAACCGCTGTGCGTCGTACTGCGGCAGCGCGGCCTTGAAGTCTCGCCCCCGCTTGTCGGTCATGAACGTATCGCCCAGGTCGATCATGAAGTCGGGCCGCGTCGGCGCGATCGGCGGCAGCATGTTCGCGAGCGTCTGCTCGTACACCTTCGGCTCGACGCCCTGGTCAAGGTGCGAGTCGGCCTGGATCGTGAACGTGAAGCCGCTGTCCTTGCCGCTCGGCCGCGCTGTGCGAAACGCGAAGTACTCGGTGGAGACAAACTCGCCCGGTGCGCCGCTCCCACCGGCCGCGCGGCGGTAACGCACGCGGTAGACATACGCCGCGTCGGGGCTCAGCCCGTCGAGCGTGAAGAGCACCCGCTTGCCCGCTGGCAGCGCTTGCATAATCGTCTTGGTGATCGGCGCAGCGTCGTCGCGACGGAACTCAATGTACCCCTCATGCGGCTGGTCCTCATAGCACGTAACGCTAACGGCGATGGACCGGTGCGTGGGCCGCGCGAGCACAACATCGATGCTCCGCGACGGCACTTCCGTCTTGAAGGCGGTCATCTCGGCCAGCAGCCCACGCCGCCCGTCGCCCCGACCCCCTCCGCCCGGGCGGCCCGGCTCGTCCCGGGTTGGCATCTTCGGGCTGTCGGGCTGCTGCGCCCCGGCGGGCTGGCCGTAGCAAAGCATGACGCACACAGGAAGGGCCATCAGCGCCGAGCCGATCAGCGAGCTGACAGCAGCGACGAACGCTGAGTGATTCTGGAATCTCATTGCGTCCTTGCCTCCAGGTTACTTCGTAGCCCGCGCGTACTTCACGTCGACGCTCGCCGTGGCGAGTGTGGTGTCCTTGATCGCGGCCAGCAGCGCGTCGCGCGTCAGAGGCGCGCCAGCCGTAGTCTTCGCCTCCGCCGAGAGGGCGTAGAGCGTGATCGTGTACGTCTTGTCCCCCGGGCCCTGCGAGCACGGCGGCGCGTACACGCTCTTGCGATTCACCGTGTTCTGGCCCCAGGTCCCCACGCTCGCGTCGCCGCTCTTGAGTTCGCGCACAGCCGCAGGAATGTTCGCCAAGACCATGTAGACGTGCGTGTCGTTGTCGCGCGTGATGTGGTGCATCACGACGGCGAAGGCCTTGGTGCCGTCGGGCGGCTTGTCCCACACCAGTGTTGGGGCCCGTGGCGTCGCCTTGCCGTCGCAGGTGCACTCGATCGAGAGACGGCCTTCCACCACGTCGATGCTCGAAAGGGCAAAGCCCGTCGCTGCGGCCTTCGGAGCGGCCGGGGTGCCGGGCTGTGCGGGCGGGTCATTCGGCAGAGGCGGCTGATCGCGGCGTGGGCGATCGCCGTCGTCGCGAGGCCTGCGTCCGCCACCCCCTTCGCCGCGGCCGCTACCGCCTCCCGGCCGGCGCTCCGGCCTTGTCGGGTCATACGTGTCGGTCTTGGTTGCGCCGGCGGCATCAACAAAGTCGAAGATCCACTTGCTGTTCTCCAGCCGGTAGTTGACAAAGCTCTTCTTCCCGCCCAGCGTGTACCCCAGCGACCACGCGGGCTGGGTCTCAGCGCCTGTGGCCCGGAACCCCGTGATCTTCGCCCCGCGCAGCGGAGGCAGCGCGGCCCGTGGCGAACTTGCCCGCGGCTGTGGATCGATCTGATCGTCCTTTACCGTCACCATGCCGCGCATCCCGCCGTTGAGGTAGGGGTACTTCAGGCTCGCGTGGTAGTGATAGAGCCCCTTGCCTACCACTGCGCCGGGCGGCGCATCTTTCGGGGCCGCGCCGTAGTGCCCGTTCAACTCGTCGAGTTTCTCAGTGCCGCCAAGCGGGCAGCACTTGTCTTCATTGGGCCCGCCCTTCTTCGCGGCGGGGTCAAACAACCCGTAAATCGGAAACCCGTCGAGCGCGTACGCGATCGGCGCGTCCTTGCCCACGAACTTCTGCAAGTGCGTGGGCGCGATGTGGTAGTGATAGTCGTCGGCCCGCCCGCAGTGCCCGCCGAACTCGTCGAGCTCGCCCGCGAGGAACGTGTCGGTCTTGCCGTCGTTCTTGATGGGGTTGAAGATCGGCACGCCGTTGGCGGCCAGCGCGATCGCGCCTCGGAAGAGTTGCTCCTTCGCCGACACCGGCTTCTCGGCGATCTCCGGCTTCAGCGGAATCCGCCACGCGTTGTCCCCGACGTACCGCTGCGGCAGCGGCACCTGCTGCTGCCACGCCGTGATCCCGACCATCATCGGATGCGAAAACACGAACGTCCCCGGCTTGCCTCCAGGCACATGCGGCAGCCCGTCGCTCTCAACAAACAGCCAACGCTCATCCCACCGCGTCTTCACGAACGGCGCGAACGCGTTGAACGGCGCGGCTTGCGGGGGGGTATTCGATTTGGCATCCGGTTGAGCGGGACGCTCAGGCTGCGCGGCCGCCTGCGCCACGAGCCGATCGTTGATCGCCGTGACCTCATCGATCCGCCGCTGTGCCTCGGCCCGATCCGCCTCGGCCAGGTCCGCGAGCGGGAACACCACAACATCCCCCGTCTCGCGCTCGATGCTCACGCGCACAGCCCCATCCACCACGCGCGCGGCCAAGAACGCCCCGCGCACCACCTCGCCAGTCTTGGCGTTGCTCCATGTGCGCATGTTCGCAGGGTCGACGTGATGGTGGTCATCGTGCTGTCCATCCGTGCCCGGCGGATGGGCGAACGTGGCACCTGCACAGAGGAGCGTTGCGGCGGCAACGAGGGAACGAACGTGTCTCATCTTGGGGACTCCGGTTTCTTTCCAGGAGCGCTGGCCGCCTTGGCCGCGCGTGGCTTCACCGTGTACTCGTGCACGATCGAGCCGTTCTTGCCGTGCGCGGCTTCATCGCCGGGGCGGGCGGCTCGGACGTACTCGACCTTGCACGTCGCGTCCGCGCCGCCGCTGACGGTGACGCGCAGGTGGCCGGAGTTCGGGAAGATGTCGCCGCTCTTGTACGCCTCGCGGTTGAAGGCGGTGAACGTCGGGTCGGCGGGGTTGGGGCAAGACTGGTAGATCACGCCGTCGAGTTCCTGGCGGGCGTAGAGGTGGTCGTGGCCCTGGAAGAAGATCGTGACGCCGGTGTCGCGCATCAGGTTGTGGATCGGTTTCTCCCACGTCGGGCGGGCTTGGAAGAAGCGATCAAGACCGCGAGGCGCGGCTCGCTCACTGGGGGCATCGGCCCCCGCGCCTTCGCGATTGCGCCCGCCCCCACGGCGATCCTGGCCGCCCCATTCGTAGTACGGCGCGACCTCGACACCGCCGCGTCCCGTCCCCGAGACGTGGTGGCTGAAGACGAACTTGAACTTCGCCTTGCTCTGCGTGAGCGTGGTGCGGAGCCAGGCGTATTGGTCGTCGCCGAGGGTGATCTGCCAGAGGTCGCGGTTGCCCTTGCCCTGGCGGTTCGAAGGCTGCTCGGCTTGGTCGCCGTCCGCATCGGTTTCTCTTGCGCGGCGCTTCGCCTCGCGGCTGTTCTCTCCCGGTTGGGCCGCGCCGCCCTCCTGACCTCTGGCCTCGGCACCCCGGCCCGCGTCACGCTGCGGGGCTTTCTTGCCCGCTTCGTTGTCCACGGCAACGTCCGAATGCCAATACGGATCGATGACCACAAAGAGCGCGTCGCCCCATTCCCACGCGTAGTAGTCGCGAAGCAGCCCGATGTGTTCGACGGGCTTGGTGTTGCCCGTGTAGATCCCTCCGGGCGCGGGCAGCGGGTAGTACGTGGTCCGTGCCTTGCCCGCGAGCACGGCGAAGTTGTTGGCCGTGCCATCCAACAAGTACTTCGCTGCCTGCTCATGGTTGCCGTTGACGAGCATGAGCGGCGTGTGCTTGCCAACGATGCCCAGAAACGACCGCTGGCTCGCGTACACGGCGTTGACCGCGCTCTGACTCTTGTTGCCTTGTTCGATCAGCCGCTCGATGCTGAAGTCGTCGCCCATCAAGAAGTGAAAGTCGGGCGCGTCCGCCGCCACGTTGGTCAATGCACGAACATACAAATCGGCGTCGTACATGCGGCCCGCTCGCTCAGGATGCGAGTCCCCCTGCACTGTAAAGGCAAAAGCCTGTCTTGACGGCCGCGCGGTGCGGAAGCTCCCCGATGCTTGCGGCCGCCAATCAGCATCTCCGGCTGCGCGGAGCGCCACTCGATAGGCGTACTGCGTGTTCGGACTCAGCCCGTCAATGTCTACGTGCAACGGGACGCCCGAAACGAGCGCGAACGGTTCAGTCTGTCGATTCAGGTCAGCGGCCGACGTCCCGTACTCGATCCGGCCCTCGCCGGCCTTCGCACTCAGCACGCTGATGACCACCGCGCGGTCCGTCGGCGATCCGACGAGCGTGGTGAACTCCGACTCAGGCCCGCCTGGCGATGTTCTCGCTCTCCCCTGAGCCAAAGTAACGGCCGGGGCAGCCAGCAAAATAAATAGAACGACAGCGGTCGCGAGCCAGAAGCACTTTCGCATGTCTGGACAAACGACGTACAGAAACGGGTATTGCAGGACCCTTGAGGCCGCAAAATCGGGGGTGAGTTCAAATCCCGTCAACAGTCGGCCAATTTCAGGCCATTTTGTGCCAGATCGCGTGCGTCGATTGAGCCATCGCCACCGCGCATTCTCCCGGTGCAAAAAGGGAGAAAGCCCTTCGACGTGCTCGTCGAAGGGCTTTACTCTCAATTAAGTCGGGGTGACAGTACACCAATAGAACTCTTTCTGGAAGGCGTTCGGGAGTGGCGGTCGAACGTGGGCGCTCTGCTTCGGGCAAAGGTGGGCGCTATGGGAGAGGGTTACCCGATTCGTTGACGCCTACACAGATGCTCTCGTTGAGCAGAACAAACAAGCGATCGGAGCATTGCTCGTAGTGTTTCTGGGTGTCACCTTCGAAGCACAGGTCGTTCCACGATCCCATTCCTCCAAAGACCCATGCCGCCTGAGCGGCAGCCAGTAAACGTGCTGCGGAAAGGTCTAGCGCTCCACGGGGCGCAATGTCTTTGTGGTAGACAAGAGAGAGCGGATCGTCAGAGGCAAGGCACTTCTGGGCAAGCTGGAACGCGTTCGCGAATTCGTCATTCGCTTGCTCACGCGCAAACGACTCGATCCCATTCAACGCAGCACCGAGGTCTTCAATCACCGTTGACGCAAGACGACCGTTCGCGAACGGCGGTTGATTTTCTGCCACGAGAGAATACTGAACTTGCCAGATTCTCCGGTCGAGAGCCTCCCGGTTTCCCACGCTCCAATGTGCTCGCCAGCAGTCGGAGCCCTTCTTGCCTTGAACCAGCATGCTCCACTCGCCGCCGCCGCCGACAAATCCGGCCGACATTCGATCGGAGATCCTTGGATCATCCGTCGGCTGATACGTCAAGAACGCTCGTTTCGCTCCATGACTCACGACGAGGTCAAGCCATTGATCTGGTGAGTTCGCGAACACATGCACAGTCTCCGTTCTGAAAAGTAGAGAGCGAGCGACGCGCGTGAATCGGATCTCTGAACAGAACTGAGAAGTGGAGTTCGAGGAGAAAGACGGCACACCGGGCAAGCGGCGAATGCGGGCGTTCAGGGTGCAAATGAGCGAGCTGATCTGCACAGTGGGACCAACCATAACGACGGGCACTCCATCGGGATGAGGCTCCAGTGTACCTCTGCAACAGAAAACACCCGCAAGACTTGCACTTGCGGGCGTTTCATCCGTCAATCGGGGTAAGCGGATTTGAACCGCTGACCTTTTGACCCCCAGTCAAACGCGCTACCAAGCTGCGCTATACCCCGGACAGACGAGTGTAGGCGTGGGCGGGGCGAGGGTCTATTGGCTAACGCTCGTGCTTGGGATTTGCTGGGGTGGACGGTGTCGCTTTGGGGTGGTGTCGCATCGCGGCTGGGGGTAGCGGCGTCCGATACGCTTGCGGCGCTTGGAGTGTGGGGCGATGAACGAGCTTTTGTGCTGGCGGCGGTGCGGGCGGCGGTTCGGGCGAATTTGATGAGGTGCTGAGCGAGATGGGCAAAGCGAAACCCAGCGTTGAGAAGAGCGGCGTCATGAGCGGCACCGGAGATGGGGTTGGGCCGGGGCTGCTCATCCGTGGCGGCATGGTCATCGATCCTGCTTCGGGCCTCAAGAAGGTCTGCGATGTTGCGGTGCGCGGCGGGCGCGTGGTGGAGATCGGGAAGAAGCTCGCGGCTGGCGCGGCCGATCGCGTGATTGCCGCGGATGGGTGCCTTGTCACGCCGGGGCTCATTGATCCGCATGTGCACCTGCGCGAGCCCGGCGGCGAGCACAAGGAGACGCTCGCGACGGGGACTCGCGCGGCAGTCGCGGGCGGGTTTACGACGGTCTGCTGCATGCCCAACACGACGCCCGCGCTCGACACGCCCGAGCTGGTGCAGTTCATTGATCTGCGGGCGCGTGCGACGGGCGCGTGCCGCGTCTTCACGGTGGCGGCGGCGACGAAGGGGCGCAAGGGTGAGGAACTCAGCGAGATTGACCTGCTGCTCGCGGCGGGCGCGGTGGGGTTCAGTGATGATGGCGACTGCATCGCGAGCGCGGGGATGATGTCGCGCGTGCTGGGCGCGGTGAAGGCCACGGGCCTCGCGTTCATGCAGCACTGTCAGGAACCGACGCTGACGCGCGGCAGCGCGATGCACGCGGGGAAGATCTCGGTGAAGCTGGGGCTGGGCGGATGGCCGCGGGTTGCGGAGGAGGTCGTGATCGAGCGCGACCTGCGGCTCAATGGTGGGATCGGATGCCGCTATCACGTGCAGCACATCTCCAGCGGCGAGAGCGTGGAGCTGGTGCGCCGCGCGCGCAAGGCTGGTCAGCCCGTGACGGCGGAGGCGAGCCCCCACCACTTGCACCTCACGCACGAGGTGTGCGATGAGTACAACACGATGGGGAAGGTAAATCCGCCGCTGCGCGAGAAGGCGGATGTGGAGGCGCTGCGGAAGGGTGTCGCGGATGGGACGATCACGGTCCTCGCAACGGACCATGCGCCGCACAGTGTGGATGAGAAGAGCCTGCCGTTTGAGGAGGCACCGTTTGGACTGGTGGGGCTTGAGTCGGCGCTGGCGCTCTACGCCGAGGCACTGGTCGAGACGGGCGCGATCACGTGGGCGCGGCTGATTGCGCTGACGACGCTTGAGCCGGCGCGGCTCTGCGGGCTTGATGCGCGCGGGCTCGGAATGCTGAAGGTCGGCGGCCCGGCGGACATCACGATCATCGATCCCGAGGCGAAGTGGACGCTGACGGAGGCGGAGCTCAAGGGGCGCAGCGTGAACACGCCGTTCCTTGGGAGGAAGCTGAAGGGACGCGCGATCTTCACCATCGTGGATGGTGAGGTGAGGTCGGAAGTCGCGCGGTGAGCGAATGGCTCAGAGCGGGCAGACGCCAGTGACGATGTACGACGCCAGCTGCTGCGCATCGGTGAGATCGGCGTTCTCGTCGCCGTTGAAGTCGCCTGAGAGCCAGGTTGGCTCGGGCGTGAGGAGGCCGACGAAGACCTGGGCCATCTGCTGCGCATCGAGGAGGTCGAGCGTTTCATCGCGGTTGTAGTCGTAGCCGCAGGGGCCGGGTCCGAGGACGACCCAGTCGATGGCGTTGCCGAGGAGTGTGGCGTAGTTCGCATCGGCCATGGAGCTGACGCCGGGCATGCTGGAGAAGCTGAGGACGCGGCCTTCTCCGACGATCCAGCCGGCGACCGCGGCACCCACGATGGTCTGGGTGCTCGTGTTCGAGGAGCGGTAGAAGGTCGTCGCGCCATCGCGAGCGATAAGGCACGTTTCGGCGCCGGCGAAGTTTGAGAGGGGGACGGTGAAGGTCGCGGGGAGGCCGTTGTTCATGACGGGGTCGGGCGTGACGACGGAGAGCGTGGTGGATGCGGAGCTGTTCCAGAACTGGCCGTACGTGACTGGAACGATCGCCATGAGCGTGGCGTTGGCGACGCCGCCGGTGACGCCGTGGTCGTAGACAATCCACTCGGTGGTGATGACGCCGCCGCCGGAGTTGACGAACGCGACCAACTGCTGCTGGCCTCCGATTGGAATTGTGGTGGATCCGCCCCAGTTCGCTCCCTTGTTCATGAGGACCGCGTCGAAGGGGGAGAGGTCAACGGAGCCGTCGAAGGTGGACCACTGGCGGCCGATGGTGACGACGTGGCCCTGGGCGGCGAGGGTCGTGGCGTAGGCGGCGTCGACGGTGGCGTTGCCGGTGCTGAAGACGTAGACGCTGGCGGCTTGGGCGGTGCCAGCGAGGGTGGCCAGAGCGGTCAGGGTGGTGAGGGCGGCGCGGAGGGTGGCGGTGCGGGGTCGCATGGAAAACTCCTATGGATGGAACTGGATTTGGAGATGATGCCACGGATTTCAGGAATCGCCAGCGTCACTGAGTGAAATCATCCATGTTCTGAGAGATTATTGTAGGGCTGGTTTTCTGGAGTTTGGATCCCTTTAGGCACTCGAGGGGAGGGGAGGTGAGGGGGTGAGGGGGTGAGGGGGTGGCGCGAGGAAGAGGATGAGGATCAAGAAGGCATCGAGGCATGGGGCATCGAGGCATCGAGGCGGGGAATGGAGGACCTTCGACCTTTCGGTCGAAGGCCTCCGTTCGTGAGCTGGTTTCCCTTGTGCGCGTGGGTGGTCCTGGCGTTGCTTGCTACGGGCAA
>JBBASU010000015.1:0-85624 GCA_040399065.1 Phycisphaerales bacterium | reverse complement strand
CTCATCCCGCGCGACTCGATCCCCGGCTACATCTCCCCCAAGGGCCTCCCCTACGACCCCGCCGCGGCACGCGCCCTCCTCGCCGAAGCCGGATTCCCAGACGCCAAGGGCCTCCCCACCATCGAGATCATGTTCAACAAGGACGGCGGCCACGACCTCATCGCCCAGGCCATCGCCAAGGACTGGCAACGCAACCTCGGCGTCGACATCACCCTCGCCATGAAGGAGATCAAGGTCTTCCGCGAAGAGCTCAAGGGCGGCAACTACATGATCAGCCGCGCCGCCTGGTTCGGCGACTACGGCGACCCAACCACCTTCCTCGACCTCAACCGCTCGTACGAGCAGCCCGGCGAGAACGGCGCACCCGCCATTATTACATTCGACGGCAACAACGACCGCAAGTTCCACAGCCCCCGCTACAACGCCATCCTCGATCAAGCCCGCGACGAGCCCGACCCCGCCAAGCGCCTCGCACTCCTGAGCGAGGCCGAACGCATCATCCTCGAAGAAGAAGTCCCCCTCGTCCCCATCTTCCAATACGTCCAGATCTACCTCTTCGACCCGCACAAACTCACCGGCATCAGCCCCCACCCGCGCCAGGAACAAGCGATGCACCTCGCCGACATCCTCGGCGACGGCAAGGGCAGCGACAAGCCCAAAGTCATGCAACGCTGGCCCGTCGGAGCCGTATCGGAGTAGGCCACGCCTCGGGTGGCCCGGCGGTCCCCGCCGGTCCTTCCTCTTCCCTTATCCCGTCCTACCTGACTTTCGAGGCCGAAGGCCTCCACGTCAATAGCCGGCGGTGAAGGAGCGAAGCGACGCCACCGCCGGAAAGCACCGCATTTCTCCGCCGCGGTCCGAAGGACTGCACGAACGATGTTTAGCCGCCTCCCAGAGGCCAACCAGCTTTCGACGAGATCCCCACAATGAGTACCAGCTCATCTCCCCCGAAGCCTGGCTCTAGACTCGCCGTCTTCTTTGCATCGCTGTTGCTCAGCACCATCATTTGCTTTGTCTCTTTTGGATTCATGATTGCACTTCTGGAACTTCCCCGACCTTTCGGAACAACCGTGTCTCGGATATGTATTATCTTGCTCACTTGGGCATTTTCATTTCTCGCGTCCTATTGCGCAGGCCGATACGTCAACGACATCGACCCAAGACAGCCTCTCATCTCAGCAGTCGGATTCGGCGGCTTTCCACTCCTGATCTTGGCGATCCTACTCCCACTGGAGCCGTTGTCGGTTCGCAGCGTGATCGACTTCATGCTCCCCGTCTGCGCCTTCGGGGCCACACTCGCCGTCGGCGGTTACATTGGTTGCAATCATCGCAATCGCCCCACTCCCGAACCCCAACTCGGCATCGGCCACACCTGCGCCAACTGCAACTACGACCTCTCCGCCACGCCCGATCACCAACCCTGCCCCGAATGTGGCCGCATGTACCGCCTCTCCCACACGCCGCCCAGCGCCGCGCCACCGGAGGGCCCATGATCAACTGGCCAAACGCAACGCCGCCGACGCCTGAGCCCCCACCTCTTCCCGAAGCGCCGCCGAGCGCGCCCGACGCACCCCCACCACCAACCCCCGCCCCACCCACCGGCTGGTCCACCCGCCGCATCAAGGCCACCGCGGCCAACTCCATCATCGGCTTCATCCTCGGCATCGTCGGCCCGCCCGTCTGGGCGATTCTGAGTTTCGGCTGCACCATCCTCATCGCGCAGGCTGTGGGCCTCGGCCGCCCCGAGCTCCTCGCGGCCGTCCCCATCGCCATCTTCTTCGGTTACATCGCCCTCCACGGCGCGGCACACGGCACATGCAGCAAAAGCCCCGTCGCCCCGCTCGCCGTCGCCATCGGCATCCTCCTCGGCGCCGTCGCCGCGATCCTCCCGCACACCATCACAATCCTCCAAGGCCGCGCACCCAACGACGACCTCCTCTACATCCTCGGCTTCCTCACCATCGCCGCCGCCCAATCCCTCGCCGCCTACAACGGCGGCCGCCGCGGCCTCGCCAAACGCTTCGGCCAGCCCCAGCACGGCATCGGCCTCCTCTGCGCCACCTGCGCCTACGACCTCGAACACACCCCCGAAGGATGGCCCTGCCCCGAATGCGGCGGCATGATGCGCTACCCAACCAAGACACCCGCGGAAGGGTGAGCGCGACTCAACACCCCGCGTCATCCCCCGCGCCCGCGCCTCCAGCCCGAAGGGCTGCACGTCAATAGCCGGCGGTGAAGGAGCGAAGCGACGCCACCGCCGGAACCCACGCCGCCAGAAACCCCGGCAGTCCGAAGGACTGCTCGTTCGCCTCATACACGCCGCCACGCCACTTACCCGCCCTTCCCCCACATTCCTGATGACTTCCGGCCGCATTCCGGTAATCTAGCCGGACCAAGGTAACCCACAACCCCCGCTTTCCGAACATCTTGGTGGGCCGGTCCCGCACTTCCCCCCACGACCCCAACAACCCCATTCCCCCGCTCCCCCACGCCTCCCACCCCTGCCACGCCCGCCGCCCAAATCCCCCGGCCGAGCCGGCAATCTCCCGCCCCCCGCCGCGTTGAACCGATGCACTCTTGTCCCGACCATGGGGCCCAACCACGGAGGCCGGCATGCTCTTCCAGAACGCAACCACATCCCCCGCCGCCGCGACCCCCGCCAAGGACGAGCCCGTCCCCGCGGCCGCGCCGCTCGCGCCCGCCGCTACCGATGAGCGCCCTGACAGGCCTGACACAATCGACGCCTCCCTCCGACCCATCAAGCCCGAGAAGTTCGGCTATGAGCAGGCCCGCCATCTCCTCTGGCGCGCGGGCCTCGGCGGCAACGAACAGCAGATCCGCCTCCTCGTCTCCTGGGGACCAGAGAAGAGCGTCGACTATCTCCTGAATCCCGACAAGGTCGACGACCCGTCCCCCCCCAAGGCCGACTCCTTCGATCAGGACATCATGCGTCCCCCATCGGAGGAAGAGCGTCAGGCCTACCGCATGGCCCAGCGCAACCAGGACGAGAACCGCCTCGCCGAACTGCGCGAAGAGCGCCAGCGCCGCGAACGCATGGACCGCGAGCAGATGTCCGAGGTCCAGAAGTGGTGGCTCAAGCGCATGATCGAGACGGGGCGCCCTCTCGAAGAAAAGCTCACCCTCTTCTGGCACGGCATCCTCGCCACCAGCTTCCGCGTCATCGAAGACAGCTACCACATGTACCTTCAGAACCAGATGTTCAGGAAGCACGCCCTGGGCAACTACGGCGAGATGCTCAAGGCCCTCATCCGCGACCCCGCGATGCTCGCGTACTTGGACAACAACGACAGCCGCAAGAACCGCCCCAACGAGAACCTCGCCCGCGAGATCATGGAGCTCTTCTCCCTCGGCATCGGCAACTACACCGAGAAGGACATCAAGGAAGGCGCTCGCGCCCTCACCGGCTACACCTTCCGTGACAACGCCTTCTTCATGGACTCCGCCAACCACGACACCGGCGGCAAGAACATCCTCGGCCGCAGCGGCAACTGGGACGGCGACGACTTCGTCGACATCCTCCTCGCCCAGCCCGCCTGCTCCAAGTACGTCGCGCGCCGCCTCTACTCCTACTTCGTCGCCGACGTTCCCCCCGGCGAGCGCGGCGGCGATCGCGACCTTCCCACCCCCCAGCGCAAGGTCCTGCGCGAACTCGCCGACATGCTCAAGGTCCGCAAGTACGAGATGAAGCCCGTCCTCCGCCGCCTCTTCCTCTCCGAGCACTTCTACGACGACACCTTCATCAGCCAGCAGATCAAGAGCCCCGCCATCCTCACCATCGGCGCCGTGCGCTCCCTCAACACACCAGTGCGCGACCTCTCGATCCTGAACGACGCGATGGACCTCATGGGCCAGCGCCTCTTCCTGCCGCCGAGCGTCAAGGGCTGGGAAGGCGGCCGCAGCTGGATGAACACCAGCACGCTCTTCGTCCGCCAGAACGTGCTCGCCTTCCTCCTCACCGGCAAGAAGCCGCAGGGCTACGACAGCTCCGCCGACACCTCCAGCTACAACGCCGCGGCACTCTTCGCCGGCGCCGAAAAGGGCAGCCCACTCGACCGCGGCGATCCGCGTGCCGTCGTCGAAGCAGTCCTCAAGCTCACCATCGGCCACGCCCCAACCTCCGCCATCGAGCCCCTCGTCAACTTCGCCCAGTCCCGCGGCACCAACGCCCTCGAAAACGAAACCCTCATCGGCCTCCTGCTCCTCGCCACCTCCATGCCGGAGTATCAGCTCTGCTGATCCGGAGGCAGAAGTGGTCAAGTGGTCGAGTGAGAGACAGAACACAAAGCCACCCCGACAAACTCCCCCACTGCCTCGCTGATTGCTGCCTCGCTTCTTCCCCTGCCTGCCTGCCTGCCTTCTTGCCTGCTTGCCTTCTTCCCAAGGACTCCCATGCCAAACCATCCCGCCTTCACCCGTCGTGAGTTTCTGGGCCGCGGCATCGGCAATGGCCTCCTCATGGCCTCCGCCGCGGCGACGATCCCGGCGTTCCTGAACGGCACCGCGAGCGCGATGCACCAGGCCCTCGCCGCGGCGGGGCTCTCCTCGCTGCCCGGTGTGCCCGATGATCACATCCTCGTGATCGTGCAGTTGTCGGGCGGCAACGACGGCCTCAACACCGTCGTCCCCTTCGGCATGCCCGAGTATTACCGCGCACGCCCCGGCATCGCGATCCAGGAGAAGGACGCGCTCAAGCTCTCGGGCGCCGACGGCATCGGCCTGCACCCCGGCCTTGGCGCGATGAAGGACCTCTACGACGACGGCCTCTGCACGATCGTGCAGGGCGTGGGCTACCCGAATCCCAATCGCTCGCACTTCAAGTCGATGGACATCTGGCACACGGCGGACACCTCCGCCACCGGCGACGGCTGGCTCGGCCGCTACTTCGACAGCGAGTGCTGCGGCTTTGGCGCTGGCGAGAGCGGTACCGCGCCCGAGGGCGGCGCGAAGGTTGCAGCCCCCAGCGGCGGTCCTCCGGGCATCGCCATCGGCCGCACCGCGCCGCTCGCGATGGAAGGTCGCCAGATCAAGCCCGTGGCGTTCGAGTCCGCGGAGCTCTTCAAGTGGTCGGGCGTTGACATCCACAACTCGCTGCGCGATCCCTACGCCGCGCTCAACCGGCGCGCCGAGAGCGAGGCGAACATTCCCAAGGGCGACACCAACGCCGCGTTCCTGATGCGCACCGCGCTCGATGCGCAGGTCTCGAGCGACCTGATCCGCAAGGCCGTCGCGAAGCGCCCGCAGACGACGTTCCCCAACAACGAGATCGGCCGCCAGCTCTCGATGGTCTCGAGCATGATCGGCGCCGGCCTCAAGACGCGCGTCTACTACACCACGCTCGGCAGCTTCGACACGCACGCCGGCCAGGGCGGTCCGCAGGGCCGCCACCGCAACCTTCTCGAGCAGTTCAGCCAGTCCGTCAAGGCGCTCTACGCCGAGCTCAAGGCGCAGGGCAACGACCAGCGCGTCCTGACACTCACCTTCAGCGAGTTCGGCCGTCGCGTCGGCCAGAACCAGAGCCAGGGGACCGACCACGGCACCGCCGCGCCGAGCTTCCTCTTTGGACCGATGGTGAAGAAGGGCATCGTCGGCAAGCACCCATCGCTCCGCGACCTCGACGACGGCGACCTCAAGTACGGCACCGACTTCCGCAGCCTCTATGCGGGCATCCTGAAGGACTGGATGAAGGCCGACGCGGACAAGATCCTGGAAGAGAAGTTCCGGCCGCTCGACGTGATCAAGGCGTAGCGATGGGGCGAACGTGCGGCAATTCACACCAAAGACGTCGTGATTCCGCCGCCGATTCGATCGCAGCAATTTGAAACGCCCACGAAGTTTGCCGGTATATTCCTCCGACACCACAGGAGGTCCGGCTTGGCACACACTCGCGTTCCTGATCGCTCGCTCGCTCCCGCCGCAAGGTTCGTTGCGCTGCTCTGCGCCAGCGCGCTCATCGCGGCGTGCGGCGGCTCGCGCCAGGCTTCGCAGCCCGACGCTGAGGCGCCCGCGGCGGCGACACCGACCGTGACGACTGCTCCGATTGGGAATGCCGCCGCGCCGGTCGCGATCGCGCCGCCCACCATGGCGGACACGAAGCCGCGCGACTACGCCGGAATCCACAACGTTGTCGCGTTCCACGATGGGTATTACTCCGGCAGCGTGCCCGAGGGTGCTCAAGGTTTCGAGACGCTGCACGCGATGGGCATCAGGACCATCATCAGCGTCGACGGCGCAGCGCCCGATGTTGAGAACGCGCAGCGGCTGGGCATGCGCTACATCCATCTTCCGATCGGGTACAGCGGGTTTGATGAGGATCGCCGTCTGCAGCTCACGCGCGCGACGCGCGATGCGATGGCGCAGGGGCCGGTCTACATCCACTGCCACCATGGCAAGCATCGCTCCGCTGGCGCTGCCGCGACCGTCACTGCCACGCTCGGCTGGTCCACGCCCGAGGCGGGCGTCGAACGCATGAAGGTCAGCGGCACATCGCCGAGCTACAAGGGCCTGTACGCGTGTGCGCTCGACGCGACGGTCCTCTCCGCCGCGAAGATCGACGCGGTACCCGCGGACTTTCCGAGCGTCGCGCCAACGCCGACCTTCGTCAAGGCGATGGTCGACATCGACGAGATCGACACGCATCTCAAGTACATCGAGAAGGCCGGCTGGATCACGCCCGCGGACCATCCCGATCTCGTTCCCGCGGCCGAAGCCCGACGCATGGCCGATCTCCTCCGCCAACTCGTCTCGAGCGACTACACACAGCGGCAGCCGCCCGATTTCGCGAGCATCATGCAACGCAACAGCGACGAGGCCAAGGCGCTCGAAGACATGTTTATCACGAGCGCGCGTGGCACGCGCGACCCAGCGGCCCTCGCCGCCAAGTCCGCTCAGCTCAAGCTGATCGTTCAGTCCTGCAAGGACTGCCACGTGAAGTACCGCGACTGATTGCTCGTTGCTGCCTGCCAACACTTGCTCCCCCCTCGTCTCCCACTCCCCGCCGCTGCTTCGCTGCGATGCAATATGTTATTTGTATTACATATTACAATGTGTCTTTGAACGCAGCACTACTTTTGCCCCTTCCAGGCCGCTCCCTGGCGAATGTGCCCGAGGTTCGGATCCGCACGGCGCAGCTCGAGCGGGACGAGGTCGCGCGGCGTGATGCCGTGCTCTAAGAGCATGACTTTCTTGCCGCATTCGGGGCAGCGGACCCACTGGTTCGCGGGGTTGGGTTCGACGCCGACGCTCTGGATCGGGATGCCCGCCAGGCTCTGGCCGCACTTGGGGCAGCAGCCGCGGCGGAGTGAGAGGCGGAGCGCGAAGTAGATGCCGAGGTCGCGTGAGACCCAGTAGAGCGTTGCGGGCACGAGCAGCGTTGTGATGATGAGCTGGATGCCGATCCACTCGGCGGACTTGGCCGCGGGGATCCACTTTGGGATCGCGCCGAGTTCGGCGAGGATGGCCCATGTTGTGGGCCACGCGAGGAGCGTGAAGATGCCGAGCAGGACGGGCACGCGGCCGAGCCACGGATAGTTGATGATCGCATCGGCGACGTGGCGGTCGCACTCGGTGTCGGAGAGATGATCGAAGTCTGCGAATGCGCGCCAGGGTTTGTAGAGCGGGATTCGCATGGCGGGCTCGGCGGCGTGGGTGTTGCGATCAGGGTTTGTGGGTAGGCATTCGGTACTTGTGGTTAGGCATTAGGCATTCGTGGTTCGCCGAAGAAGAATCTGCCTTCGATGCTGCGCTTCCCTCCTGAACTTCTTCACTGCATCGCTGCTTCGCTGCCTCGCTTCCCCCTGCTTGCCTTCTCCCTACTTCGTTCCATCCAGTGCCGGGGGGAACAAGAAGGCGAGTGCTTGGGGGAGGCGCTTGGCCCAGGCTGCTTCGGTGTGTTCGGCGGTGGGGTCGATGACGAGGACGCGGCGGTCGGGGCCGAGGCCTGCGGTCTTCATCTTTTCGTCGAGGGCCTTGACGGCGTCGACGTAGGCCTGGTTGCGGGTTGTGTTGTTGGCGCCGGTTTCGTTGCCGCCCATGCCGAGGAAGACGCGCTTGGGCCAGGTGTTGATGCCTGCGATGAACTCATCCCATGCGGCGCTCGAGCCGGTGCGGAGGGGGAGGCTCTCGGCGAGGACGATGCCGAAGGTGTCGGGGTGGCGTGCCGCGGCGTACATGGAGATGACGGCGCCGAGGGAGCTGCCGCCGATGCCGGTGTTTTCGGGGCCCTTGGCGACGCGGAAGGCGCGCTCGACGCGGGGCATGACGGTGCTCATGAGCCACTGCACGTGGAGCTGGCCCTGGGGCTCGACGCCGTCGATGGCGGCGATGGGCATGTACTCTGCGATGCGGCCTTCGCCGCTGTGCGGGATGCCGACGATGATGGTCGGGCGCATGAGGCCCTTGGTGATGAGGTCGGTGGCGGTCTCGTCGACGCCCCACTCGCCGGGCGCGGTGGCGGGCTTGCTGAAGAGGTTCTGTCCGTCGTGGAGGTATAGAACGGGGTAGGTCTTGGTGGCGTTCTGCTTGTCGTCGTAGCCGGGAGGGAGCCAGACGAGGAGGTCGCGCGATCGGCCGGTGGAGGTGCCGGCGCCGCCCATGACTTCGAGGCGGCGGAGGGTGCCGGTTGCTTCGATGGCGCGGTAGGGGTCGTTGGCCCTGGCCGCGGCGGCGTTGGGGCGCATGTCGCCCCACTTGGAGACGGACATCTCGATACGGGGCTGCTCGCCGGGGGCGAGCTTGGAGATGTCGATCATCGGCAGCTCGCGGTTGCCGGGGGCGCTCATGTCGTCCTTGAGTTCTTCGAGCTCCCATGAGCCGCGGGTGAACTTGAAGTTGAAGCGGGCGCCGGCGAACTTGGGCTTGATGATCTCGATGCGCCACTTCTGGTCGGACTGGGCCTGGAGCTGCATGGCCTTGTCGCCGGGGTTCCAGCCGTTGTGGTTGCCGGCGAGGAAGATGGGCGAGGCGGGTGAAGCGAGGCGGGCCTTGTCCTCAACGATGAGGATGAAGCCTTGCTCGAGCGTCTCGGGCATCACCATGTTGGAGGCGGCGGGCGCGGCGGGCTGGGCCGGATCGGGCTGGGCGGCTGGCGCGGCGGGAATCTGAGAAGGATCGGGCTTAGCGCCGTGGTTGGCGGCGTTGCCGGCGAGCATTTCGCCGACGGCGTTGACGCCGCCGGTGTCGCCAGCGCCGGCGCCGACGCCGGGGGTCTGTTCCATTCGGTCGCCGCGCTCGCCGATGGAGACGGCGATCGCCCAGCAGAGGACGGCGACGACGGCGAGGGGGAGGATGATCCAGATGAGCAGTGCCGCTTGCTGACGCTTCATGCCTTGCTCCGACTTGTGTGGGCGGTGACGCGGGGTGAGTGAGTTGGCGCTATCGAACGCGAGAGCGACATCGGCCACGATGCACCCCTTTCAGAATCGAGAGGAGTCTACGGGGGGGCGGGGCTTGGAGTGAGGGTGTGGAGGTGTGTTGGGGGTGGTGTTGGGGCTGGTGAGAGGGCTGATGAGGGGGCCAGAGTTCGTACTGGTGTGCGTGTGTGGAGAGAGGGGGGAGCGGGCGATGAAGGTGGCGCGGCGGTGTTTGGGGTGGGGCGTTGGGTTGGGTGAGTGACTGGTTGGTTTACTGGGTGTGGGGCTGGATCTGTTTTGGGTTGTGCGACTGGTTGTGTTGTGGTTGCCTTCACCACTACTCTCGGACCTTTTCGGCCCGGAGTAGTGGCACCCGGAGTTGGGGCTGCGAGCGCGATGATTCTGGTGGCGGCGCGGCGGGCGATTTCTTGCGCGCTGGTGGGGCTTTCGGTGCTGGCGATGAAGTGGAGCGTGGTGAGGGCGTCGTAGGCGTGCGCGCTGGCCTTGAGTTTGAAGCGTTGGTCGTGGAGCTCTTTGAGGGCTTCGAGAATCTTCGCGATCTCGGGGCGGTTGGCCCAGCGGTAGAGCTCGAGGATCGTGAGGCGGTGGGCGATGGCGACTTCGGCGAGGGAGTCGTTGCCGACGAACCAGTCGTGGATGAGTTCCTGATCTGCGTCAGAGATCTTGACGGGGTTGAGGTCGGGGGGGATGTAGGGGCGTTCGTTGCTGTGATCTTCGTGATCGTCGTCGTGATCATCTTCGAGCTTGGCGCGGGCGGGTTTGGTTGAGGTGTGCGTGCTCATTTGCGTAGTTTGGCGCGTGTTTGGTTGGGTTCAAGTGGAAAGTGGTGTTGGTCGCGAAGTTTGCGCTCGGGGAGCGTCGGAGTGGGAAGAAAAGTGGCGGAGTGGCCAAGTGCTTCACGAGGTTGTTGAGGTGAAGAAGGCATCGAGGCATGGGGCATCGAGGCATCGAGTTGGGGATGGCGGCTTGCGGCCGATGCGGGTGCGTTTGGGTTGAGATTCTGGGGAGCGCGGTGGTGGCTGTTGGGGCTAGGGCGCTTCGGCGTGTTTCCAGGCTCTGCCGCAGTGGGTGCAGGGGGTGCAGTTGTCGAAGGTCTTTGGTGGGTCACTGGGGAGCGCGTGGCCGCAGTTGCAGCACATGCGGAGTTGGCGCACGGCTTCGCGGCGGGTGGCGCGTTCGATGGCGGTGTCGGAGAGGACTGTGAAGACTGCGGCGGCGAGGATGAGGAAGATGAGGGGGACGATGAGGAGCGGGAGGAGACTGAACTCATCTGCGCTCAGTGTGACGATCGGCGTGGTGATTGCAGCACCGATGATGGCGAGGATGGGGATGAAGCGGAGGAGGCGGCGACGGACCTTTGCTGTGGTGTCGCGCGCGAGGAGTCGGAGCTTTGCTTCGAGGACGACATCGGCTGAGCGGCGGCCGAGCCACTTTGGTGGCCAGGACCAGGCATGGTCCATGGGAACGCCACGGTCGTCGTCGAGCTTGGGGTGGCTTGCGCCTTGTCGTGAGCCGAGTGTCTTTGCGACGAAGGGATCGGTGGCGATGTCGCGGTGGAGCTGGTTCGCGAGGGGTGGAGGTGTTGAGAGTGTCGAAGTTGCGTGGGTGTTGAGTTGAGGCGTGAAGACGTGGCGGTCATTGTGCCAGGCTGCGCCGCACTCGGGGCAGACGCGGCAGCCATCGGGCTCGGGGAGGATCTCATCGAGGCGGTAGGCGCAGCCGCCACAGCGGCCGTGGGCCGCGAGGAGGGAGGCGATTGGGGAGACTGATTCGCGCTCGCGATTGAGACGCTTGCTGATGAAGAGCCATGCGTACGTCGAGAGCGGCAGGCCGAGAAGCATGAGCAACTGCCCGCCGGTGGGCAGCTGCATCGGATGGCGGAGTAGAGTCCAGATTGCGATTCCGATGCAGAAGGCGATGACACCCCAGCGGCGGAGATGGACGCCGAGTGGTGTGCGGGTCCAGATGTTGCCGCCGAGGATGGCGTTGGGTGCGAGCGCGAAGGGGCGGGCGCGATCGTCGCGATAGGGAGCCTCATCGCGTGATGTTGATCGGGCGATCACGCGTGGAGTCTATGTGTGATGTTGGTTTGTTGGGTTCGGAGGAAGATACACGCCACGGAGTGGCGTGGTACCCCGAGCATGAAACCAAGACACCGGCCGGGAGGCCGGTGCTACTTGACGAAGTGGTTTGCTGGGAAGTCGAAGGGTGGGCGGGCCATCGCGGGGACGCCTGCGCCGCCGCCGATGATGGTTTCGGCGTCGAGGGTGAACTGGGTGTCGCGCTGGACGGTGCCTGCTCTGAGCGAAGCGACGAGATCGGGGAGCGCGACGCGTGCGTTGGCGTTCAAGGTTGTTGCCGCGAGCTGGAGCAACTGGCCTGCAGCGCCGATGGCCTGGGCGTAGGCCTCGCGGACTGCGGGGATCTTGTTGTCGCCTGCGGGGATGACCGGGAGCTTGCTGGCCTGAACGACGAGCCTTGCGTGGGCGATGATCGAGCCGGCGAGTTCGGCGGCCTGCTTCGCGGCGGCGGGAGCGGCGGCGCCACCGGGCTTGCCGAGCGCATCGCGCACGCCGGAGGAGGCCCTCAGGAGCGCGTTGGCGTAGGCCTCGCCACGGAGGTTGTTGCCTGCGGCGCGGGTGTTGGCGATGAGGCCGGTGCTGAGCTGCGTGATGGCGATGGTGCGGTGGCGGTCGATGCCGATGGCGGCGAGGCTGGCGGCGACGAGGCCGTCGATGACGATGGGGTCTTCTTCGCGCGCGAGGCGGTTGCCGATGGCGGTGATGGCGTCGTCGGCCTGATCGGCACGGACGGCGGGAGTGCCGCTCTGCATCGCGGAGAAGGCGCGGCGAAGGCCGGCGGCGGCCTGGAAGCGGATGGGGGCGTTGTCGCTCGAGAGGGCGGCGGTGAGGCGGGAGAGGGCGGTGGGCGTTGCGAGCTCGCCGCTGATGACGAGGGCGTTGATGACGAGGAGGTCTTCCTTGGCGTCCATCATCTGAGTGAGGGTGGGATCGAGGGCTGCGGCCATGCCGATGCGGAAGGGGGCCGAGGCCGCGGGATTGGCGAGTGGCGTGACGAGGGCGAGGCGGGCTGCCATGAGCTTCTCGCGATCGGCGGAGCGGAGGAGGGCGGGTGCGTGCTCCTCAATGAAGGCGCGGACCTGCGCGAGCTCTTCGGCGCTGAGGTCTGGATCAGAGACGAGTTCGGGCGGGAGCGCGATGACCTGTGCGTGGGCCGCGGAGAGAGGTCCGATGGTGACCACGCCGACGGTGCCGAGGAGGCTGGCGATGGTGGCCACGGCGGAGAAGACCCCGCTGAGAGAGGCCAGTGTTGGCTTCGACAGCAGTGCCTTCGACGAGTTTGCCTTAGACGATCGATCGTTCACGCCAATGATCCTCTCAGGTACCAATCACGGTCCAAACGTCATGATCCCAAATGATCTAAACGGAGCCGGGCAGGGGCGGACAGGCCGCGCGAGCCGGGAATGCGGGGAAGGTCAAGGTATCGGTCGGTGGGCCGGGGGTCAACTTGGGGGGAGGTTAGGCGGGGAGAAGAGAGGGACTGGGGATTGGGGACTGGGCACTGGGGAGGAGAAAGCGAAAAGCGGGAAAGCGAACACCGGGAAATTCGGAATGGGACTTGGAAGCTTGCGCTCGGATGGTGGGGAAGGTCGGGGTTTGGTGATTTTGAGTTAGTCGTAGACTTCCATCAGGACTCTGCGGGTTGGGGAGATTTGTTTGTGGATCATGCGCCGGTTCCAGGCTTGCGGTTGCGATCGGATTTCGGGATCGACTTTGACGTACTGGTCGGCGGCGGATTGGGGGAGGGTTGCGACGAGGTTCTGGAGGACGCCGAGTTCCATGCCGGCGATGCCGCAGATGTAGATGAGGGCTCGCTCGCTGTGGAGGATGGGGGCGAGTTGCTCGGCGTGGGTTCGGAGGCGTTCGTGGACGTACATGGGGCCGCCGATGCTGCTCTTGAGCGCGGCGTTGGGCGTGGTGTTGGGCGTGGTGTTGGGCTCACGGCTTAGGGCCGTGAGATAGGTGAAGTTGCGGTGCTCGCGTGCGAGGTTCTCGAAGTCCTGGTGGTAGAGGAGGTCGGTGGCGTAGGGTGAGCCCATGATGAGGGTGATGTTGGAGGGGACGTTGCGTGCGAGGAGCTCTTTGATCATGCCGCGGAAGGGGGCGATGCCGGTTCCGGTGGCGATGAAGATGTAGTCGTGGAGGCTGGGGTCGGTGGGGAGGAGGAAGCGCTTGCCGTTGGGGCCGCTGATGCGGACTTCGGCACCGACCTGGAGATCGCAGAGGTAGTTGCTGGCGACGCCGAGGAAGAGGGCGTGGGTTTCGTGGTGTTCGTCGATGGTGCGCTTGACGGTGGTCGCGAGGATCTTGCCGTGGCCGTCTTCACCCTGGGTGGGGCTGGCGATTGAGTAGAGACGGACCTTGTGGATCTTGCCGCTGCCGTCGACGCCAGGGGCAAGGACGCCGAAGGACTGGCCTGAGAGGAAGTTTCCTTCGAGGGGTGTGCCGGAGACGTCGATGGCGACGTGGCGGACGAACGCGGCGGACTTGGTGGAGGCGGTGCAGCGCGCGGTGGAGACGACGCGGCCGATGACGGGCGCGAGGGGCGTCACGAGGTGCATGCGGGCGTCGGGCATGACGGGGAGGCCCGGGACGCCTTCGCTTGGGTTGGCGTGGGCGGGCTGGGGTGAGGGGGCAGCGTTGGTCGGGAGGCTCATGGGGGCATTGTTGGGGGGCGGAAGGGCGTTCGCCGAGGTGGGGTGTGGATCGGCGGCCTATCTCGATGCCTCACACAATCTTGATACAGGCGGCCATGCAAATCTTTTTCGATTTCGCAACCTGACCGGGACCTGGCCGTAGAAAGCGGCGAGTCCCAGGGGTCGGGGCCTTGTTGAGCTCGTGGAAGAGTCTCTGGCCGCACCGCGTCACATGGTGGCGCGGTGCGGCCATGCGCTGGTGGCTGCTTGGCGATTGCGAGGCTTTACGCCGCGGGTCGCGGGGCGGCGGGCTTGGGGGCGGACTTGTGGCTGCCAGCGCCGAAGAGGGCGGCGTCCAGTGAGATCTTGCCGGCGCCGAGCGTGGTGAGGGCCAGTGCGATGCTGAGGAGGGAGACCTGCCAGAGGAGTGTGACGTAGCCGCCGGGCGAGAGGGCGACGGCGTAGGTCTCGCGGATGGGGAGGAAGCCGAGGATGGTGTTGCCGCTCTGGATGGCGGGGCCGATCTCGGTGAGCCAGATGGCGACGGCCATGACGCCGGCGAGGGTGAAGGCGCTGAGGCGCGTGAAGAAGCCGAGGATGCAGAGGACGCCGGCGACGAGCTCGGTGACAGCGGCGGCCCAGGCGAAGTAGACGGGGAGGCGGCCGGTGGCGAGCTGCGCGGGCCAGAGGGGCATGGGCGTCGAGCCGTCGGCGTTGGGTGCGGGGTTGGCGGCGTTGCGAACGAGGAGGGCGAGGCCGTAGAGACGCTCAACCTTGAGAGGATCGGTGGCGGCGGAGTCCTGCGACGGCCAGGCGACGAGGCGGAGTGTTCCGGGCGCGGTTCCGGGTGAGGTTTCGCTTGGTTGTGAGGGCGCCTGCGCGGGGTTGGTGGTGGGGCGCGGCGGTGTGGGGAGGGGTTCGGTGGGGACGGGGCGCGAGGGGTCGGGGGTTTCGGCGTTGTCTGGGGAGTCGGTTGGCGTGGGTGCTGTGGTGGTGCGTGCGACGCCCATCTCGCGCAGGGCCGCGGCACGCTCGCCGGAGACTTCGATGTGCGTGAAGACCTTGCCCAGGCCGGCCCAGAGGAATGTGGCGCCGAGCGCGAGGCGGAGCATCAGCGGTGCGAAGGTGGGACGGTTGGACATTCGGATCGGCTCCGTGTGGGCGAAGTGGCGGGCAAAGTTGCGGGCAAGGTGGCTGGAGTAGCTTGCTGTCTGGGATCGTATCTGCTTGCGAGTTTGAGGAACCCGCCAGTTTGGGAGATCGGTCCGATGGGTTTCGCGCCTTCTACGATCTGGACGATCGTGAGCGGTTGAAGGTCGGGCGGGCGTGGCGAAATGGCAGACGCGCGGGTCTTAGAAGCCCGTGGCCGAAAGGCTGTGCAGGTTCAAGTCCTGTCGCCCGCATTCTGAGTTGAGTTGGCTGCGGGCTGCGGCGCTCGTTATGGCTTCGGTTGTGGCTTCAGCTGTGGCTTCAGAGGATCTCTGCGCAAGCGACGGTGACGTCGTCGGTGAAGGTCTGCGACTCATCAGCGCTGGTGAACGCGCGCAGCGCGGCGACGACGTCGGCGACTGCTTCCTCGGCGCTGCTTGTGCGTGACATGGACTCGATCGTGCGCGCGACGCCGAAGGGCTCACCCTTTGGTGAGCGCTGCTCGATGAGACCGTCGCTAAAGAGGAGGATCCGCGCGCCGGGGGCGACGGGGGCGGGCTCTGCGGCGTAGACGAAGGCTGCATCGACGCCCAGGGGTGGGCCGCCGGTGCCTCGGATGACGGCTGGGGGCTGGCCATGCTGGTGGAGGATCGCGTAGCCGTGGCCGGCGTCGGTGAAGCGGAGTGTGCCGGCCTTGGGATCGATGACGCCGATCCATGCGGAGAGGAAGAGTGATCCCTGCTCCACGGCGAGCGCGAGGCGCTCGCCGTAGTGCGCGACGATGCGGCTGGCCTCGCATGAGACAAGGCCAGGGTCCGCGCAGGTGCGGAGGCTGCGGGAGAGGTGGGCCTGGATGTTGGCCATGACGAGGCCTGCGGCGATTCCCTTGCCCACGACATCGCCGAGCAGCAGGCATGCGACGTCGCGCCCGTCTGGCGTGATGGCCTCGAAGCAGTCGAAGAGATCGCCCGCCACAAAGCGGCCGGGGATCGAGCGCATGGCGTAGCGGATCTTGGTGGCGCCGACGGCGAGCTCGCCCGAAGGGGGTGCCATGATGATGCGCTGGACTTCATGCGCGTTGTTGAGCTCGGCGGTCTGGCGCTGGCGGTCGGACTCCAAGCGCTGGCGATGAAGGCCTGACATCGCGAGGGCGAGGAGCTGGGCCATGGCCTGCACGAAGGCGCTGGCAGCGTTCTCGTCGGCGGGTGATGGCGCGGGCTCGCCTCGGCGCGAATCGAGGTAGATCGCGGCGTCGGCCTCGCCATCGAGCATCACGGGGGCGCACAGCGCGCGGGTGACGCCAAGGCTGCTCATGCTGCCGATCTCGTTGTTGATGTCGCTGCTGAGGGAGGCGGTCTGGCCCTGCATCGCGGCGTCGAGGAGGGAGCGGCTGAAGGCCTGATCGGCGACGAGCTTCGGGAGGCAGGCCGAGGCGAGGACCTCGACGGCCTCGCCCGAGCCCATGGAGCGCACGACGGCGGCGCGCGGATAGCCCGAGCCCGCGAGAAGCGACTCGGCGACGGCGAGCGCGGCCTCGGCCTCGGTCTGGGCCTGGGGCAGGCGCGAGGCGCAGCGCATCAGCACACCGAGGCGCGCGGAGGCGTCGGTGCCGGAGACGGGCGTGCCGACACGGCGCACCGCGCCGCCCATCGAGGGGCGATCATCGGCGGTGACGGCGAAGCGCGTCTCGTGGCCAGCGCGGCGTGGGCCGACGTGGAAGGTCCAGGGGCCGATGCGCACACGATCACCATCGCGCAGCGGCGTGGGCTCACCATCGCGCAGGCGGTTGCCGTTGACGAAGGAGCCGTGCTTGCTCTTGAGATCCGAGAGGAGCCAGCCGCCGCTGACGGGGCGGAGCTCGGCGTGCAGGCGCGAGACGGTGCCATCGGGATCGGCCAGGACGATGCGGCACGAGGCGGAGCGCCCGAGCGTGGCGGGACCATCGGCGACCTCAAGGCGCACCGGCCCCATCGCCGGACCGGCGAGGGGTTCGAGGTGGAGAGATTCCGCGGAAGCGACGGCCATGGAGCGGCATGGTACTACGGCGCGGGGGCTGTGTGTTGGGTGGTGTGCCGGTCCCCGGCACTCTTGTTTGATGTGTCCCAGCGAAGAGTGCCGGGGACCGGCACGCCACCCAAGGCACCGACTGCTTGCGCAGTTCGGCTCGGAAAGAGAACCGCCCGCTTTCGCGGGCGGTTCTTTGGGTTTGTGTTGATTTCACGCATTCCACGATCATCCCAGGGCGGATGATCGTGGCACGCGACCGCTTGCTTAGAGGCCGCAGTTGCCGCTGACGACGAAGGCGGCGAGAAGCTGGGCGTCGGTGAGGTCGGCGTTTTCGTCGCCGTTGAGGTCACCGTCGAGCCAGTTGGCCTCGGGGGTCAGGAGGCCGACGAAGACCTGGGCCATCTGCTGGGCGTCGAGGAGGTCGACGTTCTCGTCCTGGTTGAAGTCGTAGTCGCAGGTGGGGCCGCCGCCGCCGAGGGTGGCGGGGTTGGTGAAGTCGATCCACATGAAGTAGAAGTTGGAATCGCGGAGGGGGTAGCTCTCGCCCCAGGTGTTGTTGCCGGAGTCGAGGACGCGCGACTGGATGACGAAGCCGCCCTGGGCCGCGCTGTACTCGAAGGAGTAGAAGGTGTTGTTGGGGAGGGTGGCGTCGGTGGGGACGCTGCCGGCGCCGTGGACGATGAGGCCGCCGGTGGTGATGTCCTCGCCGGGGATGGTGAGGAGGTACTGACCCTCGGACTGGCGCGTGAGGGTGAAGCCGCCCTCGGAGCGGATCAGCGAGCCGTCGCCGGCGACGTGGGCGCCGATGAGGTTGTTGGCGGACCAGGGAACGAAGACGAAGGTGAAGCGGGCATTGCCGTCGTTGGCCGCGAAGGCGCTGGGGCTGGTGCCGGCGGCGTCGGCGATCTCGTCACGGCGCTGGAGGATGTCCCAGCCCGCGGCGGTCGGGAGGACGCCGGTGATGTACGACTCGTTGGTGTCGTTGACGTTCTGGGCGAAGAGCATGCCGTCGGCGGGGGTGATGTTGGGGAGCTCAACGCGGTAGCGGGCATCGAAGAAGTCGAGCTGCGTGACGACGGTGGAGAGGAGGCCCTGCTGCGCGGCGTCGAAGCCGCTGCGCTGACGCCACGCGCCGGCGAAGGCGTTGCCCGAGGGGTCGTAGTAGCCGCCGATCCAGCCGGCCTCGTAGGGGAAGTAGGCCGCGGAGAGGTCAATCACGGCCTCGTCGCTCTCGCCGGGGCGGTTGCCGACAACGTACGAGGAGGCGTAGAGGCCGGTGCCGCCGAAGTTGCCGGTGATGGCGTTGTAAGCGCGGCCGGAGGAGTCGCCACCATCGTCGGTGACGTGGGCGTGGGCGTAGAAGGTGCCCATGGAGGTGGCGCGGTTGTTGCGATCGAAGTTAACATTGTCGCGGCCGTTGGCGGCGGGCGTGACGATCATGACGCCGCGGACGGGGCTGGTGGCCCAGGCGAAGTTGGGGAGGGCGAACTGGCGTGCGCCCGTGAGACGGAGGCGGCCCCAGTTCTCGTTCTCAGGCCAGGAGAAGCGGAAGGAGTCATCGAGGGCGGCGGGGAAGGGGTTGGTGGTCAGGTTGGGATCGGGGATGCCGCTGTCGGACTCGCGGAAGGCGTCCCAGCCGCTCCATGTGGGGAAGCTGCGAACATCAGAGGGCTGCGCGACGCCAATGTTGAAGTCGATGTCGCCCTCGTTGGTGTTGCCCGCGGACCAGGCGTAGGGGCCGGAGTAGAGGGCGTTGTGCGCGAGGGCGTTGGAGCCGAAGCGACCGTTTATGGTGTTGGCGGGGAGGCCGACGAGGAAGTTGGCACCCGAGAGACCAGCGGGCCAGGCGCCGGGGCCCTGGATGGCATCGCCGAAGACGTCGGTGCCGGTGGGGATGTTCGGCGTGGGCTGGGGGGGGACGGGCTGGGCGAAGGCGGCGCCGGCGCAGGCCAGCAGCGTGACGATCGAAACACAACGCGTGCGAAGGGACATCGTACATCTCCTCTTTCACTAGGCTTCGTTCAGAAGCTCTCCACCACACAAGCTTGCGGGCCGCAAACGCACGGCCCGCGATCTCTTCCAGTCATTTCCGGCACAGACCTGATGGTTCAGCGGGTTGGGTTGTTGATCCAACCCCAGGGTCGTGACAGTCGGCCATCGAACTGGTACCACCCCCGGTCCTGCTGGCTTCGCTGGACGTAGAGGTGATTGGCGATGAAATCGCCATCCTGGAGGCGTTCATTGGGGCCAGCGGGCATCTTCCAGAGTTGCGCGGCACCGTCGAGCATGGCGACGTGGCCACCCTTGGCGTGGCGCGTTGTGATCTGGTCCTCGTTGCCCCAGAGGCCATCCTGGATCGAGTCGTTGTACCAGAACGTGCTCTCTTCGACGAAGAGGGGGAGGCCCGGGAGCATGGTGAGCTGGGTGCGGGCGTCCTCGCTTCGGATGACGCTGATGGCGGTCTGCGTGGGCTGGATGTAGCCGATGCGGGTTTCGGTGCCGAGCTTGGCGCCGGCCATTCGGGCGGGCATGGTGTAGTCAAAGTCGAGATCGGTGAGGGTGTTGAAGATGTTGTTGCCATCGCCGGTGCCGGAGGACCGGCGTTTGTTGGCGGGGCACTCGCCGATGACGTCGGCGTTGGAGACATAGAGATAGAGGAGTCCGGGCGAGACGCGCGTAGGGTCGGTCTCGTTGGCGTCGGGAAGGCGGGCCCACTGGTTGGGCGGCCAGGTGATCTCTTTGTAGTCCTGCGCGTACTGGATGCCGGCCATGCCGAGCTGCTTGACGTTGGAGAGGCACTTGACGGTGCGGCCGGCTTCACGCGCCTTGCCGAGCGCGGGGAGGAGGACGCCGATGAGCACGGCGATGATGGCGATGACGACGAGGAGCTCGATGAGCGTGAAGGCCGTGCGCATAGAGGCGCGCTCGGTCTTGATGGACAAGAGTTGTGGGCGGAATGTCATGAGGCGGTGATGCTGATGTCCACTCCGCCGAGGGAAGGTTGATCTTGCCATGGAATAGGTATAACCAGTCCGGGGGCACCCGTGTGGGGCCGCGCGCAAGGCTCATGCAGCTTTCACGAAATCGAAACGAAACGGAGACATGTTCCGCGCTGGTGGTTTGACGGGCCCTCGTCAGGGGGCCGGGACTGATACCAAAAGCGCCATCGCGACGTTGCCCGCGTTAAAAAGGATGTGCATGACGATGGGCGTTGAGAGGTCTCGCGTGCGCTCGAAGGCGACGCCCATGCAGATGCTGAGGACCGTGACGACGGCGACGGCGTACCAGGGCATGCCCGCGCCACCGGCGATGTGCATGAGGCCAAAGAAGATCGAAGCAGCGACGACGCTGAGCCATGCGAGTCTGGTGGCGCGCAGGATTCCCGACTGCACGAAGCCGCGATACATGAGCTCTTCGAGGATCGGTGCGCCGATCACGGCGCAGCCGATGAGGACCACAGTCCAGGGATCAAGCGTGCCCGCAACGACGCGCTCGAGCGTGGCGTGGGCGACTCTTGGCACGGGCTGGCCGGTCCAGTGCTCGTGCGCGGCGACGAGGAGCATGCCCGTTGCGGTGACGATGGGCCACGAGAGGACCGCGCCGAAGACGCCCAGGAGCGCGCCGCGCCACGTGAGCTTGAACCCGGCGAGGGGCGCGCTGCCGTGAATGAGCCAGGCGAGGGCGATCGCGACGATGATGCCCGTCGAGTAGCTTGCGACGCCGATGATCGCGAGCTCGCGCGTTGCGGTGGGTGTTGCGGTGATGCCCAGGCCAAGGGCCGCGAAGCTCTGGCCGAGCGTGGCGCTGACGAGCGTGATGGCCGCGGCGACGACCCAGACCCACCAAGGGTGCGGCGAGACATCTCTCATGCCGTGGCGCGAGAGTGATCGCGGGCGAATGACGTCGGCGATCCACATGACGCCGAGCACAACGACAACACCCGCGAGGTTGATCCAGAGCCAGGGATTCATGAGGAGCGAGGGGGCGGAGTTTGCTGTTGAGCTCGCGGGCGCGGCCTGAGTCTCCGAGGCGAACGCGATTGTGCTCGCTCCGGCCAGCATCGTGGCAACAATCACCCCCGTGACCCAACCAAGCGACGAGCGTTCTCCCGACCAGCCGCGACCAGCCTCCAGCGGCGTGCCCGCGACGCTCGCGCGCATCATCGATCGCAAGCTCGTTGAGATTGAGGAGGCCAAGTCGCGAACTCCCCAGCATCGGCTCGAGGAGATCGTGCGGATGGGAGAGGCTCCGCGCAACTTCTTTACGGCGGTGACGAGGCCGTATCCGCCGCGGCGGACGGCGGTGATCGCGGAGGTGAAGCGCATGAGCCCCTCGGCCGGGTTGATCCGGCCTGAGTATGCGGGCGATGGTTTTGCGCCGGAGCTCATCGCGGAACAGTACTACCAGGGCGGGGCCGCCGCGATCTCTTGTCTCACGGATCGCGACTTCTTCGGCGGCGACCTCTCCTTCATCCGGCGCATCAAGGACCGTGTGCCGCTGCCGGTGCTGCGCAAGGACTTCATCGTTGATCCATATCAGGTGTGGGAGGCGGCGGCCGCGGGTGCTGACGCGGTGCTGCTGATTGCCGAGTGCCTGCGCGATGCGGAGCTGATTGATCTGCTGATCCTGTCGCAACAGCTGCGCCTGACGACGCTGCTTGAGGTGCATGATGTGGAGAGCCTGCTGCGCGTGCGGCCGTATGTGGGGTTCCCGCACGCGGGGTATGCGCTGCTGGGCATCAACAACCGCGACCTGACCACGATGACGGTGGATCTTGGCAACACGCTGCGCCTGGCGGACATGGCGGAGGACCGCTCCATCCTCGTGAGCGAGTCGGGGATCTCGACGCCGGCGGACATCAAGCGGCTGCGGCAGATCGGGGTCAAGATCGTGCTGGTGGGCGAGAGCCTGATGCGCGACCTAGAGCCCGGGCAGGCGCTGCGGCGGCTTTTATCAATCTCCAGTGCGGCCAGCGGCCAGAGGCCCAACAATCCGGCATGATGCACGCTGCACTGTCGGCCGGAGTTTCGTCGGACGCTTCGTGTGGGCTGTCGCTGGGCGCGCGGTGCCGGGCGAGCATGGCGCTGGCTTTGACGATCATCGCGGGGCTGGCCCTCGCGCCGTCCGCGCTGGCTCAGGAGAGTGGTGGCGAGCCGGAGGCTGGCTCGGCGCAACCGGCGGGGAAGCCCTCGGCGGCCTCGGCAGCTTCAACGTCGAGCGCGGATGAGCAGGCTGGCAAAGCGCTCTTCAATCGCGCGATCAGCGCGATCAAGGATGCGCAGTCGATCTCGTACATGATCCGGACGTACGCCGAGGGGGACTCGCTCTCGCAGACGCTGCCCAACCTTCAGAGCGAGGTGCAGCTGGCACGCGCGCCGGGCACGGGCGTGATTCCCGGGTGGCGCGTGCGGAGCACCGGCTCCGGGATGGAGCCGGGGAGCATGGAGCGGATCGAGTTCGATGTGGCGTGGCTCGCGAACACGGTAGAGTTCGTTGATCACTCGAGGCAGACCGCGTTTGAGAAGACCGCGCGCGATGCGCGACGCGATCGGCCCTTCAACATCGCGTCGGGTGCCAAGTTTGATGACTTCACAACGACGAGGCCCTTCCAGCGCGAGCTGGCATCGAAGAAGCACACGCTCGAGGGGCGCGAGGATGTCTTCGGCACTGAGTGCGACATCGTGATGGTCGAGCTGCCGGGCGGGATGAAGGCGCGCTGGGCCTTTGGTGTTGAGGATGGGCTGCCTCGGCGTGTGGAGCGCATCATCACGGGCATCATGGAGGGGCGCGCCGTGACGGAGATCCAGGAGCTGCGCACGGAGGGAGCGAACGCGCGGCTCACGCCGGACCTGATCCGCATCACGGTGCCGGAGGGGTTCAAGGAGGAGCGGCCCGCGCCGAAACCGCCGCAGCCCACGATTCCGACACCTTCGGATGGCGTCGCGGTGCCGCAGCCGCCGGAGATGAGGCCCTCGCCTTCGGATACTCCGAGCGATCAGGAGGTAGAAGGAAGCCCAAAGGATGATCGCGCGGGCGAGGCGAGCACGGCGGCGGTGGCGACGCCTCGCGTGGCACCGACCGGACCAGCGACGCCCGCGATTGCGCCGCTCTTCACGCTGCCCGCCGCGAGCGGGCCGGATGTCTCGCTTGAGGCACTGCGGGGCGGGTATGTCGTGCTTGAGTTCTCGGGGAGTTGGTGCCTGCCGTGCCGCGATTCGCGGCCAGAGCTTGATCAGCTGGCCAAGGACCTGGATGGAACCGCGAAGGTCTTCACGCTGACGGTGCGGGAGAAGTCGCGCGAGGCGGCGGCGGAGGAGTACCGCAAGGCTCCGGTGCAGTTTGGACTGCTCTTTGATGCCGACTCGGTCGCTGAGGCCTATGCGATCAATCGCTTCCCGGCGTTTGTGGTCGTGGCGCCCGATGGCTCGGTGGCGAAGGTGGATCAGAACTATGTGAAGGGGCAGACAGTGCCGGGCCTGGGGACGTTCATCCGCGACCGGATCGCGGGGATCGTGCGGCCACCTGCTGCTCCGACTCCCGCGGCGCAGCCAGCGGCGGCGATACCGAAAGCGGCGGACCCCAATGCAGAGCCGAAGGAAGTCCGCGGCCAGGACGAGTAGCGCCGCGTGAGAGGGATGGCGAGCGGATGCGCCGCGAGGCCGGCGAGACTTGCCTTCCAAGTGAGTCCCAAGGTCGGCTGTAGAGACGGCCGCGACCGTGTGGTTGCACAGCCACGCGTGTTGACGGCGTGCTAAGCCGAGGGGGGAAGGACGGCGAAAGCCCAGAGAATGGGGCGAGCGAGTCCACTTCAAGTCATTGCCCCCGTAGGACTTGCAGATTATCTGCCAGAGTTCCTTGTTTTTGCAGAATTGGTGAATATTTGACTTGCGGAGTGGCTCTGGGCGGGTTAAATTGCTCCGGCTGTGGGTGGAGATTGAGAGACAAGACTCTTTCACACAGCGAGAAGAACTGGACCCTCGGGACGGCGGCTGGCCTCAGCGCATCCTGTTTGGTTCGCCTACGCGGCCCCATCGTGGGGTTGCCGTGGAGAGAGTGTTCTGGGGCTTGCTTTGAGGAGATTTGTCATGAAGATTGCTGCGATTCTCGCGGTTGCCGGTCTGGCTGGCATCGCCAGCGCCCAGATCAGCATTGTGAACAACCTGCCCGGAACGTTCACGAACATCGCCAACGCTCCCGGCGCCACGTTCATCGACTCCACCGATGACTCGGGCCACAACATCGTGACCACCATCGGCAACGTTGCGTTCCCCGCTGGCAACGTCCGTATCTCTAACAACGGCAACGCCCACGCCTTCGGCGCGGCGGCCCCTCTGGGCGGCACGGGGTTCACCAACGCCGCCATCCCGCTCCCCGGTCCTGGCCACGCTTCCGCCTTCAACACGGCCGCCGTTGGCGTCATGATGGCCTGGTGGGATGACATCATCCCCACGCCCGCCGCTGACTCGGGCATCTGGTGGCAGCAGACCTCCGACACCCTGATCATCCAGTGGCACGATCAGGATTCCTTCGGCGCCGCCGGCACGGGCACCGTCCGCTTCCAGCTCAAGGTGTTCAACACCGGCAGCGGCGCGGCCCTCGCCCAGTTCATCTACGACGACGCCGAGTTCAGCGCGACCGCCACGCAGAACAACGGCGGCTCGGGCACCATCGGCTACTCCACGCAGAGCCCCGCGGCTCCCGGCCTGAACAACGTTCAGTGGAGCTTCAACACCCAGTCGATCCAGAACGGCACCGTCCTGACGGTCGTCCCCGCCCCCGGCGCTCTCGCCCTCCTGGGCCTCGGCGGCCTCGTCGCTGGCCGTCGCAACCGCCGCTAAGTTTGTGCGGCATCCGCCGCGTGAGCTGAGCAGCCTGATGGCATCCAGCAAGTGGCTCTCACGCGCTGGTGCAAATTGATCCCGAACCCGCCCGGTTCGAAAGGTCTGGGCGGTTCTTTTCCGGACTTGCGAAAGAGAACTTGATTGGGTTTGGATTGGTAGCTTGCGGTTGGTTCTCGGATTCTCTCAGCATCAAGTGGCGAAAGTGTTGCCGGATGATGAGAAACACTTGCAATGGCTCGAAGATCGGTTAGTATGATCAAGTCTGCGGGTGGAGATTGAGAGACAAGACTCTCACACGCAGCATGAAGATGGGTTCCACGAAGCGGCGTCTGGCCTCAGCGCGTTTCGTTGGTTCCGCCTACGCCGCCCCGTTGTGGAGCTGCTGAGGAGAGTGGTGATCTGGGGCTGTTTGTTCGAGGAGTTTCAAATGAAGATTGCTGCGATTTTCGTTGTTGCTGGTTTTGCCGCTGCTGCCAATGCTCAGACGTGGGACTCGGGCGCTGGCTTGGGTTGGGCGATTCCGGATTCGCCGGCCCCCGCTACCAGCTTCACCTTCAACCCGACCGTGTTCGGATCGACGGTCGCTCAGTTCGACATCTTCATGAGCCCAGCCCACACGTGGCGCGCGGACCTGGTGATCGAGCTGATCGATCCCAGCGCGAACGTGACGGTCCTGCACAACCGCACTGGCGGCTCCTCCGATTTCATCAGCGCCTTCTTCTCTGACGCTGGCGTTTCCGCCGCAAGTGGCACCCTCGACAGCAACTCCTCCGGCATTCTGTACATGCCCGCCGGGATGCTCTCCTCGCTGAACGCGACGGCGGGCACGTGGACCCTCCGCGTGCAGGACTTTGCTGGCGCTGATATTGGCACGATCGACCGCGTCCGTCTCACCACGGTGCCCACCCCCGGCGCTCTCGCCCTCCTGGGCCTGGGCGGCCTCGTTGCTGCCCGTCGTAACCGCCGCTAAGTCGGTGCGGCATTCGCCGCGCGACTTGATGGCAGCCAGCCTGTGGTTCTCACTCGCTGGGACAATCTGATCTTGAACCCGCCCGGATCGAAAGGTCCGGGCGGTTCCCTTTTTGAGCTGTGAAGTCGTGGCCGGACTAGACCGGGCCGGATTCGCGCCGCTGGATGACGCGCACGTTCCTGCGGCCGTCCATCGCGCCATTCGGTGCCTGCGCCCGAATCACCGCACGTCGGACATTGCCGACCACCCACACGATCACCCCCACCGCGAGCGCGAGGACCGCGAGCGGGATCGCGACGATCAAGGCCACGACCGCAACCAGCGCGAGCAGCCCGAGCAGAAGGCAGCGCACGAGCCAAGCGACCAGACCCGTCGGGGCTGTCGTAAGCCGGTTGCGCATCGTGAAGACCACCGTCCGCATGGGGGAGGATAGAAGGGATTGGGGACTGGGGACTGGGCACTGGGGGGAGAAATGCGGAGGGAGGCACTTGGCATCAGGCACTTGGCACTGGGGGAGTAAGAGCTGATCACGTGGTTGCGGCGATGTTTGGTGGGGCTCCGTACCATCGGGGCTTCATGGAAAGTGGCGTCTCGCGCTGGCGCGATGCTTGGCTGCGGTGCTTCTTGAATGGGGCTTTGCTTGAAGATCGGCGTGCTTGGCGGCGGACAACTCGGGCGGATGCTGGCGCTGGCGGGTGGGCCGCTGGGGATGTCGCTGCGCTTCCTGGATCCGGATCCGGAGGCGTGCGGCGCGGCGTTTGGCGAGCATGTGTGCGCGTCGTTTGGGGATGCGGGGGCGCTGGCGCGGTTCGCGGCGGGGCTTGATGCCGCGACGCTGGAGTTTGAGAATGTGCCCGCGTCGTGCGTACGGGCGCTGGCCGCGCTGACGACGGTCCACCCCGTCGCGAGCGCGCTGGAGGCTGCGCAGGACCGGCTCAAGGAGAAGACGCTCTTCTCCGCACTCGGGCTTGGTGTGCATCCGTACGCACCGGTCGCCTCCGCCGCGGAGCTTCGTGGGGCACTCTCGCACGTCGGACTGCCGGCGGTGCTCAAGACGCGGAGCATGGGCTACGACGGCAAGGGGCAGGGCGTGATCCGCTCCGATGCCACGCTTGAAGCCGACTGGGATCGCATCACGGCGCATGGGAAGCGATCGGACGGGGCGGGGGTGCCGTGCCTGGTGGAGTCGATGGTGGCGTTTGAGCGTGAGCTCTCAATCGTGGCGGTGCGCGGGCGCGACGGCTCGTTTGCTGCGTATCCGCTGGTGCAGAACCACCACTCCGGCGGCATCCTGCGCACCACCATCGCGCCCGCGCCGGGCGTGACGGCGGAGCTGCAGCGAATGGCCGAAGGGCACGCGCGGGACGTGATGGAGCGGCTTGGGTACGTGGGTGTGCTCGCGATTGAGTTCTTTGATCTCGGGGGCTCGCATGCCGCGGGGTCGCGACTGCTCGCCAACGAGATGGCCCCGCGCGTGCACAACACGGGGCACTGGACGATCGAGGGGGCCGTGACGAGCCAGTTCGAGAACCACCTGCGGGCAGTGGCGGGCTTGCCGCTGGGCTCGTGCGAGGCGCGCGGACACAGCGTGATGGTGAACCTGATCGGGACGATCCCGAACGTGAGCGAGCTGCTCGCGATCAGGGGCGCTCATGTGCACGTGTACGGAAAGTCGCCCCGGCCAGGGCGGAAGGTCGGGCACGTGACGGTGACGGCGGGGAGCGCCGATGAGGCCGCGCACCTTGCGTCGCGGGTGCAGGGGCTGGTTGGACCACCCAAGTAGGGGATCGCCGCGGCTTCAAAGTTCTTGGCTGCACCCGATGGTCCGACCGGCGCTTGGGGCCTAGCATTCTCCGTAGCTCTGTTCTGGCCCGGCCATGTCGGTCGAGTCCTCAGGCCTCCCGACGCTTCCTCCGCCCGAGTTCAAGCACCGGATCAATTCAGGTTTCTCGGGCAAAGATGGAAGTATCAGATGAAGCTCTACGTCGGCAATCTCTCGTTCAACACCTCTGAGTCCGAGCTCCGCGATCTGTTTGCGCAGCACGGCGAGGTCTCCTCCGCCTCCCTCGTCATGGATCGCGAGACGGGCCGCCCACGCGGCTTCGGCTTCGTCGAGTTCCCCAACGATGAGCATGCCAAGGCTGCCATGGCTGCCCTCAACGGCCAGAACGTCGGCGGCCGCGACCTCACCGTCAACGAGGCCAAGCCCCGCGAGGGTGGCGGCGGCGGCGGTCGTGGTGGCTTCGGTGGCGGCGGCGGCGGTGGTCGCGGCGGCTTCGGCGGCGGCGGTGGTGGCCGTGGCGGCTCGGGCGGCGGCGGCCGCGGCGGCTGGTAATCAGCCCACGCAGTTGTGAACAGATCTCCGATCTGACTCACCTTCTGCGACTTCGTTCATACACAACACAGAGCCGACGCAGCGATGCGTCGGCTCTGTGTCCTTTTGGAAGGGACTGGGGATTGGGGACTGGGCACTGGGGGAAGAAGAGAGGAACTGGAACAGCGGCGGGAGGTTGGCCTGCGCAGGGGGTGATGGTCCGAATTGCGGGTTGCTCTGCCGCGCGGTGTCGGAGCGGCGGTGTTGGCGCGATTTGCTTCCGATCTTCTGTGTGGTGATCGCGAGGCGGGCACGCCGGGAGCATCGCATGGACACTGGCATCATGGCGTCGGGGATTGTGATCGGCGGCTTGGGGACTGCGATGTTCATCTATGGTAAGAAGCAGGCCAACCTGCCCGCGCTCATGGGCGGCATGGCCCTCTTCGTGGTGCCGCTTGTCTGCACGTCGCTCCTGGTCCTGTGGCTCGTGAGCGCGGCGACCGTCGGCAGCGTCTGGTTCCTGGGGCGGGGCGAGTAGACGCGACACCCAAAAACAAAGGCGGGCCGCGCTCCCCCGCGCGGCCCGACCTTGAAATCCCCACGATGCCCCACGTTCCTCCACTCGCTGCGTGATCTCTCTGTCTCTGCGATCTCACTCATCAGCGGCGGCGCCGGGCGCGGGGATCACGACGCTCAACGCGGTGATGATGGAGCCGCCGGCGTTGGGTGGATCCTGGAAGGTCAGGACATCTAGCCCGGTGTCGACGTTGTAGAGGCGGGTGGTGGTCGCGCCGGCGAAGTTGTTGATGGACGCGCTGTGGACGGCGTTGGGGTCGATGCCGGCGTTGACATCGCCCGCGGCGTAGGCGAGCGAGCCATCAACAAAGGCGACGACGCCGGTGATGGGGTTCAGGCGGAGGTTCTGATCGACATCGCTCACGACGCGGATGCGATCCACGGTTGGGTTGAAGTCAAAGCCGAAGGAGGAGCCGCTGAGGGGCGTTGCGAATGGCGAGCCAACCTGAGTCGCCATTCCGTTCATGGGGTTGATGCGGTAGAGACGGCTGAAGCTGCCGAGGGCAAACAGCTCGCCGGCGGCGGGACGGAAGTCGATGCCGACGAGCGTCTCGTTGTTCTGGAGGCCCTGGATGGCGGAGCCGCTGTTGATGGTGCCGGGGGTTGCCGAGTCCCAGTTCACGAGGAAGCCGTTCTGGGTGACGCCGTAGACGATCTCGGCGTTTGCGATGCTGGCCGAGGCTCCGGCCACAGCGATCATCATCAGGGCACAGGTCTTGCGCATGTGAAATCCTCCCGCACGCGGTGGGCGTGGGTCTGTTTCACCCGTGGAAGAGGCCAGCCCGCGTCCCACGGGCTGATGGAAGAACCGGCGGCGCGCCCCGCGCGCCGAAGGTGGCTGGCCGATCTCTCACACGCACCTTCCGTTGCAGCCTCGCGGTGGTTTTTGGAGGACGCAGTTTCTTGCTGAGTCTGTGAGATCGTGGTTCTCCAGCGCGTGCTCATCGCGGGGACCGGTACCATGACAGCATGAGCGCTGACAGATCACACCATGCATGGGAGGCCCTTGGAGCGATTGGCACGGCCGCGAGGGTCTCGGTGATGTTCGCTGCGGTGCTTGTGCTGGGGGCGTGTTCGACGCCGCATCGCAATCCCGTTCCCAAGGACCTCGCGGCGACGGCCGCGGTGGCGGGGATGCCGACGGTGCGCTTCTGGGGAGACACGGCCGACGCCTCGCTGCTGGCGCGGTACATGCTGAGTCTGGAGCGGGAGGTGAAGGCGGCGGGCGTGGGCTCGATCGCGGAGCTTCCCGACGCGCATTTCCTGGCCCTCTCGGGGGGCGGCTCCGATGGCGCTTTCGGAGCTGGGCTCCTCTGCGGCTGGACCGAGCGTGGTGATCGCCCGACGTTCAAGATCGTCACTGGGATCTCGACCGGAGCGCTGATTGCACCGTTCGCGTTCGCGGGGCCGGAGTACGACCATGTCCTGCGGGATGTGTACACGAACATCTCAACGCGGGACATCGTCCACCAGCGATCGATCTTGGGCGCGCTGACGTCCGACGCCGCGACGGATGTCGAGCCGCTGCGTGCGCTGGTTGACAGGTATGTGGATCAGGCGTTCATCGACAAGGTGGCCGAGGAGTCCCGCCGCGGCAGGCTGCTCTTCATCGGCACCACGAACATGGACGCGCAGCGGCCGAGCATGTGGGCGATGGGCGCCATCGCCGCGAGCGGGCACCCGGACTCGATCCAGCTCTTCCGCGACATCATGATCGCGTCGGCCTCGATTCCTGCGGTCTTTCCGCCCGTCATGATCGAGGTTCAGGGGGCCGACGGGAAGATGTACGACGAGATGCACTGCGATGGCGGCGTGACGTCGCAGGTCTTCCTCTACCCGGCGTCGTTCAGCTTCAACGATCTCCCCGATCAGGCGGCGGTGAGCCGCAAGCGTCACGTCTACGTCATCCGGAACGCGCAGCTCTCGGCCAGCCATAAGAAGATCGATCGGAGCATCTTCCCGATCGCGGGGCGCGCCATCTCGACGCTGATCAAGACGCAGGGCGTCGGAGACCTGTACCGCATCTATCTTGGAACGCAGCGCGACGGACTAGAGTACAACCTGGCCTACATCCCCGAGTCCTTCACGCTCGACTCCAGGGAGGCGTTCGATCCGGAGTACATGCGGCCGCTCTTCCAGCTTGGGTTCGACCTTGCGAAGGAGGGGTACCCGTGGGCGAAGGCGCCGCCGGGGTTTGAGCCGCCGCGGGCTGGGGAGTGAGGAGGGGAGGGAGTCAGGCTGGGAAGAACCGGTCGGGACGACCGGTCTACCCGGGAAGGCCACACGGTGGGCTGGGATCTGGGTAGCATCTGTGCATGAAGATTGATCATGCCGCCGCGGTTTCGTCCATTGCCATGACTCTTTCGCTGCTGGCTGGAGGCGCGGGCGCGCAGCCGGTGGACCTTGCGACGTACAAGCAGCCTCCGGAGGCGATCCGTCGCGTGCTGGATACGCCGCCGACGCCGGGGGTGTCGCTCTCGCCGGATGGGTCGCACCTGATGCTGCTGCACCGCATGAGCCTGCCACCGGTGGCGGATCTCTCCGCGCCGATGCTGCGGCTGGGCGGCTCGCGCATCAACCCTGATACGAATGGCCCGCACGGTCCGATCCGGACGATCGGCCTCACGCTGCGTTCGACCGCGGATGGCGTGGAGCGGGCGATCACGCTGCCGGCGGGAGCGCGCGTCTCTTCGCCGATGTGGTCGGCGGATGGCTCGCGATTCCTCTTTACCAATACGATCAGCGAGGCAACCCAGCCCGGCACGGCGACCGGCATCGAGCTGTGGGTTGGTGACACGAAGTCCGGCGAAGCTCGCCGCCTGATCGGGCCCAAGCTCAACGGCGCGGCGGGCGGCATGGCGCAGTGGATGCCCGATCAGAAGCACGTGCTGGTTCGCCTGGTGCCGGAGGGTCGCGGTGCGCGGCCGCAGGAGCCGCGCACGCCCGTGGGGCCGGCGATCCAGGTCGCCGACGGCAAGCCCGCGCCGGTGCGGACCTTTCAGGACCTGCTCCAGAACCCGCACGACGAGGCCCTCTTCGACCACGTCATGACGGCGCAACTGGCGATCATCAACGTCGAGTCCGGCCAGCGTGTGGACGTGCGCGAGCCGGCGATCTACTCGACGATTGCACCCTCGCCGGATGGGAAGTTCCTGCTGGTCTCGCGCGTGGAGCGGCCGTACTCGTACCAGATTCCGTGGAGCCTCTTTCCCGAGACGTACGAGGTGTGGAGCCTTGATCAGTCGTCGCCCGGGAAGACCATCCGCGAAGTCGCGAAGGTGCCGATGCGCGACAACATCCCGACGCAGGGCGTGGAGACGGGGCCGCGCTCGATCCAGTGGATCGACTCGCGCGATGCGACGCTGCTGTGGGCCGAGGCACTCGACGGCGGCGATCCGCGTGCGAAGGTCCCCCACCGCGACCGGCTCATGGTGCTGGCGATGAACAACAGCAGCGCGGGCACCGATGCTCCGCGCGAGCTCATCAAGCTCCAGCACCGCTTCCGCGGCGCGTCGTGGCTCGAGGATCCGTCGGGCGAGGCGCCCGACGCCTCCGACCGCGCCATGCTGGGCGAGTTCGAGCGTGAGCGCCGCTGGAGCCGGACTTGGCTGGTGTCGCTTGGGAGTGACGCCACGATGAGCGGCGAGCCGCGCCTGGTCTTTGATCGCTCGGTCAATGATCGATACAACGATCCGGGCTCACCGCTCTTTGAGACGACGCCGCGCGGCGAGAACCTCATCAAGGTCATGGGCACTGGCGCGGCGGAGACGGTCTTCCTCAGCGGGCAGGGGGCCACGCCCGAGGGTGACCGGCCCTTCCTCTCGCGGATGGCGCTCACGGACTTCTCGCGCGAGATCCTGTGGCGGAACGAGGGGGAGAAGTTTGAGAGCGTGATCGACGTGCTCGGAGAGGATGGCGCGAGCCTGCGGATGATGACCTCGATGGAGAGCAAGACGACGCCACCGAACATGTTCGAGCGGCGGCTCGGGGCTCAGGGTGCCGCGGGCGAGGCCCGGGCATTGACGACCTTCACGGATCCGCTGCCGGAGCTTCGCAAGATCAAGCGGGAGATCATCACGTACACGCGGGCCGACGGGACGCCGCTGTCGGCGACGATGTACCTGCCGCCGGGGTATGTGGAGGGGACGAAGCTGCCCCTGTTCATCTGGGCGTATCCGAACGAGGTGTCGGACGCCGCGACGGCGGGGCAGGTGGCGGGATCCGAGCACCGCTTCACGCAGATTGGAGGCTCCAGCCAGCTCTTCCTGCTGCTGGCGGGGTACGCGGTGATGGACGACGCCTCGATGCCGGTGATCGGCGATCCGGAGACGATGAACGACACGTTCGTCGAGCAGATCGTGGCCAACGCCCAGGCGGCGATCGACAAGGCCAACGCCATGGGCGTGGCCGATACCACCCGGGTGGCGGTGGGCGGGCACAGCTACGGCGCGTTCATGACGGCCAACCTGCTGGCGCACGCCCCCAAGGGGATGTTCCGGGCCGGCATCGCCCGCAGCGGCGCGTACAACCGCAGCCTGACGCCCTTTGGATTCCAGTCCGAACGCCGCAGCTACTGGGAAGCGCGGGACGTCTACACCAACCTGAGCCCCTTCACCTACGCCGACCGGATCAAGACACCCCTGCTCATGATCCACGGCGAGATCGACAACAACCCCGGCACGTTCCCCATCCAGTCCGAGCGCCTCTTCCAGGCCATCCGAGGCAACGGCGGCACGGCCCGGCTTGTGATGCTGCCCTACGAGTCGCACGGGTACATGGCCAGAGAGAGCGTCGGGCACGTGCTGGCGGAGATGGTCGAGTGGCTCGACACGCATATGGCAGCAAGCGAGCCCTCCGCGCGAGCGCAGGGGGATCGGTGATCGCGCAGAACGCGTGAGATGAAGGCAAGGCAAGACCCAGCCCCCCACGCTTGCGCGTGGGGCTCTCTTTGCCTTTGCAGTTTCGTGGTTCTTGGCTTGCCTCGCGGCGTGGATCCGATATCGTTTCCACTGGTGGCGGCGTCCGAGTTACGAGCCACGGCGCGCAGCCGCGCGTCGAGAACCACGTTCTGCTCCCGGCGTGAGGGCACACCTCTCGCCACTCGCACCCGTCCGCAGCCATGCCAATAGCGCGTGGCAGGAACTCCAGCACCCATGGCGACCATCTCCAGTCCTCGCTCTGCATTCCTCCACGGCACTTGGACCGCGGCCGACGCCGCGCAGCTGTACGGCATTCCCGACTGGGGCAAGGGCTACGTCGGCGTCAACGCCTCCGGCCACGTCACCGTCATGCCCAGCAAGGAAGCTTCGAAGCAGATCGATCTCTTCGAGGTGGTGCAGGGCCTGCACGAGCGCGGCATCCACACGCCAGTTCTGGTTCGCTTCAACGACATCCTGACGCATCGCCTGAAGGAGATCCGCAAGTCCTTCGACGATGCCATCGCCGAGCAGGGGTACAAGGGCGGTTACTCCTGCGTCTATCCGATCAAGGTCAATCAGCAGCGCCACGTCTGCGAGCAGATCGCCTCGCTCGCCGTCGAACTCGGCTTCGGCCTCGAGGCCGGCAGCAAGCCCGAGCTTCTCGCGGTACTGGGCCTCTCCGCCACGGCGGGCGGCCCCGGCGTCAACGGGATGCCGATCATCTGTAACGGCTTCAAGGACTCGGAGTTCATCGAGACCGTCACGCTCGCGACCAAGCTCGGCCGAAACATCATCCCCGTGGTGGAGAAGTTCAGCGAGCTTGAGCTCCTGGTCGCGCACGCCAAGAAGTACAACGTGCGGCCCCGCATCGGCCTCCGCGTCAAGCTCTCGGCCAAGGGGGCGGGGCGCTGGGAGGGCTCGGCGGGCGTGCGCAGCAAGTTCGGGCTCTTTGTCTCCGAGGTGCTCAAGGCCGTGGAGTTCCTGAAGAAGCACGAGATGCTCGACTGTCTGAACCTCCTCCACTGCCACGTGGGGAGCCAGCTCTATGACATCCGCGTCTTCAAGAACGCGGTGAACGAGCTCGCGCACATCTACTGCGAGCTGCACAAGATGGGCGCGGGCCTGTGCATGCTCGACATCGGCGGCGGCATGGGCGTTGATTATGACGGCTCGCAGTCGGCGTGGTCGAGCTCGATCAACTACACGATCGCGGAGTATGCCGCGGACGTGGTCTACCGCATCAAGTCCGTCTGCGAGTCGGCGAAGGTGCCGCACCCGATGATCGTGAGCGAGTCGGGCCGCGCGATGGTCGCGTACGGCTCGGTGCTGATCATGGATGTGCTCGGCACGAGCAAGTTCGAGGAGAACCCCGACCTTGCTTCGATCGAGGCGGCGATGAAGGCCGAGCAGGCCGGCGGTAGCGAAGTGCCGCAGCCCGTGCTGGACCTGCTCGATGCGTACAAGAGCGTGACGGACCGCAACCTGCTCGAGGCGTACCACGACGCGACGCAGGCGCGCGACGAGGCGATGAGCCTCTTCTCGCTCGGCTACATGTCGCTGCCGATGCGTGCCGCGGCCGAGCAGCTCTTCTGGGCTCTGGGCCACAAGCTCATCGAGCGGGCCGCGAAGCGAGGCGACGTCCCCGAGGAGTTCGAGAACCTCCCCGAGCTCTTGAGCGACATCTACTTCTGCAACTTCTCCCTCTTCCAGTCCATGCCCGACTCGTGGGCCATCGACCAGCTCTTCCCGATCTGCCCGATCCATCGCCTGAGCGAGGAGCCCACGCGCCGCGGCATTCTGGCCGACATCACCTGCGACTCCGACGGCAAGATCGATCACTTCGTCGACAAGCGAATTGACAAGAAGACGCTCGAGCTCCACGAGGTGCGCTACGCCGCCGCGACCGACGCCGACGTCGCCGCGGCGGGGAACGTCGGCGCGAGCAACACGCCGTCAACGCCCATCACGAACATCGAGCCCTACTACCTCGCGGTCTTCCTCCTCGGCGCGTACCAGGAGATCCTGGGCGATCTGCACAACCTCCTCGGCGATACGCACGCGGTGCACATCGGCATCGATGAGCACGGCGAGTGGGAGATCGAGGAAGTGATCGAGGGCGACACCGTCGAGGAAGTGCTGCGGTACGTGCAGTACGACCCCGAGGACCTGAAGCGCGCGATGAGGCTTGACATCGAGGCCGCCTGCCGCCAGGGGCGCCTGACGCTCGCCGAGGGCAAGAGTCTGCTCAAGTACTACGACGACGGGCTTGAGGGTTACACGTACCTCGAGTCGTGATGTCTCCGACCGAGCCGACGGCTTTGGCAAATGGCCAAATTGTCAAAGGGCCAAGTGGTCAAACGAAGAGAGCGCTAGCGGCTGACGCCGAGTTGGCCTGATCCTCTGCGTCCGCCTGGCTGTTGGTGTTTTTGACTAGATCGTGGTGATATCGCAAGCCGATTGAGAATCACTGGGTTCGGATGTCCGAGCCCATTGGTCCCCTGTGCGGAGAATGAGCCGTGGCCAAAGAGTCAGATGAGAAGATCGCAAAGCGCGGGGTGGGAGGTCACCTCAAGGCTGGCGTCCAGAACATCAAGAACACGTACAAGGCCCTCTACAACCGCGAGGGTCCGGGCGGCGGCGTCAAGACTGGCGCCACGAACCTCAAAATCATCGCGACCGGCAAGCCCGGCAAGTCCGAGTTCGACACGAAGTTCAGCCCGGGAACCCGTGCCAAGATTGCGGTGGTCGGTGCCACGAGCGTGACACCGCTGGGCCCGCTGGTGGCCATCGGCATGGGCATCAAGAAGTCAGTCGATGACAAGAAGAAGGCCAAGGAGAACATCCAGGCCAGAACGCCCGTCCGGCCCAACACGCCGACGCCTACTCCGACTACGACCAAGACAACGACCACCACCGGAACGACGGCAAAGACGCCGACCACCACCGGCACCAAGCCCACGACGACGACTCCGAAGCCGACCAGCTCGTTCTCGTCGAAGGCGCCTCTGACGTCAACCAAGACGCCCGGCGGCCCCGGGGCGCCCAAGCTCGGCCAGCACAAGCCGAAGTCGAAGTAGGTCTTTTCGAGGACTCTGAGACTCTCCGAGTCGCTGTGGGTTTCGTTGGCATGGAAGGCCCGCCATCCGTTGGCGGGCCTTGTTCTTTGTGGGGTTGAGATTGGCGCAAGCGACGCGAGTCGTTACCCTCTGGGCCATTCGTTTGGATCTCGCACGCAGGAAACACAGGACCCCGTTCGATGCCCAACGACAAGGCCACTTCGCAGCGCACCGTCGCCGACCACCTCAAGGCCGGGGCCAAGAACGTTCCCAAGATGTACAACACGCTCTACAACCGCCCGGCTGGCCCCGGCGGCGGCGCGAGCACGGTCCCGACGAACATCAAGATCGCCGCGACCGGCCGTACGGGCAAGGACATGCCCAAGCAGCCCGCCGCGACGCGTGCGAAGATCGTCGGCATGGGTGCCCTCAGCGTGACCCCGCTCGGCCCCGTCGCGGCGGCGGTCTCGGGCGTGGTGAAGTCGGTTCAGGCGAAGTCGCAGGCCAAGGCCAACCTCGCGGCGACGAAGAAGCCCGCTCCCGCCACTTCCGCTCCGAAGCTGGCCGTGAAGACTCCGGCCCCCAAGCCCGGTGCCACTGCGACCCCAAAGGCCCCGGCGAGGCCGACCACGCCCGCCCCGGCGATGGGAGCCAAGGTTGGTGCCAAGCCCGGCTCCCCCGCGCCAGCGCCCGGCGCGAAGCGCGGCCCGCGCAAGCCCTGAACGCTCGGAATCACGACAAGCCCGGTGCCACCAGTCCGCCGCGGAGCGGCGCGACTGGTGGTGGTGCCATGTGATCTTGGAGCCGAAGAAAAACGCTGCGGAGCGGCGTGCCACCCCGGACTCACCCCACCCCCACCGCATCCTTCCCAGCCAGTTCCTTCTCATCCACGCGCTCGATCGACGCGCCCAGCCCGCGCAGGCGGTCTTCGAGGCGCTCGTAGCCGCGGTCGAGGTGATAGACGCGGTTCACGACCGTCGTGCCTTCCGCGGCGAGGCCCGCGAGCACGAGTCCTGCTGAGGCGCGCAGGTCCGAGGCCATCACGGGCGCGCCGACGAGGCCCTTGACGCCGCTGATGACGACCGTCGCTCCGGTGCGCACAATCTTGGCGCCCATGCGCAGCAGTTCCGCGACGTGCAGGAAGCGATCCGGGAAGATCTTCTCCGTCACGACGGAGTTGCCGTCGGCGAGCGTGAGGAGGGCGACGAGCTGGGCCTGAAGATCGGTCGGGAAGCCGGGGTGCGGCTGCGTGGTGACCTCGACGGGCCGGATCACACGGTTGGAGGTGACGCGAACGGTGCGGCGCATCGGATCATCGATGCCGCCGCGGCTGGGGTCGGATGATCCGCTGGTGATCATCAGCGCGGGCGTGCGGTTGCGGGCCTGCGGGCCCTGGGCTCCGCCGCCCGGCATCTGCATCGGGGAGAGGGCCGTCACCGGTGCGAAGTTCACGCCCGCGGCCTCAAGCGCATGCGTCGCGGCGAGCAGCGCGTCCATCGGGCAGTTGTCGAGAACGAGGTCGCCGTTGGTGATCGCGGCGGCCATCATCAGCGTGCCCGCCTCGATGCGGTCGGGGATGATGGTCCAGTCCGCGCCATTGAGCTCGCGAACACCTTCGATCACGAGGCGAGGCGAGCCCGCACCCTGGATCTGAGCGCCCATCGCGTTGAGCAGGTTCGCAAGGTCCACGATCTCAGGCTCGCACGCGGCGCACTCGATGATCGTGCGGCCCTGCGCCAGCGTCGCGGCGCAAAGCACGTTGGCCGTGCCAAGCACGGTGGAGCCGAACGGTCCACCCAGAAAGATCGTCGTGCCGCGCAGGCCGCCGGGGGGCGTGCGTGCGATGATGTCGCCGGAAGTGACCGTGATCTGAGCGCCCAGCGCGGCAAGGCCCCGCAGGTGGATATCAACGGGCCGGTCGCCGATGGCGCAGCCGCCGGGGAGCGAGAGCCTGGCGAAGCCGCGCTTGGCGAGCATGGGCCCGAGCGTACAGATAGAGGCCCGCATGGTGCGGACGATGTCGTAGCGAGCGTGGCTCTGGGAGGGGTCCGTCACCTGGAGCGTGACGACGCCGCCGTCGATGGGTCCGTCGGTCTGGCCCTGGGCCCCGGGATCAAGGCGCGAGACGCCCAGCTCGCCCAGGAGGCGGAGCATGTTCTTGATGTCGGCCAGCGTCGGGATGTCGCGGAGCGTGATCGGCGCGTCGGCCAGAAGCGCGACGGCGAGCAGCGGCAGTGCCGCGTTCTTTGAGCCATTGACGCGAACGCGCCCATAGAGGCGACGACCACCCTCGATGACGAACGTATCCATGTGCCTTGGGTTCCTTCCGCTTAATGGGCCGTGCTCCGACGCGTCCTGCTGGCTCGGGAGAGTTCCGTTCTCCGGAGTGTGTGCTGAGCCGTGCGGCGTGAACAGTCTCCCGGAGAGGGATCGGTTGGTCGCAGCCGCACGAGTCCGATCATACATCGGCTCGCGAGCCCAGAACGCCACACGCGCCGAGGGCACGATCATCACAGGTCAAATCGACCGCTCGCGACCTCCGGTTGCTCCCGTTTGGAAGACCGTCCAGTCGCGTCCGCCAGCACAACCGGCAAGGACCGACCCCGCCCGCGGACTTCGCCCACCCTTAGCGTGGCTTCTTCAAACGGGAATCGCACCTTTGTCGTGAAGCCCAACGCCGGACACCCGTCACGGGAGCCCATGGCCGCCCGGAGGAGTGAGAGAGGCCGGAGTTGGGTTGGGCGAGCACGTTTTCAGTTAGGAGGCACGAATGTCGATGAGTCGTTCCAAGCATGTCGCCGCGGGCTTCCTGGTGCTCGCCGCTGGCGTCGCCAGCATGGCCCCGGCCAGTCGCACCTCGGACCCCCACGCCAACCTGCCCGCGACCTTGTCGCTGACCGGTGTCGTCCGGGACTTCCGCGAGCGTTCCGTGACCGGCGGTCACCCGGACTTTGAGCGTCAGCCCTCTGCTGGCTTTGGCCACTACGTCAACATGGTCAATGACAGCCTGGGCTCAGAGGGCAAGCCAGTGATGCGCGGCACTTCGGGCGGTAACAAGCTCAATTCCAACTTCCGCGATTCCGCCGGCCGCAACCGCATCAACAACAAGGAGTACATCGCCAGCCGCAGCGGCGACGTCAACGGCTCCGTCGCGAACGCCAACGGCGGTGCCCTGACGACCGCGGCGAACTTCGACCAATGGTTCCGCGACGTCCCGGGCGTGAACCTCTCGCGTCAGCAGACCCTGACGCTGGTCCGCCAGCCCAACAGCAACGTCTACAGCTTCAACGACCGCACGGACGCGGGCTTTGCCGACCGCGGCGGCTTCTTCCCCATCAACGGCGAGCTCTTCGGCAACTCCGCGGGCAACGATCGCAACTTCCACTTCACCTTCGAACTGGAGACCCAGTTCATCTACGAGCGCGACAAGGGTCAGGTCTTCACCTTCACCGGCGATGACGACGTATGGGTCTTCATCGATGGCAAGCTGGTGGTTGACATCGGCGGCGTCCACAGTGCCATCAGCCAGTCGATCGAGCTTGATCGCCTGAGCTGGCTGCAGAACGGTCGTGAGTATCAGTTGAAGTTCTTCTTCGCCGAGCGTCACAGGACGCAGTCGAACTTCCGCATCGATACCACGATGGTCCTGCGCAGCATCGAGCCCCCGGCCACTTCGGCACTGTTCGACTGAGCAGGATTCACGCGAACGCGTCTCCCTACACCACCCGCCGTGTAGGGTGGTCCCAAGGGAATGGGGTAACGGGTCGCGTCGGGCGTAGCGGGCGAGCGCTGGGGAATCCCCCTCGCTCCTCTCACCGAGCCTGGCGTCGCCCGTCCGCCGTTTTCTTCCCCGCTCCGTCTTGATCGTCCGAGTTCGGTTCACTGGTGATCGGAAACCCACTCTGAGTTCCACGCCCGGGATGGCCACGTTGGCCGCCCGGGCGTTGACTTTTTGAAGTCCATCACCCCCGCGGCCCCGATCTGCAACTCACTTGCTCATCGTCCCCACACGCCGCCGGTGGTGGACCGATCGCGTACCCGCTCATCACGGAAGAAGATCACGTTCTCGGGTCTTTGCTGGATGAAGACCCGCCGGGTCCGGTCAAGCGTCGGCCGTGTGGGCGAACGCCAGGTGTCCTGTTCAAAGGTCGTCGCAGGTGCGCGGGCTACCAGCGCTGCATCACGCCGCGCAAGCAGCGCGACATCATCGGACGAAACCCCGCGAAGATCCGCCGCAGCGATCAATTCCGGCGATCCGAAGACCGCCGCGTCGCTCGTGCGGGCTCGGTCCGCCGGCTGCATCATCTCCGGCCCGACATCTCGCATCGCGACCTCACGCGTGCATCCGCAGGTGAGCGCCACCAGCAGCACGACCGTCACGCCTAGGCAAAGCTCAAAGAGCCCCCGCCGCGGCGTGGCCGTCCGTCGTCCCGCTCTGTTCTTGCGGCGATCCACGCCTTTAAGCAATGCAACAGCCATGCCGGATCCTCCGACGTTGACAGCGCCCTCGCAAACCGCGTGATTGTAGGACCCGGCCGCGGACTGTTCGGCCAAGCAGACGTGCTCGATCTCCCGGTGTTGCACGCAGGCAACATGGCCCGCGCAACACAGAACCCCGCCAAGAGCGGCGGGGTTCTGTGAAATTCGAACACTGAAGCAGGCCCGACTCGGCTCACCTTATGGCGTGGCGGGGGTCGCGGGCGTTGCGGGCGTTGCGGGCGTTGCGGGCGCGGGCTCGGCAGGTGCAGGCTCGGCAGGCGTGGCCGGCGCGGCCGCGGCCGTCTCCTTGGCCTTCTGCGTGGCGCTCACGACCTCGGCACCGGGAAGAATCATCTTGCCGCCCTGCACGCCGCGGAGGATGCGCTCCATGCCGCCGGGGCCCTGCAGCTCATCATCCTCGGGGAGGATGACGGTCACGACACCGACGGGGTTGCCCGCGCCATCAAAGACCGGAAGTCCAAACTCCGCGGGCGAGAGCGTGACGGAGGGGATGAAGAGCTTGCGGGGCTTGCTCGTGACGGCGGCGACATTGCCGGTCATCGCGACCGGCACGCGATCAAAGAACTTGCCCATCTGCCCAAGGACAAAGAGGCCATCGCCCAGCGCGGGGTCCTTCGATGCGGAGAAGTCGATGAAGGCGTAGGGGCCCTTGGGCTCCTTGATCTTGAGCCACGCGAGGCCCAGCTCGCTGTCGCGCGCGATGATCGAGGCATCAACACCCTGCGTGTCGTCGCCGATCAGGATCTTGAGCTCGGTGGGCGTGACGCTGCCGCCGCCGAAGCGGGCCGCGAGGCCACCGATCTGGATGTTGCTCACAAGCACGAGCCCATCGGCCTCGACGATGACGCCCTGGCACTCGGACTCCATATCGCCCATCTCGCCCTTGAGCACGAACTTCACCGACACGATCGCGGGCGAACGCTTCGTGACCATCTCCGAAACCGAGATGTGACCCTCATGGGCGGTCTGGCCCGCGGCGGAGGCCGGAGTGACCAGAGTCGCGACCGACATGGAAGCAAGGCCAGCAAGAGCGACAAGAGCGGCGAGCGAGGACTTCATCATGGGCTCCGGAGAAGAGGTTGCAGTTGCGAAGGGGTGCCCCTCCGCGCCGTAGCCCAGTGTAGGAAGCCTGCGAACCACCCAGTACACCCGTTACTTCGGCGCTGGCAGCTTCGGGTCCGCCCGCATGAAGAGGATCTCACCCTTGCCCAGGCTCTGCCCCGGCTTCAGCGACGCGGGACCATGGCCAAACTGGCAGATCTGCTCCAGCGTCAGCCCTTCGCGCGGCGTGCAGTTCCAGGCGGTCCACAACTGGCCCATCTTCACCGGCATGGCAGCACTCATGAGGACCGATGCGATGCGGATCGCCTCGGCGCACTGGTACAGGATGTGCCCGAGCCCTTCCTTGCTCGCTTCCCCCTTCTCGACCTGCTTGGCGATCGTGAAGGGCCTCGTGAGGTTGATGAAGATGTCCACCTGGCGGATCAGGTTCGTCGCCTGCCCGAGCGCACCCGCGAGATCAAACGTCGCGAGCGATGCCTGTGCTCCCGCCGCGCTCTCGCGCGTCAGCGTCGGCCAGTCGAAGCGCCGCACGACCGAATCAGTCTCAACGACCTCGCGCACGAACGCGCCGCCATGATCGGGCAGCACGCCGCCGAAGTACTTGTCCACCATGTTGCCCACGCGGCTGGCACAGTTGCCGATCCCGTTGGCAAGGTCCGCGTTGTAGCTCTCGACAAACTTCGCGTGGCTGAAGTCCGCATCGGTGCCGCTCAGCGGCCCCTGCGTTGCGAGGAACCAGCGCAGGCTGTCCACGCCAAAGGCGTTCGAATACGCCACGAGCGTGTCGATGTCGATGAAGTTGCCCAGGCTCTTGGACATCTTCTCACCATTGCTGATCCACCACCCATGCCCGAAGATCGTGCCCGGCAGCCCGACCCACTTGAACTCCGGATCGCTCTCGCGCAGCGCCAGCAGCAGCGCAGGCCAGATCACCGCATGGAACCACAGGATGTCCTTGCCGATCAGGTGCACGCTCGCGGGCCAGAAGCGCCGGCGCTCGGGCGTGTCCACCACCGTCAAATAGTTGAAGAGCGCGTCGATCCAGACGTAGACACGGTTGGCCTCATCGCCGGGGATGCGAATCCCCCACTGCGTCGCAGGGTCGCTGGTCACGGGGCGCGAGACCGGCACATCGTTCAAACCCAGCTTCAGCCGCCCCAGCACCTCCTGGCGACGTGCATCGGGCAGCACGAACTCCGGATGTGCCGCGTAGTGCGCCTCCAGCGCGCCCTGGTACTTGCTCAGCCGGAAGAAGTAGCACGGCTCAGTCCGCTTGACGAGCGGCTTCTTCGAGACCGCACTCTTGTACTCCTGCTCACGCGCGGCGTTCTCGGGGACGTACTCCTCCTGGCCCTCGTCGTACCAGCCGGTGTACTCGCCCCGGTAGATTGCCCCGCTCTTGAGCATCGCCGCGATGTACTGCGGCACGCGGTCCTTGTGGCGGGGCTGCGTCGTGCGGATGAAGTCATCGCTCACAACGCCCATCAGCGAGAAGGCGCGCTTGAACGCCTCCGCGTTCTCATCCGCCCACTCCAGCGGCGTCCGCCCGTGGGCCGCGGCGCTCGTCACGACCTTGTCCGCGTGCTCATCCGTCCCCGTCAGCAGAAAGACCTGCCTGGGCTCGCCCCCCGGCGCGGGCTCACCCCGCACCAGCCGCTGGAAGCGGGACATGACGTCCGCCAGCGTCGTGGTGTAGCAGTGCCCGATGTGGGGCTTGTCATTCACGTAGTAGATGGGCGTGGTCAGGTAGTAAGGATTGGAGGAGGAACTGCTCATGTTCGGCATCGTACTCCCCGAACCCCCTCAACCTGCTGGCCCCGATAACACCTTCCGATCTCCAGCACCGAACCCAGCCCGGCCGCCACCCATAGGATGTTCACGCTCAGTCCGCCCAGCACGCTCGCGGCAAGGAGGCATCGCCCGTGACCAACCAGCTCCCCGCCACCCCGGCCAGCCCCTCCCACTCTTTCCGCCCCACGCACCCCGTCTACCTCGCCCTCCTCGCGGCGGCCGCGGGCCTGGCCATCGCCGCCGCCCCGGCCCAGGCGCAGAACGTCCTCGAGCGCGACCTCCGCGTTCCCAACCGCTTCCAGCAGGCGCCACCCTCGTCACGCGGCAACCTCCGCTCCGAACTGCAGATGCGAAACGCCCTCGTCACCGGCAACGTCGGCGGCGGACGCAGCCTCCAGATCAGCAGGCCCTACCTCGATTCGGGCGACCTCAAGGTGCAGCTCGGCACCGACGACCTCTTCTCCTTCCGGCGCGACTCCTTCTCCGCCAGGGATATGGGCATCCGCGGCACCGACTCGATCCAGTATCAGAACACTTTCTCCACCGGCGGAATGGGGCTCGTCCCGCGCTCGGGCTTCTCGAGCAACGCCCGCCAGGGTTCAACCATGGTCGCCACCACGCGCTTCGGCGAGCCTATTCGTGGCAGCGCCCCACGCCGCGCCGAGGACGACAACGCCTCCGCCTTCGGCACGCTCCGCTCCACCTCGTCCTTCACCGCCACGCAGTCCCTCTCCCCCACGTCCCTCGGGATCACGCGCGACGGTCTGAATCGCGCCACCGCATCAACGCTCATGGGCGTGCGCATGCAGGCCACGGGCCTCGGCGGCCCCACCAGCCCCTTCGCTGAGGATCGCTCCGGCCGGCTGAAAGCCGACGTTGTCGCCACACCCGTCAACCGCACGCCCACCGCCTACGACGCGCTGGTGGGCCGCCTGAACACCGCCTTCCCCTCGCAACGCGTCGATACTCGTGTGGACACGCGTGTGAGGCCGACCGGACCCGACGATGCCTCGAACCTGCTCACGCCAGCAGGCAAAAACCCCGCCGGAGTCGCGCCCACCGGCACCACGCCCGCCAATGCCTCGCCCGATGCACTTCGCCAGCCCAGCGCGCCCGAGTGGCAAGCGCCGATGAGTCGCCTGAGTGAGCGCCTCTCGATGCTCACCGCGACAGGCTCTGCCTCGGGCGCCACCGGCCGTGCGTTCAACGAGGCCACCATGCCGCTGGAGGGCGACACGATCCGCGCCATCCGCGATGCCGGCGGCATCGCCGACACACTCCTTGTGGGCGACGTCCAGCCCGGCGACTTCTTTGGCGAGTATCTCCTGGCAGGTCAGGAAGCAATGGCCGCGGGGCGGTACTTTGATGCCGAGGAGCGCTTTGTTCGCGCGCTCGGAATCCGCCCTGATGATGTCACCGCCCAGGTCGGCCGTGCCCACGCCCAGCTCGGCGCGGGCCTCTTTGTCTCGGCCGCGATGAACCTCCGCCAGCTCTATGAGAAGCACCCCGAGCTCCTGGGCGTGCGCTTCACGGGCGTGGCAATCCCGCCCAATCCGCGCCTCTTCTCCCTCGTGACTGACCTTCGCGCCTCGCTCCAGCGCCAGGCCGACCTCAAGCTCTCACCACCGGAAGATGCTTCGCTCCTCCTGACCTATGTCGGCAGGCTGCTGGATGATCCGGCCATCATGCGTGAGGGCCTCGCGTCGCTGCGCGCAGCCAACGACGGCGCACGCACGGACGCGATCCCCGATCTCCTCGAAACCCTCTGGCTCGCGCCGCCCGATGCCGTGCCAGCCCCCGCGCCCGCCCCAGCGCCCGTCCCAGCCGAGGAACCTTCGAAGTGACAAGCTCGTCAAGCCCGTCCAGCATGCCGAGCTCGTCTCCCAGTGGCCAGACCGCTGCCGCGTCCAGGGCCGACGACGCACGCCCTGAGATGGACGCTGGCCAGGGGCCACGCTCCATCACCGAGTTCCTCAGCGATGGCTCTCTCGCGGCCTTCTGCGCCGAGCTCTCTCGCTTCTCCGGTCTGCCCGTTGAGCTCCACGACGCCCAAGGCCAGCGCATCGTGCAGCGCGTGGGCGAGGGCGGCCCCACGTGGGCCGTTGCGCCGGCAAACGTCTCTGAGGGTGAGGGCTCCACGCGCGTGCCCCTCACGCTCGGCGGGCGCGAGATCGGCGCGCTCGTGCTCGGCGCGGGCAACCCGCCCGCACAGTCCGCGGGCAACCCCGATCGTCGCGAGCGGCTCATCGCAACCCTCACACTCCTCGCCCAGACCGCCAGCGACATCTGCCAGCACGAGGCCGAGCTGCGCCACGCGATGCGCGAGGTTGGCGCACTCTCGCGCATGGCCTCGCTGCTCGTCCGCGCCGCAGGTCCCGAGCGCGTGCTCGAGGTCGTACTCGATCTGGCACTCGATGTGCTCGGAATGGACGCGGGCTCGGTCGTCCTCTTCAAGACCGATGGCGACAGCCCCGCTTCAACAGAATTCGAGGAAGACCTCACGCTCAAGGCCAGCCGCAACCTGAGTCAGGACTGGCTCGAGTCGCCGCTGCCCCTCTCGAAAGACCGCGTCTTCGACAAGCTCGCGGCACAAGGCCGCCTCGTCGTCGTTGAGGACATCTCAACCGACGACCGCGTGCTGATCACGGACCGCGCGTCACAGGAAGGCCTCGGCAGCGCGCTGCACGCGGGCCTGATGTTCAAGAACCGGCCGCAGGGCGTGATCCGCCTCTACGCCAGAAAGCCGCGCCGCTTCGAGGAGAACGAGAAGCGCCTGCTCGCATCGCTCGCGCACCAGGCCGCCGTCGCGCTCGAGCAGTCACGCCTCATGAAGTTCGAGCAGGAAGAAGCCCGCGTCCAGCGCCAGCTCCAGCTCGCGGCGGACGTGCAGCGGCGCATGCTCCCGCGCGGCGCCCCCTCCGCGCCGCGACTGGATCTCGCCGCACGCTACGTTCCCAGCTTCGAGCTCGGCGGCGACTTCTACGACTTCCTCGAGCTCAACGGGCACGTGGGCATCGTCGTCGGCGACGTCGTCGGCAAGGGCATCGCCGCCGCCCTCTTCATGGCCGCCGTCCGCGCCAGCCTCCGGGCCCACGCGCAGCAGGTCTATGACCTCGACGAGGTCGTCGCACGCGTCAACACCGCCCTCTGCCGCGACACGCGCGACAACGAGTTCGCGAGCGTCTGGTACGGCGTCATCGATCCCGCCAAACTCCGCCTCACGTACTGCTCCGCCGGTCACGAGCCAACGATCATCGTCCGAGTTCCCAAGCACAGACCGCCAACCAACGCCGACGTTGATGAGCTCTCCGTCGGCGGCATGGTCGTGGGCATCGACCCCAGCCAGCGCTACCAGCGCGCCGTCTTTGATCTCCAGCCGCGCGACGTGCTCGTCGCGTACACCGATGGCGTCACCGACGCTACCAACTTCGACGGCCAGCGCTTCGGGCGCAAACGGATCAAAGAGTCGATCCTCAAAGCGCTGACCGAGAACGCCAACGCAACCTCGGCAGAGATCGTCGAGCGTCTGCTGTGGGAAATCCGCCAGTTCGCAGGCCTCTCACCAAGGCAGGACGATCGGTCGATTGTGGTGGTTCGGGTGCTGGAGGCGTGAGCCAGAGCAAGTGGCCAAATGGCTAAATGGTCGAAGGGCTGAAGGGCCAAATGAGGACGTCGTGACGTGCTTCAAAGTGCCACGATCAGGCGTGCTTTGACGAATGGTTGTGGTCAGCGTGACCCCCAAGCAGTCCATCACACGCGCGAACCACATCATCAAGACTGATGCGCCCGATTGCGCAGCGCTCTGGATGATCATTCGCGAGCTGATCCTCGGGCAACGTCGGATCCGCAAGGATCAAGGCCTCGCCCGCGCGCGTCGGGATCGTCGTCCAGCGATGATCGGTGGGACCAAAGAGCGAGACCAGCGGCACGCCCATCGCCGCGGCGATGTGACGCGGCCCCGTGTCGTTGGTCACCATGATCGACGCCCGCGCCACAACATCCTTGAGCGCGCCGAGCGTGATGCCCAGCGCGCTCAACCGCGCCGGACGAGTGGACGCGCACGCCGCGGCGATCCCGTCCACGAGCGCCGCCTCGCCCGGTGAGCCGTTGATCACGATCGCAAGGCCATGACGCGCGTGCAGGTGCTCCGCGAGCGCGGCGAAACGCTCCATCGGCCAGCGTTTGGCCTCGTTGTTGCCACCGGGATTCAGGATCGCGAAGCGTTGCCCCGGCGCGATGCCGGCACGCTCAAGAATCGCATCCGCCGCGGCCTGCTGCGGCGGCGTCACGCCAAGTTCCAGAAAAGCGCGGAACGGACGCGCCGTCAGTGGCCGCACATCGATCGTGTCAGGCTCGGTCGCGCCGCGCGCGGGCGAGAGCAGGAACCGCTCCGCCAGCGCGTGGTAGTAGTCCACCGCCGGCACCGGCGCGAACGAGCCATCGGCCCGCAGCGGCGCGCGCATCGAGTGCGTGAGCAGCAGCCCGCGAGCATCACGGTCGTAACCGATCCGGCGCGGGATCCCCGCGATGCGAACCATCAGCGCCGTCGAGAACGAGTTCGTCAGCAGCAGCGCCGTGTCGTAGCGCCGCGGCCTCACCTTCGCGGCGACAAACTTGGGTCCCATGATCCCGCTCGACCGCGCGACGTGCACCTCATCAAAGAAGCCGCATCCATCAAGCAGCTCATCAATCCCGGGCCGCACGAGCGCGCCGATGAAAACGCCCGGCAGCGCCGCGCGGATCATGCGAAGCGTCGGCGTAGCCATCGCCGCGTCGCCGACCCAGCTCGGCAGAACGATCAGAAGTCGAAGCGGTCTTAGCGGAAGTGAGGGCATGGGAAAAGCGAAAAGCTAGAAAGCGAAAAGCGAAAATGAAGACACAAGACACTCACCACAGAGTCACAGAGGCCACAGAGACTAGAAGGCACTTGGGATCAGGCACTTGGCACTAGGGTCGGAGAAGACGGAGAAATGCGTTCGAGCGCATTCGCTCTGCTGCCGGTGTTCCTTCACCTGACCACTCGACCACGTTGCCACTCGACCACTTCTTATGCATCTCAGTGCTCTCTGTGTCTCAGTGGTGAATCCTCTTCGGTCTTTGATTTTCGCTTTTCGCCTTCCCTACATCCACTCGCCCAGATCCAGCTCGTTCTGATCGTGGTCATTCGCTGGCGGCAGTTCTCCCCAGAGGCCCGCGTTGAACTTGGCACGGTGCCACGCTTCGGTCACGCGCCGCAGCTCCGCGAGGAAGCCGAGTGCCGCGAGCTTGTTGATGCCCAGCGTCAGCGTGATCGCGTCGTCCTCGCAATCAAGCTGCGAGACTTCAACGGCGTTGCGCTCAGCCAGCGCGCGGGCCGCGGCCTCCACGGTGGACCGCACGCGCTCCTGCGCCAGCGGCGTTCCGGAGAGTGCCCTGAGCCGGACGGTGCTCGTCTCAACTGGCTTCAATTGCGGCCTCTAATTTCAGCTTCGAGTTGCAGGTTCTGCTTGCGGCTTCTACTTGCGGCCTCTGGCTCGCCCCACTCAGCGGCGGTTGACCTGGCGGACGTTCGCGGGCCACGGCGGGTTGTACTCGATGACCACCTTGTTCCCCAGCGAGAGATACCGGATCTCGCGCCCGAAGCTCACGCGGAAGAGCAGCTCAAGACGCTGCGACGGACGCGAGCGCGAGAGCGCGGGAATCTGGGCCATCGCCGTGATCGGGTCGCCGGGCGTGAAGCGCAGGCGATACTCGGTCTCGTCCTTGTACATGTACCCTACCGGCTGGTAGCGCTCGCCCTGCGTATCAACGAGTGTCGGGGGCAGCAACTGCTCCGCGGCGCTCAGCGCCTTGCCGAGGATCGAGCGTCGCCCGCTCGCGGGCATCTCGATCCAGACCAGCACCGTGTCGGTGCTCGTCTGGAGCTGATCGATGATCAGCGACTTTTCGAGGCCCGCGGTGCCGCTGCGCATGATCTCGTTGGTAGTGCGCATCTCGCCACCGACAACCACGTTCTTGTCGTCGATCTCAAGGCCACCTTCCTGACCCTTCTGGATCCGGTCGGGGAGCGTGTGCGTGACTCTCACGCCCTCGATCACGGCGGCGTTGCCGCCACGGAAGGGCTGACCATCACCGATCACGCTCGCGCCACTCACATCCATCCCGGACTGAGCAGGAGCGCTCGAACCGGTGGAGGTTGTCGTCGTCGCGACACCGCCGCCCATGGCGGGGAGCGCGCCGCTGGCGCCGGTCATGCCCGCCACAAGGAACGCATCACGAGCAGAAGCGCTCGCGAACGTGTGCTTGGGCGTGGCAAGCGTGCCCTCATCAAGACGCGTGCGAACGCCCTTGATGTAGATCGCAAGAGGCTGATATCCCGGCGGCACGAGGAACTCAAGGCCGAAGATCGCCTCGCTCCCGCCACCGACGCTGGCGATGAAGATGTCCGCACCATCGAAGCGCCAGCGACCCCAGACCGGCAGCACCGCCTCGGTCGTGGTGGCGCTGCCCTGGTTCAGATTCGCCGCGACGATCGAGGGATCGGCCTGCGACGTCACCGCGATCGGGTGAACGACGATGCGGCGGCCATCCTCGCTCTCAAGGACCATGCGGACCTGACCCGCACCGATGGACGTGCGGCCGTCCTTCTCCTTGGAGCCCGCCTTGAAGTTGACGATGACACCCTCGATGTGCGAGCCATCGGGGAATGGATTGCCATCCAGATCCGTCACGGACTGCGTCGTCTGCGACATCCAGTCGCGCAGGAGCGAATCGGCCGAGAGGTTGCCCCCCTTGCCGACCGTGAAGCGGCCGTTGACGGCGAAGTCGTCAACCTTGATCGAGTTGCGCCCCTTCCCCTCGTACGGGCTCATGCGGTTGCCAGGCCCGAACTCGTGCATCGCGGGATGCCAGCGAGCCAGCGGGTGGCCCGTGCGGAGCGCACGCTCAGAGAGCGTTCCGTAGAAGCTCGCCACGAGCTTGTCGAAGGGAACCCACATCCCGCCGGTGCGGATGACTGAGCCCGTCGAGGAGTAGCCAAGATAGTTGGGAGCGCCGTTGGAGTCGCGCCCGATTCGGAGGCTGGACATCGAGAGGCCAAGCATGCCAGCAACGACGACGCCCGCAAGCACGCCACAGAGCCCGCCACCGACGCCGCCAAAGGTGGGGCCAGCATCGGCGTTGCCCTTGACGATGCCGTAGTCGGTGATGGCCCGCAGGATGGCGAGGATCAGCGCGAAGGGAATCCCCAGCGCGATGGACCAGACAGCCGAGGCCATCGCACCCTGCCCCTCGAAGCTCTCGAGCATCGCATAGCCGATGGGCTCCCAGAAGGCCAGCGCCAACGCCGCGGCGACAAGCACGCACAAAAGGTGGATGAAGCCGGAGAAGAACCCGCGCGTGAACCACACGAGCCCACCCGCAAGAACGATCACAATCGCTGCGCCACTCAGAAGCATGGAGAGAACTCCGTCGGAATCTGGAGATCAGGATCGCTGCACGGCCAACTCGATCTGATCCACACTGCTTGGTTTCGGTCGGACTCGATCACTACCCCAAACAACTCATTCAGCCACAACTCAAACGGTCGCTACTGAAACGACCGTCAGCCCACTCCGGTTCGGACGCGGGCCCGTTCAAGTTCCTTCCCAGGCTCAGCCCTTCGCAGGCGCTGGCTTGGGTGCCGAGGCCGCGGGCGCCGCGGCTGGTGCCGCGGCGGCGGGCGGCTGCCCATCGCTCGTGGCCCGCTGCACTTCTTCGACGCTCGTGATGCCGTCGAGTGCCTTCTTGAGCGCGGCCTGAGCGATCATCGGAAGGTTCTTCTTGCGGATCTCCTGCTTGAAGCCCGCCATGTCCTTGGCCCGCAGCAGCGTGCGCTCCGCATCGCCGATCGGCAGGATCTCAAACGCGGCGTCAAGACCGACGTATCCGCCGCCGGAGCAGACCGGGCACGTCTCAGGACGGTTCTTCACCATGACCTGGCCGCCCTTCTTGAAGAGCTGCTTGATGCGATCGGCGGGCAGGCCGAGGCGCTTGATCATGTCGGGCGTGGGCTGGTACGCCACGCGGCAGTTGGTGCAGAGCTTGCGGATCACGCGCTGCGAGACCACGCCCCGCAGGCCCTTCACCGCCGCGTCGGCGTCGCCGACGATCTGGATCCACTTCTGGATCGCCTCCATGCCGTTGATGGCCGGGAGCGACACATACACGCGAACGCGGTCCCAATCCGTCTTGGTCACTTCCCGCGCGGTGTTGGCATCGGGCAGTTCCGCGATCGCAAGCACATCAGGATCGCGGCGCAGGATCGATCGGACCACCGTCGAGTACTCCGCGCCTTCCGCGGCCGCGTCGAACTTGGTCTGGCGAACGCCCTCGAGCGCGTCCTGGATCTCCATCTCAACCGTCTGGACGTTTCGCGTGTACGCGTCGTGACGCTTGACGATCGAGTAGAGCGTCGTCGTGCGACCGCTGTCGAGCGGGCCCGTCAGGAGCACAAGGCCCTTGCCCTCGTCGATCATCGCCTGGAGCGCGGTCGCCTGGGTCTCGAGCAGACCAAGGTTCTCCCACTTGCGACGGACCGCAAGCTCTGGATCAAAGATCATGCTGAGCTTGACGCCGCCCTGCGCACCCAGCGTGTTGATCCGCAGCTTCTGGCGCGTCGTGCCGCGCTCGACGGTGATGTCGCCCTGCTGCTTCTTGCGACGGTCCGCGACATCGAGCTTCGCGGCACTCTTCCAGAAGTCAATGACCTTGATGGCGTCGGCGGTCGGGATGATGCCCGCGGGCAGGGGCTGGGGCTGCCCATCCTTGACCTGCAGCTGCTCGGGCTCGCGTAGCTCGCCGGGCACACGGATTCCATCGACCGTGAACGCGACCTGATACGCACCCTCGCGCCCCGAAGGGCCGATGTCAAGCTCGGTAGCACGAGCGGAGTTGGCCTTGAGCCACATGTTTTCCGCCGCGGCACGGACCGCGACCGCATCGGCGTTCTCCTCGCTCGGCACGGGAACGGTGGCCTTGTCGGGCCCCTTGATGACAACCTCGGAGGCACGGACGGTGACCTTCTTCGCGGCCTTGGGCTTGTCGTCGCCCTTGAACAGTGTCGCGACGGTCAGGCGGTACTTCTCAGGAACGCGCTCGTCCTTGTTCGTCACGAGCATGAAGGCCGCAACGTCGGCCACAAGGATCACCGTCGCGGCGAAGGCTCCGAGCCAGAACGAAAGCTCGCTCTTCATCGGGATCGCAAACGCCGCCGCGAGTGCAAGCAGGCCGAGCGAGAGGTGGAGCGTGTTCCACTTCTCATGCCCTAGGAAGTACTTCTTTGCGTGCTTGTCCAGCGTGCGCGAGAGCACCACCAGCCACGGCACGAAGATCGCGAAGATCACCAAGGGCTTCCAGGGAGAGATCAGGAAGAAGGCCTCGGCAAGCGTTGTCAAACCCGGCATCAACATCGTGTCACTCACAACGTGCTCACTATGACTGTCTATCGATGACTGTCTATCGCCAACTCTGGCTGTCACTCGGCGGAACACAAAGCCAGACCGTCGGTACCGGCGTACCGAAAAAACCAATGCAAACCATCAGCACACCCTTCGAGCCCTTGATGGGCCAAAGGGTGTACCGGGAAGACACCGGTGCGGATGCGCTGCATGCCGCGGCCAAGGTCTCCCGGACGTGCCGACCCTCCCATGCTCCCCTGCCCCTCATGGGGAGCACCTCATGGACAGGACTATGGACAGGACAAGGACAGGACAAGAGCATACCAGAGCCGCCCGCCGAAGGCGCGGGCGTCACCAGCACGGTTGTCAGAAGGCGCGAGGGGAGCCGGCCAGCCCGCGCCATGCCCCAACCTGAACCTCGTTTACTTGACCTGGGCGAAGAGCTCCCCCGCCTTGCCCCAGTTGACCACGTTCCACCACGCCGCGAGGTAGTCCGGGCGGCGGTTCTGGTACTTCAGGTAGTACGCGTGCTCCCAGACGTCGCAGCCAAGGATGGGCTGCCCCTCACACCCGGCAATCGCCTTGCCCATGAGGGGGTTGTCCTGATTGGCCGTGGAGACAATCTCGAGCTTGCCGCCGTTCACGACGAGCCAAACCCAGCCGGAGCCGAATCGGCCAGTGCCCCCTGCAGCGAACTTCTCTTTGAAGGCCGCGAACGACCCGAAGGTCGAGACGATCGCCGCGCCGAGGGGGCCGCCCGGCTCGCCGCCGCCACCCTGCCCCGCCGGGGCCATCAGCGTCCAGAACGTGGAGTGATTCACGTGCCCGCCGACGTTGTTGCGGACGGGACCCCGCTTGTCGTCGGGGACCTCCGAAAGCCGCTTGATGATCGCGACGGGATCCAAGTCGGCGAAGGGGTGGCCTTCGAGCGCCTTGTTCCCGTTGGTGACGTACGCGGCGTGATGCTTTCCGTGATGGATCTGCATCGTCTGCGCATCAATGTGGGGCTCGAGCGCCTCGGGGGCGTACGGAAGAGCGGGGAGCGTCATCGGCACGGGTATCTCTCCAGTCAGGGTGCGGGTGATTTGGACGGACTTCTCGGGCGTTGCCTGAGCACTTGAGTCGTATGTCGGACTTTGTTCGGAGTATAGGTCCGAGTTGCCAGCCTCGCATGGGAGGAAGAGTGTGCAAAGCGTGTTGAAAACTACCAGTGGACCTTGGCAAGCGGACAGAGATCGGGTAGATTGGAGTCGTTGACGGGGTCGGGTCATTTGCGGAGTCTCGTCACCTGAATGGAACGAGGCCGCAAAGTGCCCGCTCAAAGTGCCTGCTCAAGGTACCCAGAGGTGCGAATTTCGTGAATCGGGGTCCAGCGAGGGGTGTGTGATTCGTGGTTGGATGTGTGAAGGGCCGCCCCGGCGGCAGTGTGATCAGTGTTGAGTGAATGGAGCTAGTTGGAATCATTCTATCTTGGAAGCAAACGGCCCACGTTTGGAACTCTAAATCTGTTTGACCGTATGAAGACGTCTGGGCAGCGAAATGTAGCGTGCAGGTCTGGTGGTTTTCGCGTATGGTGACCCGCGGGTGCACTTGGCCCCAGCCGAAGTTGGACCTTCCATCGCTCCGTTTGTGAAGGAAGTGTGAATCCGCGAGCTTGGAGGCTCGCTTCTGGAAGGGTTCGTGAGGGTGTGGTTGGTGAATGTGGTTTGAGGGTGGTGTTCGTTGCGTGCGTGATCGGAACTTGTACGGATGGCTGACGAGGTACTTCGTCGCCAAGACCGAGTGGAAGTGAGTGGTGTCGAGTTCTCGCCGCGAGGCGGGAAACAGAACCCGCACTCGGCCACCACGTACAAGTGTCGGTACACGCGGGTGTGTGGCGGCTTTATCCCGGACAGGATGTCTTCTCGTTAGACTGAGTTTCAGGCACTATGGCCCTCTGTTCCGGTGTGTGCAGTGCCAGGCAGGCACAAGGATGAGTGTAGGAATGAGGCAGGTTATGACCAAACGAGCCCCGAGCCCGATCGAGCAGGTCCGCCGGCGCAGCCGGGTTGGCCTCGGATCGGAAACGACCGAGACCACGCCCGCCAAGGCGACGCGTGGCGGCATTCGTCGGCGGCTCTCCGCCGAGGACGAGAAGCTCCTCACCCAGATCATGAGTGGTGAGCAGGACTTCATCGACTCCCCGGCCTTCACCGAGGAGGATGCCTCGCGCAAGATCTACGACGACGCGCCCGAGATTCCCAAGCCCGACACGACCTGGTACCACCCCGTGATGGACGATCTGTCCAGCACGCGGACGCGCACCGTCAAGAGCGCCCAGCAGGTCATCCTGACCGGCGCTCAGGAGAAGGTCCTCTTCCACCAGTTCAACTACGCCCGCTTCCGGATCAACCAGGTCCAGAAGGACATCTGGGCGAGCACCACGCGGACCCCTTCGCCCGACCAGAGCGAGGAGATCCTGCGCTGGCACCGCATCGCCGACCGCATCCGCGAGCAGATCGCCGAGACCAATCTCGCCCTCGTGCTCGCGATGGCGAAGCGCACGCGCATGAGCGAGGTGGACTTCGCCGATCTCGTCAGCGAGGGCAACATGGCCCTGCTCCGCGCCGTCGATAAGTTCGACGCCGGCCGCGGGTACAAGTTCAGCACGTACGCCTGCCGGGCGATCTTGAAGGCCTTCAGCCGCCAGGGCATGAAGCTCAGCAAGTATCGCCAGCGCTTCCCCACGGACTTTGATCCCAAGCTCGAGCGCAGCAACTTCCTCGAAGTGAAGCGTTCGACCTTCGAGAAGGACGCGGCGGAAGAGGTCAAGCGGATCGTGATCGAGAACCGCGCGGACCTCTCCGATGTCGAGCGCACCGTCATCGAGCACCGCTTCGGGCTCGAGGCCGGCGAGATCGAGAAGCCCATGACACTGGAGCAGGTTGGCCAGATCATCGGCGTCACGAAGGAGCGCGTGCGTCAGATCCAGAACAAGGCCATGGAGAAGATCCGTCTCCAACTCGAGGCCAGCTTCCTGGGCAACCGCGAGGCCCTCGAGCAGAAGGAAGCGATGGAGGCCAGCGAGGCCGCCGCCGCGGCCGAGCAGAAGGCCAAGGCCCAGAAGTTCTTCACCGACCTGTCGATGGCGATGAACAACTAAGAGAATCCACGACAGAAACCACAAGGCCCGGTCACACGACCGGGCCTTTTTTCTGCGCGTGCCGCAAGTGCCACGATCATGCCGAGCCCTGGCGGCATGATCGTGGTCTTCGCCTACCCCGCGCAGCAGAATCCAGAAACCACCGGCTCGCACCGACAGCTCTGAAGATCGCCCTCGCCTCACTCACACCAGCTCCGCCCCCGGCGCTGCGCCCGTAACAAGAATCTCCGGCGCGTGCCCGTGGCGGGCCATGAACTCGCGCGCGACGCGCTCGCACAATCGCCCCACTCCCGCGGGCCACCCCAGCGCCACGGCGCAGCCGCCAAACCCGGCGCCCGTGAGCCGGACGCCGTAGCAGCCCGGCCCGCGCAGCGCAAACTCCACCACCGTGTCGAGCTCGTCGCAGCTCACGCGCTCGTCAAACCGCAACGAGCTTCCCGACTGGGCCATCAGCCGTCCAAGCGTGCGGATGTCGCCGCGGCGCATCGCCGCCACTGCCTGATGCACGCGTTCAAACTCCGTGACGCTGTGGCGCGTCGCGAACTTCTCCAGCTGTGTCAGTGCAAAGACCTTCCACGTCGGCGCATGGCACAAGTGCCGCACGCCCAGCTTCGCCGCCGCCGACTTCGCGATCGCCACGCGCTCCGCGTACGCGCCGTCCGCCAGCCGATGCCGCACGCGTGTGTCGATCACCACCACCTTCGCCGCCCGCCTCGGCGGCATCGGCACGTGCTGCACCTTCGACGCCTCCACCGGCGCGAATCCCTCCGGCACATCGCAATCAATCAGCATCGCGTGCCCCGACCGCGCGCCCGCGACCACGATCTGGTCCATGATCCCGCACGGCACGCCCGCGAACTCATGTTCCGCACGCCGCCCCGCGGCCGCCGCCTCCAGCGGATTCCACGCAGCTTCCATCAGCCCTGCCGCGGCCCGCAGCACCGCAATCTCAAGCGCCGCCGAACTCGACAGCCCCGCCCCCACCGGCACATCGCTCGAGATCGCGATATCGAGCCCGTCGGTCATCAGGCCGCCCACTTCACCAGCTCGCTGCACCGCCATCGACCACAGCGACCCAAGCACGTAGCTCACCCACGACCCGCGCTCAACCTGCGCGCGACCCAGCGCCGCCGCCGCCGTCGGCTCCGTGATGGGGCCCGCATCAAACTCGACACGCGCCTCACCCCCCGGCGCATCGGTCGCGACGACACGCACCAAGCCCCGCGCGCCCGCACCCATCGCCACCACGCAGTCGCGCTCAATCGCCATCGGCAGCACGCACCCGCCCCGATAGTCGATGTGCTCGCCGATCAGGTTCACGCGCCCCGGCGCCCGCGCCACCACCCGCGGCGTTCCTCCATAGACCCGCGCGAAGGCCTGCAGCGCCCGCTCGCGAGCCGCTGGCTCCGGCCGCGGCGCCACCACGCCGCCATTCGACGCCGCACGAACCCCTGCGCGTCCTCCGGCTCGCCGTGTGCCCATGCGATCCTCACTCGCTCCTATTGCAACGCGCCATCACCGTCCCGCCACTGACCCACGCCGCACGAATGCAGGATCTACCTCATTCCAGCTCAAGCCCATGCCAATTCGAGGCAACTTCGGCGACCACCGCGGAACGCCCCGCCTCCCGCCGCGTCCTACCCTAGCGGCCTCCAGTGGCGTCGGCCGACGTCACCCGCAGTGACCCGCAGCGACCCAGAATCCTCCCAGAAACCTCCGCCAGTGCTGGCCGCCGGCTCAAGCCGGAAGTACCGTTCCTGAAGTACCGTTTGCCGTCTGGCACCTCCTCGAACCCGACGAAAGGACCCTCGATGCTCGCCACTTCCATCTCCGCCCGCCGCCTCCGAACCCTCACGCTGATGGCCTTCGTCGGCCTCGCCGGCGCCACCGCAATTGCGCAGGAGGGCACCCCCGCCGCGCAGCCCGCAACGTCCCCCGCCGTCGCCACCCCCGCAGCTCCCCCCGCCCCCCCCGCCCCGAAGGGAATCCCCGTGCCCAACAACGCGCCCCTCTCCACCCAGACGCTCGAAGGTGGCCTCATCATCGAAGAGCTCACCATCGGCGACGGATACGAGGTCAAGCCCGGCAACTCAGTCGTCGCCCTCTACCACGGCACCCGCAAGAGCGACGGCTTCGTCTTCGATTCCGCCTTCGACCGCGGCGAACCCATCGCCTTCCCCCTCTCGGGCGTGATCGAGGGCTGGCAGAAGGGTGTCCCGGGCATGCGCGTCGGTGGCGTCCGCCGCCTCACCATCCCCGCTGCCATGGGCTACGGCGCCCGCGGCGCAGGCACGGACATCCCGCCGAACACCGATCTCGTCTTCGTCATCCAGCTCGTCGACGCACTCCAGGTCACCGACACCAAGGTCGGCGAGGGTGAGGCCGCATCGCAGAGCTGCGTCGCCGTCGCGGCGTACACGATCAAGGACGAGAAGGGCAACGTCGTCGAGCAGGCCACGAAGGAGAAGCCCTACATCTGGATCCCCGGCGAGTTCCAGGCCATGACCATGGGCCTCGAAGGGATGAAGGTCGGTGGCACCCGCACCATCAAGGTACCCGCGCAGATGAACCAGTCAGCACCCATGATCGAGACCACGCGCCCCAGCGACGTGCCCGTCACGATCGAGGTCGAGCTCCTCATGGTCCGCAACCTGCCGATGAACCCGCGCCGCTAAGCGATCAAGCCCCCGCATCCGCCCAGCATTGCACCATCCAATCAAGCCGCCAACAAGGCCCGGGTGTTAACCCCGGGCCTTTCTGTCTTTTGACCCTCAATTTACCCCAAGTTGGACTCTGGCAAGCGGACCATTCGCCGTGCGACGCGTAGAATGACCGAGTCGATCCTTTCATGGGACAAAGCCGACGGAACCCGTCCGAGCGAGACCAAGGCCCCAAAGCAGGCTCCTCGCGGGACAGCCTGAGACTGATTCGCTTGTGATCCAGCCTGTGGTCCGGTTTGAAATCCCGTGTGACTCAGCAACTCAGTGGCCCGTCACCAAACAGTGAGGTCCGTTTGACACAGATCACCAATCCCAACAGCAGTTCCATCGGTGGCTCAATGCCCGCTTCTGCGATCGAGTCCATCGCCGCTGCGCTTCCTTCCATGCCCTCGCTCCCAAGCATCTCCCTCCCGGAGTTGACCGGCGAGGTCGATCCGCCGGCCCCCACCAGCAACGCCCTCCCCCACCATCGCGCCTCCGCGAAGGTGCGCTACATGAACCTGCTCGCCGTGATCCTCCCCTTCGCGGCGTTCGTCTTCGCCGTCTGGTCTCTCTGGGGCATCGCCGTCAACTGGCTCTACATCTCCCTCTTCCTGGGCATGTACCTCGTCAGCGGCCTGGGCATCACCGTCGGCTTCCACCGCTACTTCACGCACAAGTCCTTCGAGACCACCAAGGTCGGCAAGTGGATCCTGGGCGCCGCCGGCTCCATGGCCGTCGAAGGCCCCCTGGTTGACTGGGTCGCCTGGCACCGCCAGCACCACCGCCACAGCGATGAGAGCGACGATCCGCACTCCCCGCACGCCGACCACGGCGAGGATCTCAAGGGCATCATCAAGGGCTTCTACCACGCCCACATGGGCTGGATGATCAAGATGGGCGAGCCCGAGCGCATGCGCTACGCGCCCGACATCGTTCGTGATCCCATGCTCCTCTCGATCTCCCGCAACTTCCGCTGGTTCATGCTCGCGGGCCTGATCATCCCAGCCTTCATCGCGATGGCCGTTGTCTGGATCTCCACCGGCTCCTTCACCAGCGCCCTCGCGGCGTATGGCCTGGGCCTGGTCTGGGGCGGCCTCGCCCGCGTCTGCTTCGTCCACCACGTCACATGGAGCGTCAACTCCATCTGCCACGTCTGGGGCAGCAGGACGTACGAGAGCCACGACGAGAGCCGCAACAACCCAATCGTCGGCGTCCTCGCCTTCGGCGAAGGCTGGCACAACAACCACCACGCCTTCCCCACCTCCGCACGCCACGGCCTCTCCTGGTGGCAGTTCGATCTCTCCTACATCCTCATCAAGGCCTTCTCCTTCGTCGGCCTCACCTGGGACGTCAAGGTCCCCGACGCCGAGCGCCGTCAGGCCAAGCTCAAGAAGACCGCCGCCTGAACCGGTGACACCACTCCGGTGCCACAACTCAGTCTGGTGCCACTACTCCGGGCCAAAGGCCCGAGAGTAGTGGTGAAGCAGAGCCGCGAAGGCAATCGCAAGATCCAAAGAACGAACCAAGCCGGATGCCCCGCGTCCGCGTTTCTTAGCCCCAACGGGGCGTCGGGGTGTAGCCACGGGTGGAGCGAAGCCGCCAGCGGCGGCGAGCGCAACCCGTGGAAGGCAGCGTGAAAACGTCCCGCCCCGGCAGGGGCGGAGGAGCCGCCGAAGCAGCGCTCCGTATCCGCTCGACTAGCTCGCATGTCTTCGACACCTCCGCCCCATCCGGGGCGGCGTGCTTCTGCGCTGCTTTCCACGGGTTTCGCGGCGGCGGCTTTGCCGCCTTGCTTCACTCGTAGCTACAGCCCCACGCCCCTTCGGGGCTTAGAACCGAAGAACGCGATTGGCTTGGCAGAGCCCCTCAATCCGCCGCCCACCCAACACTCCCGCACTACCCTCCTCGCATGACGACGATCTCAACCCGCGGCCTCTTCGCCGGGATCTTCTTCGCCGCCGCGCTCGCGCTCTTCGCCGCGTCTGACACGCTCGCCCAGCCGCCCGGCATCACGCCCGTCCCGGGCGATGTGTCGCAGACGCCCGTCCCCGCCTCGCGCCTCGCGCGTCTGGCCAAGGGCGTCAATCTCTCGCACTGGTACTGGCTCCCCAAGGACTCGAGCCCGGAGACGCGCAAGGCCTTCATCACCGATGCCGATCTCGCGGCCCTCAAGGCCGCGGGAATCACGCACGTCCGCCTGCCCGTCGAGCCCGACGCGCTCTGGAAGACGCCCGGCAGCCATTTCGACATGGAAGTGCTCGAGCCGCTGCTGGCCGACATCAAGCGCATCAACGCCGCCGGGATCGCAGTCATCTTCGATCCGCACACAAGCAAGCAGGGACCATGGCTTGAGATCGATCCACGCGATGGGCGCATCGATCTGCTCCTGATGTTCTGGAGCGAGTTCGCCCCCGTGATCGTCGAGACCGATCCGGAGATGGTCTTCATCGAGCTCCTGAACGAGCCGCACAACATCAAGGACCCCTCGCTCTGGTGGCGTGCGCAGGACCGACTCATCAAGACCATCCGCCACCGCGTCCCCAACCACACCATCATCGCCACCGGCGATGAATGGGGCGGGCCCGCCGGCCTCAAACGCCTCTTCCCGCACGAGGACAAGAACGTCGTCTACTCCTTCCACTTCTATGAGCCCCACATCTTCTCGCACCAGGGTGCGAGCTGGGGCTGGGCGGGCTGGAAGCACGTCGCTGGCCTTGAGTATCCCTCCAGCGAGGCCAACGCCGAGGCTGTGGCCGCTGCGATGCTGAAAGGGCGTGAGAACGACGAAGATGCCAAGAGCGGCGCGTGGGCCGTGCGCGACTACGCCAAGAAGCCATGGAACAAGGACCAGATCCTGCGCGAGATCGGCCTGCTCCAGGCGTGGGCCTCGACGCACAACGTGCCCATCTGGTGCGGCGAGTTCGGCGTGTACAAGGAGCATTCGCCGCGGGCCTCGCGCCTGGCGTGGACGCGCGACCTGCGCGAAGCGCTGGAAGGCGCGGGGATCGGCTGGTGCATGTGGGATTATGCGGGTGGCTTTGCCCTCACGACCGGCGAGCCCGGCTCGCGTGCGATTGACACCGAGATGGCGACAGCGCTTGGGCTGAACCTGCCCGCCGCTGAGAAGACGAAGGAAGAGAAGAAGGAAGCAGAGAAGAAGTAGATTGGGTAGGGGCAGGCGGGACGTCTGCCCCACAAGGGTGAGAAGGTTGAGCAGGTAGGCAAGAGTCCGGAGGCTCACTCGGTGCTGTCACGCAAGGGCGGGAACATCCTCTTCGTCGTCCTCATGGTCCTCGCGATGAGCCTCATCATGTCCCTCGCGATGACGGTCATCGACACCGGCGTCCGAGGCGATCTCATCGGCCGCTGGATGCGCGGCTTCGTCATCGCTTTCCTGGTTTCACTGCCCGCCGCGTTCATCGTCGTTCCCCTCATGCGCCGCCTCGCCGATGCGTGCGTCTCGCGCTGATGCGCTGAAGGAGCAGGACCGATGCGCGAGATCGAACTCCTCTCACACATCTACCGCCGCTCGGCGGACCTCTCCACTCGCTTCCCACGCGTGGAAGTCGGGCCCGGCGATGACTGCGCCGTGATCAGCGGTGACCTGGCACGCGTGTCAGACGTGTCAGGCATGTCAGGCGGCCCACGCCGCACACTTCTCAAGGTCGATCAGGTCGTCGAGGGCCGTCATTTTCTGAGCACCACGCCACTCGATCGCATCGCGCACAAGGCCATCGCGCGCCCCATGTCCGACATCGCCGCGATGGCCGGCTCGCCCGTGGCTGCGCTCGCGAGCGTTGTGCTTCCCGCGTCCTATCCACAGCACCGTGCCGATGAGCTCTTCGACTTCGTCCACGCCGCCGCGGCAGCCATGCACTGCCCACTCGTCGGAGGCGACATCGCCAGCGCGCCCGATGGCTCGCCGCTGGTCCTCTCCATCACCATCATGGGCGAGTGCGATGGCCCGCCGATCCTGCGAAGCGGCGCCCGTGTGGGCGACATCGTGTACGTGACGGGCAGCATCGGTGGGTCGTTTGGCGCGGGTCGCTTGCTGCGTCCAAGCGAAGAACCGGCGGGGACCGCCGGGCTACCCAAGGCAGGGCTACCCAGGGCAAGCGAGAAGCACCTTTGGTTTACACCGCGGATCGCGGAGGGACTTTGGCTCCGGCGCGTGCTTGGCGATGACCTCCACGCGATGATGGACATCTCCGATGGACTCGGCATCGACGCGTGGCGGATTGGTGTCGCCAGCGGCGTTGTGATCGAGATTGACGGCGCTGCCGTGCCGCTGGCGGAGGGCGTGCCCAACGTGCTCGACGCGGCGGGCGCAGGCGAGGATTACGAACTCCTCTTCGCGGCGTCGCCCTCTGCTTCCTTCATGAGCCTGCTCCGCGAACTGAAGACTCCCATCACGCCCATCGGCCGTATCCTCGCCGCAGGTCCGGGCCCGGGCGCGCGTCTGCGGCTCGCGGACGGCTCGATCGTCGATGGCCGGACACTCGGGTACGAGCACGGCCGCTCCGGAGGTGACGCTTGAACACCATCTGCATCGCGATCATCGCCGCGCTGCTGAATGCTGCGCAGCCCCAAGTGCCCAAGGCAGAGCCAAAGGCCGATGTGGCCGCGGAAGCAGCACGACTCGTCGCGGATCTTGCGACCGACCCGAAGCGCGGCGCGGCGTGGGCGGAGCAGAAGCTGCGGGAACTCGGCCCGGAGGCTGCGCCCGCGCTGGAGGCCGCGCTGGATTCGAAGGACATGCAGCAGCGCCACCTCGCGGCGCACCTGCTGCGTCGGCTTGATCTCCCGCCGTCGGAGCGGCTGCTGCGTGTGACGTACGAGGGGCTTGCGCACGATTCGCTGCCGCGGGATGCGGAGGCTGACGACGGGTACCTCACGATGCTCCTCACCAACGCGATCGAGGGCGTTGAGTACATCGCGCGACACGCGGCCATCGCCGAGCCGCTTCTTGAGCGCGGGCTTGACTCCGCCGATGCGCAGCAGCAGTTCCTCTGCGCCGCCGCGGCGGGCGCGGGAAAGCGCGAGAAGCTACGCATCCGCGCCACGCGTCTGCTCATCCCGCACCTCGCGAGCAACGCGGTCGAGGGCGACGCGTACATCGCCGCGATCGCGATCCACCGCTTCGGACCCGCCGGGCTCGACGACCTGCGCGCCTGGAAAGAAACAGGCGACGCACAGCAGCGGGCCTTGATTGCGCAGCTCATCACCGAGCTTGAGAATCCCGGCGACCGCGCCGGCAACCGCCGCGCCGCCGCGGCGATGGGCGCCGTGGGCCAGAAAGTCGGCCTCGCAGAAGACACCTTCGCCGACATGCCCTTCGACGCGACCGAGTTCTACTGGGAAGCCCCGCCCAGCCTCACCAAGCCGCGCGCCGTGCCGAAGGAACGCGACAGGACCGCCAATGACTGACGCGACCAACATCGCCGGCAGCGGCAGCGCATCAACGCTGATCACGCGCACCCTTCCGAGCGTCGAAGCCACCGGCGCGATGGCCCGCGCGCTCGCGGAACTCCTGCGCCCCGGCGACACGGTGCTGCTTCGCGGCGACCTTGGCGCTGGCAAGACCACACTCGTCCGCATGCTCGCCATCGCGCTCGGCGCTTCCGAGCGCGACATCGCGAGCCCCACCTTCGTCCTCGCGCACGAGTACCGCACCACGCACGCGGGCAAGGCACGCACCGCACCCATCGCCCGCATCATCCACATCGACGCCTACCGCGTCACCTCATCCGATGACCTGGAGGCCGCGGGCTGGGACCAGATGTTCGACGCCCGCACACGCACGCCAACGCCCATCGCCCGCAGCGGCTCCGTCGCAATCATCGAGTGGCCCGACCGGCTGCCGCCAGGATCACTCGCGCCCGCCGAGTCGCTCCTCGCCATCACCCTCGAAGCCAGCGGCGAGACATCACGCCGCATGACGCTGAGCATCCCCGCATCTTGGAGCACGCGCACCGAAGCCGCGCTGATCCGTGATCTGCCGCCGATCCAGTGCCGCACGACCGGAACCTGGGTCGCACCCACCAGCGAAACCTACCCCTTCGCCAACGAAAGAGCCCGCCTGGCAGACCTCCACGGATGGCTGAGCGAGGGGTACAAGACGACAAGGGAGATCAAGGAAAGAGAGGAGTGAGGAAGCAGCGAGGCAGCGAGGCAGCGAGGCAGCGAGGCAGGCGCGGAGCGTACAACACACAGCCCATGTCAACACGATTCCTCAATTTGACCATTTAGCCATTTAGCCATTTGGCCACTTGACCACCTGACTGCTCAACAACTTCCTGACCCCAGTCCCCAATCCCCAATCCCCAGTCCCTTCCCCTCCCCACTACCATGACTCCACTCATGACCACTCTCGAACTCTTCACACTCACGCTCGCTCAGACCTCCCCGCCCGCGGCTGGTGGCGGAGGGGGTGGAGGGGGTGGCGGCGGAGGGGGCCTCTGGGGCCTCTTCGTCCAGTCCTTTGACTTCTTCACGATCCTGCTACTGCTGGGCTCGGTGATCGGCGTTGCGGTCATCGTCGTCTGCATCATCGAGGTTCGCGCGGCGAACATCGTGCCCGCCGCGCTCTCGGGGCGCCTCCTCGATCTCGCCCGCGCCGGCCGCTGGCAGGATGTCGAGCTCACCGTGCGCGACGACGACTCACTCCTCTCGCGCGTCATCCGCCCCGCGCTGGCGCTCACGGGCCGCGATCGCGCCGCCATCCGCGACGCCGCCGAACTCGCCGCCTCCGAAGAGTCCGCTCGCTGGTTCCGCAAGATCGACCTCCTCAGCGTCATCGGCAACCTCGGGCCCCTCGTCGGCCTCGCGGGCACCGTCTGGGGCATGATCCTCGCATTCACAAGCCTCGGCGAGTCCGGCGGCCAGGCCGGCCCGGCGGACCTCTCGCTGGGCATCTCAAAGGCACTCTTCCACACGCTGCTGGGACTGTGCCTCGCGATCCCCTGCCTGCTCATCTACGGCATCTACCGCAACATCGTCGATCGCCTCTGCACCAGAGCCACCGTCGTCGCCGCCGAGATCGTCGAGAGAATCCCGGCACGTGAAGACGCGAGCCAGAGAAGTGGTTGAGTGGTCAAGTGGCGAAGTGGCCAAGTGAAGGACGGAGAAGACGAGGCACTTGGCACTAGGGAGAGACAGAAGCTGGAAATCCGAAACCACTTGACCACTTGACCACTTGACCACTTGACCACTCGACCACTTGACCACGCCCCCCCCCGTGGCCCTCCGTGTCCAACCTCCGTGCCCTCCGTGTTGACATCTTCGTTTTCGCTTTCCGGCTTTCCACTTTCCCTATGCGACTCCGCCTCCACCATCACGACTCTCCCGGCGCGAAGATCAATGTCACGCCGCTGATCGACGTTGTCATGGTGTTGATTGTTTTCTATCTCATCGTCGGTCGTCTCGCGACGGATCGGCAGACGCGGCTGGATCTTCCGGCCTCTGCCATCGGTGCGAGCGAGTCTGCCACGGCCGCGCTCGTGATCAACATCATGCCATCGGCCACGAGCCCCGCCGGCACCAACGCTGACACCGCCGCCGCCGACATCATCATCGACGGGCGCGCGCTCACCACCATCGAGGAGCTCGAAGCACTCTTGCTCGCGCGATTCCCTGATGCTGCAACGTCTCAGCCCGTGATCCACGTGCGCGCGGATCGCACGCTCGACTTTGCCAAGGTGCGTCCGGTGCTCGAGGCCTGCCGCGCGGCGGGCCTCACCAGCGTGAAGCTCGTCGCATCACGCAGCGCATCGGACACAAGCGCCGAGGGCACGCCATGATCGGCCGCAGCCGCCCATTCCGCATGCGCAACGCGCGCGCGAACTACGACTCGCACCACGGGCCGAACATGACGCCGATGGTCGATGTCGTCATGGTCATCCTCATCTTCTTCATGGCGAGCACCGCGATCCTCGGCCCCGAGTGGTTCCTGCGGAGCGGGCTGGCGTCGCACGCCGCATCGGCACAGCAATCGCCCGACTCCGACATCCGCGTGCGCATCGAGCTTCGCCGCGATGTCGCCGATTCGAACACGCCCACGCAAGCCACACTCCGCGACCGAGGCGCCAACCTCGGAACCGAAACGCCCGAGCAGACCATCATCCCCTTCACGCAGCTGCGCGACGCACTCGCCCGCCGCGCCCAGCGTCACACCGCTGGAAGCCTCATCGTCCTCATCGACGCGGGCGACCGGGTCCCCTACGACGAAGTCGTGCAGGTCCACGAGTGGTGTGCGCAGCTGGGCATCCAGCGCGTAGGGCTGGCGCCGTGAGTAAAGGCGAGGCATTTGGCATTCGTGGTTAGGCATTAGAGAGCTTGGCGCTGCGGAGCTTTGTTTCATCACGAATGCCTAACCACGAATGCCGAATGCCTGTTTCCTAACGCCCCGACCGCCTCACCACAAGCCAAACAAAAAACCGCCGGCTTTCGCCGACGGTTCTCGTGCGTTTATATTCTGCCGTCCTTACGCGCCGCAGGTTCCGCTGACGACGTACGCCGCGAGGAGCTGCGCGTCGGTGAGATCGGCGTTCTCGTCGCCGTTGAGATCACCATCGAGCCAGTTGGCCTCGGGCGTGATCAGGCCGACGAAGACCTGCGCCATCTGCTGCGCGTCGAGGAGGTCGATGTTCTCGTCCTGGTTGAAGTCGTACTCGCAGGCAGAAACTGCCGGGCACCCGCGACGGGCGACGATGCGGCTGGTGGCCTGGCCACCGACCGTCGTGAACGAGCCCGCGGCGTAGAGCGTGTCACCATCGACGAGCAGCCGCACGACCTGCGCGCTCGCGCCGCCGTCCACCGGCACCCACACGTTGTTCTCGAGGCGATAGATGAAGCCAACGCCAGACTGCGTGCCGCCGGCGTAGAGCTTGGTGCCCGAGCCATCGTCGAAGGCAGCGAGCGACCACGTGCGGCCCGTGAGGGCCTGGCCGACCGCCGACCACGTGGTGCCGTCCCACTTCACGGTGGCGCGGTTGATCGTCTCGTTGTTCACGCGGAGGTTGGTGCCGCCGGCGTACAGCGCAGGGCCCGTGCCGTCGTCGAAGACGAGCATGCAATCAACTTCCGCTGTGGCGTTGCGCGGCACGAGCGTCGTGCCCACCGCCGACCACGTCGTCCCGTTCCAGCGCGCGACCATGTTGGCGGGGACACCATCGATGGCCGAGAAACGACCACCGATGTAGAGCTGCGTGCCACCACCCTGACCATCATCGAAGGTCGCCAGCGCAGGCACGATCGGATTGATACCAACCAGCGTCATGCTCGAAGCAATCGGCGTCAGCGCCGTGCCGTCCCACATCGCAACGCACCCCGCGGGCTGGCCGGCGATGTTGTCGAAGCCGCCGCCGATGTAGACGCGGTTCTGCCCGCCGATGGCATCGCTCGTGAGCAGCGACCAGACGGCGTTCACGCTGTCGAAGGCCCAGCCCGTTCCGAGCGAGTGGAAGGCCGTGCCGTCCCAGCGTGCGAGGCTCTTGGTGTCCGCAACGCCCGACGCGTTGGCGAAGAAGCCGCCGACGATGAGGTCGCCGTTGTAGGTCGCGAAGGAAGTGCCGAAGGCGTTGCTGATGCCCGAGCCAAGACCGTCGCCCACGGCGGACCAGGCGTTGCTCGTGGGGTTGTACTTGGCGATGTAGGGAGTGCTCGCAACGCCGGTGATGCTGGTGAAGGAGCCGCTGGCGACGATGTCATCGCCGTACTTCCAGATCGCCCCGACGTAGCCATCGGCCGCGCCGGGGTTGCCGATGGTGTAGTCCCAAGCGGGTGTGCAGGGCTGCGCCATCGCCCCCGTCGCCAGAAGTCCAACACCCAGACCAGCACAAGCAATCATCAAAGAACCACGCGAAGTACGCAACGTGCAACTCCTCTCAAAGCCCGCCACACACAGAGCCCCGCGGTTACCGCCGCGTCAGAGCCTGCGAACTTGGTAGCGTACCCGATCCACACGGCTTGACAACCCGTCAAACACCTACAACTCAGCACAAAGTGGCCGCGAGAGAATTGCCATCAACATCGCTCCGATCACTCAACCTCCAATCGGTGGGCATCAATCGAGCGATGGCGAGTGGTCGTGATCTTTAGCCCCGTGGACAGAATTCGCGTCGCTCCCGCACTCCGGGCAGTGCGACCCCAACTGCCAAGGCCCATACCCACAAGCCTCGCACAAGCCGCGCGATCGACGAGAGCGAGCGCGGAAGAATCTATACGCCCACCAGCACATCCAGCCAATGCCGCCATAGAACGTCGCAGCGACCAAAACATGTGGCAACCGTGGCACCAACGGCAGCGCCCACGGTGGAGCTGTCGCACCGCCTGCACCAGGTCGCGTGCCCCAAAGACGAACTCCAGCAATCAACTCCCAGTTCCCGCTCGCGTGTTGCTTGTTCCAGACACTCCAGCATCGCACCGGCCAGCCGCAATCTTCGGCATAGATCGGCTTCTCACCGCCGAGCATCGCGTAGTAGTCGACAAGCAGCGACATGCCGTCAACGCGCATCGCGTACCTCTTCGACACTACCTCACCGCCGCTAGGGATCGTGACTCTCTTGATCTCAGGCTGTGTCGGCACAAACCACGCTGCCAGCCACGCCACAACCAGACTCACAACGAGACCGACGCACAGCCACGCGAGCGCTCGCTTGATGACATCATCGAGATCGTAAAGGAATCTTCGCCGTAGTCGCATGGCCGCGCCCTTTGCTCCGATGAACCGCCTGCGTTCACTCAGAATACACGCCGCGGCTCAAACTCGCGCAGCGCAGCAAAAAGGCCCCCCGCGACATCGCGGAGGGCCTTGGTTTCAACTTCACATCACACTGCGGATCAGGACGTCGCACTCAGCCTTCTGCCCCAGTGCCCAGTCCCCAATCCCCAGTCCCTTCTACCACTCACAACCCGCAGAAGCCCGACACCACGTACGACGCGAGGAGCTGCGCATCGGCCAGGTCGGCGTTCTCGTCGCGGTTGAGATCGCCATCGAGCCAGTTGGCCTCGGGCGTCAGCAGTCCGACGAAGACCTGCGCCATCTGCTGGGCGTCGAGCAGGTCGATGTTCTCATCCTGGTTGAAGTCATAATCGCAGCCGCGGCACTCGGGGCCGGCCGGATCAAGGACCGTCAGCGTCGCGACATCGCTGGTCGCATCGCCGCATGGGCTGAAGAACTGGGCCCGGAGGCGGTACACCTGCTCGCCCGAGAGAGGCCCAGGTGTGATCCCAAGGAACTGACCCGTCGAGCCGAAGACCTCAATCTGACGCCCGTCGGCGAGCGTGATGGTGCCATCGGAGAGGGGCGCGAAGAGCTCAGGAGCATCAGAGGTTGCAATCTCCCACTGCATGGTGTCGCCAGCGGAGTTGCTGACGGCGATGCCCTGGAAGAAGGCAAAGTCGCCATCGCAGCGGACCTGACTCTCGGGCTGCTGCGTAATCGTCGTGCCCTGCTGGAACGTGACCGTCGCGGGATCGCTCGTGACGGAGCCGCACGAGTTGGAGACGATCACGCGGTAGCGCCCGTCGCGGTTGTTGCCGCAGGAGGCCTGACCGATGCGGAGCTGGTTCTTGTTGATGCCCTCAAAGCCCCACTCAGCGCCGAACTCGAAGCCCGCGCAGGCCTCGGTGAGCGAGAGCCACTGGCCTGGGTTGGCCGGATCCTCGCGCTGCCACTCGTACGTCATCGGGAAGGTGCCCGAAGCGAAGATGTTCAGCGAGACGCCGAAGGGCGTGTACTGAATCGAGTTGTCGTCGCGCGGCTGGATGGCGATCTGCGGCCCGTCGCAGGCAATGCCAGCGCCGTTCAGGTAGAGCACGCCGGCGTTGTCGGTGATGTGGCTCGTGTTGGGCTCTGGACACGTGTTGCGGCCATCGCGCACCACCACCATCAGCGCGTTGCCGTCGGCGCTGAGATCGTTGATCCGCAGGAACTGGTACCCCGCAGGCAGGACCGGGCTCCCCGGGAAGGCCTGCTCCATGTAGGTCTGGAAGTCGATCGGCACGCCGCCGTTGATCGAGGGGCTCCAGATGAACGGCCGCGTGAAGCCGCCGAAGAAGCCAAAGCCGTACTGAGCGCTGCCGACGATGACGTTGCCGTCGTCGCTGATGCCCGACACGCGGATGGCGGTGAAGGCGGTGGTCTGAACGCCGTCATTGAAGTCGATCGGGCGGCCCAGATCCGCGGGCGTCCAGGTGTTGTCGGGCTGGCGCGTCCACTTCACAAGGCGCGTCTCCTCAAGGCCGAAGTTGGCGTTGCAGAAGACCGGCCCGGGACCGCCGACGATCACGTTGCCGGGGCCGTTGACCTTGTACGAGTCGAACGTGCCCGAGAGATCATCGATGAACGACTGGACGTTGTTGTTCCAGACGCAGATGCGGCGGCCGTCGTACGGACCGTTGGGATCGTTGATGAGGCCCACGTCATAGCCGACGATGATGCTGCCGTCGTTGCTCACTGAGTCGGCGCGCGAGGTCGTCGTGCCGGGCTGAACGGGGAGCGCCGAGACGACGCCCGTCGTGCTGTCATACTTCCACGCAACAAAGTCGCCGCACTGGCCCGATCCAACGCCGCCGCCAAAGCCAAAGAGCGAGGCCGACCACGCGCCGCCGACCATCACCGTGCCATCGCCCGAGAGGTCGTTGACGTCATTGATCGAGAAGTCGCAGCGCGTGCCGCCGAAGAAGCGGCCCGTGCCCGGATCCAGCAGCCGCGGCACCGAGCCTGGGTTCACCCAGCCCGTCGAGGCCGTCCAGTGGTGCGCAAGCGAGGGAATCGGGCAGGGGTTCTGCGGCGGCGCGAGCGAGCCGGGAGGGCAGTCCGGACCGCTGAAGTCCGTGCAGTAGCCGTTGAAGCAGTTCAGGTCGCCCCAGTTCGCGACGTTCTTCTTGGCTGTAGCGAGCGCGCTGAAGTCACTCGACCCGTGCCACTGACCATCGGAGAAGTCCGTGCCCGGCACCTGCGTGAAACCAACGCCACGCTCCCAGATGTACGGCACATACGCCGGAATCGAGAAGTCAAAGAAGTACCCCACGGCCTTCCGACCGTCGGAGGACATGTCGTCCGAGATGCCGCCCGTCAGCACCAGCGTCGGCTGCGCCACCGCAGTCCCGCACACGCCCAGCAAGGCCATCGCGGCGAGGACACCCAGCGAGCGAACCGAAGAACGGCTTTTCATCGAACGTACCGACATGGCTCAAGACTCCTGTTTGGGTTGGTTCCTTTCGGAACGCCCCGTTCAAAGAAACCACAACCAGACACCATCACAAGAGACCCGGCCAGATACCCCGGCCGGACTCCGAAACACATGCTCGCCACTCCCAACTCGGCCCGCCGCGAACACTCACCCCCACCCTTCCAACCCCCCATTCGCGGCTACGGAACCTCCCTAGCAACCTCCAGGTAGAACCTACCGGTGATTCGGCTCAATGTCAACGATTTTCCAGCCACACCCGACGAATGAAAACGCCCAAAATCCACAGCAATTCAAGACGTCCAGCAGTGCCCAGACCACCGCCCCACGCTCTACGCGCCGCGTCACCGCAGGTTCCCTGTAAAGCACGCATCCCAAAATCTTTAGGCGTTTTTGGGCACGCCCGCGACAAGGCCCCCACCCCAACGCCATAACCCAGTCGCCGCAGATCCCCTAAAGTGCCACCCAGCGCACGCACCCCGAAGGCCCCCACTCCTTCCGAGCCAACTCCTTCCGAGCCGAGCTGCGCAAGCAGCCGGTGCCTTCGGTTCCAAACTAAAAACCTGCCACGAGCGCACCCCAGCTCGCCAGAAGTGCCGTGACCTGCACCCCACTCCAAGAAAAAACCGCCCACTCTCGTGGGCGGTCGTTGCAAACACCACATGTATCTTACGACTTACTTCCCGCTCGGCTTGAACCCGCTCTTGTAGGCCTTGATGGCCGCCTCGAGCTTCTTCTCGAGCTCGCCGTCGATGGCGCGCTTCTTATCAAGCTCATCCCAGACGGCCTTGCCCGCGCTCTGGAAGTAGTTCTGCATCCCCGTCTCGAACTCGCGCACGTTCTTGACCTCGATGTCGTCGAGGTAGCCCTTCGTGCCCGCGAAGATCGAGATGACCTGGTCGGTCACGAGGAAGGGCGTGTACTGGCCCTGCTTGAGGAGCTCAACGAAGCGGCGGCCGCGATCGAGCTGGCGCTGCGTGGCCTTGTCAAGCTCGGTGCCGAGCTGCGCGAAGGCCTCGAGCTCGCGGGCCGACGCGAGGTCGAGTCGGAGCGAGCCGGAGATCTTCTTCATGGCCTTGACCTGCGCGTTACCACCCACGCGGCTCACCGAGATACCCACGTTAATGGCGGGGCGCACGCCGCTGAAGAAGAGCTCGGGCTCGAGGTAGATCTGGCCGTCGGTGATCGAGATCACGTTGGTCGGGATGTACGCCGAAACGTCGCCTTCCTGCGTCTCGATGATGGGCAGGGCCGTGAGCGAGCCGCCGCCGTTCTCATCGCTGAGCTTGGTGGCGCGCTCGAGCAGGCGGCTGTGGAGATAGAAGACGTCACCGGGGTACGCCTCGCGGCCCGGCGGGCGACGCAGCAGCAGCGAGAGCTGGCGATACGCAACAGCCTGCTTCGAAAGATCGTCATAGATGCACAGGGCGTGCTTGGGCATGGGCTTCCCGCCGGGGAGCGTGGCGCCGGGGTTCTTGCCCTGCCACATGAAGTACTCGCCCATCGTGCAGCCCGAGTACGGCGCGATGTACTGCATCGGGGCCGCGGCGGAGCTCGACGCGTTCACAACGATCGTGTAGTCCATCGCGCCCTTCTTGCGAAGGACCTCGACGACGCCCGCAACCGTGGACTCCTTCTGACCAACCGCGACATAGATGCAGACCACGGCCTCGGAGGTGCCCCAGTACTGCTTCTGGTTGATGATGGTGTCGAGGGCGACGGCGGTCTTGCCCGTCTTGCGGTCACCGATGATCAGCTCGCGCTGGCCGCGGCCGATGGGGATCATCGCGTCGATGGCCTTGACGCCCGTCTGCAGGGGCTCGGTCACGGGCTGACGCTCGGCGATGCCGGGAGCGATGATGTCGACCTTGCGGAACTCGGTCGTGTTGATCGGGCCCTGATTGTCCACCGGGCGGCCGAGGGGATCGACCACGCGGCCGAGGAGGGCCTCGCCGACGGGCACCTCAAGCAGGCGGCCGGTGGCCTTGACGAGATCACCCTCCTTCACGGAGAGGTAGTCGCCGTAGATGACCGCGCCGACCGTGTCGAGCTCGAGGTTGAAGACCTGGCCCATGACGTTGCCGTCGCTGGTCTGGAACTCCAGAAGCTCGCCGGCCATGGCCTTCGACAGACCATAGATGCGGGCGATGCCGTCGCCAACCTCCACCACGCGGCCAACTTCCGAGACCTCAAGCTGAGCGTCGTACTGCTCGATCTCCTGGCGGATGACAGAAGCAATCTCGTCGGTGCGGATCTTCATGGAGTTCTCTCGGGGAAGGGGTCGAATCAGAAACGCCGCGGGCAACTGGCAAGACAATCACGGCACAATCAAACGTCCCAGCACGCGCGGCCGAATCCGGCCCCACGCGCGGGGAGGCAAGGGTAGACACTTCGCCAAGAAGAGTCACGGCACGCAAGCGCGCAGACACCCCGAAACCAACAGCCACCCCCAACACCCCACCCCCCAAATCTCGACACCCCAAGGCTCCGCGCCCGCCAAGCGCCAATCGCCAAGTGCCTCCCCGTCTTCTTTCCCGCTTTCCCGCTTTTCGCTCTTCTTCTTCCCCCTAGTGCCAAGTGCCTGATGCCAAGTGCCTTCCCCGCTTCGCTTTTCTTCTTCCCCCAGTGCCCAGTCCCCAATCCCCAGCCCCTCTTCTCCTCTCCGACCGCACCTGTGCGCAATTACAGCGACCAACCCATTTTCCTTCTTGCCTCCATCCAAACACACGCCAAACTAAGGGCATGAGCACCGCCACTTCGCCCCTCACCCCCCTCACCCCGCCTTCCCGCCTCGCCCCCGACGACGATGAGCTCCTCTTCCTCTGGTTCACTTCCGACGACGCGCTCGCCGCCATCTGCCGCGAGCACAACATGACGCTCCGCCAGATCGCCGCCTGGGCCAAACGCCCCGACATCGCCGAGACCATCGCCACTCTCCGCGAACTCCACGAAGAACGAGCCAAGCTCCAGCTCACCCTCGCCGCGCATGATGCCATCCTCACCCTGAAGTTCATCACCACCACAGAGCAACCCACCAACGCCAACGAAATCGCAAGACGCGCTGCAGAGGGCATCCTCTCCAGGTGCCACCACCTCCGCCCCAAAGGGGCGCGAGTGGTGGTGAAGCACCCGCCAGCGCCAACCCCACCCACCACACCCACCACACCAACCCCATCCGCACCCGCCACCCAATCCCCAACGCAGCCAAGCGAAGCACCCAAGCACTCCAGTCCCATCTCAGGCCCTACCGCCAGCTCCATCACCCGTGCCATCACTCGCCCCATCCCACGCGTCATCCCCCGTGCCATCGAAGTCGGCAGCTCGGGGCCGACTTCGATGGCGCTACCCAGCCACCCGCCCCACCACGCCGCTCCCCAAGGCAGGCCCCCTCCTATCCTCGTTCCTCTCCCTGAAAGGACTCAGCAATGACCGCGCACGCCGCCAACGCCACACCCGCCGCCGCTACGAACACGCGCACCGTCGCCGTTGCCGGCGCTACGGGCTTCGTCGGCCGCGCTGTGGTTCGCGAGCTCCTCTCCCGCGGCTACGCCGTCCGAGTCCTCGCACGCGACCGCGCCAAGGCGCGCGAAGTCCTCCCGCGCCAGGGCGTCACCATCATCACGGGCGAGGTCGGTGGCGACAGCACCAAGTCCGATCCCGGCGCCATCGCCGACCTTCTCTCCGGCGCCTTCGCCTGCATCAACCTCATCGGCATCATCCGCGAGGACCGCTCCAAGGGGCAGACCTTCCAGAAGTGCCACACGCAGTCCGTCAAGATCCTGACCGACGGCTGCATCGCCGCGGGCATTACTCGTTTCGTGCAGATGTCGGCGCTGGGTGTTCAGGACGTGCACGTCAGCGAGTACCAGCGCACCAAATTCGAGGGCGAGGCCATCCTCAAGCGCTCGGGCCTTGACTGGACCATCTTCCGCCCCAGCCTCATCCACGGCGCCGATGGTGAGTTCGTCGACACGGCGAAGAAGTGGTGCTCGGGCAACCATCCTCCCTTCCTCTTCCTCCCCTACTTCACCCGCGGCGTCGAAGAGACGCGCGTCCCCCTCGGCGGCGTCACGCAGTTCGACCCCGTCATCGCGCCGATCTTCGTCGGCGATGTCGCCCGCGCCTTCGTTGAGTGCCTGGACCGCCCACAGACCTTCGGCGAGATCTACAACCTCGCAGGGCCCGAGCGCCTCACCTGGCCCGCGATGCTCCGCGTCATGCGCGACAACATCCCCGGTGCCAACACGCGCCTCGAACCCTTCGGCCTCCCCGGCGACATCGCCGCGCTCGGTGCCAAGTTCGCTACGCTCGCGAAGGTCGGCCAGTTCCTCCCCTTCGATGAGGGCATGGCCAAGATGGGAAGCCAGGACTCGTTCGCCACGCTCGACAAGCTCCAGACCGACATCGGCTTCACCCCCGCCCCCTTCACGCAGACCTTCAAGAGCTACGCGAGCACACTCGGCGACCACTGACGACCAAGCCTCACGCCGCACTCCGGCGAACATCATCGCCGCACCCGTCGCACCGCCCTTCGCACCGCCCTTAGCCTCCGCGCGAGATCCACGCCGCGCGGGAGGCGACCATCCAAGCTACATCCAGTCTCTCCACTCACCAGACGCGCCGCGCGTGGCCCCTCACCGGTCCGCGCCCACGCGAACAAGCCCGAGCCACACCCATGTCAGAAGTGACAGACTCCCAAACCCCCACCCCTTCCGCGCAGGCACAGAGCAGTCCCGCCGCGGCATTCATCGAGCCACACGCAATCCGCGAGATGCTCGCCATCGCCGGCCCCACCGTCGCCGCGATGACCTCCTACACGCTCATGACCTTCACCGACAAGTGGCTCGTCAGCCACATCGGCCCCGAGCCCATCTACGTCGGCGCTCAGGGCAACGGCGGCCTCGCCGCATGGATCCCCATCTCCGTCGCGCACGGCCTGCTCACGATGGTCAACACCTTCGTCGCGCAGAACATGGGTGCAGGCAAGCCCGAGCGCGGCCCCGCCTACGCGTGGAACGGCTTCTGGCTCGCGATGATCTACTGGGTCGCCATCCTGATCCCGCTCGCGATCGCGATCCCCTTCCTCTTTGACTACCTCGCGCAGCCCAGCGCGGGCCAGCCCGGCATGGATCCGCGCCAAGCCACGCTCTCCGCGCAATACGGCTCGATCCTTCTCTATGGCGCAGGAATCACGCTCGCGACGCGCGCCGTCGGCCAGTTCTTCTACGGCATGCACCGCCCCGGCGTCGTCATGACCGCTGGCATCCTGGCCAACATCGTCAACGTCTTCGTCTCGTGTGTCCTGGTCTTCGGCAACGGCCCGATGCCCGAGGCCTTCGGCCTCTTCGGGCGCGTCTGTTCGAGCGTGGGCGTGGCGCTCAACGTTCCCGCCATGGGCATCGCGGGCTCCGCGATCGGCACCATTATCGCAACCGCCGTCGAGCTCGCGATTCCACTCGCGCTCTTCTTGGGCCCGAAGCTCAACCGCCTCTACGCGACCCGCGCCGCGTGGCGTCCAAACCTCACGCACCTCAAGGACCTCTCGCGCCTCGGCTGGCCCGGCGGCATCATGTTCGGAAACGAGATGATCTGCTGGGGCTTCTTCATGGTCTATCTCGTCAGCCGCTTCGGACCCGAGCACACCACCGCCGGCTGGATCGCGCACCAGTACATGTCACTCTCGTTCATGCCCGCCGTGGGAATCTCCGTCGCCGTCACCGCGCTCGTGGGTAAGTACCAGGGCATGGGGCGCAGCGACATCGCCGCGGCACGCGCGTGGCTGGGCGTCAAGATCGCGATGGTCTACATGGGAATCTGCGCCGCCATCTTCATCCTCTTCCCGCACACGCTCATCAACCTCTTTGTCGATGATGCAACAGATCCCGCGCAGCGCGAGCGCCTCCTTTGGCTGGGTCAGAAGTTCCTGATCGCAACCGCGGCCTTCCAGCTCTTCGACGCCGTCGCGATGGTCATCTCAGGTGCGCTGCGCGGCGCGGGCGATACGATCGTGCCGGGCATCGCGACCGTCGTGAGCGCGTGGCTCATCATCGTCGGTGGCGGGCTCGCGATGGTCTTCTTCTTCCCGGGCCTTGAGAGCCTGGGCCCCTGGATCGCCGCCGCGGCGTACATCGCAACGCTCTGCATGATCCTGCTCGTGCGGTTCATCTCTGGCCGCTGGAAGTCCATCAAGCTCGTTCATGGTGATGCGCCTCTGGCAGCAGGTTAAATCCCGCCGCGAGCGCAAGATCAAGATCCGCGTGAACACGTCCCGCATGGAGCAACTCGCCCGCGCCCGACTGCTTGAGCTGGAGGTACTGAGCGTGCGTCAGCCCCGCGAGAACCAGGCTCCGATGCTGCGATCGGAGCCGCTCCAGCAGCGCGCGGAGCTCCACCGCCGAGTCTGCGTTGAGCGCGGTCACATCCGTGAGATCAAGCACCACGACGCGCACCTCGCTCGCCAGCCCCTCGCTCCACGCGACGAGATTGGGCAGACGATGCACGCGCGCGGCGTTCTGTCGTCCGTGCCGCAGATGAAAGAGCGCCATCGATGGCGGAAGGTCGTAACCAGACTCGCCCACGAGCGTCGAAGGCTCGAGCTCCGCGATCGGGCGCAGCACATCCTGATAGACAATCCACAGCAGGAAGAGCACCGGCGGGAACATCGCAAGCCGCGGCACAAAGTCAAAGGCCGCCGCACCCAGCCCCGCGCCGAGCGCAAACGACGCGAGGATCGTCGCAAGCAGCAGGATGCGCCACGCCGTCGGATGCGTACCCGGCGAACGCCAGACATCCCGCGCGAACGAGACGCCAGTCACTCGCCCAGACACGCGACCAGTTGCGTGACTGGTCGCATGGCCATGGCGCGAACCGCGCAGCAGGATCGACAGCGCATGTGCGATCTCAAGGCCCAGATCCGTCAGCACACCGGTGACGTGCGTGGTGCGCACGACGCCGCTGGAGATGCGCGTGATCGTCGCGTTCTGGAGGCCCATCGCGAGCGAGGCCACACCAGCCATCGCATAGAGACGCCAGCCCGTCTCGGTGATGGCGGGATCATGAAACTCAACGAGGATCGCAAAGGCCGTGAGGAGCGCGGCCTCGATCGCCATGGGCAGCACATAGATCGAGGCCCACGCGCGGCGCTTGGCAACTTCGATCACGACGCCCGACGCCAGTGCGCCCAGCAGGAACGTCATCATCAGGAAGAGCGAGAATCCGGCCAGGTCCCAGCGCATCCCCGTCACGCGCAGCCCAAGGTCCGAGACAGTTCCCGAGACATGGCTCACGACATGGCCGCAGGTCACCACGGCGATGATGTTCGTGTAGCCCGCAACCCAGGCCAGCGTGATTGCGAGTCGCGCCTGCTGTGTCGCGGAATGTGCCTGCGAGACGAACATGGAGACTCCAAGGCCCGGACTGGCGATGGCAACGCTGGCCCCGCGCTGGTTGTAGGCTCCCACAACCCCACCCCGCGGCGGTGCAGCAACCATCGGCCGGAGCAAATACACTCTTGCGATGAGCACCCAGCATTTCACGTTGCCGCGTCGATCACTCAGCCTTCCAGCTCGGGCGGGGATCCTGGCAGGTCTGCTGGTGGTGGCCGCCGCGCTCGGGGGCTGCTCGGTCACGCGCTACGGCCAGCTCAAGGCCAAGGCCAGCGACGTCGAGAGCGAGCTCAAAAGCGAGCAGCGGCGCGTCGTCGCGATGCCCGCGAGCGCGGCGGACAAGGACGCGCGGCTCGATCACCTCACGGGGCTGAGAGGCATGCTCTCCGCGGCCAACATCGGCCTCAGCGCCACGCGCTACGCGATCCCCGAGGACAATCGCGATCTCGCGTACGACGTGCTCGAAGAGGCGTACGGCACCATCGAGTGGAACATCCCGCTCGGACCGAGCGAGCCCAAGCGCGCGATGCCCGCGCGATTCAACAACGGTGCACTCCGGCTGGACTGATGGCTCGCGCTCACTCGCACGATCAGGGCGCGACTAGCGAGACTGGCTCGCGCTGGGCCGCGCTCGCTTCGCTTGGTGCTGCGGGCGGAAGCGATGTCACCGACAACTCTGACATGATCACCTCGATGCGGCGTGCCAGCCGGACCGCAAGGTCGGGATCTTCGCCGGATGGCACGAGTTGCCCGGCCCAGATACCGCGCTCGATGAGCTTCGGATCGAGCGTCGTTGTGGTGCTGCCGATGGTGCGGCTCGCCGGGCGCACCCCGGGGCTCTGGAGCCGAAAGACCGTCGCGCGGATCACGCCCGAGGAGGCCTGCGATGCATCGGCGGGAACAGGCACAAACTCGATCCTGATGGCGCGCTCGTGCTGGTTCAGGAGATCGTTGAACTCCTGGCCGAGCGTCGACTGCTCGCGATGCCACGGCGTCGCGATCCCCGCGCTGGCCTTGGGCGCGGTGGTGATGACGCCCTCGGTCGCATCGACGCGTTCGAGCTCGAACTGGTATTCGCGGAGCGCTTGTCTCGAAGCATCAAACGCAGTCTCGAACGCGCCGGGCGCGATCTCGAAGCGTGCTTCACCGCTGGCCTGGCAGCCGCCGAGCGCGAGGGCCGCGGCGAGCACGCCAAGCAGGCCGTGCATGAGCCAGTGTGGGCCGCCGCGAGCGCGGGAAGATGGAGTGCGATGGTCGTGCATCATCGGCGAGAGCCTAGGGGGCGATCTCGGCCCGATCAGCCCTGTCCGGACATGTCCGGACATGTCCGGTCAGCCAATCAAGTGCTTCTCCATCCCCGATCGCGGCGGGGCTGGGCCCCTATCCTTCTTTTCCGCCGCGTCCCGTGAGCCGCGGAACGCGCCGTTGAAGTGGATGAAGGCCGAGTGGATGACGGCGCGGTGGATGGGGCAGGCCAGCGGGCGGAGGGGAACACGCAGATCACGTCGGACACGGGGTGACCCAGGCCGACATTCGGCGTTCGTTGATCGGTTTGTATGTTCGCACAGTCGTTTTGTCGGACTTTACCCGGGAGTTTTCATGCAGAGCCAGCCGAGCGCCGCCCGCATTACGCCGCACCTTTCGCCCCAGATCAGGATGGGGAAGGATGAGCCGCGCGTTGTGATTCTGGGGGCCGGGCCCACGGGGCTGGGGGCTGGGTATCGCCTCAAGGAGCTTGGGTACCGCAACTTTGTGATCTATGACCGCCACGACTACGTCGGCGGGCTGGCGCACTCGTTCACGGATGCGCAGGGCTTCACGTGGGACATCGGCGGGCACGTGATGTTCAGCCACTACACGTACTACGACAAGTGCTTCGAGACGCTGATGGGCGATGAGTTCACGCTCAACAACCGCGAGAGCTGGGTGCGGATGATGGACCGCTGGGTGCCGTATCCCTTCCAGAACAACATCCGCTACCTGCCCAAGGAAGCGACGTTTGAGTGCATGGCGGGGCTGATGAAGGCGCAGTCGGGAAAGGGACCGATCAAGAGCCCCAAGGACGCCGCGAACTTTGGCGAGTTCATCGATGCGGTCTTTGGCGAGGGGATCGCCAAGCACTTCATGCGTCCGTACAACTACAAGGTCTGGGCCTATCCGCCCGAGCGGATGAACAAGCACTGGATCGGCGAGCGCGTCGCGATGATCGACGTGGATCGCGCGCTCAAGAACGTCATCCTCGGCACCGACGATTTCGGCTGGGGTCCCAACAACCAGTTCAAGTTCCCGCTGAAGGGCGGCACGGGCGAGTTCTACTCGCGCTTCGGGCCGGCGATCGGGCTTGATGATGGCAAGGGCAACGGGCACATCAGGCTGAGCAAGAAGGTCGCGCGGATCGATGTCGATGCGAAGGTCGTTCACTTCACCGACGGAAGCACGGACCGGTACGACGTGCTGATGACGACGATGCCGCTGGATGTGCTGTGCAATGACGTGCTGAAGTCCGCATCGACGCGCGAGCTCGAAGAGATGGGCCAGATCTCGCGCGGGCTGCTGCACAGCTCTGGGTACATGGTCGGCATCGGCCTTAAGAGCCGCAAGCCCGGCGCAGGAACGCCGAGCACGATGAGCTGGATGTACTTCCCCGAGGACAACTGTCCCTTCTATCGCGCGACGTATCTGTCGAATTACTCGCCGCACATGACGCCCGACAAGGACAACTACTACTCGATCCTCGCCGAAGTCTCCGAGAGCGACGTGAAGGCAACGCCCGGCGAACATGGCAAGCATCCCGAGCGCGTCGTCGAGGACGTCATCAAGGGCCTCGAGAACTGCGGCATGCTGGAGCCCGGCGAGCGCGAGCAGATCGTCAGCCGCTGGTGCTACTACGCCGACTACTCGTATCCGACGCCCAGCGTCGAGCGCGACGGCATCCTCGCGCAGGTCATCCCGTGGCTGGAGAGCCGCGGCATCTACTCGCGTGGCAGGTTCGGCATGTGGAAGTATGAGGTCGCGAACACCGATCACTCGCTGATGCAGGGTGTCGAGCTCGTGAACCGCCTGATCATGGGCGAGCCCGAGACGACGATCGGCATGACGTACACCGTGACGACCGACGGCCGCAACGCGGCGGTCCACGAGCGCCCCGCGCACGCGGGCAGCGGCGAGAAGCGCCTCGCGGCGGCGGCGGCCACTGCACCCATCACCGCGCCAATCACGGAACCCAAGCCCGTCGGCGACCTGAACACGGGCGAGGTGAGCGAGGAAGAGCTCGCGATCGGCGACGGCCGCACGGGCCAGCACCGGTAGCCGGCGGCTCGCGGGCGTGCGCTCGGCGCGGCCCTCCGGGCGCAGGAGATCTCCCCTAGAGATCTCGTTCGTGATTTGGCCGCGTGCGGCCGCGGCGGGCCCCCGAGACGTAGGCGATCTTCCCTCTGGACTTGCCGCGATCCGCTGGCTGAGTACTCGGACGGAATCACCTGAAAGTGGGGGTCGGATGTGCCGAGTAGGTGGCCTTTCTCGAATTTGTAGCGCACATTGTGAGTGAATCTTGGAACCTCGTGGTTCCGGGAGGCTGTGTTGATGCCGCTTTGGCGGATGTTGTGGCATTTCGGCTGCCGCCGACTCTTACCGGTCCGCGCGGTGGCTGCGGAGGCAACTGGTGTGCCGTGCCGGCAGCGCGGCGTTGGGATGTGTCTGGCTGGGGCGAGAGCCTTTGCCTGGCGTTGGGTTTGTGGTTCGAGCTGGTTGAATGGGATCGGGGCGGGTTCCACTGGGGACCACCCGTTGGAGTTGGCGCACGGGGTGTGCGGCGGCTTCATCGCGCTGGATGGCTGGCGCTCGTGCGGGATGCGTGCGACGGTTCGGGCGAGCGGCGGAGTTCGCCGCCTGAGCGTGTGGCGCGCACTCGAACGTGGGGTTGGATTACAGGCTGGGTCCTCGCTGAGAGGACGCGTTTGGCCCTGCTGCGTTGAGCGGGCGGGCTGAGCGGAGAGCGGATGGAGCCGCGGACGGCGCGAGTGGTGCGGCGAGTGTGCGCGCGGTGTGTGGTGTTGAGTTGGTGATGAGCTGCTGATGTGTGGTGCCGCGACGAGATGGGCTCACGATGAACGGCGCGTGAAATCGATGTGTGCTCTGGATGGTCATGCGTGATCGCGGCTCTTGAAGGATGAAGCTGGTTGGATTAGTTGTTCGGTGAAGTGGTCTGGTGAAGTTGTTTGATGATGGGTTCGGTGCGTTGTGGACGTGCGTTGCCTGTCAGGATGGGCAGGTTGACCTCGGGCCTTCCCGGCGAGATGTGTGAAGATGAGTGCTCTGTCACGACAATCTGAGATGCCCCCGCTGCTTGTTGCGGACTGGCAGGCCGACGTGACGGCGCTCCTGGATGAGCACCATCTTGCGGCGTGGTCAGACTTGCCCCAGCGGCGGACGCAGTTTGCCGTTTCGCTCGGCCAGTTTCTTGGCAGCCAGCGCGACACCGAAGTGTGCGTCTTCTACGGCAAGTTCATCACTGATCTTGAGTCGTTCTGTTACCAGCTCGAGCGGGCTGTGCCGGGGCCGAGCCTTGAGCGCGCCATCGAGGGTGAGACGGGGATCGTGAGCCTGCTGCGTGCGCGGGCGAGCATCAAGGGGCGGCCCGAGACGAAGTATCGGTTTTACATCTGGCACGATGCCGATGTGCTGCTGCGGCACAACAAGGCGCTCTTCGGGCAGATCGTGGATGCGATGGCGGGTGTCGCCGCGGAAGCGGAGTATGTCAGCGATGACCTGCTGCTGATCCATCGCTCGGTGCTCGTGGGCTCTTCGCTGCTTGATATCTACTCAGAAGATGAGAACGCGCAGTTCAACGCGTGGCTGCGCGATGGGAGCGGCGAGCCGTACTGGCAGATGGTGACGGGGCTGGCGCGGCCGTCGTTCATGCGGTACAAGATCGACGCGCTCTCGCACGCGGTGGTGCGTGAGCGGCTGCGGCTGACGTATGGCGATGCTTGAGTGGCCTTGAGATGATTTGAGATTCGCCGATGCGGGATGGAACGCATCGGAAGAACGAGAGAGACGGTCGCGCTGGGGCGAGAGCCTGAGCTGCGACCGTTTCTCGCTTCTTGGGAGGAGCGGGGAGGGGGGAGGAAAGCGAAAAGCGGGAAATCAGGAGGGTTGGTTCGGGCGTGACGATCGTGGTGCGGGTCAGTTGAGTCCGAGCACATTTTCAATGAGTGCTCGAATCAACATAGCACTGATCAAGATGATGGGAGGGTCATGACTAGCTGAGCGGGTTTTCTCGGCAGAGTTTAAGCAGGACTTTGTAGAGGTTCTGGCGGCGGTGGTTGAAGCGGAACTCGCACTCCTTGAGGTGGAACAGGAAGGCGTTGGGGTGCATCCCTCTGAACCTCGCCAGCCTGGTCTTGGCGTAGCCCCAGAAGCCCTCCCTCTCTGATCATGGGCCGTTGATGTGGTTGCCGCGGATGGTCCGGCTGCTGAACTCGCTGGCGGAGTGA
>JBBASU010000014.1:0-89515 GCA_040399065.1 Phycisphaerales bacterium | reverse complement strand
GCCTGCTGGGTCCAGGTGGTGCCGCTGCGGGTGAAGACGTACGCCGAGCCCTGGTTGGCGTTGGCGCCCACGTCGTCGAGGTGCGCTCCCACGATGGCGGTGTCGCCAGAGAGGGCGACGGAGATGCCGAAGAGGTCGCCCGTCGCGCCACCCGTGGCGATGAGTTGGGCCTGCTGGGTCCAAGTCGTGCCCGAGCGCGTGAAAACGGAGGCCGAGCCCTGATCGGTGTTGGCACCCACATCGTCTTGGTACGCCCCCACGAGCGCTGTGTCGCCGGAGAGGGCGACGGAAACGCCAAAACCGTCGCTCGCAGCCCCGCCGGTGGCGGTGAGCTGGGCCTGCTGGGTCCAGGTGGTGCCGCCGGGGGAGCGGACGAAGACGTACGCCGAGCCCTGGTTGCTGTTGGCACCGACGTCGTCGGTGTACGCCCCCACGACGACGGTGTTGCCGGAGACGGCGACGGCAAGGCCGAAGCGGTCGTCCGCCGCGCCGCCGGTGGCGGTGAGCTGGGCCTGCTGGGTCCAGGTGGTGCCGCTGCGGGTGAAGACGTACGCCGAGCCTTGGTCGGCGCTGGCACCTACGTCGTCGGCAAATGCCCCTACGACGGCCGTGTCGCCGGAGAGGGCGACGGAGTAGCCGAAGAAGTCGGTCGCCGCGCCGCCAGTGCCGATGAGCGTGGCCTCCCAAGTCCAGCCCGAGCCCGTCCATCGGTAGACGTGGGCCGAGCCTTGGTTGGCGTTGGCACCCACATCGTCGGTGTAGGCCCCCACGATCATGGTGTCGCCGTCAACCGCGACGGCCGTGCCGAACTGGTCGCTCGCCGCGCCCGAGGGTTGAAGAAGCTGGAGCGGCGTGGATCGCTGGGCGAGTGCGGGCGAGGCACACGCGAGCATTCCAAGAACTGCAACGGCAAAGAGCTTGAACATGTGATCCTCTCCTCTGACACGCAAGTTCATCCGATGCGCAAGCCTGAGGTGTTGGCGCGAGATCGACGCGTGAAGCTCGGGCACCCGGGGCGGACATCTGGATCGCCGGAGCCCCTCTTAGTCTACCTCCCGGCCAAGGCCACACAAGCCACAAACGGCACTTTGGGCAAACATCAAGGACACATGACGACGCTGCGGAGCCGCAATGCCCAAAGCAGTACCGCCCGCGGTCGCGAGCGGCTCTTTGCGTGCAATGCTGGAAGAGCGTGCCTGGGACCGGCACTCCAACCGAAGAAGGCACCGACCGAAGAAGGCACCGAGTGCCTGCGCAGTTCGGCTCGGAAAGGCCGGCTCGTAGGACTAGAGCCCGCAGTTGCCCGTGACGACGTAGGCGGCGAGGAGCTGGGCGTCGGTGAGGTCGGCGTTCTCATCGCCGTTGAGGTCGCCGTCGAGCCATGTTGCTTCGGGTGTGATGAGGCCGACGAAGACCTGGGCCATTTGTTGTGCGTCCAGCAGGTCGACGTTTTCGTCCTGGTTGAAGTCGTAGTCGCAGGTTGGGGTTGAGCAGGTCTGGCGGTAGATGAGGAGGTCGTCGATGGCGGCTTCGACGACAGAGCCTGCGTTGGCGTCGTCGGCGATGAAGCGGAGCTGCATCTGGCTGGTGAGGGTGGGGACGAGGTCGAGGACGCGGAACTCGTGGTAGATCCAGCCGCCGGAATTGTTGGGTGCGCCGGGGCCGACGGTCTCGGCGGTGGTCCATGTTGCACCGGCGTTGTTTGAGATGGAGATGGTGAAGACGTCCTGGCCGGGTGAGCCGCCGGCGGTGTTGCTGTACCAGCGCCAGTAGCCGATGCGGGTCAGGGGTGAGCCGCCCGAGAGGTTGATGACCGGCGAGAGGAGCGTGGTGAAGCCGCCATCGACGTCGAAGGAACCGACGCCGCCACCGGCCCTGCGGCCTGTGATCCAGCAGTTGACGCCGGGGGCGGGGGTGTGATCATCGCCGGGCTGGGCGTTGGTGGGCTCTGGGTCGCCTCGCTCCCAGAGGCCTGCGGTTGCGGTGTCGCCGGGAGCGCCGGAGGTCCAGCCGGCGTCGGTTTCCATGTCGAAGGAGAAGATGGTCTCGCGCGAGGAGTAGGACTCGGCCTCGAAGAAGGCGGCGGGCGCGGTGAGGGGGAGCTGGAAGGTGCGGTTGGCCTGCGACTGTGCCTGGTAGTACCAACGGACGAGCGCGCCACAGGGTGCGGGCGGGAGTGAGCCGGTGAAGGTGCCGCTGCCAGAATCCTGCATGGGTGAGGGGACGAAGGGGCCCCCGTTGATGGAGGTGAAGACGCGGACGTTGGCGGGGTCGACGGGGGTGCCGGAGCTACTGATGAGGATGGAGACTGGGGTTGGTGCGTCGGGCTCGACGCGGGTTGCGATGGGGCCGACGGGGGCGATGGTGAGCTGGTCGAGGTTGACGCGGACGACGATCATGCCACGGTTGATGTCGGAGATGGCGATGGTGCCGCTGGGGAAGTAGGGGTAGTTGTTCCAGACGCCGTTGAAGGTTGCGGCGTCGGTCTCGGGGTGGGTATCGATCCAGGCGATCTCGGTTGGGGACTGGGGGTTGGTGGACATGTCGAAGACGCGGAGGCCGCTGGTGTAGTTGGATTGGAACTGGAGGTTGCCACGGATGTAGATGTTGTGGTCAATGGCGCCGGGGACAGCGGAGGTGAAGGAGGAGACGAGGATTGGGTTGGCGGGATCGGCGACGTTGAAGACGCGCGTGAGGCCGCTGGGGACGCCCTGGGCGGGGCCGTCGAGCTCGTCGTTGACGTAGAGGAACTGGCGGTCCTCGCTGAGCCAGGCCTGATGGCAGTATTGCAGGCCGGCGTAGGTGCGGGAGGCGAGGACGGTCATGTTGCTCTTGTCGGTGACATCCACGACGAAGAGGCCCGCGCCGCCACAGCAGGCGTAGGCGATCTCGCGGCCGGCCTGAGGGCCTGAGGTGTAGGTGACGACCTGCGAATCGTGGACGTAGGGGCCGCCCTGCCAGACTCCGGCGAGGACGGGGTTGACTGGATCGGCGAGGGAGAAGGCAACGAGCGTGCCGCCGGAGCCTGTGACGTTGGAGCCGTTCAAGTAGACGTAGTTGGAGTCGGGGTTGACCGTGACGGTGTGTGCGGTGGTGAGGCCGTTGCTGGTGATGGAGCGGACGAGGGAGACGCGGGTGCCGCTGGTGGCGTCGATGTTGGCGAGGTCGATGACCTGCATTCCGCCGCCGGTCTCGTTGACGTTGTAGCAGTAGGTGCCCTTGGTCCTCATCTCGTTCCACGGTGAGGCGGGGTGCGTGATGAGGCCGGCGATGACGGGGGCGGTGGGGTTGGTGATGTCGACGAAGGCGGTCTTGTTGTTGAGACCTTGGATGACGTACTCGCGGCCGCCCGGGGAGGTGTAGCCCCAGTTGCTGCTGCCGGCGGTGGCGGCTGGAGAGCCGAAGCCGCCGGGTGGGATCTGTGAGAGGAATTCGATGCCGCTGGCGGCGTATGGCAGTGAGGGCTGGGCGAGCGCGAGGCCGCTGGAGAGGAGGAGCGTGGCGGCGAGGGCGACGGTGCGGAGTGATGAGCTACCCATGATCGAACGGACTCCGGGTGGATGGAAGTTGGGTCGGGCGAGCGAGCGGCGACGAGTGGAATGCGGCGTGATGCGGGAAGGGGTTGGGCTTTGGGCCGCGGGTTGGGGTGAGGGGAGTTTGGGACAGCCTACTCCAGATTTGGCGAAGGGCAACGGGAAACCTGCAAGAGGAGGAGGCGCGTGGGCTGGTTGGGGTGCGGACTGGGCTGTGACTGGGGCTGGGGGGCGTTGGTGCCGCGGCTTGTTGGGTGTGCTTTGGCTGAGTGCGCTGGCGAGGAGGGCGTGGCGAAGGGCGACGACCTCGGGGCGGGCGGCCCAGAGGGCGAGCTCGACGAGTGAGAGGTTGTGGCGGCGGGCGACCTGGGTGAGGGAGTCGGCGGAGTGGAGGAGGTCGTTGAGGAGGTCGTGGTCGCGCTGGGAGATGGGGTGGGTGGTGGAGTGGTTGAGGGTGGCCATGGAGCTAGTTTGGCGTGTGGTTGGGTGGTTTCAAGTGGAAGTGTGGCTTGGACCGCAACTTTGCGCACAGAAGTGGTCGGAGGGGGAGAAAGTGGGGACTGGGGACTGGGGACTGGGGACTGGGGAGAGGGAAGGCAGGGGTCGGAGGGGGAGGTGGTGTTGCGTGTCAGGGGTGTGGTGGCTTGGTTTGGTTGGCTGTATTATGTTGGGATGTTATGTGATGTTTCGAATGAAATAAACCCGCCACGGAGTGGCGGGCTACCCGGAAGCGGGTTACGCGGAGGCTGATTTGGACTTCGGCTCAGCGGCGGCGGCGGGCGGCCGCGAGGAGGGCCAGGCCTGTGAGGGCGATGGGGCCCGGGGCGGGGACTGCGCTGAAGCGGAGATCGTCGAAGATGGCGTGGGTCTTGGAGATCTCGATGGAGCCGATGTCGACGCCGTACTGGGCGCCGAGGAAGCCGTAGTCGGCGACGGTGTTGGCGTTGGCGAACTGGCCGTCGTAGAAGACGCTGTCGAAAGTGAGCGTGTCGATCGTGTTGCCCTGCGTGTCGCGGATAAAGAAGGTGGGGCCGATGGGATCACGCAGGCGGTTGTTGACGACGAGCATGCCGAAGGCGCGGACGGGAACCGAGAAGGTGATGGTGAAGTTGTTGACGAAGGTGGAGGGGATCGCGTTGGCGGGCGAGCCACCGGAGAGCTGGGCGGCATCAAAGAGTGTGTTGCCGTCGTTGGTCCAGCGCATGCCGGTGGGCGAGGTGAAGGAGACGCCCTGTGCGCTGTAGGCATCGGCGGGCATGGCCTGCGTCGCGGCGTTGAGGAGTGGGATCTCGTTGCCGTTGCCATCGGACTCAAAGCTGATGAGCGTGTGAGGGATCGGGGGGAAGAAGGCCGCGTCCGTGATGATGGAGGCGCTGGCGGCGGTGCCGGCGCTGGCGAACAGGGCCGAGCCTAGGAGGACCTGCATGAGCTTGGCGGAGTGACGCATCACAACCTCTCTTCTGGAATTGTCGGGGCGGGCGGGAGACATCCATCGCTACGCCGGCCGTGCATGGGGGATCCGTGCTCCATGAAGATGCAGCGCGTTTGGGGCTCTGGCCACCAAAGCGGGTGCATGAGATGGGCCGAGAATCGTGTGGACTGCGCAGTTGGCGCAGGCGGCGCTGGCTTCCGACCAAGCGCGTGGGGCGACGGGCCTCGCGAGCGGGGCACCGAAGACGGTTTGAGCTTTGTGCGTTACTCGCCGGGGGGAAGGCTCTCGATCACGTTGGCGATCGGGGCGTCGGCGGGTGCTGCGTGTGGATTGAAGGGATCCACTTCGAGCAGGTTCGGCCTGGGCAGGATTGGGAGTGAGGCGATGACTTCTGGCGAGGCGTGGAGGCCGGCGGGGGAGGGCATCGAGCCCTTGTTCATGGCCCAGAACTCGCTGGGCTTGCCGCCCAGGGCGAGGATGACGTCGTTGATGTAGACGATCTGGCCGAGGGCGTCACCAGCGCCAAGGCTCAGCGTGGCGGGCGTTTGCGTGATGGGGGCGGGCGCGAGCCGGCCCATGGAGGCGGGGTTGTGCTGGCTGCTGCAGCCGACGCCCGCCGCGGCGAAGAGAGCGAGGGCAAGCGTGCTGCGGCGGGCGGCGGCGGTGGAGCGCGTGGGGTGCATTGGTGGTTCCGTGGAGGGCGGGGCGTTGGATCGCGCAATGCAAGCGCGTGGGGTCAGAGGCAAGGATGCAAAATGGATCGACCGGGAGGCTCGTCGAATCGAGGGAGAGGTGGTGGAAGGGGGGAACCTGGAGGGTCTGTGCCGCGCACTGGGGGAAGGGTCGTTGGTTGGCGTCGTTAGTTGACCTCGATGTGATTGGGGCTCGTTGGACGAAGAAGGAGTTATGAGAACTCGATTCGGTGGACCGATGCATCTGGTGATGGCCGCGGCGATGACGCCGGGGCGGCGGGGGAGGAGCCTCGGCGGCGGGGGCGTTTGTGGTCGCAGTCTGCTGGCTGGCGTGGTGGGCCTGGTCGCAATTGGGGACGCGGCTGCGTTGGGTCAGGCTCCGGCGGCGGAGGTGGCACCGGCTGCGGCTGCGGAGGCGGCGGCGGGAAACCACCTTGTGACTGCGGTTGTGATTCGGTTCGCACAGCCGGGGGCGGACTTGCCGCCGGAGGCGACGCTGCTTGGCGCGACGATCCGCGTGCTGGACGGGGCGGATGGCGTGCTGGTGCCGGTGGGTGGAGGGGCGGAGGGGATGGAGGGTGGGCGCGAGCTGAGCCTTGCGGAGATTGGGGCGATTGAGGGCGGGGTTCGGCTTTCGGACATGGCGCTGGCGGAGGTGGCGCCGTCGATTGTGCGGCAGCTGAAGGCGCTCCATCTTCGGGGCGTCTATGCGACGCCGGACGTGACGCAGTTTCGCGTGGAGGATGGGCGCGTTGTTGATGCGCGCGTGCCGGGCGATACGACGCTGGTCGTTGATGTGACGGTGGCGCGGGTCGCGGCGGTAACCACGGTGGGGCTGGGTGAGCGGCTGCCAGAAGACCAGACGAACAACCATCCTCTGCATGCTCGACTGCTGGCGCGGTCGCCGGTGGTGGCTGAAGTTGACGAGGGCGCGCCCGCGGAAGGAAAGACGTCGCTGCTGCGGACTGACCTGATTGATGACTTTGTCTTCCGGCTGAATCGTCATCCGGGGCGGCGTGTGGATCCGCGCGTGTCGGCACCGGGTGAGGCGCCGGGGCAGGTGCAGCTTGATTACCTGATCACGGAGAATCGGCCGTGGCTGCTCTTTGGGCAGGTTTCGAACACTGGCTCGGGGAGCACGAGCTCATGGCGTCAGCACCTTGGGTTCATCCATAATGATCTGACCAACCACGACGACATCCTGCAGGTGGGGTACCACACGGCGAACTTTGAGGACGTGCACCTGCTGTACGGGAGTTATGAGCGGCCGCTGGCAGAGCGGCTGCGGGCGCGGGTGCAGGGGTCGTGGTACACGTACCTCGCGTCGGACGTGGGTCAGCCGGACGCGGACTTTGAGGGTGATGGGTACGACTTTGGCGCGGAGCTGGCGTGGAACTTCTATCAGCGGCGCGAGCTGTTTGTTGATCTGGTGGCGGGCGTGAAGTTCCAGCACATCGGCGTCGACAACCAGCTCGCGGCGGTGGAGGGAGACTCGGACTTCCTGATGCCCAACGTTGGGCTGCGGCTTGAGCGGCATCGCGAGGACTCGCACACCGATGCGTATGCGGGGCTGCGCTTCAACATGCCTGATGTGATCGGGACCGAGGAAGATCTGGACCCCCTGGGGCGGACGAACGCGGATGATTCGTTCGCGGTGCTTCAGGGTGAGGTCACGCACAGTTTTTATCTTGAGCCGCTGCTGAGCGGGCCGGGAGAGGTCAAGGGGCTGGCGCACGAGATCCTGATCGCGGCGCGCGGGCAGACGTCGCTGGACTCGCGCCTCATTCCTAATGAGCAGATGACGGCGGGCGGGCTGTACACAGTGCGTGGGTATCCGGAGTCGATCGTTGCGGGCGACAACGTGGTGATGGGAACGCTGGAGTACCGGCTGCACGTGCCGCGGGCGATGTCGCCGGAGCTGGATCCGGGGACGCTGGGTGGGCAGCCTTTCCGGTGGAGGCCTCAGTATGAGGCGGGCCCGACGGACTGGGACCTGATCCTGAAGGTGTTTGTGGATGCGGCGCGGCTGACGCAGACGGACGCGGAGAGCTTCGAGACGGACTCGACGCTCATTGGGGCTGGCATCGGGGCCGAGCTTGCGATTACCAGACGCTTCAACGTGCGTGCGGACCTTGGGTTTGCGTTGACGGATGTTGATGACGCCTTTGGCGATTCTGTGGTTGATTCCGGGAATGCGGAACTTCACGTCGTGCTGACGCTCATCTATTAGAGGAGGGGCTGGAAGGGTTGGCGGGCTATGGGTTTCAGAGGCAGAGTTACGGGGCAGATGAGCCGCTTGCTGCCTTCGCGCGAGACGCGAGGACCTTGGCAGGTGTGGGAGAGCCAGTCGACAGAGTCAGTTGACCGAGCCGGATGACAGCGCCAGATGACGGAGCCGTGAACTATGGGCCGACTTCACACGATGGATGTTCCTGTTGCTCCGCTGCGAGCGCGCCCGGCTCGCGTGCTGCCGGCGGTGCGCCTCCGCACGACGCTGGCGCTCGCGCTGGCCGCGGGGCTGGCGTTTGGAGGTGAGTGCGCCCTCGCGGGTCCGGAGGGTGAGAACGTCGTCAAGGGCACGGCCCTCTTCCGGCGCGATGCAGGCCTCACGACCATCACCACTGACCGCACGGCGATCATCAACTTCCGCTCGTTTGACATCGCGCCCAACGAGATCGTGCGCTTCATCCAGCCCGACGCCGCGTCGCGTGTGCTGAACCGGATCCAGGGCCCGGCGCCGACGCGGATCGACGGCACGCTGCTGGCCAACGGGCGGGTGTACCTGGTCAATCGCGCGGGCGTGGTCTTCGGGAAGAACAGCGTCGTCAACGTGGGATCGCTGCACGCCGTCGCGGGTGAGCTCTCCAACGCGGACTTCATGCGCGGCATGGATCGCTTCACGAACGTCACGGGGGGGATTACTTCGGAGGGGCTGATCGAGGCGCGGTCGGTGATGCTTGTGGGCTCGATGATCGAGAACCATGGGCGGATCGTGGCCGATGGTGGCATCGTGACGCTGGCGGCGGGCAACGACGTGCTGATCCGCGAGAAGGATGGTCAGATCACGGCGCGCATCGATGGACGCACGCTGGATGCGCAGGGTGAAGCCTTCCAGCAGGCCAAGCGCGATGGGAAGAAGCCGGCGCTCACGAGCCTTGGTGCTGGTGATGCGCTGTCGGTGGTGATCCGCAACACCGGCACGATTGAAGCGAGCAACAAGGGAAGCGGTAACGGCAGCGGCGCGGGTTCGATCAATGTGGTCGCTGGCGCTGGCGCGATCTCGAATGAGGGTTCGATTGATGCGAGCGTGACGGGGCCGTCGCGCGGCACCGCGGGCTCGGTCACGGTGCATGCGCCGGGCGTTGTGAACTCTGGCGAAGTGCGCGCGGATGCAGAAAGCGGGAGCGCGGGCAGCGTGACGGTGACGAGCACGCTCTCAACGCGGCTCGAGGGGGGCAGTGTTGTTTCCGCGGCGGGTGGATCGGGCGTGGCCGATGGCGGGCGCGTGCTGGTGCACTCGTTCGAGGGGAGTACGCGTCTGGAGACGGGTGCACTCGTTGATCTCTCGGGCGGTGCGCTCGGTGGGCATGGCGGTGATGGCGAGGTCTCCGCCGCCGGCGCTCTTGCGATCCTGGGGAGCATCCGCGGCTCGGCGCAGCCGGGATATCGGGCGGCCCACGTGCTGCTTGATCCGCTGGACATCATCGTCCGCACGCCGGGATTGAACGATACTGAGCTCGGTGATGGATCGATCGCGGGATCTGATGGTGGCGTTGGGGACGTGTGGGTTGTGTCGCCCTCGGCGATCGAGGGGTTCGAGGGGAATGTCACCCTTGAGGCGACGCGCGACATCTCGATCCTCGAGAGCTTCCTCAAGGGCAACGGTGGCCTCACGCTGCTGGCGGGACGCCATATCAACTTTGGCAGCGCGACGGGGCAGTACCTGGTCACGAATCCATCGGTCGTGATGGGGGCGTGGTTCCTTGATCTGCGCGCTGGCAACAGCATCCGCGACTTCTCGCTGACCGGCACGACACTGGGCACGAGCAAGTTTGACATCAATCTGGTTGGCGCGACGGGCGACGTGCAGTTCGGGCTCGCGAACGTGCCAGCGGGCCGGACGGTCACGATCACGCAGGCCAACAGCCGCTACATGGGCGCGGGTCCCTTCGGGCTCTTTGGCAGCCCTGAGACGACGAACGTTGTTGTGAACGTGACGAACGGGTTCCTGATCTGGGGTGGCGACTGGGGCGGCTTCAGCGGCTATCAGAACGCGGGCTCGATCACTTCGTTCGCGAGCGAGTACACCCGGATCGAGGACAATCTGGATCTTGTCGAGTTCGGCGAGTTCAGGAGCAACGGGCCGATCCAGGTTGCGGGGTGGCTGCGCGCGAGCGATCGTGTCACGCTGCACTCGGGGCTCGATGGGACGGGTGACCTGACGTTCGAGACGCACCTTGATCCATTCAGCGGCTCGGTGAGCCTGGTTGATGTGTGGGCTGGGACGATTGCGCTGCGCGCGGGCTCCAACACGGGGCTTGCCGGAGCGCGCGTGGATGCGCTGACGAACACGCCGAGCTTCCATGGAGCTGCTGGCGGCGCGACGCGGCCGGCCTCATTCGCGCTTGAGCAGGATCGGCCGGTGGTTGATGCGGATCGTCCTGCTACAAGCCAGTTCGGCGCTTCGACCAGCGGGATGGCGTATCGGCTTGAGTCGTACGACTCTTCCGTCACGATCAACGATGAGGATGGGCTCGGCGGCACGGTGCTGGCACTGGCGAGCGAGACGGGGAGCACGGTCAACGCGCCGCTGTCGCTGGCGTCGATGGAGGTCTTCGGCTCGGCGCTGCTCAATGCTGATGTGGCATCCACCGGCTCGCAACGCTACTTCGGGAGCGTCGAGGTTGATGGACTCCGCACGCTCTCGGCCTCTGACGCTTTGTTCGCGAGCACGCTTGATAGCGCGGCACCGGGCAACTCTGATCTCTCGATCGTCGCCGGATCGACTCGCTTTGAGGGGGCGGTTGGTGCGGAGCGTGCGCTGGGCAGCCTCATTGTCAGCGGCGCGAGCGCGATCGCGGGCGGGAGCGTCACGACGCTGGGCGACCAGCGGTACGACGGCGCGGTCGTGATCGAGCAGAACACGGTGCTTCGCGCCACCGACGTGGCGAGGGCCGGTGTGGTTCGGTTCGGGAGCACGGTGGACGCCGCGAGCACGCCCGATCTTGGTGTGGTGGCCGGGCGCAACCTGGATGTCGGTACGACGACGGCAGGACTCATCGTCTTCGCCGATGATGTCGGCGGAGTCGGTCCGCTGGGCAGCGTGCGGCTGCACACCGATGTTGACGTTTCGCAGCGCCCGATCCCGGAGCGTGCCACCATCGTGGGCGAGAACTCGCTCTCGATCCGGGCGGACTCCTTCGAGATGGGCCAGCACGAGAAGTTCACGACGCTGGGCGACCTGGACCTGCGGGCCACGACCAGCGCCACGCTGGGCGATGTAACCACGGTTGGCAACATGACCGTGGAGGCGCCCGACATCCGTGTCCTGCGCCGGGCCGCGTCGACCCTCACGTACTTCGACGGCTCGACCAACACCGATCGCGGCGTGGACTACGTCGCGGGTGGCGTGATCAACTTCGTCGGCAACATCGCCCTCGCGGGCGAGGCCGGCGGGCCCGACCCCACCTTCGGCGACTCGCTCGGCACGGTCGAAGGCACGCTGTTCAACGGCTTCGAGCGGACCCAGCGTGACCCCGCGGAGACCAGCGTTGCGGGCCTGACCCGCAACGGCGTCGTGCTCGATCAGCGGACACTCGCCGCAGTCTCACCCCCACCGCCGCCGCCGCCACCACCGCCGCCGCCACCGCCGCCACCGCCGCCACCGCCGCCGCCACCACCGCCGCCACCACCGCCGCCACCACCGCCGCCGCCACCACCGCCGCCGCCGCCGCCGCCACCGCCGCCACCGGTGGAGCCGCCGGTGAGTGATGAACTGGCGGGGCTTGATCGCTCGACGCGGTTCCCGCCGCAGTTCAATGACACGGTCCAGCCGGAGGTCTTCGACCTTCGCCTGCTGGCGCGTCTGGGCGTTGACTCGCGCGGCGTGAGCCAGTCGGAGGCGGTCGCCTCGATGGTCGGGCGTCTGCTGTACGACGATCTGCCCGTGGGCATCGACGCCTTCGCGCTCCAGCGCTTCGTGGTCGCCACGCGCATGGACATCCAGAATGTGCAGCGGGTCGCTTCGGTCTACGACTCGGTCTTCGGCACTTCCGATCAGGATCGGACGGCTGAGATCGCCGCCGCTCTCGCGGCGTCGGCGTCGCGGTTTGCAGGCAGTAGGCCGGGCCGTGGGCCCGGAGGCGCTGTCGATGCTGCGGCGTTCCGCGCGTTCCTCTCATCGAGCGAGGCCGAGGCGGCCACGCTGGCGCAGGTGCGATCGCTGGAGGGATTGCTCGCGGAGATGCGCACGCTCGGGCTCTCGGGGCGTGAGTTCGCACAGGCGCGGCTGCGGTTGCTGGGGCCGCTGGCGAGCGACGCGATCGGAGTTCGCACGCTGGACGAGGTCCTGACGCCGCCCACGCGAGAGGCGCTGGGCGGATAGTCGCCCGGCGCGAGGCGGCGTGATCCAGCGTGGATCAGCGCCGAGGTCCGCGCACGGACCTCAACGCGTCGATCTGATGTTCGCACTCGGACGGCGTGAACCTGGTCACAGCGCCATCGATGCGCGTGGCGATCACGAGGCTGAAGTAGAACTCATCGTCGGCCTCGAGGTCGATGTGGCGGCGAACCTCGCAGTCGAGGGCGAGGCCCTCGACGATGGGCGAGCCCGTTGCGAGACGCGTGGTGGGAACGAAGTCGAAGGGATCACCATCGCGCGGGCGGCACGTCTCGGCGCACTTGCGCAGGAGGAGCGTGGCACCCGGATCGACGGCGCAGATGGCGAAGGTGTGGCTGTCGCGGATGAGGGGCGCGATCCAGTGGCCGCGGCGGACGGCGGCGCTGACGAGCAGCGGCGTGTGGGCACAGGCCATGACCCAGCGTGTGGTGATTCCGGCACGCTTGTCGGCATAGTGCGAGGTGAGGAGGAAGTGCCCCCGAGCCGAGCGCGCTGAGCACGCGATCGACTTCCGTTTCGCCAAGCTGTGCGTGAGATCTCACGAGTCGCCACCTCCTGACGCTCTGCTGAGTCTACCCAGAGTTTCTGTTGGCGGTCGCGGGTGGGGAGCTCGGAGAGAGCGCGGTCGAATACCAAACAAATTTCGAATATGCAGCCAAAGAGTCGCCCTCTGTTAAGGAGATCGCTCCAAGTTATCCACAATCAATCCACAAATGCTGTTGACAGAAGAAGATCTGGGAAGTCTGTGTCGAAGAGTGTTGCAAAGTGGGGCAAAGTGGGTACAGTTTACAGGCGAGGTGGCTCGCGAACATCGAACAGCCGGCCGCACGGATGGTGGCCACAGCGCAGGGCACGGAGGCCCGTTCCTTTGAAGTCTTCACAGGCACCAACCTTTGGCCGCGGGCGCGAGAGCGCGAGCAGTGCGGACAACATGGTTGGCCGCGTGGAAAGGGATCTGGGTTCGGAACGTGATCTTTACCGGCCATTCCGAGCTGACGATCGACGCGAAGCAGCGACTGGCTGTGCCGTCGAAGTATCGGGCGCAGATGGAGCAGGGGGGCGAGTCGGGTGCGCTCTTCTGCATGCCGTGGGATGGGCACGGGCTGATGCTGTTTCCCGAGTCGGTGTTCAAGGAGTTGTCGGATCGGCAGGGCAAGCGGATGTTTCCGGTGGGCGACGGGGCCGAGCTGCAGACGGACATGTTCGGGCTGACGGAGCGGCTGGAACTGGACAGCGCGGGGCGCGTGACGATTCCGAAGTTTCTGACAGAGCTTGTGGGACTCAAGAGCGACGTGGTCGTGATCGGCGCGCGGTATCGGCTGGACGTGAAGGATCGCGCGGCGTGGATGAGCGGGCTGAAGGATCGGTTCCAACGGTACTCGCGCCAGGGCGAGACGCTGGATGTGGGGCCGATGCCCACGCCGCCGACTCGGCTTGCGAACTGAGTGTGGCTGGGTTGATGGCGTGACTGGACTGGTTGGGGCGAGACGGAGTTGTGTTCCTGCGACCGGACGAGAGTCTGGTTGTGCAAGGATTCGGCGGCAAGGCTGCTGCTGTTTGTACCGCAGGCTGGTGTCCAAGGACGGATGCTCGCCTGATTCATGCTGGCCGCGGGAGGAGTCGAACGGACTCGCTTCCGCCGGTCGTGCGATGCTCCACCCGCTTGGCGCAAGGACGCGCAGGGCGATGGAGCGTCAAGCTCGAAAGAGCAGCACGACACGCCGCGGCCAACACCGTGCCCGGGTGGACCCACCACCCACCTGGGCGCATTTGCAGGGCAGAAGCGAGGCAGCGATTGAGCGAGGCAGCGAGGCAGTGGAATCAGAGTGTGAGGCTTCGCTTCCTGCCTTGATTTTCCGCTTTTCGCTTTTTCTCCAAGCACCACCCGGCGGCGGGCTCTCCACCACCACCAGATTTTGCCCGTCGCCAGACGCCGCCCGACCGACAGGTTGGGCGGTGTTGGTTTTGGGGGAGTGAAACGAAGAGAAAAGCCCCCCACGCTTGCGCGTTGGGGCTCGGACGATCACTTGGCTGGCTCCTTCTCGATCACGCCCATCTGCTGGTAGCGGTCGCGGTACTTCTCGTAGAGCTTGGTCTGCTTGTTGGAGAGGTCGATCTCGCGGCCGTCGATGAAGGCGGACTGGATCTGCGTGGTCACTTCGAGCGGGTCGCCGGTGGTGATGATGAGCGTGGCGGACTTGCCGGTTTCGAGTGAGCCGTATTGATCGTCGATGCCGAGGATCTGCGCGGGCGCGAGGGTGATGGCGTTGAGGGCGGCGTCGCGTGGGAGGCCGTGGGCCGCGGCGATGGCGGCGGAGTAGGGGAGGTTGCGCTCGTGAGCGGTGTCGTCCATGTGAGCGATGGCGAAGGTGAGGCCGGCTTTGTGCAGCCGCAGTGGGCGGGTGAACCCTTCATCGTAATCTGCGTCATCGCGCCGGGGCATGACGTGCGTGCCGGTGAGGATGACGGGGATGTTGTTGTCCTTGAGGAGCTGGGCGCAGAGGTGGGCGTCGCGACCGCCGACGATGGCGGCGCGGAGTGAGCGTTCTCTGGCGAAGGCCACGGCCGCGGAGATCTGATCGAGGTCGTTGGCGAGGATGAAGAGGCGCGGGCGCGCGTCGGCGATGCCGGGCTGCGGCGCGGCGAAGAGGGGCCTCATGGCCTCCCAGCGAAGGTCGGTGGGCTGGGAGGGATCGGTGCCGATGGCGTTGGCGTAGGCCTGTGCGGTGTCGAAAACCTCGCGCATGCGCGTCAGGTTGCGGGTGATGTCGCGGCGCTGGTCGTCCTCGCTTGTGTCCATCCACCAGGCGGTGATGGTGCGCATCTGGGGCCAGCGGAGAACGATGCCGCTGGTGGCGCGGACGGTCTTGTCGGCCATGGTCCAGCCGTCCATGCGGATGACGGAGGCCTGGCCGGGGATGAGGCCGCCCTCGGGGAAGATTCCGGCGATGAGAATTCCGTTGGAGCGTGTGACGGGGATGAGCGTGGAGTCTGGATTGACGGCGATGGCTGGGCTCGCTTCTGGGGCGATCGACGCGACCTCGGCGAGGTCTTGCGTTGCGGGAACGGATTGGAACTCGGTGAGGCCGAGCTGCGTCCAGGGGGCGATGAGGCCGGGGTAGACGTGCTTGCCGCTGGCATCGATCATGCGGACGCCTTCGCGTGCGTCCTTGAGCTCCCCCTCCTGCATCATCGTGATCTTGCCCTGATCGAAGATGATGAAGCCCTGGAAGGCGGGCTTGGAGACGGGGTGGATCGTGGCGTTGGCGATGGCGATGGGGCCCGCCTGCGGCGCGGCTTTGTGCGTGAGGTCCTGGGCGATGGTGGATGTGGCGGCGACGATGAGTGCGAAGAAGGCCGCTGCGATGCGAGTGGTCATGTTTGTTTGATCCGATGCTTCGACGGGCGAGAGAGTGAGTCGTGAGAGAACGGAAGAAGGAGGCGACGAGAAGAGTCGGTTCAGAGAACCGACCTGCTCGGATCACCAGTGCGTGAAGCCGCAGCCGCAGACACCCGGGAGGTAGCGCGGGTCGCGTCCGCTGCGGAGCGTTTCGAGGTAGATCTGCTTCATCTGCTCGCGGGCTTCGTCGCTCATGTTGGCTCCAAAGTCGTCGCTCTCGAAGCCTTCTTCGCCCTCGGTGGATGAGCCGCTGTTGATGTCGGCGGGCGGGCGGCCGCGGCGGCCTCCTGCGGGGCGAGCGCCTTCGCCGGCAGCTTCGGCGGGCTTGCACTTGCCATCGGCCAAGACCTTCTGGATGAGTCGCTGGCGTTCCTTCTTGACTTGTTCGCGGAGCTCCTGATCGCGCTCGAGGGAGAAAAGGACGCGGCCGTCGACGAGTGTCATCTCGCACTTGGAGTATGTGGAGAGCGGGTCGGCGGACCAGAGTGCGAGGTCGGCTTCTTTGCCTGCCTCGACGGAGCCGACGCGGGAATCGATGCCGAGCTGGATGGCGGGGTTGAGTGTAACGAACTTCAGGGCTTCGGCGGGGGTGATGCGGCCGCCGGAGTACTTGACGGCCTTCGCGGCCTCGGTGTTCATGCGCCGCGCGAGCTCGTTGCTGTCGCTGTTGTAGGAGACGACGACGCCGACCTCTTCCATCAGTGGGAAGCCGCCGGGGATGGCGTCCTGCACTTCAACCTTGAACGCCCACCAGTCGGTGAAGCCCGAGGCGCCGACCGCATGGGCCTTGATCGCATCGGCGACCTTGTAGCCTTCCAGGATGTGCTGATAGGTTCCGATCTTGAACTTGAAGTCGCCCGCGACCTGCGCGAGCATGAGGACCTCGTCCTGGCGGTAGCTGTGGGCATGGACCCAGCGATCGCCGGAGAGAATCTCCGCGATTGCGTCGAGCTCAAGGTCGCGTCGGACGGGGTCGCGCGAGTTGGCAGCGGCCTTGCGCTGGGCGGCGTACTCGCGTGCGGCGGTGAAGCGGTCGCGGATGAGCTGCTCAACGCCCATGCGTGTGCCGGGGTAGCGACGCTCGCCCTCGCCTCGCCCGCCGCGCCAGTTGACGCCGGTGGGATTCTCGCCGAGCGCGAACTTGATTCCGGGCTTGGCGCCCTCCATGTGCATGTCGTCGGGATGCGGGGATCCCCAGCGGAGCTTGTTGGTCTGGCTCTGGCCGCCGATGGCGTTGGCCGAGCCGTGGAGGTTGTTGACGACGGTGACGCCACCGGCGAGCTGGCGATACCAGTTCACGTCGTTGGGATCGGTGACGTCCTGGATGCGGACCTCGGCGGTGATGGCCTGACCGCCTTCGTTGACGCCCTTGGAGATGCCGGTGTGGCTGTGGCAATCGATGATGCCGGGCGTGAGGTGCTTGCCCCTTGCATCGATCGTGATGGTACCGGCGGGCGTGCTTGGGATGTCGATACCGACGTACGTGATGCGACCGCCCTGCACGAGGACGCTGGCGTTCTGGAGTGTGCCTTGCGGGCCAAGAGTCCAGACGGTGGCGTTGGTGAAGAGGATGGTGTCCTGCGGGGGCATGGTCAGCGTGCCGAAGGGGCCGAAGGGCGTTGGGAGCTTTTCGGGAATCTCCTTGATGGCTTCGAGCTCTTCGCGCAGTCGCTTGGCCTCTTCGTCTTCCTTCTCCTCACGCCTGGCCTTGTAGGTGTGGGTAGTACCGTCCGGGAGCTTTGAGGTGCCGGTGAGGGTGTCGCCAAAGATCGTGATGCGATCCTCGGCCTTGCCCTCGAGGGGCTGGGCCTCAGTGCCCAGTGGCTTCATGTCCATCTTGAAGGTGATGGTTGTGCCGGGGCTCGCTGGGTCGATTGCAACATCCTCACACTCGATGACGATGGGCTTCGCGGGCTTTCCTTCTGCGTCCTTCGCGTCATCGGCCTTCGTGAAGGTGAGTTTCACGGTGGGCTTGGGGGGCGCGGCAGAAGTGCCGCCGATCTCGATGGTCAGGCCTTCCTTTGCCTTGGGGTCCTTGGCGGCACCGTCGGTCTCGAAGACTCGGTATGAGCCGTCGAGCGTGGTGCGTGTGGCTCGCCAGGCGCTGCCGGACATGATGGGGGCCTTGCCGGTCCAGTCGATCGTGCCGCTCAACTTCGCTGCGGCACGCCCGCCCATGGCGGGGATGTCGAGCGTCAGTGCTGAACCATCCCATGTGAAGTTCGCGGGGGCGCTGGTGCCGTCGGGAAGGATGGCCTCGAGTTCGGGGCGCGGGGGCTGAGGTGCGGGGGTGGTGGCGTCGGGCTTGGCCGCATCGGGCTTGGCAGCTTCGCGGAAGATGAGAATGAAGGCGGGCTCCTTCTCGGCGTCGAAGAAGACGGGCCAGAGGCCGGAGAGGGGGCGCGGGCGGCGCTTGGCGGACCACGCGAAGCGCTCACCATCGGCACGCAGGCCAGTGCCGGAGAGGGAGACGGGGCGCGAGTCAGGGCCACCCTCACGCAGGATCGCGGCGTTCATCGTGAAGATGCCGGCGCGGCCCGCGTCTGCCGGTTGCTCGGGTGCGCCCGCCTCCGGCTTGTCGTTGAGGGGATCGTGGTCGAAGGTGAAGGCGAGGGCGCTACCGGAGCGGATGACGCGTGAGGCCTTGGTCGTCTTGTCGGCGCGCGTCACGGTGAGGTCGGAGGGATCCTTGCCGAAGATCAGCGTGCGGTCTGTCGCGGGGCCGCTGCCATCGAGCGTGACGTCCCAGGTTCCCTCGTAGTCCTCTGGGGCGGTGCCAAGTTCGTGCACGATACCGTCGACGATGATGCTGCGGAGCTTGGTCTTGTCCGCAAAGAGGGGCCCGTCGGCGATGATGAGGTTGGCGACCTTGCCGACCTCGATGGTGCCGAGGGAGGTTGAGAGGCCCAGGAACGCCGCGGGAGTGGTGGTCAGGGCTGCGAGGGCATCCTGCTCGCTGAGTCCGTGCTTGACGGCCTTGCGCAGGTTGGCGGTGAACTGAGTGCGGTCGCGGATCTTGCTTGATGTGAGGGCGAAGGGGACGCCGCTGGCCGCGAGCCGGCGTGGGTTGGTGGGCGACTGCTCCCACAACATGAGGTCGCGCAGCTCGACACTGTCCTGCTTGGCGACGCTCGCGACATCGGGCGTCTTCGCGAAGTTCAGGGGCAGGATCATGCGGACGTTGTTGGTCTTGATGGCCTCAAGCCGCGTGAACTCGGTGCCGCTGCCGACGATGATGAGGGGACGCTGGAACTCCACGGCGATCTTGGTCGCGCGGAGGGACTCGAGGTCGTCTGCGGCATCGAAGAGGAGCGTGCCGGGGCGAAAGGGAGGCTGCACGCGATCGGCCCGGTTGCTGTCGCCGGCCTGAAGCGATGCCGGGCCAGACACGGGTGGCGCGAGCCAGTCAAGGGCGTTGACGGGCTCATCGGTGAGGGAGCGGGCCCTTCGATTGAACTGCCAGTCGGCATCGAGGAAGGTCTGCCGAAGGAGCGCGATGGCGCCCATCTGAGAGTCCGGATAGCCGCGGCCAGCGAGGTCGAAGCTGGCGACCTGGTAGATCTCCCGCGCGTAGACGGGTGGACGAGCCACCGAGGCGTCGTCGCTTGGCTTGGCGAGTGAGACAGCAGCGCCGCGGCCACGGATGACGCCGCCCCTGGGCGAGAGGCCCGCTGCGGCGAAGCCGAGCTTGCGGAGCGAGTCTGCGGTGCCAGCATCGATGCCTGTGCCATCGAGGGCGGAGCGCTGGGGCGTGATGGCTTCGTTCCAGTGGAGGCCCTGCGACTTGGGATCGGGCTTGGGCGCGTCGATCTCGACGAAGGGATCGATGAACGCGGCGTAGACATGCATCCCCTTCGCATCGATGACTCGCGGGCCGACGGGGAGGCGTGCGGGCGCGTTGTTCTCACCGGGCATCACGGCCGCGATGCGACCATCCTTCACGACGATGGTCGCGTGCTCGATGGGCGGCGCATCGGGGGAGGTGTGGAGCGTGCAGCCACGGATCGCGATGAGCGTGGGGTCCGCGCGGCGCGGGCCGTTGGCGGGCGGGTTGAATGGCCCGGAGTTGGAGGGCTGGGCCATCGCGGTCGTCGCCACAAGGGCAGTGGTGGCAGCAAAGGCCATGGCGACAACGGCAGTGGACGCGGCGAGGAGAGCGCAGACTTTCTGGAGCATGGGGGAGAGGATACCGGATCGCGGCCGGATGTGTTGGGCCGCCCGCAGGCCCGGGGGACTACCTTCGGTCATGCGTCTGACGTTCCTCGGCACCGGCACATCCTCTGGCGTTCCCGCGATCGGGTGCGTGTGCGCGGTGTGCACGAGCACGGATTCGCGTGATGCGCGGCTGCGGACCAGCGCGGCACTCCGGTGGACCGATCCCTCGGGGCGGGATCGCACGCTGCTGCTGGACGCGGGGCCGGACCTTCGTGCTCAGGCACTGCGCGAGAGGCTGACGCGCTGCGACGCGATCTTCTTCACGCACAACCACGTGGATCACACCTTCGGCTTGGACGAGGTGCGCCGGTTCAACGTGATGATGGGGCGTGAGACGATCTCGATCTACGCGGAAGAGGCGACGATGGCGCATCTCAGGCGCGTCTACACGCACATCTTCGAGCGCGATCGGAATGTCAATGACTCGTTCGTAGCGTCGCTGATCCCCTGGACCATCACGGAAGAGGATGTGCGGCTTGGCCGCGCGGCAGCGGTCCACGGGCTTGATGTGACGCCGATCCGGCTGCTGCATGGGCGGCTGCCGATCCTTGGCTTCAGGTTTGATCGTGCGCCCGGGTTCGAGTCGCGGGGCGGCGCGGCGGATCTGCTGCCATTGGCGTACTGCACCGATGTTTCGGCGATTCCAAGCGAGTCATGGAAACTGCTGCGCGGCGTCAAGACGCTGGTGCTTGATGCGCTGCGTCATCGCAAGCACCCGACGCACTTCACGCTGGACGAGGCCATTAACGCCGCGGTGTCGATCGGCGCTGAACGCACGTACTTCGTGCACATGAGCCACGACCTTGGGCATGAGGCGACGCAGGCCACGCTGCCGGAGGGGATGTTCCTCGCGCATGATGGATTGACGATCGGATCCGTATAGCTTGCGCTATACATTGCCCGGCGCTGGCGGCGCTGGTGCGTCGCCGCGCAGCCTCCATGGCGCCACCGCGAGGATGGCGACGCCCGCGCAGACGAGCACGACCACCATCTCAACCGCGGAGACCGCGAGCGTGACGGCGGCGAAGGCCTCGGGCGAAACGCCGGGGATCGTCGCGAGTGCCGCGAGACCCGTGGTGCCTCCCTCGCGCGCTCCCATCGAGCCTGCGGGGCTGAGGACGCCGATGAGGAAGAAGGACGCGCCGGCGAGGATGGAGCTCTCCCAGGGCATGTGAACATCGGCGGCGTGACCCGCGACAACGAAACGTGAGGCGATGACGGCAAGGTCAAGGATGCGCGTTCCGAGCGCCAGGCCGAGCCAGAGGGGGCTTGCGAGCATCGCAAAGCCGGTGTGGAGGCGTGCGAAGGCCGGTGATGCGATCAATCGCGCGACGATCGCGAGACGCGATCGCTGGGCGATGGCCGCGAGGCGGCGAAGGCCCGCTTCACCGGCGAAGAGGCGTGCGGAGGCGAGGATCAGGCCGTACAGCGCGACGAGCCCGATGATCGACGTCACGAGGAATGGAAGATCGACCGCGCGACGCCAGAGGGCCGCGCCCAGCGGCGGCGCGAGGGCTGCGAGGATCACGACGGAGTTCGCCGCGAGCCATGCGCCGATCGTGAGGACCGGGATCCTGTCGCGCCGGTTGTGGATCAGGAATCGCGCGACGAGGCTGAGCTTGAAGGGGAACGATGAGAGCATCGTGGCGATGGCCTGTACCGTCATGATGCGCCAGATGGAGAGCGTGTGCGCTGGTCGCAGCGGGCGGAGCGTGCAATAGAAGGTGAGGCCGTTCAAGATGAGCGACGCGAGCGAGAGCGCCGCGAGAAGCGCGATGAGGCGGGAGGGCGCGTGGGCGATCGTGTCCAAGGCGCGACGGCTCTCGGGACTCAGGAGGAGTGAGACAAACCACGCGAGCAGTGCGAGCGAGATGAGAATGGCCAGAATCTGAACGGCGCGGCGGAACGGACGCGAACGACCTCGCTCCGGCGCCTCACTCCGTGGTGACTGGTTCTCCGGCTCGTGAGCGTTCAACGTGCCTCCGGTGCTGGGGGCGTCGTTGGAGGAGCAGGCGGCGCTACGGGCTCGACGACAGGTTGGACCACAAAGATGCCCAGCTCCGGCCACATGGCCAGCGGGCGCGTGTGTGCTCGGAGCCATTGCTCAACGGCCTCGGGCGTGAGGGCGGGATCGGAGAAGCCCGAGCTTGAGAGGCGTGCCACCTCGCCGAGGTTCACGACGCAGGCGTCGATGCCGCGGGCCTTGAGTGCGATTGACCATGCGCTGGGGTTGGTCGGGTCCGTTGCGATGGCCTGAGCGAAGACCGAAGTGTCCCAGGTGGTGCTGTAGTGAATGCTCGGGCCGCCGGGCTTTTCGCCGGGACGCGAGTAGAAGAGCGGCGTTGCATCGCCGATGAGGAGGAGTTGCCACTGCGGGTTGAGCGTGAGGTTGATGACGGCCTCGGGGGAGAGGCGCGCGAGGAGCTCGGTCCGCTGCTGTGGCTTCAGATCGCGGAAGACATCGCGCCACATCGCGCCCGTGCGTTCTGAGACTGAGAAATCCAGACCCCCGAGGGGATTCCGGTCACGCTCGCTGGCGAAGAGCGAGACGGTGACGGCCGACTGGATCGCGATGGTGATGCATCCCATCGCGGCACGCCATCGCGCCGAAGGAAGTGCCGCGATCCAGAGCGCGATGGCGATAGTTCCCGGTACCAGCAGCGGCAGCAGGAAGCGACTCTGGATGTGGGTGGTTGTGAGCCACGCGAGGAGGGAGAGGCCCATGAACGCGCCGAGCAGCACGAGCGCGCGGCGGAGTGCCACGGGCCGGGGGGAGATGATGCCGATCACGAGCGCGCCCGCCGCGAGGGCGAAGAAGAGGCCCCACTGGGGATTCGACATGCCCCGATACCGCGCGATGTCGGCGGGCTGGTTGGCCTTTGGCTCGGGAAGTACGGCAAGACGCAGGCGATCCGCGAAGGAGCCATCGAAGGCGTGGCCACGCCCGAAACGCTGCGTCTGTTCTGCGGTCCAGTGCCCGGTGCCGCCGGTTTCGTTCGCGAAGATCTTCGAAGCGAATGGGAAGACAGGGTTCCCGGTCGCGAGGGTGTTGCGTGCGAGCCAGGGAGCGAGCATGAGGAGCCCCGCGGCACTCCCCGCGATCGCTACGCGATGCCACTCGCGCGGGCGCACGTGCACCGCCAGGACCAACGCGGTGCCCGGCGCGAGCATGAGGAGCGCGGTTGGTTTGACGCCGCAGGCCGCGCCGATGAGGATGCCCGCGAGCAGCCCCTTGCGCGATGCCGAGAGGCCGGGGTCGATTGCAACGATGAGAGCGCCCGCCGCGAGAAGCAGCATCGGCGTCTCGTTGTACGCGAGTGAGCCAACGACGACGGTCCAGGGTATGGTGACGGTGACGCCGAAGGCGATGGCGCTGGCCCAGTCGCACGCAGCGCGATCCAGGCCGATCCTCGCGCCCCAGGCCGCGGCGGCGCGCCCGATGCACCAGGCCGCGAGGAGTGTGAGCATCGCGTGCAGCATCTGGCACGAATAGAGCGCGATGCCCGCATCGCCAAGCATCGGCGACGTACCCTGCGGCCTCATGGGCATGAGCGCGGCACCAACGTGCATGAACGCGGCCTCGACCAGGCTCGGCAGTGCGGAATAGACATTGTGATTGAGTGTCGCGAGCTGGCCGGTCTCGAGCCACTCGCGAGGCAGTTGCAGGTGGTACGAGAGGGCGTCGTAGCCACCAAACTCGCTCCCCCAGAGCCAGCCGGGGGTGCACGCCGCGGCGAGAAAGAGGACCGCAATCGCGGGCGAGGCCGCAACGCTCGAAGCCCGCCAGCGAGCAACGCGTACTCCAACGCGGAGCGTGCGGATGAGCTGATCGAGACCGAGCGCGAGTCCAACGCCCACGGTGCTGATCGCGACGGCGGGCGTCAGGAGTCCGAGCCAGCCGAGCAGGTGCGAGAGCCAGAGGAGCGACGCGGTGCCGAGCGCGGCCTGCATGGCCAGTGCTTCGGAACTGCCTTGAACCAGTGGCCGCCACAGCCGACCGAGCCCGATCCCCGCGAGGACATACGCGAGGGCGGGAAGGCCGGCGAGAAAGAGGCGCTCCGAAAGCAGCACTGCGCGGACGAACGGGGGCAGCCCCACCAGCACCGCATCGGTGTTCCCCTCTCTCCCCCCCACCACCACCGGCCGGTGGTTGAGCAGCACGACGACGGTCAGCGTTGCCAGCGCAGCTGCAAGAAGGAGCATGAGGCGGGCGCTCGCGGCCCGTGAGGCCGAGTCTTCCGGTGCCTGGGCTTGCGATGAGCCAATCCGCGTGGCGTCCGCAGCTGGTGACGGTGGCGAGAGTGTCGGTCGCTGGTCGGGCATTTGGGATCGTTCGCGGTCAGGGCCGGGCTCGGGGTTAGGATACACGGATGCCACCCGGGACCCCATCACCAGACAACCCCGTGCCAGCGACCCCAGCGAGCGTGACCAACACTGGCAACGGGGCGGGGCAGTCTGAAGGCCGCTCGTGGCCCACGTCGCGCGGGGCCGAAGCGGGTGCTCCCGAACTGACGATCTTTGAGCCGCTTTGTGCCGTCTTCAGGAAGAAGCTGCGGACCGAGGGGCTCAAGTACACGCCCGAGCGGGCCCAGGTCCTCGACAGCATCATCGGATTCGAGGGGACCTTTGAGGCCGACCGCGTGCTTGAGGCCGTGAAGCGCAGCGGCATCCGTGTCAGCAAGGCGACGGTCTATCGCACCATCAGGCTCCTGCTCGACGCGGGCATCATTCAGCGTGTGCTCTTTGATCAGGAGCAGACGCACTATCAGCTGGTGTATGGCCAGAGTGCTCAGGACCTGCTCGTGCGCGTCGACACGGGTGAGACGATGTCGATTGAGATTGCAGAGGTGGCGGCGCTGCGCGACGCGCTCTGCAGGCGGCTGGGTCTCTCGCCGCTGGGACACCGGCTGCACATCTTTGCCGAGGCACGCCAGGCCCAGCCGCCACAAGCTTGATGCGTGCGTCGTTCGCGAGCTCGGCGGTCATGCGTACTTCATCAATCAAAATGGCCCGCCTCGATCGAGGCGGGCCGTTTTCATTTCAGCAGTAGCCCGCGGCCTCTGTCAGGGAGTGCGGCTCAGGCCCGTGTACATCGGCAGTGCTTCGTTGTTCTCTGCCTTGCCGATGGCCCGAACGTGGCCGTCACCCCACTGGGTGTTGCAGCCGGCGTTGTGGCGGAAGTACTCCTTCTGCCAGTCCTTGAAGCGTGGGTCGCCACCATCGACGTCGGGGTTGTACTGGGAGAGGTCGTTGAGCGTGTCGCCGTTGGCATCAAGCATGTGCTCGAAGGCGTCCTGGAACATGATCAGCGCCGAGGGCTGGTTGATGTCGGAGATGCGTGTGGGCACCGGATAGATGCGGGTCACGCCGCCGCGGCTGACGCGCTCACGGCGCCACCAGGTCCGTACGGGCTTGCCCGTTCCCGGATCGATGCGGTCGTCGACGCCGTTGAAGCCGTATGTCTGGTACAAGTGATCTGGGTTGAAGAGCGTGCCATCGGGATATGGATCCATGAGCTTGGCCGAGGGGCATCGCCAGACCTGCCAGCCCAGGAACGGGGGCTTGTTCATTGAGGTCCAGGGCATGCGAGCGCCGTACCACTGGGGATCGATGCTGATGTCGAAGTAGGGGTCGTAGATGTTGCCCCAGTAGGCGACATCCGGCGGGCCGCCGTCGGAGGTGAAATCGTTCTGGAACGGGCGGACCATGCGGAGGTTGCTTGACTCGTAGGGACCGCTCGAGTTAATCCGCTCGAAGCGGAGGCCGAAGTTCAGGCGCTTGACGTGGTGGAACTCCTTGTTGTCGGCGGTGTAGCCGAAAATCGCGGTGTAGATGGTGCGCTGGTTCGACTGGCAGACGACCTGACGTCCCGCCTCACGCGCGCTGCCCAGAGCGGGCAGGAGGATGCCGATGAGCACCGCGATGATGGCGATGACAACCAGGAGCTCGATGAGCGTGAAGGCGTGCCCGCGTGCGATGCCGGGTTTTGCGTGATGGTCCATGGCGTGGGCCTTTCGTTCGTGCGTGCAGATCGCAAATGAGTCACCTGAGCGGGCGCCGAATCCTACCCCGCACCAAAGCAACTTACATTCGAGTTTGTGTTTAGATTCAATCAAGATCGCGTTCAGTTCTTTGTGTGGCGCATGGACTGGACCATGAAGATCGCCAAGAGAACCTCGGAATCAAGCCAAATACATGCATTTTCCGACTCCGCAACGCGAATCGACAGTGATTGCCGACGCCTTCGCGCAATCAAAGCAATGTTTACTACAACCTTGACGCTAGAACGCTTGTGTTTGATCCACTTGCGAATTAGGCTCCTCTCTCTGCGGCACGCTCTGTCGAGCGGCCGCACTTTGTCCTGGGCCTGGTCTCGGGAGATCAGGTCTCGTGCGGAACACTGAATAGAGGAGCCTGAGTGATGCGTACTTGGAACAAGCAGTCGAGCGTCAAGCTCGCGGCGTTGGCGGGTCTGGCGATTTCCTGCCAGTCGGCCATGGCACAGACCGTTTTCTACACCCAGGACTTTGAGAGCGTTGCCCTCAGCAACCAGTCCTCGGATCCCACCATCGTCAACGCCTGCGGACCCCAGCCCGTTCGTTTCACCCACACGCCCCCCTCCGGCTGGACCTGGGACACCTGCAGCACCAAGACCTACGCCTGTCGCGTCCCCGGCTGCGTCCCCGCCCCGACCGCCTGCGGTCCCTGCGGCACCACCGAGGGCGTCCGTGAGTGGGAGGGTTGGTCCTTCGTTCAGAAGGATTGGTGGGCTCAGGTCGCCGGCGACCAGAACCGCTCCCAGTTCACCCTCGGCACCGGCAACGTCGCCGTCGCCGATCCCGACGAGTGGGACGACCGCGGCGATCCCGACACCAACTGCGGCTTCCTCAACACCTTCATGGGAACCCCCGCCATCAGCCTCGTCGGAACCACGCCCGGCACCCTCGCCTTCACCTTCGACTCCTCCTGGCGCCCCGAGGGCTTCGACGACGCCAACTTCCTGAACAACCAGACCGCCATCATCCGCGCCTACTACACCGTCGGCGGCGTTGTGCAGCCCCCCGTCGAGGTCCTCCGCTGGGACTCTGACCCCACCGGCGCCTTCTTCAAGGCCGACGCCACCAACGAGACCGTGACGCTCGACAGCGCCGCCCTCCAGGCCCCCGCCGGCGCCACTGCCGTCCGCTTCGAGTTCGGGCTCGTCGAGGCCGCGAACGACTGGTGGTGGGCGATGGACAACCTCGCGCTCACCGCTGACTTCGGCGGCGTCCCCACCACCATCTTCAGCGAGGGCTTCGAGACCGTCGTCCTCGAGCCCGCCTTCCATGAGGTCCCGCCCGCCTGCGGCACCGCCTACTGCAACACCAACGTCTACACCCGCTCCATCCCAGGCATGACCGTCACCAACACCGCCAACACCACCGGCGGCATCGCCGACTGGCGCGGCTGGTCCGTCACGACTATTCCCTTCTGGTCCTGCGCCGCCGGTGCCGGCGCTGGCCGCGAAGCCTTCGCCAACGCGACCAACAAGGTCGCGGTCGCCGACAGCGATCGCTTCGATGACCTCCAGCCCTACGGCGGCGAGATGGGCAGCCTCCTGGCCACCCCCGCGATCAACATCAGCAACCGCAGCGGCAACCTGGTCGTTCTCTCCTTCGACTCCAACTGGCGCCGCTCCGGCAACCAGAACGCCACCATCACCGCCCGCTTCGATACTGGCGCGCCGGTGCAGGTCCTCCGCTGGGAGTCCGCCGCTGGCCCCAACCAGAAGCCCACGGTCAACAACGAGCGCGTCTCGCTCGCCATCGCCGTGCCCGCCGCCGCCACCACGATGACCCTCGACTTTGACTACATCGGCGACGACAACTGGTACTGGGCCATCGACAACATCAGCGTCTTCGAGGGCGAGGCCACCATCCCGCTCGCCAGCAACATCTCCCCCAACACCGCCATCATGAGCCTGGCGCCCACCGTCGACTTCACTCCCTGCACCGCTCCCTGGTCGCCCGACATGCCCGCCGGCTGGACCGATGTCTTCACCCCGATCGGCCCCTGCTCGCCCTGCGGCCGTCCCGAGTGGGCCGGCTGGTCCGTTGCCTGGGGCGCCTGGTGGGGCTCCCCTCGCGTCGATACGCAGCTCCGCGAGACCTTCACCCTCGGCACCGGCTACGTTGCCATCGCCGATCCCGATGAGTGGGACGATCAGGCCAACGGCCAGTCGAACTTCAACGCCTTCGCCACCACGCCCAGCATCCCCCTCCCGCCGGTCCCCTCCGACCTCCAGCTGAGCTTCGCCTCCAGCTGGCGCGACGAGGCCTTCGACGACGTTTCAGCCTTCGATCCCAACCCCGCGCCCAGCACGATCGACTCGATCAGCACCGGCGCCACCGCCGTCGTGACGACTACCACGCCCCACGGCTTCCTCACCGGCAACTACGTCACCATCGCCAACAACGCCTCGGTCCCGGCGCTCGGCCGCGTCCGCGTCGTTGTCACCGGCCCCAACACCTTCGAGGTTCCCGGCGCCAACGTGACCACCGGCGCTTCCGGCGGCACCGCGACCCGTCGCCCCACCAACAACCAGACCGCCGTCATCAAGGCCCTCTACACCGTCGGCGGCGTCGAGCAGCCCGGCGTTGAGGTCCTCCGCTGGGACTCCGACTCCGGCCGCACCGCCAGCGCAACCCAGATCTTCGTGCCGCCCAGCCCCTTCTTCAAGAACGACGCTCCGAACGAGACCGTCACGATTCCCCAGGCCGACCTGGCAGTCCCCGCTGGCGCTCAGTCAGTGAGGTTCGAGTTTGCCCTCGTCAACGCCCGCAACGACTGGTGGTGGGCGGTGGACAACATCAGCCTCGACGGCAACGGCACCAATCTCTTCACCGAGACCTTCGAGACCCTCTCCGCGGGCCAGACCGCTCCGACCGAGCTCGCCCCGGTCGACACCTGCTTCTACTACTCCACCGTCGCCGCTCAGAACGTCTCTCTCCAAGCTGACAACAGCGGCCTCATCAACTGCAGCGGCACCCCCGACTTCGAGGGCTTCAGCGCCTGGCTCACCGCGGCCTGGGCTCGCTCCGGCGGCGGCCTCCGCACCCAGTTCGGCGCCAACACGACCTTCGTCTCCGACTTCGACCAGAGCAACTGCGACGGTGTCGCTCGCCTGGTGACCCCCAACTACAGCATCGCCGGCATCAACGCCAACTCCATCAACGTCGCCTTCCGCTCCGGCTGGTTCAGCGCCCCCAACCACACCTCCCGCGTTGAGGTCTCCTACGACAACGGCGCCACCTGGAACACCGCCCTCCTCTGGAACCCCTCCAACAAGTCCACCGCGACCGACGAGCTCGTCACCGTGCCGGTCAACAACCCCGAAGGCGCCACCCAGATGCGCATCCGCTTCAGCGATGCCGAGTCCGGCTGGTGGGCTCTCTCCAACATCAGCATTACCGGTACCGTTGGCACGCCCGTCTTCCCCTGCAACTACGACTACAACCAGGACGAGAACGTCGACCTCCTCGATGCCCAGCAGATGGCGCAGGTCTTTGTTGGTCTCCTCACCCCCGAGGCCAACTGGCTCGATGGTGACCTCAACGGCGATGAGAATGCTGACCTGACCGACGCTCAGATCCTCGCGTCCTTCGTCGTCACCGGCGTCTGCAACCTCTAAGCCCTTCCCGCTCCCCCCTCCCCCTCAGGGGACTGATCACACACTCCGCTCCACGCCCGGCCCCGAGGCCGGGCGTTTTCTTTTGCTTTAGGGTTTCTTGCCGCGCTTCGTGCGGCGGTGCGTCGCACGCCGTACGCTTCGCCGCGGCGGTCGCCCGGCGCCACGGTGCGCCGGGAAAGGCCAGCCGCTACCCATACGCGGACCGATCGGCTTCGACACGGCGGAATCCGCCGCGTTGACCCAGCCCACGCCGATCGCTACGTTCGGAATCCCCATGCGAATCACTTCGCCAGAAGCGCGACCCACATCTCCCGCCGATCCTCACAAGGCCCACGCCAGCGCCACCGCGCTTGCGCAGCATGCGGGCCGGGTGACGAGCCTCGCCCTCTCCGCCTCTTTCATGCTGCCCCTCATCATCTCCGGCTGCGGCAGCAGTTCCTCACCGCTGCTCGACCAGAGCGAGAGCTCAATCCGCCGCTCCGTGGTGGACGCCGCCCAGCGCGAGCTGCGTGAGCCACAGCGCCGGCCGCGCCCCATCGTCACACGCCGGATCGATCTCTCTCAGAGCCTGGGCATCAAGCCCGAGATGATGGGCGAGGTCGAGAAGATGGCGGGGATCAAGTCCTATGCCGATGTCGAGCTCAACCTCGGCGAGAACCTCCACGGCGAGCCCGTCGAAGCACTCGAGATCACCCTTGGCAGCGCGATCCGAACCGCCGTTGATCACAACCTCGCGCTCCAGTTCGCGCGCCTCGGGCCCGCCGTCGGCGAGGCGCAGGTCGCGAGCGCCGAAGCCGCCTTCGACTGGGTCCTCTTCTCCAACCTGACGTGGAACAACACCGACTCGCCGCGCGTTCAGACCGGCTTCGCCGGCGGCTCACTCAGCCCCGTGCGGTCTGATGAGTTCCAGTCCGTCACCGCTCAGGCCGGTGTCCGCCGCACCCTGATCGGCGGCGGTCGGTACACGATGCAGATCGACCAGGGCTATCGAGACGACGGCACCAACAACCAGATCAGCAGCCCCGACCCCGCCCAGAACGTTGCCATCGCGCTGCAGTGGGATCAGCCGCTGCTGCGCGGCGCAGGCTCCGAAGTCACGCAGGCCGAGATCCGCATCGCACGCAACGTCGAGCGCAATGCCGTCCAGACGCTCCGGCGTGACATGATTCGAACTGCAACGCAGGTCGAGAGCACCTACTGGGAACTCGTTCAGGCCAAGCACGATCTTCTGATCCTGACGCGTCTGCTCGATCGCGGCGTGAAGGTCCGCGACCAGCTCGAACAGCGTGCCCGCATCGATGCCAATCAGGCCCAGATCGCCGACAGCCGCGCCCGGGTCGAACGACGCCGCGCTGATGTGCTTCGCGCCCAGACCCAGCTGCGCCTGGTGAGCACGCGGCTCAAGGGACTCATCAACGATCCGAACATCCCCGTCGGCTCTGAGGTTGTGCTGATCCCCAGCGACTCGATGCCCGACCAGCCCATCCAGTTCAGCCTCGTCGAGAGCCTTCGCACCGCGATCGTCAGCCGCCCGGAAGTGCAGCAGGCCATCCTCTCCATCGACGATGCCAGCATCCGCCAGATCGTCGCGCGCAATCAGACCCTCCCCGACTTCCAGCTCCGCCTCCAGGCTCGACTCGAAACGCTCGACAACACCGCGGGCGAAGCCTGGGGCGACACGCTCGACGCCGACTTCATCGATTATGTCGCGGGCCTGGTCTTCGAGGTTCCTATCGGCAATCGCGCCGCTGAGGCGGGCCTGCGTCGTCGAAACCTTGAGCGCATGCAGTCCACGATCGCCTATCGCAACGCCGTCAAGGACGTGGTCGAAGAGGTCAAGCAGTCTCTTGAGCGCGCGCAGCTCAACTACGAGCTGATCGGCCAGACTCGCACCAGCCGACTCGCCGCGGCCGAGGTCCTCCGCGTGCTGCTGGTCGAGAAGGACACGCTTCAGGGATACACCGTCGAGCGATTGGACCTCGAGCTCAACCGCGAAGAGTCGCTCGCCGATGCCGAACAGAGGGAAGTTCAGGCTCTGGTTGAGTACCACACCTCGATCGCCCTCCTCTTCCAGGCGATGGGCACCGCGCTGGAGCGCAATCGCATCCTGCTGCAGGTCCCGAACGCGGATGGTCTGGTGCCGCTCGATGTGCCGCAGCTGCAGTCCCCCGATGACGGCACGGCCACCGCGCCCGTTACCCCCGCGGCGTCGGCAACAGCAACCACACAGCCGCAGCCAGCGCCAGTGAACTCCGCTGCAGCTTCCGCACCCGCGTCAACGACCGTGCCCGCAGCGCCATCCGGCGTAGAGCCGCCCGCCCCCACTTTTACTCCCGCCACGCCGCCGGCCGCTCCTGCCACGCCGCCCGAGTCGCCGCGATAGCCCGTACGGTTCACGCATGTCCGGCCGCTCCCATCCCGCGAGCATTCCCGATCCTGCTCCCCTCGCGGGCCCAAGCGACATCGCTGAGGCCACCCTGCGCCTGCGGGCCGGACTGCTCGTTGCATTCCCAACCGAGACCGTCTACGGACTCGGCGCCGATGCACTCAACGCCGAGGCCGTCGCCCGCGTCTTTGAGGCCAAGGGCCGCCCGAGCCACAATCCGCTCATCGTTCACGTCTTGGATGCCGCCACACTGACGCCAGGACTCGTAGCGTCATGGCCCGCCCGCGCCGCGATGCTCGCCGCGGCCTTCTGGCCTGGCCCGCTCACCATCATCGTGCCGCGAGGTCCACGCGTCCCAACCGCTGTCACCGGCGGCGGCGACACCGTCGCGCTCCGCAGCCCCGACCATCCAATTGCCCGCGCACTCCTGCAGGCCTTCGGAGGCCCACTTGTCGGACCCAGCGCCAACAAGAGCGGCCACGTCTCGCCGACCACCGCCGCGCATGTGCGCAGCGAGTTCGATCCCTCACTCGTCACGGTTCTGGATGGAGGCCCCTGCCGCGTCGGCATCGAGTCAACCGTTGTCAGCGTCTGCGGCGGCCGCGCCGCGATCCTGCGCCCGGGGAGCATTCTGGCCTCACAACTCAGCGCGGTGCTCAGCGAAGAAGTCGATGAACCGAGCAATGCGCAAGGCACTTCGCCCGCCAGCCCGACGCGAACCTCGCAGCGCACCACGCTTGACACACTCGACGCACAACCGCCCGCGCTCGCAAGCCCCGGCCAGCTCGCCTCGCACTACGCACCTCGCACACCCGTCGAACTCGCACCCTCGCGCCGCGCACTCAGCCGCGCCGAGGAGCTCACTGCGGCAGGAGTCACGTGTGTATTGCTCGCGCTGAGCGACCCCGCTCTGCCCGACGCGCCACGAGGCACGCACATCATCACTATGCCGCCAGACTCAGCTGCCTACGCCGCCCGCCTCTACGCCGCACTCCGCGAGGCCGACGCCTTGAAGCATGACCGCATCATCATCGAACTTCCAGACACCACATCGCCCGAGTGGTCCGCCATCCTCGACCGCCTCAAGCGGGCGAGTGCACCACGCGAGTGAGCGGCCAGTCATCGGTACCGCAGATCATCGCACCTCACCACCAGTCTTGCCCCTTCGGGGCTGACTGGTGGCACCAGACTCAGCACAATCTCAATCCGCGTGGACCAGAGGCTCTCGCTTCTCGGAGAGTGTCCTGTCACTCACCCGACCACTCGGTCCACCACTCGGCGGCGCCGACAGCTGCAGCATCCGATCAATCGCCAGCAGCGCCAGCTCACGGACCTTGGGATGTACCGACACCTGATTGGTCACGCGCGGCGTGGCGGGCGCATCCGTCGGCAGCTTGCGGCCGGTCAAGTGATCGAGCACCCACAGCAGGTGCGGCTGGTCGATGCGGTACATCGTGGTGCAGAGGCACTGGCAGTCGGAGAGGATGCGTACGAAGACGCCGCGGGCCGCGGCCTCGGTCGCGATGCGCTGCACGAGGTTGTGCTCGGTGCCGATGGCCCATCGTGATCCGGGCGCAGCCTCGCGCACCGCGCGGATGATGAACTCCGTCGAGCCATTGAGGTCACTGACCTCCACCACTTCCTTCGCGCACTCAGGATGCACGAGCACGGTCGTTTGAGTCCCTGCCGCGCGATCGGCCTCGCGGATCTGCGCCACATGCTCGGGCCTGAAGAGCTTGTGCACCGAGCAGTGCCCCGCCCAAAGGAGGCCGCGTGCCGAGAGGAGTCCCTCAGGCGTCGCGCCGCCGAGCACTTCGCCACGCCGAGTGGCCTTCGGGTCGTAGAGCACGGAGTGGCTCGCAACATCAATGCCCAGCGCGGCGAGCGTGTTGCGCCCGAGGTGCTGATCGGGAAGGAAGAAGACCTTGATCTGTTCACCGGGCTCCGCGGGACGCTCGCCGCCAGCGAGCGCCCACGCGACGACCTGCTTCGCGTTGGTCGACGTGCAGCACGCACCGCCACGCTCGCCAACGAAGGCCTTGATCGCTGCGGATGAGTTCACATAGGTGATGGGAATGATGCGTCCCTTCCAGCCCTGCGACCGGAGCGACTCGTGCACGCTTTCCCATGCGAGCACGGTGTCGTCGTACTGCGCCATGTCCGCCATCGAGCATCCCGCCGACATGTCTGGCAGTATGACCGCGACGTGCTGGGGCGTGAGCATGTCCGCGGTCTCGGCCATGAAGTGGACGCCGCAGAAAATGATGTAGCGTGCCGCGTCCGCATCCGACGCTTCTGCCACGCTGCTCGCCGCTCCAGCCTTTGTTGCGATCTGCGCAGCGATCTGGCTGAGCTTCAGCGAGTCGCCCGTCACGTCCGCATGCTGGATGACCTCGGCGGTCTGGTAGTGGTGACCGAGGATGACGAGCTTTGAACCAAGCTCGCGCCGGCGCGCCGTGATCAACGCCGCGAGCTGATCGCTGGGCGTCTTGATGTACACATCGGGAAGCGATGGCTGCCAGAGCATGCTGGATCGTACGTGCCCATCGAGCGACGAGGAGAACGAGTGGCTCTGGGCTACGCGGCCATACGGGCAGAGGCTCGCGACCCCAGTCCCTCCGTGAGCGCGATGCCGACGTACTGGCGCTGGCCCGGGCCCTGCATCACGCGGACCACAGTGCCCTTGCGTGAGTCCTCATCGTGGAGCAGGGCACGATCGTCCCACGCGATGAGCAGATCAATCTGATCACCAGGCTGGATCGCGCGGGGGCAGTCGATAGTGAGCATCGCGCCCGCGAGAGAGACATCGCGCGTCTCGGCCGCGAGATAACGGCCTGTCGGCGCGTGACGGACCTTGCAGGGGCGGGACATCGCGTGACGTTCCTCGCGGCGTCTGTCGGGGCGGGGCTCTGCAAAGTGGTCTTGGATGAGCATGGCCCGTGTCTCCGCAAGGTCGATGAGGGCTTGCTGCGCGAGCGAGAGTCGCCGCGCGCAGCACCGCTGTACGTTGCATCGGCCGTTGGCTGGCGGGCTTTCAGATGCGGACGCGGAAGACCGGAAGAATCGATCGAGATGGCCGGATCGGAACGGCCCGAACTCCGATAACCGACCCAATCGCCTCCCGAATCACTGCACAAGCTGCACGTGCGGACGATCACTCAGAAGCCGCTCAGGATCGCCCATCACCGTTCGCCGGCTCGTCATAGATCGCGTGGGCCCGAATGCCCTGCCTCTCGTAGACGTCCCGTCGTGCGAGGATCGCGGCCTGGTTGATCCACGAGCTGATGACAACATCGGTGACGCCAGCTCTCGCGGCCTCTCGCGGCGAGACGACGGGAAGGCCGAGCAGGTCTGGGCGACTCGGGCGGGCCATTGGCATCGTCGGCGCACCTTCGGAGGCATGCTGTGCCGGGTCATCGTCGCAGAACGCAACGACGCTCGGTGCATGGCTCGCGATGATCGAAAGCAACTCGCGCGTGTGCCGCCCCGTGCCGTGGATCGCCACACGCTTGCCCGCGAGAGAACGAAGGAGCGCGTCCAGTCGTCGCGGCCCATCCGCTGGCACAGAACCACTCGCGCCCGTCGCATCGGGTGGCGTGAACGCCCACGGACGATCCATCGGCCACATGCGTCGCGGCGAGTGTCCAACATCGTCAATGAGCTGGATCGCCCGCGCGATGTGCTGCTCGATGGCGAACGCCGTCGATGCCTTCTCGCGTGCCGCGCTGGACATCGTGGAGAGGCGATCGATTGCGCGTGCGACGCCGCGGGCCATGGCTCGACCGACCTCTTCTTCGGGCGCATCGTCCGCCGCGTTGACGAGGACACCGTGCACGCCATCCTCGATCAGTTCACCCTCCGCGCCGGCGGGCGTGGTGGCAACCGGCACACATCCGCATCGCATGGCCTCGATGAGCGCAATCGGGAGGCTCTCATGGCGCGACGGGAGCACGACGATGTCCGCAGCGGCGTACAAGCCTTCGAGCTGGCTGTGGGCCTTGGGCAGCAGCCGGATCATCGAGCGGGGAGTGCCCGCGCTGCGCACCGCGATCTCCGCATCAAGCTCCTGAGCCGCGGGCCCATCGCCGACGATGACCATCTCGTGCGCGATGCCCATCGCGAGCAGCTCTCGCGACATCGCGGGGAGCGCGAGCACACGCTTCTGGAATCGTTCAAGCCGCCCGGCGTAGATGATCCGCAGCGCGCGAGACTCAAGCGCCGCGCGCTCGATCAGCGTTGTGGGGCCGGGCGCGCCGTAGGGAATGTGTCGGACTGCAACGCCGCTGGCCCCGGGTGCCTCTGCGAGCGTGCGTGATAGAGAGCGGCCGAGACGATCCGTAACAGCAACACTCGCAGAGAGGGCCCGTGCATAGTGGCGCTGCACGTGCAGGTCGTAGGGCGTGTCGGTGTGGACCCATCCGACGATGCGCACCCGCGCGGCGCGCTCCCCCTCGACATGCTCTGCGAGATCACCGCGCAACAGCGCCGCGCAGAGTCCGTAGCAATCACCAAGGTGCGTCGGCGTGATGACCACGGGACCAACGCCCGGCACGCCATCCACCGCCCGCTCGTACCCCGCGAGCATCTCGCGTGATCGCTCGGGGATCGCGATTGCATCCTCGATGGGGCCCAGGTGCGAAAGGTCCGTGACCTGCACGCTGGGATGAAGCCAGACCGAGAGGGGACGGTGTCCCGGCGAGGGTGTGTGGAGGATGAGTCCCGTCTGGCGGCCCATCGCGGCCAGCCCATTGACGAGGCGCACGGCCCACGTCGCGATGCCGCTGGCGGTGAGGCCGCCGGGGAGCGCGATGATCAACGCGGCCTCGCGCGAGTGGCCCGGCACGGGCGTGGAAGAATGGTCGGTGGTGTGCTTCTCGGACATCACGGGAAGTTCCCATCATCGGCGGCATCGCCATCCCACTGGAGCAGGAGTGCCAATGCGGCGCAGAGAGCGTTGGGTTGTGGCACGCTTCAGGGGAGATCAACGCCGCGCGACGAGGATCCAGTCGCATACCTCTCGCACCGCCCCGTGCCCGCCGGGACGTGTAGTGACAAGGCGCGCGACGCGAAGCACCTGTGGATACGCGTCCGAGACCGCGATGGGAAGTCCGACGTGCCCCATGCACTCCAAATCGTTGAGATCGTTGCCAACGTACGCGACATCACCGGCGTCGATGCCTCGCTGCGAGAGGAGGGCCTTGAGCGCGGCAAGTTTGTCGTCGATTCCCTGCATGTACTCGATCTTGAGCTTGCGGGCACGCGCCGAGACCACGGGATTTTCCTCCTTCGAAAGGATGAGGAGCGCGAGGCCTGCGTCACGCAGCATGCCGATCCCGAGCCCGTCCGAGCGGTTGCAGAGGACACCCTCAGTGCCGTCCTGCATGACCAGCACCCTGTTGTCGGTCATCACGCCATCAAAGTCAAAGACCACCAGACGCAGCTTCGCGAGCGTGCGCCGATGGGCGGGCGTGGGCATGGTTGCCGGACGAGTGGTCGCTTTGCGGGATGGGGTCTTTGAGCTCTTCTTCACGCGCGTGTCCGTGGCCGGGTGGCCTTGTGGTCCGTGCTACGCCGCTCGCGGCTGCTGAACACGGGGCTGTGTTGCCCACGCCTCAAGGTAGAGAACGTCGGGCGTGGGCTGATCAAAGGCCTCGCTCCGCAGCTCGGGCAGCAGGCTCTTGCGGCAGGCGGAACGATACATCCCATCAAAGCCCGCGGCGCGCAGATGGTGCATGATCGTCTCGTGATCGAACCAGGTCGACGCGCCGGGCCCCGCCCGGCGCAGCCACGCCGCGAAGCGCTCGCCAAGCGGGCGCGATGGGCCTCGATCCGGAACGCCCACGCCCTGCTGGACCGCCCCCGTCTGAAACGCGCTCTCCTGTCGCTCAAAGAACGCCTCATCGCGTTCGGCAAGCGCGCCGACCGCCGCGGCCATGTCTCGCACCACGATGCGCAGGAGTCCACCCTCAAAGAGCGTCGAGGAGTCGGCCGACTCAACGGGCGCACCGGGCTTGAGCACACGACGCCACTCGGCAAGCATCGCGGGCAGACGCGGCGCTGGCACCGCCTCGAGCGTGAACGCCGCGTAGATCATGTCGACCGATGCGTCCACGTATGGCAGCGTCTTTCGTGTGACGTCAAGTTCGATGGACCAATCGATCGAAGCGTCTCGCATCGGTCCGGTGCCGATGAGGGTCCAACCCGCGGCGGCCGCGGCCCGGCGTGCCGCGCCCGCGCGGCTCGACAGAGGCGATTCAACGCTGAGATCGAGACGGATGCCATGGCGACCGGAGGCACCAGCACTCATTGGAAGCTCATCCAGGTCCGACGACACCGCGTGGCTATCCGCGCGTCGTGCGGAGTTCGTGGTGTTCATGCCGCTTTCGGTGATCTGATTATGCACGGCCACACACCCCAGGCCCACGGATCTCCACGCACTCAGAAGGTGCGATTCACGCGACGCAAAGGCAACTGCGATCGCGATCGTGCGCGGTTCTGGGACCCTGCGCGAGAGCGGTCACGCTGGCCGCGTGGCGGGGCTGGAGCTGGATCAAGGGCGAGGTCAGCGGTGATAAGGTCCGCACGACTCGCTCACTTCTGGAGGCCTCGGTCGATGACCTTGTCCACCTCGGTGGCGATGTCGATCTGGAAGTCCTCATCGGGGATCTTCGCATCGTCGGCCTGCGCCTTCGCTGCGGCGATGAAGGTCTTGAGCTCGTCGATCGTGACGGCCTGCTTCATTTCAAACTGACCGTTGGGGCGACGTGTTGTGACGGAAGCCAGGACGTCGTCCATGGCGGTCGCTGGAATCTTCTCTTCGACGACGCCGCGGGCGAAGCGTCCGATGCTACGCGTCGCGGCGGCCTTCTCCTCAGTCGTGAGCGCAGAGCTCTCAATGTGTGTGGAGCTCACGGCATAGACAATCGCGAGCGGGATGAGCGGACTTTGCGAGACGGACTGCATGATCTGTGCGATCTGCTCGAAGGTGAGCGTGCCGCTCTTAAAGTCATCGGCGAGCCCCGTCATGCGCGTGGTGAGGCGGTCCTTCTGATCCTGAGGCAGTGACGAATCGTTGATGGCCTGGATCGAAGCGGTCTTGAGCGTGCCCGCAACGAAGCCGCGCCAGGTCATCGCGACGAAGATGCCCAGCCCGACCACAAGAACCAGCATGATCGCGACGGCGATGAGGCAGCCCTTGAGAACGCTGCCGCGCCGGGAGGCAATCACAAAGGGCCGCGGACCCGACGTGACGGAAATGGCTGGGTCGATAGCGGCGCTGGTCGTGCGATCAAGAGTCTGTTGCATTGAATCAAGCTCCGCGATGGTCCGTCGGGTCCCGCCGCTTGTGCGGCGTAGACCCAGTCTATGGGGTTCAACGCCATGATGCGAAAGTTCGTCCTGTGCAGGTCGATGAGCCACCGAAGCTGAACACTGGATTAGGGAAGCTGGCCTGGAGGCCGGTGCCATCTGGGTCATCGGATCTGGACGCCTCGATCTGCATCGATGCAGACCTTGAAGCCCTCATCGGCGATGCCGAGGATGCGGAGATTGCGGCGGTTGGCGGTGAACGCAAAGTCGAAGAGGTCACCGACCACGGGAATCGCGCCACCCGCCAGATCGATCGCAACATTGCCGAGCATGGAGACCACCTGCGTTCGGCTCGCGCCAAGGCGGTGGCCCTCCCACACGATGTAGAGAGAGACGGCGGTTGAGATGATGTCGCCGGCGACAGGCACGAGGCCGATCAGTGGATCAAGGCCGATGCGCCTCTTCGTGCCTGGGAGTTCGATGCAGGAATCCATGACACGCGCGATCAGACGAAGGCGCTTGAGCCGCCGCGCCCGCGTTGCGGCGGCCGAAGGGTGCACGCGCGCCGAAGACCGATCATCGCACACGCGATCAGCGCTTGGACCGGCCCAGGCGCCCGTGAGGGTGGTCATGGCGGGGAGGAAGCCATCGTGATTGGGAGAGAGTGTGAGCATCCCTATCTTGTTCGGAGTTGCCACGCCGGGTTTCGTAGGTTGTTTCCCTCGGCAAGGGGCTCTTTTCAGTGGTGAGAACTACTTACCCGTCGCCATAACAAGATCGACCGCGATCGCAACGGCACCTGCGATCCGCTTGCGAACGGCGATCTCATCGTTTGTGATGCCAAAGTCGGCGAGCTGGATCTCGAAGGAGGCAAGCAGTCGCAGCAGGTCGCCATCTGCGACGCTGCGAGTGGCATCACCCGCGGGGATCATGATGAGCGTGGCACGCGGAATCTCGACAGGCCGGGTGACTCCTCGGATGGTGAGCTCGCCGATCAGCGTCACCTGGCTGCCCTTGCCCGCAGGGACCTCAACGGCGCGCACGTCGCGGACTTCCCTGATGACGAGATCAATCCAAGGCGATTCCGCACTGTTGAGCCACGCTTCAGATGAAATCTCAGCCGCGAGGGTCGCATCGGAAGGGACGAGATTCCTGGTCGCGAGACGCAGGTGGGCACCAGCAAGCATCGAGCGTGCTTCCGTCGGTCCTTCGATGGCGAACGCACGCACATCGCGCCCCGCGGCAGTGATGGTCTCGAGCGCACCCTTGCTCGTGATGAGTACCCCGCGCGGCTGCCCCTTGAGCGCGCGATACTGCCTCCCGCGCGAGGCGAGCGCCTCAGTGGGCTGTGGCTCGGCGGGATCGGCTTTGACCGAATCAGGTTTGCCCGAGTGAGTCTTGCCCGTCTCGGGCTTGGCCGCGGGCGCAGCTGGCTGAGGATCACTGGGCTGTGCTGTGGTTCGTGACGGCGCGAGAATCAGCATCGCGAGCCCGAGCGCAAGGAGGCTCGTGGCGACGCGAACGTGACGAACTGACATGGTGGATCGAGCCATGAGAGAGGTTAGACGCACCGGCGGCGGAATGGTCACCTCAGGCGAGCGCGGGGAATCACCCACTTGGCTCAAGCAGTCAGGACGCTAGGGCCAAGTGCGGGGTGCTCGGAGTCTGCTTCGTGATACGGACCTGCCGAGGCGAACTCTCGCGCTTGTGGGGCGTCTAAGTGGGGGTCGCGAGTGCGACTTGGACCACGTTCCCCAGGCAGCCTCGGGATCGCCCTGGCTTGTCCTGAACGCCTCCTGACACGCTTCCTGACACGCTTCCGCGCGGCCGCTTAGCATCGTTTGACTGATTGGCTTCTGACACACTTCTGCGAGATTCACGATGACCGTCCTTTCGCTTCTGAGTGCCTTGATGGCTGCGGTTCGGTTGGTGCTGGTGCTCTCGGGCCTGTCGCTGCATGAGCAGGTCAATCCAGCGGACAAGCCGCAGGAGACGCCACAACCCGCGACGCAGCCCGCGACCCAGCCTGTCACGCAACCTGAAACGCAGCGTGTCACGCAGCCCGCAACCGGGACAACCACGATCGTGGTCCCCCGGACCGAGCCCGCGGCACCCGCTGCCGGATCTGCCACGTTCGCGGATGCCGAAGCGCTGCTGGATGCGCTCGAGCGTGCCGACGCCGGCCTGAAGTCGCTTCGCGCTGATGTCCGCTACGACAAGATCTTTGAAGATCAGGGCGACCGGCAGACTCGCTTCGGACGACTCATGTTCCGCGCACAGCCCCCGCTTACCGAGGGTGGGCCCGCGCTCCGCAGCTTTGCGCTCCTGATCGACGAGCTGCTCCTCGGCACGCGCAGTGAGAAGAAGCTGACGATGATCGTCTTCAACGGTGAATGGTTTGTTGAGAAGGTCCCCTCAGAGAAGCGGTTTACCAAGCGCCGAATCGCCAAGCCCGGCGACGCCTTCGACCCCTTCAAGGTTGGTGAGGGGCAGTTCCCGCTGCCAATCGGCCAGAAGAAGGCCGACATCCTCTCTCGCTTTGATGCCAAGCTGCTGCCGGCGACCGAGGGACTGGATGGTGACGATGCCAAGGAGACGGCGGAGCTGCGGGCCTTTGTCGAGGGGACGTACCAGCTTCGGCTGACGATCCGGCCCGAGCTCCGCGCCGCAGCCGAAATGCGTGAGATCCGGCTCTGGTACAAGCCTCAGGTGCGCTCAGACGGCTCGACGCACCTCCTGCCCCGGCTGGCACGAACCACGCACCGCGGCGGAACGCTCTCGCTCGTGCGGCTTCTCAACGTGACGGTCAACCAGTCGTTTGATGGTGACCCGTTTGATGTCTCCAACCCGCCCTCGGACTGGGAGATCAGCATCCAGGACGAACTCGCGGCGGTGGATGGTCGATAAGAAAGCCCGCCTTGGCGTTGCTCTGTTCGAGTGGACCGATGACGTGGACCCGGCCGTAACCTGATCATGCGAAGGCCGCAATGGAGGATCGACGTGCGTGCAAGCCTCCTCGACTCACGTTGGACTCTGTGTGTCGCGACGGCATGGCTGAGCGTGACGGGCGTTTCGCTCGCAGTTGTTGGCGATCCCTCGCGAATCTCCGACGCGGCGGGACGCGCGACGGGGGTGGCAGGCTCGGCTGAACTCACTTCGCTCCAGCCAGAAGACGAGGGCATCGCGCTCGACGACGGTGCGCCAAAGGAAGTAGGCCCGATGGCCGCGCCGAAGATGGCCGCGGCGGTTCGCCGGCTCATGGACGCGGACTACCTCTCAGAGGATGAACGACGCTCGCTGCGGATCCGGCACGGTGTGTGGGATGCGGCTGACCTTGCGAGTCCGCGCGATGTGGCGAGGGCTGCGCTGCTTGATGGTCGCTACGACGAACCCGCGCTACGCAGTGATGAGGCCGATCCGCTGGACCGGGCCGAATCGCTGCTTCGAAGCGGTAAGCCTCGCGACGCGATCTCGCGGCTTGAGAATGCAACCGGCGCGTCATCGGCGCGGGCGCTGCGCCTGTTGGGTCGCGCCCAGATGGATGTCGGCGAGCTTGATGCCGCGGCAACGACGCTGGAGGTGCTTGCTTCCCGCGTCTTTGAGGATTCGGACGCAACCGCCGACGATCTGGCGGAGGGCGTTCGTGGGCTCGTGCTCCTGGCTCGCCTGCGAGGGGCCGAGGGAGAGGGAGCAATCGGCTATCAGGCAATGATCGACTCGCTCGCACGCGGGCGCGAGCAGCTTGATCGACTCTCGTGGAACGTCCTCCTTGCCGAGGCCGAGCTCTTCTATGAGAAGGACAAGTTTTCGGAAGCGGGCGAGGCCTTGCAATCGGCCCTCGCGCTGAATCCGCGGCTGGCGGAGGCCTGGTTCCTCGCCGGACGGATGTCGGTTGATGGCTTTGACTTTCCAAGAGCCGAGGCGATCGCGAAGCGGCTCGATGAGCTTGCGAATTCAGCTCAGCAGCCTTCCATTCACGCCGCAATCGTTCGTGCAGCGGTCCTCATGCGAGAGAACGAGGGCGCTCAGGCCGAGGCCGCGCTCGCACCCGCGCTCGCGCGGTTTCCAGAGCAGCGCGAGCTGCTGGCGCAGCACGCCGCGGCCGCCGCGAGCCGGTATGACTTTGAAGAGGCCCGTTCGCGGCTCGCAGCGTTTGATGCACTCGCGCCAGGCTCGCCCGAGGCGTACCTCGTCGCAGGCCGCGTGATGGCCGGTGCACGCCAGTACGAGGAAGCGGCGGACTTCCTGCGTGTCGCGAAGGAGCGTGCGCCCAAGTGGGCCGAGCCCGTGGTTGAGCTCGGCCTTTCAGAACTGCAGGCCGGCCGCCTCGATGAGTCGCGGGCCGCGCTCGAATCCGCGACCGCGCTGGACCGATACAACGTGCGTGCCGCCAACAGCCTGACGCTGATCCGCGAGATCGAGGGCTACGCAACGCTGGAGACGCCGCACTTTCTGATCCGGTACAAGCCGGGCGAAGACGAGGTGCTGGCCCGCGAGATGCCGGATGTGCTTGAGAAGTTGCACGCGCGCGTCGCGGGCGATGGGCCTGGTGGGATTGACTTCCAGCCGCCGAGCAAGACGGTGGTTGAGCTGTACCCGAACCATCGGTGGTTTGGTGTGCGGATCACGGGCCTCCCCCGGCTGCACACGATCGCCGCGGCGACTGGACCGGTGATCGCGATGGAGGCCCCACGCGATGGGCCGGGCCACAAGGCGGGCCCCTTCGACTGGGCTCGCGTCGTGCAGCACGAGTACACGCACACGGTGACGCTGGCGCGAACGAAGAACCGCCTGCCGCACTGGTTCACGGAGGCCTCGGCCGTGTACCTCGAGGATGCGCCGCGCGATGAATCGACTGTGAACCTGCTCGCGCGTGCGTACGCCACCGACACGCTCTTTGACCTCGACACGATCAACGTGGCATTCGTGCGACCCGCAAAGCCGACGGACCGCGGCCTCGCCTACGCGCAGGGTCACTGGATGTATGAATTCATCATCGAGCGATTCGGCAAGAAGGCCCCGCTGGACCTGATGGACCGGTACGCGACGGGCGAGCGCGAAGCCAGCGCGATGCAGGCCGTGCTCGGAGTGACACGCGAAGAGTTTGTAACGCAGTTCAAGGAGTGGGCTCAGACACAGCTCGAAGGCTGGGGCATGGCGGCGACGGACGAGCATCCTGATGTGCCAGCGTTGATGAAGGCAGCGATCGACGCCGCGCCAGAAGCGGAACGCGAGGCGATGCGTTCGCTCAACGCGCCGCCCGAAGCGCTCGTGGCCCAGTGGCTGGAAGCGCACTCCAAGAATCCCTTCGTGCTCGAGCTCGCACTGCGTCAACGGATCGAGGCGACCAACGGGAAACTCCTCGCAGCAGACGCGCCACTCGCGGAGCGCTACGCCGCAGCGCGACCCATGGCAGCCTACCCCCACAGACTGCTCGCTGCGATGTACCTCGCGGCGGAATCAAGCAGTGACGCCGAAGCAGCGGCAGCGCCGGGCAACGACCCGGCCATAGCGCACCTTGAGTTTCTCGATGCACGCGAGCAGCACTCAAACAGCTTCGCGATCGAGCTGGCACGCCGATACGCCGCGGCAGGCGAGATGGACAAGGCACTCGCCAAGGCCGTCCGCGCCACGCAGATCGCGCCCTACGACGCACGCACACGCGAACTCGCCGCAACCATCGGCCTCCGCGCAAGGGCGTATGACATGGCCGAGCGGCAGATCAAGGCCCTGATCGTGCTCGAGCCGGACCGGCCGATCCACGCGCAGCGGCTGGAAGCGCTGAAGAAGCTGGGGCGGGAGTAGCGCCGCCGCACGAAGCTCGCTGTGGCCGCCTGCACTCCCCTACCGCTGCAGCACAAACTCATCGCGCAGAATGATGCCCACCGGGCCCAGCACGGCCGCCGTGCTCTCATCGCCGGCTTCCACCGTGCCCTCTGCTACGACGATGGGTGCCAAGGGCTGGTTGGGATCGGTGCCAAGGGGCTGGAAGAAGACTCGGACCCTGAGCCACGCCGGGCGGTTCTCCCTGACGGCAGCTTCGCGGTCGAGCCACGCCGACATCCAGGCGGGGCCACGAAGGGGCAGTCGGTACGTTCGCGTGGCGCGGTCGTATCGCCGGGAGTTCGTCTCGGGGTCTTGCAGGTCCGTGACGTCCCAGGCAAGGGTCTGGGTCTCGATGCCGGGTGCGACGCCCGGACCCGGGCGGAAAAGATCGACGCGCAGGGTGCCCAGCGCCTTGGTCGTGTCGGCCCACGCGTCCAGAACTTCGAGGTGCAGGATGAGGGTGGAGCGGTCTGCTGCTGATCCAGATGCTGGATCGGCGGGCGAGAACTCAACATGTGTGAGCGGGTGGATCCTGACAGCCGCGGGTGAGAACGCACTGCCAGCGTCGCCGCTTCGCCGGACTCGACTGCTTCCCCCGCAGCCCATGAGGGAAGCGGGCGCGATCGCAAGGAGCATCACCGCGAGAAGCGTGCCAAGTGGTGCGGACGCGAGGGAACTGGTTGCGTGCGGACGGGTGGCCATGCCATGAGCGTACCAGCGTGCCGGGCAGGAAGAGGCATGCCGCATGGCGGAGCGCCCCGGACCACGTCCGCTCGGTTTCAACCACTCCGCTACTCCACCACTTTTCCCCTCTCCCCTGCCGCCCCCGTATCCTGCGGCATGAACATGAACGATCTTGATGGTGCCGGCGCGGGTGGCGGCGACGAAGAAGCCGGATCCGCGGCATTTGGTGGACTCGGCGGCATCTCCGGCGGCATAGAGAATCTGATCGCACTCGCGATCGGGAACACGCGCGCCCGAGTCGGGCTCTTCGAAAAGGGTGACCTGCGCGATCCTGTCTCGATCACCATTGGTGTCGCGGGCTCTGACAGCGCAGCCGCACCAGACCCAGTGACCGCCGCGGAACTCGTCGTCGCGGCAGTCCGTCGCGCGGGCGAGGCCGTGCACAACGCGCCGGTGGTCGTGAGCAGCGTCAATCCGGCCATGGCCGATCGCATCTGCACCGCGCTCGAGGGCGAGGGGCTGGATGTGTACCGCGTGGGCGTTGAGGGTGGCGACCTGCCCATACCAATGGCCCACGCGCTGGACGACGCCTCGACGCTCGGCCAGGATCGGCTCGTGTGCGCCTTCGGCGCCTACCGGCGCTCTCGCCAGGCGTGCGTCGTGATCGACGCGGGCACCGCGATCACCGTCGACTTTGTGGATGGCGAAGGAACGTTCCAGGGCGGGCTGATCGCACCCGGCGTCGCGATGATGCTGAGGTCGCTGAGCGAGAACACGGCACAGCTGCCGCGGGTCGCGCTGACAAGGCCAGATCCATCGCGAGGCGTCTTCGGCAAAGACACCAAGCACGCGATGCTCCTCGGCTGCGTCCTGGGCGCGCGCGGTCTCGTCCGTCACGCCATCGAGCGATTCGCCGACGCCTACGGCGCGTACCCGCAGATCGTCGCAACCGGCGGCGACGCCGTGCTCCTCTTTGAAGACGACGACCTCGTCGAGCACATCGTCCCCGACCTTCAACTCATGGGTCTGTACGAAGTGGCCAAGGCCTCTCTGGAGGACGAAGACGCGCCCGGCCCATCTTCTCGCCGCACGCCGCTGGATGAGATCGGCGATGGTGGCGATGACGACATGACCGAGATGGACGATGGTGATGAGGAAGCGCGGCCGTGAACGAGCAGAGCGGCGACCATTGCTCGCTCCACGCGACGTACCGCATCGCGGCGGCAGGACCCGCACCAGTTGCGATCATCGAACTGATGGGCGCGAGCGATCCCGTGCTCGACCGCGCACTCGTCGCCCTCGAAGTCGGCACGCTGCCGGTGGGTGGCGTCGCGCTACGCAACCTCTGCGGCGTTGATCGGGGCGTGGTGTCGCGACCATCCTCCACACTCGCGCACCTGATGCCCCACGGTGGCGTGCGGATCGTGTCGCTGCTCGCGGCGGCCCTCACCGCGGCGGGCATGCGCGAAGAACCCTCGCCAGATCCGCGTCTCGTCTATCCCGAAGCAAGTGACGAGATCGAGGCCCGCGCACTCGACGTGATCTCTCGCGCATCAAGCCCACTCGCCGTGGAGTTGCTGCTCGATCAGCCGCGCCGGTGGCGCGAACCACGCGCGCACGAATCAGCCCGCGACACACAGCGAGAAATGAACCTCTCGCGCCTGCTACGTCCGCCGCTGGTGGTCGGCATCGGCGCGACCAACATCGGCAAGAGCACGCTCCTGAACGCGATGGCGGGCGCAAGCGTGGCGATCGTGGCCAACGAGCCCGGAACGACGCGCGATCACGTGGGCGTGCTGCTCGATGCCCGCGGCCTCGTCGTGCGATACCTCGACACGCCGGGCCTGCGAGCGGCCGCGCGAGAAGTACCCGATGTAGAGCAAGCAGCGATCGCGGCCTCACTCGAAGCAGCGCGCCACGCTGACTTGCTCCTCCTCCTGACCGACTCCCACGCCCCGGCGATCATCCCGCCCGGCCTCGATGGCATTCCAACCCTGGTCGTGGGCCTGCGGGGCGACCTCGGACCGCCCCTGACGGCCGCGGAAGTGCACGTGTCCCACCTGCACGTTGAAGGTGCCGAGGGCGCCAGCGTGGTACTGGAAGCGATCCGGCGGCGGCTGCTTCCGGATGATGTCCTGAGCGATCCGAGGCCCTGGCGATTCTGGTGAGAATCAGGCGTCGAAACACCCGCTGACCACCCGGACACCGGCCACGGCGGCCGTCATCGTGCCTCCCTACCATGACGGCTCCACTTTGTGGGCCCAGAATCCGTCGCGGGAAGGGCGGTGCCCCTCCCGCAACGCCGCTGGTTGTCCCCTGTTTGTACGCCTCTCCGCTCCTCTCCAACACATCGCCCCTAGCACCAGAAGTCAGACACCACCATGGACGAACGCCAGACACAGATTCGCGAACGGGCCGGCCTTGAAGAGGCACGGTACAACCAGGACTTCATCGAGTTCCTGCGTCGCTTCGGAACGCCGATCCTGATGGTGGCTGCCGTGATCGCCGGCGGTTACGCCCTGCGCAGCCACCTGCAGCAGCGCACCGCCGACCGCACCGAGCTCGCCTTCACCGACCTTGAGGCCTCCCGCGGCTCCGCCACGCCCAGCCCCGACACGCTCTCCGCCATCGCGAAGGACTACGAGGGTGTCGGTTCAGTCTCGATCCTCGCCAGGCTGGAAGCAGCGGACGTGCTCCTCGAAGCGGCTCGCCGCGGCCTTCGCCCTGGCGCATCCCTCAACGCCGAGGGTGACCCGACGACCAACGACGACATCCTCACCGAGGCCGACCGGGCCTCGACGCTCGAGCAGGCTCGCGGGCTCTACCAGCTCGCGGCCGACGAGGCACTCAAGTCCGATGGGAAGCGCATCCTCGCCGCTGGCTCGCTGTTTGGGCTCGCCGCAGTCGCCGAATCAAAGGGTGAGTGGGATCTGGCCCGCTCGACCTACGAGCGCATCGTGGAATTGGTGAAGGGAACCGCCGCCGAGCGCCACGGCATGACGGCGCAGGCCCGCATGGACTTTATGGACGCGCTCAAGGACGCGCCCGCGCTGCCCGCCAAGGCCTCGCTCCCGCCACTGCCCCCGGAGCTGCAGCCTCCCGCACCACCCGCGCCAGTCCCCGTACCCGTGCCAGCACCTGCCCCCGCTGACGCCCCAGCACCCGGTGCCGAGCCTACTGCACCGCCAGTTCCCGCGTCTGAGCCTGTTCCCACTCCCGCGGCGGAGCCGGTAGTGCCTCCGGCGACTGAGCCTGTGACTCCTCCTTCTGCGGCCCCTGCCACGCCCCCTGCTTCTGCTCCAACTCCTCCCCCGGGTCGATGAGTGAGAGGGTAAGACAAGGCAGGCGGAAGGCAGGGGAGGGCAGGAGAAGACAGACACCGGCCGGGAGGCCGGTGCCACCCGCTGCGTGCTTTACTTGGGGCTCAGCTTGCGAAACCACAAGACGTATCGCGAGCAGACGGATGATCCGCGTGATGCGCGGAACAAGATGGTGGCGCCGACCGGCCCTGATGCTGAGGGCCATGATGACGCGACCACCGGCGGCTTTGTCCTGCCCGGCGGCCGGATCACGGCTGAATCTGTGCAGCGCGCACTCGATGAAGCGCTCGAGGCTGGCATCGAGGATGATGCCGAACTGCGCACCGTGCGGTTCGTGCTGCGACGTGACCTCAACAAGCGCCTCGATAAGTACCTCGTCGATCGCATCGGCTTCATGAGCCGCAACCAGCTCCAGAAGCTCATCGACGAGGGCGGTGTTGTGGTCAACGCACGCCCGGCGAAGGCCTCCACCAATCTGCGCAGTGGCGATGTCGTCGAGGTCGTCGTGCCCGCGCCGCCGCCGAGCAACATCCAGCCCGAGGACATCCCCCTCGACGTGCTGTTTGAAGATGAGCACGTCATCGTAATCAACAAGCAGCCCGACATCATCGTCCACCCGGCCCGCAGCCACCTGAAGGGCACGATGCTCTCGGCCCTCGCCTTCCACTTCGCGAATCGCTCGCGTCTCGGGGGCGACCTCTCCAAGGTCGGCGAGGAGTTCGCACGCCCCGGCGTGGTACATCGTCTCGATCGACACACCTCGGGCGTGATCATCTTCGCAAAGAAGGACGAAGCCCACTGGAAGCTCGGCCACCAGTTCGAGCATCGGCGCGTCGACAAACGCTACCTCGCCTTCGTCGAAGGCTGGGTCGAGCCCGACGTGCAGGTGATCGAGGTGCCGATCGGGCCGCACCCATCGCGCGACAAGGGATTCCGCGAGAAGCAGGTCGTGCGGCACGATGAGCTCGGCAGACACGCGGTGACGATCTGCCGCGTGCGCGAGCGGTATGACCTGCGGGGCGATGTCGCCGCCGCAGCGCCCGCGCCAGTGCGAGGCTGGAATGCTGCCGGAGCGGTGGTCCGCAAGACGGCCGTTGGTGCAGCCTCGCGCTCGAACGCGGGCCGCTACTCCCTCGTGGAGCTCGAACTCAAAACCGGCCGCACGCACCAGATCCGAGTGCACCTCTCGTACCTCGGCTGGCCCATCGTCGGCGACGACATGTACGGCGGCAAAGACTACCTCGACGCCGCAGGCCAGACCCTCGTCTCGCGACAAGCCCTGCACGCATGCGTCCTGGGCATCACGCACCCAGCCTCAGAACAGAAAGTGGAGTTCACCGCGCCGCTCCGAGGCGACCTCGCCGCGCTGCACCAGGACCTGCGATCACGAGGCAAAGTCGAGCGCGTGGAGGCGCCAGGCGCCACGGTGAAGCTGTAGAAGGGGCGCAGGAAGAAATGGCCAAATGGCTAAGGGTCAAAGGGCTAAATGAAGAATGGCGAGATCGCACGTGGTTTCTGCAAGTTCTGGTGACAGGCCGCCTCCTCGTGCATTTGGCCCTTTAGCCCTTTGACCACTTAGCCATTTGGCACCCCGCCACCCACCAGCATCACCACACAGTGCACCTCCACCGCCCGGCCCTCGCCGACGGCGTCGACCTTCTCGTGCGTTTTCCCCTTCACGTTCACTGCATCCATCGGCAGCACCAGGTGCCTTGCGATGTTTGCTCGCATCTCCTCCTTGCGTGGTGAGAGCTTCGGACGCTCCAGGATCACCGTGGCATCGACATTCCCAATCTCCCAGCCCAGGCCGCGCACCTTTGCGACCGCCGCCGCGAGGAAGATCGCCGAGTCCTGCGCATCATGACGCGGATCCGTGTCGGGAAAGAGCTGGCCGATGTCGGGCTGCCCCGCGGCACTGAGCAACGCATCCGTAATCGCGTGGTACAGCGCATCCCCATCAGAGTGCGCCACCGGCCCCAGAGGATGCTCAAGCAGAACACCGCCCAGGATGAACGGGCGGCCCGCACCCGCCGGCGCGATCAGCTCAAGCCGATGAAGGTCGTACCCATGCCCAACGCGAAACCGCTGGTGCGCAGGCGGCACGTTCGCCGCAGTACGCGACGGTGCTTGGTGGCTGGTTGGTGGAGTTGGTTCCGGGGCTCGTTCTGCCATCGCCCACAGTTTAGTGACCGCAACCTCAATCCGTGGCCACGAACGCAAGAGGATTGTGGATCCGGTGGCGAACCAACCGATACTCTTTCCACGAACACGAACCGCACGCCCCCCGTAGCATCGGGCCGAGGCGGCCAGTGAACTCGCTCGGCCCCGAACCCTTTGCCGCAGCAGTACCGCAGCACCTATCCCAGAACGGACCCGCCGCATGAACACGACGACTCCCATCAACAAGACTTCCTTCAGCAAGGTTTCCTTGAGCACCACATCCGCCCTCGCCCTCGTCGCCTCAGCGGGGATCGCCACTCTCTCAGGATGCCAGAGCACGGAGATGTTCACCTATCGCAGCACGCCCGCGGTGCCCCAGACCGTGACGCTCCGCGACACCACCTCGGGCGCGACGCTCTGGGTCGTTGAGGTGCCAGTCGGGCAGCAGCTCGACGTGAAGTTCACGGAGCGCGGCGCCACATCGGAAGCCTTCGGATCCGACGTGATGCGCTGGACGCTCTCGCCGCTGGGCGAGCCCTGGGCAGGAACGCCAAGCGAGCTGCGCGTCCCACCCCCGTCGTCGCGCCGCCTCGATGTCTCCGTCCGTGAATTCGGCGAGGCTCGCCAAGCCCCGACGATCGAGTCCTTCAAGCAGCCTATCGGAACAACGATGCCCGGCGGGCCGAAGACAGCGCCAGCGGTGCCCTCGACACATCCAATGCCCGCCGGGTCCGCGGCCCCCACGGCTCCCGCCGCCACGCCAAGCACCGGCACGCCCGCACCAGCGATCGTCCCGCCAGATGCCAAGCAGCCCGCGCCCGGCCAGAAGCCCTGATGAAAAGGGACTGGGGATTGGGGACTGGGCACTGGTGACAGCATGCTGACCATGACAAGAGCCCGGACCTTTGCTGGTCCGGGCTCCTTTGCTTTGGTGGGTGCTGGAGTCGGTGTGTGCCCGAAGTTACCACGTATAGCGCACGGTATACGTCACGATCTTCTCCTCACCCGGCTTCAGGCTCACGGGGAAGTGCACGCGCCGCGAATCAATCTTCATCGGCTCCTGGCTCGATCGCGTGATCGTCCAGCCCAGCCCGCGGTACAGGCGCTCCTGCACCACGACATCGATGGCCGTCTCCTTGCGGTTGCGCACCTTAACCTCGATTGTCTCCGTCAGGGTCTTGCGGCCCGTGTCAACGTCGAAGTCCACCTGGCGGCGCTCACCCACAACATCAAAGCTCTTGCCCATCCGGATCAGGACCGTCTCGTCCTTCGGTGTGTGCTTGATCACGTCCTCACCGATGAACTCAAGGCTGCCGCCACCGGGGCCGCCATCCGCATCCAGCTTGCTCACACGGATCCGCCCCGCAGGGAGCGGGATCCCAAGCCCCGCATCCTTCGAGTTGACGAACTTGATGTAGACATCGACATCCTTCTTCGTCTGCGTGCCGAACGAACTGTCCTGGATCACCTCACCATCGCTCATCCACATGTCACCCGCGCCGTCGTAGACGAGGATCTTCTCGCACGGCACGCCGCGGGCCGTGTCGAAGAGCTCGATCTGCTTCGTGGAGTTGTCCGAAATCGTCGCCGGGCGCCCGAGCGTGTAGAGGTGGTACTCGAAGAAGGACTTCTCCTGAAAGCCGGTGTCGGCCATGGATCGCATCGCCAGCCCCTCAGCAGCGGGGTACATGCCGCCAAACTGCTGCGGGCGCGGAGCACGATTCACATCACCCGCGACAAGCTTGAGCTGCGCGTCCTTGTATGTGCCGCCGGACTGGTTCAGGATGCTCACCCACGCGCCGATGTCGAGCATGCCCTTATTCCCCTCGCCTTCCTGCAGCGTGAGGTTGTAGTCCGCCCACCACGTGATGCCGTCGGTCTGGTACGCAACGCGCGCGGTCTGCTCCCCCGCCTTCGGCGCTTCAAGGTCCCACACCAGCGTCGGCCGCGTGACGAACCCCTCCGGCAGGCTCGGGAACTTCAGTCGCAGGTACGAGTTGATGGTCTGGAGGCCCCCCGCGGCGTTCTGAAGCACCAGTGTGCCGCCGGCGGCGGAGAGGAGCGTGCCAGTAACCTCGCTGATCGTGTCACCAAAAGGAACCACCACCGTGATCTCACGATCAATGAACTTTTCAAGCAGCGCCTGGTTGCTCACAAGATCAAACTGGAACGACTGATCCAGCACGCGCGTCTCAGGGTGCGTCAGCGACGTGAACGACACCGTCGTGGGATCGATGAGCGCCGCAACATCCGTGAACCGCACGGTCGCGCGAGGCGCGTCGAGCGTGATGGGCCTGATCTCCCGCACCATCGCATATCCGGGCGCGTTCACGCGGCCCATGTTCATGCCGCTGACGGGGCGGTACATCTCCGGCGAGATCGCCCCCGGCTGCGCAGAGCTGTAGATCGTGATGCTCGTCGAAGGTGCCTGCGCGAGCACCGCGCTGGCAAGGCCAGCAATTCCGACCACTGCCGCGACGACGCGAGTCGCTCGCGAAGTGTGCCGCGGGCGCAAGTTCGCGGCCTGAGTGCTGGAGAAAGACGTGCGAATGGTATCGGCCATGAGCGTGCCTCCTTGGGCGTTGAAGAACCCGTCACCTGCATTGGATCTACGACATGCTATCGCCAAAGTTGGACGCGGCATCCCGCCGTGAGTTTCGAAGCATGACTCGACCCGTGACAATCGCGTGACACACCCTGACGCTGCGTGACAGCTCAATGAACCGGCAATGACGGAGCAATGACACCCTCATGAATCCCGCATGATCCGCCGTCAATCCCCGCACCCCGATTCACCCCCGATCTCACTCGACGCAGCCACCCCGCCCTGCAACGATTCCCCGATGGCTTCTTCCGCGGGAGATTCCGGCAAGGCGAGCAAGAGCACGAATCAAGTGCCCCTGTCAGTCGCGCTGGCACGCTCGCGCCTGCGGCGCTATCCCGCGCAGCTGATCGACTCGATCCTGCGAGGCAGCGCAAGCCCTTCCACACCCAACACCCCAGCCGCTTCCTCATCGCTCCCCGCCGACGCGATCCTCCTCGATCCCGCACGCGCCACCCAGCCAGCCCCCCACCTCCCTCCGACCTTTGATCACTCCCTCGCCCGCGGCCCACTCTCCGCCGCCTGGCTCGGCCACGCCAGCACACTCCTGCGCATCGCCGATCGTTGGGTCTTGACCGACCCCGTCTTCTCTGAGCGCATCGGCGTTTCGCTCGGAGCCCTCACACTCGGCGTCGCGCGTCAGGGTCCTACGTTCGATCCCGCCCACCTGCCCCACATCGATCTCATCCTTCTCAGCCATGCCCACTTTGATCACCTCGACAAGCCAACGCTTCGCCGCCTCGCAAGCCCATCAACGCGCGTCGTGACCGCCGCGAATACCAAGCGGCTCATCCCCGACGGATTCGGCGACGTGCGCGAGCTCCACTGGGGTCAGGAACTCCGCATCGGTCCCCTCCTCCTTCGCGCACTCCGCCCCGAGCACTGGGGCGCCCGCACCGCCTGGGACACGCACCGCGGCTACAACGCCTACGTGCTCGAGGCCGACGCCGCAAGGCAACACCGCGCCCGAGTCCTCTTCGCCGGCGACACCGCGCACTCCGAAGTCTTCCAGTCACTCGCTCAGGCCGGAGGCGTCGATCTCTCCATCTTCGGCATCGGCGCCTACGACCCCTGGATCGCCAAGCACGCCACGCCCGAGCAGGTCTGGGCCATGCACACCGCCGCGGGCGGCAGGCACCTCCTCCCCATGCACCACTCCACATTCGAGCTCAGCGACGAACCCATGGACGAACCCATGCGCCGACTCCTCGCCGCGGCGGGCCAGTCCGAATCCAGCATCGTCGCACGCCAACTCGGCGAGATGTGGTCGATGGGGGCTTGAGGCGCAAAGCGAAAAGCGAGAAAACGAAAAGCAGAAAATGGAAGGCAGGGTTCAGCAGGGGCTCAACGAAAAAGCCCCGGGCACGGGCCCGGGGCTTTTGAGATCAAAGTCAGCGCGGCGAATGGTCCGCCGCAATCAAGCCTTAGCGGCGACGACGGCCGATGACCAGCCCGCCCATGCCCAGAAGCGCCAGAGCGCCGGGGGTTGGAACCGCGTTGGCACGGATCATCCAGTTGCCAAGGCTAAGCGTCGAGATGTCAAGAGCGCCGCCCGTGCCGAAGCCAACCGCATTGGGGTTGAACGCCGCGCCACCGCCAGCCCAGCTCGCACCGCCGAAGGTCGGGGCGGTCTGATCAACCGCGAGCGGGAACGAACCACCCGTGTGGGCGATGTCCACGCCGACGAAGAAGCTCGCGCCAGCGATCAGGACGCTCGGAACAGCCAGCGACTGGAACGTGTTGTTGTCGATGTTCGCGGCGTTGACCGTGCTGCTTCCCGAGAAGAGCAGGACGGAGTTAGCGCCGGTCGGATCGGTGCCAGCGCCAACATTGGCCCAGACGTGGTAGTTGAAGGGAGTGCCAGCGACGATACCGTTCAGACCGGCGAAGGCCGGCGTGCCCCAGGCAACATCGACGGAGGTAATGACGTTGTCACCACCCGAAACGGCGAAGAAGTTGATGCCCGCGAGCACGCCGCCACCCGTGAGGCCGACCGAGTTCTCAGCGGTGCCGTCATCCCACGAGTAGTTCGTAACGCGGTTGCCGAATCCGCCCTGAGCGGCGCGGCCGGGACCAGCCGTCGAAAGCTGAGCCGAAGCGACCGAGGCCAGGCCAGCAACAAGAACGATCCCAAGGGCGATCTTCATGATCTCTCTCCTCACGAGCGGTTGGTGCGGGGATCAGGGCGGACACATGCCGACGGAACCCGCTTGTCTCTCTGCTACGAACATAGCCAGAATCCACCGTTCTGCAAGACAGAATCGTCAAAGAACGAGAAAATTTTGCTCTTCTCTGCCATTTGATTGGATTTTGTTTGATGTCTGATCTACACTTGATCGGAATCTGGAAGGAAGTCAGTCCTTGCAACCCGGAGCCACGCCATGCGGTAGACCATTCGACCCGGAAGCGACATCTGCGTCATGTCCACCGGATCTAAACCACTGTCAGGGGACTGGATATGTGTGCATCCGACGGCGGTTCGTTCGTGCGTCAACAGCGTCATCGGAGTGATTTCAATGGTCGGCGCGGTCTGTCTGGAGCCCTGGCCATCAGCCTCCTCGCCGCCGCCGCAGGCCTGGCGCACGGCCAGTGCGAGCCGGCGTGGGTGCCCGCTCCGGTGGGTCCCTTCCTCTCAAACTCGGCCCAGAGCAAGGTGAGCGAGGGGCCGACGCGGGCCTGTGTCGCGTGCGGCTCATCAAGGCCTGCGCCATCGACACGAGAATGTTGCGCTCGATGATGCTCAGTTGATCGCGCAATTCCGGGTGTCAGGGGTGTGCGCTCTGTGAGCAAGCGTGAAGCAGCGTCGTGCTGGGAAGGGGTTCAGATGAAGATGCCAGCCACCGCCGCGGTGCACCAGCACGCAAGGAGGCCGCCGAACATGGCTCTGAGCGCAATCGCCGCAAAGTCCGCACGCCGATCCGGTGCGAGCGCCGAGAGTCCGCCGATCTGGATGCCGATGGAGGCGAAGTTGCAGAAGCCGCAGAGGGCGTACGTCGCGATCTGCGCCGAGCGTGGGTCGAGCGTGTTGTTCTTGATGTGCTCGCCAAGGTCCAGGTACGCGACGAACTCGGTTGCGACGACCTGCTGGCCGATGAGCGAGCCGAACTTCGTGCAGTCGGCCCACGGGACGCCCATGAGCCACGCCGCGGGAGTGAAGAGGGTGCCGAGGATCGTCTGGAGCGTGAGAATGGGGATGCCGTAGTCGAGGCGCCACGAAGCGACGTGCTGTTGCTCGCTGAGGGCAGAGAGGGGCCAGTTGAGCATGGCGATGATCGCGGCAAACGCAATCAGCATCGCGCCGACGTTGAGCGCCAGGCGCAACCCGTCCGAAGCGCCAGAAACCGCGGCGTCAAGCACGTTGCGCGTCTCAACAGGCTGCGCCAGCAGCGAGCCCAGCGCCTCATCCCGCGGCGTCTCGGTCTCGGGCATCAGCAGCTTGGCCATCACCAGCCCAGCCGGCGCGGACATGACACTGGCGGTGAGCAGGTGCTTGGCAAACAGAACGCGGGCCTCCTCCGACTCGCCGCCGAGGATGCCGACGAACGCTGCGAGAACGCTCCCCGCGATCGTGGCAAAGCCGCCGACCATGACAGCACAGATCTGCGAACGCGTCATCGTCGGCAGGTACGGCCGGATCGTGAGCGGAGCCTCGGTCTGCCCGACGAAGATGTTCGCCGCGGCACTCGTGGCCTCAGCACCCGTCACGCCCAGCGTGCGCCGAAGAACCCACGCCACGCACGCGACCACGGCCTGCATCACGCGCAGGTGGTACAGAATCGCCATGATGCTGGCAAAGAAGATGATGACGGGCAGCACACGCACCGCAAAGACAAAGCCCCACGGCCCGCCCGCGTTGCCAAGCTCGCCAAAGACAAACGTGATGCCCGCATCAGAGAAGGAGATGATCTTCGTCACAGCCCGAGCAAGAAACTCAAAGAGCGCCACCACCGGCGGGAAGCGCAGCAGGAGAAACGCGAGCGTGAACTGCAGCGCGATGCCGCTGGCAACGAGGCGCCAGTTGATGCGCGACCGCGCCGTACTGAAGAGGAGGGCGATCGCGACGAAGACGGTCACGCCAAGCAGACCGGTAAGGTTGGACATGATGCAAATCGCTCCGGCTGGCCGGTGGGTCGGGGCGCGCAGACGGGCGCGGCGACCGGGCCGGACGGCGCAGCGTATCGTGCGACCGATGGAACCGCGAACCAACAGCCCGGAAGCACACGAGCCGCGCGGGGCACGCGCCCTGCGGCTGGCATGGTCGGAGGCACCGGCGCGCCTCGCGGCCCACGCGCGAAGCATGGGACCAGCCGCGCGCATGGCAGTCGCGGGCACGGCGGAAAGACGCGTCGTGATCGGCATCACCGGCCCGGTCGGTGCAGGAAAATCCACACTCGCGGCGATGATCAGCCGCTGCATCCTGGCGACCGACAACTACCTGCCCGACTATGAGCTCGTGCCCGAGGCCGAGCGCGACGAGGCCCGCCACGCCGACGGTGCCGCGCTGGCGCAGAACATCGCGGACCTCCGCGCCGGCAGAGTGGCACACGTGCCGCGATGGTCCTTCCAGTCGCACCGCCGCGAAGGCTTCACGCAGGTGGAGCCCGCCGAGATCATCATCGTCGAAGGAATCCACGCCCTCGCGCCACACGCGCTGCCGCTGCTCGACATCGCAGTCTTCGTCGAAGCCCCGCGCGATGTCCGATGGCGAAGATGGGAAGTGCTGGAGTCGACCGGTAAGCGAGGCTGGGGCGTCGAAAAGGCCCGCACCTTCTTCGGCGAGGTCGCAGAGCCAACCTTCGAGAAGCACGCAGCGTTGTACCGCGCGATGGCGCACGTAGTGGTGGAGAACGGAGCGGGTGTGAGTGCGGAGTAGCCGGAGGCGTGCGGCTGGCTCGCGCCGGTGACAGGGCGGGAGCGTTCGAAGGCCAACGAGATCGGCACGATGCATGGACTGAGATGACGCAGATTGTCACCGACTTCCCCGCGATAAACTACCCGCATCTCTGCCGCACGCACCACTGGCAAGCTTTCACTCCGATGGAACCACGCATGACGACCAGCACCGATGAGCTTGCACAACTCACCCGTGAGTTCGAACTCGCGCAGCAGAGGCTCGCAGAGGCCCGCCGCCGCGCCACCGGCGGCGGGATCGTCGCTCCGTACACATTCCATCTCGCACCCTCGGGCGCACCCGTCACGCTCGCGCAGCTGCTGGGCGCGAAGCGCGACCTGCTCGTCGTGCACAACATGGGTGCGAAGTGCTCGTACTGCACGATGTGGGCCGATGGGTACGCGGGGCTGTACAAGCACATCGCGGACCGCGCGGCGTTCGTGCTCGCAACGCCCGATGAGCCCGCCGCGGCGGGCGCGTTCGCGAGCGCCAGGCACTGGCCGTTCCCCGTGGTGAGCACCGCCGGCGCGGGCAGCTTCCATCTGGACATGGGCTTCGGCCGCGCGGATGGGGGTGTGATTCCGGGGATCAGCGCGTTCCACAAGCGCGATGACGGGACCATCATCCGATCGTGCCGCTCGCAGGAGTTTGGGCCCGGCGACCCCTTCTGCCCGGCGTGGCCAATGTTCGACCTGCTCGAAGGCGGCGCTGGCGAGTGGCAGCCCAAGTTCCACTATTGAAAGGCCAACAGGTGCCACCAGTCAGTCCCGAAGGGACCGGACTGGTGGTGAAGTGACGGAGCGGTCCGCGTGCCTCCGCCAGCATGACGCCACGGACGGCGGTCTGTGGACTTGATACGCTCTTCTCAACTCATGGTTGCTCCGACGACATCCTCTGCTGTGCCTTCTGGACTGGCCGCGGTCGTGTATGACGGCGTTGGCTTTGCGTATGGCGGCGCGGATGCGAGCCGGAAGGCGGTTCTGGAGGGCGTGTCGCTGACGGTGGATGAGGGGCAGCGGCTGGGCGTGCTGGGGCCTAACGGCGGCGGGAAGTCCACACTTCTGAAGCTCACGCTTGGATTGCTGGAGGGGAACTCGGGGACGATCCGGGTGTTTGGCCTGCCGCCGCGGGAGGCGGCGCGGAAGGGGCTGATTGGGTATGTGCCTCAGAAGTCGGCGGCGGAGACAGCGTTTCCGCTGACGGTGTCGCAGGTGGTTGGGATGTCGGCGACGCTGAGCAACCCGCCCTGGCGCGGGACGACGCGGGAGCAGCGAGAGTCGATCGCGAAGTCGCTGGATGTGGTCGGCGCGGCGGCGCTTGCCGGGGCGCACGTGGGGTCGCTGTCGGGCGGTCAGTTCCAGCGCGTGATGATCGCGCGGGCGCTGGCGGGCAAGCCGCGGCTGCTGCTCATGGATGAGCCGACGGTCGGCATCGATGTGTCGGGCCAGCAGCAGTTCGCGGAGCTGCTGACGCGGCTGCACGATGAGCTGCGCCTGACGGTGATCGTGGTGAGCCACGACATCCGCACGGTCGCGGCGGGATGCGACCGGATCGCGTGCCTCTCGCGCACGCTGCACAGCCATGTCTCCCCCGAGGGCCTGACGCCGCAGCTCCTGGGTGAGGTCTTCCGGCACGACGTCGCGGCGATCTTCGGCGATGTGCACGTAGACGCGCACGCGGCGTCGGCATGCAAGGATCCCGGGCATCGGCATTAGGGGAAGGCATGCAGGCAGGGAGGCAAGCAGGCAGGCAGGGGGAAGACAAAGGAGAACGTTGAACACTTCACGCTTGACACTGAATCGTGGCTTTCCGTCGCAGCGCCGTTGAACTACTCCGGCTCCGACCCTGCTTGCCTGCCTTCATGCCTGCTTGCCTTCTTCCTCCCCCCATGCTCACCTCCACCAACACTTACTTGTACCTCAGCGATCCGATGCTTCGGTCGTTGTTTCTTCCGTCGGTGGTGACGGGGCTGGCGATCGCCGCGCTCTGCTCGATGCTGTCGGTGCTGGTGGTGCTCAAGCGGCTGGCGTTCATTGGGCAGGGTGTGTCGCACGCGGCGTTTGGCGGTGTTGGGCTGGCCGCGGCGATGGGGCTCTTCGCGGCGGCCGGGGCCGGGGGCGGCGCGACGGTTGGCCTGCTGCAGTTCGGCGTGATCTTTGCGTTTTGTCTTGGTGCCGCGCTGCTGATTGGGTATCTGAGTGAGAAGGGTGAGACCGAGGCGGACACGGCGATCGGGATCGTACTCGTCGCGTCGATGGGGCTTGGCGCGGTGCTGATCCACCGCGCGCGGACGGGCGTGGCGTGGGAGACGTTCCTGTTCGGATCGATCACGGCCGTGGGATGGTTCGATGCGATCGTGGGAATCGCGGTGGCGGCGGCGGTGACGCTGACGCTGTGGGCCCTGCGCCGGCCGCTGATCTTCTGGGCCTTTGACCCGGGCGTGGCGCGGGCGGTGGGTGTCAATGAGCGCGCGATGACGCTGGTGCTCATGACGCTGCTGGCGCTGGCGACGGTGACGGCGATGAAGCTGGCGGGCGTGGTGCTCGCGACGGCGATGCTGGTGCTGCCGGGCGCGATTGCGCTGCGGCTCTCCAAGCGTGCGGGGGTGGTGCTGACGCTGTCGGGGCTGGCGTCGCTGATCGGAGTAGTGGGCGGGATCATCGTGAGCTTCGAGGCGGACTGGCCGACGGGGCCGGCGATCGTGTGTGTGCTGTCGGCGCTGTTCGTGGTGGCGTGGAGCGCCCGGATGATCGCGGACCGGGCGCGGCTGGGGATGCTGCTGGCCCTGCCGCTGGGCGTGGTCGCAAGCGCGGCGGGGATCATGCTGATCTGGATGGGCGTGCTGCTGCTGATGCGGCTCGTGCGCGTACTCTTGCCATCATGAAGGCCGAAACGCTGCTGTCGGAACTCAACAAGATGCGCAAGGACCTCAAGGAGGACCCCACGGACCTCGAGTGGCTGGCCATCCACCACGCGTTCTGCTTCATCAGCTACAAGATGGGCGACTTCCAGAAGTACGTGGATGAGCAGGCAAAGAAGGGGGCGTTTGCGGAGGTCGAGGAATAGGCACGAAGGCAAGCAGGCAAGCAGGCAGGCAGGCAAGCAGGGGCGGAACTCGAAAGGGGCGACCGTGACTGTGTACTTCAACAACTGCAAGAACCGGCCGCATGCGTCGATCTACAAGAGCGACGATGCCTTCTTTGACCTCTACACAACTGGCAGGCATGCGCGTTTGGCCCAAGGACTGGTCAAGGGCACCAGGTGTGTGGTCGTGTCGAGGCACGGAGCGGCTTCTGTTGAGATACGGGTCTACGACTTCGCTCGTGAGTCCGCCATGCCTGACGAGCAAGGCACAATCGTGCGGGTATTCCACGGGTCGGAACTGCAGAAGGAGCGCGTCGTGATGACGAAGCGCGAGGCGGCCGCTTCGGCTGAGTATTCGATCTTCTTCAATTCACTGGGGCACTTCAAGCAGGTATCTGGCTTCGGATGAGCACGCCGTGCGCGTCGCATACACGCAGTGCAAGTTTCCCCTGCATGCCTGCTTGCCTTCCTGCCTGCATGCCTTCGCCGCCGCCTGCGGCGGCTCACACCGCTACCGGCGCCTTGATCGCTGGGTGCGGGTCGTAGCCGACGATCTCGATGTCCTCGAACTTGAAGTCGTCGATGCTTCTGGGGCGGGGCGAGAGGCGGAGCATGGGGAGCGGGCGTTCTTCGCGTGCGAGGAGCTCTCTGGTCTGCTCGATGTGGTTGTCGTAGAGGTGCGCGTCGCCCATCGTGTGGATGAACTCGCCGGGGAGGAGGCCCGTGACCTGCGCGACCATGTGCGTGAGCAACGCGTAGCTGGCGATGTTGAATGGCACGCCCAGGAAGAGGTCGGCGGAGCGCTGGTAGAGCTGGCAGGAGAGGCGCCCGTCGGCGACGTAGAACTGGAAGAGGAGGTGGCACGGCGGCAGGGCCATCTGCTCGAGCTCGCCGACGTTCCAGGCCGAGACGATCAGGCGGCGGGACTCGGGGTTCGTGCGGATCTGCTCGATCAGCCGCGCGATCTGGTCGACCCTCTCACCCGAAGGCGTCGGCCAAGAACGCCACTGGCGGCCGTAGACGGGGCCGAGGTTGCCATCGGCATCGGCCCACTCGTCCCAGATGCTCACGCCGTGCTGCTTGAGGTACGCGGTGTTGGTGTCACCCTTCAGGAACCAGAGAAGCTCGTGGATGATGCTCCTGGTGTGGATCTTGCGGGCCGTCAGCAGCGGGAAGCCGCGGGAGAGGTCGTAGCGCGACTGATGCCCGAAGATGGAGCGCGTGCCGGTGCCGGTGCGGTCGGCGCGGTGGTGGCCGGTCTCCATGACGAGGCGCAGAAGATCGAGATAGGGCTTCATGGCGGCGGGCTCGGCGTGGTTTGGCTGGCTCTGGGTCGCTTTGGGTGGCTCTGGGTGGCCCGGCGGTCCCCGCCGGTTCTTCGGAAGTGGCAAGGGTAATCGGGCTGCTGATGACGCGCCTCGGGCTCTGCTTTGAAGCTGTCGATTGCCTGCTGCGGGGCTGGTGTCTGGAAGAAGAAGGCATCGAGGCATGGGGCATCGAGGCATCGAGTTGCCGCTTTCACCACCAGTCGCGCCCCTTTGGGGCGGACTGGTGGCACCGGGCTCAGCGTTTTTCGACGAGGGTTACTTCGGTGTCGCCGTAGAGGCGAAAGCGGCGGTATGAGACGGTGACGGTGTCGCCGGGCTTGTAGCCGGAGAGGACGCGGACGAGTTCGGCGATGTCGCGGACGGCCTTGCCGTCGATGGCGGTGATGATGTCGCTCACCTTGAGATCGGGGCGTTTCTCGCCACGCGGGGCTCGTGGGGCACGGGCGATGCTGACGACGATGGGACCCTCGCCAGTGCCGGCGTCGACCTCGAGACCGAGCGAGGCCATGCCGGGGCGGATCTCTTCGGCGACTTTGGGGAGGTCGCGCAGCCACTGGCGGTACGCGGCGTTGACCTCGGCGATGGGCATGCCCATGACGGCCTCGATGGAGGCAACGCCGCTGGGGTCTTGCTCGTAGCGGCCGACGTAGTCGGTGTACCACTCCTTGAGCTTGCCCTGATCGGAGAGGAAGAGGAAGATCGCGCGGGCCTGGGCGTAGTTGGCGAGGGGGCGCGAGCCGGTGAATCGCAGCTGCGGCAGCGTGGCGAGCTTCTCGATGGGGAGGAGGCCATTGACCTTGTCGAGGCGCTTGGCGACGTTGGTGCGCCAGGAGGGGACGGGGCGGAGCGTTTCCGGGGCGTCTTTGGTTGCGGCGGTGATGTCGTAGTCCTCGACGAGGGAGCAGAGGCCCTCCATGATCCAGATGGGGTGGCGCTGGCCGCGGCGGGTCATGTCGCGCCAGTGGAGGACGTGGAAGAACTCGTGGCGGAGTGTCGCGCCCAGATCCATCGAGACGAGGCGCTTGGGATCGTGCTCGTAGGAGCCCGCGATCATGGACGTGCCACGGTCGGCGCTGGCGCCGTAGACGGCCAGGGCCCACCTGTTGAAGTGCGGGCGCGTTGGAAGCACCACGACGACCCACGCGTCCTCGCGCTGCTTTTCATGATCGAGGATGCCGGGCATGACGCTGGTGCTGGCCCACTCGCCCAGGCGTGAGATCTCTTCGCGCGCCTGATCGAAGGAGCGCGCATCGAAGGCGGAGAGATACGCGAGTCGAAGGTGCTCATCGCGGGCTTCGGTGTAGCCCTTGTCGAACATCGTGCGGTTGCCGGCGAGGTTGGCCTCGAGCCGCGCGAGGAGGACATCGGGCCAGCGGTCAACCAGCTTTGCAAAGTCGGGCTGGGCCCGCGCGGCGTCGAGGGCCGGGTCGCGCTTCGCGAGGGCGATGTCGGTGAAGCCGTGGTCGACGGCGTCGAGGAGGCAGGCGATGGCGCCGGGGCCGTCGCCCTGAAGGCCGCGGACGCTGGCGAGGTTGTAGTGGATGACGAAGTTGCGGGGTTGGAGGGCAAGCTGCTGTCGCAGCAGCCGCTCGGACTCGGCGTAGTCGCCCTTGGCAAACGCCGCGGCGGAACGCTCGGCGAGGGCGCGGGCCTGGGCACGGTCATCCCGCGGACCCTGCGGACCAAGCGGATTGTCGGGCGTGATGGTGTCGGGGGTGTCGGGGCTTGTGTCGGGCGGCGTGGTCTGCGCGAGCCCAACGCCCGGCAGCGTCCACATCAGGATGAGCAGCAACAACGTGCGCATGGATCCTCACCCGATGGAGCTGTCACTCACGTACGACACTCGCGAAGGCTCACGTTAGTTGAACGCAGAGGAAGACGGAGGGTTGCGGAGGAAGACAGAGGGAGGCACTGGGGACTGGGGCGGGAAAGGCGGAACGCGGAGAGGCAGAGAGGAGCGGACCAAGGCCAGACGAAGCAGAGTACGGCGTTGCATCCACGCAATTGCCCGGCTGTCCTGTCCGCTTCCGGCCCTAGTGCCTTCTTCTTCCGACTCTCGACAGCACCATCGCGATGGCCTCTGGATACGCCTCGCACTCGAGGGCGAAGACGCGGTCCGCGAGGGTCTGCGGCGTGTCGCTGGGCAGGACGGGGCAGCGTTTCTGCAGGATGATCGCGCCGGTGTCGTAGGTTGCGTCGCAGGCGTGGACGGTGCAGCCCGACTCGCGCTCGCCAGCCTTGATGACGGCCTCATGGACGTGCAGGCCGTGCATTCCCTTGCCGCCGAACTTGGGGAGGAGGGCGGGATGGATGTTGACGACGCGGCCCTCGTAGCCGGAGGGGATGCGCACGATCTTGAGATAGCCGGCGAGGACGAGGAGGTCGACGCGATCGCGATCCAGCAGCGAGCCCAGCAGCGGCGCGGGGATGACGCCCTCGATGCTCTCGATGTGCTGGATGCTGGCGGCCCGGGCGCGGTCGATGCCGGGGCAGGGGCCGGAGGTGATGACGCTGACGACGCGTGCGGCGAGGGCACCTGGTGCGTCGGGATGGCGCTGGGTGCGCTCGATGATGTTGCTGAGGGTGCGGCCGCCACCGGAGAGCATGACGCAGAGGCGGGGCAGGTCGCCGGCCCCGTGGCTCGCGTGCCGCGGCTGGTCCAGGGCGGGCGTGCTCACTTGAACACCTCGAGCGCTTCGGCGATGGTGGGCTTGAGTGTGAGGAGCTTGTGCAGGTTGGTGATCCTGAGCATCTCAAGGATGTCCTTGGATGCGCCCGTGATCACGAGCGAGCCCTTCGCACCCACGCAGGCCTGACGCACAGCGGTGAGCATGCCCAGGCCCGCTGAGGTCAGCATCAGCACCTGCGAGATATCGAGGATGAGGCGTCCCCGATTGTCGACGGCGAGCTTGGCCAGATCGGTGCGGAGGCCGGGTGCCTCAAAGTCGCTGACCTTGGGCGCGGTGACGCTGGCGACGATGACGCCGCCCTGCACGGTGGTCTTGAGATTGGTCAGATCGGCCATGTGGAGACAGGATACCACGGCGCGGCGGACGCCGCGAAAGTGAAAATGTGTAAAGCGGGAAAGCGAAAAGGAAGACGGGGACAAAGAGCATCGAAGTCGGTTCAGAGCACCCGACTTCGATGGCACGGCTCTTCACTTGACCACTTTGCCACTTGACCACTTCGCCACTTCCGCCGCTCAGCACATCGTCATGCCGCCGTCGATGCAGAGGGTCTGGCCGGTGAGGAAGCCCGCTTCGTCGCTGGTGAAGTACTCGACCGCCGCAGCGACGTCCTCGGGGGTGCCGAGGCGCTTCACGGCGATCATGCTGGTGACCTGCTCCTTCACCTGCGGCGGGAGGTTCTCGGTCATGTCGGTGGTGATGAAGCCGGGGGCGATGGCGTTGCAGGTGATGCCCTTGCCGCCGAGCTCGCGGGCGATGGACTTACCCAGGCCGAGGAGGCCGGACTTGGCCGCGGCGTAGTTGGCCTGGCCGGCGTTGCCGACGACGCCCGAGGTCGAGGAGATGTTGACGATGCGGCCGAACTTGGCGCGCATCATGTGGCGGGCGGCAGCGCGGATCGCGACGAAGGCGCTCTTGAGGTTGGTGTCGATCACGGCGTCCCAGTCCTCATCGGACATGCGGAGCGCGAGGCCGTCCTTGGTGATGCCGGCGTTGTTGACGAGGATGTCGAGCCTGCCGCACTTCTCGGCGGCGGCGTCGATCGCGGCGGCCATGGCCTTGGGATCCGCAACGTCCACGGCGATGACGGTGGCCTTGCCGCCGGTGGCCTCGATGGCATGCTTGACGTCGTTCAGCGGGCCTTCGGAGCGGGACATCAGGACGACGTGGCGATTCGCGCGGGCGGGGTCGGCGAGGCGGAGGGCGATGGCCTTGCCGATGCCGCGGGAAGCGCCCGTGACGATTGCGACACGGGCGACACGCGCGGGAGAAGTCGAAGCCGATTCGGACATTGGAGTTCCTTGTGCGGCGAAGAGGAGTTCACCACGGAGAACACGGAGGAAGGCGGGGGGAAGAAAACGGAAAGAGTTCACTAAGCAGGGGCACCGAGGAAGGCAAAGGGATCGAGATGCGAGCTTCAGACGTCTGATTTAGCCATTTGACCCTTTGGCCATCAGGCGGTTGAGCGCTTCTCCGACCCTAGTGCCCAGTGCCTAGTCCCCCGTGCCTCTCTTCTGCTTATCCACCCACGGGTGCTGCCCCGCCTCCGGGCTTGGTGCCGGCGGGCTTGAGCTGGTCGACGGGCACTCCGAGGACTTCGGCGATGGCCGCGAGGGCCTGGTCGCGGGTTACGGGTGGGGTGCCGAGCATCTGCGATGCGATGACGTCGGCGGCGACGAGCATGTCGGCGAGCTTTCCGGCCTGCTGCGCGGAGACGGCTTCGGTGCTTGCCTTGCCCGCGTTGAACTTGTCACGCGCCGTTGGGACTGCGCTTGAGAGCATGGAAAGGACCTGCTCATCGCCGGCGTTGGGGAGGCCCTTTTGCGCTGCCAGCTTGGCGCTCGCCGCGACGTAGACGTAGAACTCGCGATCGTTCAAAAGTGAGCCGAGCATCGAGAGGGCGACGTCGGTCACCGCTGGCGCGCCCGGGGAGGCCGACGCGGCAGGGGCAGAACCTGTCATGGTCGCGTCGGCGAGTGACGAGCCCATGCCGTCAAAATCGCTGGCGCGGCGCTTGGTAATGCCGGTTGAGGGCGTGGCGGAGAAGCGCCACGTGCCGTCGGCGTTGGCACCGGTCCAGCCGAGGACATACGCGCTGCCGGGGTCCTGCACCGCGAGGAAGACGGTGCCCGCGCTGGCCTTGCCCGGCTCGCCGCCTTCAACGGGGACGAGCGAGACGACGCGCACGGCCTCGATGTCCTTGACAGCAAGGTCCCATGAGCCATCGCCAGTGAGCAGATCAAGCGTGGCCTTGCCGTCGGGGAGGAGCATGGAGCCCAGACGCGTGGAATCGCCACGCGCAATCGCGTCGGCGAGGTTGATCACCGCCGTCGCGAGCGAGGGATCCACCGGCGCCTGGTCCTGCGGGAACTGGACGCGCTTGTCGGGCTTGATGCTCTGGAGGAGCGGATCAATCTGGATCGGCTCCGGCGGCGGCGGGGGTGGCGGCGGCGGCGGCGGGGGCGGCGGAGGCGGTGGTGGCTCGCTGCAGCCGGCGAGCATCACGCTGCCGACCGAGAGGAGTGAGAGGGCCGCAAGGGGCCCGGCGACGAGGCTGAGGGAGAGGAGGCCCGCGCCGACGCGACGGGCGACACTCGTGCTGACACCGATACCCACGCCGCTGCCGACGAAGCGGGGCGCGGGGGTGTTCAGAATGTCGCGGCGGATGTCAGGCCGTGGCTGGGGTTGCTGGAACGTCATGCGAAACCACCTTTGTCTCTTTGCTGATGCGGCGCATGAGGCCCGCAAGCGTCTTTCCGGGCGCGAGCTCGACGAACTCGTCCTTGGTATTCGAGGCCAGCCACGCGGCGTTCTGCGCCCAACGGACCGGGTGGGTCAACTGCTCCACCAGGCGAACGCGAATGGTATCAGGGAGGGAGCGTCCGGGGTCGGCGGCGTGCGGAAGGCCGGTGACGTTCGACATGACCCGGCACCGGGGCTCCTTGATCGTCACGCCCGCGAGGGCCTGAGCGAGGCGGTCCGCAGCGGGGGCCATGAGGGGCGAGTGGAACGCGCCGGCGACGGTCAGGGGCGTGGCTCGCAGCCCCATGGCGCTCGCGATCGGTGCCGCGCGGTCGCAGGCGGCCTTGTGGCCGGAAAGGACGATCTGCCCCGGCGCGTTGAAGTTGGCACAGACGAGGACCTCGGAGCCTCGGGCCTTCTCGCAGACTTCGTTTGCCTGCTCTTCGGTGGCGCCGATCAGGGCGAGCATGGTGCCGCCGCCGCCCGCGCGAGCCTCGGGGCTGTCGGCGGCGTCCTGCATCGCCCGCCCGCGGAGCGTGACGAGGCTGAGTGCGTCCTCAAAGGAGACTGCGCCCGCGACGCAGAGGGCCGTGTATTCGCCGAGGGAGAGGCCCGCGGCAGCGGTGAGGGGCTGATCGGCTGGTGTGGAGCCGGATTGGGCCAAGAGGCCGCGATAGCAGGCGATTGAGGCCGTGAAGATGGCGGGCTGCGACGCGTCGGTCTGGTTCAGGCGTTCGGCCGGGCCGCTGAAGCAGAGCGTGCTGAGCGCCACGCCCGAGGCGTGGGGAGCCCAGGCGGGATGCGCGGCCAGAAGCGCGTCCGCGCTGGCGAACGTCGCGCGGGCCTCGGCACTGGCGTCGAACCAGGCCTTGCCCATGCCGATGGCCTGTGCGCCCTGCCCGGGACAGAGGATGGTGAGTGAAGAGGTCATCGGGCCATTCTACCTCTGCGCCGGGCGGGTTACCAGATGGGGAACCTCTCCCCCGTAGTTTCTGGTTCGCGGGGTCGCCATAGTGAAGCACGTTCGATCGAGCGGGCATGAGATGGGGCCAGTTGGCCGTTTCCAATGCCGCGCACGCCTTGTCGTCACCCCACCATTCAAGAGAAAGGGCATCGCATGTCCCACCAGCCCCATCACCCTCACCAGCCCAATCACGCCAATCACGCCAATCAGGCTGGTCACGCCAACCACAACCAGCCCAGCCAGAGCGAACCAAGGACCATCCCCGAGGCGCTGGCTCCAGGTTCTCAGGCGAACTCGGTGACGCGATTGCCCACGGACCGGCACGAGCAGCCGAATTCCGATCGCATCCGGCTCCGCGCGTACGAGATTTCTCAATCCCGCAACGGCGGCCCCGGCGACGCGATGGCGGACTGGATCCAGGCCGAGCAGGACGTGACGGCGCTTCGCGTTCCCAAGCGCTGACGCGACAGGCCGCGCCAATCAAGTTCGACGAAGCACGGAGCAGTCCCGCGCCCGCTCCAGAGGGTGCCAGACCAGACGCCACACCAAAGGAATCCGCCATGAAGGGCTTCGTTCAGGACATCGAGCATCTCGCAGTTGAGAACAGTGACTTCCGGCGCGTGCTCTACACGGCCCGAAACTGCCAGCTCGTGCTGATGTCGATCAGGCCCAAGGGTGAGATCGGGATGGAGGTCCACTCGCTCGACCAGTTCTTCCGAGTCGAAGAAGGCTCGGGGGAGGCCATCCTCGATGGTGTGAAGACGGCCATTCGCGCGGGCTTTGTGGTGCTTGTCCCGGCCGGGACCAGCCACAACATCATCAACACGGGCAGCGTCGCGCTTCAGCTGTACACGCTCTATTCGCCTCCGAATCATCGCGTTGGCGTGGTTCACAAGACGCCCGAGGAGGCCAGCGTCGATGACGAGCACTTCGACGGCAAGACGACGGAGTAGCATGCTCCGCTGGTCAAAGGGTGCGGCGCGATCTGGCCCGGCCTTCCGCCCTCCAGAGTCGCGATCTCATGCCGCGCTCATCGAGATGTGGGCCGGAGCCTCGGTGATCGTTGCGATGGTGATCGAGGCTCGCATGCGGGCGGTCCGTGTCGCGATGATGGACGCGGGTCGAATTGATCAGGGCGCGCGATGAGCGCGGGTGCCCGAGCCGCACTCGCGCGGTGAATCACATCTGCCAGAGGCTGCTGCCCCAGGTGAGGCCGCCGCCGAAGGCGAGGAACATGACCTTCATGCCGGGCTGGATGCGGCCCGCCTTGGTGAGCTCATCGAGGCAGAGGGGCACGCTGGCGCCGACGGTGTTGCCGACGCGGTCGATGTTGACGTAGAGCTTGTGCTCTGGGAGGCCGAAGCGCTCGCGGGCCGCGGCGAGGATGCGTGCGTTGGACTGGTGGCAGACGTACATGTCGACGTCGTCGGCCTTGAGGCCCGCCTTGTCGAGCGTCTGGGCAATGAGGTCGGGGAAGGTCGTGACGGCGAACTTGAAGACCGCCGCGCCGTTCATCTGGACGTAGCCGCAGTGGCTGTGGTCGGGCGTCACACCCTCGGGGAAGTCGGCATCGACGTGGGGGACGTAGATGTCCTTCCAGCCGTCGCCGTTGGCACGGATGGACTGGGCGAGGATGCCCTTGGAGGCATCGTCGGTGGCCTGGAGGATGGCGGCGCCAGCACCATCACCGAAGATGATGGAAGTGCCGCGGCCGGCGGTTGAGAAGTTGAGGAGGCTGCTGAGCGTGTCGGCGCCGATGAGGCCGACGGTGCTGTGGGCGCCGGAGCGGATGAGCTCATGGGCGACGTTGAGGCCGAAGACGAATCCCGAGCAGGCGGCGTTGAGGTCGAAGGCGCCGGCGTTCCTGGCGCCCACGAGGCTCGCGACGCGGCAGGCCGACGCGGGGCACTCCATCTCGGGCGTCATCGTCGCGAGGATGATGAGGTCAAGGTCGGTGGCGTTGAGATGTGCGGCGGCGAGCGCGTTACGAAGCGCATTGGCTGACATCGTCGCAGTTGACTCCCCCTTCTCCTTATCAACGATATAGCGAGAGCGGATGCCGGTGCGCTGGACGATCCAGTCATCGGAGGTCTCCATGACCTTCTCGAGATCCTTGTTCGTCGTGAACTTGGAGGGGAGGGAGGAGCCGGTTCCGGCGAGGCGCACGCCGCGCAGGGGGCGGTGGCGAATCGGAGTGCTGGCAGAGCGAGATGCAGATGAAGAGTCGCCGATGGGCGGTGTGGTCATTCCGGAAGGCTCCAGACAAGGGTCTAGATGCAGTTCTGATCACTGCTTCAGACTGGACGTCGGACCGACGTTGCCCTCATCGATGCGTGCGAGGTTTTCGATGGTACTCGAAGGCTGCACGCGAGCGACGCTGGCAACAGTGACAGCACCAACACTCTATGTCAGGGAGTGTCAGGGCGTGCTGGAAGGGCGGCGGGCGAGGATGAACGACCTGCGCAAGGCTGATCGGCGGCCGTTCACGCAACCCGAGGCGCGGGAACGGCGGGCTCGGTTCCATTGGCGAGCGCGTCCGCGGCCTGCCTGACCTGATCCAGAATGTTGGCTCGCTCGATCTCGTCGAGCCGCGCGATGATGTGTCGGTTGACATCCGTCGCGACGAAGGCGCGGCAGTTGCGGATCGCGGCACGGATCGTGCGGGCCTCGCTGGACCCGTGCGCGATGAAGCACGCGCCGTTGACGCCCAGTAGGGGCGCGCCGCCATACTCGTGGTAGTCGTGCTTCTTATACAGACCCTTGATCACGCCCTCAAAGCGCAGCGCGAGGTCGAGATCGTTCTCCAGAAGGTGACCAGCGATCGCCTTGAAGAGCGCCTTGGCCATTCCCTCTGCGGCCTTCAGGAGCGTGTTGCCGACGAGGCCATCGGTGACGACGACGTCCGCCGCGCCCTCGAAGAAGTCGCGCCCTTCGATGTAGCCGATGTAGTTGAGGCCGGGCGTGGCGCGGAGCAGGTCGCGCGTTTCGCGGATGAGGTCCGTACCCTTGGCCTCTTCGGACCCGATGTTCATGATCGCGACGCGCGGGTTCTTGATGCCCAGCAGCAGCCGCGAGGCGACCTCGGCCATGACGCCATACTGCCAGAGATGCTCGGGCTTTGGCTCAGGATTGGCGCCGGCGTCGGTCAGGATCATCGGGCCATGGAAGGCGGGGATCGTGACGGCAATGCCGGGGCGGATGACGTTGGGCAGGCGCCGCATGTGGAGGAGCGCCGCAGCAACGCACGCGCCCGTGTTGCCCGCCGACAGGACCACGTCGCAGCGGCGCGGGTGATCGGCGGCACCCATCTGGTGCATGCGGACGACGGAGGAGTCCGTCTTCTGCCGGACCGCCTTCGCTGCGGACTCGCCCATGTCGATCACCTGCTCGGCGTCGACGATCTCAACGCGCGGATCGGGGTTCTCCGGGTGGATGTCGATGCCGCGCTCTTCGAGCATCTCACGGATGAGTGGCGCCCTGCCGACGAGGACGAGCTGATCGCCCGGCGGGAGGTCGTCCAGAGCCATGACGCAACCCTTGAGGACGGCGTCGGGAGCGTGGTCGCCTCCCATGATGTCGATGGCGATGCGCATCGGAGCGTGCACCTTTCGGAGCGTCGAACAACTGAACCAGACGAGGGCGGGACGTGATCTGACTTGGGAAACGACGAGTGGAGTTGCTCTCCCAAGACGAACTCAGTGGACGAACTCAATACGGCGACTCAATTCACCAACTCTATCTCAACCTGAGGCGGGTGTGTGGTCCGGGCCTTCACCCGAGCAGCACACGGCTTCGCGAGAACGTGACAGAAGCTTCACGCGAGGCTCTTGGCCGCGCCGCAGCTGTGCTGCAAGAGGACCAGCATAGGACACAGGACCCCGCAGATTTGCAGGGTCCCGTCAAAGCGTGCCAGATGATGAAGGAAGATCTCGCCGGGCCGCGGGACAGGAATCGCGAGTAAAGGACGACCGCCAGGTGCTCGCCACATTGCGTGTGGCATTCCGAGCTTCGCCCTCGAGCAATCTCTTGCTCGATGGACAGAAGCGGCGCGATCACTCGGCCTGATCAGGCCTTGGGCACGCCGATGCCGAGCTTGGGCACCTTGATCTGGAGGCCAGCGCGAACGTACCCGGACTCCTTGCACGCGCGGTGGTGAGCCTTGGGCAGACCGGTGAGCGGGCAGATGGTCGGGGTGGCGCCTTCGATGGCGTGGTGGCTGCGGCGGCGACGGGTGCGGCCGTGGCTGACTCTCTGTGGGGGAAGCATGGTCCAGATCTCCGTTCAAATCACGGGGCCGCTCAAGCAGCGGCCACCAAAGCATCGAGCACTCGATCGAGCCACCTTCCGGCTCCGATGGGACTGAAACACTAGGGCGGTCCCGATCCGAGGTCAATGCACGGTCCACGGATTGGGGCCGAGCCTGTTTGAATCTTGATAGGGTACCAGCAGTTGCCGCGGCTGGCGAGCAGTTAAGCGCGCGCCCTCCCCTCCTCTCCCTCCCCCTCCCCCACTGGCTCGGCGACAAGAGCGACATGTCACGTTGCCGCGTGGGTCGCTGCCGCGTCTTGGGGTGCGGGGCCAAAATTGCTGGAGCGTGTGGCAGCAGCTTTGAAACGCATCGGGACCAACGGAGAGCGCCCATCAGAAACGCCCAACGGTGCACGCAAAGTGACGACCGCCACCTTCGCCCCGCCGCGGCGGGTACGTGTCGAGCGGACGAAGCACCACGACGAGATGCACCGACCGACGCGGAACACCCACCAGATCGCTTGCCTCTCGCCGGGGCACGCGTAAACTCAAGGTTCCAAGTCGGAGCCTCGCTCGCGATGTGCCGCCTGGGAAGACAACCTGATACCAAGCCCTCCTAGCTCAGTTGGTAGAGCAGCTGACTCTTAATCAGCGGGTCGAAGGTTCGAGTCCTTCGGGGGGCATTCTTGCATGATGCCGCACTGTGGTGCGTTGCGTCGTCCAACCCCGCAAAATGCAAGGGTTTCCGATCCGCTCCGCCATCCGGAGCGTCGTCGCGTTCGCCGTGCCACGCCGCGCTAACCCGTACCGAATCGCGCTGCGAGTGCGGGCCTGAGTGCGGGCCTTTTTGCGGGCCTTGTTTTGGGCCTCGATCCATGCCGCTTGTGGCGTCGTCGGTGCCCGTCGCCCGGAGCGATTCGCGCTCCTGCGTGGGCGTGGTGCTCGCGTCGGGCAGCCCATCCAGCACGCGGGCGAGATTGTGCATCGAAACTTTCGCGTAGGTCCGCAGCGTCAACTTCGGGTCCGAGTGCCGCGCCAGGTCCATCGCTTCCTTCACGTTGGCGCCGGCCTCCACCACCCGCGAGATGTAGTGAACCCGCAACCCGTGGAAGTCCACCACGCGCCCTGCGGCGTCGGTGTGCCGCAGGAAGTCCGACGCTTCCCGCTCGGCCCGCTCACCTGGTGTGCGTGCTTCTGCGATCCATGCCGCCCGTGCCGCGTCCATATCGGCCGCGAGCACCTGCCCGGCGCGTCCGTCGGGAAGCAGGTTCAACTGCTCGCCCGGTGCCTTCGTCGCCAGCCACGGCCGGAGCATCGCGGCAAGATCTGGCCGGATCGCTGCCACACGGACGGGTCGGGCGTGAGTTCCCGCAGCCGCGCCGTACCCGCCCATGCTGAACCCATCGAGCATCCGCCCCTCGCGCGTGGCGATGGTGCGATACGTCCCGTCGATGTGGGGCACGAGGTCCTTGACGATCACCGTCTCCAGCGGGGCGGTGCCGTCCTTCCAATCAACGTACATCCCTTCGCCCAGGCCGTTCACAAACACGACCAGGCACGGCGGCGTCTTCCCAGCCTCGATGGCCGCATCGAAGTGCGTCGCGACCTTGGCGATTCCCGCCGCGCCGCCGCCGGAGCCGTGCAGCCAGTAGACGACGGGGAAGCGCCGGTCACTGCTCTCGGAGGCGTCATAAGCCGCGGGCGTGTAGAGGTGGTAACTGACCTTCGTCTTCGCCCCCGCACTCTCGAAGGTGTGGAACGAGACGCGCGGGGCCTTGACCTCGCGTGTGATCCACGGCACCGCTGGCCTCGCATCGGCCCTCGGTGCATCCGCGGACTGAGCCATCGCGCCGGGCGGCACCAACCCCGCCATCAACAGCATCATCGCCGCCATCCAGACGAAACACGCGCGCGGGATCATCATGCGGAGGAGAACGTCGCCTCAGCGGCCCTATTGAACGCCCAGCATGCAGTCGATCAGTCCGGATACGCGACCGATCTGTCATCTCATCCGCCGATGCGGTTGTCGTGGTTGATGACTCGCCCGTCGCAAGCGACCAGAGGATGATGGCGTTTGACGACAGGCTCATCGCTTCGCGGGCTTGCCATCCGGAGACGATGAGACGTGCGCCGCCGGGGATGGACCTTCCTCGGCCGTTTCGTGCCGCCGCCGCAGGGCATTTTCGATCAGGTCCAGGATCGGTCATGGTCCACTTCCGCGAACAGTACATACCCGGCCCCGAAGGCGATGTCGCGGCGTGAAGGGCTGCCGACTCGCCGCACCCGCCCGCGCGGGGTTGAGGCCTTCGTCGCTGTATCGCCCACCGGCACGCCGCCGCCGCCCAGCGACGTGAACGCCTTCCGCTCCGTGCTGCGCGTGACCAAGGGCTCCACCATGCTCTCGTACGAATCGCCGAAGGGCCGCAAGAAGGCCCATGAGATCGCACGCTCGGTCACGCGGCGCAACGCCTGAGGCCCATACAGCCAAACCAGCAGCGCAACGGTGGGGGCGTGAAGTCCTGATTCGCTTCACACAGGACCGATGCCGGCTGCACCTTGGAAGCGGACCCACCGCGGATCGCTACCATGACCTAACTTGAATACGACCGCATCATCCACGGTGTTCGTGACCGGCGCGACGGGCTACATCGGCGGACGGTTGGCCCCTCGACTGGTCGAACGTGGGTATCGCGTGCGCTGCCTGGCCCGCAGCGCGGCCAAACTGCGCGCGCGCCCGTGGGCTGCGACCGCGGACGATCGCATCGAGATCGTCGAGGGGGATGCGGGTGATGAGGCCGTGCTCGAAGCGGCCATGCGCGGCTGCAGCGCGGCGTACTACCTGGTTCACTCGATGGATGCAGCGGGGACGGAGTATCGCCAGCGCGACCGAGCTCTCGCCGAGACCTTTGGTCGGGCCGCCGCGAGGGCGGGCGTGCAGCGGATCATCTACTTGGGCGGGCTCGGCGAGACGGGGGCGGGCCTCAGCGAGCACCTCTCATCGAGGCGAGAGGTCGAGGTTGCCCTGCGAGGCGGCATCGGCGACGGGCGGGCGGGCGCTGCGGTCCCGGTCACGGTGCTCCGCGCGGCCATGATCATCGGCTCGGGCTCGGCCTCGTTCGAGATCCTTCGCTATCTCGTCGAGCGGCTCCCGATCATGATCACGCCCCGATGGGTGAACACGGAGTCGCAGCCGATCGCCGTGCGTGATGTGCTGCACTACCTGATCGCGGCCCTGGAAACACCGGCAACGACCGGCCGCACGCTCGACATCGGCGGCCCCGAGGTCCGCACGTACCTTGAGATCATGCGCGAGATGGCTCGCGCGATGCGATTGCGCAAACGGCTGGTGATCCCCGTCCCGGTGCTCACGCCGCGCCTGAGTTCGCTGTGGATTCACCTCGTGACGCCGCTGCACGCGAGCATCGCCCGTCCACTGGCCGAGGGGCTGAAGAACCGCGTGGTGTGCCGAAACAACGATGCCGAGCGGCTCATGCCCCACCCGCCCGGACACGAACGGCTCACCATCCGGCAGGCCATGGATGCCGCGCTGGTCAAAGTGCACGAGGGCGAAGTGGAGACGGCGTGGTCGGATGCGGGCGTGATACCGGGCGATCCGTCGTGGGCGGGAGGGACCGCGTTCGTTGATCGACGCGAGGCGACCACGTCCGCGCCACCCGGCGCGGTGTGGTCGGCGATCTGCTCGCTGGGCGGCGAACACGGGTACTACGCCGTGGACTGGCTGTGGCGTCTTCGGGGGATCATGGACCGGCTCATCGGCGGACCGGGCCTGCGCCGTGGTCGCAGGAGCGAGGACGAGTTGCACCTGGGCGATGCCCTGGACTTCTGGCGTGTCACCGCGATCGAGCCGATGCGCCGGCTCGTGCTGACGGCCGAAATGAAACTCCCGGGCCTGGCCACGCTGAGCTTCGAGGTCGAGCCCGCACCGGCCGCCGGTTCCGGCACTCGGGTGGTGATGACCGCAAGGTTCCGCCCGCACGGCCTGCTCGGGATCGCGTACTGGTACTCGGTGGTGCCGCTCCACGGCATCGTCTTCAGCGGGATGATGAGGGGCCTGGTGCGTTCCGCCGAGCGACGAAATGAGAGCTCGTCCGCAACGTGAATCCGCCGCGAGGATGAGTCCACACCGACCCGCCGCGTCCGCCCGGGCGGCACGCAGCGTGCGTGGATCTTCGTTGCCTTCACGCCCACCGGCACGCCCGCGCCCACCGACTTCAACGCCTTCCGCTCTGTGGAGGGCGTGAGCATGAGCGGGAGCGGGGCCCGCTGCTGGCTCGATCGGTCAGATAGATGGCTCAACGGTGACCTATGCGTGGTACCGCTTCGTTGATCAACCCTCATTGCAGCAAAACGCCTGGAGCACAGAGAAGAAGGCCAAGCTGCAGTCGCTGGTCGAGAAGATGCACGCGTCGTGGCCCATCGACGGTGAGTACATGGCCCCGCCCTCACGAGGCAGACTCGTAGCGCTCGACCGGGCCCTGCCGGTGACGCCACCCGCGGGGATCGAGGTTGGCTACGTGCCGATCGTGATCGGACAGCGGCAGCGGTGAGATGACGGAAAGCTGATGGGCTACGTCTGACACCGTGGCACGTTCGGCTTACGGCGTCCTCCCACCCACCCCCCTCAAACCACCCCCATTTTCCGCAGATCCTCCACCGGCTCATCGAACGAGCAGCTTCCGAACGACAGCGCGAACGACTCGCGCACTGCCGCGATCTGCGCTGTCTCGAGGCCGTGCCCCGCCCAGCTTGCCACATCATCCAGAAACTTGAAGCTCGCCCCATCCTCATCCGTCAGGAGCCGGATCGCCTCCGCGTCGTTGGCCCCCTTGATCCTGATGAAGCACGCGGCCATGAACACATTCAAAAACCCGTACATCGGCGCGCTGGCACAGTCCTTCTCGTACGTCAGCCGATACGAGCCCCGCACCGGATGGTGCAGCCCCGCCGTCGCCTTGAACGGAACGTCCGCCGCGTCGCACGCGTTCAGGAACGCGATCACTTCCTGAGGAGTCGGGAACGCGCCCGGCACCACGCCCCCCGTCCTGATCTTCGCCGCCGCCTGCTCGCCCGACAACGCCGCCACAAAGCCGCGGCAGTCCGCACTCACCGGAAACTCAAAGAACGGATAGATCTCTTCCGGCAGCTGATCCAGCACCCAGTCGATCTCGTTCACCTCCGACACCTTCAACTCAACGACATCAATCACCGCCTGCCCCGCATCCTCCGAAGCGTGGCGCGCGTTGAACGCATCGATCAGGTCGAGGGCCTTCTCCATCCCCTTGATGTCCGTGTCGATGAGCGCCGAGATGCGCCACGGCTCGCCCGAGTCGGCATGCTCGCGATACCCGCTCGTCCCCGCAGTCCCCGGCATCAGCGCGCTCGCGTGCTGCGTCAGTTCCTCGAGCCGCGACACCGGGCAGATGAACCGCCCCAGCATCCATTCATGCTCGCCAACGCGCGCCCGGTTGTACGCCTCCGCCGCGGCCGCCATCCCAAGCCGCGCAGGCGGAAACAGCCCGGCGTAATCAACAAGGCCAGAAAGCAGCGTGCGCAAAGAGCCAGCAGGAGCGTTCATCGCGAGTACCTCGGTGTGGAGCGGCGTCCTCGCAGAGTGTAGTGATCGCCACGTGCCAGCGGCACCTCCGCGGCCAATCCGAGAGCGATCGCATCACCGCTCTTGGGTGGCCCGACGGTCCCCGTCGGTCTTCAGAGCGCAACCGGTACGCCCAACACCATCGGACAAGAGCCACGTTCCCGAGGCGAGGTGCTGAAACCGCTCTTGACGATCACGCCACTGCCCTGCGCCGCACCGCGACGTGCGCTCCTTGAGGCCGAAGGCCTCCACGTTCATAGCCGGGCGGTGGAGGAGCGAGCGGAGCGACGACACCCCCGGTAGACGGCCGCAAGCTCGCACCCCTCTGGATTCGATCGGCAGCCCGACGGGCTGCTCGTAGCTCACACAGCAAAGACCCGTTCCGACGTCGACCAATCTCGCGCCACGACCTCGCCCTGAGGCACGCCCCTACTTCGCAATCTTCGCCAAGAGCCGCCACAGATCATGCGGCGACAAACTCCGCCCCGTCGAAGCGTTGAACGCCTGCACGATCTCATCAAACGCCGGCGTGAAGATCAACTGGTCGCGCTGCCCGAGCGTCCCCACCCGCGCCGTCACCATCTCCGTCAGCCGCGTTTCCTCAGCCGCCGTCACTTTCATCGACTCTCCCGCCGCACGCCCCATCCGCGGCAGTTTCGAGGCCTTCCGCAGGTTGTGCAGGCGGTGGAAGGCATCCCGCCGCGACGTCCACGCCTCATCCCCGCCCGACTCCGCGTAGATCGCATCAAACTCCGGCGTGTACGGCAGATCATCCAGCGTCCGGCCCGCGCGCTCATACGCCTTCACCAGCGCGGCGTCGCGATCATCCGCCGAGAAGCCGCCAAAGAGCCCGCCCACGCCTACCGCCCCGCCGTGGGCTTGGCGCTTGATCCCGCGTTCGCCCCCTCGACTTCGAACGGGTTCCCACCCACCCACTCCGCGATCCAGAGCTGGCTGCTGGGCCGCTCCTCACCCTCGACCTTCGGGCCGCGCTGGCTCGTCCACATCAGCCACTTCCCATCCGGGCTGAACGCCGGCAGGATGTCGGCCCCATCCGCGTGCGTCACGCGCACGTGCCGCAGGTCCGCCGGCGCGACGCCCGCGCGGATCTTCGCCATGTCGCTCTCGATCGCGATCAGCTCATAGTTGCTGTGCCCCAGCTCGCTGCTGCCGTACACGATGAACTTCCCCGAAGGATGCCAGAATGGGGCCCAGTTCACGTGCTCATTGTCCGTGAGGGCGTATTCCTTCTCGATGCCCACCGGCACCTCGACTCCATCCGCACCCTTTTCGAACTTGAGGTCCGCGACGAAGATCTGCAGCTTGTCATCGCCGCGCCGGTCGGAGCGATAGACGATGCTGCGGCCATCGGGCGAGAAGAAGGGCCCGCCGTCATACCCGGGCGCCACGACGATCGCGTGGTGCTTTTTCGTCTTGACGTCATAGATGTACAGGTTGCCGTCGGGCTTGGGGGACCCGCCCTCCTTCGCCGCCTCCACGTGTGTGTACAGCAGGAACCGCCCCGTCGCGTCCCACGAGCACTCCGCGTCGTAGCGCGGCTGCTCGAACACGGTCCGCGGCTCGGGGAAGCTCAGCCTGATCCGCCGCCGGTCCGGATCCTCGCCCGGCCCGGGCGCATCGGTCCTGAAGACGCTCTGCTCGACGATCTCCATCTCCTCCGGGAACATCCACACATACCGGCGCGTCCCCACCTGGAACCCCGACTTCTGCTCATCGCTCGGCCGCACCTGCGTGGAGCCATACAGCACCATGTCCGGCTTGGTCGGGTGGAACCAGCCGCACGTGTTCGCGCTCCCCACCGGGCTGATCCGCGACATCCGCTGCAGCGAGACCGCCGTCCCCTCCAGGTCCTTGGCCAGCTCCGCGACATACATCCCATAGAAGGGCTCGGGCTCGACGCCCGCCGACGGCCGCGCCGTCGCCTGGAAGACAACCCAGGTCGAATCGGGGCTGAAGTACGCCTCGCCAGCCTTCAGATAGATCTGCTCGGGCGTCAGCTGCCGCTGGTTCTTCAGCAGCGGCGACTCCAGCTCGCGCCAGTTCAAGGGCGGCCCCTTCGGCCCGCCACCAACACCCGGCGGCTGCGCCAACGCGCTCGCTGCCATCAGGCCGCAACCAACCACGCACGCAGCAGTCCGAATCTTCATGGCCCATTGTTGGCACCATCTTCAGCCCCGCCCGACCGAACAACCCCTAGCCTCCACCCGTGTCCCCCCTCCGCATCATCCATGAGTCCCGCAGCTACGTCGTCGTCGACAAGCCCTCGGGCCTCCTCTCCGTCCCCGGCAAAGGCGCCCACAAGGCCGACTGCGTCATCAGCCGCGTGCGCGAGATGATCCCGCGAGCCCGCGGCCCCCTCATCGTCCACCGCCTCGACATGGACACCTCCGGCCTCCTCGTCGTCGGCCTGACGCCCGAGGCGCAGGCCACGCTGAGTTTCCAGTTCGAGTGCCGCACTGTCTCCAAGCGCTACGTCGCGCTCGTCGAAGGCACCCCGCCGCAGCCCCGCGGCACCATCGACCTCCCCATGCGCCTCGACATCGAGCGCCGCCCCTACCAGATCATCGACTTCATCCACGGCCGCGACGCCCGCACGCACTACCGCCTCCTCTCTACCGCCCCATCCCACGTCGGCTCGCACGACCACACCACGTGCAGCAAGATCGAGTTCGAGCCCGTGACCGGCCGCGCCCACCAGATCCGAGTCCACGCCGCCACCCCACCCAACGCCTTCCCACAAGCCCCCCCAGCACAGCGCGGCGGCCTCGGATGCCCCATCCTCGGCGACATCCTCTACGGCGACGAGACAGCCAGCGGCCGCCTCATGCTCCACGCCAGCATGCTCAGCTTCAACGACCCCGACACCAACGCCCGAGTCACGTTCGACAATCCGGCACCATTTTGATCTCCTCCGGGTGGCTGCCTTGGGTATCTGCCTTGAGTGGCCCGCCGGTCCCCGGCGGTCTTGAGATTTCCAAGTGCCACGATCATCTCGCGCTCTGACGAAATGATCGTGGTCTTCGTCCCCATCGCGCAGCCACCACCAGTCTCGACCCTTCGGGTCGGACTGGTGTCACCAAAAACTGCCCAAGACAACGCGGGCCGCGCACCGACTCGCACCTGCGCACACCGCGCTCCCGTCCCCAACCTCCCCGCCGCGAAGCGGCGAAGGTCAATAGGCGGGGGCAGCCGCGAAGCGGCGCCCCCGCAACTCACCGCAATCTCACCCAGCACCGCGAAGCGGTGCAGGTGACCATCTCACGCACACCCTCGTCCACACCACCCGCGCCGCTTCGCGGCGCCGAATGTAACAACGCCATCTTCCGTGGGCGCCGCTTCGCGGCTGCCCACGTCTATTCACCACAGCCGCTCCGCGGCAACGAACCCACTTCCACGACCCTCCCAACGCCACCCCGAACGCCACCCCGCCAACCTCACGCAACATCACGAACGCCCACACCCGCCATAAACTCCCCACATGAGGCGGGCACTCATCTCCATCCTGCTCCCACTCCTCCTCGGCGCATTCACCACCATCGCCGTCGCGGCCGCGCTCTTCGCGAAAGCGCGCAGCTGGTCCTCCATCTTCATCATGGTCGAAGTCATCACGCCTGATCGCGACTTGACCGACCGGGAGATGCAGCGTGCCGAGACGACCGGCGTCACGGTCTGGTCGAAGTCACTTTGGTACGAAGGTCCCAGCGACGCGTCCCCATCTGAAGCCGCTCGCGCAGAGTGGGCACACCTTCTGACTCCTGCCGGGATGCTCCATCACAGCCCGTACTCCATCGCAACTCACCCGGGCGACGGAGTGCTCGTATCAGGGCAGACAATCGATGACCTCAGCACGAGCCACGCGCTGGCTGCATTCCTGCGACGCTCAGATGTTCCGCCTTCCATCGCAAATGTGTCCTACTTCCGTCCCCCCACCTGCACCGTCCACCTCATCGACCTCGGCTGGCCCATGCCCGCCCTCACCGGCTGGTTCCTCCACGGCCACGAAGGCCCTCTCTCCACCGTCGCAACAACCGAAGGCGCGATCCTGATCAACACGACCAAACCTGAGAGCAGGTTCGGCGAGATCATGCGATCCAAGCCAAAGCTCCACGCCTTCCCCATCACCCCCATGTGGCCCGGATTCGCGATCAACACCCTCATCTTCGCCGCGGCGTGGTGGACGCTCCTCCTCGGCTACTCCACCATCCGCCACCTCACACGCCACGCCAAGGGCCTCTGCCCCACCTGCGGCTATTCATGCGAAGGGCTACCCATCGGCGCCCCATGCCCCGAATGCGGCCGCACTTCCAAGGTCACCACACCGGCCGCACCGGCCTGAACGCTCCGCCCACCGAACCGCTTCCGCCACCGGAGAACGCAGTTGTCAACGAGAAAGCCCCTGCTCGCCCTCGCACTGGTTTCGGCAGTGGTGAGCAACTGCATCAGTTGCTCAAGAACACCGCCAGACCCAGTGTGTCCACAGATGGAGCGCGTCCTCGCGGCGATGCCAAGCTGGCCGGAGGAGGGGTTCGAGTCCAAGCACGAGTATTCGGAGCATCAAAACGCTGTGTACGCCTCCATCGAAGCTTCGGGCGTACCCGTAGATAGCAACGAGTTCGTGGCCGAACTCTGCTCGTGTCTGCCGAACCACTCCGTCGACACGCTCATCGACAAGTACGGCACAGATCGCTTCGTGACGTTGCTAAGCCGGAGCGTCTCGGTTGCCCGAGACCTCGGAGACGCCGCCTCAGGTGCAACGCTGATCAGAGTTCAAATCAGCGCAGGCGAGGACCCAGGATATCTGGCGTATACAGCAGCACATGGTGGAATGCGTGCAGAAAACGGCGTGGCGTGGACCGTTCAGTTGATGCAGCAGTTGTGGTCGCAGGACGCCGTCGCGGCCGACACGTTCATTCGTTGCATGCTCGCGAATCCAGACGATACAAGATCGACCCAAGAGCTCTTAGAGCAGGTGGTCGAAACTCAACTCGAATTCGATCGCGAGGTCATTGACGATCGTTGGGGGGGCTACGCCGTGATGTATGGCACGCGCCCCTTGATGAAGTTGCGCTCGTAGCAAAGCGAGCTCGCACCCCACACCCCAAGCCTTCGCAAACCCTCAACCCCGGCGTGAGAACCACAGCGCCACCCGCATCCAACCTCCGTGCCCCTCAGTACTCTCCGTGGTGAATCCTCTTCTGCTCCTACAACCGCATGACCCGCCGGTTCCCCTCGCGCGGCATTGAAATCCCCGCCGCCTCGAGGATCGCCCCCATTCCCGCGGCGTCATCCTCCGTGAACGCGCCAACGTCATAGCTGTCCGCGTCCAGCACGCCCCAGCACGTGCCATCCGCCAGGATCACCGGCACCACAAGCTCGCTCTGATCGCGCGGGTCGCACGCGATGTACCCCGCCCCCAGCGTCCGCACATCCGCGATCACAATCGGCCGCGCCTCCTGCCATCCGCGGCCGCACATGCCGTGCAACCCGATCGGCGAGCAGGCCGGTTTGGGCTCGCGGCAGATCAGCGTCATCTCCTCGCCCACCGGCGCATCCAACGCCTCGCGCCGGTAGAACCCGATCCACGACAAACTTGGTTCCGCTAGCGGCGAGTACGCGTCCCACAAGAGGCGCGTGCAGCGTCCCATCGCTTCTTCAAGCGATAGCCCACGCAGCCCACGGGCCGCGGCGACGAGCGTCGGATAGTCGCGGTGTGCAGCCACGCAGTCCCTCTCGGAATGTCAGATTTGTCAGACTTGAATCGGTCGACCCGGCCCTTACAGCGTCGCGGACGTGTACGGCAGGAGCGACATGAAGCGGGCCCGCTTGATCGCCTGAGCCACCATGCGCTGCTCCGCGGCCGAGGTGCCCAGGCGCTTGCGGCCCAGGATCTTCCCGTTCGGGCTCATGAGGCGCCGGAGAGTCTCGACGTCCTTCCAATCCACGTGAGCGTTGCCGCCCTCCGTCACGTGAGCGACGCGGACCTTCTGAACGTTCCCGAACTTCGCAAACTTGCTCATGAGAATTCCCAGATCAACCACGCGCCCGTGGACTTCGGCCCGGGCCCCGGCAACGCCGCCAGGCACCCAGACAGCCGCGTGGACCCCATCAGATGATCCATCTCATGGGGGAGGGGATGATAGGCCAGCCGGCCTTTCGTGGCACTGGCCTTTCGTAGCACCGGCCTCCCGGCCGGTGTTCTTCCCCCTGCCTCTCCCCCTCTCCAAACAAACCCAAGACACCGGCCCGGAGGCCGGTGCCACGCAGGAGCCTGAGTGTGACGCCGCGCTGCGCGTGGGGCCTTACTTCGTGCTCTCGCGATCAATCGCCAGCGGCCCCGGCCCCCACAGCACAATCACCCCCGCCATCGCGATCATCACCGCGTTTCGCACGACATGGCAGTACCCGATCGCCCCCTCGCACGGAAACTCGAACTTGCCAAAGCACGAGCACTTCACGTCCATCCCGCGCACGATCACCGAGATGATCCCGCCCAGAAACCCCAGCGTCATCAGCCCGATCACGCCCGCGGAAGCGCGCGTCCAGATGCCCAGCACCAGCATCGCCCCCGCCACCATCTCAAGCCACGGCAGCACAAACGCCGCCAGCACCACCAGATGCTCGGGCATCAGCTTGAACCCGTGAACCGCAAACGCAAAGTTCTGCGTGTCCTGCACCTTCATCACGCCCGCGAACACAAACAGCCCGCCCAGCAGCAGCCGCAGCGGCAGCACCAGCCAACCCATCGGCCGCCCACCCGCGCCATCACGCCCACCCACAACACCAGATGAGGATGTAACAGAAGATAACACTGACATATTACATGCCCTCCTCAGGATCGATCGGGCTCGGCCCCGTCGCCACCGGATGACCCGCCGCCTGCCAGGCCGGGAAGCCGTCGGTCATGATGTGGAACCGCGTGAAGCCGAAGTTCTGCAGCATGATGACCAGGTTCTTGGACGCATCGCACGCGCCCCCGCCGCAGTAGATCACCACCGGCTGCGTCTTATCAAGCACACCGATCGTCGCTGGGATCGTGCCGCGGCCGAAGTGCTCGGTCGAAAGCAGCAGCGCCCCATCCACATGCCCCGCCTCAAACTCGTCCTTCCGCCGCGCATCCAGGAACATGATCCCGCCCTGCTGGAAGAGCACAAACGCCTGCGGGATCGAGATGTCAAGCCCTAGCACCGCCGCCGGCGCTGCAGCACCAGCAGGAGCGCCCGTCCCACTCCCGGCGGCACCGCCGCCACCACCCGCTGGAGTCGGCGCGGCATCGCTCGAACCTGTGCCCGTCAGTTCGGGTGACGTGGGTGACAGGGGTGCCGCGGGCGTGACAGGGCCCATCGCCGCCACCGGCCCCAGCCGCACCTCTGTGCGAATCGGCCGGTCCGGTGCGTACAGGTGATGGAACATCGACTGCCCCACGCCCAGCGCAAGGCCGATCGACACGATCACAAGCATTCGGTTCAGCAGCCGCATGAAGTCTCGCTCCTGATCGCAACGCCCGCAAAGGAAGCAGAGCCCCGCGAAGCTTCGCGGGGCTCTGCTGGTGTGCGATGAACATCCCCGACAAGCGCTCTACAAGTGCGATACGCGCACCCGCGAGCCTCTATGTCTCCGAGCCCATCTCACCTTAGCGGGGAACCAGCGAGCTGGGGTTCGAGTCCCATCCGCCGCCGGTGGGCGAAGCGCCCGCGGGCTGCGCCTGCTGCGGCGCCGGAGCCGTGAAGCCAAAGTACGGCACCGTCACGAAGCGCTCCTCGGGAAGGTCTGTCTCGATGCGGAGCTCGCCACGGGCCGCGACCTGCTTGTCCGGCGCCACCGCCGACAGCCGCACGATCCACGCCGAGGGCTTCACCGACGTGTCCTCCTCGATCACGGCCTTCACCTCGCGCTCCGTCGTCGAAGCGTCGGAGAAGAAGGGGCTCATCTTCGTCTGCTCGGTGATCTTCACGATCTTGAAGGGCTTGCCATTGCGCGACATCAGCCGCACCACATGGTTGATCGGCTGGTTGAACGCAAGCCGCCCCAGCTGCACGTTCGCCGGCACCACCTGCACATCGCCCGTCACCTCGCCCGAGACCATCAGGTTCAGGATCCGGTTCGGATCGCTGGTCCGCACCGAGACATTCCCGACCACCGGGCCCACCGCCGCGTCACCCTTCACCGTCACGTCCAGCGGCACTTCGATCATCTTCTCGCCGTTGACCTCGACCTGCTTGGGCTCGCCCAGCTTGGCCTCGAGCATCCCAAGGTTCGGCGTCGCCGACAGGAACTTGAGGTCCATGACGCGCGACACGATCTTCGTGCTGAAGGTCTTCGGCGTGCCGCGGGGCGTGACACCGATCGCGATCATCTGCGGCTCAAAGCTCACGACCGGCTTCACCTCGCTCTTGATCTCGAGGATCACCGTCGGGTGCTGCGGATCATCCGTCGTCACCGTCACCGTCGTGTGCTGGGGCCCGCGCCGGTTGTTCGGATTGAACTCAACTTTGATCGAGCCACTCTCGCCCGGTGCATACGTCTTCTTCGCAAGCGCCGGCACCGTGCACCCGCACGAGCCCTTCGCCTCAAGGATGTTCAGCGTCCCGGGCCCCACGTTCGTGAACTTGAAGTCGTGCGTGATCCTCGTGTCGTCGGGGATCGTGCCCCAGTCGTGCAGCTGCTCGCTAAACTTGATCTCACCCGCGCTCTTCACGCGAGGGTCGTTCGGAGCCGCCGGCGCGCCCGGCATCGGCTTGTCCACCTGCGCCGAAGCAACGCCCCCCAGGAGTGCCACCCCGAGCCCCGCGGCCATGACCAGCATCGAAACTCGAACGCGGTGAGTACCAGCAGCCTTCATCAGAGATCTCCTCTTCAAAGCAGTTGAGTGTTCGAACAGACCACCGCCCGCGGCCAACCAAACCCAGCCGCCGGCTCCTGTTCTTCGCCCACCAACCCCCCCGCGCTCGGCCCAAAATGAAAATAGCAACCAAAATACGAACAACCCCACCTACCCCCAACGTGGCATCGGCCTCCCGGCCGATGTCCGACCTGACCCCCGCCATTCCCGGAATCCTTGAGCCCACGACAAAGGCCGCGCCTCACCCCGCCCCACCCCCCATCGCATACCCGCACGTCAGGCACTGCCCTGCAAGCTCCCGACGCCGAATCACTCGCCGCTGGACCAGCCCACGAACCCCCGCGGCGATCCAGAACGCAAGCAGACCAAGCAGGCACCATGCACCCAGAGACGCAGGTTCGACAGCGAAAAACATGGAGCTATTCGGAAAGCCAACCGTGCCAAAGTGCACAATCAACCACTCCTGCCTCCACTCCGGCCAAGCCCACCGAGTGGTGGGTGACCCCGCCGACGGCGCATCGCAGCGAGCTGTGCCGGACTGCCAGACAATCTGATCATCGCCAAACAGTGTCGATGAGATCGTACCCTGCGCGCGATTCGACCACATCAGCGCCAATCGCCCCGAAACCGGATCAGCCGCCGGCAGTGCTTGGCTTCTTGCGCCGCCACCACTGATCGCCTTTGCAAGTAGCGTCGCCCCCTCACGCTCATTACCTTCTCGGAACTGCTCAAGCTGAATGTCCAGCGAAGTTCCTTGCCAACTCCTGATATCGATCGGCGCCAACTCGGGCGGTGACCAGGCCGTTGGGGTACCCAGCATCATCATGAAAAGCACGCCCAACGCGGCTGCTCTTCCAATCCAGGCAATCGCACGCTTCCGTGAACCGAAGCCGTACAACCGAAATACCCCGTCTAGCGCTGCCCCACAGCACCAACCAAAGATCGCCGCCAATGTAATGAGAAAGCCGACAGCCGACAGCTCGATGACATATTTGCTCGACGCCGCGATGAATCCAATGGACGTACCTGATCGGACCACACCTGAGCCGTCCGGCGGCCAAGACCTCGGATCACGGAGCGAGATCCACGTAGACGGCCATCCGTATCCCCACGGAGCGATGGAGGCCTCAGGAACTTGCCAGTCGTAGAGCAAGACCGCGCCCGGCTCGAACATCCACCCGAAGTGATCCGCTACTGCGATCGCCTCCTGCCGCAACAACATCGCTTCGGAAGGATCGCTGGCCGCCCGC
>JBBASU010000013.1:0-98597 GCA_040399065.1 Phycisphaerales bacterium | reverse complement strand
CCGACGAAGACCTGTGCCATCTGCTGGGCATCGAGCAGGTCGACGTTCTCGTCCTGGTTGAAGTCGTAGTCGCAGGAGGGGCCGCCGCCAGCGCACTCGGAGTAGCCGACCGCGATGTCGAGCTGGAAGGCGAAGCCCGCGTCGCCGCTGCGCGGACGCAGGTGCCAGCGGCCATCGGTCTCGGGGCTGGCGTTGAGGTCGTTGGCGAGGTAGGTGTGGGCAATGTAGTACGTGCCAGCGGCGAGGACCGGGGCATCGGTGAAGGTGACGGTGGCGCGGGCCGCGGCCGAGCCAGTCTGGTCGCTGACCAGATTGCCAGCGCCGTCGAAGATGAAGAAGCGGCTGTTAAGAGCGCTGGTCGCAGCACTCTCGGAAATGGTGATGGGGAGGTCGGCGCTGGAGGGCGTGCAGATCTGCACGTCGTACCAGATCACGCCGGGGCCGAAGAGGGCGACGTTGGGCGTCTGGCCACCGGGGGCGAGGATCGGATCCTCGGCGCTGATACCGACGATGCGGGTGGCGATGGGCGCAACGGAAGGATCAAGAGCGCCGCCAGCCTGGTTGCTGCGGACGCGGAGCGTCACGGCTCCGGCATCGCCGTTGCCCGTGGCTGAGAAGCCGTCGCCGAAGGAAGCGACGCCCGAGGAGGCGGCGACCGCGACGTAGTACGTTCCGGCGCCAAGACCGCGGAGAACCGCGGTCGTGTCGTCGAAGTTGCGACCATCATACTGGACGCCATCGCCCACAGCGGCGCGGCGGCCAAGCCCGAAGGAGAGCTGGGCGTTCACGCCGGAGCCGCTGTCATCGTCGAACGTGATGACCGTGCCCTCGCTGTTGTAGATCGCGATGGCCGCGTCAGCGGTGGAGCCCTCGGTATCGAAGTCGATGTACTTGCCGTTCTCATCGATGACGTCGGAGCCGAGCGTCACGCAGTACCACTTCACACCGTTGGCACCGAGGCTCTCGGCGTCAGAAGCGAAGGCGTTGTCCGCGCCGAGCGTGAAGCTCTCGCAGGCGGGAGCCGTCGCGCCGATATCGCCGCGCCAGCCCCACATCATGTTGTACCACTGGAAGCCACCACCAGCGGCGATGGAGGTCGCGCGCCGGTCGTTGCCGGGGGCCGCGGCGTTGATCACCGCGTTGCCCGAGATGATGGTGTCGAAGACGCCGCCAACCGGCACATCGCGGCCGTAGCTGACTTCCGTGGAGCCGACGCTCGCGGAGTTGCGGTAGTCGGCGAAGGCGGCGCTGGGCCCGATGGTGCCGGAGTTGCAGGCCAGGATGAAGCCGCCGGGACCGCCGCCCGTGGCGGGCGTGAAGGTGTCGGTGCCAGCGTCGTACGTGCCGACCGTCAGGCGGATCACCACGCCCGCGTCTTCCGCGGGGACGGCCACGTCAGCGCCGGGGATGTCAACGGCGGTGTAGAGCGCGCCGTTGTTGACGGCGAAGTTGAACCCGGTGTAGATGAACTCGGCGAGCGGGGTGGCCGTGGTCACGACCATCGGGTTGTTGTCGCCACCCTGGCCGGCGAAGTTGTTGTCGTTGATATCGATGATCTCGAAGAGCATGTCGTACGCGCCCACGGTGCCCGTGTTGCACAGGCCCATGTCGAACGAGGCGAGGTTGCGGACGGCCTGGGTCGCCCAGGGGCCAGGGGTGAAGCCGGTATCGTCAAGCAGCTGCTTGTTGCCGATGCCTGCGCCGGTAAATGTGTACCGGCCGGTGCCACCCGCGGCGGTCGCGTTGTCGTAGACCACACCAACGGCGCGGTTCGAGAACGACTCACGCTCCATGCGGACAAAGCGGCCATCGATCTTGCGATAGCCGACACCCGGGACGAAGCCGGGCTCCATGATCTGAATGGTGCCGGGCTGATCGGCGGACGTCTGGGCGACGGCCTGCGAAACACCACCGGCCAACAGTGCGAGCAAAAGAACCTTCTTCATGACAACAAACTCCTCTCGAGTATGAGGGCCACACATGGGCCCAACCGTTCCATCGTGACACCAGTCACTCTGTGAACACACCTGCAAGCAACACTGCCCACCAGCCGCCGAAACGGCTGAACACGGCACGCTCCTCTGGACCCATCGAGGCATTGCCCCCGAGGGCGGCGAGAGTCGTGCGAAGGGAACCCCTTGCCAACAGAACTCGATCCAGACCGAAAATGCGAACCAGACGATCCAATCTACCTCGATTCACAGAACATGCAAGTCGACTTCGCTTCATTTTCATAAATCTGGGCTTGACTCATGCGGCTTGGCGGGCTCGCTCGTTACCGAAAGTGCTGCACAGCCAGAGGCCTCCAACTCCAAGCGTCCGGCAGACGGTTGGCTGAATCCATGCGGCTCAACAAGGACAACGAAAAAGCCCCCGGCAGATTGCCGGGGGCTTTGAGATCGGAGTCAGATGATCGAATCCTGCGGAAGGCTTAGAGCCCGCAGTTGCCGGTCACGACGTACGACGCCAGGATCTGGGCATCGGTCAGGTCGGCGTTCTCGTCGCCGTTGAGGTCGCCGTCGAGCCAGTTGGCATCGGGGACAAGGAGACCGACGAAGACCTGTGCCATCTGCTGGGCATCGAGCAGGTCGACGTTCTCGTCCTGGTTGAAGTCGTAGTCGCAGGAGGGACCGCCGGTGCAGGCGCTGTACGCGACGGACCACTCGGCCCGCATCGTGAAGCCACCCGAGGCGTTGCGGCCACGGACGTGCCAGCGACCGGCGAGGATCGGGTCCGGGGAGAGATCAACGGGGACGTAGGACATGGCAACGTAGTACGTGCCAGCGGCGAGGACGTTGGTGCCATCCCAGGTCTGCGTGAAGGGGACAAGGTCCGTGCCCGTGCCGGTCGTGACCTGGTTGCCCGAGGCGTCGAAGATGTTGACGGTGTAGTTGCCAGCGTCGCTGCCCGTGGTGGCGAAGGTGATGGGCTCGGCGGCCGAAGAGGCCTGGCAGATCTGGACGTCGTACCAGGTGACGCCGGGGCCGTTGAGGTCGGAGGTGCCGACGCCGCCGGGGGCGACGATCGGATCCTCAGCGCTGATGCCGGTGATTCGGGCAGCGACCGGCGCGACCGAGGCGTCAAGGGTGCCACCAGCGTCGTTGGTGCGGACGCGGATGTTGAAATCGCCACCGAAGCCGTTGCCGATGGCGCTGAAGCCGCCGGCGAACGTCGGAGCGCCAGCGTTGGCCGTGGCGACGGCCACGTAATAGGTGCCCGCGGTCAGGCCACGGACCAGAGCCGGAGCCGCGGTCCAGTTGCGGCCGTCGAACTGCAGGCCATCGCCCTCGCCAGCGCGCCGGCCCATGCCGAAGGAGAACGCCGCGTCGACATCGTTGCCGCTGTCGGCATCGGTGGAGATCAGGGAGCCCTCGGAGCTGAAGATCGCGATCGAGACATCCTCGGTCGGGGCGGTGCCGTTGGTGTCGATGTCGACGTACTTGTTGTTCTCGTCGATGCAGTCGCTGGTGAGCGTGAAGCTGAACCAGGTGACGCCGTTCTGGCCGTTGTTGCCCGGGAGGCTCGACCAGGCGCCGTCACCGCCGAGGGTGATGGGGGTGCTGGTGGGGGCGGTGGCAGGGATGTCGCCGCTGAGGGCGATGTCAAGGCCAGCGGGGGTAACGCCGCCGTTGAAGGCCAGCGCGACGTGCTCGTTGGGGGCGACAGCGTTCGCGGCTCCGCCGGTGAAGGTGCCGTCGAGCGGCGTCGTGTTGGGGGCCGCGCCACCGTCCATGCCGAGCCCAGCCGCGGTCGAGCCCACCCGGAGGCCCAGGTTGCCGCTGCTGTTGCTCAGGATGAGGCGCCAGTCGTCGGTCGTGGCCAGCAGGTCGTCGGCCTGCGTCTCGATGGTGGCCTGCATGAAGACCACGCCGGAAGCGGGGAGCGTCAGGCCGGTGATCGGGCCATAGCCGAAGCCGTTGATGAAGTTGTTGTTGGTGCTGGGGAGGAGGAGGCTGATCACATCGACCGGGACGGCGCCCTCGACGATCATCGGCGAGCCAGCTCCGGTGACGCCCGTGAAGATCACGTCGGCCTCGTTGAAGAAGCGGAGCGTGACCTGATGGGAGTCATCGGGGGAGAAGCCGGCCTGAACGCGGCGGACGGAGATGTCGATGTCTGTGACGTCGCGAGTGGCAACGTTGGCCCAAGGGCCGGGAGCGAAGTTCAGGTCCTCGATGTCGTTGCGGTGCGTGGCACCGATCGAGCTGCCCAGGCCCGCAGCGATGTTGTTGAAGAGGTAGTTGTCGTAGACGACGCCGACAGCGCGGCTGGACGGGGCGCCAACGGGCCGCTCGCCGATGATCTCGCCGGTGTTGGGGTTCACGAGCTTGATGGTCGGAGCGAGCTGCTCGGTCACCGTGAGCTGACCGAAGGCAGGGGCCGCAGCGCCAGCCAGAACCGCGAGCAGAAGACACTTCTTCATCTGAACATACTCCTCTGAAAACAGACGAACCCTCTGAAACCGACTCGATCCCTGGCGGCACACTCCGCCTCTCCCGGGATCTTCAAATGCACCTTTGCCGCTTCACCACACGTGAACGACTCCGCGAGCATTCGCCGGAAGACGGCCCCGAGCATCTGATCGTGGCACCCGGATCAGCAACACGCTGGAGGGGTCTCCAGAACAGCTCGCACAATCTCCTCGACATCGTCCAATGTAGCGGATGTCCTTGGCCGTGCAAAGAGAAATCCTCATGATCGGTGGCGAACGCTGAGTTTGCTTCGGGGGCTTATGCCTACCAAACAGCGTCTTGAGACGCCAAGGATCGGAAAATCCATCCTCTGAATGCGGTTATCGGACACTAGCGGCGACGCGGACTTCCATCGACTTCACAAACTCGTCGAAGAGGTACGCCGAATCGTGAGGACCTGGTGAAGCTTCGGGGTGGTACTGCACGCAGAAGACGGGCCGGTCCTTCAAGCGGAACCCGGCGAGTGTTCCATCGTTCAGATGGATGTGGGTCGCTTCCGCACCCGCCGCGGCGAGGGAATCTGGGTCCACGGCGAAGCCGTGGTTCTGTGAGGTGATCTCGACGCGGCCAGAGAGCTGGTTCAAGATCGGCTGGTTCGCGCCGCGGTGGCCGAACTTGAGCTTGTACGTCCTGGCCCCCACCGCCAGCGCGAGCATCTGGTGGCCGAGGCAGATGCCGAAGGTCGGGGGCACTTCATCGGCCGGCGCGGCAAGAACCTCGCGAAGGGTCGCGACTGTGGCTTCGACCGCCGCGGGATCGCCGGGGCCATTGGAGATGAAGAGCCCGTCGATCTCGCCCGCCTTGTAGCGGCGCATGATCTCGTGCGCGGGGGTGTCATGCGGCACCACGAGGACCTCGCAGCCGCGATCGGCGAGATTGCGGAGGATGTTGGCCTTCGCACCGCAGTCGAGCGTGAGGACCTTGAATCGGTGCTGGTGGCCGCGAGCGGCTTCGGACTGAACGCTCCAATCACCGAGCGTCTCGCGCCAGGTCTGGCCCGAGGTGCAGCCGACACGCGGGACAAGGTTCTGCCCGCTCATGGAGGGAGCATGGCGTGCGATCTCGACGAGTTCCGCGTCGGACTTTGCGTTGGGTCCAGTCAGTGGTGCGTCGCTGATGACGCCCTGCGTCGAGCCCGCGGACCTGAGCTGCTTGGTGAGTGCTCGCGTGTCGATCCCTGCGATGCCGAGCACACCCTGGACGCGCAGGTACTCCTCGAGCGAAGCTGTGGCGCGATAGTTGGAGTGTTGTCCGGGCAGCTCGCGGATCACGAACCCGGCGACCTGCACGCGGCGTGACTCCACATCCTCGGCATTGACGCCGTAGTTCCCGATCATCGGGAAGGTCTGCGTCAGGATCTGGCCGGTGTATGAGGGGTCGGTGAGTGACTCCTGATATCCAACCATGGCGGTGTTGAAGACGACTTCTCCAACCGACACGGTCCCCTTCCCGACGGCACCAAAGGCCGTACCGTGGAAGACGGTGCCGTCGGCGAGCGCGAGGCGCGCGAGCGGACCGATCGCATCGGGCGTGCCGGGCGCTGCTGAGCTTGAATGATTCGTGGCGGGATTCGACGCCGAAGAGCTTTTGGTCATCGAAATGGAGTGTAGCGCGTGCCCGGGGCAGATTCGCAGAGTGGACACTTTGGAGGGCGCGGCGAACCTTCCGCCGGAGCGTCGCTCTTCGCCAGCGAGGCGGAGGCCGCGGCGCCGGGCGTCTACGTGCGGGTCGCGGTGGAGCGCGGGATTGATCGCCTGCCGACGTCGGGCGATGGGAGTCTGACGTATCGCGTAATGTTGCCGGAGGTGCGGCCAGTCGCCGGTCAGCGCGTCGAAGTCCCGCTTGGCAAGGCCGGCACCGCGACGCAGGGGATCATCGTTGAGGTCGGTGATGCTTCGCTCGCCGACGAGATGGACGCGTCGCGCGTGCGCAGCATCACGCGGCTGCGCGACGAAGTGATCCCGGCCGACATCCTCGCGCTGGCTCGCTGGATGGCGGGGTACTACGTCTGCCCTCTCGGGATGGTGCTCGCGGGCATGCTCCCCGCCGCAGTCAAACGAGGCACAGGCCGCAAACGCGTCGAGATGGCCACACTCGTGAGCACGACACTCGCTGAAGACACAAAGCTACGCCCCGCAGCGCGGCGGGCGCACGACGCGCTGTGCGAGCGGGTTGCTACCGGAGATTCAGGGCCATGGCCACTGCGCACGCTCGCGCAGCTGCTCGATCTGGCAAGCCTCGCGCCGCTTCGCAAGCTGGCTGAGGTCGGCTTGATCACGGTGAGTGAGACCAGTGAAGTCGTTGCACGGGGAGGAGCTGCGAGCGCGAGTGCCGGATCTGTCGGCGCATGCTCGGACGCGGGGCTGCAGCTCATGCACACGCAGCAGCATGCAATCGCCGCCATTCTCGACGCGCCCGAGTCCGGGACCCGGCCGTTTCGCGTCCATCTGCTGCGCGGCGTCACTGGCTCGGGCAAGACCGAGGTCTATCTGCAGGTCATCGCACGCGTCCTTCGCGAGGGCTTGTCGGCGCTCGTGCTTGTGCCTGAGATTGCGCTCACACCTCAGACCGCCGAGCGCTTCACGCGGCGATTCGGCGAGGAAGTGGTTGCCGTCATGCACTCTGGGCTCACGGCCTCGCAGCGGCACAAGGCCTGGGCCCGTGCCGCGGCGGGGGAGGCCCGCGTGGTTGTGGGAGCGCGTTCGGCGGTCTTCGCGCCGTTGCAGCGGTTGGGGCTTGTCGTTGTTGATGAGGAGCACGACTCTTCGTACAAGCAGGATCGCCTGCCGCGGTACCACGGTCGCGATGCGGCGATCAAGCGGGCTCAGATTGCCGGCTGCCCCGTCGTGCTTGGCTCTGCGACCCCTTCGCTTGAGTCGTGGCACAACGCGACGGTGCCGGTGTCGCAGGGGCTGCCACCCCGCTACTCGCTGCACGAACTGCCCACGCGCGTTCCGGGCGCGTCGATGCCGCTGGTGCGGATCGTTGATCTCGCGCGGGAACGTGCGATCCGCGCGCATCGCGAGGGGCTCGAAGACCGGCGCATCCATCTGATCGGTCCGACGCTTGAAAGTGCGATCGAAGCGACGCTGAACGCAGGCGGGCAGATCATCCTGCTGCTCAATCGGCGCGGCTTTGCGCACTACATCTCGTGCGCTCGAACGTCGTGCGAGTTCATCCTTTCGTGCGATCAGTGCGATGCGCGGCTCGTGCTCCACAAGCATCAGGGACTGCCGATGGGCGGCTTTGTCCGGTGCCACCATTGCCTCGCGGAGCAACGCGTGCCGCGGCTCTGCCCGATCTGTCACGGGCGCGTCGGCTTCTTCGGCGGCGGAACACAACGCGCCGAAGAGGAGATCGTCCGCAAGTTCGGATCACTCGGAATCGCCGATGGCTCCACGCTCCTGCGCCTCGACAGCGACACGATGAAGAGCTCACGCGACTATCACGACGCGCTCGCCCGATTCTCCCGTGGCGACGTTCGCATCCTGCTGGGCACGCAGATGATCGCGAAGGGGCTCGACGTTCCCAACGTCAGGCTCGTGGGTGTGCTCGATGCCGACACGGCACTCTCGATCCCTGACTTTCGCGCCACCGAGCGCACGTTCCAGCTCGTGAGCCAGGTTGCGGGCCGCGCAGGGCGAGGCGGGCACACGGGGCACGTCATCATCCAGACGTTTCATCCAACGCATGATGCGATCGTGCTCGCAGCCGCGCACGACTACGCGACCTTCGCTCGTGCGGAGCTCGCAACGCGTCAGCGGGCCTCGCTGCCGCCGGTCCGGCGCATGGCCCGCATCGTCTGCCGCGACGCGGAGCTTCAGAAGGCCACGAACGCGGCCCGCGACATCGTTCAGGCGCTTCGTGAGGTTGGCGATCCGACGCTGGACGTACGAAACCCGATCCCTTGCGCCGTGGCACGCATCGCGGGGCAGCACCGCGTCGGCATCGACGCCTTCTCACCCAGCGCCGGGCAACTGCAGCGGGCACTCGCCCACGCGCGCAGCCGCGGCCTCATACGTAGTGATGCCAAGACCGCCATCGACATCGATCCCGTCGCCCTCATGTGACTCTTCCTAGGGCTGGCACCAGCGTCGGGGCGAGCCTCACCCGACACCCGCTACGCTGGCCCGATATGGAACCCTCTGGTGGCAGCCTTGAAGGCAAGCGTGTGACGGTCATGGGCCTTGGTCGCTTTGGTGGCGGGCTCGGAGCAGCCCTGTGGCTTGCGCGACAGGGCGCGGACGTGCTGGTCACGGACTCCGCACCTGAAGACAAGCTTGGGAGCGCGATGGAGGCGCTGGGCCCGCTCATCACATCGGGGCGTGTGAGGACACGCCTGGGTGAGCACAACGTCAGCGACTTCACGACGGCCGATCTGGTCGTTGCGAATCCGGCGGTGCCGTTCCCGTGGGAGAACCGCTTCCTGCGTGCGGCGGAGGCCGCGGGCGTTGCGATCACCACCGAGATCGCGCTCGCGATTGAGCGCATTCCGGTCGGATGCCGCGTGATCACGACGACGGGCACGGCGGGCAAGAGCACGACCTCCGCGCTCGTGCACCACATCCTCACAGGCTGCGGCACCGACGCGATCCTGGGCGGCAACCTCGGAGGCAGCCTCCTCGACGCGCTCTCGAGCGGGCTCGTCAGACCGTCGACCACGCTCGTCATCGAGCTCTCGAGCTTCATGCTCTACTGGATCGGTCGCATCGGCGTACGCCTCGCGCCCGACGCGGCAATCGTCACCAACATCAACGCAAACCACATCGACTGGCACCAGACATTCGACCACTATGCGAAGTCGAAGCAGATCCTGCTCGCGTCCCAGCAGCCCGGCGCTACCGCGATCCTCGGTAGTGTTGTCCGTGACTGGCCAATCAGGCCCGGAGTTCATCGCGTGGTGATCGGTGATACATCGCCACGCATCGCAGGCCTCTCGATCCCAGGCAGGCACAACGAGCTCAACGCCGCAGCCGCGCTCGCCGCCGTACGTGCGGTTCATCCGCACATCGCCGAGTCGCAAGCCATCGATGCCGCTCGGACCTTCAAGGGCCTCCCCCACCGTCTCGAGTTCGTCACCACGGCCCGCGGCGTGCGCTGCTACAACGACAGCAAGTCCACCACGCCCGACGCGACGCTTCTGGCCGTGGAGGCCTTCGCTGAGAATCCGGGCCGCTCGCGCGTTCATCTCATCGTCGGCGGAGCCGACAAGGGAAGTGATCTCTCGCCGCTCGCGCGCCTCGCGCCGACGCTCGCGGGCTTGTACACGGTCGGGGCAACCGGCCCCGCGATCGACCGAGCCAGCGAGGGCCGCTCGATCCCGTGTGCAACGATCGACCACGCTGCGGCGAAGGCGTTCGAGCGGGCCAGTCCCGGCGATATCCTGCTGCTGAGCCCCGGCTGCGCGTCGTGGGACCAGTTCACGAACTATGAGGCCAGGGGCCGGAGGTTCATCGAGCATGTTCGATCCCATGAAGACACGCGTTAGCATGAAAGACACCGGCTCCTTGCAGTGGCTCGATTCGCACGCTCCGCAGCGCGTGCGCGGGACGTTGCTCGCTTCCGCTGGCATCGCCATGATGCTGGCATCCTCCATTCTGTTCGGCGCCGGGTGCGCCCAGCACAAGATGCCGCCTCATGAGCCGACGCCGCCGACAACGCCGACACGGGCAGTGCCGCCGCAGCCCCCAGTCGCGCCGAACCCTCCCACGCCCGCTCAGGCACCGACACCACCCGTGGCACCGATTTCAGCCACGCCACCCACACCGCCGACAACGCCAGCCGCAATGGTCCCACCGGCCACGGGCCTGCGCGAGATCTTCCCGGGTCTGCGCATCGATCTCGTGAACAAGCTGATCGAGCTCGACGCGCAGGTTCCCATCGACGCACACAATCCGCGCACGCCGCGCGTCTACCTTGAGCTCTTCGTCTGCCCACCCGACAGCAAGGAACACGAGGCGGTCGCGCTGACCAAGGTCCCTCCGAGCCAGGTCCATGCCGCGCTCCTGCTCCTTGGTCTTGAGCCCGGCTCGCCGGGTCGCTTCTCATTCGAGGGCAAACGACTGGTCTCGACCCCTCCAACCGGTCCACGACTTCGTGTGACGCTCGCCTATGAGCGCGATGGAAAGACCGTTGAGCTCCCCGCCAGCGACTGGGCCGTGACCACGCGAGACGGACAGTCGCTCACGAGGTACGCGCCGATGGAGGGATTCGTCTTTGCGGGCTCCATGATCGTCAAACGCCAGGATCGTGAGGTCTACTACGCCGATACCGATGGAACGCTCATCGGCCTCACGACCTTCGGCGGCGAGTGCATCGCGTGGTCCGGCATGCACAATCCTGATTCCGGCATCGAAGAGCCGCACTGGATCGCCGATGCCAAAGTCGTCCCGCCCTTCGGAACGCCCGTCATCGTCCGGATTCGACCCGAGTAGCATTCGGACTCCACTACATCCAGCACCGCCCAAGAGCCGAATCTCTTGAGGCAGCCAGCAGGTTCGGCAAAACCAGTTACGGCCCGGGTTCGTACTCGTAAGAGTGTTGTTCGCGCGAGTCTGTCGAAAGTGCTCCTTTCCCTGTCACGTCTCTCTCACGTCTCCCTCCCTCCGTTCCGTCTCGCCTCCATCCCCAAAGGCAGGCCAACACCATGCGTCGATTTGTCGCCTTCGGCCCCGCCTTCGTCGTGCTCATGTCGGCGTGCGTGGTGCTCGTCGCGGCCCCGGCCGTGATCTCGCGCGTCTCCGCGGCTCACACGCGAGCCACTGTGACGCTCGCTCAGCAGAGCCTCGACTCCGATGACATCCTCATCAGGCTCAACGCCGCCATCCGCAACGTGGATCAGGCGGTGAGGCCGTCGGTCGTCCATCTGGACGTTCGGTCCAATGATCGCAACCGCAGCCGCTACCGCGGTTCGGCCGGCTCGGGCTGGGTCTTTGATGATCAGGGCCACATCGTCACCAACGCGCACGTCGTGGCGGGGGCCGATGTCCTTCGCGTCCAGTTCTACGACGGGCGTGTGGCCTCCGCGACCGTCCTCGGCATGGATCCGCTCACGGACGTCGCGGTCGTCAAGGTCAGCCCCGGTCCCCACCTCATTCCGATCCGTCGCGCAACCTCGGAGCTCATCGCCGTCGGCGACCGGGCCTTCGCCTTTGGATCTCCCTTCGGCTTCAAGTTCTCGATGTCGGAGGGCGTGGTCTCAGGCCTTGGCCGCTCGGCCCGCACGACGATGGGCTTCGCGGGCCTCTCGAACTTCATCCAGACCGACGCCGCTGTGAATCCCGGCAACTCCGGCGGCCCCCTCGTTGATGTCCGAGGCCGCCTCATCGGTATGAACGTCGCCATCGCGACCGCCACCGAGACCGAAGGCGGCACGGAAGGTCAGTCCGCGGGCATCTCATTCGCGATCCCCCTCCGCACGGTTGAGGCACGGGTTCAGCAGATCATCGCGGGCCAGCCCATCATCCCGGGATTTCTCGGCGTCTCCTTCGCCGCAGGCGAACAGATCCGCCCAAGCGATGCCGACGGTGTCCCCGGCGTTCGCGTGACGCAGGTGACTGAGGGCGGCCCCGCCGACGCCGCTGGCCTTCGGGCGGGTGACATCATCACCCACATCGAGGGCGAAGAGCTTGTCTCCGCCGAGACGCTCCGGTCGCTCATCTCAACCTCCGAGCCCGGCTCCACGGTCGCACTGCGCGTGTGGCGTGATGGCGAAGTGATCGAGCTTCGCGCCACGCTCGGACAGATGCCCGCGATCGCGCAGGGGCAGATGCACCGCGAGATGCTCCGAAACGACTTCGGTCTGGTCCTGCAAGATCGCAACGGCGCCATCGTCAGAGCCATCATCCCCGGCTCGCCCGCCGCCGATCAGGGCCTGCGTGATGGCATGCGGATCACACACGTGAACAATGTGGCAGTGGACGACGCCAACGCCGCCGCCGCCGCCCTCTACATCAACGGCCTGCTCTGGGGCAGGACCGTTCGCGTCAATGTTGAGCAAACGGTCGCAGGTCAGGAGGGTGCACCCGACTCAACCCAGGCTCTCGAGCTGGTTCTCAGAATTGGCAACTGAGGCACAGGGAGCTCGCCCTCAAAGCACTCGCTTCCGCTCCGGCAAGGATCTCGATAGGATCATGGCGCGGGAGCTGTTCCTTGAAGGCAAAGGCCTTCGCGTTCATCGCCCGCGCGATGGCCAGCATCGCTCGATCAGTCACATCCAGTGACGACCTGTCACGCTCTGTTCATTCGCAGCCGCAAGTACTTGAAGTGTCCTTGCACCACACAACCACAAGAACACAGATCAAGAACTCCAATGCCACACCTTCACCGCAACATCTCAATCTCACCGACCTGGCTCATCGCCATTTGCTCGCTCGCTGTTTCCTTTCCCGTCCTCGCACGCCCTCAGGAGACGCCCCCCTCATGCTGCGCGGGTACCGGTCGTGCCGCCATGCTCCTCACCAGCCTGGAGGACGATTCCCAGCCCGCCTCGCAGCCATCCACTCCAGCCGCTCCAGGCATGCCAGTTGTGACTGTGACACCCGCGGGCATGGTCTGGATCCCCGGTGGCGAGTTCACGATGGGCAGCACCGATTCGCTTGCCCGCCCGGATGAGTCGCCACTCCATCGCGTGCGTGTCGATGGCTTCTGGATGGACGTCACGGAAGTCACCAACGCCCAGTTCGCCGAGTTCGTCAAGGCAACTGGCTACAAGACCGTCGCCGAACGCCCCGTCGATTGGGAAGAGCTCAAGAAGCAGCTTCCCGAGGGCACACCCAAGCCCGATGACAAGATGCTCCTTCCGGGCTCGCTGGTCTTCACGCCGCCAGACCAGCCCGTGGACCTTCGTGCGTACGAGCAGTGGTGGTCATGGACCACCGGCGCGAGCTGGCGCCATCCGCAGGGTCCCGGCAGCTCCATCGACGGCAAGGACAACCACCCTGTCGTGCACATCGCCTACGAGGATGCGGTCGCATACTGCAAGTGGGCTGGCAAGTCGCTTCCAACCGAGGCCCAGTGGGAGTTCGCCGCCCGAGGCGGCCTCGACCACACGATCAATGTTTGGGGCAACGAGCCGGTCGATGCCAAGCGAGCCAACATCTGGCAGGGTCACTTTCCCGACAAGAACACCGCCGAGGATGGCTTTGCGCTCGCGGCACCGGTGAAGTCCTTCCCGCCCAACGCCTTCGGCCTTTATGACATGGCCGGCAACGTCTGGGAATGGTGCAGCGACCTCTACCGCCCCGACACCTACGCGCGGCGGATGCTCGAGCTCGATCAGGCCGGCAAGAAGGGTGCCGATCGCGTGATCGCCAACCCGACGGGCCCGGCCCGCAGCTACGACCCGCGCAACCCCGACTCACCCGAGAGCCGCGTGCACCGCGGTGGCTCCTTCCTCTGCAACGACTCGTACTGCGCTAGCTACCGCCCCAGCGCCCGCATGGCCGCGCCGCCCGACACGGGCCTGCAGCACCTGGGCTTCCGCTGCGTCATGAGCCCGGCGCAGGCCGAACTCGCGGCGAAGACCCCAAGTCCCGCGAAGCCCTGAGTCCCGCGACCGACCGATCACAAGTCACCGTCCCCGCGACATCTATGGCTCACGCAAGGATCGCGTGATCGATCACCCCTTGATCGTGGTGGTCCTCGCCGCGCCCACACGGCCCATTGCTCACCAACACCGTCGCCCGCCCGCCGGCTGCGCTGGAGGCGAGTTCCACGGTGCAGACCGCGCCACAACTTGGTACCATGCCGTCGCCGAGAATTCCCTGGGGAAACCATCTCTGCCCGGACGCAGTCCACCTCGGGGGAAGCACGCATCATCCGTGTCACACAGGAGCCACCAATGCGATCGTGTCTGAAACAACTCATCGGAACCGTGGCGACGCTCGTCACACTGGGGCTGGTCGGGGCGGCATCCGCTCAGGCTCCGGCCGCGGCGGCGACGAAGCCGAACATCCTCGTGATCTGGGGCGATGACATCGGCCAGTTCAACACCAGCATCTACAACATGGGCATGATGGGCTATCGCACGCCCAACATCGACCGCATCGGGAAGGAAGGTGCCCTCTTCACCGACTGGTACGGCCAGCAGTCCTGCACGGCCGGACGGGCCGCCTTCATCACCGGCCAGTCACCCATCCGCACCGGCCTCACCAAGGTCGGCCTCCCCGGCGCACCCGAGGGCATGCGGCCCGAGGACCCGACCATCGCGACGCTCCTGCGCGCGCAAGGGTACATGACCGGCCAGTTCGGCAAGAACCACCTCGGTGATCGCGACGAGATGCTCCCCACGGCCCACGGCTTTGACGAGTTCTTCGGCAATCTCTACCACCTCAACGCCGAAGAAGAACCGGAGAACCCCGACTACCCAACCGATCCGGAGTTCAAGAAGCGCTTCGGCCCGCGCGGCGTCATCCACAGCTTCGCCGGTGGCAAGATCACCGACACCGGACCGCTCACCCGCAAGCGCATGGAGACGATCGACGAAGAAGTCACCGTCAAGGCCCTGGACTTCATGGAGCGTGCGGCGAAGGCCAAGAAGCCCTTCTTCCTCTGGTGGAACTCCACCCGCATGCACATCTTCACGCACCTCAAGCCCGAGTCCCAGGGCAAGACGCGCCTTGGCGTCTACGCCGACGGCATGGTCGAGCACGACGGCCACGTTGGTCAGGTCCTGGCCAAGCTCGATGATCTGGGCCTCGCGAACAACACGATCGTCATGTACTCAAGCGACAATGGCGCCGAGACCTTCACCTGGCCAGATGGTGGCACCACCATGTTCCGCGGCGAGAAGAACACGCAGTGGGAAGGCGGCTACCGAGTCCCCTGCCTCATCCGCTGGCCCGGAACGATCAAGCCCGGAACCGTCGTCAACGACGTCGGCGCTCATGAGGACATGCTCGCAACCCTCGTCGCCGCCGCGGGCGACACCACAGCGAAGGCCGATCTTCTCAAGGGCCGCACGATCGACGGCAAGACCTACAAGGTCCACCTTGATGGCTACGACCTCGGCCCCGCGCTGCGTGGCGAGTCTCCCTGGCCCCGCAAGGAGTTCCTGTACTGGACCGATGACGGCAGCGTCGCTGCCCTTCGCTACAACAACTGGAAGGTGACCTTCCTCGTGCAGGAAGCCGAGGGCCTCCGGGTCTGGCAGCAGCCCTTCGTCGAGCTGCGCGCCCCGATGCTCACCAACCTCCGGATGGACCCCTTCGAGCGCGCCGAGCACGAGAACGCCATGGGGTACCAGCAGTGGTACATGGAGCGCATGTTCCTGATCGCACCGGCGGGCGCGTATGTCGGCCAGTGGCTCCAGAGCTTCAAGGAGTTCCCGCCCCGCCAGAAGCCGGGCAGCTTCAACCTTGAGCGCGTCATGGAAGCCGTGATGCAGAACCAGGGCGGCGGACGCTAACGCCGCACATCAGCCAGGACGTTTGAAATCACATCCGCGCCGCTCGCGAAAGCCAGCGGCGCGACTTGCCTGATCCCATCAGTTGTCGGATTTCAAGGGGAACCAACGATGCACTATTACCTTCGAGTCTGTCTGCCCGCGTTGATCGCGGCCTCATGCAGCGCACGCTCGCAGGAACCCGTCACCTCTCCTTCGGCACCCTCGCTGCCCGTGTCCGCATCAACCCAGCTCCCCCGCGAAGCCGTCACCTTCACCCCGCCGCCCGAGCCGTCGCCATTCTCCACCCCCGCGCCGGATCCGACCGGCGCACCAGCCAGCTCCGCGCCATCCGACGCCGAGCTCGCCAAGAAACTCTCCAATCCCGTCGCATCACTCATCAGCGTCCCGATCCAGTTCAACTATGACACCGGCTACGGCCCCAAGGACGCGGATCGCGTCGTCGTCAACGTCCAGCCCGTGATCCCCATCTCTCTGAACGAAGACCTGAACCTCATCGTCCGCACGATCGTCCCCATCATCTATCAGGGCTCGCTCGCCGACTCCATCGACAGCGAGTTTGGCCTCGGCGACACGGTCCAGAGCTTCTTCTTCTCACCCAAGGAGCCGGTCGGCGGCTGGATCCTCGCCGCCGGTCCCGTCGCACTCTGGCCCACCGGCACCGAGCCTGCCATCCGCTCCGAGCAGTTCGGGCTCGGACCCACCGTCCTCGCGCTCCGCCAGGACCACGGCTGGACCTACGGCATGCTTGCCAACCACATCTGGGGCGTGACCGACAGCGACGACCACCCCGACGTCAACGCCACCTTCCTCCAGCCCTTCATCTCCTACACCTGGCCCACGGCCACCACGCTGGCCTTCAACACCGAAGCAACGTACGACTGGACCGGCGAGGAGTGGACCGTTCCGCTCAACCTCGTCGCAAGCCAGATGGTCAAGGTCGGCAGCCAGCCCATGCAATTCTCCCTCGGCGGCCGCTACTACGCCGACGCACCCGACAGCGGCCCCGAATGGGGCATCCGCTTCGTTGTCACATTCCTCTTCCCTAAGTAGCATGCTCATGATCTCCGATTGGTCTTCCCGCCCTCGTGGGCGGCGTCGGCCCCCGGATCCCGTTCACCGCTGACATCCCACTCGCCCCACAGGAGCACAGTCGAATGCGACTCTCACCAACCCTCTCGCTGCTCGGAGCAGCCAGCGCCCTGATCGGCCTCCTCGCGCCGATCACGCTGGGCCAGAACGTGCTGCCCCACCCCGAGCCCGCCTTCGGCGGCAAGGTCGGCCGCACCGTCGCGGAGTCCGTCAAGGACTTCCCCAAGGAGGTCGCGGCTCCCGCCGGCGCTCCCAACATCCTCGTCATCCTCACCGATGACGTCGGCTTCGGCGCGTCCTCCACCTTTGGCGGCCCCATCCCCACCGCCACGATGGATCGCCTCGCGAAGGCCGGCCTCCGCTACAACACCTTCCACACCACCGCGCTCTGTTCCCCGACGCGCGCCGCGCTCCTCTCGGGCCGCAACCACCACTCCGCCGCGACCGGCGTCATCATGGAGGCCGGCACCGGCTTCCCCGGTTACAACTCGCTGATGCCGCGCAGCGCCGGCACCTTCGCCGAGATCCTGCGTCTCAACGGCTGGAACACTTCCTGGTGGGGCAAGAACCACAACGTCCCCGACTGGCAGTCCAGCCAGGCCGGCCCCTTCACCCTCTGGCCCACCGGCCTTGGCTTTGAGCACTTCTACGGCTTCATCGGTGGCGACACCAGCCAATGGAACCCGGCCATCTACGAGGGCACCAAGCCCATCGAGCCACCCCACGGCGACAAGGACTACTTCTTTGACGTCGACCTCGCCGACCAGTGCATCAACTGGATCCGCATGCAGCACGCGGTGGCGCCAAACAAGCCCTTCCTGGCCTACTACGCCCCCGGCACCGCCCACGCCCCCCACCACGCGCCGCAAGAGTGGATCGCGAAGTTCAAGGGCAAGTTTGATCAGGGCTGGGACAAGGTCCGCGAGGAGACCTTCGCTCGCCAGAAGCAGCTCGGTCTCATGGCACCAGACGCGACGCTCACCGAACGCTCCGCGGGCATCCCCGCCTGGGACTCCCTCACCGCCGAGCAGAAGCAGGTCTTCGCCCGCATGATGGAGGTCTACTGCGCCGCGCTCGCACACTGCGACCACCAGATGGGCCGCATCATCGACGCCATCGAGGCCCAGGGCGAGCTCGACAACACCCTCATCATCTACATCCAGGGTGACAACGGCGCCAGCGCCGAAGGCGGCATGCAGGGCCTCCTCAACGAGATGACCTTCTTCAACGGCCTCCCCGAGGACTTCAAGGAAGTCGTCCGCCGCCAGGGTGAGCTCGGCGGTCCCAACACCTTCAACCACTACCCCGTCGGCTGGGCCCACGCCATGAACACGCCCTTCCAGTGGGCCAAGCAGGTCGCCTCCCACTTCGGCGGCACGCGCAACGGTCTGGTCATCTCCTGGCCCAGCCGCATCACCGACAAGGGCGGCGTCCGTCCCCAGTTCCACCACGTCATCGACATCATGCCCACCATCCTCGAGGCCGCGGGCGTCACCTCGCCCGACGTCCTCAACGGCGCCGCCCAGAAGCCCATCGAGGGCGTGAGCATGGTCTACTCCTTCGGCGACGCCAAGTCGCCCTCGAAGCGCACCACCCAGTACTTCGAGATGCTCGGCAACCGAGCCATCTACCACGACGGCTGGGTCGCAACGACGACGCCTCCCACGCCACCCTGGTCCAGCAGCGGCGGAAAGACCGCCGTCCTCGACTACAAGTGGGAGCTCTACAACGTCACGGCCGACCCCACCCAGAGCAAGAACCTCGCCGCGAGCGAGCCCGCCAAGCTCACGGAGATGCAGGAGATCTTCTGGAAGGAGGCCGAACGCTACAACGTCCTGCCCATCGACAACAGCAAGGTTGAGCGCCTCGACGTCAGCAACCGCCCCAGCCTCACCCGCGGCCGCACCGAGTTCACCTACTTCCCCGGCCTCGTTCGCATCCCCGAGGGTGCCTCGCCCGACACGAAGAACAAGTCCTGGCAGATCATCGCCGACGTCACGATCCCAGAAGGCGGCGCCGAGGGCATCATCCTCACGCAGGGTGGCCGCTTCTCAGGCTGGGCCTTCTACCTCCTCAAGGGCAAGCCCGTCTTCTCCTACAACCTCGCCAACGTCGAGATGTACACGATCGCGGCCAGCGAGGCCCTCGCGCCCGGCTCCTACACCCTCACGTACGACTTCAAGTTCGACGGCGGCCTCGGCAAGGGCGGCGAAGCCACCATCATGGCCAACGGCAAGACCATCGCCAGCGGCAAGCTCGCACGCACCCTCCCCTTCCGCCTCTCCCTCGACGAAACTCTCGACTGCGGCGAGGACACCGGCACTCCCGTCAACACCGACTACGAAGTCCCCTTCAAGTTCACCGGTGACCTCAAGAAGGCCGTGATCAAGCTCGGAGGCGGCGCCATGGGCGCCGCCGATGCGGACATCCTCGACGCGCAGCAGCGCGTCCTCATCGGTCGCGAGTAACACGGATCGGAATGCATTCACACGCGTGTCACGCCGAGTCTGAGGCTCTGCAAAGGCTCGGATACTGAACCTAGAACGCGTGCGAAACAAGCGACATTCGTGCCTGACATCCATCCTCACACGCCGCCGCGCACAAGCGGCGGCGTGCATTCCAGACTCTCAGCCCACGCGCCCTCCATCCAGTCACTGCGCCAGCCAGTTCATGGAGCCGACCTTGCGTCACCTTCATTTTGCCCGCATCTCCGCCACGGTGGTCAGCGCATTCGCGTGCACGACAGCTCTCGCGCAGGTGCCCGCAGCACCAATGACTTCGGCCCCCACGGTGGCCACGAGTTCCGAGAACCCACTCCCCTCGTGGAACGCCGGATCTTCGCGCACGGCCATCACCGACTTCATCGCGAGGGTCACAACACCAGGCCCGGACTTCGTCCCTCCCGCCGAGCGCATCGCCGTCTTCGACAACGACGGCACACTCTGGGCCGAGCAGCCCGCATACTTCCAGCTCTTCTTCGCGATCGACCGCATCAAGGCACTCGCGGGCCAGCATCCGGAATGGAAGGAAAAAGAACCCTTCGCCTCGGTCCTCAAGGGCGACATGAAGTCCGCACTGGCCGGAGGTGAGCACGCCCTCCTCGAGATCGTCATGGCCGCCCACGCCGGCATGAGCACCGACGAGTTCAACACCATCGTCAAGGACTGGCTCGCCACCGCCCGCCACCCCACCAGCGGCAAGCCCTACACCGAGATGGTCTACCAGCCCATGCTCGAGCTCCTCGACCTACTGCGTGCGAACGGCTTCAAGACCTTCATCGTCTCCGGCGGCGGTGTCGAGTTCATGCGTGCCTTCGCCGAATCAACCTACGGCATCCCGCCCGAGCAGGTCATCGGCAGCAGCGGCAAGCAGAAGTTCGAACTGCGCGAAGGCGCGCCCACGCTGATCAAGCTCCCCGAGATCGACTTCATCGACGACAAGGAAGGCAAGCCGATCGCGATCCAGAAGCACATCGGCCGCCGCCCGATCGCCGCCTTCGGCAACTCCGATGGCGACCTGCCCATGCTCCAGTGGACCGCCGCCGGATCAGGCCCGCGCCTGGCCGTCTACATCCATCACACCGACGCAGCACGCGAGTGGGCCTACGACCGCGCTTCGCACATCGGCAAGCTCGACAAGGGTCTCGATGAGGCCAAGGCGAATTCCTGGACCGTCGTGAACATGGCGGCCGACTGGTCGTCCATCTTCCCAGCGAGTCCTTCAAGCCCCAAGCCCCGCTAGCACACCACTCACTCACGCGCCACCCAAAGTGCGGCCATGAACGCAGCGAGTCCTTCAAACCCCGCCCAAAGTCCCCAGGACGACACTCGAGCTTTGCTCGAACGTCTCGTCATCTCCGTTGAGACCATGCGCCGCCCCAGGCGCACCGCCCTCATCACCGCGCTCGTCCTCTCGTTCGCCACCCTCACCTCAACCTGGTGCGGCTATCAGGCGACCCGATGGGGCGACATCGCCAGTTCCAGCCAGGCCGCAGCGGACACCACCGAGCGCAAGGGTGCCGAGAACACCCTCGCGGGGCTCCAGCTTCGGACCCAGGATGGACTCGTCATCCTCGAGTACTGGCGGGCGGTACGACAGAAGGATGAAAAGACCGCCGAGACACTCTTCCTGCACATGAGGCCCGAGCTGCAGGCCGCGCTCAAGGCCAGCCTCGATGCAGGGATCCTCACCGATCCCACCGTCGCCGGCCCCCTCACCCGACCCGAGTACCAGCTCGCCGTCGAAACCGCCGCGAGAGCGCAGCGCGAAGAGGCTGCGAGCCTCCGGGCCGAAGCGCAAACCTCCGGCAGGATCGCGAGCGAGTACATCCTCCTCACCGTCATGCTCGCCTCCGTCTTTTTCTTCGGCGCCGTCGCGAGCACCTTCTCGCAGACCTGGATCCGCCGCGGGATGACAGTCATTACCCTGCTCCTCTTCTCCGCCGTGCTCGTGAGGGTCGTCATCCTGCCAGTGCAGCGGCCCCTTGCGGCGATCCAGTCCGGCACTCCTGACTCGACTCCGGCACCACCCAGCCAGCCTGCACCATGACCGTGCCAATCACTCATACCAGTGTTCCCAGACATCCAAAGGCTCGAGTGGCATCACCCCGCGCTGAAGTAGAACTCACTGTCTCCAGACCGCCCAGCGCTCACGAGACCCGTAAGCTCAGCGGATCGTCACCTGCCACTGACGCAGTTCGTGAGTGACGACTCGGTACGCCAGCCAAGCCTATCTCCAACCGCGCCCATCTGGGCACCTTCGACCGGCATCAAGTCATTCCGCAACCAAACTCACGGAGAATCGCCCCATGCTCAGAAACAACACACGCGCCATCATCAGGAGTGCCGGTACGACCGCGGCAGCAGCCACGCTCATCGCGCTCGCGACCTCCGCCGCTGCGCAGAACACGATTCCCAACCAGGGAATTCAACCCTCCCCGCAAGCAACCACCGCTCCCAGCCCGGCGACGGAACCACCGTCCGCTGCCGCCACGTCGCCGACCTCCGCGCCCACCGAGGAAGCCACCTTTGACGGCGGCGAAAGCTCCTCAGGCCTCGTCGTGTCCGTCACGCCCTACGTCTGGCTCACCAGCTTCAACGGAAGCACCACGGTCCGCGACATCGAGATGGACGTGAATCTCAGTTTTACGGACATCGTGGACGAGGCTGATTCGATCATCGCGTTCATGGGTGCCGTCGACGTTCAGTACAGCCGAGTGCTCTTTCAGTTCAACGGCGCCTTCTCGCAGGCCACACTCGAGCCCGCCCCGGGTGTGCTTCCCAGCGGCGCAACCCTTCAGAGCCAGCTTGAGAACGAACTCTCCTGGTACGAGCTCTTCGGCGGCTACCGCTTCATCGACAATCCGGTGACCGACGATCCCACGTCACGCCGTCGCTGGACCTTGGACGGCATCGCAGGCGCCCGATACACCGAACTCCGCCTGGACGCCTCGCTCACAAACGAAACTGCGATCACGCTCCCGGACGGCGAAGTGCTCAACCCCGGCATGACGGCCGAGCGCTCGGCCTCGGAGGACTGGTGGGAGCTCTTCGTTGGCGCCAGAGCCGCCGTCGACATCAGCGACAACTGGACGCTGAGCTTGCGTGCCGACCTCGGTGGCTTCGGCATCTCAGACGCTGATCTCGCATGGCAACTCACGGCCCTTGCCGGTTACCACTGGCGCTTCGAGACGTGGACGCTCACCGGCTTCTCTGGCTACCGCGCCCTCAGCCAGGACTACTCCTCCGACACGTTCGCCTGGGACGTCACCTCACACGGCCCCGTGCTGGGCATGCAAGCCACGATCCCGTTCTAATCTGTCCTCGGGACAGTCGGGCCTCGTTGCGGCGTCATTGAACGCCCTCCACCACCGGCAACTCTTCCTGCTCATACCCCGGCGGCGGCGGCAGCGGGACCGGCTGCGCTACGCCTCCGAGCACCACCGGCACGAGCAGCGGCTGGCCTCCCTCGAGATCCGCATCCATGCGCAGCACAAGGTCGCGCACGGCGCACCCTCGCGCGAAGTCGAACTGCCGGTACGCCTGTCGCATGATCGGCACCGCGCGCGGCCCCGCGACCACGCCCGCCTCACGCAGAAACGCCCCCACCACCGACGCGATCTTCCTTGAGGGTGCGCCGCCGCGTCGCTCCTTGACGAAGCCGCAAGGGCAACCAGGAAAGAGCGCGATGCCCGGCGCGGGAAGAAACGCATCGCCGCTGAATCCCTCTGCGAGAAGATCGGCCGCGAGCTCGCCCGGATGCGGCGCGACGAGCTCGCTCTCGCGCACCGTCCACTCAACCCCCGACATCGTCGCAAGCGTGAGCGCCTCGCGGGCGTCTCGCATCAGGTCGAGCACACTCTCTGGCATCGCGTCGCTCCGCCAGACTTCGGTGAGTTCCGCCGCGTGCTGTCGCACCAGCACCTCACCCTTGTCGAGCGCGACATCGCGTTCGCCCTCGCCGAGCGTGTCAATCTCCGAGATCGCGTGCGCCACCGCGTGGAGCGCAATCAGCGACGGCACCGATCGCTTCCATCGCGACCCCGGCGCATCCGGCGGCAGCGCGACCGCGGCCTGCGCCAGCTCCGTGTAGCCAGCAAGCATCGCAGACCAGGTCCGGCCACGAGACGCTCCATCCGAACCGTGTGATTCAACCATGCCGCATTGTTGCGGGCCCGGAGCCAAGTGCCACGATCATTCCGAGCTTTGGCGGAATGGTCGTGGTCTTCGCACGCAAACCACTCATTCCAAGTGCTTCATCCGGATCCGCACCAGCAGATCATCGAGCGCAGGTGCAGCGGAGGGCTCCTCGGGCAGCGACGACGCCGCGCTCGCGCTGTCGAGCAGGTCCCGCAGCCGCACGAACTCGGCCTCATGGCGCTCAAGCTCGCCCGGCCGCAGCGACTGTTTCTCTGTGCCCGAGACCTTGCGCTCGATGAGGTCCGGGATGTACGCGAGCGCATGCTCTTGATTGAGCACGTTGATGTTCGCTTCAACCTGCCCGGTGCGCATCAGGTGGATGCCCGCGAGCAGCACGCGGTACGTGTAAAGAAGCCCCTTCACCGTGGGCCGCCCATTCTTAATGACCATCGCCCACTGGTTCTCAGCGAAGCCGTGGTAGTGATGTCGGTGGTGCCTGGTGAGGCACGCCGGCACAAGGGCTCGCAGCTCATCAAGCTCAGGCGTCGCGTGCACGACCAGCGGCGAACAGACCTGCTCCAGCACATACCCGTTGCGACGCAGCATGAGCGAAAAGTACTTGCGGACATCGTGCGTCACCAGATCAACCTCGACCGGCCCCGACTTGTCCATCGTCTCGAGCGTCTCCGGCGGCGGCCTCAGCCGCACCAGCTCACGCAGCGGCGTGGCATGCATGCCCCGAAGGTCATAGTCCGAATCGGCCGACGGAAATCCATAGAGATGCGCCCCGCTCACGGTCACAAAGACCAGCGGATACGCCGCCGCGGCGAGGTGCGGCCGGATGACATCATCGCGAAGCACGAGTGCGGACATGCACGAGTGTATCGCGAACTCCGTGACGCCACGATCCACACGCGGCTCCGGACCACGATCACCGTCGCAAAGCCGACGGTGATCATGGCACATGACTGAGCGTTGTTCGCGTAGCATCCGCCATGGAACTCAAGCCCGATGACATGGCGTGGGCGGATCGGTACAAGCTGCTGATTGGCTCGGTGCTGCCGCGGCCGATCGCGTTTGTGTCGACGATCTCGCCCGATGGGCGGCACAACATCGCGCCCTTTTCGTTCTTTACCGCGGTTGGGTCCAATCCGATGACGATGCTCTTCTGTCCCGCCAACCACCCTGATGGGAGCGAGAAGGACACGCTGCGGAACGCAAAGCCAGTATCGGAAGGCGGCACGGGCGAGTTCGTCGTGAACGTCGTGCGGCACGCGTATGCGAAACAGATGTCCGACGCCGCGGCGAATCTGCCGTATGGCGAGAGTGAGTTTGAGCGAGTCGGGCTCACGCCCGCGCCGAGCCGTGTGGTCCGGTCGCCGCGGCTGCTTGAGTCGCCGATCAGCTTTGAGTGCCGCACGCTGCAGGTGATTAGGACCAACCCGGGCCAGACCGCGGCGGGGAACATCGTCATCGGCACGGTTGTGCACGTGCACGCCGAGGATGGCGTGATCAATGAGCGATTCCACGTCGATCCGGCGGCGCTTGATCTGGTGGGGCGCATGGGCGGTGATTCATACTGCACAACGCGCGATCGATTCACGATGCCGCGGATCTGAGCATCGTGATCGAGATGGCACTCCAGCTCACCGCGCCTGTGCGGCAGGCGTTGATGCGACGCGGGCTCGCGGAGTCCAAAAAGAACAAGCCCCGAGCGTGATGCCCGGGGCTCGTGTGTTTCAGACTGATGAGCTTCAGCCGAGGCTGAACTCCGGGCACCTTAGCGGGTGCGGCGACGGGTCGCGACCAGACCGCCGAGGCCCAGGAGCGCGAGAGCGCCGGGCGTCGGAATGATCTGAGCGGTGATGCCGGTCGGGACGCGGTCGTAGTTGCCTGTGAAGAAGTTGGCGGGGGGCGAGAGCTGGAGCTGGGTGATGGCACCCTCGAAGATGCCAGCGGGGCTCAGGAAGCTGCCGGTGTTGCCATCGAAGGTGGAACCGGAGAAGGTGACGTTCGAGAGGGTGCCGTTGAAAAAGACGGCAAAGGTCTCATTGTTCCAAGAGCCGGAGATCGTGCCGGAGATGGTGTCGCCATCAACGTCGGTGAACGTGAAGGTTCCCGTGCCGTCGCGGACGAGCGGATCCATCGTGGGGGTCGAGGTGAGCTCGATCAGGAGATCGGCCGAGTCAGCGCCACCGACGAAGCCGGGGGCGAAGGAAGCGGTGCCGAACGGGGCCTCGAGGCGGGCAACCGACCCAGTGGTGTTCAGACCGCCACCCGAAACCGCGCGAGCGCGGAAGGTGGAGCCGTCCCACGAGCCAGAGGCGTCGTCGTACGTGGCGGAAACAACAATGTTTGCCTGGGCGGACGTAGCAAGGGCCCCGGCAACCAACGACAGAACAAGGCTCATCTTCATGGTGCGGCTCATCTTTTCTCCTCCGACTCGCTGGGCCAAGCTTTCCCAACTTGGCGGATCTCTCTCGAACACAACGCGGGAACCCTCTCAAGATGTTCCCGAGATACTCAATATCTGGCATGAATGACGTGCTGTCAAGCAAAATCAGGACTTAGGAGGGATAATCGCTCACATGCCTGACGTCGGACACCAATTGTGACGGCCTACCCACATTCCCAACCATCCGAAAGAACGCCACCGAGTTTCCCCGGTGGCGCGCGTTGTACAAAACGGGTTCTACTCGGTCATTCGTCGTTTGAATCAGCGTTTGAATCAGCTTCAAACGCCAATGAGCAGAACCTCTCTCGCGAGCCGGCCACTCAGCGGGCGCGGCGGCGGCCAACGATCAGGCCAGCGAGACCAGCCAAGGCGAGGGTGCCCGGGGTGGGGATGAGCTGGGCGGTGACACCCGTGGCCCGGTCCGTGAAGTCTTGGCTGAAGAAGTTGGGGGCGTTGAAGACGAGCTGGACGATCGCGCCCGAGTAAGGCTGAGGAGCGAGGAGGTCAAGGTCCCAGCCACCGACGTTACCGTCGAAGGAGAGGTTGACCGCCGACGCACCAGCGGGGGTGATGACGACGTCCGAGAGAGCGCCGTTGAAGAAGATGAAGCCGGACGAACGGATCCAGGTACCAGCGATGCTGCCGGAGATGGTATCGCCGTCGACATCGGTCGCGACGAAGGTGCCCGCGCCGGTGCGGCGGTTGGGGTTGGCGGTCGGGATCGCCGTGACGTTCAGGCGGAAGTCCGCCGGATCAACGCCGCTCACGAATCCGGGGGCGAAGCTCGCCGTGCCGGGCGTGGGCCCGATCAAGCGAGCGGTGTCGCCGGTCGTGCGAAGGGAGCCAGTGTCGGCCGCGAAGGCGTTGAACGTCTGGGTACCAGCGTCGTAGTTACCCGAGAGCGAGTCGTAGCGAAGCGTCGCAAGGACGACATTCGCGCTCGCAGTCGAGGCGACGCCACCGGCAACCGCCGCCAAAGCCACTGCATAGAGGGTCATGTTCTTCATCGTCTTTCTCCTCCCAAGTTCTCTCACGGCTCAGAGGGCCGTTTCTCCATACGCTTGCCTGGGTCTCACTCCAGGCTCTCTTAGTGTCGCAGAGTTGTTCTGAATGTCAAGGCCTTTGGATCCCATTTCACAAAAAACTATCAAAGTGATGGCCGTTCGCCAAACCTTTACAAATGAGCCTTTTCTGCTTGGATTTTGCGGGGTCCCATCTTCTGGTGCCAATGCCGAATTCTTGTGCTTTCTCGAAAGTGTCCAAATTTTCGGACGCCCCATGTCGCTCTCGAAGAGTCGGATCGCGACTTTGGAGCTGGCGGATTCTGGCAGGATTCGCCGAAAGCGGACGAGAGAATCCGGAAATGAAAAACCCCCGGGTGGTGGGCCCGGGGGCTTTCGAATGCAGGGTCGAGAGCCTCTGTCGCTCGATCCGGCTTCGAGAGCCAGAATCGTGCCGAGGTGTGCCTGGGTGGAAGGCACGATCAACCCCGCGGTGGGTGGCTCTTTGAGGGCCTTGCGGGAGGCACCCATTGCTTGGGTGCGGAGCGGGTCTGAGGGGACCAGGCTCTGAAAGGTCCGAGAACAGCAGGGCCAGTTCGCACGCCGCGACGACCTCCGTGGCTGGGCCCGCCGAAGAGCGGCGGACAGGTCGGTCTTCTCCTCCCGGCCTTGGTCCTTACTGGGCGTGAGCCTTGCAAGGGGCCGGTTGTGCCGAATGGTCTCGCGGTGGGTGAGGGGGTGGTCGGCGTCGTTCCTGACTTCCGACTCCGGGGCGGACTCCGCCGTCCCGCCCTTCTGTCCCTGGCCTGCTGATCTCGAATGTTCTGAACTTGAACGTTCTCTCGCATCGGGTGTCGTGCCGTCACGGCACCCGAAAAGGGGGTGGGGTTGGTGCTGTTTAGCTGCACCCCATGCTGTTGCCGCAGTTCAGGCACTTGTAGCAGGTGCCGCTGCGGACGGTGATGGAGCCGCAGACGTCGCAGGCTGGGGCATCGGCCTGGGCGTCGGCCGCGGCCCGGCTGAGGACGTCACCCTGGATCATGACCTCGCGGGTCTCTTCGACGGTGACGCGGGAGACGACGTTGGAAACTGCCTTGATGGTCGGGCCTGAGCCGGAGCGGGGCGCGTCGGCGAGGGTCGATGGGGGCGTGATTCGGGGGCGATCGCCGTCCTTCCAGCGGGCCTCGTCCTGGGCCGCGAGTTCCTGCTGGGCGCGGGGGCTGTGGGCGGCGCGGTAGCCGTCGATGAACTGCATGCCCATCCAACGGAAGATGTAGTCGACCAGGCTCTTGGCGAAGGGGATGTCGGAGTTCTCCGTCATGCCCGCGGGCTCAAAGCGTTGGTGGCTGAACTTGTTGACGAGGCTGGAGACGGGGACGCCGTACTGGAGCGCGACGCTGGTGGCGGTGCCGAGGCTGTCCATCAGGCCGCCGATCGTGGAGCCTTCCTTGCTCATCGTGATGAAGAGCTCGCCGGGGAGGCCATCCTCATAGAGGCCGACGGTGAGGTACCCCTCGTGGCCGGCGATGTTGAACTTGTGGGTGAGGCTGCGGCGCGTGTCGGGGAGGCGGCGGCGGCGCGGCGGGGAGGGGATGTCGCGCTTGGGCTCGACGGGTGGCAGTGCCGGGGACGCTGCGGCCGCTGCCACGGGCTGGGCGGCGACGGGCTGAGCCGTGTCCGAAGCGGTCTCCTTCGCGGCTTCGTCCTGGCCCGCTTCCTTCTTGGCTTCGTCAGCGGTGGAAGAGAGGGGCTGGCTGAGCTTGCAGCCGTCGCGATAGAGGGCGTTGGCCTTGAGGCCAAGCTCCCAGGACATGCGGTAACACTCGGTGATGTCGGCGACGGTGGCGTCGTTGGGGAGGTTGATGGTCTTGGAGATCGCGCCGGTGATGAAGGGCTGGGCCGCGGCCATCATGCGGATGTGGCCATGGGGATGGATGAAACGCGTTCCCTGCTTGCCGCACTTGTTGGCGCAGTCGAAGACGGAAACGTGCTCGGCCTTGAGATGCGGCGCGCCTTCGATGGTGGCGGTGCCGCAGATCGTGGTGTTGAGCTGATCGAGCTGGGCCTGCGCGAGGCCGAGGGCGCTGAGGAGGTTGAAGTTGGGATCGCTCGCGGCCTTGCTCGCGTCGAGCCCACACGCACTGATCGCCTCGGCGGGAACGGCCCAGCCAGCGAACGCGAACGAAAGCTCGAAGACGCCGGGGAGGCCAGCGCTGATGGCGTTGATGTTGGCGTCGGTCAGGCCCTTGCGCTTGAGGAAGCCCGCGAGGGTGTCGCCGGGCTGCGCGCCCGCGACGCCCTTGGGGAGCGCGACCTCAAGAGAGAGCTCGCCCAGCAGATAGGCCATGATGTCGCGCACCTGCGCGGCGGAATAGCCAAGCGCGGTGAGGGCGGGACGCACGGACTCGTTGGCGATCTTGAAGTATCCGCCGCCGGCGAGCTTCTTGAACTTCACGAGGGCGAAGTCGGGCTCGACGCCGGTGGTGTCGCAGTCCATAAGGAGGCCGATCGTGCCGGTGGGCGCGATGACGGTCGTCTGGGCGTTGCGATACCCGTGCTTCTCGCCGAGAGCGAGGGCCTCGTCCCAGGCGATGGTGCTGCGCGTGAGGAGGTCCGCGGCGTTCTTGAGCGGGATCTTGCCGGCCTTCACGAGGACGTGATCGGTCGGGACGGGGCGCGTCTGCTCGGAGAGACCCTCCCACTCCTTGCTGTCACGACGGACACCGTGCGCCGCGCGACGGTGGTTGCGGATCACGCGGAGCATGTTGGACTTGTCGGCGTCATAGCCAGCGAACGCGCCGTGCTCCTTGGCCATGAGCGCGCTCATGCGGTAGCTGCGGCCGGTCAGGATCGAGGTCAGCATCGCGCAGATCGAGAGGCCCTCGGGGCTGTCGTAGGCGACGCCCGCCTGCATGAGCATCGCGCCGAGGTTGGCATAGCCCAGGCCCAGCGTGCGGTACTTCCATGAGAGCTCTGCGATCTCCTTGCTGGGGAAGGAGGCCATGAGGACGCTGATCTCAAGGACCATGGTCCAGATGTCCACGCCGTGCTCGTAACGCTCCCAGTCGAAGACGCGCTTCTCGGAGTCGTAGAACTTCAGCACGTTGAGCGAGGCGAGGTTGCAGGCCGTGTTGTCGAGGAACATGTACTCCGAGCACGGGTTGCTCGCGTTGATGCGGCCGGCGCTCGGGCACGTGTGCCACGCGTTGATGGTGGTGTCGTACTGCACGCCCGGATCGGCGCAGCGCCACGCGGCGTAGCCGATGCGTTCCCAGAGATCCTGAGCCTTGTAGGTCTTGCTCACCTTGCCGGTGATGCGGGCCTTGGTGTTCCAGTCGGCGTTCTGATCGAGTGCGGCGAAGAACTCATCGGGGATGCGCACCGAGTTGTTGGAGTTCTGGCCCGCGACGGTCTGGTAGGCCTCGCCGTTGTAGTCGTAATCGAGCTTGAGCTTGAGCTCATCACACTGCTTGGCGAGGGCGGGGTCGTGCTTCTTGAGGAGCTTCAGGCCCTCGACCATTGCCTGGACCTTGATCTCCTCGCGGACCTTCCAATCGACGAAGTCGCCGATGTCGGGGTGGTCCATGTCGAGGCAGACCATCTTGGCCGCGCGGCGAGTGGTGCCGCCACTCTTGATCGCGCTCGCGGCTCGATCGCCGATGCGGAGCCAGGACATGAGGCCACTGGAGCGACCGCCGCCAGAGAGCTTCTCACCATCAGCGCGGAGGTTGGAGAAGTTGGTGCCCGTGCCCGAGCCGTACTTGAAGAGGCGAGCCTCGCGGACCCAGAGGTCCATGATGCCACCCGGGTTCACGAGATCATCATCAACGGACTGGATGAAGCAGGCGTGGGGCTGGGGGTGGCTGTACGCATCGGCCGCGAGGGAGAGAGCGCCGGTCTTGTGGTCGGCGATCCAGTGGCCCTGCGCGGGGCCGTTGACGTTGTAGGCCCAGTTGAGGCCGGTGTTGAACCACTGCGGGCTGTTGGGGGCGCACATCTGGTGCACCATCATGTGGACGAGCTCGTCGTAGAAGGCCTGCGCATCCGCGGCGGAATCGAAGTAGTTGTTGGCCTCGCCCCAGTGACGCCAGCAGCCGGCGAGGCGATGGATCACCTGCTTGGCGGACTTCTCGGGGCCGAGGGTTGAATCACCCTTGGTGGCGCCGGGGCTGGCGATGCCGTTGGGCCCGCCGCCCTGGGGGACGCCGGCCTTGCGGAAGTACTTGCTCACCATGATGTCGGTGGCGAGCTGGGACCAAGAGGAGGGAACCTCCGCATCGTCCATCTGGAAGACGGTCGTTCCGTCTGGATTGGTGATTTTGGAACAGCGCTTGACCCACTCAACAGAGGAGAATGGGTCGGAACCGGCCTTAGTGAACTTGCGGGAAATCTTCATGGGTGGGTCCGTCCTGGGAGCGGGGTCGTTCGGAGAAGAAGGCATCGAGGCATGCGGCATCAAGGCATCCGGCCAATCAGCGTTCGAGACTTCGGATCAGGCCTGCGAGCACGCGTTTGTACTCGGTCTCGGCGATGTACTTGAAGTCGAGTGCGAAGAGGAGTTGGGTGTCGAGGGTGTAGAGTTCGCCGCGGGCCTGCTTGAGGAAGTAGATGTAGTCGGTGGTGTTGCCTCGCCCGTAGCCCTGGGCGATGTGGCTTGCGATGAGAACCGAAAGACGACGGAGCGAGGCTATGAGGCCGAATCGCTCCACTTCTGGGAGTTGCCCGGCAAGGACGTAGACGCTCTTGCCGAGTGAGTAGCTTTTCTGCCATGCGATCAGGTCGCGATACGAGTTGATCTCCGCCATGTCCCGCCCCCGTGAACTTGATGCCTTGATGCCGCGTGCCTTGGTGCCTTCTTCTCTTCAATCCACCTTCGGCAGCGTCAATCCACCCTGATCCTGATATTTCCCGCCCTTGTCGGCGTAGCTCTTCTCGCACACGTGGTCGGCCTTCAAGAAGATGAACTGGGCGACGCCCTCGTTGGCGTAGACGCGTGCGGGCAGCGGCGTGGTGTTGCTGATTTCGAGCGTGACCTTGCCGCGCCATTCGGGTTCCAAGGGCGTGACGTTCACGATGAGGCCGCAGCGGGCGTAGGTGCTCTTGCCGACGCAGATGACCAGGACATCGCGCGGGATCTCGATGTACTCGACGGTCTCGCAGAGGGCGAAGCTGTTGGGTGGGATGATGACGTACTGGTCGCCGGCGGGCTTGTGGCCGACATCGACGTCGACCATCATGTCGTCGTTGAACTTCTTGGGATCGACGACGGCGATGTCGCCCGTACGCGGCGCGGCGGTAAAGATCTTGAAACGGGTGCCGACGCGAACGTCGTAGCCGTAGCTCGAGACGCCGAAGGAGATGCGGCCCGGGCGCTTGATCGCCTCCTCGAAGGGCTGGATCTTGACGAGGCGTCGGATTTGTCCATCTGAAAGCACGCCCACGGCAACGCTCCACGTTTGACCACCACTGACCACCACTGCCTGACTCACGGCCCCGACACCAGCCCGCACCATCCATCAACGCTGCCCGGAACCTGACGTGCGATCACGACCTGACCCAGGCATCCAAACCCAATGACCTTTAGAGGACTGCCAGACGAAAGTCGTCCGAATGTAATTCTATCACAGACCGAACAAACTGGCCTCCCCAGGCCTACGCTCGGGAACAGAGGGGCAAGATCGTGGAACCAACGACAAAGAGCAAACGGAGGGGAAGAGATGCGACAGAGCCAACGTATCGACGGGCCAGTTTGGTCCGTGGGGGGTCATGGTACCACTACCCATCGTGTGTGCAAGACCACTGGCTACAAAATACGGGGTATCTTTCTGAAAACTTGTCGGTTGGGCGCAAGTCTCGATTTGCCCGAGCTTTGGGGCATTGTGGATGGATTGGGCATAACTGGCGGTCGGTGTCAGTTGGAAAAAGCGGGGCTGCGAATGTTCGGTACCGGCCTACTACGGATTGGGGAGGGGCTTGGGGATGGGGCTTGGAGGGGTTTGAGAGGGGGTTGGGAGGGCAGCTTTGGGCGAGCGACGTCGTCAAGCACGACCGCTCTGGCCTTCGTACAGTGGGCAAGTCTGGCATGGAGGTGGGAGCCGGGACGAGGCGGGGGGCGGACTTAGGACGGGGCGCGGCCGAGCAGGCCGGGCGGATTGAGGCCAAAGATTGAGGCGGCAGGAGCAGTGGCTGGGCAGGTGCCGCGGGGGCGGCTGAGGCCCTTCGTCGCGACCCCGATTGTCGAGCATGCAAGCAAGGAGCAGCGCGTGGTTCGTTCGCATTTGAATGGCTGGAGTCTTCCGGGCGCGTGTGTCGCGATCGTTCTGGCGTGCATGGCCGGATGCGAGACGGGCGAGCCTGTGCGGCCGCTGGAGGTCGCTCCGATCACGCGTGACGTGCCGGACGTGCTGCGCGGACAGGTGGGAACTGAGGTCACGCTCCGGGGCATTCAGCCGACGCTGGTGAGCGGGCTTGGCATCGTGGTTGGACTGCGCGGAACGGGCGGCGAGCCACTGCCGGACAACATCGCGGCGACGATGGAGCGTGAGATGGGCCTGCGCCGGCTGGGTGCTGCGGGCAACTACGACGGGCCATATCAGGGCATGACCCCCCGGCAGATGCTCCGCGATAAGAACGTGGCGATTGTGATCGTTCAGGCGGCGGTGCCTCCGGGCCTGCCGCGTGGTGCGACCTTTGACGTCTTTGTCAAGGCAGTGAATGCGACCAGCCTTGAGGGTGGCACGCTCTGGACGACGGACCTTCGCATCGGGCCCTCTGGCACGTTCGGCGCGATCCAGACGCACCGCCTGGGCGAGGCACGCGGCCCGATCTTCATCAATCCGTTTGCGGAGCCGGGGCAGGAGCGTCTGGGTGTGACGCAGGCGGTCGGGCGCATTCTGGATGGGGGCGTCATGGTCGATCCATTCGGGATCGAGATGGCCTTGGACAGCGGCAGCCACCAGCGGGCGAGGTCGATCGTCTCGGCGATCAACAGCCGCTTCCCCGAAGAGCGTGGCGACCTGACTCAGATCGCGCGAGGGCGCGGAGGTTCGAGCATTGAACTGACCGTGCCGCAGCGATACCGGCGGCGCCCGGGCGATTTCATCGAGCTGGTGCAGCGTGTGCAGATCGATCAGCGCATGCCGGAGGCGTTCGCGCGGCGGTACGTTGACACCATCATTGAGAAGCCCATGATGGGCGAGGATCTGAGCTGGGCACTGGAAGCACTCGGGCCCCGGGCGATTCCGATCACGCGCGAGCTCTATGACGCATCGGAGCTGATCCCGCGCATGGCGGGCCTGCGGGCGGGTGCGGGGCTGAACGATCCCCGCGCGGCAGAACGTCTGATCGTGACGGCGGGCGAGGCTCGCGGCTCACTCCGGACAAGGTCGCTCACGCTGCTGGGCACGCTCGATGGAACGCCGGCGGTGGATCGCGCGCTGCAGGAGTTCCTGGCGGATGGTGAGCTGGCGGTGCGGATCGCGGCGTACGAGGCGCTGGTAGCGCGAGCAGAACGCGTGCAGATTGCACGCTTTGAGTCACGTCGGCGTCAGGACCAGATCCCAATCTCGCGCACGCGGCTTGAGGTGCTCGCGAGCGCTCGCTTCTCGGGTGAATCCATACAGGGAATCGAGCGTCGGACGGTCGCGGGGAAGTTCATTCTGGACATCGTTCCCTTTGGCGATCCGCTGATCTACATCACGCAGCAGCGCCAGCCGCGCGTGGTGATCTTCGGTGCGACGGGACGCGATATCGCGAGGCCCCGCGTGGTGAGCGCGTGGGGTGACCGCTTTCTATTGAGCACGGACGCGGGCAAGGACGATGTGCGGCTCTACTTCCGGGATGGTCCCGACGCTCCGGCGCAGATTGCGACGGTGCGGGGAGATCTCGTGGACCTTATCGAGACGATGGCACGCGATCCCAGGCCCGATGATGTTCGGCCCGGCCTTGGCATGACGTATTCGCAGGTTGTCGGAGCGCTGCAGGCCCTCGCGACCGGCGGCGTGACGATGGCGGGTATGGCGACCGAGCAGGATCGACTGCGGGCGGATGTTCTCGCCGCGGAGCAGAGCCGCACACTCGCGGAGCGCCCCGAGCGGCCGGGCGAGGCTCCGGTCATCGTGCTGGCTCCGGGCGCGGGCGCCACCGAGCAGGGCAATACGCCCGAGCCGACAGAGAAGGTGCCGACGATTGTGCCAATTCTGCCTCCGGTTGAGAAGTGAATGGAGAGGGACGCATGCGCTGTAGACGCGGCGTATAGCAAGCACAGAAAAGGGCCCGGAGAGACCATGGATCGACTGCAGACGTTGATGGCGGCGTTGGAGAAGGAGCCGGACGATCCGTTCCTGCTCTATGGCATCGCGCACGAGCAGGCCAAGCAGGGAAAGACGCGCGAGGCCGTGGAGTTCTTTGATCGCTGCATCACGAAGGACCCCCACTACTGCTACGCGTACTACCACAAGGCACGTGTCCTGGAAGAGTCGGGGGACACCGGAGCGGCCATCGAGGCCACTCGCCGCGGCATCACGCAGGCTCGTGCGTGTGGAGATCAGAAGGCGCTCTCGGAACTGCAGGGGATGCTGGATGTGCTCGAGTAGTGGCACAGCACGCGGATGACGGCGGGAGTCTCATGACGCGACGAACCAACAAGTCGCCACCGGCGTCAAGGCCGATGATCGGGGACGAGCTCGCGCGGGCCAAGGCCCGCGCGGCGCGGCTGCTGGCCCAGAAGGCCCGCAGCGAGGCGGACCTTCGCGCCAGACTGGAGCGATCACACTTTTCGCTCCCCGTGATCGATGACGCGATTGCGTACCTCCGAAGCAAGGGGCTGATCGACGACGCCCAGCTGGCGCGGGAGACGGTGGATTCGACATTGCGGAAGGCACCGGCCGGAGACGCACTGCTGCTCCAGCGGGTTGAGCGCGAGGGCGTGTCGCAGCCGTTGGCCGAGCAAGCGGTGGCCCAGACGCCGCGCCCGGAACGGGCGCGAGCCCAGGCGATGGCACGGCTGATCGAGCTGCGACTGCCGCGGGAGCTTGATGCGGTGGCTCGCTGGCGACGGGCGCTGGGCGTGATGGCCCGCCGCGGGTTTGGTGAGGAAGAGTCGATGGAGGCGTTGCGCGAGGTGCTGGGGCCGGAGCCGGAAGCGCCGGAGCAGCCCGCCGGTGGGCCGCTATTCTGAAGGGATGCAGCACGTGAACCAGTTTGAGCAAGTTCGGACCAATGGAGGCCTGTCTCGCTTCGCGCAAGCCGCGGGCGGGCTGGCCTGCGTCTGCCTCATGGCAACGGTCCTGTCCGGATGCGTGGCCGCGGGCAATGACCGCGTGGCGCAGGGAGGCCCGGATGTTGAGCCTCGCAATGCCGCGTCGCCGGTGACGCTGCCGGTGTTCACGTCCGACGAGCGTGGCGAGAGCAAGACCTCTCAGCTCGCGCGTCCGGATGCACCCAAGCTGACGGGACTCTCTCGCGCGAACTGGCCTCAGACGGTGATCCGCGTTCCGGTGGATGGAACGTACGCGTTCCCTGTCTATGCCCGCGAGAACCCACTCACGCACAAGACGGCTCGCCAGCGCGGTTCGCCCGTGAATGTGATGTCCGCGCTCGAGCAGTCCGGCAGCACTATGGACGAGCAGTACCAGGAGATCGTCTTCTCGCCGTTCCTTGCGACGTGGGACCTCATCCGCTCGCCGTACGACATGATCGCGGACGTGCCGCCGTGGCAGGAACAGTGGCACCCGACGCGTCGTCCATACGCGCGGGGTGCGGTGGGAGTGCCGCTGATTGCCGCGCCTCAGGCGACACCGCCGGCGGCTCCTGTGGTGCCACCACCCGCCGAGAAGCCCGAGACTGCGCCGGAGGCGGAGTGATGCTCTCCAACGTCGCGCTGGATGCGCGTGGCCTGCCCGCGGGACAGTCGTTGCACCCGACGTACGAGGTCTCGCCTCGGGACGCGGCGCAGCTGCTCTCAGATGCTGGCGCGAAGGCTGTGCTGATTGACTGCCGCACGGATGAGGAGTTTGCGCTGCTGCATGTGACGGGCTCGCTGCACCTGCCGCTGCATGAAGTGGAGTCGCGCGCTGGCGAGCTCGAGCTCGACGACGATGCGCAGGTGCTGGTGATCTGCCACCATGGCGTGCGGAGCATGAAGGCAGCACTCGCGCTGCGAGCCATGGCGCAGGCCGGGCACGCGCCCAAGGCCGCAGCGACGGCTCGGAGCATTGCGGGCGGCATCGACCTCTGGTCCGTCGCGGTTGATCCGAAAGTGCCGCGATACGAGCGAGGACCGGGCGGGAGCCGGATCGTGAAGTCCTGAGCGTGCTTGAGTTGGCTTTGCAGTCACGCGTGTTTCGCAGAGACGTTTGCAGTCACCGGAGTTTCCATGCCAGCAGCAGTGAATCGTCCCGTGAATCCTGAGGCCGCGCTCGCGAGCCTGGGCCATGTGCTGCCTGTCGCACCCAAGCCGGTCGCGGCGTACATCCCTTGGCGCCGCAGCGGGCAACTGCTCTACATCTCCGGGCAGATCCCCATCGTTGAGGGAAAGCCGATCGCGATCGGGCGCGTGCCGAGCCAGGTTTCGCTTGAACTTGCGCAGCGATGCAGCGTGCAATGCGTGCTGAACGGTCTCGCGGTCGCGAAGGCCGCGGCGGGGTCGCTCGAGGCGATCGCACGGGTGATTCGCGTGGGCGTCTTCGTTGCGTGCGATCAGGACTTTGGCGATCAGCCGAAGGTGGGCAACGCCGCGAGCGAGCTGCTGGTAGCGGTCTTTGGCGACGACGGCCAGCACGCCCGGGCCGCGGTCGGGGCGCCGGCGCTACCGCTGCACGTGCCCGTTGAGATCGAGTTTCTGTTCGAACTTACAGAGTGAGATTGTCGGAACGGAAGCGTGTTTTCTCGCGTGTCGATTGGTGACGCCGAGGGGCAACGGAGCTACCCTCGCGCATGCAGATCTACGTCGATACCGCGAACCTGGATGAGATCAAAGCCGCCCACGACCTTGGCGTGCTTGATGGCGTCACGACCAACCCCACGCTGATCGCGAAGGAGCGTGTGCCGTACGCGAAGCGGCTCGCGGAGATCTGCGAGATCGTGAAGGGGCCGGTCTCCGCCGAGGTCATCTCGACCGACTACGCGGGCATGATGCGCGAAGGGCGCGAGCACGTGAAGATTGCGCCGCAGATCGTCGTGAAGCTGCCCTGCACAACCGACGGGGTGCGCGCCTGCAAGGCCTTCAGCGATGAGGGCGTCAAGACCAACCTCACGCTCTGCTTCCAGAGCCTGCAGGCGCTGATGGTCGCGAAGGCCGGCGCATTCCTCGTGAGCCCGTTCATCGGAAGGCTTGATGACGTGGGCGAGGACGGCATGGAGCTGATCCGCACGATCCGCGCCGTGTACGACAACTACAACTTCAAGACAAAGGTCCTCGCGGCCTCGGTGCGTCACACCAACCACCTGCTGCACTGCGCCCTCGCCGGCGCTGATGTCGCGACGTGCCCGCTCAAGGTGATCCAGGACTGCCTGAAGCACCCGCTCACGGATCAGGGGATCGAGAAGTTCCTCGCGGACTACAAGAAGGCGTTTGGTTGAACGCGTGAGGGCACGCAAACCACGAGCGATCGTGGCATGAGCGATCTGGAACTCACCTCGTGGGAATCTGAACGCAGAGGCACGTGAGGCGTGAGTCTTCGGGCGCGATGAGCTGCGCCGACTCGCTGTGGCACGCCGGGATCAGGACCGTCTCGCCCTTGCGCAGTCGCATCGCCGGAAAGTCACCCTCATCGCTGGAGAGGTCGCCAGCGCCGTCGAGCACCATGATGATCGTGCACGCGCGGCCGCGGGTCGTGGGGCGTTCATCGCCGGGCGCGACGTTGACGCGGCAGATCTCGAAGTAGTCGGTCGCGAGGACGCGAGCATTGCCGCTCATGTCCACGCTCATGTCGATCGCGGGCGGGGCGGGCGCGAGGCTGGCGCACTCGATCGCCGCGTCGATGTGCAGTTCGCGACCAGCGCGGCCCCAATCAAAGAGGCGGAACGTCGTGTCGCTGGGCGTCTGCACCTCGGCGACGAGGACGCCCCTTCCGAGCGCGTGAACTGTGCCGCTGGGGAGGTTGTGGCAGTGGCCAGCGACCGCGGGAACGGCTTCGAGCATCGCGACGATCGACCCATCGTGTGCGCCGCGGTGGAGATCGGCGTGCGTGATGCCGTGCTTCACACCCTTGTAGATCACGCTTCCGGGATCGGCGGCGAGGATCATCCAGGCCTCGGTCTTGAGCTTGCACTCGGGATGAGCCGCGGCGTAGACGGGGCTTGGATGCACCTGAACGGAGAGGTCCTGCTGCGCATCGAGGAACTTGATGAGCAGTGGGAACGCGGCGGATGACGAGGCGTGGAGGTCTTTGGTCCACGCCGCCATGAGCTCGCGCAGCGTGTGGCCTTTGGCAGCTCCCGCAGCAACGCGAGAGCAGATGCCAGCGCCACCCGCGCCGGATGCCGAAGTAGCGTCGAGATCGGCAAGCTCCCACGACTCACCGATGCGTGCGCCCGGCGCGACAGGCTTGCCCCACGCGGCGAGTCGATCACCACCCCAGACCTTCTCAAGAAGGACGGGCTCGAAGCGGACGGGAATGGGGCGCGGGAGGGGCAATGGGAAAAGCGAAAAGCTGGAAAGCGAAAATCAAAGAAGAGGGATTCACCACAGAGACACAGAGGGCACAGAGCGGCGAGAAGTGGTTGAGTGGTCGAGTGGTGAAGTGGTCGAACGAAAGATGGGAAGCAGTCAAGGCGGCGTGACGTCAATCGACATTCCCATCACTTGACCACTCGACCACTTCGCCACTCGACCACTTTCTCTTGCCCCAGTGCCCAGTCCCCGATCCCCAGTGCCTTCTTCTAGTATCCGCGATTGCCCAGGGACATGCCGGAGATCCTGGCATCGAAGGCGATTCGGAAGGAGCCGTCGTTGGGGACGACACCCTGAATGTCGCTGATGAAGCGGCGCTTCTGGTACTTCACTTCCTTGATGAGAACGTAGAGCGTGTCGCCCGGGGCGACCTGCGAACGGAAGGAAGCGTTCTCGATGCGCAGGAACGCGGCGAGTGTGGGCTCATTCTTGCGGACGTTGAACATGTAGCAAGCGAGCTGGGCGCCGGTCTCGATCATGAGGACGCCCGGGAACATGGGCCTTCCGGGGAAGTGGCCCTGCACCCAGAATTCGTCGCTGCGGATGTGCTTGACACCCACGCCCATCGTGCCGCATTCAGACCGCCAGACGACGGCGTCCAACAGCGCCATCTCGGCGCGGTGTGGATTGATGGCCTCAAGGCCCGTGCGGTCACAGGCGACCCCGGAGAGGTCGATCGACGCAAGGTCAAAGAGGAGCCCCTTGGGCGCGTCGGGATCGAGTCCGCTGCTTGCCGGCTCGATGGCGGTGTTATCCGTTGGCAGGTGTTCCGCCGGCATCGCGCAGCTCCAAGATCTTTTCACGGACTTCCTGTGCCGCGTTCTTGATGTCCTGCATGGTGCCCCGGGCGCGCGTGCCTGCGGCACGGTTGCCACCCTCGGCCTTGCGGATGTCTTCCTCGGCCTCGATGATCAGTTTTTTGAGCTTGTCAAAGGCTTCCACCGCGTGCTCCTTGCGTCTTCCGGAGGGACCCGGAGTTGTGCCGCCGTGCTCAGGTCCGTCCAGCGCCCCAGCGGCCCCGACGACCGTGCTGGGGGTCTGAACCCTCCACCTGTGCGACATCCGATCCTATCACGCCAGCGGCTCGGGGAGGGGCAATTGCCACCCAGATTCGATCTTTGGACTTGGGAGGTTGACGCAGCGAATCCGAGGCACTTACTCACCCATGAACGGCCTGCGGCAGGGATTGCTCGATGACGTCGAGGGCGACGTGCAGGTAGGCGGGGTTTCCCTCGCGTTCGATGGCGGCGGGCGCCGCGGCGGCGGCGAGGACGCGTTTGACGTGCGCGAGTTGGGCGTAGTTGCCGCAGGTGGGCAGGCCGCGCTCACGCCGCAGCCGCGCGAGCACGGAAAGGGGCTTGAGGCCGAGCTTGGATTCATGGCCCCAGAACTGGCGTTCGAGGTAGAGGGCGTCCTCGATCCAGTGCCCCGCGTGGACGAGGGCGAGGTCGACCAGGACGCACGATCTGCCTGACTTTCGACGCAGTGCGTTGCCGGGGTGCAAGTCACCGTGGCACCAGTCGGTGAGCTCGCGTTTGGCCCATCGAGCGATCAGGACGTTGAGGGATTTCTGTACCCGGCGGATCGCCTCGTTCCAGCGCTGCGATTCGGCGATGGCTCCTGAGCGGGCGAGATCTCTCGAGCGGTGGATGCGGGCTTCCCAGTCGGGCTCTTTGGGGAGTGCCTTGGTGAAGTTGCAACGGAGCGCTCTGGCCTGGAAATCTGCGGCGGCCTTGAGGATCTCCGTGGCGGCTTCGGGACCGAGTTCCTTCGACATCGGGGGGCCCTGAAGACGCTCGGTGATGACCCAGGCGAGATCGAAGGACGAGAGCTCATCGCCTCCAGCGAGGACTCGCGCGCAGGGGAGCGTCGCGGGATCGTCACCCTCGGAGCAGGTTCCCATGGCGACGGTCCATCTCAGCTCGACGGGGCCGATGGGGAGCTTGACCATGACGGGTTCTTGGGAGCCGTTGTCATGGGTCCAGGTTGCGAAGCCGGTGGCGGCGCCGCTTCGCTGCCAGGCAGATCGGAACCACTCGATCTCGGAGAGGCGTGCGCCGGTCTGAGCGCGGAGGACGGGCCCGAAAAAGGCGACCATGTCGTGAACGGTGCTCTGACGCGTGTCGTGAACATCGCCACTGCCCGCGGCTCGCACGGGTGACGCTGAACGCGGGCCATGGCCCTGTGCAGATCCGTCTGTTTCAGCCATCCTTACTAGCGTATCGGCTTTTCGCGACCTGCGAAAGTCGGCCGGGCTCAAAGTGGCGAGCTTGAGCACCATTGCGCGTGCGCGAGCCGCAGGAACTCCATCTGAGCGGGCGATAACTCCTCGGCTCGCATCGTCTGGGTAATCTCGGGCGGCCAGGGGAAGTTGGCGATCGATGCGGCGGAGCCTTCGGGCCGGAGCCTGATCATGCTGGCACCGAGCTGCTTGCGGCGCTGCTCGAAAAGACGCTGGGCAAAGTCGACGAGGTCGCGTGCGCTGGAGGTTTGCGGCGTGACGCGGCGGCGAAGCGCGATGGTGGCGCTTGTCACTTTGGGCTGGGGCCAGAAGCAGCCGGGCGGAAGCTTGGCGATGAGGGCGCAGTCGCACGTTGCTTGCGCGAGCACGCTCATGGGGCCATAGTCCTTGTTGCCGGGTCCGGCGAGGAGGCGCTGCGCAACCTCGAGCTGGATCGTGACGAAGAGGCCACGGCAGCGTGGGACATCGGCGAGGAGAATGCACATCGCGGGCGTCGCGGCGTCGTATGGAAGGTTCGAAACAAGCACGAACGGCCCGGGAAGCTGGGCGAGGATCTCGGGGCTCAGGGCTCGCTTGCCGCTGAGGCAGTCTCCCTCGACGAGTGTGAAGAGTGGCGAGGAGGGGATGTTGGACCTTAGAAGCTCGCACATGCCGCGGTCGATCTCGGCGGCGACGACGCGGGCGCCGCGTGAGAGGAGCTCTTCAGTGAGTGTGCCGGTTCCGGGGCCGATCTCGAGCACTGACTCGCCGGGTTCAACCTTCGCGGAGTCGACGAGGCGCGACAACTGGTTGTGATCGATGAGGAAGTTCTGCCCGAAGCCGTGGCGAGGCGAGAGGCCGCGGGCTTCGAGGAGAGACTTGATGTGAGCGAGGGTTTGCATGGTGAAGTGGGCGGCATGCCGCGTGAGCGTGCGGCGCGTGTTTACCAGTCGCCGTTCAGAATCTGGTGGATCGCGTGAGCGACGCCATCATCGGTGTTGGATCTGGTGTGATTGCGAGCGATGGCCTTCACGCTTGGAACGGCGTTCTCCATCGCGATCCCAAGGCCCGCGTTCTTGAGCATGGGCAGATCGTTAATCTCATCGCCGATGGCCGCGATGCGCAGTGGATCATGGACGCCAAGAGATGGCGCGACGTGCATCAGCGCGGACCACTTGGTTGCGCTGCTGCTGAAGACTTCAAGGATGTCCAGCGTCTGGCCGTCAACGAGCTTGCTGATGTGGTGCGGCGCAGCGACGGCGGGGAAGTGGTGGACGATGCCGCGATCCATAGCGACCTCTTCGAGCCGCATGCGCAGGCTCGCGAGGCGGCCGGACATGGCGCAGGCGCCGACGCGGACGGTGTGCTCGGGGTGTTCATCGTCGCGAAGGTCGCGCAGGTAGCGGACACGGCAACGCATCGTCTCGAACCACCAGAGCGTGACCGGGTCGAGGGGGATGCGATCGGGGCCGTCGATGACGAGGTAGTCGTATCCCGCGGCGGCGGGATCCTTGAGGACGAGTGCCGCGGAATCATGTTCAAGCAGACAGTCGACGGCTCGCTGCGCGAGATCGCGCTCCAGGGCGAAGCGGTGGAGTGTGGTACTTCGCATCGGGCAGGCGATGATCGCGCCGCCCGCGACGACGACGGGATCTTCCTGCGAGATGCGCGCGACCGCATCGGCACACTCGGCGAGACCACGCCCGGTGCAGACGACGGTGCGGATGCCCGCTTCGCGTGCGGCACGGATTGCGGCGATGTTGGCTTCAGACACGGAGCCGTCGCGGCGGAGGAGCGTTCCATCGAGGTCGATGGCGAGGAGGTCGTAACGCCGGAGCGAGCTGGGTGTGTGCGCGCCCGGCCGTGGCGATCCGGATGGAGGGTGTGCGTTGCTGCTCACAAGCGGAGCGTAGGGGAGGCGGCCGGGCAAGTGCTACTGACGCAGGATGCTGCGGAGCGGGCTGCGCTGGCGGCTCTCGATGATGCGGTCGCGCATGGCGAGGAGGAGGCGTTCGGCCTCGGTCAGTTCGGAGAGCTCTGCCCGCTGACGGAGCATCAGGGCGGGGTCGGAGACGATGACGCCCTCGACACCGAAGAGCGCCAGCCGCGTGAAATCGGCCGGGTCTTTCACGCCCCAGACGTGAAGCGGCATGTCGGCCTGTCGGGCCCGTTCCATGAACTGACGGGTGGCGAGACGCAGATCTACGGCGAGGAAGTCCGCGTTGACACGGCGCAGATCGCCGACGGAGGCTGCGACGATGAAGCCGATGCGACGCTTGGGCAGCGTTTGGCGGACCTCGTCCAGTACGCGTGCGGAGAGGGATGTGACGACCGCACGGCTTGTCCGCGGATCATCGTGGGCCGAGAGGATCTCGCAGACCGCAGCCGCGAGGCGAGACTCATCGCCCCCGACGCTCTTGAGCTCGATGTTGAGGAGCGTGCCCTTGCTCGCGGCGATGATCGCCTCGTCAAGCGTTGGGATGGGCTCGCCGGCGAACTCGGGGCTGAACCATGTCCCGGCATCGATGGATCGGATCTGCTCGAGGGTCATGTCCGCGATGCGGCGCGGGTCGTTGGCGATGCGGCGCAGGTCGGTGTCGTGGAAGACGACGACCTTGCCGTCGGAGGTGAGCATGGCATCGAGTTCGATCCGGTCGACGCCCATCGCGATCGCGGCGTTGAAGGCGGCGATGGTGTTCTCGGGCGCCACGGTGGCGGCGCCGCGGTGGGCCGTGATCTCGATCTCCACGGGGCGGCGAGCGGTCTCCAGGAGCGCGAGCGTGCCGGCTCCGACCGCGACCGTGCCCGCCGCGAGTACGGCCAGCAATATCACTCGTTGTCGGCCTTTGGATGGGGCGCTCTCGTTCGAGTTGTGACGGTTCTCTTGCGCGGCGGGAATCGACGTTGCAGTCTTCGCCATGTCGGGGGCGTATCTCCGCCACGCGGCATCAACGATGAGCGCATCCCCCACTGCCGCGGCCATGATGAGGCCGAAGGCCGCGACGCCGTGAACCACGAGCACCAGACCCGCGACGGCGGCACTAAGACGCAGCGAGCCTGCGGAACCTGCGAGCGCTCGCTCGGCGAGATGACTCGTAAGGATCAGGACCGCGATGCCGACAACGCCGCTGATGATGAGCCATAGCACGCGGGCACCGGCAACGGACCACCGCTTGCCCGAGAGGAGTGCCTCGCTCTCGCGGATCGCCGCCCGCGCGGGACGCCCGGCACCGAGGCAGAGGGGGAGGGCCAGCGACCAACCGATCCAGCGGCTCCCGACGACCCACGTGCCCGCAGTCGCAACAGGAATGATGCAGGCAAGAGCGATCCAGAAACGAGCGGGCTTGACGTTGACGAGCCAGTAGATGTCAACGTTGCGGGTGGCGATGAGCGCGATGACGCCGATGACGAGTATGAACGGAAGCGCGAGCGCAACGGAGAGGAGGAACTTCCTGGTGCCGATGGCCAGCAGCGGCACGATGCGCCAGATCGCCCCCAGGCATGCGCCGATTCCCGAGGCTCGGCCGCGCTCTCGGGCGCGCCAGAGGGCCAGCAGCATCGCACCCCGTCCCAGACCATCGATGGTGAGGGCGATGATGGCCGCGACGGTGATCGCGGCGAGGCCTTGCCAAGAGGCGAAGAAGCGAACGAGGTCCTCGTTCGCGACGGCGTATTCGCCCGAGCGCAAGATGAGCCAGTTGACGACGAAGACCGCGAGAGGCAGGAGGATCTGGACCGCAACGAGCTCGGCGATGGCGAAGGCGACGAGCATCGGGCGCGCGCCGACGCGTGCGGAACCCACCGCGCTCAGGAGGAGGCGAAAGGACTCACCCGCGATGCTGCCTAGCAAGCCCATCGGCACCGTCCAAGCTCGGGGGCCTCAGCCCGTTGGGAATGATCACGCAACCGGCACGCTCGCGAAGAGGTTGAGCCCGAGCTTCTCCGAAAGGAACCTCGCCACGGCCTGCCCTCGCACGCTGTTGCCGGCGCTGTCAAGGGGAGGCGCGAAGGTGCCCAGGCCACCCTTTCCTGGGGAGACTGTCAGCATGCCGCCCGCTACGCCGCTCTTGCCGGGGAGGCCGGTCTCGTAGAGCCAGTCGCCGGAGGTTTCGTAGAGGCCGGCGGTAACCATGACGGCGAGGACGTGCTGGCAATGGATGGGATCGATCACGCGGTCCTTGGTGATGGGATTGACGCCGCCGTTGGCGAGGGTCGCGCCCATGACGGCCATGTCCTTGGCGGTCACGTTGAGCGAGCACTGCTTGGTGTAGACGTCGGTGGCCTCGATGGGATCAAAGAAGATCCGGTCGTAGGCACGGAGCATGTTGGCAATGCCTTCGTTGCGCTGGTTGGTCGCGGCCTCGGACTCGTAGACCTCGGTGTCGATGGAGAGGTTGCGGCCCGCGAAACGGGAGAGGCCTTCCTGGATGAACTTCCACTTCGCGGCGGCGGTCTCGCCGGGGGCGAGGCTGGTAGCGGCGATCGCGCCGGAGTTCACCATCGGGTTGGTCGTGCCGGAGCCCGTGCGCTCGATGGCGATGACGGAGTTGAAGGGGAGGCCGGTGCTGTTGACGCCGAGCTTCTCGCGTGCGGCTGCTTCGCCGATGGCCTGGCAGACGAGCGCGAAGACGAAGGGCTTGGAGACGCTCTGGATGGAGAACTGATGTTCAGCATCGCCGGCGGCGTGGACCGAGCCGTTGACGCCAACAACGCAGATGCCAAAGAGCGATGCGGAGGACTTGGCAAGCGCGGGGATGTAGTCGGCGACCTTGCCATCGCTGATGCCGACGAACTTGGCGTGCGCCTCGGCGACGAGCTGCTTCACGAGCTCGGGGCGCGGCAGACGGCCGGAGAGGACGTCACGCGAGACTGCGGCATCCGCGGGTGGATTGGCGGGCATGTGAACCTCCTGATTCGGGAACGGAGCGGAGCAAGGGCTGAAACTGCGGCAAATGTCGGGGGCGTTAGGCCACGTGATCCGACGAGGTTGCCTGAACGGACAAAGGGTAGCAGAACCGGCGGCGTGCGTCCGCGTGCGGCACGTTCGGTATACTGCGGCTGAGCGCGATTCGCGCACACGGGATCGTTTCACCGCCGCGCCACCGAGCGAACACCGCATGACTTCCAACACACCTGCCGCGGCACCTGCGCCGATCGAATCGCCAGCCACGGGTGGCCAGAACAAGGACGCTGCGCGAAGCGAACCGACGAGCAAAGAGGCCGCGGATAAGGAGACGAGCGTTCTTCTGGAGTTCATGTATCGGCTGGGTCAGGCCTATCTCGCGTGCGGCGAGCAGACGGCGCAGGTTGAGCTCATCCTCCGGCGAATCGCGTCGGCCCGTGGGGTGCGGCGAGCGCGGGTGGTGGCCTTTCCCACCGCGATCTTCATCTCTGTCGATGACGGCTCGGGCGAGCGTGTGACGCTGGCGGAGGGACCCATCTCTTCACTCAGGCTCGACCAGATCGCCGACGTCTACGTGCTCGGCTCGGCCGTGCAGAAGCGTGAGCTGACGCCTACGCAAGGACTGACGCAGCTCAACCAGCTCCTGCGCAAGCCGGCTCGATTCGGGGCTTTCGGGATCATCGCTGGCCACACCATCCTGTCGACCGGGCTGGCGATGGTGCTCGTTTCATCACCGGCGAACCTGATCGCCGCGGCCTTGCTCGGCACCTTTGTTGGATCGCTCAAGGCAGTGCGTCGTAACAACGAGGTGCTGGCGGTGCCCCTCTCGGTGGTGGCGTCGGTGCTTGTGTCGTTGATTGTCTTCATGGCCGCGAGGTATGGAGCGCCGATCGAGCCCCTGCTGGCGATCATTCCACCGCTGGTGACATTCCTTCCCGGAGCCATGCTGGCCATGGGCATGGTGGAGCTTGCCTACGGCGACATGGTGAGCGGGACCAGCCGCCTCATGAGCGGGTTCGTGCAGCTTGTGTTGCTGGCCTTTGGCCTTGCGGCTGGAGCAGCGCTCGCGGGAGTGGGAAGCGGAACGCTCTTCGAGGGGGCGGAGATCGTTGAGCAGGCGGCGTGGTTGCCCTGGGTTGGCGTGCTGATCTTCGGCGTAGGCGTGCACCTGCACTTCTCAGCACCCCGAAGCTCTTTGGTATGGATGCTCATTGTTCTGCTGGCCACGTTCGCGGCGCAGCAGAGCTCGGCGGGGTTGGTTGGGAGCGAGTTCAGTGGCTTCTTCGGTGCGCTGGTCGCGACGCCCCTGGTGTATCTGATCCAGCTTCGTTTCAAGGGTCCTCCGGCGATGGTGACGTTCCTGCCGAGTTTCTGGCTGCTGGTGCCAGGAGCGCTCGGACTGATGAGCGTGAAGCGGCTGCTGAGCGACCGTGTGGCCGGGCTCGAAGGTCTGACCGCGGCGATCTTCGTCTTCGCGGCCATTGCGCTCGGCACGCTGATGGGCGCAGCACTCTACAAGTTCCTGACCGAGACCTTTGCTGGTTGGGAACTGCAGATTGGACGCGCACCGCGACGTGTCCGCACCAAAGCGACCTTGACCACCAAGGCTCCCGAGGGAAGTGGCGTGCTCCCGACTGAGCAGCACGGACCGCCATCACCGAAGCGGTAGTCAAGGGTCTTGCGCAAGCGTGACATCCCGCAGCGACCCTGGCAAGAGCCACCTCAAAGCGATGCGGCCCGCGTTCCAGAGGGAGCGCGGGCCGCGGGTGGGTCGCATGTTCGATGAACTCATCGACCGTGTCGGACCATCATGTCATCACGCCAGCGTCGCCAGCGCCACCGCGAGGCGGCAGCCATCGGCGTACTCGGGCAGATACACGTACTCGTTCACGGTGTGAATGTCGTACTGCCCGGCACCGATCGTGACGGTCGGGACGCCGTACTTCACGAACCAGTTCGCATCAAGTCCACCGTTGGAGAAGAGGGTCTTGGGCTTGAGTCCCATGGACTCTGCCGCGCGCTTGGCGTGCTTGACGGCGGGCGCGTCGTCCTTGATGTTGAAGGAGGGGTACTCGGCGCGGCTGGTGAACTTGACCTTGGCAGTCGCGCCCTTGTCGTCCTTGACTGCCTTGCCTGCCTTGGTGAAGGCGGCCTTATACGCGGCGGTGATGGCGGAGGCGAACTTGGCCTCGGGGCTGCGAGTCTCGCCGCGGACATAGACGTAGTCGGTCACGACGTTGGTGGCGTTGCCCGCGGCGATGGTGCCGTCCTTGCCGCCGAAGATGCCGGGATTGCTCGTGCCTCGCTGCTTGCCCTTCTTGACCTTGCCGAACCAGCCACCCTTGCGAGCCTCGGCGAGCGCGAGCGATGCGACGAGCGTTGAGGAGATGCCCTTCTCGGGAGCCACGCCCGCGTGCGCGGCCTTGCCGATGATCTCAACGTCCCAGCGCTCGGCACCGACCGCGCCGGTGATGAGGTCGGCGGGGATCTTGCTGTCGACGTTGAAGCACATCGATGCACCCTTCAGAACTTCGGGGTCCATGAAGCGAGCGCCCTGCAGGCCACTCTCCTCGCGGACGGTGAAGAGGAGCGTGATGGGCGGGTGCGGCAGGTTGTTCTTGAGGAGCGTCTCGGCGAGGGTGACGAGGACGGCGCAGCCGGTGCGGTTGTCGCCACCGAGGGCGGTGGTGCCGTCGCCGACGATCTTCTTGCCGCTGATTTTGGGCTTGGCTCCGGCACAGAGCGGGACGACGTCCAGGTGCGTCGCGAAGACCAGCGGCTTGCCCGGGCGCGTGCCGGGGAGGCGCGCGTAGAGGTTGCCGGTCTGAGTGGGCAGGGGGATGCGCTTGTGGGCGGTGTCGAAGGCGATGTCGGTCACGCCGAGTGCCTTGAGATCGGCAACCACGGCGTTGGCGATGGCCTCTTCCTGGCCGCTGACGCCCTCGATGCCGAGGTACTTCATGAGGCGAGCTTCGGCGGACTTCACATCGACGGGGGGAATGCTCTTCTTAGCCACGACCTGCTCCTTTGGACGTTTGTGCGTTGAGTGCGTGTGTGAGCTTGAACGAAGGGAAAGAGACGTGCCCTTGAAGGGCTGCTGCTACAGGCCGAAGGGGATACCGAGGAGGTACCAGACGATGAAAAGGGCGGTCCAGATGACCGAGATGCCAATCACGTAGGGAAGCATGAGTGCCACGACGGTACCGACGCCGGCGTTCTTGTCGTACTTCTGGCAAACGACGACGACCATCGCGAAGTAGGCGTTGAGGGGCGTGATCATGTTCATGGGCGAATCGCCGATGCGGTACGCCGCGAGGACGGCCTCGGGCGCCACGCCAAGCTGGATGAAGATCGGGACGAAGACCGGCGCGAAGATCGCCCACTTGGCGATGGCGCCGGTGAGGAGGAGGTCCAGGATCATCACGACGACGATGAAGCCGATCAGGAGCCAGAGGGAGCCGATGTTGGCTGTCTGCAGGAACTGGGCCATTTTGACGGCCATGATCGTGGCCATGTTCGTGTATTGGAAGTAGGCGATGAACTGCGAGATGATGAAGAGGAGAAGGATCAGGCCCCCGAGCCCGCCGAGGGCCTTCTCGATCGCCTTGACGATGTCGGTGATGCCCTTGAACTTGCCGCAGCCTAGCCCGAACGCAGCGCCGGTGGCCAGGAAGAGGATCATGATGAAGACGATCAGGTGGTTCATGAAGGGCGTGTTGCCGATGACCGCGCCCGTCTCCTGATCACGCAGCGGAGCACCGGGCAGCAGGGTCAGCGCAGCGAAGGCGCCGAGCACGCCGAGGAGGGCCAAGCCTGCGAAGAGCAGGCCGCGGGATTCCTCCGCGGAGACGCCGCCCCCTTCCTCTGACACACCCTCTACCGGCGTGTACTTTCCGAGGCGCTTCTCGATGATTCGCTCGGTGATGAACGAGATCACAAACGTCAGCACGGCCACCGACGCGAGTGAGAACCAGAGGTTGGCGGTCAAGTCGATTGAGATTGTCGGGTCCACGAGGTGGATCGCGTTGTTGGTGAACTCGGTCAGGACCGCGTCGAGCGGCTTGATGAGCATGTTCACGGTGAACGCGCCGGCGACCGCCGCGAAGCCCGCGGCAACGCCCGCGATGGGGTGCCTGCCCAAACTCAGGAAGGCAACGCCCGCGAGCGGGATCAGGACGAGGTACCCCGCATCAGCGGCGACACTTGACAGGATTCCCACGAAGACGATGATGTAGGTCATGGCCCATCTCGGGGCCACCACGACCAGCTTGCGGATGAGGGCCTTGACCAGGCCGGACTCCTCAGCCACGCCCGCGCCGATCATCGCCGCGATCAGCAGCCCCACCGCCGTGAAGCCCATGAAGCTGGGGATCATCGTGGTGTACATGAACCGCACGCCATCCGGCGAGAGCAGATTCTGGGCCGCGAGCGTCACGGACTCGGTCTTGCCGTCGGCGTTGAGCCGGTCGAAGGTGACGCTCGTGCCCATCGCCGAGAGGACGAGGGCGATGACCATCGTTCCGATGATGAGCAGAAGGAAGAGGACCGCCGGGTGCGGGACCTTGTTTCCGACGCGTTCGACGACGTCGAGAATCTTCTGCATTCCGGTCTTGGGTTCGAGTGCTGCTTCGGTCATGGGTTGGTCACTCCTTCTGGCGCTGTCTGTGTCGCGGGCGCATCTTGTTGAGGTGTTTGGTACTGCGTTCCATCAGGGTGCAGCGGCATCAGCCACGGCACCATCGTCACGCTGATGATGAGAACAAGGAAGGCCAGCGGCGTACCGACCTTGACAAAGTCGCCGAATTTGTAGCCGCCGGGACCGACAACGAGCGTGCAGACGGGCGACGAGATCGGCGTCATGAAGGCCGTCGATGCCGCGAGCGCGACGATCATGGCAAACGGGAAGGGCGAAGCGCCCAGGTCGTTGGCGACGGCGAGGGCTACCGGGGCCATCAGCACCGCGGTTGCGGTATTCGAGATGAAGAGGCCAAGGGCCGCGGTGATGATGAAGATGCACGCGAGGATGACGCGCGGGTCGGCGCCGGATGTTACGGCCATGAGTCCATCCGCCGCGAGATCGACGCCACCGGTGCGCTGGAGCGCGAGCGAGAAGGGGAGCATGCCGACGATCAGGATGAGCGTCTTCCAGTTGATGCTCTTGTACGCGCTGACGATGTCGATGCACCCGGTGGCACCCATCAGCAGGCAGCCGATCAGGGCGGCCTGAACATTGGGAACGATGCCACTCACCATCAGCCCAACAACGATCAGCAGGCAGACCACCGCGTGGACGGCGCGCCCGGAGACTGGCAGCACGTCCTCGATGTCGATCGGGAGCCTCATGATGAGCACGCCCGAACGCTCAGGGGTGAGACGCTCGATGTCCTTCCATGGGCCGACGACAAGCAGCGTGTCGCCACCCTTGATGTTCGCTTCGAGCGCGTTGGCCTCGGGAGCGTCCGAGCCGTGACGAAGCCCAAGCACGGTCAGGGATGTGCGAGTGCGGAACTTGGCTTCGAGCACCGTCTTGCCCACGAGCTCGGAGTCGGGGGGGACGATGACCTCGGCCATTCCGATCTCTTGAGCGCGATCGCTGAAGAAGGTGCCCGGGAGTGTGAGCGATTCGAGCGAGAACTGATCACGGAGCGTTTCGACTCTGGCCGTTGGCTCGAAGAGGTGCACCAGCAGCACATCGCCAGCCTCGATCTGCGTGCTGTCGGTAGGTTCGATCAGGACCGAGCCGGACTTTGCGATCCGCTCGATGGCGATGACGTTGGCAGACGCTGCGCGAGTCAGGTCCGCGTCGCCGAGCGACTTTCCAACGAGCGACGAGCTGGACAGCACACGGAGCCGATGTTCACGCGATTTGAGGTCGTAGGCCTCGATCCAGCCTGCGAGACTTGGGCGGCGGCTGCTCTCGCTCGCCGCCGCACTCTCCGGAGGCTTCTCTCTGCCAAGCCAGCGACGCGTGAAGAGCATGTAGACGATGGCGACGATCAGGATCGGCACGCCGAATGGTGTGAAGCTGAAGAAACCAAACTCCCAGGATTTACCCACGAGCTCGCCCTGCCGGATGAGCTCACTGTTGACGACGAGGTTTGGTGCCGTGGCGACGAGCGTCGTCATGCCGCTGATCAGGGCCGCGTAGCAGAGGGGCATCATCAGGCGGCCGGGGGCGGTGCCCGTAGTCTGAGCAATGCGGAGGGCCACGGGTATGAAGATCGCCGTCACGGCGGTCGAGCTCATCATGGAGCCAAGACCACAGACCGCGATCATCAGGAAAACGAGCAGGCGGACCTCACTGGTACCCGTCGTCTTGATCAGAAGATCGCCCATATTGCGGGCCACGCCGGTACGGACCAGCCCCTCACCGATGACGAAGAGCGCGGCGATCAGCACGATGTTTGAATCGCTGAAGCCCGCCAGCGCTTCGCCCATCGTGATGACACCCGTGAAGGGAAGAAGCGTCAACATCAGCAGCGCGACAATGTCCATGCGCGGCTTGTTGATCACGAACATCACAACCGCCGACACCAGCAGTCCGAGGACTAGGGCAAGTTCCGTGCTCATGGGTCTCCCAAGGTGATGCCTCGATGCGCATCCATCCCCAACCAAAGCGGCCACTATAACAGCATCCACGGTGCTTGGCTTGACAGTGCCAGCCTTCCTGGCAGAGAGCTGCTCAAAGATGACATGGTCTCCGCGAGACCCATCATCTGCCCTCTGCACTCCAGCATTGGACCCGAGACTTGCGCTGTGGCCCACCCGGCAGACCTTGGTATACTGGCCCCTTCGCTCGTCGGTGCTTTGAACTAGGAGGCCTCTCGTGACTCACCGCCGCACTCCCAAGAGCCAGCGTTTTCTGGCCGCTTCATTGCGAATGATCGCTGGCTCTGGGCTCGTCCTTTTCGCATCCCCTGCGATTGCCCAGCCACCCAGCGAGGTGCCCGATTCAGCACCGGCGGCCGACTCCACGTCCGTCCGGGCTCCGGCTTCGGGTGATAATCGCCTTGCAGGCGACAACCCGCTGTATGAGGATCTTTACCCACTCACGAACCCGGGCGAGGAGCTCGAAGAGATCTATGAGCCGCAGGTGGCATCCGTCGACGTGGGCGAGTTTGAGTCGCCCCTGGATTTCTTTGCTGACAAGAGCCGGGCACTGGAAACGGCGACGGGCCTGCGCATCTCCCTCGCGTACACGATGATCGGCCAGCAGGCCAGCGGCGGTCAGGGCGTGCGCAGCGGCGCCTCGGGCGATCTTGATCTGATGTTCGACTGGACCCTTCTGGGCCGCGGGACGACGGATACTGGTCGCTTCATCTTCACCGTCGAAGAGCGCTTCAACATCGGTCCTGATCCGGCGAGCGCCGTCGGCCCGGGCGTCGGTGCGCTCACCAACACGACCGGTGGCTTCAATGATCGCGGCACGGTCATCCGCGATGTCCTCTGGGCTCAGCGGCTCTTCGACGACGAACTTCGCCTCTGGGTTGGGCGCATGGACATCTCAGATTACTTCGGCGGGCATCGACTCCAGAGCATCAACAACGCCTTCTCAAACCGGGCATTCTCCGCGCTCGCAACCGCAGGATCGCCCGGCCATGGGCTCGGGGCCGTCGCGACCTACCGCCCGACGGAAGAGTTTTACGTGACCGTTGGTGGCGCCAATGCCTACGGACGCACAACAACCTCAACGGCCGATCGCTTCTTCGAGGACTTTGATCTCTTCTACATGAGCGAGTTGGGCTTCACGCCGGAGATCGAAGGGCTCGGGCGCGGCCGCTATGCGGTGGCACTCTGGTACCTGGCAGAGCGCGAGGACCCGAACATCGACAGCGATGCGGGCGTCGCACTGATCGCGGAACAGGATCTCAACGAGACCGTGTTCGCCTTCGCGCGGTACCAGTGGGCCGATGAGGCGCTCGAACGCATCAAGAACTCGGTGCAGGTTGGTCTTGGAATCAACGGTCTTCTGGGCAGTCAGGACAACGTCACGGGCGTGGCCTTCGGGTTTGCGGATCCGGATCCGGACGGGCTCCGCGACGAGAAGGTGATCGAGGCCTTCCATCGCTGGCAGCTGACGCGGTACACGCAGTTCTCGCTCGGCGCACAGCTGATCCTCGATCCGAGCAACGCGCCCGATGATGATGCGGTTGGCGTCTTCACGGCCCGCGTCCGCATTGCGTTCTGATTTGGGGCGCCTCTCGAACTGGATAGCAACGTAGCCCTTCGCTCTGCGAAGGGCTACGTTGTTTTTGACATGACTCGTTCTTTCGACCAATTCACAGAGCGAACTGCCTGAGCGGCGTCCATCTCAGAGTGTGTACGCGTGCAGCGATTTCCGTTCAGGTGTTCGCTCGCTCAGGCCTTGCTGCGATTGCGTGCCGCAAGAGAAAGGAGGACCCACGTCCAGCCGTTGAAGAGCATCTCGATGCCGATGAAGAGTCCGATGACCCAGAGGGCAGACTCGGGCCACTGGCGGTAGATCAGGACTCCGAGCACGAGCGTAACGACGCCGTTGAGGAGCATCGATCCGCGGCCGGGCACACTCTCCGCGAGCGAAGCGACGATCCTGATCACGCCGCTGACGATGAGGAAGATGGCGATGATCAGCGTCAGACGGACGGCGCTGTCCTTGGGCTCGGTCATGAAGATGAAGCCGATCACGAGGTACATCGCGCCGATGAGCAGATGGACAAGACGCCCGCTCCACCTCCCGGCCCAGAGCGCGGTCAGGATCTCAGCGATGCCGCCGACGATCAGGAAGCTTCCGAAGAGCCATACCGCAACGACCGTCATCGATGTGAGGCAGGCCCAACCGATCACGAAAGTGCCGAGCGCGACCATGATCGCGCCCGCGAGCAGGAAGGGGAGCCAGGCCCGGCCGTGCGCTGCCGGCTCAACGGAATCGCTGGATTGGACTTGGGTGGCGGTGCTCATGGAAGGAATCCTTGTGGTTTTGGCCGTGATTGCAGTTGATAGCTTCTCAAGGCACGATTCAATGAATACGAAAAGCGAGGCCCTCAGTGGGACTCGCTGGGAAGGGTTCAGGGCTGATTCGTGGAGGTTACTGGTACGGTGCGAAGGCCGCCGCGGCGCTCGCCGCTCCCTTGCCGCCACGGAGGGCAAGGCCCAGGAGCAGGCGTGCCTTCTCGCCGGAGAGAAGCCCCGAGGGGATCAGGCCGCGCTTGATGAGATCGATCTCGGCACCGGGATAGCCGTACGTGTGCGTGAAGACGTGCCCGGTCATCGAGCGCGATGCGAGCACGACCGGGATCTTTGATGCGAGCTCGCCGAGCAACGGGGCGACATCGGCTGGAACATGCCCCGCGCCCATGCCCTCGACTACCGCGCCCTCAAAGCCAAGGCCCGGCAACGCGCCGTAGAGACGACCATCTTCGCCCATGCAGGACTTCAGGAGTGCGATGGGAGCCAGCGGACCGTCCGCCGCGGAGAGGTGCGGGTTGCGAGCGACACGGGCGTAGAAGCGGGGCTTGCCCTCCACCACGGTGCCCAGCGGGCCCACGAGCGGCGACTGGAACGCCGAGGGTAGTGCTGTGTGCGACTTCTGCACGAATCGCGCGGCGTGGATGTCGTAGTTCAGCACTGCGAGCGTGCCAAGGCCGCGGGCATCGGGTGATGCCGCGACGCGGGCCGCGGCGAGCAGATTCGCGGGGCCATCTGCCCCCGGCGCATCCGCACCGCGCATGGCGCCCGTCATCACGACGGGCTTGTCGCCCGAGACCAGCACGTCCAGCAGGAACGCGGACTCCTCGATCGTGTCGGTCCCCTGGATCACGACTGCGCCGTCGAAGCCAGCATTGAAGCCCTCCTCGATGGCCTTGGCAACCTCGACGAGGTGTGTGGTCGTGAGCGAAGGACTGGGGAGGCGGAAGAGCGACCTCGCCTCGATGGTGGCAACCTCGGCGAGATCAGGAACAGAAGCGACCAGCTCGGCCGCACCGAGTTTGGGCGCGATGCCTCCGGACTGCGAAGGGACCATCGTGATGGTGCCGCCGAGGGAGAGGAAGAGGAGTCGTGGAAGGCTCATGACAGGGCTCACTTCCGAGGTGCGGATCAGGAACGCTTCTGGCCGTCAGCGGGGATCTCGCCGGGCTTGTAGTCGGGCAGCCAGCTGCACGGGACGATCGCCAGGAGCGCAAGGCCGGACATGACCATGAAGCCGATCTTGAGGGCGCGGATGCGTGCCTCAGCGTTGATCTGGAGTGCCTTTGTCACCTCGTCGGCGGTGGCCGTGGTCTCGGCGAGACGTGTCTGCACCTGCGCATCGGTCATGAAGTTGAGATTGGCAGGGTTGATCTGCTCGAGCAGCCCGGCGGAGATCACGGGACTCGCCGCGGCGTTCACCATGATCAGCGAACTGAGCATGCCGACAACGAAGGCCCCCACGAGTGCAGTGCCGACCGCCGCCGCGAGGTTCTGAGTGACGCCACGCAGCGATCCGACATCGCCGGCGAGCTCCTTCGGTGCCGCAGTGACGAGGACGTTGAAGAGGAGCGTCACGAGGGCGCCCTGGCCGAGGCCGACGGTGATGAGGCCCGCGATGACCGGGACCGTGCTCCACTCGTTGCGGATCACGAAGGCAAGCCACGCGGTGCCGATGGAGACGAGAACGAAGGAAGCGATGGCGATGCGGCGAGGCGAGAACTTCGAGTAGAGCCGGACGATCAGGATCGCGGTGAAGAAGACCGTGAGCATGAAGGGCATCATTGCGATCGACGACCGGATGCTCGACTGCCCCTGCACGATCTGGATGTACAGCGGGACCGTGAAGTTGATCGCGCCCTCCATCGACACGATGATGAAGAGGGCCACGATCGTCGCCCACTCGCGGGGCGAGCTCACCACCTGCAGGGCAAGAAGCGGCGTCTTGCCCAGGATGGGCTGGCGGTGCGACCAGACAAAGAAGGTCGAGACGATCAGGATGCCGCCGATGATGAGCGCAATCGCGGGCGAGAGGCCCATGATGTCAAAGGGTGCCGCGGGCAGCGCAGTGATGAGGCCCCAGCCGCGCACGTTGTTGAAGCCAAAGGCGATGCAGATGACGCCGATGGCGGAGAGGATCACGCCCACCACGTCGATCTTGACCTCTGGCCTGGGCTTGGCGGTCTTGAGCTTGGTGCTCAGGAACAGGATGGCCACCGCGAGGACGATGAGTACGCCAAAGCCGAAGCGCCAGTTGATGGTCGCGACATAGCCCACGATGATGAAGGCCAGCACACCGGCGATGGCACGGGCCGAGCCCAGCCAGCCGACCGCCTCGGCCTGCTGCTTGCCCGAGTAGTGGTTGGCGATCAGCGCCACCAGTGAGGGAACGAGCGACGCGCCCGCGAAGCCGGCAAGCGCTTGGGCCGCGAGCATGATCTCCGCCCGCGGGCTGATGACCATGAGGATCATGGCGACCAGGAAGAGGGCCGTCGCGGCCTGGAAGAAGATCTTGGATCCGAATCGCTGGCCGAGTTTGGCTCCGAGCATCACGAAGCCGGAGACACCCAGCGAGTACATCACGATCGCGGTGCCGATCGTGGTCGGGGGCGTCTCAAAGCTCTTGACCATGCCGCTCATCGAGATCGGGATGGCGGCGACGTTGAAGGACATCAGCGCCTGGCCCATCGCGATCACGACCATGGGGAGCCAGGATTGCCTGTCGTTGATGTCGGCGAGCTTTGAAGCGGGTGCGGTTGTCATACGTGCTCCACAAACAGGAACCAGAGTCTGCAAACCATGATCGGAAAATACCCACGAAACACGCTCTGTGCTAGCGGCTGCCGCGGGCTCCGTGTCGACAGGCTTCCCGAGGAATGCTCCGGCTGGTGAATGGCCGGAGTGCGTGTCTCTGGAATATACCAGAGTCCGCCGCGGGCCGCGCGGCTCTTTCGAGACGGCCTCACAAACCCTGCCGGCCCACTCCCGGGTCAGAAGCCTCGCCGTCACGCAGCCCGTCGGCCCAGCCGGGAGGACTCTTGAGCCATGGATACCCTTCTTCACTTCGGGCCGCGTCGTAGCCGAGTTTGAAGAGTTTGGACATGAACACGGGATCGAAGTGATCGTCCGAGGTCTCTGTGAACGAATCAGGGATGAGCGCGAGATTGAAGTCCATCTCGTCACGCCGGGCGACCGAGTAGATCCTGAAGAGATCACCCCGGCCCTGGGTGTGGATCAGGCCTGAGATGGCGCGGCGAGCGACCGCGTGCGTCCGACGAGGCACCTCTTCCCACAGCGGCGACTGCCGCGCGTTGCGGAGAACAAAGGCCACCCGATCCCGCTCGACCCCTCTGGCTCGTGACTCAGCGATCAGATCAAACGATGGCGGATAGAGGAAGACCTGCGTCTTGGTGCCGCCGTCGACGTGCATCTCCTGGTACTTCTTCCCGTCGACCTCGACATCGATCATCACGGGTGGGAAGGCACCGGGAATGGCGGCGGAGGCCATCAGCACGTCGTGGAAGAGCTTCGTCGCCTCTTTGTCCCCCTGCGCACTCGCGCGAGCGATGAGCCCCATGTTCCAGATGACGCCTCGGTTGGCGTCGAGGTTGGTCGTGCCGACCAGCAGCAGCCTGCCCTTGGCGTACTCGGCCGCAATCTCGGCGAGCATGGGCTCATCGATCAGCTCTTCCATCATACGACGGAGCGGATCGCTATAGAAGGCCGAGTCTTCAAAGAGAGCATCGAAGATGCCGCGCCAGGCGATCACGTCCGCGGTTGTCACCGTCGTGTAGACGGTCCGGAGCTTCTCGTCGTAGGCGGGCCCAAGGAATGCAAACGGAGCCGTCAGCGCCCCCGTGCTGATACCGGTCACGATGTCAAACGAGGGTCGATCGCCTCGCTCGGTCCAGCCGCAAAGGATGCCTGCGCCGAAGGCGCCGTAGCTCCCGCCACCGGAGATGGCGAGCAGGTGCGAGGTCCGCAGTCGGCCCATGTTGCCCTGTGATCGCTGGTTGCGAACTTCAATGCCCAGAACCGCATCGATCTCCGTGACGAACGGCCGCGATGCAAAGTCACCCCATGTCCGCAGCGCGGGCTCATCAAGCAGCACCACGCGATCGGTCGCGTCTGGAGGGACCGCCGGTGCGCGCTGTGGGCTCCCGCAAGACGCGAGGATCAGGCAGGACACGAGCGGTACTAGCAACAGCAGTCGTCGGTGCAATCCCAACTCCTTCGGCCCGGCGCGAGAAAATCCGGTCGAACCTTCGCCAGTCGTTTCAAACTACCGGATCGCTGAGAAGTTGAAGCTCGCGCTGAGACCAGAGACACCCGCGCCGCCGGTGACTTCGGCCACGAACTCATCGAGCGAGAGGAACCGCATGGTGATGCGACGCCCGCCGCCGATCTCATCGAGCGTGAAGGTCATGCCATCGGCGGAGACACTGCCTGCATACGCCGCGGGCGAGGGGGACGTGTCAAAGCGGCTGTTGAGCGTGAGTCCGCGCCCGGGGTCCGCCGCGAGCACCACGTTGCCGCGGTTGATCTGCCGCGTCTGCTGATCGGTCACCTGCATGTCGAGCCTCAGGAAGAATGCGTTCTCAACCACGCCGACGCCGGTGCCCGAGACGGGGCGGCGCTGGCCGTCGATCGTCTCCCAGCCGTTGACCCGCCAGTTTCGCGCAAACTTCGCGAGCGCCAGACGATCACGGTCCGCGTTGGTCATGCCTGCCGTGTTCGCGGGGGGCGTCGCGGTGATGGGCACGGGTGCCGGTGCTGCCTGTCGCGTGTTCTGCTGGTTGCGGGCCTGCGTGTTGCGCCGGTTCTGATCACCAATGACCGCTCCCGTCGCACCGCCGCCGATGGCGCCGATGGCTGCGCCACGTCCTGCGTTGCCGCTCATGGAGCCGATCGCAAGGCCTGACAGGGCACCGACGCTGGCGCCGGTCACAGCACCTTGGCCGCCGGTCTCACAGCCTCCGAGCAGGCTGACACCGAGCACTCCCAAGAGAACAAGAGCGCGGCCCATCGCAGAACAACGCGATGTGGCGGCTCGATAGTCAGAACCCAACGTAACAGTGCGGTCCATGCGGCGCTCCTCAAAGCGATCTGATTCAGACCGAGAAGTGATCATGACACGATCAGGACATGCTCAAGACGAGATCAGGACATGCTCCGGACACGATTCAGGAGCCGGCTTGATCGACCACGGCGTTCCAGTGGTCCGCCACTGACTGCGCCTTGACTCAATCAGGCTGGCTGCGTCACGAGTTCCGGCGATCCGGATGGTGATGGAGACGTCTTGGGCGGCACAGATCCGCCGGACTTCGCGGCCTTGGGCTGGGCCGGCTCTTCCTTGATCCCATAGATGATGACGAAGAGAACGGGCACAACGATCATGGTCAGGACGCACGCAAAGGAGAGTCCGAACATGATGCACACGGCCATGGCGGAGAAGAATGGATCTGTCAGCAGCGGGATCATGCCCAGAACCGTGGTGACGGCCACCAGCATGACTGGGCGAAGGCGGCCAACGGCCCCGTCCACGACCGCCCAGTAGGGCGACTTGCCGTAGTCGTTCTTCTGAGTTCCGAACTCGTCGACGAGCACGATGGAGTTCTTGATCTGTTCACCCGCCAGCGCGATCACGCCCAGAAGGGCCATGAAGCCGAAAGGTTGATTCGTGAGCAGCAGCCCGCCGGTCACGCCGATAATCGCCAGAGGCACGGCGAGGCTGATCACGAGCGTCGTGCGGATTGAGTCGAAGATCATCACCACGATCGCGATCATGAGCATGAGCGCGAGAGGCAGCGGCTTGGCAAGAGCGGCTCGTGCGTTCGCCGAGTCCTCATGCTCGCCACCGAACTCCATCGAGTACCCCACCGGCAGGGCGATTGACTCGATCCCTGGCCGAATCCTGTTGAAGAGCTCGCTCGGCAGGCCCGTGCGCGGATCGGCGTGCACGGTGATGGTTGGGAATCGGTCCCGGCGCATGACCACCGGGTCTTCCCACGCCGTCTCCGTGCCTGAAGTGACCTGACGCAGCGGGATCATGCGGCCCGCCACCGGGCTCCAGATCTGCATGCTGCGGATCGCTTCGACACCGCTTCGCTCGGATTCAGGGGGACGGGCGATGATCGGGAGAAGGCGGGTCTCCTGAGGAAACGTGCCAAGACCCTCAAGCCCGGGCTCTCGGTAGAAGCCGACCGTGCGACCCTGCATGCCGGTCTCGAGTGCGCGTGCAACATCCTCGCGGGTGATGCCATTGCGACGGGCCTGGAGTTCGAGCATCGTGGGTCGGAGCGCCGCCTCACGCTCACGCCAGTCATCACGGACACAGATCGCGCCGCCGTCGGCGTTGATCAGTTCGCGGGCCTGAGCGGAGAGGTCCCGCAACACATCGGGATCGGGCCCGGTGAATCTGACCTGGATACGACCACCGCCGCCGGGTCCGAGCAGGAACTTCTGCGCAACGGTGTTGGCCCCGGGATGCTTCTCGTCCAGGTACGCCTGGATTGTTGTGATCATCCCATTGATGCTGGCGGGATCGTCGACGTTGACGAGGAACTGGACGAACGCCCGATTGGGCGACTCGGGGGTGTAGACCAGCAAGAACCTGAGACCACCACTGCCGATGAAGGTCGTGACGTTCCTCACGCCCTCTTGGGACAGAATGAAGTCTTCAACTTCCTTTGCAAAGGCCTGTGACTCCCGGATGTGGGTGGCACCGGGCAGGAACGCATCAACCATGAACTGAGGACGGGTTGCGGGAGGGAAGAAGTTCTGCCGAACGTGTCCAAAGCCGTAGACCGCGGCGACAAACATGACGAGGATCAAGACCAACACCGCCCAGCGCAGCCGCAGGGAGACAATCAGCAGCTTCTTGTAGAGCTGATAGGGCAAAGCCGCGTACGGGTCACGATCGCGATACGCGGGATCGGTCGAGGGCTTGAAGAGGAAATAGCAGAGCAGCGGCGTGATGGTGATCGCCGTGATCCAGCTGATGGCCAGCGAGATGAAGATCACCCAGAAGAGGGAGTTGGCGTACTCGCCGGTCGAGTCGTCCGAGAGCCCGATCGCCGCGAAGGCGATGACCGCGATCGCGGTCGCGCCCAGCAGGGGCCACTGGTTCTGCGCCACGCAGTCGCGGATAACCTCGACCTTCTCTTCACCCGCCTCGATCCGGACCTTGATGCTCTCCGTTACCACGATGGCATTGTCGGTGAGCATGCAGAGCGCGATGATGAACGCGCCCAGCGAGATTCGCTCCATCAGGATCTGCTGGAAGTACATCACCTGAACCGTCGCGAGGATGGTCAGCACGAGCACGATGCCGATGATGAATCCAGCGCGGATGCCCATCGCGATAAGCAGCACCACGAAGACGATCGTGACGGCCTTGGCGATGTTGAACGCAAAGAGGTTGGTCGCCTCGGTCACCGCCTCAGGCTGGAAGTTGATCTCGCCGATCTCCATGCCGATCGGCTGGTCGGCCTTGAGTGCCGCAAGACGCTTGCGGACACCCTCGCCCATCGCCACCACGTTGCCGCCGGCGACCGTGGAGATGCCCAGCCCCACCGCTGGCTGGCCGTCAAACCGCATCATGCGCCGCGGGGGATCCTCAAGTCCGCGACGGATCGTCGCGACATCACGCAGGAATAGCTGCGCCCCGGAACCACCCGCGCCGATGGCCATGTCGAGCATGTCTTCGGCAGTCTGGAATCCGCCACGAGGATCGACGGTGAGGAACTGGTCGCCAACCTGGATCCGGCCGCCATCGGCCGCGTTGTTCTGGGCCTGGAGCTGAGCGTAGATCTGAGACTCGTTGATCCCGAGCTGCGAGAGCCTCTTTCGGGAGATCTCGACGAAGACCACTTCCTGCTGCTCCGCGAAGAGGTCGACCTTCTTGACATCCTGCACCAGCAAAAGCTCACGCCGGAGGAACTCGGCATAGCGGCGGAGCTCCTGCTGGGTGAATCCCTCGCCATGGATGGCGAAGAAAACGCCGAAGACGTCGCCGAAGTGGTCGATCACAACCGACCGACCCCGAGCTGCGGGAGGGAGCTGGGCCTGCGCATCCGCGACCTTGCGTCGCAGCTCGTCCCAGACCTGCGGCATCTCGGCAGCGCCGTACTGAGGCTTGATGATCGCGCTGACGGTCGAACGTCCGCGCGTCGACTCGGACTCAACCCGGTCGAGCTGGCCGAGTTCCTGAGCGGCCCGCTCGATGACGTTCGTCACCTCGTTGGCGACTTCCTGCGCGCTGGCACCCTCGTAGGGAGTGATGATCAGCGCTTCCTTGATCGTGAACTCAGGATCTTCCAGCCGCCCGAGCTGCTTGAAGGCGACAAGGCCTCCCAGCAGCAAAAGGAACATGAAGAAGAACGTGACACGCTTGGTCTTGACCGACCGTTCACCGAGGTTCATCGGCCATTTCTCCCGAGAGCGTCACCAAGGTCGCGGACCTTGAGACCGTCACGCAGCAACGAAACGCCAGCGGTGGCGATCCTGTCGCCAGCCTTCAATCCCTCGAGGATCTCGATGGATCCTGCGGAAACAGCCCCGACCTTCACGGGCGTACGACGGGCGATCATCTCCTGATCGATGATCCAGGCGACCTGAGCCCCACTCGGATCCGTGTAGATGGCCGAAACGGGCACCGAGAGGGCCGAACCGGTCGAGCCTTCCATCTTGTACCTCAGCCTGACCGTCGCGGACATGCCGGGGAGAAGGCTGACGCCTGGGGGCATCTTGAGGGAGAAACGGGCCCGGAAGGTCTGAGTCACAGGGTCTGCCACCTGGGCGATCTCGCCGAGTGCCACCGGGAAGAGCCGGCCGGGCATGGCCGCGAACTCGGCAGTCGTGCCCTCAATGTCCGCGGTGCGAAGATCGGTGGCCATCAGCGACTCGGGCACATCCACATCGACACTCAACTCGTCGAAGGTCTGGAAGGTCACGATCGGCTGGCGGATGTTGATGCTCTGGTTCGCATCGACGAACCTCCGGGCAACCACGCCGTCGAAAGGTGCCTTCAGTACCGTGTCTTGGACCTGAAGCGCTGCCTCACGCAGCCGCCCTTCGAGAGCGCGGATCTCGGCCTTCTGTGCCTCGATGTACTCAGGACGTGCCGTCGTTCCGATCTCAAGGAGCTGAACTGCGGTCTGCCGATCTTCCTGTGCGACACGGAAGTCTGCCTCGACCCGGTCAAGGTCTGCCTTCGACACGGCACCTGTGTTGCGCAGGCTGGAGAAGCGGTCGAACTGGGCCTGAGCGCTCGCGAGCCGTGCTTCGGCGGCGCGGAGGTCGGCCTCCAGCCGCAGACGCTCTTCGGGGCGTTGGCCCGCCTCGAGCGTGCGGAGAAGCACACGCGACTGCTCAAGCTGCGCGGTCAGCGTGGCCAACCGTGCCTCGAACTCTTCCGTGCGGAGCTCGCCGATCACATCACCCTTGGCGAATCGCTGTCCCTCTTCCACCGGGAACTTCACCAGCAGCCCGGGCACCTGGAACGCCAGATCGACAACGGTGGTCGCGCGTGCGACACCGGGGAGCGCAGCAACCTGCATGTACTCCGCCGAGGAGAGCACCTGCGTCCGGACGGGACGGATCACGTCGACGGTCGGAGGCTCCTCACGCGTGCATCCGACTGCCGACACCGCCATCGCTCCAGCGGCCATCGCCAGCCAGGTCGCTCGACGCAACTCAGGCCACTTCGAACGGTTGATTGTCATTTGTATCGGTCCTTCTTTACCGCAGCGATTGGTCAGCATGCCTTAGCCCGTCCCCCTGACTCTTCGCTTCCCGTATCGCGCTTCCCGTATCACTCTTCCGCTGGTTCGTCACATCCGCGTGTCACACGAGGTTCGCGACGACTTCGCTACAGTCTCGAAACCCGTGCAGAGAGCCCAGAGTAGACACTCCCGGTACTCTCTGCAACAACGGTCGGGAGTGCACACCAGCTTGCTCCAACGCATTGCCCCTGACAGGTGGGCCTACCATCACGCTTAGATCCTGTTGGGGAGTAGCCGTCCGCTGGTGCGGGTGAGGCAGGTCGTCAGCACGGGTGGAGTGGTTCTCCTTCACCCCGGCCTGTCTGCGGTCCGGGTCCAAGCGTTCTCGAGCGCTGCATCCGACCCTTGGCGAGACCAACATTCTGTGATGTTGCCGCGCGCTCGCATGGCCCACCCGGCCACTCACACGCTACGGCCAGGATGTGCCTTTGCCATGATCGACCTGCTCTCCGCCTTTGCTTCGACGACAGACTTCTCGACACTCAGCACGCTCGCAACACTTCCCGTTGCAACCCCTTCCAATCCCGCCGACCTCAAGATCTGGGCGTACGTCGCATTCATCGCGCTGGTCATCGTCTTCCTCGCGCTGGACCTGGGCGTCTTCCATCGCGAAGCGCACGAAGTTTCGATGAAGGAGGCGATCACATGGTCGGCCATCTGGCTGACCTGCGGCATCGCCTTCAGCGGCTTTGTCTACATGGCCTACGAGAACCACTGGCTTGGCCTGGGGCTCAATACGCCAAAGTACAGCACCGCCGAGGCCATGAGCGCCGGTGCCTCGCTGATCGTCTATGGAGAAGTCCTCGGCCTCGAAGCCGCCAAGCAGTACCTCGTCGGCTACGTCGTCGAGAAGTCCCTTGCGATGGACAACATCTTCGTCATCGCGCTGATCTTCACCTTCTTCGCGGTTCCGGCCAAGTACCAGCACCGCGTTCTCTTCTGGGGCATCATCGGTGCCCTCGTGATGCGCGGCGGCATGATCTTCCTGGGCGCCAGCCTCATCATGAAGTACCAGTGGATCCTCATCATCTTCGGTGGGTTCCTGATCCTCACCGCCCTCAAGATGGCCCTTATCAAGGGCAACGACGATGTCTCGCAGAACGCCGTCGTGCGTCTGTGCAAGAAGTTCTTCCGCGTCACAGAGTTCTACGACGGCCAGAAGTTCTTCACGAAGCGCACGCTGAAGCCCACCTATACCAAGGACGCCAGTGGCAAGGAAGTGATGGACCCACCGCCGCCGGGTTCGCTCAGCGCAGCCTGGGCCATCACGCCCCTCTTCCTCGCTCTGATTCTGGTAGAGATCACCGACCTGGTCTTCGCTGTGGACTCAATCCCCGCGATCTTCGCGATCACGCCCGATCCATTCATCGTCTTCACGAGCAACATCTTCGCGATCCTCGGTCTGCGCGCGCTCTACTTCTGCCTCGCCGCGCTGATCCAGAAGTTCCGCTTCCTCAAGCCCGCGCTCATCCTGATCCTTGCGTTTGTGGGTGTCAAGCTCCTACTGCTCAGCGTGCCCCCCTATCTGGACGTGATCCCGCTGCTGAATCTGGAAAACGGCAAGCCAATCAAGATCGACACGACCGTCTCGCTGCTCGTTGTGGTTGGAACGCTCACCCTCGCCACGGTCCTCAGCATCTTCGTTCCTTCCAAGCCGGGCTCCGAAGGCAAGGGGCACTGACCGGCACCGGGGCAGTGCATCCCCGCTCGAGTTCTCAGCAGACATTGGTCTTCGCTCACTGAGCCAACAGCGATCACCACGCCAGCCCGAGCACACCCCACGGTGCTCGGGCGGCTTGGCACATGTGCTCTCCCGGTTGGTCGCTTGACCTTTCCCCGATCCTCATGACCACGCTCGCCCTCGTCGGCGGCATGCTCCCCCTCGCGCTCGGCACCGGCCCCGGCGCCGAAGAGCGTCGCGCCGTCGCCGTCGCCGTGATCGGTGGCCAGATGCTCTCGCTCCTGCTCACGCTGCTCGTAACGCCCGTGGCACACCTTGTCCTCGGGAAACTCTTCTCTCGCAAAGCCGTATCGGCCTCGCCGGTCGACACTACCGCCACGCCAACAAGCCCTCAGGCCATCGGCTGATCCACGCGATCACATGTGGCACTCATAGCATCGCGCGAGCGTGCCCCTGCCGCGTTCGGCGTATCGGCCATTGAACTTGCTCACTTCCGCGTGATGAGGAGCTTGTCGATGCGCACTCCATCCATATCGACGATCTCAATCGCGTATCCCTGCCACAGGAACGACTCACCCTCCTTCGGGATGTGGCCCAGCTCAGTAGTCACAAGTCCCGCGACCGTGCTCACATCCGGCAGCTGATTTTCGATCTCCGTAGAAAGCTCAAGCCCGATCACGAGTTCGTGGAGGGGCAGTCGCCCGTCAACCAGCCACGAGTGCTCGTCGCGGCGCGACATGGTCGATCCAGCGGCCTCCCCCTTGCGGCTGACATCACCAACGATCGCCCGAGTCACGTCATTCAGCGTGAGCATCCCCAGCGTTCCTCCAAACTCATCAACCACGAACGCGATGTGATTGTGGATCGTGTGAAACTGATCGAGCAGGCGAAGAGCGGGCATGGTCTCGGGCACGAAGTGTGGCTTGTGGGCCACAGCCGTCACCTTGAAGTCCCTTCCTGCAATCAACCCGTAGGCGATCAGATCCTTGACGTGAACAACTCCGACAAGTGAGTCGATATCGCCGCGGCACACAGGAAAGTGAGAGTGCGGGCTGGTGCCCACGAGCACACGCACCGCATCGATCGGCTCGTTCTCATCGATCCAGACGATGTCAGAGCGGGAGACCATGAGATCACGAACGACCAGATCGCCCGCCCGCATCGTCCGCTGAAAGAGCTTGAGTTCCTGCGGCGTAAAGATGCCCGTGCCCGCTGCCCGCGCAATCACCGCCCTCACATCATCCTCAGAGACATCGTCGCCAACCTTGGGCCTGATCCGCAAAAGCTTGAGCAGGATCTCCGTCGAGACGGTCAGAATCTTCACCGGCCACGCCGCCACGATGGAGAGGATGTTGAGGGGCCGCGAGATCGTCGAAGCCACCAGCTCCGGGTAGGCCAGCGCGATCCGCTTGGGCACAAGCTCCCCCACCACCAGCGAGAAATACGTGATGAGCAGCACCACGATCACAAGCGAGATCGTGTCGGCGTAGGGCTCAACGATGGGAATCTGGCTCACCAGCGGCTCGAGCTCGCCGGACAGTGAGTTCTCGCCAAACGCGCCAGCAAGAATTCCGATGAGCGTGATGCCCACCTGAACAGTGGACAGGAACCGCGTAGGCTCGCGAGCCAGGGCAACGGCGGTCGCTGCACCCTTGCTGCCTGCCCTAGCGGATTGCTGCAGTCGGCTCTGCCGGCTGGTCATCATCGCCAGCTCGGACATGGCCAAGATGCCGTTCAGAATGAGCAGAATTGCGAGTATGAGAATCGATATCAGCATGTGCTGCCATGGTATTGACCTCGATGAGTCTTTGGAGAACCCCGAACCGAATCAGGCCAAGCCGCGGGCCTCGCGTCCTCTCGCGTGCTCTCAGAGTCACGATTCCCGCCGCAGGTCGCTCTGGCCGCCCACTACCATCCACGGATGTGTGGCCGCTTCACCTACCTCTTCACATGGAGCCAGCTCCAGCAACTGCTCGAGCTCATCCACTGGCCCGATGTTGAGCTTTCACCCCGCTACAACGTCGCTCCGACTCAGCTCGCGCCGGTCGTTCGCCTCAATCCCGCGGGCGAACGCACGGGCGTCATGCTCAAATGGGGCCTGATTCCATCTTGGGCAGACGACGCATCGATCGGCTCGCGACTGCTCAACGCTCGCGCCGAGACAGTCTTCGACAAGCCCTCATTTCGATCCGCCGTCGCTTCCCGCCGCTGCCTCGTGCCCATCAGCGGCTTCTATGAGTGGCAATCGATTCCGGGCATGAGGACCAAACGCCCGCACTGGATCGGCCGCGCCGACCGCGCCCCGCTCTGCCTCGCCGGACTCTGGGAAGCCTGGAAGGACCCCGCGGCTCCCAACTCAGATCCCATCCAGTCCTTCACCATCCTCACCACCGCCGCCAACAAGTTCATGCGCCCGCTCCATGACCGCATGCCCGTCCTCCTGCCGCCGTCACATCAGGCAGCCTGGCTTAATCCCCAAACCCCTCCGTCCGGGCTTGAAGAGCTCATACAAACGATTGAATGGAGAGAGTTTACGGCATACCCCGTAGGCTCCCGGGTCGGCTCTCCGGCCCACGACGATCCATCGCTCATGGAACCCACGACAGAACCACCAATCGTGCCGAATCTGTTCAATTTGTCTTGAATCTGTTCGGGCGTGGTGTACCCTAACACCATGCGATCTCTGTTAGTTCAAATACCGAATGAACCCCAAGCTAGGCCCGCAGCCCTCGACCGCCTGCGCCTCGCCATGGAGGCCCTCGCTCACGCAGGGCACCCAGCCCGCGCGACCCTCGCGACCGGCTGGGCCCGTAACAGGTCAAACCGTGACGGGTCCAAACGTGACGGGTCCGCGCCCCACGCCGATCTCGCCTTCGGCGCTTTGCACGAGTGGTTCGGGCTCGCCTCTGATACCCAATCCAACGCGCAGCCCCTCGCCCCGTCCCTCACCAGGTCACTCTCCCTCTGGGCACCGCCCCTGAGCCTGCTGGCGCATCTCGCCGCATGCGCGCTTGCACCACTCTCTTCACCCGCCTCATCCATCACACCCGTCACACCCCGCGCCGCCACTCCGGCCATCCTCTGGATCGGGCAGCGCGTCTGGCCATATGGCCACGCTCTGAAGCGCCACCCACGCCTCTTCGAAGCCTCCATCTGCATCAACACGCACGACAAGGCCCAGCAGTTCTGGGCGATCGACCTCGCCCTGCGCAGCGCGGGCACCGGCGCCGTCATCATCGCCGATGCCAGCGGCCTTCCACTCGCCATGTCGCGCCGACTCCAGCTCGCGGCGGAATCCGGCGGCTCCCTCGCGCTCCTGGCCCGTCCCCCATGGGAAGAGCGCGAGCTCTCCGTCGCCGCCACGCGCTGGCGCGTCCGGTCCGCTGCTGGCAGCTCCGACACGCCGCGATGGTCACTGACGCTCATGCGCTGCAAGGGATCACAAGCGCATGACACGCATGGCACACACGACACGCACTCACACATCCTGGAACAAACCCATGATGGACGCCTTATCGCTCTATCTCCCGGCCTGGCCCACCGACCGCGCGCGACGGCGCTTGCCTCCTGACCAGGCAGCCCGGCGCACGCCGATCCTCCTCACCTCCATCGATCGCGAGCGAACGCTCGTCGCGGCCTGCTGCCCAGAGGCTCGCTCCACTGGCGCGCGCCCAGGCATGCCCCTCGCCGATGCACGAGCCCTCTTCCGCCGCCCGCCCCACATCGGCTCGCTCACGCCCGACGATGACCGACGCGGTCTCCAGAAACTCGCGAACTGGGCCTACCGATTCGTCCCCATCGTCGCGATCGATGGCGATGACGGCCTCTTCCTCGACACGCGCGGCTGCGCACACATCTACGCCGGCATCGACCGCCTGGCCCGAAGGATGCTGCGCAGCCTCATACGCGCAGGGATCGCCGCCCGCATCGCCGCAGCCCCTACCTTCGGAGCCGCGTGGGCTCTCGCAAGGTTTGGTCCCAAGAAGCCAATCACGCTCGTCGGCCCTGATCATCTCAAAGCAGCCCTGGACCCACTCCCCGCCGCCGCGCTCCGGCTCTCTCCAGAATGTCTCGACGGCCTCAGCGCCGTCGGCATCGAACGCATCGAGCACCTGCGCGCCATCCCACGCGCCTCGCTCGCGGCCCGATTCACACCCGACCTTCTCCTGCGCCTCGATCAGGCCCTCGGCACCGCCATCGAACTCATCACGCCCATCCGCCCGCGCTTCCCCACGAGCGTCGAACATCTCTTCGAAGGCCCCACCGACCACCTCGACTCCATCGCCCTCGCCACACGCCGGCTCATGGAAGAACTCGCCACAATCCTCGCTGCCAGGCAGCAAGGCGCCCTCTCACTGCGCATCGAACTCCTCCGATCAGACCTTGAGCCCCTCCACATCCCACTCCGCACCTCCGAGCCCTGCGCCGACGCCAAACATCTCTGGAAGCTCCTCGAACCCAAGCTCGAGAAGGCACACCTGGGCTTCGGCGTCGAGGGCGTGCGACTGCTGGTGGTCTGCTCCAAGCGTCTCCGCCACACGCAAACGCCCTGCTGGCGAGACTCCGACCATCGCCCGGCCCAGATCTCACAACTCATCGACACCCTGCACGCACGCCTGGGCGATCAAAGCGTCACGCGCCCGGTCGCACGCGAGTCCTATCTCCCCGAACGCGCCTTCACCTTCGCCACCATCCTCTCCCACATCTCCCAACACCAAAGCCGCACCCTCGCGCCCTCGCAACCCGATGTCGCGTGGGATCGCCCGACGCTCCTCTTCGCCACGCCCATCCCAATCAGCGTGGGAGTTCTCACCCCAGGCGGCCCGCTCGCAACACTCCAACTCCGCGGCACGTCCCACGCCATCGGCACCTGCATCGGCCCCGAGCGACTCGCGGGCGAGTGGTGGAAGCCCGGCGCCGAGCGACGCGACTACTTCAAGGTCCAAACCCACGAAGGCCGCTGGCTCTGGATCTTCCGCACCACGCCGCCTTATGCACACTCCGCGCGATGGTTCCTCCACGGAGAGTGGGCCTGACCCAACGCAACTCATCCTGACACCACACATGCCCGACAACACGCCCCTCAAACACCGACTCCACCCGATGCACCTGGCCCCCTCGCCAGAGCACGATGGCCGCAGCACACCCACTCCTCACGCGGCCCCGAGCACACCCGCCTACGCCGAGCTCGAAGTCACCACCAACTTCACCTTCCTCACCGGCGCCAGCCACCCCGACGAGATGGTCCGCCGCGCCGCCGAGCTCGGCCATCGCGCCATCGCCATCACCGACACCAACTCACTCGCGGGCATCGTGCGCGCCCACGTGGCCGCCAAGGAGGTCGGCCTCCAACTCCTCGTCGGCTGCCGCCTGCAATTCACCACCCCCCTCACCCTCTCCATCCTCGTCTATCCCACGGACCTCCATGCGTACGGAAGGCTTTGCCAGCTCCTCACCACCGGCAAACGCCGCGCACCCAAGGGCCAGTGCCACCTCCAGCTCCACGACCTCCTCGAATCACACAAGGGCCTCCTCGCCATCGCGATCCCGCCACCCATCGTGAGCGACGACACCATCGCCGTTCTCGAACACCTCCGGCGCACCTTCTCAGATGATCGCCTCTCACTCGCCATCTCCCGCGGCTACCACCAGGACGATGCCCGCCGCCTCCGCCAGATCGCCCAGCTCAGCGATCATCTGAACATCCCCCTCGTCGCCACCAACGACACGCACTACCACACGCCCGAGCGCCGCACGCTCCAGGACGTCCTCACCTGCATCCGCCACGGCTGCACGCTCGATCAGGCAGGCTTCCGCCTCCATCCCAACGCCGAGCGCCACCTCAAAGCCCCCGAAGAGATGCACCATCTCTTTGCCGCGCACCCCGCCGCGCTCGAACGCACGCTCGAGATCGCCCACCGCTGCAAGGGCTTCTCGCTCGACCAGCTCCGGTACAACTACCCCGAGGAGATCGTCCCAACGGGAACGACCCCGATGGCGCATCTCATCGAGCTCACCCACGCGTGTGCCGCCGAGCGATATCCCCTTGGTGTTCCGCCGCAGGTGCTCGCCCAGATCGAGCACGAACTCCGCATCATCGCCGATCTCAACTACGCCCCGTACTTCTTAACCGTGCACGACATCGTGCGCTTCGCACGCTCTCGCGACATCCTCTGCCAGGGACGCGGTGCCGCCGCGAACTCCGCCGTCTGCTTCTGCCTCGGCGTCACCTCCGTTGATCCCAGCCGCAGCAGCATGCTCTTCGAGCGCTTCGTGAGCAAGGAGCGCGACGAACCACCCGACATCGACATCGACTTCGAGCACGAACGCCGCGAAGAAGTCATCCAGTATCTCTACACCAAGTACGGCCGCCACAGAGCCGCCCTCACCGCCGAGGTCATCAGCTACCGCGGCCGCAGCGTCGTGCGCGACGTCGGCAAGGCCATGGGCCTCTCGCTCGACACCGTCGAGGCGCTCGCCAGAGAAGTCGACTGGTGGCGCGACTCACCCGACGATCCCCAGAAGCTCGCCGCACTCGGCCTCAACCCGCGCGACCCGCACCTGCGCGCCGTCCTCCGCCACGCAAGCGAGATCATGGGCTTCCCGCGCCACCTCTCCCAGCACGTCGGCGGCTTCGTGATCACGCAGACACCCCTCTCCGAACTCGTCCCCATCGAGAACGCCGCGATGGAAGACCGCACCATCATCGAATGGGACAAGGACGACATCGAGGCCCTGGGCATGCTCAAGGTCGACATCCTGGGCCTCGGAATGCTCACCTGCCTGCGCAAATGCCTCGACCTCGCCGCGGATGACGAACCCGCGAGCGAGCGTCTCACCCTCGCCACCATCCCCGCCGAGGATCCCGCCACCTACGACATGATCTGTAACGCCGACACCATCGGCGTCTTCCAGATCGAGTCTCGCGCCCAGATGTCCATGCTGCCACGCCTCCGCCCACGCTGCTACTACGACCTCGTCATCGAGGTCGCCATCGTCCGACCCGGCCCGATTCAGGGCAAGATGGTCCATCCCTACATCCGCCGGCGCAACGGCGAAGAGCCCGTGGTCTACGCCTCGCCCGAGATCGAGCGCGTCCTGGGTCGCACGCTCGGCGTCCCCCTCTTCCAAGAGCAGTGCATGTCCCTCGCCGTCTCCGCGGCGGGCTTCACACCCGGCGAGGCCGACCAGCTCCGCCGCGCCATGGCCGCATGGAAACGCTCCGGCACCGCCATCCTCACTTTCGAGCGCAAGCTCATCGATGGCATGACCAGCCGCGGCTACTCGCTGGAGTTCGCCGGCCAGGTTTTCCAGCAGATCAGCGGCTTCTCCGGCTACGGATTCCCCGAGAGCCACGCCGCCAGCTTCGCCATCCTCGTCTACGCCTCATGCTGGCTCAAGCGCCACAAGCCCGCCGCCTTCGCCGCGGCACTCATCAACAGCCAGCCCATGGGCTTCTATCAGCCAGCCCAGATCGTCCGCGATGCACAGTCGCACGGCGTCGAAGTCCGCCCCCTCGACATCAACCACAGCACCTGGGACTGCACCCTCGAACCCACGCACGAAGGCCCCGCCATCCGCCTCGGACTCCGCCTTGCCAAGGGCCTCCAGCAGATCCACGCCGACGCCATCGCTCACGAGCGCTCGCAGCGCGGCCCCTTCGAATCACTGATGGACCTCCAGCGCCGCACGCGCGAGCACGTCCCCATCCTCGCCCTCCGCCACCTCGCCCGCGCCGACGCCTTCGGTTCACTCAACGTCTCGCGTCAGGCCGCGCTCTGGACGCTCCAGCGCCTCACCGATCACCCGATGCCACTCTTCGAAGAAGCAAAGAGCGCAGAGGCAAGCGACACCGCCGACCTCGCGCACGACCACCTCTCCGCGGCCACACTCCCAGCCCGCTCCCCATTCGACGAAGTCGCCGCAGACTACGACCGGGCCCAGCTCTCGCTTCGTGCACACCCCCTCTCCTTCCTGCGTACCGACCTCGACGCAGAAGGAGCGATCCCATGCAAGCACCTTGAGAGCAGCACCCACTGCCCCGCGGGCCAAGCCGTCACCGTCGCCGGACTGGTCCTGGTCCGCCAGCGCCCCTCCACCGCCTCGGGCATCGTCTTCATCACCATCGAGGACGAGACCGGCATCGCCAATCTGATCCTGCCCCCCAGGATCTTCGAGCGATTCCGCTCCGAAGCCCGCCACAACGCGGCCCTCATCTGCACCGGCACCATCGAACGCCTGGGCCAGGTCGTCCACGTCAAAGCCAAGCACCTAAAGCCCCTCCCACTCAACTCCCCCACCCTCCACGGCCGCTCGCGAGACTTCCACTGAACCAACCACCACACATCCACTCCAACAACAGCTGCCACACCAACTCAACTCTGCTCGCACATCACCATGGCGCGGGAGAGCATGCCTCCGGAGATGTTCCGCGCCCTGAGGCCGTTCTGCAAGAGGATCCGCGTCGCCGCGTACGCGCGCTGCGCCGAGCGGCACGTCACGAGAATCTCCCGATCACGAGGCAGCTCACCCAGCCGCGCACGAACCTGCCCCAGCGGGATGTTGACCGCACCCGGCACACGCTCGACCTCAAGCTCCGATGGCTCCCGCACATCCAGCACGAACGCCCCCGCCGCGCCTTCCCAGTGCGCCAGCGGCATATCGCCACGCAGCACATTCCCCGCGATCATCCCCGCGAAGTTCACCGGGTCCTTCGCGCTGCCAAACTGCGGCGCGTAGCACAGCTCGGACTCCTCAAGATCCTGGACCGTCGCCCCCATCTGGATCGCCACCGAGATCGCGCTGATCCGCTTGTCCACGGCCGGACCATCCTCACCCACCGCCTGAGCGCCCAGCACGCGCCCATCGGACTTGCGGAAGATGAACTTCATCCGGATCATCTTCGCCCCGGGGTAGTAGCCCGAGTGCGAGTTTGGGAAGAGGTACACCTTCTCATAGTCCGAGTCGCCGATCTTTTTGAGCGTCTTCTCACTCACGCCCGTCCACGCCGCGGCGAGTCCAAACAGCCCGATGATCGACGTCCCCTGCGCGCCCCGGAAGCGCGAGTCGCGCCCCACAATCACCTCCGCCGCGATCCGCCCCTGCCGGTTAGCTGGTCCGGCCAGCGCCACCAGGCTCGGGCGACCAGTCACAAAGTCCGTCACTTCAACAGCGTCACCCACCGCGAAGATGTCCGGATCGCTCGTGCGCATCTGCTCATCCACGCGAATCCCGCCCGTCTCACCGATCGTGAGCCCCGCGGCCTTCGCCAGCTTCGTCTCCGGCCGCACACCCAGCGCGAGAATGACAACCTCCGCCGGATACGAAGCCCCCGACTTGGTCCGCACCTCAAGCCCGCCACCCGCCGCCTGCGCGAAAGACGCTACACCATCGCCCATCGCCAGCCGCACACCGTTCTTCGTGAGGTGCCCTTCGACCACCCGCGCCATCTCGCGATCCAGCGGCGCCAGCACCTGATCGAGCATCTCGACCAGCGTGACCTCAAAACCCAAGTGCGCGAGATTCTCCGCCACCTCAAGCCCGATGAAGCCGCCGCCAACAACGACGGCTCGCCGCGCGGGCTTCGCAGCTCCCTTGGACTGATCACCTCGCGCGATCCACTCCCGCACGGCCCGCGCATCCGGCACCGTCCGAACATGGAAGATGCCCGGCAGATCAATCCCCGGCAGCGGTGGCCGGACCGAGCTCCCACCCGGCGAGAGCACGAGCTTGTCGTACCGCTCTGTCGTGACCTCACCCGTGGCCACGTTCCGAAGTTCAACCGTCTTCGCCTCGCGCGAGATCGAGACCGCTTCGCAGTTCGTGCGTGCATCGATGGCGTACTGCCGCCGGAAGAGCTCCTCACTCGCCACCAGCAGGCTCGACTCCTTGGGAATCACACCCCCGATGTGGTACGGCAGCCCGCAGTTCGCGTACGACACGAACGGGCCTCGCTCCACCATCACGATTTCTGCCCGCTCGTCCAACCGGCGCAGCCGCGCCGCACACGACGCCCCACCCGCAACTCCACCGATGATGATGACCTTCACGGGAACTCCTCTCGCTGTGTCGCACCGTCTGGAAACCGCCATGGGCAGAGATGGCCCCGATGCCCCGATCATCCTGATCAGTCCCATCGTCTGAGCCGCCGCCACTGCTTTGGAGGCCAAACAAGCGGACAAGGTTCCCAAGACTGCATCGGGCCTGATCCCGGCCGACCAGGCGACAACCCAGCACCAACAACACGCGCGGCCACGCCTCTCGCACGCCGAAGCCCCGGGGCGAATCACACCCAACTCGGGAACCTCACCCGGCCCCCCTGCCTCTACATCAAGGGACCGCTGAGCGAGATCAAGTCGCATTGCCCGTCCCTATGGCCGTGAACGACGCAACGAAGGAGAACCCAGTGACCACGCTCCACAGCAGCACCCAGCCCAACAAGATGACATTGCCGACCGCCACCCCCCGCGCAAACGGAGGCACCGCAGTCGCGACCAGTATGGTCGAGGAAGCCACACCCCGCCAGGTGCAGGAGTGGCTGAGGTCCGGCGAAGCCGTCCTCATCGACGTACGCGAGCCCGACGAGCACGCCCGCGAGCGCATCACCGGCGCCCGCCTGCTGCCCCTCTCCAGATTCGACCCGCGCGAGGCCGCGGCGCTCGTCAAGCCCGGCCAGCGCCTCGTCCTTCACTGCCGGGGCGGAAGCCGCTCGGCCGACGCCGCACGCAGAGCCCTCCCCCTCGCCGCCCAGACCGGCACAGGCGTGACCGTCGTCAGCATGACCGGCGGCCTCGAAGCCTGGAAGAAAGAGACGCTCCCCACGGAGCTCAACACCAGCGTCTCGGGCATCAGCATCATGCGGCAGGTGCAGCTCGTCGTCGGCACGGCCGTCCTCGCCGGCTCCGCGCTCGCATGGTTCGTGCACCCGGCGCTCGTCGCCATCCCCGCCTTCTTCGGCGCGGGCCTCACCTTCGCCGGGGCCTCCGGAACCTGCGCCCTCGCAACCGTGCTTGGCATGATGCCTTGGAACAAGCGTGCAACGACAACCGCTTCCTGCAGCACTGGGCAATGCGGCTAACAGGCATTCAGCGAAAGAGCATCCGCCGTTACCCTTCGAGAGCCCTGCACACAGCCCACTGATCTGGAGAATTCGCGTGGCAACATCCGAAACGACCGCTCACCAGGACCACCTCCGATGGGAGCAGGAACACCTCCGCTGGAGTGCGGACCACATGCGAGCCCTCTCCATCCTGCGAAAAGTTGAGTCCCGGATTTACGCGCACGAGGTCGAGATCATGACGCATCGTGCCGAGATGGCCGCGCACGAACACGCCCACCAGCATGGCAGCGCCACGCCAGTACGCACCCAAATCGCGGCCCATGACGCCGGCGGCGAACGCCACGCCGAGGGCGAAAGCCGCCACAGGGTTCTGATGGAAGCGATCTTCGCGATCGGCCGCTCGCTCGAAACAGAACCTGAGAAGTAACAGCTTCAAACGCCTCGATGCCTTTGCAGAACTCCAGACTCGCAGAAGCCCCACCACACACTGAACACTGCGGGACGCCCGCCACCGGAGAACTATCCATGACCGTTTGCAAGAATGTCGGTTCGATCGATCGCGTTGTCCGAGCCCTCATCGGCATCGTCGCTCTCCTGCTCGCCTTCACCACGCTGGGAGTGATGGCCGGTGCCCTCTGGGGCATCATCGCCGCCGTTGTCGGCGTCGTGATGCTCGGCACCGCCGCGATGAGCCTCTGCCCACTCTATCTCCCGCTCGGACTGTCAACGTGCCGCGTCGGATCGCGATAGAGTCAAAGCATCTCTAGCAGCAACACACTCACTCGGGAACACACGATGCCACTTCGAATCGATACGCGGTTCCTCTCGCTGGCGAGCGCCAGCCTTCTCTCAGTCAGCCTCCTGACCGCGTGTGCGCAGTCGCCGCAGACTTCTGGCGGCGATCAAAAGAAGCCTTCGCCCGCGCAGCCCGCCGCGGCGGCCACGTCCACCGACGATCCATACCCCGGCGTCAACACGGTCGCACGCGACCGTGATGTCTGGATGGAGCTTCTCGACGCGAACACCAAGATCCGGCGCACGGTGCGTCACACTCCCGATGGCGTGGAGGCCATCACCGAGTCAGACGATCCCGCCATCGCGGCCAAGATCATCGACCACACCAAGGCCATGCAGGCACGCATGAAGGTCGGTGCACAAGTTCGCATCTGGGACCCCGTCTTCACGGAGCTCTTCAAGAAGCACGGGGCAGTCACGATCGACGTAACTCCGACCGAGAAGGGCGTGAGGATCACGGAACGCAGCGACGATCCCGAGGCCGTCGCGCTACTGCGCTCCCACGCGATGGGCGTAAGTGAGTTCGTGCGTGAGGGTCGCAAGGCCTCGCCTCGCGAAACTCCCAAGTTCCAGGTGGGTGCTCCGCTTCCCGCGCCTGAACTCGCAATCGGCGGCGTGCCGCACCGCTTCATCCTCTCTCAGCCCGATGCCGCTCAGCTCGCCGGACTCAAGGCCGCTGGCGTAGACGTTGTGATCAACTTCCGCAAGCCCACCGAGCACCCGGAGTACAACGAGCAGGCCGCCGCTGCCGGCATGACGTACTGCAATCTCCCATACGCGGGCGCCGCGGAGCTGACCGACGAACTGCTGGACTCGGCGCGTGCCGCAATCAAGGCCGCAGATGAGAAGGGCGAAACCGCCGCGCTCCACTGCCGCACAGGCAACCGAGTCGGACCGGGCTGGGCCGCGTACCGCGCACTCGACAAGGACATCCCGATCGAGCAAGCCATCGGCGAGGCAAAGGCGATGCAGATGATCGATCCAGCCATGGAGTCCAAGACTCGGGACTACATCCGTCGAAAGACCGCGGTATCGAGCCGCTAGTCGCCAGCCTCACCGACCGCACTCCAGCCCACACTGAGTCGGTGAGCTTCGCCCACGCTCTTGCATCTGGATCCAGATCACATCTCCAACGCGCCATTCCGCGAGGGATCGCCGAGGTTCAAAGGAGCGATGATGTCCAAGACGCCCGGTGCCGAGTTTCAACTCTTCAAGGACTTCGAGCACCGCGGCTGGAGGAGAGTCGCCCAGCGTTACGCCCCCGCATTCGGCGGCGCGACTGGCCAGTCCATCGGTCCCATGCTTGAGGCCCTTGGGGTCGGACGCGGAGTACGGCTTCTCGATATCGCGTGCGGGCCGGGTGACGCTTCCGCCGCCGCCGCCGCACGCGGAGCGAGCGTCCTTGGCGTCGACTTTGCCGCCGAGATGGTCGAGCTGGCGTGTCGCAGGTGGCCAGACATCAGCTTCAAGGAAGGCGATGCCGAATCGCTCGCCATTGCTGATGCTGAGTTTGACGCGATCATGATGAACTTCGGCGTGCTCCATCTGGCGAACCCGGACGCCGCGCTCGCCGAGAGTCTTCGCGTCCTGCGGCCCGGCGGACGACTGGCGTTCACGGTGTGGAAGCCGCCGCCGCAGACGGTTCCCTTCGCGATTGTGACCGAGGCCGTCGAGAGGCATGGGGTACTCAACATCGGTGTACCTCCCGGCCCGCCGATGTTCCGCTTCGCCGATCCCGACGAGGCGCAACGCGCGCTCGCGTCCGCTGGCTTTGTCGATGTCGCCTTTCAGTCGCTTCCCATCGCCCTCGCGCTGACCGAGCCTGACAGTCTCTTCCAGATCATGCTCGAAGCGGGCGTTCGCACGTCGGGCCTCCTGAAGGCTCAGACCCCCGCGGCGCTCGCTCGCATCCGTGATCACATGGGACAACGGGTCAACGAGCACCGAGTCGAGAGCGTCGCCACCCCAAGCTACGTGATGCCAATGCCCGCGGTGCTCATTACTGCCAGGAGGCCACTTTGAACCGGCTCTGCGAGTGCGCTCACTCGCATGAACGCGCGTGCATCGAGCCCGAGAGCGAACCAGCCTCATCGCACGGATGCGTGCTTCCGCTTGCCGCGCGTCAGCGGTCGGCCCCGCGTTCGGCCAGAGTCGGCATCGGCAACGTCGCGCTGCGCCGCAATCGCTTTCAGAATCGCCTTGCGCGCCCGCGCGGGCATCTGGCCTTCTGCCAGCCGGGCACAGGTGCTCTGGGCGAGATCGAGCTCCGCGAAGACCGCCTGGCATCGCTCGCAGACGACGTTCTGACCGATGGGAAAGCCCCGGCCATGATCCATGGCGTCGAGCTTGGCCTTCAGCAGATCAAGACATATTTGCTTCTCATACGTCGGCGCTTTGGCGGCACGCGTGGGCATGCCGCGCCGATCCAGGATGGCCTTTCGCAGGAGCAGTCGTGCTCTGTGCACGCGTGTCTTCACGGTCTGCGGCTTGATCTGCAGTGCGCTGGCGACATCCTCGATCGAGAGTTCCAGCATCTCCTTCAGGACGAGCGGCACGCGGAAGTTCTCCGGCAATGAGAGAATGGCATCATGGACCGCGCGAGCGGATTCACGCTCGATGGCCGCGGCCACTGGCCCTTGATCACCACCTCGCGCTGAGTTGCTCGCCATGCTGCCCAGATCGATGCTTCGGTTCTCGCTCCAAGGCATGAGCTGCGATACGGCGGGCATGCGGCGATCGATGCCGCCCTTGCGCCTGTGTCGCGCCTTGCACGAGTGCGCCGCGATGGCGTAGAGCCACGTGCCGGGGCTCGAGTGTCCCTTGAACGTGTGCCACTTTCGATGGGCCTGCAGGAAGACGTCCTGCACCATGTCCTCGGCATCGGAGGCGTTGCCGCAGAGGCGCGAGGCGAGGCTATAGAGACGCGGGCCATGCAGCTCGACGAGCAAAGGCACCGCGATCGCAGCGGACGAACCTGGCATGGCGTCGCTCACAGCGTGTTGCTTGTCAGCGGTGACGACGGTGCTGCGTGTTGGAGTGGATGTGGTCGCGTGCACCGAGACAGGTTAGCCCAAGCCGTGAAGGATGCGGTTGCTTTCCGGGCTAATGTGCCGCGTGCGCCAGAACGCCTCGCCCGAGAGGCCGGTGTGGCGGGTGGACTCGATTTCAGACCAGGTGGTCGTTTCAAACGCAATGTCGGAGATCTTCACGCGATGTCCGTTTCTGCGGGTCCGGTGTGGAACCTCTCAGATTCGGCCGAGTGGAGCGGTTCGCCTGCTGTCGGAGCGATGCCGGCTTTCAGCTGCCACTCCAGCGCGTCGAGGTCGGGTAGTTGATCGCTGACACCGGGCACTTCGAGGCGGCGAAGTACATTCAAGCACTGCGCGCGGTGGTGCATGCCGTGCGTGGTGACATGCACGAGCATCGCCCCGAGCGTGAAGCGGTACGGTGTCCCGCCGAGCGTGACATCGACCTGTGTGCCGAGCCCGCGCTGGCGAGCCCGCGCGGCGCTCGCTGCCAGATCCGCAGCCGCCCCTTCCAACAGCGTCCGGAGCTCCGCCGGCGTGCGCCGGGTTCCGTCCTCGATCGTCGGCCGCAACGCGCGGGGTGGTCCATCGATGCGATCAGCCCACCGCAGCATCGCACCGACGATATGGGTCAGTGTGTCGTGCAGCGATCCCGGGCCGATGTCAAAACGCCGGTGCCACTGCTCTTCGCTCAGGCCGTCGCACGCACGCAGCACCTGGCCTGTCCCCCACGCGTCATGACCCAGCAGCAAGTCGAGCGGGTCCGCGGATCGCGCGGGCGGCACGGCGCCCTGCTTGACCAACGCCACCAGCAGCCCGTCGTACCCCTTGGCCCCGACGGTCTGAATACCGGCGGCATGCAGCCGGGGATGGCGCGAGATGAGGTCCATCATCGTCCGAACGCCATTAACATTCGGGTCACCGGTGCCGGCTTCGATGACGCGGCCCCTGCAGATAGCATTGTCGACGATGATGACGGTCCCGGTGCGGGACAAGGCGACCGCGCGTTCGAGGTACTGCGGGCAACTCTGCTTGTCCGCGTCGATGAAGATCAGGTCAAACGGCGGTACGCCCGCGGCGATCAGCGTGTCGAGCGACTGTGCCGCCGGACCCGTGATCACCTCGACCCGCGCTGAAGGACCAGCGCCGTCGATATTCTCCCGCGCCAGCCGCGCCCGGTCCGGATCCAGCTCCAGCGTCACCAGCTCGCCACCCGGCGGCAGGGCCCGCGCGAGCCAGATCGCGCTGTAGCCCGCGAGCGTACCGACCTCAAGGATGCGCCTCGCGCCGATCGCCCGGGCCAGCACCTCGAGCAGGCGTCCCTGCGCGGGCGCCACGGCGATCTCCGGAAGGCCGGCCCGCGCCGCCGATGTAATCGTCCGCGTCAGTGCCTCGTCGGCGGGAGCAAGCCATCCCTCAAGCGCCCGATCGACCGCGTTCCACATCGCCTGCTGCGATTTCTCGGACACGGGGATGTTCCAGACACGGCCGTAGACCAGCTCCACCGAGTTGCCGGCGGGATCGCGCACGTAGAGGGACCGCCCGCCGAGCGGCCACTCGACCTCACGCTCGATCGCGATGCCGCGCTGCGAAAGCCGCGCTCGCCACTCATCGAGATCCGGAACCGAAAGGGCCACGTGCCCCTCGCCCGTCGCTCCGTGGCTGGGCACCTGCTCGTGAGGCGCTCGAGTCTTCAAAGCATCGAACACGATGAGCACGGATTCGTCGTTGACCCGGAACACCGCACCACGATCACCGTTGCGAGGCAGGGGCTCCAGGCCGAGTATACCCGCGTAAAACGCCTCCACCGCGCCGAGTTCGGAGGCGTACAGGATCGTCTCGTAGACACGGGTGATCGATGGCATGGGAACGAATGGTAGTCGAGGTCCTGCCGGGTGTCCTCTTTCGCCTGCAAGCCCTTCGAGCTACCCTGAACGCCATGCCCATCACGATCACACTCGATCCAGCCCGTCAGGACCTCGACGCCATCCACCGGATCCTCGCCGGCACCTACTGGTCGCCCGGCATCCGGCGCGACATCGTCGCCGAGGCGCTGCGGAACAGCATCACCGCCGTCGCGATCGAAGACGCGACAGGCGAAACCATCGGTCTGGCCCGCGTCGTCACAGACCGGGCGACTTTCGCATGGCTGTGCGACGTCTTCGTGGACGATCGCTATCGTGGACAGGGCGTCGCGCGGCGGATGCTGGAAACGCTTGAGAGCCACCCGCCGCTGGTCGGACTGCGTCGGTGGTGTCTTGTGACGCGCGACGCGGCCGGGCTGTACGAGAAGTTCGGCTACACGCGCATCCCGCCAGAGCGACTGTGGATGGAGAAGGTCGGACCCAAGGAACGATGGCAGGAACCGGCCGCACATTAAGCCGCCTTGCCCGCGCCGCATAATGAGGTGGTTCATGAAGCGCAAGATCGTGTTCGCCATCATGCTGGCATGCTCCTCGTACGCTACGGCCCAGCAAGGGACGACGCAGCCCCCAATCCAGCCAGAACCGCCGCCGAAGCGTGCGGACGTCCTCTCGACTGCGGCGTATGTCGAGGACTTCGAGGCGGCGTGGGCGTTTGTCCGCGATAACTACGCCTATTTCGACCATAAGCAGACCGATTGGGACCGTGTGCGTGCGCTCTCCCGAGAGCGGGTGGCAGGGGTCCAGAGCAGGAAAGATCTTGTCATCGTTCTCGAGGAGATGATGGCGGAGTTGTACGATCCACACGCGCACCTGGGCGTCAACACGGATTCGTCACCTCGGCTCTTGCCCAGCGGAGCGGACCTGTGGGCGGAGTTGCGTGAAGGCCGCGCGTTACTGACCGCAGTGCGCTCCGGTTCGGAGGCGGAGCGAGCAGGGCTTCGCGCGGGAATGGAGATCATCACGATCGACGGAAAGCCTGTTGGAGAGGTGGTTCGGCAGCGACTTCCGAGATCACTTCGTGTGCCGGACCCCGCGGCCGAGGACTGGGCACTCCGGGTGGCCCTCGCCGGCCGGCACGATGCGCTGGTGAGGGTGGCTATCCGAGCCGAAGGCGCTGAGGAGGTCTTCGAGTTCCGCCCCGGCGAGGCGGATCGTCCCGCGGCGCCTCTTACAGCGAGGGTCTTGGAGGACAACATCGGGTATGTCCGCATCCATGATGCGCTAGGCGACACGGCGTTGATCTCGGCGTGGGACGCAGCACTGGATGAGGTTCGGGGCACACGCGCTCTGGTGCTCGACCTGCGGGACACCCCAAGCGGCGGCAATACCACAGTCGCTCGTGCAATCCTCAGCCGGCTTGTTTCCGAGGAACAGCCATATCAGCGGCATGAACTGCCCGGCGAAGAGCATCGCTTCGGCGTGCGTCGGATCTGGGTAGAACATGTCGCACCACGCGGTCCCTTCATCTATGACCGACCCATCGCCGTGTTGGTGGGGCGTTGGACGGGCAGCATGGGAGAAGGAATCACGATCGGCCTCGACGCGATGCAGCGCGCGATGATCATCGGAAGCCCTATGGCTGGACTTCTCGGGGCCACATATGTCACGACGCTTCCGAACACCGGGTTCGAAGTGCGTGTTCCTGCGGAGCGGCTGTATCACGTCGGCGGCATACCACGTGAGGCGTTCGTGCCGGCTGTGTCGGTGCAGGACGCTGGACCCGGTGCCGACGCCGCGCTCATGGCTGCGCTGCAGTTTCTACGAAGTTGATCGGATGCAGGCTGGACGTGGACTGCTTCGCGGCCTCTGCGCGCGATCCCTTCGGCAACCTGCTGTGCCTGAGCCCGCATTGAGGTGAGTCATGAGCCGTACAACCGTGTGTGCCATCATGTTGGCCTGCTGCTCGATCGCTCTTGCACAGCAGGGCACAACCCAACCCCCGAGCCAGCCGGAGCCGCCAACAGCGGCTTCGGTGCCCAGGATCACCGACAAACTGAGGTCGGATGCTGAAGCGATCACGCCGATCCTCTCCTCCGTTCTCGCGCGGGAGTTCCTCGCCGCGACGAGCAGGCTCGCCGCGCCGTCGACGCGGGTGGTATACCGCAACCGAGAGAAGCGGATCGCGGTGTCGAAGCGTGTCTACGACATGATGAGCGCGGAGGATTTCGTGCTCGTGCTGGTCTCCACGCCGCCCAGTCACGGCGCCCGTGTTGTCGTCGAGGAGGCACCATGAATCCGCTGATGATCGGCCCCGGCGAGGGCGAGGACTTCGGCAACGGTCTGGTCCGCCGCGTGTCGACCGCGAGCACCGGCGGCGCGTGGTGCGCATTCGTGGTCACGCTCGGGCCAGACGGGGGCGTGCCCCTGCATGTGCACGCGCGGGACGACGAAATGCACTACGTGCTCGAGGGAGAGATCGAATTCCAGTTCGGCGAACGGGTCTTGACCGCCGGGGCAGGCGCGATGGCTACTCTTCCCCGCGGCATTCCGCACGCGGTCCGCAATCGCTCCGCCGCGTCGGCACGGTTCCTGAACCTGTTCTTCCCGGGCGGATTTGATGACTTTGTCGCCGAGCTTAACCACCTGAGTCTTGCCGACGCGGCCAATGAAGCCAAGCGAGACGAGATCCGTGCGAAGTACGGCATCCGCTTCATTCGTCCTCAGAGCCCGTGACGCTGCCGTCCCGCACGAGCCAACCTCACACAGTGAGTCATACGACATGAACGCCGAAGCATTTTCTGTTCGTACCTTCGTCGGGCCCGGCCTCGCGGGCGGGCCCACGGCCGTCTTTCTCCTCCCGCACGCCCCGGCCGATGACCTGATGCTGCGCATGGCCCGGAAGGCGGATGTTGCGGTCACCGCATTCCTGTTCCCATCCGATCGGGCCGACGCCCGGTACGCCATCCGCTACTGCACCCCCGTTCTACCGATCACCGCGTGCGGCCACGCCACCCTTGCCGCCGCACACGTGGCCTTCGGAGTGACCGGAGAGAACACGCTGGTGTTCGACGGGCCGCAGTGCCTGTTGCCCGTCCTGAAGACCGATGACGGTCGGATCGTCATGCGATACCCAAAATACCAGACCGTGCCGTACGCCTGTCCCGCCCCGCTCCTCGCGGCCTTGGGAATCGATCGCCCCCTGGCATCGGACCATTGCAGCGAGCTGCACGCGCTGTTTCTCGAAATCCAGCCGGACGCTCTCCGCCGTCTCAGGCCCGATTTCCCGCGATTGACCGCGAGCTGCGACATGTTCCAGGAAGTCGTCGTCTCGGCCGTCGCCGAGACGGCCGGCCACGATTACATGTTCCGATGCTTCGGGCCATGGATGGGCATCGACGAGGATCCAGCGACCGGCTCGGTCCATGGCGTGCTCGCACACTACTGGGCACGCCGAAGGGCAACCAGCGCCTTGCGGGTCCTGCAGGTCTCGGCGGAGGGTGCCGAAATGCACGTGACCGCCCTGCCCGACGCCACGCTGGTCGCGGGTCGCTCCGAGCTGATCGCACATCACTGACGACGCGTCGCCGCCGGGTACCACAAGGGGTCCTAATCTGCGTTGGCGTGTGGCCCGGGCCGGCCGTCGCCGCGCTCATGGCTGCGCTGCAGTTTCTACGAAGTTGATCGGATGCAGGCTGGACGTGGACTGCTTCGCGGCCTCTGCGCGCGATCCCTTCGGCAACCTGCTGTGCCTGATTCACAACCCCAATTTCAAGCTCGCGGACGAGCGGCAGCCAGAAATCCTCGCGTGTGCCGCTGGGTGACCCGCGCCTCGCGCCTGCTCAGACCGACCAAACAAAGCACATGGTCACCGCTCCAGGAACCATCGATGACTTGCTCGCGCTGCTCAAAACTCTCGGCGGCCGCTGTCGCCACGCCAGCGGCGGAGTGCGGGCGTTATAGGGCTTAACGGCCATGTTTGCCGGGTTTCTGATTCTCAGGCGTCTAGTGAGGTATGAGATTAAGCCGCGGACAGTTTCTTGGGATAGACCTCGCCGGACTGAGTACGACGGCGTTCGTGGTGCGGATCACTCGCTACGTGCCGGGGGCGCGGCTGGAGATGCACGACCATAGAAATGCGAATCTGTGCCTGATCGTCGGCGGGGGCTTCGAGGATCTGGCGGTCGGCTGGGGGCGTGCGGGGATTGGTGCGGCGGTGATGCACCCGGGCGGTATGGGGCACGCACAGCGGTTCGCGGATGGTGGCTCGCTGGCGGTCAATGTGGAGTTGGATCGTGCCTGGCTGCGAGATGTGGGCGGGAGCGATACTGCGGGACTGCTGCGGATATCGCCGCGTGAGGTGCTGGAAGCGGCGTGGCGCGTGGGGCTCGCGCTGCGGGCGCGCGAGACGGATACATATGTCGCGGCGACGCTGGCTCGCGTGGTATGCGGGACGGGCATCGGCCCGGCAGAGCAGGGAGCGGCAGCGCGCGGGATTGGGTGTGTGCAAGCGGGCGGGAAGGTCGAACTGGTGGCGCGGGAAGTCGGCGTGAACGTATCACACCTGGGGAGGGAGTTTGCGAAGCGGGTCGGGTGTTCGCCTTCGCGGATGATGCGGTGGGAGCGTGTGGCACGAGCCGCAAAGATGCTGGAGGAGACGGATTTGCCTCTTGCGGTCGTGGCGATGCGAGCGGGGTATTGCGACCAAAGTCACCTTTGCCGCGAGATCAGGAATGTGCTGGGGCTCACGCCGCGGGCGGTGCGGGCCGGGCATGAGAATTTTTGTGCTTGGGCGCAGGAAACATCCAAGACAGGATGATCGCGTGTGAAGACAGTAACAAAGAGACGCGGGCCGCACGGTGCGGCGACGTGTGTCGCGTTCCAGGCATCCTCCGTCTCGCGGGGGTCATGGAGCGCACCGTCGGTCCGCCCGACGGCCCACGATTGAACCACGGGTGATGGCGGATCACTCGCATAGAAGGTCAGACTCACCATGTTCGGATCACTCCACAAGTCTCAGATCAGTTCAGCGCGGATCGCGGCGGTCACCGCGGCGTGCATCTCAGTGTTTGTCGGCGTGACAGGCGCCCAACCGCTGCAGGCGGCCGCGACCGCAGAGTCGTCCGCACCAGCAGCGCCTGCCTCGGTCGAGACCAACGCCAACCTGCGGGACTTCGACTTCGTCACCGAGAAACTGCGCGTCAACTACGCGGGCTGGGACACGAAGGTCACCGATGCGACGCGCCCGAAGCTCGAGGCCTTGACCGCGAAGCTGCGCGCGGAGGCCGCAACGGCCGCGCCCGAGCGCTTCACCGAGATCCTTCGGGAGTGGCTCGCATTCTTCGGCGACCGACACATCGGTGCGTTCCCACTCTCAGTCGAGCAGCCCTCGCCGGCGGAGGCTGCGGCTGCCGCAACTCGCACCCCCAGTCTAGACTGGACCGAGGCGAGTGTGCGAGCGAGCGTGGCGGAGCTCGGCGAGCGCCGCGACCCGCTCGAGGGCATCTGGAACATCAGCGACCGCTACCGGATTGGTGTGCTGCGCACGCCCGGCAAGGAAGGCATGTTCACCGCGGTGGTGCTGACGACCGTCGCGGAGGGCTGGAGCCCTGGACAAGTCAAGGCCGAATTCACCCGCCTGAAGGACGACACGATCGAAATGCTCTTCCGTGCGGGCGACCACTCCGAAACTCGGCAGCCCGCCTCGCTGCTGCTTGACGGGGCCATGCTGCGCTCCGATCGCTGGGGCGCGTGGGTCCGCGAGTATCCCGCGTCGGCCGTGCCCGTCGCGGTGGACATCGTTGACCGCATCTCGCCATCAGATTCGATGTTCCTGAGGCCGCTCTCCGACAAGACCATGTGGCTGCGCCTTCCGGACTTCGACTCGAGCCGCGCAACGCCACTGAAGGAGATTCTCGCCGCGAACGAGGCGCGGCTCGCCTCCTGCCCGAACCTGCTGATCGATCTGCGCAGCAACGGCGGCGGCTCGGACTTCGTGTACGGCCCGATCATGCCGATGCTCTACACGCGACCGATCTACGGCATCAGCGTGGAGATGCGCGTGACGGCCGACAATCTCGCGCTGCGCAAGCGCGTGGCCGACGAGCTTCGCGTGGAGGCGCCCGAGGTGGCGAAGGGCTTGGACGAGCAGAACGCCCTCATGGAGCGCAACATCGGGGGCTGGATTCGAGACAGCGTTCCGTTCAGCATCGAGCGCATGGACGGCGTGCTTCCCTTCCCCAAGCGAGTGGCGATCCTGATCGACGGCGCGGGCAGCTCCGGGGAGCAGTTCCTGCTGGAGGCCCGACAGAGCCGCAAGGTCACGCTCTTCGGCCAGAGGAACTCCGCGGGCGTGCTCGACTTCGCCAATGTGGTGCACATGGACACGCCCTCGGGACGCTACGGCATGTACTGGGCAACATCCCGCTCGCTCCGGCTGCCCGACGATCCGGTCGATCCCGACGGCATTCCTCCCGACATCCGCATTCCGATGGAGGTGGTCGATCCGGTCGGTTTCGCCCAGGCGTGGCTTGAGCGGCAGGTTGACTAGGTTCTGACTGACTGATCCCCGGGCATCGATTTGCGCGGCATCACGGCCGGCCACGATTCAACTTTGAAGGCTTCAACTCTCTGTATCGCTGCGGATGCAGCTTCGTTTCGCCTGTTTCCCAGCCGGGCGTCGCGCGAATACTTGGCCTTCGGCGAGCCGTCAGACAAAGCCTCGCCGGCTGGGCAAAGACGGCCCCAATGACTGGCGCCGCCGGCGAGGAATCATGGGCTTGATCAGATTCTTTTTGAAATGTGCGCAAGCAAACGAAGGGAGCGGCTCGGGAGCGCATCTTTACGTCCATCGCCTCGAACATAGGAGCCTCTATGCCATATCGAACGTTGATCTGGTCTCTTGTCGGAATCGTCCTCATCCAGGCAGTCGTCGGCTGCGCATCGCACCCGAACCCTCCCGCAACCGCTGCCACAGGCAAGCCGACACCGTTTCCGACGGAGGACGGCGTGCCGGTCAACCAGTGGTACATGAACACCAAGGATGCGGACGGCACAAAGCTGCAGCACTACATCGCCGAGTACGGCATCGAGTCGAAGCCCGCCAATACCATCATCGTGCTGCACGGCGGATGGGGAGCAGAGCACAGCTACCTCGTGCCCGCGATCAAGCCGCTCGCCGATGAGTACCGCTTCGTGCTCTACGACCAGCGTGGCTCGCTTCGATCCCCTGCCGTGCCGCCCGCGAAGATCACCTACGACGCATTGGTCGAGGATCTCGATCAACTTCGCCAGCGACTCGGTCTCGAGAAGGTCACGCTCATGGCGCACTCGATGGGCAACATGCTCGCGTATGGTTATCTCCGCGCCCATCCCGAACGCGTGGCTGGGATGATCCTCGTTGGACCGGTTTTGCCGGGCCATGATGTCGGGACCGAGGAGTCGCCCCGGATGGTGCCGCTCTGCGTGAATGACGTGTGGCCGGACTTCTCGAAGGCCGATTCCGACGCGATGCTCGATCGGATGGAGAAGTGGCGCCGCGATTACAACGATCGGTGCGCTCGGATCGCTGTCGCAGAGGGGCTCTTTCCCGCAGACTGGGCCGCGCAGAACGCCGCAGACCCCGATCCTGACCTCAACGCCCTCTACATCAAGACTGACCAGCAAAAGACGATGAGCTGGCGGATCATGTTCACCGCCGTGGCCACCTATTCCGGCAGGAACTGGCGGGAGACCCTCGGCGGCATGGTCTTCTACAACCCCGCTGTTGCCGAGTCCATCTTCGCGGAACCCGATTACTTCTCGCAGGTTGACGCTGCCTGGCCCGCCCTCAAGGCATTCAGGGGCCCCGTGCGCGTGATCATCGGCACCCACGATTATGTCGATCTGGGTCCGACCTTCTGGCCGCGAATGGTCGCAGCCATGCCGAACGCGCGCCTCGACACGATCCAGAACGCCGGTCACTCGATCTGGATGGACGAACCTGCGGCGTTCAACCGTTCGCTGCGGTCCGCGCTTGAAGCGACGACCGCGGGTCGATAACGCAAGACGGGCGGCACCCGCGCGATCGTCCGCTAGAAACTACATTCGTGGTGCCGCGCCGGCTGGATCGCACCCGTTAATCGCGCGCCCCCCCGTCCACCAGATAACGCGAGAGCGAGAGAGGTATTTGACGCACCGATCCCGAGACGCATGGTGCCCGGACCACAACCCTCTGAAACAGCTTCAACCCGCGCGGGAACTGGTCTTGATACACTGACGCGTCGCCGCCGGGTACCACAAGGGGTCCTAATCTGCGTTGGCGTGTGGCCCGGGCCGGCCGTCGGCGCGAACTACCCTCGTACGACGTGTTTGTGCCCCGCGGCGTTTCGGCACAAAGGAGGATTGTCGCCATGACTTCCGTCCGCATCGCCCTCGCCAACATCCGTGTGCCCGCAACGCCCGACGAGTCGGTGGGCCTGGCGAGATCGGCTGTCGCCGACGCCGGCCAGCACGGTGCGCTGGTGGTCTGCTTTCCCGAGTGCTATGTCCCTGGATATCGGTGGCCGGGTTCGGCGGCCCCCATCCCGGACGCCGGGTTTCTGGAGCGGGCGTGGGCCGCCGTCGCGGATGCCGCCCGGGCCGCCCGCATCACGGTTGTTCTGGGTACCGAGCGAGCTACCCCGAGCGGCCGGCAGATCACCACGTGCGTCATCAACGCCGACGGCGCGGTCGCGGGATGGCAGGACAAGTGCCAGATCGATCCTTCCGAGGAGTCCACATACCCCGCGCTGGGCTCGCAGCGGCGGATCTTCACCACCGGCCCCCTGACCTTCGGTGTAGTGATCTGCCACGAAGGGTGGCGATATCCGGAGACGGTGCGCTGGGCGGCACGCCGCGGAGCGCAGGTGGTCTTCCACCCGCACGCACACGTCGCCGAGCCCGGGAGCTACCGCCCGACGCGGTTTGCGGATCCCGCCAACACGTTCCATGAAAAGGCGATCCTCTGCCGCGCTGCGGAGAACACATGCTACTTCGCGTCGGTGAACGCCGCGAGCGAAGGCTCCGGCACGACTTCCGCGATCGCCAACCCGGACGGCACGCTGCTGAGCTTCCAGCCCTACGGGCGCGAGGGCCTGCTCGTGGCTGACCTCAATCTCGACGCGGCGACTGGCCTGCTCGCGCAACGATGCCGGACATCGCCACTGTAAATGCCGGTCCATGCCTTCCCCACACCCGCTCCCCACACACCTTCGCTCCTCGGAGACCCGCAAATGGACATTCTCTTTCTGCTTACGCCCGGCTTCACCGACAGCGCCCGAGACGGCGAGGGCAAGAAGTACTACTGCCCCGACTGCGCGTTCCTCGAAGGCGTGCTCGGCTATTGCCCTGCCTTGCGAACGCAGCTTGAGATCCGATACGTCGCGTACCCGAGGCCCCGCCGCGACATCGTCGCACTCGTCGGTGACGCGCACCAGGGGTGTCCGAATCTGATCCTGGATCCCGCGAACCACAAGTTTGTGAACGCGGAGAAGTTCCACCGCTTCGGCGAGCGACTGCACTCCACCGACACGAAGGTGATCGTCGACTACCTGGCTGAGCGGTACGGAGCGCTGGTCGCGCACTTCTGAAGCGACGCGATGTGACAGAACCCCGCGTGCTTTGAAGACGCCCGCTGTTTCCGTGCGCGGCTCGGGGAGCAGGATGCGGCTCAGCCGGGGCGAGAACCTCCACGGGCAGGGTCGTGGTCCTTTCAGTTCTGGATCGTCTTGTTCACTTCACCAGTTCGATGTCGTTCAACTGCCACGACTTGTCGAAGTAGGCTTCGAGCGGACCGTAGAAGCGGAAGTACGGGAACCAGCCTCGGCCGGGAATGGTCTTGACCCAGTTTTTGTTCGCTCCCGTGGGCTTGGAGGGGCCGAAGTACAGGTCGACCGAGCCGTCGGCGTTTTTCTCAAGGTCCTTGCGCGAGGAAAGGTCCGAGGAGCCCGCGTCGGTGATGACCGGGCCGCGGGTGAGGTTGTCGTAGAGTGTGATGGACCAGAACTGCTTGGCGGGAACGTTGGCGGGAACACGCAGGCGGTACGACTTGCCACCGTCGAGGAATGCGCCGTCCTTGTCCTTGCTGGTTTCGAGGTAGAGCTGGCCCGCGCCCAGAGTCTTGCCCTGCATCGCCTGGGAGTTCCCGATTGCCTCGTAGAACCACGAGGCGCGCTCTTCGAACTGCGGGAAGTTCTTGCCCTGCTGATTGACCTCGACCAGGAGGGCGTACTCCCAACGCCTGCCGGGCCAAACCTCGGCGCCGGGGACACGCTTGGCGTAGGCGATGGTGCGGGACATCGCGTCGCCGACGACGGCCGCGTCGGTGAGGATTTTCGTGAGCCGGGCATCGGGGTTGAACTTCCTGCCCTTCTCAATCCCGAGGGGCGCGAGCATGGCCATGAAGTATCCGTCTTTGGCCTCAACGGGCTCGGGAGCGAGCACATCGGCGAGATATGACCAGTACTTCAGGTCGACGGGCTGTGCCGATGTCCAGTCCCTTCCCGCCACGGAGGTGACTGTCATCGCGGGCGGCTTCTCGCGTTTGTCCCATGAATAGAGCCGGTGCGCTTCAAGCGTTGTGCGGGCTTCCTTGGCGTCTTCGCTGAGGCCGCGCGTGCCGAACCAGACTTGGAACGTGGGCGAGTGGAATACGTGATACCCCTCCGGCTTCACATCCTCGTGGCCGGGCGGGAGAATCAGGAACTTGCCCCCCTCGCCCTTGTCGGGCCCGAGCATGCCCATGTCGGTAATGGACCGCTGCCAGATGTCGAGTACACCTCCGGCGGTCGGGCCCTTGGGCACTTCGACCACCAGCGGTCCCTGAGCCTTCAAGTCCCAGAAGGAGAAGGCGTAGACGGTCGTGATGTTGGGCGTCAGCATCCCCGCCTTGTCCTTGAGGTCGACGTAGAGACACAGATCGCCATCTTTCACGCCAAGAGTGTCCCGCTGCGCGAGGTGCAGGGCGTGGAAGCCCACGGCAGGCAGGGCCCACAGGTACGCCTGGCACGCCCGCTGGAAGTCCATCTCGTCGTAGAGACGGGTCGCGGTCGCGTCCGAAGGGAAGCCGTTCTCGAACGTCAGCGTGCCGATGCGGGTGTCGGCGGGCTGCGCGTGCGCATTGGTCATCAGCATCGCACAGGCGATCGCGGCGGCGATGAGGGTGTGAGCGGGGGAGAGCCGAGTGGGTTTCATGTTCTGTCCTTTCAGTGGTTTCCTGTTTCAGACTTTATGCTTGAGGCGTTGCTGATTGCCCGACGCGATCCGGTTGCTGGCTCTCAACTACCGGAGGGACACTCTCGAACAGCTGGCGCGCTTCTCGAAGAACCACCACGGCGTTCGACGTCGGGAGTAGCGATTGGAGCCAAGTCCCAAGCTCACGCATGCCTGTTAACCCGCCCCACACCGTCCACCAGAGAACGCGAGAGCGTGAGAGGTGTTTGACGCACGGATTCCGAGACACATGGTGTCCGGACTTCGACCCTCTGAAACAGCCTCGAATCGAGATCGCATCCGCCCGGGGGCCAGATTGCCAAACTGCTCGGATTGGGCGGGCTTTCTGGCCAACCCGCCGCGACGGGCAAAGCGGGCCGCCTGTAAACCAAACGACCCCACCGTGAGGCGGGGTCGGAAGGAAGCTCCGCCGGCGCGATGCAGGCGGCCCGACTAACGCGGACGCCGGCCCGGATCCGCTCGCGGTGCCAGCGGTGCACGGCGGCGGCCAGCGTGGCGATGACGACCTCCCGCCGCTTGCTGCGAAGCCCAGAGTGTCTGGGTGGGAGTCGAACGGCTCCTTCGCGGGTCAACAGCGACCCGCCAAAGAGCAACTAACCCGTTAGCGGACGGAATCCCGAATGGGCGCGGCTAGAGACTTGGCCAGCGCGGAGGTGCCACCCGATCCGAGACGGCCAGCAATACGGATACTTCACGCACGTTTCTCCTCATGGAATCGATCCCTAGGAGTGCATATGCGTCGAGCTGCTCTGCTTTGTACGGCTGTGGTCATCGGATCAGCGACTATGGCCCTCGCGCAGAACACTCAGCAGAGTGTCTTCGACCGACTGGATACCAACCGCGACGGTTGGCTGTCGGCGGAGGAACTCGCCGCCACTCCGCGTGCCGCCGGAGACGACCTGTTCAAGAACCTTGATCGCGACAGCGATGGGTTTGTATCACGAGCGGAGTTCGATGCGTTCGCTGCCCGTCGCGGGCAACTCTCGGCGCAGCCAGCGCGTGAGCTGCGGGCGGCCTTGCCAATACTGCGCGAGCCGGAAGTCTCCGAGGGCACGCCGGCGGAGATCGCACGCTACCGGGACGCCGCGGCATACTCGGCGGCCAACGGCGGCCTGGTGCTGCTTGTCATGAAGGAAGGGCGTGCAGTCTTCGAACAGCACATCGAGGGCTCTACGCCGGAGAAAGCCTACCAGATCGCCTCGGGCACCAAGAGCTTCTGGGGCCCATTGGCAGCAGTGGCGATCCAAGACGGCCTCTTTTCGCTCGACGAACTCGTCGCGGACACGCTCACCGAATGGAAGACCGACCCGCGCAAGAGCCGCATGACTGTGCGCGAAATGCTCACATTTTCTAGCGGCCTCGAATCGCCGCGCCGCCTGTGGGCCGAGCGCGACAAGAACCTGTACACGCTCGCGCTCGGTCTGGCGGCCGTGGAGGAGCCGGGAAAGCGGTTCACATACAGCGAGGTCCACCTGTATGCGTTTGGCGAGTTCCTGAACCGCAAGCTCGCTGCTCGCGCGGCCAAGATCGGCCCCGGCATACCCGAGACAGCGCACGAATATCTCGAACGCACGCTCCTGAAGCCCGTCGGCATCGCTGGTGGACGCTGGCACAAGGACGCGACCGGCCAGCCCGCGATGGGCGATGGCGCCGTGCTCACCGCCCGTCAGTGGGCCGCGTGGGGCGAGTTGATTCGCAACCGCGGCAAGCATGGCGACACCCAGCTCATCCCTGCCGATGGTCTGGCCAAGTGCTTCGAGAGTTCGACCGCCAACGCTGCGTACGGGATGACATGGTGGTTGAACAAGCCTTCGAACGCTGATTTGGCCTCGATGGCGGATCGGGCGGGGGAGCGTCGTCGCCGCTCGTCCGATCAGGTCAGCGAGCGCGGCATCGTCTCCGGCCGACTGCCCGATCTGGTCATGGCCGCCGGGGCGGGGCAGCAGCGGCTGTACGTGCTGCCTTCCGAGGAGTTGGTGATCGTGCGATTCGCCAATGCCGACATGCCCGCTGCGGTGATGCGCGGTGAGTACAACCGCCTCAACCTAAACTTCAAGGACGAGGAGTTCTTCACCAGACTACTCGCACCGGCCGGAACAGAAAGGACGCCCAAGTGATCCAGCCTCGGACAGGCCCCATCCAAGCCCGCACTGCGGCACGCTCGACATATTTGGTGCTACGGCAGGTGGCCTTAGCCATCCTGTTCGGCATCGTGCTCCCCACCACGGCTCTCGCGCAGGATCTCCGCTTCATTCCTTTGCCCCCACCGGCCTCGCCGCGGGACCTGCTGTACAACCCGATCAGCAACAAGGTCTACACCGCCAACACGCCGCAGACCGGCGCACCGTCGGCCGAAAGCGTGACGATCATCAACGGCGCTACCAGCACGGTCATCACCACACTCCCGGTCGCCGCCGGCCCGCGCGACTTCTGCCACAACACCCAGAACAACAAGGTCTATGTCGCCAACTACTTCGCCGACAGCGTGACGGTCATTGATGGCGTGACCGATCAGATCCTCGCCGTGATCCCTGTCGGGGACGGTCCTCGGGCCCTGGCGTACAACTCGCAGAACAACCGCATCTACTGCGCCAACGAGTTCTCCGGCAACGTCACGGTCATCGATGGTGTGACCAACGCGGTCATCGCCACCGTGCCCGTCGGCTCGACGCCGCGTGTGATCTGCTACAACCCCGTCAGCAACAAGGTCTACGTCCCGAATGCTGGAAGTCAGACCGTCTCGATCATCAACGGCTCGACCAACACCGTGCTCGCGACGGTTCCGGTCGGCACCGTGCCCCGCGGCATCCTGTTCAACCCACAGAACAACCGGGTGTATTGCTCAAACTACGGCTCGGACACCGTCAGCATTATCGACGGCGTGACCAACGCGGTGATCACCACCGTGCCCGTGGGCGATGGTCCGACCGCCATGGGCCACAATCCCGTCGGCAATAAGGTGTATGTCTCCAACGTGGGAGCGCCAGGGCCGAACACGCCTGCCGCATGCACCGTTTCAGTGATTAGTGGCGACACCAACACCGTCGTCAAGACCCTGACGGCTGGAGACGAGCCGACCGCGTTCGTCTTCAGCAGCAACGACAACACGATGTACTGGATCAACGAGTGGAGCCACACCGTCGCCGTAGTCGACGCGGCGACGGACGTGCAGGTGCGGACCATCTCCTTGGGAACGCCGCCCATCCAGCCGGTCGACATGTGCTACAACCCGATCAACGGGATCGTGTACACCGCCAACCGCCTGACGCTCAACATCGGCGTGATCACGACGGGGGCGAGCGCGGTGGATGTCGATGGCAATGGCGTGATCGATATC
>JBBASU010000012.1:0-99750 GCA_040399065.1 Phycisphaerales bacterium | reverse complement strand
GAGCTCAAGCTCATCGCCGAGGTCGGCATCGTCGGCAAGCCCAACGCCGGCAAGAGCACGCTCCTCGCCGCGCTCACCAAGGCCACGCCCAAGATCGCCAACTATCCCTTCACCACGCTCTCGCCGCAGCTCGGCGTCGCCGAAGTCGACGCCACACGCCGCATGGTCCTGGCCGACATCCCCGGCCTCATCGAGGGCGCGGCAGAAGGCAAGGGCCTCGGCCACGACTTCCTCCGCCACATCGAACGCACCAAGATGACGCTCCACCTCCTGGACCTCCAGCCCGAGGACGGCAGCGACCCCGCCGAGAACTACCGCGTCGTGCGCGAGGAGCTCGCAACATACAGCGAGCTGCTCGCCGAGAAGCCCGAGCTCGTGGTGCTCAACAAGGCCGACCTGATCCCCGACGCCGCGGACCGCAAGAAGGCCGTCAACGCAGTCTGCCGCGCCTTGAAACTCCGCGCGGACAAGGACGTGCTCGTCATCTCCGCCGGCTCGCGCGATGGGCTTCGCCCGCTCCTCGAGCGCCTCTGGAACACGCTCCACGCGCCCGGCTACGTCGTCGAAGGCTGGAAAGCCCGCGAACCCGCACCAGAAAACGCCGAACCCATCGAGGAATAGCACGCCCAAGCACGCCGCAACAGCATGACCCGCGCGAGCCCACCATGAAGTCGATGCTCTTCCGCACGATCCACCGCCGCGCCGCACTCGTGCTCGTGCCACTGCTGCTCATCTCGGCGATCACCGGCCTCACCTACCGCATCGGCCGCAACTGGTTCGGCATGTCCGACGAGACCGGCAAGCAGGTCCGCGCCATCCACGAAGGCGCCTACCTCGGCGAAGCACTCACGCCGATCTACGTCCTCATCACCGGCGCCGGACTCATCCTCCTCATCGCCAGCGGCATCACCATGTGGCGCCGCAGCGACCTCCCCGGCCCACTCCGCGCCGAAGGAACCCACGCCCCACGCCGCACAGTGAGATGGTTCCACCGAATCGCCTCCCTCGCGCTCGTCCTCCCACTGACAGTCACCGCCCTCACCGGCATCGGCTTCCGCCTCTCCCAGTCCTGGCTCGGCTGGTCAGAAAAAGAAGCCAAATGGATGATGGACCTCCACCAAGGCACCCTCCTCTTCGGCAAGGACTACCGCATCTACTACGTCCTCTTCGTAGGCCTCGGCCTGCTGATGCTGCTCGGAACGGGCATGAAGCTGCAGCGGTGGTTTCGGAGGGGTGGAAAGGCTCAGACGGCGCAGTAGCGGCCAGAACGGTCCAAGAAGTGACCAGAGCGGCGACCGCGGACACGCAGTCTCCCCGATATTGCATGGCCCTGGTTCGAACCAACGGCCGTCGTGCTCAAGTGGCTCAGCGGGCACATCTCTGCCGCACGCGTCAAGTTACTCGTGTGATCGAGCACCACCTCTGCGTGCGCTCAGGTCGCTTTACCACAGCCCGACCGAACCGGATCGCATAACATCTATTGATCGCGAGCATGGGGCGCGATGATTGCACGTCGGGAGACGAACATGGGGCGTCCTTGCAGATCGCTGATGTGGATCGCTGCGGTGCTTGTGGCATGTGTTGCTGCGAAGGTCGAGGCGCAGCCCACGAGGCGCGTCGTTCAACGAGATGCCTACGCCGATCGGCTTCGAGCCATGTGGATGGCCCAGTCCATCGCAAACTGGACTGGCCTTCGGACCGAAGGTCGCAAGCAGGGGCCGCCCTTCTACACGGATGCAGACTGGGGCAGCGGTAGCGGTGGCTTGCAGATCACGTACGTCTTCCAGGACCCGTGGGGTGCCGACGACGATACGGACATTGAGTACGTATACATGCACCTGTGGGGTCTGCATGGGACCTCGATCCTCTCGGCTGCCCAGATTGCGGACGGTTGGAGCGCCCATATCAATCGCTTCATCTGGGTCTCCAATGAGAGAGCCCGGGCGTTGATGAGCCGAGGTGTCCTATCCCCGGCGACGGGCTACATCAGCGCGAATACGCACTCGCTGCGGATCGATGCCCAGCTCACGACCGAGATCTACGGCGCTCTCTGTCCAGGCATGCCGGAGGAAGCGCTCGCCCGGGCCGAATTGCCCATCGCGACAACGTCGAGTTCATACGCAACACACGCCGCCCAGTTCTACGCGGTGCTCTACGCGCTGGCAACGCAGGTAGATCCTGCCTTGAGCGGTCGAGAGCAATCACTCTGGCTGGTGAGGGAGGCTCGCAAGTTCATTCCGGACACCTCCAAGACCGCGGATGTGTGCGACTTTGTACTCGCCGACTTCCTTGCCAATCCGGACCGGAATGACTGGGAGGCAACCCGCGACAGGGTGTATGCACGCTATCAGCTCAACGCGGCGGCCAACGGGTTCATCTACCGCAACTGGTACGAGTCAACGGTGAACTTCGCCGGTGGAGTCGCCGCGCTGCTCTACGGTGAGGCGGATCTGCGTCGGATGATCCAGATTGGGACGCTCTGGGGGTGGGACAGCGACAACGCCACCGCGACGCTGGGCGGCCTGTTTGGCCTGATGCGGGGGACGCAGGCGGTGCTGGACGCGTTTCCCGACCAGAACATCTCCGATCGCTATTGGGTTGCGCGCACGCGTGACAACCTCCCGGACTATCTCATCGCAGACCCCGCTGCTGACGACACGTTCACCTTGATGGCCCAGCGCATGGTGACGAGCGTCGAGCGGGTGATCATCGAGAGCGGCGGCAAGACGGACGACGCAACGGGTACATGGGTGCTGCCACGTCCTGCCGGAGGCGAGCCGCTCGAGTTCAATCCTGCATGGCACCTCTCGCTGCGGAGCGCGAATCGACAGGTGTGTGATGCTGGCGGCGTTGTGACCGCCATTGCGAGCTTCGGAGCACCGCCGGGTGGCTATGGCTCCGGAGATCCCGGTGCGTTCGCGAATGGAACCGAACTCGATGGCCGCGGCATCGAAGTTCCTGATGCCATGACACCCTTCTACTCAGGGCAGGGCACCTCCAGTCCAACCTCGCTCGCGATCACCTACGACCGCGCTGTGCCCGCTCATGTGATCCGATTTGTGGAGGGGGACCACTTCCGCGACTCCAACGCGGACGGAGGCTGGTTCACGAGTGTGTCGGTCCAACTCCTCGTCGGTAGCGACTGGGTGGCACCGACGGGTGTGTGGAGCGAGCCACTCGACTCATCGCGTCCATTCCAGATTCTCGACTACACGCTCGGCACCCCCGCGTTCATTACGGGCGTTCGGCTCGATGGAACGGCCGGAGGGCTTGGGTCCTTTGTCACGTGTGCCGAGATCGATGTGCTGGGCGCAAGTTCGCAGCCGGGCCGTCAGAGCCTTGATCTGGATGCGGACGGAGTGATCGACATCGCAGACCTCTACTGGCTCCAGGAGAATCCGGCTGACATCGATGGTAATGGCACAGCCGACACAGGGGACATCGAGTATCTCGAGGCCTGGTTGCGCAACGGCGAACGTCACGACATGTTGCACGATCGTCGGTGATGATCAGGCGAACTCACGGCCGCAAGCGACACACGTGTGGATCAACCGAAGACCACACGCATCCGATGACCGCGGACTACGCGATCTCCGCCGCTGCGTCCCAGCGCTGCGGTGCCGGCTTGGTGGAGCGCGAGAAGGCCCGCGTGAGTGCTATCGGGCAGAACCCGCGTGAGACGTGCAACACCTCTCCGAGGAAGAAGTCTCGGTGGATGGGTCATCCAAGGTTCTGAGACATGCGTTCACTCTCGCTGCCGCACCCACCCCAGCCACTCCGCGTTCCCCTTGCCCACGCCCGCCTTGCTCGCGGCGGTCTTTCCGCCGCTTCCCAGGATTGGCGACTTGGTCAGCCCCAGCACCTTCATCCCCAGCGTCTCGATCAGCGCGACGGTCTCTTGCGTGGCCTTCTCTGCCGATTCCATGTCGAGCACGCCGCCCCTTGGGAGCTGGCCGCCGCGGTCGGTGAATTCGTAGTGGGGCTTGATGAGGGTGATGATGGTGGCGTTTGGCTTGAGCCAGCGTTTGGCCGCGGGGATGACGAGCCTCTGCGGCGTCCATGAGAGGTCGCACACGACGAGATCAACAAGCTCCGGTGCCGGCGCGTGCAGCGCGTTCTGGCGCTCCATCACCACCACGCGCGGGTCCTTGCGCAGTGTCCACGCGAGCTCGCCATACGCGGTGTCAACGGCGTAGACCTTCGCCGCGCCGTGACGCAGGAGGCAGTCGGTGAAGCCGCCGGTGGAGCAGCCAAGATCGGCGCAGATGAGGCCCGTTGGATCGATGTTGAACTCGCGGAGCGCGTGCTGCAGCTTCAGGCCGCCGCGGCTGACGAACGGGCGTGGATCTGATGCGTCCATGTTCAAACGCGGCTCACAGCGCGACTCACGACGCAGCTCACGCGGAAGGGCGCGGCGTCTGCGTGAATGCTTCGGGCCGCGCTTCAGCGTGCCGCTCGTGCGTGGATTCGGCACCGAGATCGATGTCGGCACCAGCGTTGGCACCAACATCAGTACTGAATGAGGTGGCGACGCTCTCGGCTCCGTTGGCCGCGCCGCTCGCAACGCCGTGCGGATGCATGAATGTCGAGATGGGCTGCTCGCCCCCATACGCGGGCGGCATGCCGACGATCGCGATGCCGTAGCGATCAGCGATCGAGATCATCTCTTCCTTGTCGAGCATGATGACGTCGTTGGCCGCGAGCGCGAGGCAGCGTGCGCCCGTGGCGTGCATGTTCTTGATCGTGTTGATGCCGACGGTGGGCACATCCGCGCGCCGATCATGCCCGATGCGTGCGCCCTTGCACAGCACCCAGCCACTCGCGCGGCACAAACGCCCGACACGCTCGATCATGCGGTCCGTACCTTCAACCGCCTCAACCGCGATCACATCACGCTCGCGCACCGCGATGGCCTGACCAATATCAAGCCGCAGCGTGTGGGCCAGCAGTGGCCACGCGAACTCAACATCGGCCATCTGCTCCGGCGTCGGAGCGCGGCGCGTCATGACGCCCAGCGACGACATCTGATCCGGGATCGGTGCGGTCGAATCAAGCAGCGTGACGCCGCTGCGCGTGAGCTCATCCGCGACGAGGCCAAGCACCGCATGGCTGCGCCGGTCACGTTTGAGACGCAGCCACGCCATGATCGTCGGCACATCCGGCAGGTGCCGCACCATCCGCCACGGATCATGCATCAGCCGCGCCTTGTCGACCTTGCCGACCATGATCGCGTGATGCACCTCAAGCTTGGAGAGTATTCGGCCCCAGGTTCCCAGCCGCAGCAGCCCAACCTCGCGGAAGGTCGAGCAGAGGTGGGGGAGTGCAACGTCATACTGGCCCGCAAGCCCAAGCCCATGGACCGGATGCCCCATCGCGCGCAGCGAGCGGGCAATGAGCAGCGGCAGTCCGCCGCCGCCGGCGATGAGGCCGATGGCCGTCGGTGGGGGCGGCGTGTCGGGCAGCACCGCAACGGGCGCGACGGCAGCCTCGACCAGCGGATACCCGGCCCAGCGAGCGCTGGACTTGGACTCCACGTTGATGTCGAGGCGCGCGTTTCGAGACATTGAGAGCAATCGGGTCAGGTGAGTCAGGTCAAGCCTTTCTGAGGCAGGCCTGACTCAGGTCAAGCCTCTGTCAGCCTGCGGCTTGCGCAACGGGCGGAGAGAAGGCAGAAGGCGGCACGGTCAGGACTCTTTGGAACCGCCGAGGGCCGTCCGAACTCCGCACCAGCGCGAGGCCGAACTTTCCCAGGTGCACCATCGGTCCGGTCAGAGGGACTTGATCGAACTTGTAGGATACGGGCCCCGGAGCCGGGTATCAACCGGTGGAGAGACTGTCGTTTGGGATCTGGGAGGATGTTTGGCGGGCTCAGGAACCGGAAAGAGGGAGCTTCCTTAGGGCGAAGCGGCATCGGTTGAACGCGAACGCGGCAAGGCTCCGATGATGGAGTGGCATGGATCTCCCCGGAATCGACATCGTCGAGAGTGGCGGCCTGACGCCAGCGGACGAGCCTCGAGGGCCCGGCAGCGCTGAAGCTCCCGTGGTCGGCCGCCCAACGCTGCAGGTCTACTTCAAGTGCGCCAACGTCTACCTGCGTGTGATTCGATCGGCAGACGGTGAGCGATACCAGGCCCGCTGCCCCAAGTGCGCGAAGGAGATCCGCTTCGCAGTCGGCGAAGGCGGCAGCCCGAAGCGCTTCTTTGAGGTGTCGTGCTGAGGGGAAGGCAGACAGGCAAGAAGGCATGCAGGCAGGCAGGGGCGGAAGAGACCCAACTGGCAACGCCGTGAACGATGCAGGGAGTCAGCACAACGACGCGCCTTTCAGGGCGTTTCAACGCCCTTGCTCGCTCGTAGGCCACCGCTTCAGCGGTGGTTCAGTGCCGCACCCAGGCCATGTTCCGGGCATCTTCTGATCCAACCCGTTTCAACGGGTTTGTGTCATGCTGGCTTTAGCCATGCCTCGTCCACAGACCCACCCTCATGATCACTCATGATCACTCATGTTCACGGCGTTGCTTCTTAAGGCCTGTGCGCTTTCGCGAAGAGGCCTCTGAGCAGGCCCGGGTTTCGGTCGTAGCCCGCGTCGCCGGGCTGGAGGCCATCGACTTCGGGTGTGCGCCAGATCACCATGGTGAGGCCAGCACCAACCAGGATGAGGGCGCAGGCACCCACACCAAGCTGTGTCGCCAGGCCCGGCGTCCAGTAGCCCGGCGAGGCATGACGCACCCATGCCGCGCCGGACTCACCGACTGCCGACGCGAAGAAGTAGCCCGCGGGCATGAGGCCCATCGCGAGCGTGTTGCAGACCGAGAGTGCGCGGCCGCGCATCGAGTCCGTCACGAGCATCTGTAGCGCGGCCATCGCGGAGTTGAAGGCCCACATCCAGAACCAGCCCACAAAGAACATGAAGCCGCCCGCAACCCAGACGTTGCTCGTGAAGCAGAAGATCAGGATCCACAAGCCACCAAGCAGCACCGAGAGCGGAATGAAATGGTGCTTGGGATACCACACGGGGACGAAGCGCAGGCAGAGGCCGCCCGTCACGGCGCCGATGCCCATGACGCCCGTGAGCGCACCGAAGGCCTTCGCCTGATACTGCGGCTCGAGCTCATAGACCTGCTCAACGAAGATCGACAGGAAGCGGAGCACGGGCGTGCCAAACGCCGCGAAGATCGTGGTCGCAAGAAACGCCGCGCGCGGGCCGCGCTCCATGAGCACGAAACGCATCGCACCCTTGATGTCGACCCAGACCTTGCGATGCCAGCCCGGCTCGGCATCGGGCGCGGGCGCGTCGGGAGTCTTGAGGACCGCGATCATCACACCGATGAACGAGAGCGCGTTGAGTACGAAGAGGGCCGTCGGGCTCCAGAGGCCCATGATGATTCCCGCAAGCGCCGGCCCCACGGCGCGCGCCGCGTTGAACGAGATTCCCTGCAGCGTGATGGCCTTGACGAGCTCATCGCGCGGCACCAATCGCGGCACCAGCACCTGCCACGCGGGCGTGTTGAACGCGATCGTGATGCCCTGAGCCAGTGCGAGGCCGATCAGGATCCACGGCGTTGCGGCATCGAGCCAGACAACCGCCGCGAAGGCCAGCGCGATCACCATCATGACAGCCTGCGTCACGATCAGCAGCTTGCGACGATTGACGCGGTCCGCCACGATCCCGCCGAAGATGCCGAGCGCCAGCGACGGCAGCAGATGCGCGGCGCCAAGATAGCTCGACCAGACCATCGACTCGGTCTTCTCGGTGATGAGCCACTGCGTACCAACAAACTCGAACCAGTTTCCAAGGTACGAGCCGCAGGACGCAAACCAGACGATGCGAAAGTGCGAGTGACGCAGCACCCCCCAGCGGTGCGGGGCTTGGGCCGCGCTTGGAATCGCGGCTTCGGTGTTGGATGCGGCGCTGGACAGGGCGGACTCCGTTCCTGCTGGAATCAGAGTTTAGCGCGGCGGGGCAGAGACGTTCGGCTCGGCGCTTTGGGGCGCGGCGCTGGCTTCTGCATGCATCGCCGTCGCGTACCGGCACTCGCGCACGCCCGCGTAGACCAGGAGTTCAAACGCGAGCATGCCAAGGAAGTACGACCCGCCAAGCCCGACCAGCGGCACAACCTGGCTCCAATGGAGCGTCACTTCAACGTAGGGCCGTAGATCCAGTGCGCCGCTGGGTGAGACGCCGAAGACTCGCGTGACGGAGAAGAGCGTCGCGAGGAAGAGCATCGACAGTCCGCCGCAGAGGAGCCAGCCGATGCTCGCGTGAGCGCAGATCTGTGCCGCGGCGGGAGCCGTGAGCCGCCAGCCCCGTCGCGCCGCGAAGAAACGGATCCCGCGCTCTTCGATCCACGTGAGCACGAAGAGAATGAGCGCCACCAGCAGCACCTCCGCGAGCGGCGTGAAGATCATCGCGACAGGCTCACGCCAGCCGCCCACACCTCGCGCCGCTCGAGCCGGATCGCCGATGAACGCGCCGGTCCACGGGGCCACCATCACCGCCGCGGCGAGCACGAGGTTGATCCAGCGCAGCCGGCTCGCGTGCTGCCGCTCCACGCGCAGCATCGAGAAGAGCCGGCGCGGATGCCGCAGCGCCATCCATGAAGAGGAAAGCCACGAGAAGAGCCCCGGCCCGCGCTGCCACGGCGTTCCCTGTCTCGAAGCGGGCAGCGAGGTAGAGATCGGCCGCGCACACTCTGGACAGGCCGCCCACGCAGGCAAGCCCGCAAGTCCGTAGCCGCATGTCTCGCAGAGAAGTGTTGTTTCGTCCATGTGCATATTGCGAAAGTGCCGGGGAGTGTGGCGGTTCAACTCAGCATACGGGCTGCGCGGCCTGAGGGTTGCGATTCACCAGAAACCAACGCATCGGCCCGCATGTTTCTCGACTCACCGCTCCGGACCCAGCCGCATCGCGTCGCGCGAGATCGTGATCGTCTCGCGAGTGCGCGGGCGCCGGTCCCATGCGCTCCCGCACTCGGGGCAGGTTGCCATGCCGCTCGCGTCGTCTTCGATGGCGTTGCCCATCTCATAGAGGCATGACGGGCATCGGCCGGACTCAATCAGCGAAAGGCGCGTTGTTCGGGCGTGGTACGAGAAGGCACGCGCTGCCCAGAGCACGATCCAGATCGCGAGCAGAATGAGCGTCGAGGCGATGGGGCTGAACGTCGTGAGCGCGACAAAGAAGGGGCCGAAGATAAGCGCGAGCGCCGCGTACGTGACGGGCGCTCCGATGAGCAGCAGCAGCGGCAGCGTCGTGCTGCGCGGCAGCGCGCACCACAAGCGCGACACGAAGCTCAGCACGCCATCGCGGCCTTCGCGCGGCGGTGGAACCCAGATCGCGTGAACGCGAGCGGGTCTGCCTCGGTCATCTCGGGTGAGGTAGCGGAACATGAACCTGATTCGTCGGCCGCGCGTGATGAGTTTCAGCGGCCGTTTGATGCGCTCGCCGCGGCTGCGGGGAGCTCGAACGAAACCAGCGGCAGAAGTCGCTCGAGCGTCTTCTCGCCAACGCCTCGGACCTGATCAAGATCCGACTTGCTTCGGAACGGTCCCTTCTCGGTCCGGTGCGTGATGATCCGTGCCGCCATCGCGGGGCCGATGCCGGGGAGCAGCTCGAGCTCGGATGCGGTCGCGGTGTTGATCTTGATCAGTCGCGTGAGCGAAGGTGCTGGCGTGGCGCGATCGGGCGCGTCGTCCGTTGCGGCGACTGCGGCGAGCGGTATTGCTTCCGCGGCGGGCGGCGTCGGAGATGAAGCTGCGTTTGCTTCTGGCGAGTCAGCGCGAGACATCAGCGTGGTGGAAACCTGAGCGGGCGCGGTTCGCGAGGGCGGCACGACGCTCGATGGATCGTGCGGCAGGCTGCCACCGGATCCGAGGCTGACGCCGATGGCCAGCATGCCGATCGCCGACGCGACGACAGTAGCGATCCACCGTCCATCGCCAGCGGCGGCGTTCACTGCGGCATCATGTGAGGTCGTTCTCACGGTTAGATTCTACCGATGTGAGGTCAAAGTGAGGCTCAGACGCGGATCATGTTCGTGAATTCGGTCACGCGCGATTCGATCTCGCCCTTGGTCAGTGTCCGCAGGCGTGCGAGGCTGAACGCCTCGATGTTGAAGCTCGCGACGACGGTGCCATGCACGAGCGCCTGACGGATGTTTGCGTAGGAGCCCGGATCATCGACGGCCCGCTCACTGCTGGCGAGGTAGCCCATCATGCCGCCGGCGAAGGTGTCGCCCGCGCCGGTGGGATCGATGACCTGATCGGCGGGATACGCGGGAAGTGCGGCGAGGCCATCGCGGTGGACGAGGATCGCGCCGTGCTCACCCTTCTTGATCACGACAAAGCGCGGGCCAAGGTCGAGCATCGCGCGGCCGGCAGCAATCGTGTTGGCCTTGCCGGTCAGGAGCTCGGCCTCGTCGTAGTTGAGGACCAGACCGTCGACGCGCTTCAGGAGTGCGAGGAGGTCGGCCTTGGCGACGTTGATCCAGAGGTCCATCGTGTCGGCGATGACGATCTTGCGCTTGGGGAGCTGATCGAGGAAGCCCATCTGCACCGCCGGGGGGGAGTTGGCGAGGAAGACGATGTTTGAGTCGGCGAAGGCCGCGGGGACCTTGGGCGGGTGTTCGCCGAGGACGCCGAGCTCGGTGAAGAGCGTGTCGCGGCTGTTCATGTTGGCGTGGTACTTGCCGCCCCAGGCGAAGGTCTTGCTGCCGGAGCGGACTTCGAGGCCGGTGGTGTCGACGCCCTTGAAGTGCATGAGCGTGCTCATGTGCTCGGGTGGGAAGTCGCTGCCGACGACGGCGACGAGGCGGACGGATCCGTAGAAGGAAGCCGCGGCGGCGAAGTACGTGCCGGAGCCGCCGAGGATCTTCTCGGCGTGGCCGTGGGGAGTGACGATGGTGTCGATGCCGATGGTGCCGGTGACGATGAGTGCCATAGGCGGGGAGGATAGGGACGTCTGACGCGGCTCGCTGACGGGCGAGGCACTTCCGGGGGGTTGCGTGGCTCTGGGGTGTGCCGCGGCGTTCACCATGATCAGGCCTCCCCGCAGGTTCGGAGCGCTCGGCGGCAGATGCGGGCGGTTGCGGCGCTTTCGCTTTTGCGTTGCCACCTGCGTGTCAGCGATCGCACCCACTTCGGATCTGACTTTGCGGCGTCGTTGAGCCAGTTCGAGACCGAGTCCTGCACGTACTTGGTGGGGTCTGCCTTCAGCGGTTCGAGGAGCGGCAGTGCTGGTGTCGGGTCGACCTTGAGTGCGGTGATGTGCGCGCACCAGACGCCGCGGGGGCGTGTGGCTTCGGTTGCGAAGCGGCGGATGTTGGGTGAGGTGTGGGCCGTCCAGGGCTCGAGGAGCTCGATGGCGAGGGGGAGCTCGCTGATGATGGCCGGGCGCAGCGCCATCCAGGCCCACTCGCGCACGCCGCTGTTGGCGTCGTCGGCGAAGGGGCGCACGCGCGAGAGGCGCTGGCGGAGTGTGCCGCGCTGCTCGCGCACGGCTGCGTAGCAGGCCCATGAACGCACGACGTCGCTTGGTGATGCTGCGAACGTGTCGAGTTGTGATGCGGCGTGCTGCGCGAGGAGCTTGCCGCCGAGTTCGATGCGCTGGATGATGCCGACTCTGCCGAGATCGTCGAAGGCTGTCGCCGCCGCGGCGGGGAGAGATGGGCATGCGGCGCGCATGAGGCGGCCGAAGTCCATGGCGAGGAGTTCGGCGAGATTGCGCGAGTCGTTGAGGCCGGCCTCAAGTTCCTTGACGCGCGATGCGGGGATATCGGAGGGACGCAGGCTCATGGCAGGTCCCTTTGGCCTGTTGCCGATGCTCGAGGATCGCTGCCGGAGCTTGCGCCGAGCGTTCGGAGCATCTCGACGACGCAGGGCCGGAACCCAGCCGCCGCGAAGAGCGTCCGCGCGTCGTCGTTGAAGGCCGCCGTGTGCAGGCGGATCTGCGCGACGCCCATTGCCCCGAACCGAGCTGCGATGAACTCCACCATCGCCCGCGCGATGCCCCGGCGGCGGGCGTTGGGTTCGACCCAGAGGTCGTGGATCCAGCCGCACTCGGGGACCCAGAAGATCGGGACTTCCGGCTCGATCGTGCAGACCGCGAAGCCCAGCAGCACCGGAGCGCCGGGCTCCTGCGCGACGACGAAGACGCTGCGCGGGTCCTGGGCTCGCTCGGGAAGCCAGGAGGCGTAGCGGGCGATGACATCGGGGAGGACGCGGAATCGCTCGGGATCGCGGGCCTGATGCAGGTCGCAGATGGCGCGCACCATGGGCAGGACGTGTGGGACGTCTGCGACGGTGGCGGGGCGGATGATCACACCCGGCGCGGCTGCGAGGTTGTCCCCGGGCTGGTTGGCCATGCTGGTCTCGCGCGTCACGCTCGGCCGATGCGAGTGTGCTCGGGGGTCGCTACTCCTTGGCCTTGCTCCAGCTGTCCTTGAGTGAGACGGTGCGGTTGAAGACGAGTGCGCCGGGCTTTGAGTCCTCATCGACGCGGAAGTAGCCGAGGCGCTCGAACTGGAAGGTGTCGCCGACGCGCGCTCCGGCGAGGAAGGGGTCGATGCGGGCGGTGACCTTCTCGAGCGAGTGCGGATTGAGGTCGAGGAGGAAGTCGCGCTCTTCGCCGTTGGGGCCGGGGTGGCCGGGTTCTTCGTGCGCGAAGAGGCGGTCGAAGAGGCGCGCTTCTGCCGGGATGGCGTGGAGGGCGCTGACCCAGTGGATGGTGCCCTTGACCTTGCGGAGTGGCTGGCCGTCGGGTCCCTTGGGGGCGTCGCCGCCGCGGGTTGCGGGGTCGTAGGTTGCGATGACCTCGGTGACTTCGCCGCTGGCGTCCTTGACGACGCCGGTGGCCTTGATGAAGTAGGCCCAGCGCAGGCGGACTTCGAGGCCGCCCGCGCTGACGGGCGCGAGGCGGAAGAACTTCTTGGCGGGGACTTCCATGAAGTCCTCGCGCTCGATGAAGAGCTCGCCGGCGAAGGCGATCTTGCGGCGTGCGGATTCGAGGCCGCGCTCTTCGTCCTCGGGGTTCACGACGAAGTCGAGCATCTCGACGACGGGCGTTCCGTCGGCGTTCCTGGGCCAGTTCTCGATGCGGACCTTGAGGGGCTTGAGGACGGCCATGGCGCGCGGGGCGGCCTTGTTGAGGTAGTCGCGGACGCTGTTCTCGAGGCGGCCGAGGTCGATCGTGCTTTCCTGCGTCGTGACGCCGATCTCATCGCAGAAGTTGCGGATGGCGGCGGCGGGGAAGCCGCGCCGGCGCAGGCCGGAGATGGTCGGCATGCGGGGGTCGTCCCAGCCGGAGACGACCTTCTCCTGCACCATGCGCAGGAGGTTGCGTTTGCTGAGGATGACGGAGGTGAGGCGCAGCTTGGCGAACTCGATCTGCTGCGGATGGTGAATGAGCTTGCCCCAGGGGCCGCTGCCATCGGCGGTGCGGCCCTCGTTGATGCGCTCGATGAACCAGTGGTAGAGGGGGCGGTTGTTGCGGAACTCGAGGGTGCAGATGGAGTGCGTGATGCCTTCGAGGGAGTCCTCGAGGCAGTGGGCCCAGTCGTACATCGGATAGATGCACCAGCGGTTGCCGGTGTTGTGGTGGTGCTCGTGCACGACGCGGTACATGACGGGATCGCGCAGGACGAAGTTGGGGCTGGCAAGGTCAATCTTCGCCCGCAGCGTGTGGCTGCCGTTGGGATGCTTGCCATTGCGCATCTCTTCGAGGAGGCGCAGGCTGTCGGCCATCGGGCGATCGCGGAAGGGGCTGCTCGCGGGCGTGCGGAGATCGCCGCGGCGCTTGCTCATCTCATCGGCAGAAAGGTCGCAGACGTAGGCGTGGCCCTTCTTGACGAGCTCAACGGCCCAGTCGTACATCTGCTCGAAGTAGTTGCTGGCGTAGAAGAGGCCGCCGCCGATGGGGGGCGCGTCGAAGTTGGCGCCGAGCCACTTGACGTCCTTGATGATGGAGTCGACGTACTCCTGCTCTTCCTTGGCGGGGTTGGTGTCATCGAAGCGCAGGTTGAAGTGGCCGCTGTAGCGGCGTGCGAGGCCGGCGTTGAGGCAGATGCTCTTGGCGTGGCCGATGTGGAGGTAGCCGTTGGGCTCGGGGGGAAAGCGCGTGTGGACCTTGGGCGTGCCGTCCTTGTTCTGGCCCCAGCGCAGTGCGGCGTTGTCTGCGAGGATGATCTCGTCGATGAAGTGGTGGTGGGGGGCTGGGGTCGGATTCGAGGCGTCGGTCGTCATGTTGGGCTCCGATGGGGCGGGATGGTAGAGGCGATTGGGGGCGTGGTGCGGCGTCAGATGCGGCCCGCGATGAGGACGATCCAGTCGTCGCCGAGTTCGTCGGGGCTTTGGATGCCTCGGGGGATTTGGCCCGGGGCGATGTTGGTGTCGACGTGGACGCTGATGGCGGCGAAGCCGGCTTCGATGAGTGCTTCGCGGAGTTCGGCGATGCTCCAGAGGCGCCAGCGGTAGAAGAAGGCTCGCGGGAGTTCCTGGACGACTTCACCATCGACTTCGATGCGGAAGGAGATGGAGTTGTCGACCATGGCGGTGACGGGGTCGGCGGCGTCGCGTGACCAGGTGTAGCGGATGATCTCGCCTCTCCTGCCTGGATGGATGCGTTCGAAGCCACCGGTCTTGAAGGCTCGCGCGCCGCCGTAGGTATCGCAGACGAAGGTGCCGCCGCCGAAGCCTGCGTTGCCGCGGCGGAGGGCGGTGCGGCAGTCTTTGAGGTAGTGGACGAGGGCGGTGCGTTCGTGGATGTAGCCCAGGGAGAAGTTGCCGACGAAGATGATGTCGGGTGCGACGGCGTCGCTGGCGCTCTGAGGATCGGCGCCGCCGCTGGGTGTGGTGGCGCATTTCCAGTAGGGCATGTCTTCGAGGACGTCGCCGCAGAAGAATGCGATGTGTGTGAGGGCGTTCTCGGCGCGGGCAAGCTCGATGGCTCGTGCGACGCAGGGGGCGGAGATGTCGACGGCGACGGCGCGGCGAGTTTCACCGGCCTTGAGGCCTTCGGTGGCCCAGCGGCGTGAGACGGCGGCGGAGCCGCAGAAGTCCTCGCGGAGGATGACGGGCTCGCGCCCGTGGACGCCTCGGAGGAAGGCGACGACGTGGCGCGGCGACTGGACGCAGAGCTCGTAGCACTCGAACTTGTCGGGGAGCGTGTTGCTGGCTTCGTGAGTGGCCTGATCGGACATGTGCGTGCTCCCTCCTTGCTGCGCGTGGTGGGGACGATGTTCAGGGCGTGAAGGTGGCGAGGCAACGGTCGATGCGAGCGAGCGAGCTCTGGCGGCCGAGGACGGCGAGCGTTTCGCCCAGGCCTGGTGAGACGGTGGTGCCGGTGATGGCGACGCGGACGGCCTGCGAGACGGCGCCGAGGGCGGGCTTGTTGTCCGGGCCCGCGTTCTGCTGGGCGACCTGCTCGATGAGGGACTGGATGAGCTCGGGGCGCCAGTAGGACTCGGAGATGGTGTCGAGTCGGTCGCGCATGGTGCGGAGGAGCGTGAGGCCCGCGCGATCGGAGGCGAGGAGGGACTTCTCGACGGCGGCGGTGTCGAAGGTGTAGTCGGTGTCGCTGCTGAGGAGGAAGCCGATGGGGCGGAGGGCATCGCGCAGGGTCTTGGCGCGCGGGCGCAGGGCGCGCGCGAGCGTGAGCTGACGATCGGTGCCGAGGGAGGCGACGCGGGCGTGGGCCGCGGGCTCGTACTCGGCGAGCCAGGCGAGCCAGCGGTCGACAAACGCGCCGTCGGTCATCGCGCCGATGGCGTCGGCACTGAAGGAGAGGAGCTTGGCGCGGTCGAACTTGCTGTTGGTCTTGCCGATGCGCTCGATGCCGAAGTGCTTCGCGATGAAGGGCATGTCGAACTTCTCGAGGTCCTTGCCGTCCTCGGTCTTCATGCCGGGATTCCAGCCCAGGAGCGCGACGAAGTTGGTGATGGTCTCGGGGAGGTAGCCGTTCCTGCGGAAGTCCCAGACCTCGATCTCCGGGAGCGCAACGCCGAAGCGGCGTGCGAGGGCCTCGGCGGTGTCGATGCTGTCGCTCTCGGCGGCGAGGAAGAGGGAGATGTCGCGCTCGGGGAGGCCGGTGTCGGTTGCGAGTGATGCGGCGGTAATCGTGCTGTTCTTGGCGATGGCGTCTTTGGCTGCTTTGCGGGCGGCCTTGGCCTTGTCGCGCTTGCTCATCTTCGTGCCGTCGTTGTTGAAGATCAGGGGCATGTGCGCGTAGACGGGGTGGGCAAAGGGCGCGCCGGCGCGGCGGCCGGGCGTCTCCCACTCGGCAAGGCGCACCATGGCCTTCTGCATCGCGACGTGGCGCGGCGTGTTGGCGAGGTGCTCCTGGGCGCGCATGACGTGGGTCACGCCCATGAGCTCGTCATCGACGACGACGGCGAAGTGGTAGGTCGGGAAGCCGTCGGCCTTGCGGATGACGAAGTCGTCGAGCTCGCCGGGAGCGATGCGGACATCGCCAAGGACCTGATCTTCGACGACGATCTCCTCGCTGAGCGCGAGGAAGCGGACGACGTGGGTCTCGCCGGACTGCGCGCGGGCCCAGCGGGCTTCATTGAAGACACCGGGCTTGACGTCGTCGGGACGGGCGTAGCGGTAGGTCTGCTTGGCGGCGACGGCGGCCTTGCGCTTGGTGTCGAGCTCTTCACTGTTCTCGAAGGCTGGGTAGGCGCGGCCGCGCTTGATGAGGTCCTCGATGTAGGCGTTGTAGATGTGGACGCGGCGGGCCTGGAAGTAGGGGCCGACGGGGCGCGAGTGCGTGCCAATCTCGCGGTTGGCGTGGGTGTGGGTGGGGCCGTCGTCCCACTCGATGCCGAGCCAGGCGAGATCGTCGAGGATGCCGCGGGCGGACTCATCGCTGGAGCGGGCCTGGTCGGTGTCTTCGATGCGGATCATGAAGCGGCCGCCATTGGCTCTGGCGAAGGCCCAGCAGAAGAGGGCGCTGCGGGCGCCGCCAATGTGGAGGTGGCCGGTTGGGGAGGGGGCGAAGCGCGTGACGAGGGGCGCTGCGCTTGAAGTGGTTGGGGATGCCGCGGGTGAGGTGGCGACACCAGTTGCTGCGTTTGAAGCCATGGAGGAGGGTAGGAACGGCGGGATGCGTTGCTGGGATGGGAGTGGGCGCGGGACGGGGGAAGGTGGGGTTGGTGGCTTCGGGGCGGGGTGACTGTGGCTGCGGTGTGGAGTGAGCGGGCGTGCGCGAGTGGGCGGGGATGGGAGAGTTTCGGTGCTCATGCCCATAGTTTGGAGTGTGCTTGGTTAGATTCAAGTGGAAAATGGGTTGGTCGCTGTATTTGCGCACAGGCGAGGTATGGAATGGCAAAAGAAGGCACTTGGCACTGGGCACTTGGCACTAGGGGAGAGAAATGCGTTGCGTCGGGGTGGCGGTTTTGGAACGCAGAGGAAGAGGGAGGGGTGGGGAGGAAGACGGATGTGTTTGGAAGGATCAATTCGAACGCGGAGGTGCAGAGGGGAGCGGAGTTTGCGGAGAAGAGGGGAGAAGAGAGATTTGGATTGAGAAGAAGGCATCGGGGCAGGAGGCATCGGGGCATCGAGTTGAGGCGTGGAAGATTGTGAGATTGGAGCGAGGGAGTACATACCTTGCGAGGCGAGCGGGGTGCTTGCCTTGCTGGGTTATTCTTGGTGTATGTTGTTTTGGGAAGTGGAGTGGAGTGCGATGGCGTGGATGTTGCGTGTAAGTTAGATTATTACTTTGAGTATTGCTTTGATGGCTTGGACTGCAGCTCAGACTCGTTGGGATCGAGGAGGGTGAAGACGTAGGCGATGGCGATGCCTGCGGCGATGAGGGCGAGGGAGATCAGGATCTGGGTTGGAGTGGGGGTGAAGAAGGCGATGGGCCAGTCTTCCTTGGGGAGGCTGGCGAGGTTGTCGGCGGTGATGGTGAGGTTGCCGAGGGTCTGGCCGATGGCGGGCTGGACGGGCTGGCGGAAGGGCCAGAGTCCGAAGACGGCGCCGACGAGGACGCCCATGAGGACGCCTCCGGTGACGGCGAGGTGGTGCTTGAAGAGGTATCGGAGGAGGAGTGAGACGCCGCCGAGGCCGAGGGCGACGCCGACGGCAACCGGGAGGAGGAAGATGATCTGGGCAATAGCGGCGCTGACGTCGCCAGCGGTGAGGGCGTCCTTGAAGCGGTCGATGGCGCCGAGGATGGGGACGTACTGGCCCATGAGGAGGAGGAAGTAGGAGCCGTCCATCCCGGGGAGGATGGTGGCGGAAGCGCCGGCGAGTCCGGCGGCGAAGCGGATGTACCAGACGGAGTTGGAGGAGGTCTGTGCGCCGTCGCCGGCGTATTGGGCCATGCCGAGAAGCGCGGTGATGACGAGGCCCGCGGCGATGCCGGCCCAGACCTTGGCGTTGAATGGGCGGCAGAGTTTGAGGACGATGGGGATGGCGCCGAGGCGCAGGCCGATGAAGAGGGAGAAGGCGATCCAGCGATGCTCGACGACGGCGTCCTTGATGGGGCCGGCGGAGAGGAGGATGGAGATGCCGGCACCGAGGCCGATGCAGGTGAGGAGCGCGAGGGAGGGGAAGCGCAGGACGAGGGTGGAGACTTCGGCGACGCCCGCGACGAAGCGCTGGTAGACGCCGATCATGAGGAGCATGGTGCCGCCGGAGATTCCGGGGACGACGTTGGCGAAGCCCATGAGGAGGCCGCCGATGAAGGATCGGAGGGCGAGTGCGGGCGAGAAGCCCTTCGGGGCGGGAGGAGGCGGAGTGGATTCGGGCACGGGTGGTTCCGGTTGCGTTTGGGAGGGCTGATAAAGGGAGCGAGGGGCGTGAGGGGGGAGAAGTGGAGGGTATCGGCCGCGCGGGGATTTCGGGTGGAGTTCTGGCCTTTGGCGATCAAACCTTTACGATGGTCGAACCGGGTGCTGCGGCTGCGGCGTAGTGCGAAGCTGCGGCCCCTGGGTGTTGGCTCGGTGCGGGAATCGTCCTGCGGAGCTTGAGCGGCCGCGGTGGTGTGGTGGGGCAAACGGGAAGATGACATGAACGTACTTGTGACTGGCGGCGCGGGGTACATTGGGTCTCACGCGGTGCAGCGGCTGCTGCGTGATGGGCACAAGGTTGTGGCGTACGACAACCTGTTCCGCGGGCATGCGCACGCGATGGAACTGCTGCGGCCGGGTGCGCAGGGGCGGCTTGAGTTTGTGGAGGGGGACATTGTTGATAAGGCCCGGGTTGCGGCGACGCTGGTGAAGCATGGCATCGACACGGTGATGCACTTTGCGGCGCTGGCGTACGTGGGTGAGAGTGTGGAGCAGCCGATGCGCTACTACCACAACAACGTGACGGGGCTGATCAGCGTGCTGGAGGCGTGCGAGGCGAGCCAGATGCAGGGTGGCGGCGTGCAGCGGTTCGTTTTTTCTTCATCGTGCGCGACGTATGGGCAGCCGCCGGAGGGGTTCGTGCCGGTGCCGGAGACGTGCCCGCAGAGTCCGGTGTCGCCGTATGGCTGGACGAAGCTGCATGGTGAGCACATCCTGCGGGACTTTGCTGAAGGGCGGCGGATCAAGGGCGTGCCGTTTGGGTATGCGATGCTGCGGTACTTCAACGTGTGCGGGTGTGATCGCTCGGGGTTGCTGGGTGAGGATCATGATCCTGAGAGCCATCTGATCCCGGTGATTCTGCAGGCGGCCCTGGGGCAGCGGGCCGAGGTGGGCATCTTTGGTACGGACTATGCGACGCCGGATGGAACGTGCGTGCGCGACTATGTGCATGTTGAGGATCTGATCGATGCGCACGTGCTGGCGATGGGGAAGCTGCAGGCCGGGCAGGCGATGGCGTACAACGTCGGCATCGGGAAGGGGTACTCGGTCCGCGAGATCATCGATGCGGTGCGGAAGGTGACGGGGCGGGAGTTCAGGGTGGTGGAGAAGCCGCGGCGGGCGGGCGATCCGCCGATGCTCTTCAACAACCCGGAGAAGATCCGTCGCGAGCTTGGGTGGAGCGCGAAGGTGACGGACCTCAATGAGATCATCGCTTCGGCGTGGTCGTGGTTCCAGAAGCACCCGAAGGGGTACAAGTCATGAGGCGAGGGGCGAGGTGGTGGGGGGCGTGCGCGGCGTGCGTGATGGCTGTTGGGCTTCTCACGCCGCTGCTGCGGGCTCAGGACATCGGAGCGCCGATCTCGGATCTCACGCGCGGGCAGGCGGAGGTGCTTTGGAAGTCGTACGCGCTGCCGGATGTGGGGCTTCCGAGCCTGGCGCCGGTGTGGCCTGCGCGGGTGGAGCGGGATGGGGCTCGGGCGGTGGTGGTGGAAATTGAGCTGCCGATTCTGAAGCCGACTGGGATGAACCTTGGCCGGATCGGGGCTTTAAGGGAGGCCACGGTTGATCCGCTGGGGCTCGATGATGGTGAGACGCTGCGGCGCTGGGTGGGGGATGAGCGTGCCGAGGTGCGGTTCGAGGGGGAGAATGCGTTCGTGATGGATGTGGCGCCTGAGGAGGCTGGGCGGGCTGTGCCGCGAGGTCGGCGGCATGATGGGGTGATGGCGTTTCGTGTGATGACGCTGACGCCGCGGGCTGAGTTGGATGAGGCGGCGGCAGTCTTCGAAGCACAGCGGACGTGGTTCTCGCTCTTCATGCCGCTGGGGGAGGGTGACGCGGTGCTGGGTGCGCCGGTGCCCAAGGGTGTGGTGCTGCTGATGCCGGGGCTGTTTGCGACGCCCGAGGGGACGCTGGAGCGGCTGACGACGCGGATGCGGAAGAGTGGCTTTGCGGTGCTGCGGATGTGGGCGCAGCCGAGCCGGTTTACGCAGCGTTTGGAGTTTGAGATCACGCCTCAGGATGGGCTGGCGGATGATGCCGCGGCGATTGCGAGGGCGATGGATGATCGGACGGCGGAGTGTGCGTTTGCGGCGCGCGAGGCGTTTGCGCATGTGGGGCGGGCGCGGCCGGAGCTTGCGGCGCTGCCGCGGGGTGTGGTTGGGTTTTCGGGCGGGGCGATGACGCTGCCGAGCGTGGTAGCGCTGGAGCCGGAGAAGTATGCGGCGGCGGTGATGGTGGGGGGCGGGTGCTGCTTCTGGCAGATGAACGAGACGAGCAACTACCGGAGCATGATCGACGCGGTGCGCGTGCGCTGGCCTGAGGGAACGCGGACGGACGCGAGCGTGGCGGAGCTGCGCCGGCTGGTGCTGGAGAAGAGCACGCTTGATTCGTTCCACACGGCGGCGGCGCTGCGGGGTTCGGGTGCGAGCGTGCTGGTGGTGCAGGGGATTCTGGATGAGGCGGTGCCGTCGCCGCTGGGTGATGTGCTGTGGGAGCGGCTGGGGAGGCCTCGGCGGCTGCTGCTGGAGGCGGGGCACGAGCCGCTGTTCATGCAGGTGCCGCAGCACTTTGGGAAGATGGTGGAGGTGATCGAGGAGGGTGTGGCGCGGGCGGCGGAGCGGGGGAAGCCGGAGTGAGGGAGAAAGCGATCGAACGATGCGGGTCGTATGATTGTGGATGATCATCGCGATCAGCCCGTATCACCTGACGACGCGCGAGGCGCCAGCGATGGCGTCGATGCTGCTGGCGTCGAGCGTGGTGACGGTGGCGCCGGGGCCGGGGGGTGGAGGAGGGGGTGGTGGGGGTGATGGCGGCGTGGCGTCGGCGATGGCGGCGGCGCGGAAGTCGGCGACGTATCGCGAGCTGGCGCAGTCGTGGGAGTGGAGCGTGCCCTTGTGGCGCGAGGGCGTGCTGGCGGGCGTGCTCGATGGATTGTCGCCGCTGGATGAGATGGGGGGCGTGCTGCGGCGGATCTGTGAGACTTCGGACCTGCCTTCGCTTCGGGGGTTCATTCAGGACGATCTGTACGACGATCCGGGTCGGTACCTGGCGTCGCTGTCGCGTGACCTCATGAAGGGTGGGCCTGATCCGGGGATTCTGCTGCCGTTGCTGGCGTCGCTGGACCGGTTCGCCGCGAGGAACGCGACGTGCGTGGCGCGGTCCGTGGCGGTGAGCGTGGCGCAGAAGGCGGAGGTCAGGCTTGGGAAGCCGGTCTTTGGCGTTGCGATTCCGCTGCTTTTACAGGCGTCGGCGGAGCGGATGATCCATGCGAGGGCGGTGCTGCACGATGCGCTGACGCCGCTGCGCCGGGCGATTGATGAGGTTGTGGCGGCGTGTGAGGAGGACGCGGCGGGGGAGATCGACGGCGCGAAGGTCGCGGCCGAGGCGGAGCGGTACGCGGCGGCGTATGAGGGGCTTCGGTCGCGCGTCGCGGAGGGGTGCGTGCACGATGAGGTGCGGATGGTGGAGGGAGTTGTGACGGTGCAGGGGTTGCTGCTGCCGGCGGACGCGGTGCTGCGGAGCAGCGAGCAGGCGATGCGCGAGTTGGGTGGTGATGGGCGGCGCGGCGTGCGTGTGGATGATTCACGCGGCGCGAGCTCGACGTTGCCGGCGGTGTATGACGCGATGGAGCATGCGCGGGTGCTGACGCTGGTGATGAAGCCGCTGGGGGCGAGGGGGAGTGGGAAGCGGTAGTGGGGTCGGCGAGTGTTCCGGCAGTGTCGTCGCTCGCTCCTCCACAGCCGGCTAATGACGATGAGGCCTTCGGCCTCGCCCCATAGACTGTCTTCGCGACCTTTCGGATTCTTCAGACATTCAGGAGCCTTGCGATGGCACTTCAGAGCTACCCGGCGAATCGCCTTGCCCGTGAGGCCAGTCCGTACCTGCTCCAGCATGCTCGCAATCCTGTGGACTGGTTCCCGTGGGGGCCGGAGGCGTTTGCGCGGGCGCGCGAGCGTGATGTGCCGATCTTTCTCTCGATTGGCTACAGCACGTGCTACTGGTGCCACGTCATGGAGCGGGAGAGCTTTGAGAACGCCGAGATCGCGGCGATGATGAATGAGCGGTTCGTCTGCGTCAAGGTCGACCGTGAGGAGCGGCCGGATGTGGATGACCTGTACATGGCGGCGACGGTGCTGATGACTGGGCATGGCGGCTGGCCGATGAGCCTGTTCCTTGATCCTGCGACGCTGCGGCCCTTCTACTGCGGGACGTACTTCCCGGCTGAGCCGCGGCATGGCGGGATGCCGACGTTTCCGAAGGTGCTGGAAGCGATGTCGGGCGTGTGGAAGGAGCAGCGTGCCGCGGCGATCGAGCAGGCGGGGCGGCTGGCGGAGGCGGTGCGTGAGCAGACCGCGACGCGCGAGGGGGGCGCGGAGCTTGGTCAGGAGCCGGTGGCGCACGCGGTGTCAGGCTTGCTGCGGACGTTTGATCGCGTGAATGGCGGGTTTGGGCGTGCGCCGAAGTTTCCGCAGCCGGTGTTCCTGGAGCTGCTGCTGGATGTGCGGGAGCGGGCGGCGGACGACTCCACGGGTGATGCGATCGATGAGTGTCTGCGGCGGACGCTGGACGCGATGGCGCTGGGTGGCGTGCGAGATCAGATTGGAGGGGGCTTCCACAGGTACAGCGTGGATGAGCGGTGGCTGGTGCCGCACTTTGAGAAGATGCTGTATGACAATGCGCAGCTCGCGAACGTGTATGCGCGGGCGGCGCGGCAGTATGGCGATGAGTTCTACGCTGGGATTGCACGCTCGACGTGCGACTATGTGCTGCGGGAGATGACGCACGCGGAGGGTGGGTTCTTCAGTGCGCAGGACGCGGAGGTTGATGGACGCGAGGGGCTGAATTACCTGTGGACGCCGGAGGACCTGCTGGCGGCGCTCTGTCCGCCGGAGATTGATGCGGTGCCGGAGCTGTCGCGGGCGGCGCGGTCGGCGGCGATGCTGGCGTCGAGCGTCTACGGGATCAGCGAGGGGCCGAACTTCAGGGATCCGCACCATCCGGAGGAGCCGGCGCGGAGTGTGCTCCGTCTGGAGAAGCGTCCGGAGAGGCTCGCGCCGATGTTTGAGCGGGCACCGGCGGACTTTGTTGAGCATCTTTCGCGGATCAACGGCGCGCTCTATGAGGCGCGGTCCCGGCGGAAGCAGCCGCATCTGGATGACAAGGTGCTGGCGTCGTGGAACGGGCTGATGATCGGCGCGCTGGCGACGTGCGCGAGGCTGCTGGAGGAACCGAGGTACCTTGCGGCGGCGGAGCGGGCGGCGGACTTTGTGCTGTCGAAGCTGGTCGTGCCGGTGGGTGGGGCGGCGGTGCTGCACCGGTCGTGGCGCGATGGGCGGCTGGGGCCGGTGGGGGTGCTGGAGGACTCGGCGTGCATGATCCATGGGCTGCTCGCGATCGCGCGAGCCAGCGATGCGGCGGTGCGCGAGAAGCGTGTTGCACAGGCGATGTCGCTGCTCACGTCGGCACGCGCGGCGTTCTTTACTGAGTCGAGCGGCGCGATCTTTGACACGCGTGAAGATGCGCCGGATCTGTTCGTGAGGGCGCGGTCGACGCATGATGGGGCGATTCCCAGCGCGGTTGGGATCATGGTGCATGCGCTGGTGGACTTGACCGAGATGACGGGCGATCCTGCGCACAGCGCGCGGGCACTCGCGGCGCTGGACACGTATTCATCGGAGATTGCGCAGGGGCCGGTGGGTGTGTGCAACTCGGTGCGGGCGCTCCTGCGGCTGCTGATTGCGAGCGAGGTGCCGGAGGGTGCGGGGCGGCCGATGCGGGCGGCGGACGTGAAGGACCGTGCCGCGGCGGAGGTGCGGGCCCGTGAGGCTGCCGCGGCGGCCGGCGTGCGGCATGGCACGGAGGTGGTTGAGATCTTTGCGGGGGTGGATCGTGTGCGGGTGGCGACCGATGCGCCGGCGGAGCTCACGCTCGTGCTTCGCATGCGAGATGGATGGCACGTGACGGCGGCGGACCCGGGCCCTTCGGAGGCGGCGCGGCGGATGATCCCGCTGCGGGTTGGCATCATCAACGGCGCGGGCGTGGTGGCGTACGCGGATTATCCGGAAGGGGAGCCGCACGGCGTCTCGAGCGTCGGCAAGGTGAATGTCTACTCGGGGACGGTTGAGCTTCGTGTGGCGCTGGAGCGGCAGGGTGAGTGGAAGGGGACGCCGCTGCTGTGCGTGATGTACCAGGCGTGCTCGGAGTATGAGTGCCTGGCGCCGACGACGGTGGAGCTGGATATTGCGATTGATCCGTGAGCGAGCGACGACGTGAGGCCCTTCACAGCACGCCGTGGTTCGCAAGGTGCGTGCGAAGCTGGTGTGCGGTGTCGCCGGTGTGATCGATGAGCTCTGCGTTCCAGCCGATGGAGCGTGCGGCGTTGACGTTGTCGATGAGGTCGTCGAAGAAGAGGATGCGCTCGCCCTCGTGCCGTGTCTGCTTCTCAAACGCGCGATAGATCTCGATGCCGGGTTTGACGAGGCCGAGCTGGTGCGAGCCAAAGCGCAGGCGCAGGAGGCCGGCGGTCGGGAAGTCGGGCTTCTCGCCGCGCGGGCCTGGGAGGTGGCGGCGCCAGTGGGCTTCGTTGGTGTTGGAGAGGAGTGCGGTGTCGCGGCCGCGGGCGTGGATGGCGTGGATGACATCGGCGACGCCGGGGTACTCCTCGGTGACCCACGCGTCGTGGAGGCGCTTGATCTCTGCGGTTGAATAGAGCCAGTCGGAGGCTTCTGCGAGAGCGTGGTAGTAGTCGTCGGGTGCCATGTGGCCGCGCTGGAATGCGGCGGTGGCCTCGCGCCGGCGTAGGACTTTGTCGTGGCTGTCGACGCCTTCGCGAATGGGCAGGCCCGCGGCGTTGCACGCCTCGCTCCAGGCGCGGCAGTGCTTGAGGATCACGCCGCCCCAGTCAAAGCAGACCAATCGGATTCCGTCGGACATGGCGTGTTCCTGCTTGTTCCTGCGTGTGTGACTGCGTTGCGACGGGTCGCACGCGTGATCGGTGCGACTTGCTCAGACCTGTTACGGCTCATCTGCCTCGCCGGGGAGTGCGCCGGGCGTTGGCGGCTTCATGATCTCGCGCATGACGACAGTGGCGAACGCTCCGCGAGGCAGCTCGAAGGCGCAGCGGACGAACGCGCCGTGCTCATCGACGCCACCCTCGACCTCGGGGTCGATGAGCGGGATCCGGAGGGGGCGGCGTTTGCCGTCCATCGCGCGGCGCGAGAGGACGTCGGCGCTCGAGAGCTGCTCGGGCGTGAGGCCGAGTGCGGCGAGGCACGCTACCTCACGCTCGTCGATGGCGCCTGATGCGCGCATCATCTCGGGGCCCCACATCGGGCCGCTGGGACCGATGTCGAGCGAGGCGAGGCGCTGTCGGGTGTCAGGATCCGCAGCGACCGCGGTATCAACGGCAAAGACGGCGAGGTTCTCGCGCTTGATGGCGAGGTCACCATCGTGCAGCTCGCCGAGCGTGCCCGATGCGACGCGCGCATCCAGCACGGCGTTGAAGACCGCGGACTGGAAGGCGGAGATGTAGTAGCCGATGGTGGTGTCGTCGAGGGCGCGCACGGCATCGCGCGGCGAGCGGCCCTGTGAGAGGCGGTGCAGGACCTTGAGCTCGGTGCGGGCGGCGTCGGGATAGTGGCGTTTGGCCTCTTCGAACTTGCCCTGCGCGAAAAGGGCGCGGGCCTCTGTGTTCAGTGCGGGATCGAAGGTGTTGGGGCCGAGCAGCTCGCGCACGACGCTTTCGTAGTCCGCCGCGATGAGATGGCGGCCGATGATGTGGTTGTTCATCAGCATGCCGAAGCGCTGCTCGCCGAAGCGGTTCGGAACGCCGGTCTGTGCAAGGGTCGTGAGGACCTTCTGCGCGGTCACGACGTCGGTGGGGCGGACGCCGCGGACGCGGATGCTGAAGCGGTTGCCACGCAGATGGCCCGGGCGCAGCTTGTTGGTGTGCAGCTCGGCACCAAGCACGGAAATCTTGTCGTGCTGGAGGAGCGGGAAGTCCTCGGGCTTCTTGCCGGGAATGTGGATCGAGACGGTCTGGCGCGTGATGGCGTGCTTGTCCTTGAGGCCTGCGTAGCCGATGCGGTCCGGGCGCACGCGGAAGTGGTCGGCGAGGACGCGGATCATCTCCATCGTGGACATGCCGCGCTTCTGGACGAGGAGATAGAGGTGCTCGCCCTCGCCGCAGGCGTGGTAGGCGGGGATCTCATCGACGAGGAAGTCCTCGGGGCGCTGCTTGAGCGTGCCGCCGATGGGGGGCAGGTGCGCGGTGGCGAAGACGCGTGGCGCAACGTGCGGGTCGAGGTCCTGCAGTGAGGGCGGCAGTTGTGTCACAGCGAGCCATCGTCTTTCATGGCGGAGTTGAGCACGTGCTCCGCGACGTAGATGGGCACGTTGCCCGCGATGCCGAGCGCGATCGCGTCGCTGGGGCGCGAGTCGATGTTGATAATGGTTCCCGCGGCGGTTCGGACATCAAGGGTTGCGAAGAAGGTGTGGTCGGAGAGGTCGTTGATGGTGATGGACTGGAGCTTGCCGCCGAGGGCCTCGATGACGTTGGCGAGGAGGTCGTGCGTCTGCGGGCGCTTGATGGTGATGCCCTTCAGGCGGCGCTCGACGGCCTGGGCTTCTGGGAGTCCGATGACGATGGGGAAGGAGCGGCCGCCTTCGATCTGGCCGCCAGTGGCACCAGATTCTGTGCTGTCCGTGCCTTCTGTGCTGTCACCTGTTGTGCTGTCAGAGTCGGCGACCTCGCGGAGCTCGATGATCTGGTAGTCATTGAGCTCGCGGATCAGGATTCTCGAGAGTTCCATCCGAACTGCCATGGCCGTCTCTCCGTGCAGGATCAGGACGCAACCAGCCGCGGCGGGTCCGAGGCCGATGTTGCGGGACACTGCATCCTACATCGACCGAAGGAGCCGGGCGGAGTGACCAACAGATTCCCAGCTGGCGACACCGCTGGGCGTATCAGTCTCGGGAGCGTGCCCGTCCGCGCGGTGGCGACGGGGGTGGGGTCGCTTCCGGGTCCGCGGGTGATGAGTCTGGCCTTCCGGCGATGCGAGTGCCGAGGCGTTCCAGAAGTGCGCGGGGGACGCCGAGGTCGGCGACGATGACCTCGCCAAGGAGGTTCTGTGCCGCGAGCGTGAGAAAGCCGGGCTTGAGTCCAGCGAAGGTGACGGTGACGGACGCGCGGACTGTGGCTGTGCCGAGTGCTTCGCCGGTCTCGCAGTCCATGCCGCTGGGGCAATCGAGGGCCAGAACGTCGCACCCGGAGCCGCTGGCGGCGAGGGCGTTGATTGAGTTGGCGAGCGCGGCCATGGTGCCATCGAGGGGGCGCGAAAGTCCGGTGCCGATCATGGCGTCGATCACGAGGTCGCAGCCGCCGAGGGATTTGGCCGCGGCGGCGAGGCTGGCGTCTGGCCCGAGTGCCGCGGCGCCGAGGATGGGAAGGCCCGTGCGATTGCAGACGTTGAGGTGGAGCGCGGCGTCTGAGCCTTGCTTTGGCTGGGCGGCGAGGATGATCGCGACTTTGAGGCCTGCGTTCTGAAGGTGGCGTGCCATCGCGAGGCCGTCGCCGCCGTTGTTGCCGGGGCCCGCGACGATGATGACGCGCGGGGAGGCGATGCCCTCGAGGCCGTCGAGGGCGATGTCTGCGGCGTTTCGTGCCGCGTTCTCCATGAGGACGAGCGTGGGAATGCCGAACTCGGAGAGTGCGAGACGGTCGAGCTCGCGCGAGGCCTCACGCGTGAGGACGTAAACGGGCGGCTCTTCGCGTGCTGCGGTGCGTGGCATGTGGTGAGGGTATCGGCGCGACAGACTCAGGTGTGCGGGTACTACTTCGGAGCTGTGAGTGCCTTCTTGTAGCGATCGAGGGTGGTGCTGAGTTCGGGGCGTTGTTCCTCGCTGGCGATTTCGATGGCGCGGGTCTGGATCTCGATGGCCTTGGCGATGTTGCCAGTCTCGAAGTGGGCGCGAGCGAGCGTGTCTTCGATCGCGGCGTCCTTCTGCTGCGTGACCTCGCTGGCGCGCTGGGCGGCACGCATCGCGAGGGGAAGATCACGATCTCCGGCCGCCGCGACCTCGGCGTCATCGAGGATCATCCAGGCGAGGGCGTTGAGCGCCTCACCGTTGTCCTTGAAGGGGCCGTCGACAAGGCGTGCGCCGAAGGCGTAGGCGGCTGCGGGATCCTTGGCTGTAACGAGCGCGATGCGGACTGCCGCGATCCCTGCGCCGTAGTGAACGATGGGGTCGATGGCGAGGAGGTTCTCGGCGGCGGTGATCGCCTCGGCGGCGTTCTTGTTCATGCTTGCCGCGCGGAGCTGACGCTGGAAGTTGCGGATGCGGCCCTCGTTCTCGGCGATGATGCGGGCCTTCTCGACCTCGGCCTTGAGGTCCCAGGTGCCCGCGATGATGCGATCGAGCGCCTCGTCCATGTCGATCAGCGGGTGGCCGATCCATGCGACGCGGCCTTCCTGATCGATGATGAATGCGCTGGGGATGCCAGCGCGGCTGGCGGCCTTCATGTACGTGCGGGCCATCTCGCCATTGGTCGCGCGATTCTCATCGCCGTCGTAGGCGACGCGGTACTCCATCTTGTCACCCCACTCGGCGACAAAGTCCTTGACACGCTGGAGGTACGTTCCCTTCCCCTCTTCGATGGGGTCAATCTCCTCCCAGATTGAGACGCCAACGATCGCGAGCTTGTCGCCGTACTTCTTCTGGAGGCTGGTGAGGTGGGGGATGCTCTTCTTGCAGGGCGGGCACCACGTCGCCCAGAACTCGACGATCGTCACCTGGCCGGGCTTGAAGCCTGTCAGAGGCTCGCCCTTGATCCACTCGGCGACCTTGATCGGCGGCGCGGTGTCGCCCATACGAAGGGGGACGAAGTCAGAGACGGGCAGGCCGGAGGCACCGATGGGAGGCTGGGTCTGGGCTGGTTGCTGGGCAAGAGCTGCGGAAGGTGACAGCGAGACGGCCGCCGCGAGGGATGCTGCGAGGGAGAGAAGGACGAGGCGATTGCGAACCATGCGGATTCTCCGAGGGGGGCGACGGCCGCCACCACGTACAAGCACGTTGCCGAGGCGATGGGCCAGCGGCGATCACTCTAGATCAGATGCGCGAAGCATCGGTTTGGTTCGCGCTGTTTGAAAGATGATTCGCTGGGCCAGTCTGAGGTCAGCGGGTTGCACCGACTGTGAGCAGCGTGCGTCCGGCCTGCTTGCCCTTGCCGGGTGCTTCGCGGTGCATCTTCCGGGCCCGGTGCTCGCTCCAGTCGGTGACCTGGAGGTCGGGGCTTTCAGGGCCGGAGTGGATCTTGAGGAGGTCGTAGCGGTTGTCGCGCTGGCTGGGGACGAAGCCCGCGTCGCGGATGAGGCGGCAGAGGACGGCCTCGTCGAGGCAGTAGGTCGTGCCTGCGCTCGAGACGACGTTCTCTTCCATCATGACGCTGCCCATGTCGTTGGCACCGTACATGAGGCCGAGCTGGCCGATGTGCGGGCCCATCGTGACCCAGGAGGAGCCGACGGAGTAGACGTTGTCGATGACGAGGCGCGAAAGGGCCTGCGTGCGGAGGTAGTCGCTGGCGCCGCTCATGCGGACGCGGCGACCGAACTCCGCGGCGGCTGAGCCGAGGGTGCGATAGTCGACCTCGGGATTGGCGCCGAAATCGAACGCGCGTGCGACGACATCGCCGGGGAACTCGGCTTCCAGCTCGCCGGGGCTCATGCCCCAGTCCTTCACGCGGCCGAGCGGCGTGTTCTCACGCTGGAAGGGCCAGGAGATGAATGCCTTGTAGTGGCCCCAGCGGGCGGAGGTGGTTGAGTTGAGAACAGAACTGCGCCCCGCCGCGAGTGCCTTTTCCTGCCACTCGCGGACCATCATCATGTGGTGGACGCGGTCGGCGTATCCCTCGATGTGACCGAACATCATCGTGGCACTCGTGAACATGCCCAGCGAGTGGGCGGCGTACATGACGGTGAGCCAGGCGTCCTGATCGCACTTGCCCAGGCCGATCTTGCTGCGGACGGGGCCGGCGAAGATCTCGCCGCCGCCACCGGGGAGGCTGTCAAGGCCAGCTTCCTGGAGCTTGGCGAGGACCCAGCGGGCCTTGTCGAAGAGGGTGGCACCGGGGGGATTGAAGAAGTGGACGAACTCGATGAGCTCGGGGGGCGAGAAGGCGTGGACATGGATGTGCGGGAAGCGCTGCTTGATGCCGCTGAGGAGGGTGAGGTACCAGTCCAGCGGGAGGTCTGGATTCATGCCGCCCTGCATGAGGATCTGAGTGCCGCCGATGGCGGAGAGGCCGGCGATCTTCTCGTGGATCTGCTCGTAGGAGAGCGTGTACGCGTCGGCCTCGTTGCCATCGCGGCGGAACGCGCAGAAGGTGCACTTGGCGTTGCAGACATTGGTGTAGTTGATGTTGCGGTCGATGACGTAGGTGCGGAAGGTGTCGCCGTGGAGCGCCTTGCAGCGAGCATCTGCCCAGCGGCCAAGCTCCGCGAGGGGCATCTTGTGGAAGATCTCGATGGCCTGCGGGCCGGTGAGTCGGGCGTGGCCGGCGACGACGGCTGAGAGCAGACCGTGGTCCAAGCCACTCAAGGATGGATGCTCGGTGCGGGTCGTGCCGGGAATTTGAAGGCCGTCGGTAGGGGGCATTGAGAACTCCTCGTACAGGATTCTACGAGGGCGGCTGCTGAGTTTCAATAATTCTTGAAATCTGCGAATCAGAGGGCTCTGGGTGCAGGTTGGGCATGCTCAGGGCCGCGGGTGGTGCTTTTTGACGACGGCTTGGAGGTGTGAGCGGTCGACGTGGGTGTAGATCTGGGTGGTGGCGATGTCGGCGTGTCCGAGAAGTTCTTGAACGACGCGAAGGTCTGCCCCGCCCGCGAGCAGGTGTGTCGCGAAGCTGTGGCGGAGGGTGTGCGGGTGCACGTCGTGGAGACCGGCTTGGCGGGCGCAGCGCTTGACGATCTGCCAGATGGCCACGCGTTCGAGGGGGCGGCCGGTTTTGGAGAGGAGCAGGTGGCCATCGTGAATCGAGTTGGTCGGATCGTCGGGCCTGACCAGTGCGGGGCGGCAGGCCTGGATGTAGCTGCGCATGGCGTCGCGCGCGGGGATGCCGACGGGGACGAGGCGTTGTTTGTTGCCCTTACCAGTGACCTTGAGGACGCCGAGGGTCTCGATGAAGTCGCTGATCCGCATGCCGGCGGCCTCGCTGGCGCGCAGGCCTGATGAGTAGAGGAGCTCGAGGAGCGCGCGGTCGCGCATCCAGAGCGCGGGTGACGCGGGGGACGACTCGGATGCGGCGGCCGCGCGCTTTGGGCGCGCGGGCGGGGCGGGTTCGCTCGCGGACTCGATGAGCTTCTTCACATCGCGTGGCGACAGGACGCCGGGGAGCTTCTTCCAGCGGTGGGGGCGCTCGAGGATCTCGGTCGGATCCGACTCGATGAGCCTGTTGGAGACGGCCCAGCGGAAAAAGACGCGGATCGCGGCGAGGTGGCGCGTGACGGAGGAGCCTTGCAGCCCGCGCACCCGTTTGAGCGAGGAGAGGTGCTCGGCGACGAGGCGGGGAGTGGCGGCCTTTACCTCGGACACACCTGCGGCGGCGAGATCGGAGAGCAGTAGTTGGATGTCCCAGCCGTAGGCGACGAGTGTGTTGGCCGCGAGGCCCGCCTCGACGCGGAGGAACGTCAGGAAGCGTGCGCGTGCGCGGTCGAAGGCGGGTGGGAGTGCTGGTGAGAGCGCAGGTGAAAGTGAGGTAGTGTCGGCGGCACTGGCGTCGGGCCGTGGGGAACGTCTGCGAGGCGTGGCGGCGCTTGCACCGGGTTGGGCTGCGGAAACGAGGATGGGCTTAGGTAACTTCCGCATGGCTGGGTGGGCATATCTGCTTGATTCTGCACCTACCACGTGCATTGTTGGGTTTTGGAGGATCCGGGGGATAGGGTCCAGTGCCGCGGGCACGGATTGCCGCCTGAAGGGGACGAGAGAGGAATGAGTGCACTTGGATCAACCCATGCATCGTCCAGCGCGTTTGGCTGTCGATGACTTTATTCTCCTCGCGCAGGTCCCCAACGCCGTTGTGATTGTGCGCAACGAGCGGGGTGAGACGGTCTGGACGTCGCCGTACTCCGTGAAGGACCTGATGGATGACGCGTCCGTGCCGCCTCTGGCCCGGGCGGTGGACTGCATCAGTTCCGAGGTTGCGGCGGTTGTTGAGGCGATGGTGGCGCGGACACGAGAGCGGCAAGAGACGCTCGAGTACCTTCAGGTGATTCGCGGTCGGTGTTGCTTTACACGCCTGGTGCCTCTGACGGGTCGCGACGGCGCGGACTGCGTCGGCATTTTCCTGATGCCGCTGCTCGGCCCCGTTGCGAGCCGCTGGAATGGGGTGAACTGCGTCTCGACGCCCGATCTTGGCCGCCTTGGCTCGCTCTCGCCGCGTGAGCTCGAAGTTGTCTGGTATCTCGCGCAGGGGAGCTCTGTTAAGGAAGTTGCGGCGGCGATGTTCCGTTCGATCAAGACGATCGAGAATCACATCGCGTCGATCCATCGCGGGCTGGGCGTTCAGAGCCGCGCGGAACTGGTGCGCGACACTGTGGAGCGAGGCCTCACGTCGGTGGATCTGAGCACGTGGCTCAAGATCACGGGGGTGAGTGGGGGCGTGGGGACGAGCGCAAGCCTGAACCAACCCAACAACTCGCTGGAGCAGGCGGGCCGCTGACCTATGCCATCCTGCGTGATGCAGCGGTGATTTTTGAGCAGCGGGGTTGCCCTTTGGGCCTCACGCCCAAGTCCGTTCGCAGCATTGTGAAAACGAAAACACCCCGGCCTGGAAGAGGCCGGGGTGCGGGTGTGGCTGCTAGGTGCTTCAGCTCACGGTCGGATCATCCCTTGGCTTAGCCGAGGAGGGAGAGGGCCGCCTGGGGCGACTGGTTGGCCAGCGACAGGGCGTTGGTCGTGGCCTGCACCAAGATCTGCGACCGGGTAAGGTTCGCGGTCTCGGTGGCGAAGTCAGCGTCACGGATGACGCTCTGTGCGGCGGCGACGTTCTCGACGCTGATGCTCAGGCCGCGCATCGTGGCACCGACGGTGTTCTTCTGGAAGGTACCGAGGCGGCCGCGGAGGCTCGTGACCTGCTTGATGGCCTCGGACACGATCTTCTGAGCGTCAGTAGAGTTACCATCAACGGAGTTGTTGACCTTGCCAGAGGCGAGGCTGTCGAGGTAACCGATGGAACTCTTGCCGAGCGTGCGGGTCGAGGTGTCCTGGATGCCCAGGGTGACCTTGCCCGCGATGTCCACGCGGCTGGCGAGCTGGAAGGTAGCACCGCCGCCGGTGATTGTGAAGGCGCTTCCGGCGTTGATGGGGCCCAAGGTCTGGGAGCTGGCGGCGTTGAGCGTGAGCTCAACGTCGAGGACGTCGGTGGTGAGGCGGGTGGTCCTGCCGTTGCCGACGGCCTGAACACCGTTGATCGTGGCGCGGAGGTCCTGGCCCGCGTCGGTGACGCCGCGGTTGCCATCGACGAAGTCCACGCCAGTGGCAGCGTCGATGACGTCGAAGTCAGTGCCGGTCATCTTATAGATGCCGCGAACAGGGGTGGCCGCGTCGCCGTTGGCCGTATCGTTGATGCCGGCGGCGTTGATGACCTTGACCGAGACGAACTCCGAGGAGCCGAACTCGACCGAGCGGAGGCGGACGCCGGTGCCGGAGAGGGTGGCCTCAACGCCGGTGATGTCCTTGAAGGAGTTCACGGAGTTGACGACGTTCTGGAGCGTGGTTCCCGAGGAGAAGGAGAGCTCGCGTGTGCCCTGGGAGCCCGAGATCTGCAGAACCAGCGACTGGCCGCTGTTGGTGTTCAGGGTGCCACCGGTCGAGAGGAAGAGACCACCCTGCTGGGCCGAGGTGGTGATCTGAACGTCGACGTTCATCGAAGTGCCGTTGAACTTGGCGGAGTTGACGCGGTAGTCGGTCACACCTGCGGCGATGCCCGAGACCTTGAAGTCAAAGTTGCCGTTGAGGAGCTTGAGGCCCTGGAAGTTGGTGTTGTTCGCGACGCGATCGACCGTCTGGAGAATCGAGTCGATCTGGAGCTGATTGGCATCCTTCTCTTCCTTGGAGATGGCTCCTGAAGAGGCCGAGCTGTTTACCAGGCTCTGGAGCTCGATGAGAAGGTTCGAGACTTCCTGGAGGCCGCCCTCGGCGATGTTCGCGACCTGATCGGCGCGTTCCGAGTTGGCGAGGGCCTGGTTGAGGGCCTTCTGCTCGGCGCGAAGGTTCTCGCTGACGATGAGGCCTGCGGGATCGTCCTTGCCGCGGTTGACCCTGACACCCGTCGACAGTCGCTCGAGCGAGGTCGTCAGGCTAGAGTTGTTCTGGCTCAGAATGCGCTGAGCAATCATCGACTGAACGTTCGTATTGATCCGACCCATGGGTAACCTCCGTACTCGAGCGAGCCGCAAGCAGTGCGGCCAGCAACTGGTCCAGCTCCCCCGAAGCCCCACGCGGGCTTCGGAGACGAGGCAGGGCCGTTGCAAGGCCCGGCTCGCGGAAGTTGGGGATCCGTCCCGCTTCCGTGCCCATCGGATGTACGTTCCGAAGTGCGGAAGTGGCATCGGAACGTCGGGAGGGTCGGTTGAGTTCCATGCTCAGCAATTGGTTAAAATTCCCTCCAATCCCCAAGCTTCCTGGGTGCTGAAGCATGGGGACAAAGAAAAGCCCCACCCTGAGGAGGGTGGGGCGGTGACGGAGTGATCTGAGCGGCCTCGGTTATTGCGACGTTGGCGGCTTAGCCGAGAAGCTGGAGGACCTGCTCGCTCTGCTGATTCGCCAGCGAGAGGACCGAGGTTCCCGCGGAGGAGAGGATCTGTGCGCGGGTCAGCTTGCTGGTCTCGACCGCGAAGTCGGCATCGCGGATGAGGGACTCGCTGGCGGTGAGATTCTCGAATTGGCTCTGGAGGGCGCGCTGGTTGGGCTCCAGGACGTTGCGTTCGAAGGCACCCAGGCGGCCTCGAATAAACGTGACCTCATCCATGGCCCTGGCGAGAATGGACTGGGAGGCCGTGAAGTCGCCGCCACGGGCGATGGATTCGCGGAGGGAGTTGCCCTCACCATCCTTAAGGGAGGAGAGGTACTGGAGCGACCCGTTGACGAGTGAGCCACCGAGCTTGCTGGCGGAGACCGAGGCAATGCCGATCGTGGCCTGCTGCAGTGCGGTGACATCGCCCCCGAGCTGGAAGAGGGCACCCCCGCCGGTAATGTAGAAGGAGAATGCGGCCAGCGCGGGATCGGTTGCTACCGATTCGGCGAGGTCGGCCTCGATGCCGAGGGTCGGCTTGTTGAGGATGGCCTTGAGACCGCGACCCTCGGCGAGGTTGCCATTGATCAGGGCCGAGACGTCGCGGCCAACATCGCGCGTAGCGGGAACGATGTCGTTCGCGGCGATGAGCGTGGCCCAGTCGAAGGGAGAACCGAAGACGACGGGCTCGTCGTTGTTGAAGCGGTACATGTCCCAGGAGTCGGAGCTTGGATTGCTGGGGCCACCGAGTCGGCGGACGGAGACGAAGGCGTCGGAGCCGTACTCAATGGAGCGGAAGACAAGTCCCGAGCTGGCGTTGTTGTTGATCAGAGAGGCTTCAACACCGGTCAGCCCGCGGAAGGAGTTGACGGCGGTGACGACCTGCGCGAGCGTGATGCCGGAGGCCAGGTTCACGGTCTGGACGCCCGTGGGGCCGGCGATCTCGAGGTTCATGGATGAGAGGAGTACGCCCGCGGGAGTGGTAGCGCCGTTGTACAGGAGTGCGCCGTACTGGGCGGAGGCGATCACATCGACCGTGACCTGCAGGTTGGCCTGATCGATCCGTGAGGCGTTGTTGACCTTGAGGGTCGAGATTGCCGAGGTCTGGACGCCCGAGGTCGTGTAGTCGAGCTGTCCGTTGAGCAGCTTGAGGGAGCCGTAGGAAGCGGTGTTGGAGACTCGGGTGATGGACTCGATGGCCGAGTCGATCTGGAGCTGATTGGCGCGGCGTTCATCATCGGAGCGTGCCCCGGTCGAGGCGGCCTCGACGATGAGCGACCTGATCGAGTTGAGCAGGTCCGAGACTTCGGCCAGTGCGCCCTCGGTTGTCGAGATCATCGAGCTGGCGCGCTGCGTGTTTTTGACGCCGGTCTCGACGCCCCTGATGTCCGAACGCAGGCGCTCTGAGATGATGAGGCCTGCGGGGTCGTCCTTACCCCGATTGATGCGCAAGCCCGTGGAGAGTCGCTCGAGGCGCAGTCCCAGCTCCTGCTGGGTGTTCGCGAGCTTACTCTGGGCGATGATGCTGGAGACGTTCGTGTTGATGCGGGCCATGGCAATCCTCCGTGATTGACGGCGCGTCCGTTCTGACTCTGCGAACACACTGCCTTCGGTCGCGGCTGCGGGCGTTCTTCGCCCGCGGGTTTTACTGCTCGGACGGGTCCGGCTCCTGCCGGATTGGGTGGTGGGGCTCGTTACAGCTGTTCAGGCGAGTCTGGGCATCGGCCGTTCGGTCGCGCTCATTGATGCCTGCTTGCTGGGCGTTGGTGTGATGCCCGCTGTTCGGGCCATCCGCGAGGGTGCGGCGAGTGGAACTGGCGTCCCACCGACCGCCATTGATCCGCTCGGCGTCGGCCCGCTGATGCGGGGCGGTCCTGCGGCCAGACGCGAGGCACTGGCCCGCATCTTGGATCGCTCGGGCCCGCGAGCAATGGGCGAAGCACTCGCGGCCAGAGAAACCAAGTCGTTGGGACCCACGAGCGTTGCGGCCTGCTCGTTCTCCCGCTTGATGGCTTCGTAGACTTCCTTGCGATGGACGGCGATCCTGGTGGGGGCGTTGATTCCGAGGCGAACCTTGTCGCCCCGGATGTCCACCACTGTGATCTCGATCTCGTCCCCGATCATGATCGTCTCGTCGCGCTGCCGGGAAAGCACCAGCATCGATGGGCTCCTTCCGCTGAACTCGGGCGGGCTTCCGTGCCCTGCCCACCTCGGCCCGGACGCGCGTGGCGTCCGTGCCGCCCGCCTCCCCATGGGAGCGCGGCCTCACTCTCTGAACGGTGTTGACTGGGTCTTGGGGTGTCATCTCTGGCTCGTTACGCCGAGGCGGCGCGCCTGATCTCCTCGCCCGCGGCGACCTGCACCAGCGGGTGGCGTGTGGTCCAGCGCTTCTCCGCGAGCACCATCTGCTCGCCGCTGTGCGTCACTGTGTTCACCACGAGCGGGCCCTGGAGGTTGCCCGTCAGGGTCTGGTCGACCTTGTTGACGATGACGAAGACCTGGGCCTCGTCCAGCTTGCCGAGCTTGAGCTCGACCATCTGCTCGGGGCGGATCGGCACCGCGTACTCGGGCACGAAGAGCGTCGGGTCCGTGACCACGAAGGCCAGGCTGGGCTCGTCCACGCACTGCAGCCAGAAGAAGCAGGCGTCGTCGCCGGGCTCCAGCAGGCAGTAGCGAGTGAACTGAGAGAACCCAAGGAGTCCCTTGGGGAACTCGAGCACGCGATCATTGGGGATCTGAAGAACTCCAAACCGAGTCGTCTGAACCTGCATGGCGTCAGCTCCGCTGAGTCGGCCCATCCTGGTCTTTCCCCCGTCGCGGCCGAGGCGAAGGGGGCTTCCATCCCGGAATCTGCTCGCGGGGCGTCTGCTCCGAGAGAGTGCTCTGGTCCTCTGCCAACTCTGCTTCTACCGCAGGAAGTTGAGGAGGCTCAATGACTGGCTTGTTCCTGCCATCTGAAGGGCTGCCTGTAATTGCGTCGAGAGGAGTGAGATTCGCGAGGCCACTTCAGCAAAGTTCGCGTCTCTCAGGCCGCTCCGTGTTGCTTCGTCCTGCACCGCACGATCCGTCTCGCGGGAGAGTGCGCTCTCCACACGCTGTCCAAACCCGCCGACCATGCCACGAACCTCTGTGAGGCTCCCGATGGACTGGTCCAGCCTCTCTCCCGCAAAAGAGATGCCACGAGTGTCGTTGGCCCGCAGACTGTTGCGAAGATCGACCAGATCGCTGAACATGCTTGACACCCGGACGCGCGAGCGGTCCTCGGCACGGAGGGTTGAGGTCGCGGGGTCATAGCTTGCCGAGAGGAATCCGAGCTGCTCCGCGGCGGGGGAGTTGTTGAGGCTTGCAGACTGGATGACGCCGGGGAAGGAGGGATCCTGTGTCAGCGTGATGCCGTTGGGGCCATCGGCAAGGCTGGCGCGGAGGGCGGTGGGTGGGAGGCCCGCCGCCGCGAGCTGGTTTGCGGCCTCGCTGTTGATCCGGGCCAGGAGGGAGCCAACATCGGTGATGTCCTGCGGCCGAAGGTCGATGTCGATCGTGGTCTGGGCTGTATTGCCAAGCGTGATGCGGAGGTCGCGGTTGAGCACGGGGTCGATGAGGCCCGAGATGGGATCTGTCACGCCATCGAGGATCGAGACGCCCTTGCCGAAGTTGAAGTCAGCAAGGCGGGTGGCTTCCGACATGCTGCGGATGCCAAGGCGGCTTGCGGTGGAATTCTGCCCCGCCACTTCTTCGATCGAGAGAGAGCCTGCGACGCCACCTGCGACCTGATTGATGAGATCGATGGAGCCGCCGTCTTCAGAGATCACAACCTCGACGCCGAGATTCGCGGACTCGATCAGGGTCTTGACGTCGCCCAGCGTCTGTGCCGAGGAAAGGTCGATCACGCTTGAGCGGCTCGCGTTGTTGAGCCGGATCTGCCCGAGCGAGCCTGTGAGTCCCGCGAGCGCGGAGAGTGGCGTGCGGAAGGAGAGGTTGGGGCGCGTGTCGACGCCTGCGGGAGTCGTGCTGGTGAAGGCGAACGTGCCACCGTCGTTGGAGAGTCCCAGGTCGCGGGCGGTCGTGCCAGCACCGACTTCGGAGAACGTCAGCGTCGGCGCGGGCGTGCCCGCGGGCACGTCGATTGAGATGGATCCGCCGGAGAAGGAAACGCCACCGGGGCCGAGGATCGTGACGCCTTGAGCGGTTTCGTACTCGCGGATGGCGGCGGTGAGTCGAGTGGTGACATCGAGGGCGGAGTCTGAGCCCGTGAGGTCCAAGGTCTGCAGTGGGCCGCCGGAGAAAGAGAACTGCACGGGGCCGATTGATACACCTTGGGCTCGCGCGCCCTCGAGCTCGCTCAGTCGTGTGCCAGCCGTGAGGCCCGGATCGAGATCGACGGTGCCCGCGAGGCGCGAGCCGGTGCCGACGAGCGAGTTGCCTGCGCCCAGCGTGATGGGCACGTTGGACGCAAGGCCGAGATCGGTCGTGAGGCCCGCGGTGCCGACGCCGGTGTAGCGGTAGTAACCATGGAGCGCGGAGAGTGGGGGTCTGCTCGTCACCGTGCCGCCCAATGCGTAACCCGCGACGGACTCGCGATTGGCGGTGTTGAAGAGGCCTGCGAGGATCTGATCAACGACTATGGCCTGGCCGAGGCGCTCGGCCCGGCCTGTTGTGAGGGACAACTGGTCTGAGGCAATGCTCTTGGCCTGTCCCGCGGCGTCTCCTGCTTCGGCGAGGATCGAGTCGATCACGTTGATCGATGCGTCGGCGTGGGAGAGGTTTCGCTTGAGCTGGTCCGAGCGTTCAAGGCGATCATCGAGCACGCCGATCGCTGAGGCCTTCACGATGTCGTCGCTCATGCGCTGGATCTGGCGGCCGGTCGCGAGCTGCTGCTGGGCGATGAGGAGAGCGACGTTGGAGCGATTGATCGAGCCCAGCGACAAGCGCGAGGAGAGCGAGTTCGGAACGCGGGAGAGGTTGGAGGGGATGGTGGACATGTTGGAAAGTGAAAAGCTGGAAAGCGAAAAGCGAAAAGCGAAAGTGAAAGCCGAAAGCACGCCCGTGAGCACGTTCCGCTAGATCAACTGCAGCAGTGTGTTGGTCATCTCCTGAGCGACGCTGATCACTCTGGCCGCGGCCTGATACTGACGCTGGTAGTCGAGGAGGCTGATGGACTCTTCATCGATGGAGACGCCGCTGATGGCGGAACGCTGCCCCTCGAGAGAGTCCTTGACAATAAAGGCGGCGTCTGCGTCAGACGAGAACGCGCTTGCTCGGGCTCCGACCTGCTGGGCCGTGTCGCGCCACGCGTCGGCAATCGAGCGGTTCGACAGTCCTTGCACGGTGGTGGTCTGAAGTCCCGCGAGCGCGAGTGCTGTCCCGTTCTCCACGAGCTGCCCGTTGACCATGCGCCCAGAAGAGAGCCGGCTCGGGTCGTTCGCGAGATCGGATCGCACCGCGATGTCCGATGCGTCCGTTCCGGTGAAGTAGGCGTTGAGTCCCAGGGTTCCGAGCGCTCCCGAAGTGTCGTCCGCGAAGGTGAACTCGTAACCGGGGAGCGATGAGACCTGGAACTGGCCGTTGGGCGCGATGCTCGCAGAGAGGCCGGGGATCGCCGCCATCGCGTCCGCGAGCTGCTGGGCCGTGGTGTCGTCGGTGGTGCCGGGCTGGCCCGCGCTGTTGATGCCATCGAGATCGACGTTGATGCGCACGCTGGTGACGGCCCTGGTCGTCGTGTCGCGCACGTTGACGATGAAGCCGCCGTTGACAGCGCGGAAGGGGAGGTCGCCGAAGGCCTGATTGCTCACGTCGTTCATGGCCCGCGTGCGATCAGGGGCCGAAATCCTCATTGTGGAGCCAGTGCTTGTCAACCAGTTCTGCGGGATGCCGGTGCTGTGGAGCTTGTTGACCTCGAAGATGAGCTGGCCGGAGAGGTCATCGAGTGCGTTGATCGTTCCATCCACGGCATCGTCGCGAGAGTCCAGCAGCGCTCCGACGCTTCCGCTGTTGATTCCAAGCTGCTGGCCACTGGAGGCAACTCGGATGGAGATGTTGAGTCCGCTTGCGCCTGTCTCTCGCCTCAGCTCGATGCCGCGGGACTGGGAGCCCATTACGACCGGGGTTGAGCCGACGAGGACGTCGTACCCCTGAGCGCCGCGATCAACGACCGAGACTTCCATGAGCTGCGAGAGCTGCTCCAAAGCCTGATCACGCTGATCGCGCAGCGTGTTGGCGGGATTGCCGCCAAACTCGGTCTCCTGGATCTGCTGACTGACGTTGGCGATGGTCGAGAGAAGCTCGTTCGCGCGAGCGACCGAACCGTCGAGCTGCGCATCGACCTGCGTCCGCTGGCCGGAGAGATCAGATCGCACACGGCGGATGAACTGCGCGAGCTTGTCGCCTTGCTGCACCACGCTCGCTGAGCTCTTGGTTTGGTTGGCACGCTCGGACCAGACGCGGAAGAAGGACGAGAGCTCGCTGGAGAGGTCGGCATCACCAAGCTCGCCGAGCACGGTCTCGACCTGGGAATAGACGCTGCTGAGCGTGTCCGCGGCGGCGGAGTTGCTGTTGCTCGCGCGCAGACGTGTTTGGAGCGCCTCATCCACCTGACGCTGGATGGCCTGCATGCGAACACCGGAGCCGATCGACATGCCCAGAGGCGTGCCATCGCCGCGGAGCGAAGAGAGGATGCCACGCTGGCGCGAGTAGCCGGGCGTGGCCGCGTTGGCCATGTTGTTGCCAGCGATCTGGATGCCCAGCGAGCTGGCGTTCAGCGCGCTGCGACCGATGTTCATGGCTCCAGTCAGGCTCATGCGAGTGGCTCCGAACGCTGCAGGGACTCTGACGCGGCTTCTGAATTGACGCGGCTAACTGCAAAGATCGAGTGAGGTTGTGACGGACCCACCCGCCTCGACATAGCCCCTGGGTCCATAGGTTCCGCTGTGGGAGAGGGTCATCGCGACCTGCCGCAGCACGCTCTCAACATGGGTGAGGAGCCCTTGCGCAACCGATCGCATGGAAGAGTTCTGCGACTGCACGGACTTGATCAGCGTGCGGAGTGACGCCGCGCGATCCAGAAGTTCGGCCCGCGATCCCTCGGGCGCCGCGAGTGCCAGGTCCGAGAGGGTGACGCTGGCAGCAGGCTTCATCCGCAGCTCGGTGAACCCGGAGCATGCGAGTGCCACGAGCTCACGGCGCTTGGTGTCAAGCACGCCGATCTCGGCGACGATGCGTTCCTGGGTTGCGGTCGCGGCGGCGAGGCGCTCGGTGTGGGCCTTGCGAACGCTCTCACGCTGCTCGGTGTTGGCTTCGTGCAGCTTCGTGTAGCAGCGTGTCATCGCGCTCAGCAGGGCACCTAGCTCATCGCTCAGGCGCTCGGGCGTCAGTCGCGGCGGCTGAGGCTTGGGTGCGGCGATGGTGTTTCGGCGTGCGGTGTTCATCGGGCTGCATCCGAGGAGGTTAGAACTGGGAGAGGCGTGCTCTGGGAAGATGACTTGGCTGGCGGGTTCGTGAGCGGCGGTCCTGTACCACTTCTGTTCAGCAGATCGCGTGCCAATCGATCAACGAGTGGCCAATTCTGCGAGGTGACCAGTTTCTGCGCCATGGTGGTGTCGAGCATGCCGCGGAAACTGCGCTCGCCGGGGCCAGGGCCGAACGGAGGCGGTGCAGCCCCCGCGCTCTCGCGAAGCTGCTTGAAGATCGGCTGCACGAGCGCGGCGGTGACGAGGCCCTCGGCCGCGGTCCGGGCGTCGGCTTCCTTTGAGGCTCCCGGTGCGCGGCTGGCTCGAGCGATGACGCTGGAGAAGAGTTCGCGCTCGTCGTTGTCTCGCAGCGCGGTTGCATCGCTCAGGGCTGGCGCGGTGATGCTGGGCATCGCGAGCGATGAGCGATCAGGAACCGAGGTGGAGAGGGGCGTGAGGTTCATGTGGTGTGCGTGCGGGCGGGCTCAGTCGATCACGATCCTGGCCTGGAGCTTGCCCGTCTTGTGGAGCATCTGGAGGATGCCAATCTGGTCCTGGGGCGGGATATCCAGCTGCTTGAACGCCGCGAGAAGGTCCGAGAGGCGAGCCCGCTCGGCCGGGCGGGCGTTGGTCTGAAGGCCGGTCCAGCGGTCGCGCTGGATCAGCGGGAACTGCTGCGTCGGCTGGGGCGTCGGGAGTGTGGTCGTGATCGTGAGGTCCTTGTGTGTGATCGCAACGGGCGCGATCTCGATATCGATGGGCATGATGATGCCGCCGGTCTTCTGGTTGAAGATGATGGTGTTGGGGAGGTCAAGCTGGCTGAGAGTGACCTCGGCCGCGAGAACGTCGGCGAGGAAGCCAGCCTTGTCGGTGCGCTCGGCCTGGGGGATGGTGACGCGCACGGTGCGGGCATCAACCGCGAAGGCGACGGCGGGCCCCTGCGGCTGGGCCTTGGCATTGATCGAGAGGGCGATCTGGCTCGCGCTGCTCCAGCCCGCAAAGGGCGGCTCGATGATGAGGTCAAACGAGTCGCCGATCTTCGGCGGCGGGATGTCGTCGATCATCCGCGCTCCAAGACGCACGCGTCCGACCGTGGGGCGGGCTGGATCAGAGATCTCGATCATCCCCTCGGCCATCGCGTAGGCCGGCATGCCGGGGAAGGGGCCACGCAGGGGCGCGAGAAAGAGCTGGCCGCCCGCAATGCTCTTGGCGCTGTTGACCACCGCGACCGTGACATCGAGAACGTCGTCTGCCTTGGCCCCGTGGCGAGGGACGACGCACGTGACGAGCACGAGGGCCGCGGCCCGGCTGTTGGAGAGATTCAGCGGCGAATCGAGCGCGTTGCCGCCGTTCTTCAGGATCTGTGCCAGCGGCCGCGCCATCGCGAGCTCCTTGCCCGAGTCGCCGGTGCCGGGCAACCCGATCACAAGGCCGACGCCCTGCAGGATCGTCTCGCCCTGGTCCTGCAGCCGCGTGATCTCCTGCACGGTTCCCGCCCGGACCCGCGGCGCAACCAGCAGGAACAGGAGCAATGACACGGCGAAAAGGCGACGGCGGTGCATGCAGGGGCAAACGCAAGCGGCGTGCCACGTCATGCAAGGGGCAAGGTTGAGCGATAGCGCAAGGCGATCAGCCGTGATCAGCCGTGATCAACCGTGCTGAGGATCGCTCAGAAGTTGAACACGGCCTCGAAGAGCTGCGTGATCCAGCCCTTGCTCGCGGTGTCCTTGGTGTCGCCTTCGTTGATCGAGCGCAGCGTGAGGTCGGCCAGCTGGCTCGAGAGGACCGTGTTCTGTGCCGTCACATCCTCTCGGCGGCATTCGCCCGCAAGCACGACCGTCGTCGTTTCCTTGTCGCGCTGGATGGTGCGCCGGGCCTCGATCACGAGCACGCCATTGGGCTTGACGTCAATGATGGTCGCTGTGATTCGGTCCGTGTACCGGTCCGAACGCTCGTACTTGCCGTCGCCTTTGAACTTCTGGCCGCTGGTGACGTCGACGGAGGTGATCGGGCTGCTCTCGCTCTCGGCCAGCTCACCCTCGATCAGCTTGCCAAGGTCTGGGAAGTCCTTGAGCGAGGCTTTGACCGTCGCGTCCTTCTTGGTATCCAGGACCTGCTGGCTGCTCTGGCGGCTGGTCTCGGAGATGATGATGGTGATCTTGTCGTGCACCTCGTAGGTGCGCGGCTTGGGCTCCTCGACGAGCATGAGGCTGACGCCACGGAGGGGCGCGGACTCATCCGCGTTGCCATCTTCGTCGAGCACTTGCGGCGGAGGCTCCTTGCGCAGGAGGCTCTGGCCGTGCGCGAGGGTCCCTGGCAGCGTCATCATGAGTGCGGGCACGATGAACGCTGCAAACCGTGTTAGAGCCGCGGGCGTGTGTGACTTGGAAGGAGTTGGCATCAGCCTCGCCTTGCTGCGTTTGCCGCGGTGTGCGTGGACGCGTCGGGCGTTTCACGCGTGCGGCTTCCTTCGCGAGGCTCCGACTCGCTGGCCTGGGTGACCATGACGGCCCTGCCCGGCGCATCGATCCGCGCCCGGAAGGTCCGGCTGGAACCCTGGGTCCGAAACTCGATCACGTCTCCGACGCGACCGGGGCCCATCGCGCGGGCCTGGGCCCGAACCACGAACGTGCCCGATACACAATCAACGCTGATGAGATCGCCGCGAGCGACGATCACGGGTGATTCAAGGCCACGGGCCGGGATCACCTCGCCGCTCGCGATGCGGGTCCGGACGGTCATGCCGGTGCTCGTCACCGGGTCGGCAGGACTCTCTGAAGCTGAGATCCAGCGGGTCTCGCTGGCGGCAGTGGTGGCGTTGATCCCGTCGCCCCGGTTGAGCTCGGCCAAGGCGACTAGAACCTCTCGCCGCACCTGAACCGTCGGGCGGAGTGTGCCGCTGGCGACGATCCGGGCTCCCTCGAAGATCCGCACGTTCACGGGCATCTGAGCGCCCGCGCCCGCAGGCGTGATGGTCACGGTGCGGCCCGAGAGGGACGTCGCGAGGATCGACGCGTCAGAGGCTGGAAACTCCAGCTTCACATTCGACGCGGTGGTCTCGAGTGTCTGGGCGATGCGTTCGACCACACGAGCCCTCAGGCCGCTCGCCGGCTCTGATGCTTTCGCATCCGTCGCTGTGTTGCTGAGGGCCGTGCCCTTGTGCATTCCCTCGGTCGAGGTCTCAGGTTGCTGCTGGGCAGACTCCAGTCGCACCGTGGAGGCGCCGCCAGAAAGCATCAGGCGGCCCATGTTCACGCCTGGGTGCTTCTCAATTGTGGTCCGAACGCGGCTGAACTCGATCCGAAGCTCACCATCGGCCCCGGCCTCCTTGGTGAAGTCATCGACCACCACGAGCGCCTTCAGACGCAGTGCCTCTGGACCGGCGAGGGTCGCAATCTCGCCGAGCGTGACGGGTCCGGCCTGCTGGATTCGCGCCGATGCCCGCACCGAAATGGTGTTCTCCTGCGCCTGCACGCCGCCGCCGAGCACCGCCACGGCGAGCACGAGCGCCAGAAGCACACCGATGCCTCGGATGGCTGGTATTGCTGGATTGGCGGACAAGCGTGGCATGATCGAGTACTCCGGGCCTCAAACGAGTTTGAAAGTCACGCCGTGTTACCGCCTGAGCTGTGCGACGCTGCGCAGGGCCTCGTCCGCCGAGCGGATCGACTGGCTGTTCATCTCAAAGGCCCGCTGTGTGCGGATCAGTTCGATCAGTTCCTTGGTCGGATCGACGTTGGAATTCTCGAGGAATCCGCCCTGGAGGCGGCCACGATTGTCCTCGCCGGGAATGCCGCTCGTCGGCGGGCCGCTGGCGTCGGTATCGACGTACAGGTTCTCGCCGACCTGCTTGAGGCCCGCCGGATTCACAAAGGTCGTGAGCTCGATCGGCCCGACTTCCTGCGTCTCGGTCTCTCCGGGAAGCGTGAAGGTGATGCGCCCGTCGGTAGTGATGCTGGGGTTGATGGCATTGGCCGGGATCTGCACGGTCGGCTGAACGCGCCTGCCCTGGTCGTTGGCCAGCACGAGCTCGCCATCGGAGTTGAGCGCGAAGTTGCCCGCCCTGGTGTATGCCGTCCCGCTGCCCGAGAGTGAGTCCTCGACCTGCACCTCAAAGAAGCCGTCGCCGTCGATGGTCGCATCCAAGGGCCGACCCGTCGCCATCGGCGATCCCTGCGTGAAGTCCAGTTGCGTGCCGCTGACCTTGACACCAAGACCGACGTACGTTCCGATCGGCCTCTGATCCTGGTTGGCGTTCAGCACGCCCGGCTGAGACCTCTCGATGTAGATCAGGTCCTGGAAGTTCACGCGCGAGGCCTTGAAGCCCGCCGTGTTGATGTTGGCAAGGTTGTTGGCCGTGACATCAAGCGCGGTGTTGAGGGCCGAGAGGGCCGAAGCGCCGGACTGGAGAGCGTTGATAGCCATGAAAACCCCTGCGAAAGCCGCGACACACGAAACCACTCACCCATCCAATCCCACGCACTTAAGCCCAGCGACTAACCCACCCGGCCCAGCACGTTGATCGCCCGATCGAGCATCCGGTCGTGCTGCTGGATCATCGCGACGTTGGCATCCACCTCGCGCGAGGCTGAGGTCATCTGCATCAGTGACTTGATCTCATCCGCCGCCGAATCCTCGAACGCCCCGCTTCGGACGCTTCCCGTCGCGGTCTTGAGCGACGCCATCACCTCCGAGGAGCCCACAAACAGCGAGTGGCCTTCCTTCCGCAGTGCCGAAGTGTCCGGAGGTTCCACGACCTGCAGCTGCGCGACGATCTCGTTGTTCTGCCTGATGGATCCATCTCCATCAATGCTCACGGTGCCGGGACCGAGCGTGATGGCGTTTCCACCACGGTCCATCACGGGCAATCCACCCGCGGCTGTGACGAGCAGGCCATCGGAGTTCCTCGTAAAGCGGCCATCACGCGTCAGACGCTTTGAGTCGCCGCCGGTGTCAGCGATCTGCCGCACCACGAAGAAGCCGTCACCCTGGATCGCGAGGTCGAGGGGGTTGTTCGATTCCTTGAGAGCGCCCTGGGCAAACGAGACGCGGTTTGGGTTGAGGAGTGCTCCAGCCCCGAGCCGCTCCAGAAGGGCGTTCGAGGGGAGGTGCATCAGCCCATCTTCCTGCCGCACCGCGTCCCGAGGGCGGGACGTCGGCACATCCGGCTTGAATCCGGCCGTGTCCATGTTTGCCAGGTTGTTGGCAAAGACATCCTGACGGAACATCGCCGTCATGACGCCGGAGGCGGAGATTTGCAGGCCGTAGCTCATGGCAAGGTTCGGAGCGGTCCGTTCGGTCGAGGCTCAGAGTCGCAAGAGAGGGAAGGGGCCAAGAGGCCGTACACAAGCGGCGTGCCAGACCGTGCCGGACCGCCTTCGGCCGAGTCCAGACCGAGCCCAGACCACATTCGGCCAGCAACCTGGCCCGCCAACCGGCGTTCCCGGCCCCGTCGCGCAGGGCGTGCGCCCTTGAACCACTCCCGGGCGCCGGGGCGGCCACCTTTGCGCCATCGCCCGTTCAGGCGAGCCGCTCAGATTGCGATTAGGATCGCGGCATGGGCCAACAGTGTCGATCATGTGGGGAGCAACTGCCGGAAGGGGCACGCTCCTGCGCGCGCTGCGGCACCTTGATCGATCAACCAAGTTCCAGCGATTCGCTCGTCGCGATGCCCAGTGGGGTTGATCTCGGCCAGCCGCAACCAACTCCGCACCCGGCCCCGCACCCGGCCGCGAAGCCACCCGAAGCGGCACGCCAGGTCGACGCCGCCGTGCGAGCGAGCCAGAAGTCCATCTCGCGTCTCCTCCCCGAGCAGTTCGCACCCGGCACGATGCTCGCAGGCCGCTATCGCGTCATTGGCCAGGTTGGCAAGGGCGGCATGGGCGAGGTCTACAAGGCCGAGGACACGCGCGTCGGCGAGATCGTCGCCGTCAAGCTCCTGCCCGATGCGCTCGCCAGCGACCCCGACGCGGTCCGTCGCCTCCTCGAAGAAGTGCGCCTCGCGCGGCGCGTCACACATCCTTCCGTCTGTCGTGTTCACGACGTGGGTGAGCACAAGGGCCGCAACTTCCTGACGATGGAGTACGTGGACGGAGAGAACTTCTCGTCTCTCCTCCGCCGCATCGGAAAGCTGCCTCAGGACAAGGGCCTGATGGTGGCGCACGAGATCTGCGCCGGGCTTGCCGCGGCCCATGAGCAGTTCATTCTCCACCGCGATCTGAAGCCCGCGAACATCCTCCTGGATGGCAACGGCCACGCGAAGATCGCCGACTTCGGCCTTGCTGGTCTCGAGGAAGACCTCAAGACCTCGCGCGTTCGCGCCGGAACGCCAGCCTACATGGCTCCCGAGCAGCTCCGCGGAACGGGCGTCACCGTCCAGAGCGATATCTACGCGGTAGGACTGCTCCTCTTTGAGATCTTCACGGGCAAGCCCGTCTTCCGGCCCAAGACGATCCAGGAACTGATGGAGCTGCACGAAGCGCCGCCCCCAAGCCCAACGGCCGCCAACCCACTCCTTGAGCCGCAGATCGAGCGCGTGATCCTCTGGTGCCTCGAGCGAGATCCCGCCAAGCGGCCGCCAAGCATGCGCGCCGTCTCCGCCGCACTTCCCGGTGGTGGGCCCCTCGCCGCAGCGCGCCTCGCGGGCCAGACACCCTCGCCAGAACAAGTTGCGGCGGCGGGCGGACGCACGCGATTCTCACCGCTGCGAGGAGGCGTCGTCGCCAGCGTCTTCGCTTTGTTGCTGGTCCTCACGATGCTCGCCGGCACCAGCGCGCAGCTCGTGCAGCGCGTTCCGCTCGAGCGATCCGCACAGACACTCAGCGAGCGCGCTCGTGACATCGTGCGCGACGCTGGATACGACGCCACCGTGCCGCACCGCGCGTACGCGTTTGACGTGTATGAGGAGCTCCTGGGCAAGTTCGCGCAGCGAGACGAGTCCGCAACGCGCTGGGACCGCCTCTCGCGCGTGCGCCCGGCCGCGATCGACTTCTGGTTCCGCCAGTCCCCGGCCCCGATGCGCCCCATCAACGGAACTGGACGAGTCACGTACTCCGACCCGCCCTTCGAAGGCCCCGGGATGATCACGATCCGCCTGGATCCCAAGGGGCAGCTGCGCGAGCTCGCGGTGATGGTGGAGCAGATCCGTCTCACGCCCTTCCCGCAGGACGCGGTCATCGTGCCCCACGGGCTGGATGGTCCGGTGGACTGGTCCGTGCTCTTCGAGAGCGCGGGGCTCGACATCGCGAACTTCACCGAAGCGACCCCTGCCCGCTACCCCAGCCTCTTCGCCACAGGGCGCCGCGCCTGGGAGGGTGTCTATCCAGAGTCACCCGACGAGCGCATCAGGATCGAGGGCGCCTCGCTCGAAGGGCGCGCGGTCGCGTTCAGGATCGTCGAGCTCAACTGGGCTCGTGCCGCGATGTGGTGGAACGTTCCCTCCACTCCCGCGCAGCGCGTGGGACGCATCCTCTCGGTCCTCGTCGTCGTCGTGAGCGGCATCGGCGCCGTGGTGCTCGCGGGAATCAACCTCTATCACCGCCGAGGCGACCGTACCGGAGCCTTCCGCCTCGCGCTCGTGATGGCAGGGATCGCGCTCCTCGCGCACGTGATGCAGGCCGACCACCACCGCGATCTCGAGAGTGAGATCCTGCTCTTTGGCAAGGCGGGGATCGAGGCGATGCGGGCGGGCATGTGGTTCTGGCTGCTGTACGTCGCGCTGGAGCCGTACGTCCGTCGCCTCTGGCCCGAGACGCTCATCTCCTGGTCGAGGCTCATGGCCGGCCGCGTGCGCGACCCGCTCGTCGGGCAGCATGTCGTGGTTGGTTGCGTCCTCGGCACCGCGTGCGTCGCGCTGCTCTACATCGAGATCCTGCTCCCCGGCTGGGCCGGCTTCCCGCCAGCGCAGCCGCACGTTTCGCCGCGATTCGGCGTCAACGCGCTGCAGGGCGGAACCGCACCGGCCGGCGTTGCGCTCGAACTGGTCGCGGCCGCCGTTGAGTACGGCATGGCCACGATGATGTTGCTCGTCCTCGTCCGCTTCCTCGCGCGGCGTGAGTGGATCGCGGCGACGGCCTATGGCTTCCTGCAGACAACGGTGTGGACATTGACCACGGGCCACTCGCCACTGTCGTGGGGCGTGTATGGCCTGATGTCGGCCATCGCCGCGATCGCGATCGTGCGCTTCGGGCTCCTCACGCTCGTCGTCGGCGCGTTGTGCTACGGACTCCTTTCTGCCTTCCCCGTGGTGATGGACGTGTCGCGCTGGTACGCCCCCATCACGGTCTTTGCGATTGCAACGGTGGTGGTGCCGTTCGTGCTCGCGATGTTGACGGCGACCGGAGCGGTGCGATCTCAGGAGGAAGTCACCGACTTCGAAGCCCACGGCTCGGTCACACGCTAGCAACAGTTAACGCCGAGCTTTGGAAGGAAGTGATGGGAGTGGACCTGCGCCGGCTGATCTTCGGAACCGCAACAGTGGTCGATGACCGCGCGCAGCGCGTCGAGATCGTGACGTCGGCGGAGATGCTGGCGCCGCTCACGCCCCTCCAGCGCATCCTGCTCTGGCGGTGGCTTGGACCGGCCTTTTTCTTGGCGATCGCCATCTCCGCATTCGCAGCGCCTGAAGTCGTGCTTGCGCTGCTGTTCATGCTGTGGTGGCTCATCCCGGTCGTGGTCTTCCTGCTGATCGGTTCGCGAAACCGAAGACTTCTGGCGCTGTCGCGCGGTGCGCTCGCGGCGGGGCTCTGCGGTGCGTGTGGCTACCGCATCGAGGATCAGCACACCGCGGCAGATGGAAAGCGAGTCTGCCCGGAGTGTGGCGGCGCCTGGATGGCGAATGCACCTCCTCCGCCACCCGACGAGGCCGCGGTGATCTTCCGACGCCATTACGCACTTTGGTATGGACGGACCATGGTGGGCTCTCCCACGATCCGTGATGATCGAGGGTGTCTCATGCCTCGCATGGCGCGAAATTAACCGGAAGAGGCCGCGACGTTGCATGCACTCGGGATCCGAGGCTTGGCGTACTCAAGTGGGCCCACAGCTGTCTGGGTGAAGCGGACGGTCGTCGGAATCGTCATGCTCCTGCTCGCCCTGGTTGTTCTCGCTGGGATCTCCGAGTTTGGACCACGCTGGTCATGGACAGCGATTTCGGTGACGCTCTCTCTGGCAGCCTTGCTTGCCGGTGCTGGAGCGTTTCTGATCTGGCGTACCCACTTCAGTCTCGACCGCGCTGGCATTCTCCATGCCGGCCTGTGTCCGGCATGCACCCAGCCGATCTCCGCCGCAACGCCAGAAGCCGATGGTTGCGTGAAGTGCCCCTCCTGCTGGGCCGCGTGGCGCTCCACCGATGTTGGCACCGTGCCCCAAGCCACTCGGAGCGAGCCATGAGCACGCTCCGCCGCATCTTGGGAGTCGCCACCGTTGTCGACGACCGCGCTCGGCCCATCGAGATCCTCCCCTCTCCAGAGATGCTGGCCCTGCTGAGCCGTTGGCAGCGGCTGATGCTCTGGCGATGGGCCATGCCCGCGTATGTCGTGCTCGTCGTGCTGGTGCTCATCCCGCTCCCGTGGCTCATCTGCCCGCTCGTCGGAGTTTCGCTGGTCTTCATGCCGCTGGGCATCGGCTCGCGCTCACGTCGCCTCGCCGCCCTCTCTCGCGCGGCGCTCGCCGCGGGTGCATGCGGTGGTTGCGGCTATCGCATCGAGGATCGACACGTCGCCAAGGACGGGCTTCGCGTCTGCCCGGAGTGTGGCGGCGCGTGGCTTGCCAACGCTCCGACGCCGCAGGACGTGCTTGTCCCCTTCACCTTCCAGCGACACTATCGCGGCTGGTATCGCGTGATCCGCTGGGGCATGCCGACCATCCGCGACGACCGTGGTCAGATCCTGCCCCAGCGCGTGACGGGCCCATGGGCACCGATGCTTGACGCACGGGCGGCCCGCCGCGCCGGTATCCAAGTCACCCTTGCCGCGGCGCTGCTTTGGGCGGGCGTCGCGCTGGCGTGCGTTGTTCTCATCTCGATCTTCGGCCAGTACGCCGCTCTGCCGGTTGGCGTGGTGGGCATGATCGTGATCGCCGTTGGAACGGTCGCGATCGGCATCCTGTATGCGCGTGCGCTGCAGATCGGGCGGCGAGACGCGCTCGGTGTCTGCGCCTGCCCCGCCTGTGGCACTGATCTCTCGAACTCGTCCACGGAGTCCGATGGCTGTGCCAAGTGCCCCTCCTGCTGGGCCGCGTGGCGCGCCACCGACATCCAGCGGCCGATGGCACCACCCCCTCAAGAAGCCTGATCTTCCGCGGTCCGGGGCTGCCTCACCCGCTCGCGTTCGAGCAACCCCGGCCCTGCTAACCTTGATCATGTCCCTCGGACTCGATCTTCCCGCCGCACTCTCGCCGCTGATGCAGTCTCTCTCGCAGGGGCTCGCTGAGGTTGAGCGAGTCTTTGACGCACAGCTCTCCAGTGACCTGCCCCCCGTGGCGCGGCTTGTCGTCCATGTGGAGCGATACCGCGGCAAGATGCTTCGCCCCACGCTCACGATCCTCTCGGGCATGGCGGCGAAGCCCGACCAACCGATCGCCGAGCGACACTTCGCGGCCGGCGCGGTCGTCGAGATGATCCACATGGCCACGCTCGTGCACGACGATGTGCTCGATGAAGCCGACACGCGCCGCCGCGGACTGACCGTGAACCGGCTCCATGGCAACGAGGCCGCCGTGATCCTCGGCGATTACATGATCGCTTCGGCGTATCACCTCTGCTCATCGCGCGTCGGCGAAGAGGCCGCGATTGCGATCGGCAAGGCTTCGATGGTCGTCGCGTCGGGCGAACTTCTGCAATTGCACCACCGCGACGACTTCTCGCTCGATGAGCCCACCTACCGCGAGATCGTCTCGCGAAAGACTGGCGAGCTGATCGCGGCCTCGGCATGGCTCGGTGCGTGGTGCTCTGGTGCGGACGCCGCGACTGCGGCCGCGCTCCGCGAGTTCGCCATGGACCTCGGCGTGGCCTTCCAGATCCAGGACGACCTGCTCGACCTGACCGGCGAGGCCGAAGTCGTCGGAAAGCCGGTGGCCAAGGACCTCGAAAAGGGCAAGCTGACGCTCCCCCTCATCCATCACCTCGCGAGCGCAGGCCACGAAGAGCGAAGGCGCCTCATCGCGATGCTCAGCGAGGCCGCCAGCGGCGACGACGCAGCGATCGCTCGCGTCCGCGGCTCGATCCGCAGCACGCTCGAAGCCTCCGGCTCCGTCGAGCACGCCAGAAAGTCTGCCCGCGCACTCGTCGAACGCGCCAAGGGCCGGATCGCAACCCTGCCGGACTCGGGGGCGGCGACCATGCTCCGAGCCATGGCGGACGCGGTAGTGACACGGTCGTATTGACCGGAATCCATCTCGCCGTTGCTGCGAAACAAGAATTCGTGCAGCGATGTTGAAATGCCAGTCCCGTTCGCCTACCGTTCAGGTACCTATCAGCCGCTGGGGGTGTCTTGCGAAGTGTGGTCGAATTCAGTCACTGTTCGCCGCTCCGGCGGCGTGGAAATCAGGGGTGCCCTGTGGCACGAGCGCGCTTTCGAATCAGGTCCTCCCGCGGCTTCTCGCTTATCGAGCTGCTGGTGGTCATCGCCATCATCGCCCTTCTGGTGGCGATTCTGCTCCCTTCGCTCGGCAAGGCTCGACAGGCCGCGAAGGCCACTCGCGAGGTCGTGTCCGCCCAGCAGATCATGGTCGCCACGCTCCTCTATTCGAACGATGCCAAGGGTGCCGTGATCCCGGGCTACGCCCCTCAGTGGATGGTGAACGGGCCTGTCGTGGTCCGTGATAATCAGGGTGAGCGACTCACGGACGAGATCGCCATGCGATACCCCTGGCGGATCTACCCGTACATGGGAGAGAGCTTCCGCGGGCTCTACGAGCAGGAAAAGGTCCTGGCTGATCTCCTAGAGCAGGAAGCCACCTACGCCAGCGCGGGCATCAATTATGAGTACGCGATCAGCCTCTTCCCGTCGCTCGGGATCAACGCCTCGTTCTTTGGTGGAAACGACCGGCGACTGCAGTTTGAGAACGACTACGACGCCCGCACCGGCCGCGTCGTGCTCCGCCGGCTTGAGGATGCGATCAGGCCCAGCGAAGTCCTGACATTCGTCTCGGCCCGCAGCGCTCCGATGAATCCACTCCCGATCCAAGGCCAGCCTCAGGGCTTCTTCCGCGTCGAGCCGCCCATTTTCGACGCGTCACGCGGAAGGGTGTGGGGCGCGGCGTACGACGCTCGGGCCAACCCCGCCGCCAACTCGGGATATGTCTCCCTGCGACACGGCGGCAAGGCGGTTGGTGCCCACGTTGATGGACACGCGCGGCTGCTGGGCTGGACGGAGCTCGGCGACATGCGACGCTGGAGCGACGCGGCAACTTTTGAAGCTTGGGGAGTCCGGTAACGACCCGTGGGCTGTGGTGGGGCGGGAGGTGGGGGCAGTCGGACCCGCAATCGCGTTTCCGGGTATCGTCTCGCAATTCGGGCTCGGTGAACCCGCACTCGCGGTGTTCATTTGGGCCCGGAAAGACCGGAGCCACGCCGCATGGCGATCAAGCAGCTGACGGATGAACAGGTTCGCACGATGACGGTCCTCGAGAAGGACCGCTGGTGGCTCGCGAACGTCTGGCGCGGCGACATGCCGCAGCTCACACTGCGATCGGGGATCACCGGCTTTGTCCTCGGGGGGCTCCTCTCGGCGACGAACCTGTACGTGGGCGCAAAGACCGGCTGGACGTTGGGCGTGGGCCTTACGAGCGTGATCCTCGCGTTCGCGATGTTCTTTGCGCTCGGCAAGCTTCAGGCCATCGGCGGTTGGCCCGCGCGCGGGATTGTGTTCGTCCCCATCGCCGTGGTGCTCGCGTTGGCGGGGTGGCTCGGGGCGCCCGCCGCTCTCGCGTCGGTCGGCGTGGACATTGGCGCGGCCGGTGGGCTGATCGGAGTGGCGATTGGAGTGGTGCTTGCGGTCTTCTGCGCGGTCCTCGTCGTGCCCACGCACCGGCCCGCAGACTTTACGATCCTTGAGAACAACTGCACGCAGTCGATCGCGACGGCCGCGGGGTACATGACCGGGCCGTTGATCGCCGGAATGGCCGCCTACATGTGGATTGAGAACCGGCCGATGCCGTGGTGGCAGATGCTGTGGTTCAATGTGGTGCTGTCGATCCTGGGCGTGCTTGTCGCCTTCCCGATGAAGCGCCGCTTCATCAACGATGAGCAGCAGCCATTCCCCGAGGGCCGCGCGTGCGGCGTGGTGCTCGACACCCTCTACACCTCAGCGGCGGCGGTGGGGCTCTTCAAGGCCAAGGCGCTCGCGGTGGCGGCGTTGGCCGCGGGCTTCATCACGTTCATCTCCGGCGAGGCGTACCTCAAGGCGATCCGAGGTCTGGCGATGTGGGTGAGCACCGGCGGTCCGTGGGCGGACTTCCTTGCGGCCAACCGCAAGGTTCTCGACACGACGTGGCACCTGCCTCACAACCTCGATCCGCTGTACGCGTGGCTTGCGAAGACCAACTCCGAGCCCCGACTTGCGGGTGTGACGTTCAAGCAGCTTGGTATCAACCCTGCGCTCGATCTGGCGATGATCGGTGCGGGCGGGCTGATGGGCATCCGCGCCGCATCGAGCATGATGATCGGGATGATCCTCAACTTCTTCATCATCGTGCCGTGGATGATCTCCATCGGGGAGATCAGGCCGCAGTTTGATCTCGCGACTGGGCTGGTGAAGACCAACGCCGCCGGAGAAGCGCTCTTCGGTCGCGCGTGGATTCTCAATAGTTGGGCGCTGTGGTGGGGCATCACCATCATGGTGGTCGCGTCAATGGTCTCGCTGTTTGCCAAGCCGCAGATCTTCGTCGAGGCGTTCCGGATGTTGTTTGGCAAGAAGAAGGACACGACCGCGGGCAGCGAGGACCCGCTGCGCGACATCGAGCTTCCACTCTGGATCTCTGTGGTGGGTGTTCCGATCTTCGGGGCCATCGGCGTGTGGATGGCGCACGATTGGTTCGGCGTTTCCTGGGTCTTTGGCGCGCTCGCGATTCCGATGATCATCGTGCTGACGCTGATCGCCGCGAGCAGCACGGGCATGACGGGGATCACGCCCTCGGGCTCGCTCTCCAAGATCCCTCAGTTCATCTTCGGCGCGGCGGACCCGAAGCACCCGCCGACCAACCTCATGACGGGCGTCATGTGCGTTGAGGTCGCGAGCAACGCCAGCAACCTCCTGATGGACATCAAGCCGGGGTACATGCTCGGCGGCAAGCCGCGCCATCAGGCCATCGGCCACTGCATCGGCATCATGTCCGGGGCGATCGCGAGCACAATGCTCTTCTTTCCGCTCTTCACAACCGGGTTCGATCCGGCCAAGGCCGCGACGGATCCGACGCACCTCCAGTCCGTCATGGCGCCAGAGAGCGGCCAGTTCGGCTTCCCCAGCGCGGTGCAGTGGAAGGGCGTCTCGGAGCTCGTCACCTCGATCTTCGGTGAGAGCTCGGGAACGCTGCTGACGCCGTCGATCGTCACGTCGATGCTGATCGCCGCATTCGTTGGACTTGTTTTCGAGATCCTGCGCATTGTGACGCGCAACAAGTTCCCGATCAGCGCGCTCGCGATCGGCCTGGGTGTCGTTGTGCCGGCCGAGTCGACGCTGTGCTTGTTCCTGGGCGCGCTCTTCTTCTGGGCCGCGCACAAGGTGTACCACGCACGCACCTGGAGCCTGGGCTGGAAGCTGTGGGTTGATACGCACGAGCCAATCTGCGCGGGCATCATCGCTGGCGCCGCGCTCGTGGGCATCGGCGATGTGCTGGTGAAGGTCTTCCTGCTTGGATGAGTCCTCGGCGTTTTCAGGCCGCGAGCGGCGACTTCTGCGGCACGCTCGGAATCTCTGTCTCGCCGAGCAACTCGGCGAGTCTGGCGGGCGTGATGACGCCGCGTGGGTAGCCGTCGGGATCCAGCACGAAGAGCGGGCGATGCGAAGTTCCATCGCCCAGGAGCATCGCGAGCTCCGCCAGTGTTGTTGAGAGATCGCACGTCAGCGGATGTTGAGTCATGAGCGCGTGTGCCGTGACGTCATCGTTCACGAGTTCGTCAATGACCGAGGGTTGAAGGCGCTCACGCGAGATCTCGCCGATCAGCACGTGCTGCTCATCGACGATCGCAACGGTGTCGCACAGACTCGCGGCGACCATCGCGAGCACGTCGTGCTTGGCCGCGAGCGACGAGGCCATCGGCGGCGCCGCGGCCATCACGTCCTGTGCGGTTGCGGTGCTGAGTGGTGCCATGGTGCTGCTCCGACTGCAGTTACGACGGGCTCGCTTGAGCCGACTTGTTCGCTTCCTGCAGGCAGTAACGACCGGTTTCGGTAGTGGATTCACCGGGTGTTGACCCCAAAGTCTGGTTTGGGGAACCCATTCTGAGGCACTTGGTTCGTACAGATGCCGCACGAATTGAGTGTGCTGGCGGCTGTGCTCGATATTGAGGCCCATAATCAGGCATGCCACAGACCATGATCGTGACCGGTGCCTCGCGCGGGATTGGACTTGAGATGTGCCGCGTGCTCGCGACGCGCGGCGACCGCGTGATCGCTACAGCCCGCGCCACCACACCTGCGCTTGCCGAAATTGCGTCGGCGCATGGCGTGGAAGTCATGGAGCTTGAGGTGACGGACGCGGGCTCGATCAACGCGCTCGCGAAGCGACTCTCCGGACGGCCCATCGATGCGCTGATCAACAACGCGGGTGTGAGCAGCACCGCGAAGTCGATCAGTGAGCTGACGATGGAAGAACTCCAGCGAGTCTTCGCGATCAACGCGAGTGCGCCGATGCTGGTCGCGGCGGCGCTCCTCCCCAATCTGCGCCTGGGTGCTCGCAAGGTCGTGATGAACATCTCAAGCCAGCTCGCAAGCATCGCCAACAACAAGGGCGGCTCGACCTATCCGTACCGCGCGAGCAAGACGGCGCTCAACCAGCTCACGGTCTGCATGGCCAACGAGCTGCGGGCCGAGGGCTTCTGCTGCGTCTGCGTCCATCCGGGCTGGGTGAAGACGGACATGGGCGGGCCCAACGCGCCGCTGCTGCCGCCGGAATCGGCGGGATATCTCATCCGCCTGCTGGATGGGCTGACGCTGGCAAAGTCGGGCTCGTTCCTCAACTATGACGGCGCGGCGATGCCGTGGTGATGTTCGCGACGGATCAGCCGCGGCACTGCTAGGGAGTCGTGACCGATGCGGTCGGCACGGCACCGAGCTCGCGCATGAGAAAGTCCGCCGCGACCTTCGGCGCGGCGTCGCGAGAGGCTCGAATGGAGGGTGTGAGCCCTTTGCCAAGCTTGACGGAGTCCTTCAGGCCGAAGTACTGGAACGCCGGTGCGCGGAGGACCCAGCCTTGTCCGACTTCCAGTTCGCTGGTGAGGGTTGGTCGACCGCCGCTGGTCTCGCCGATGAGGGCGGCCCTTCGGGATCGCGCGAGCGTGTCGGCGAGCATCTCCGCGCTCGAAGAGGTGCGGCGTGAGATCAGCACCGCGACCGGCCCGGTGAAGGCACTCGGCTGCGCCGCCATCGAGATCGCGAGCACATCGGCGCTCGTGAGCACGCGCAGCAGATCAAGCTGGGTCGTTGAGCGGTCCACGAGCGTGAATGGGAGGGTCGCTTCCGATCCATCTGGCGCGACGGGCAGTGACGCTGCCCCCTGCTCGCTGGCGGCAGATCGCCACGTGATGTTGGGAGCGAGCTGGTATCTCTTTGGACCGATCAGGATGTGGCTGGTGAGCTGGCGGTCCGCGAGCCAGCGCAGCGAACGGAAGGCCGCGAGCGTGACGCCGGGGCATGAGCGAAGGTCGATGATCATCGCGGCGGGACTGTGGCCCATCGCTTCGGTGAATGCGGCGTCGACCCATGCGTCTTCGACGAAGGCATCGAATCGGAGCGTTGCGACTCTCGTTGACTCGTCGAAGGAGACCTTGAAGGGGCGCGGCGCGTCCTTGTGGGCCGCGAGCAGGGGAGCCATCCCGCCCTGACTCCGGGGATACATAAGCGGGAAGCCGAACTTGATGTGCTTGCGAGCCGCGACTCCGGTCGCAAAGAGGAACTCGACATCGTCGGCAGCGCCCGAGGCACCCTTGTCGATGTCGTCGAGATACCGGCCAATCGCGGCGGAGCCGCTCATGCTGGGATCGAAGAGCATCTGGGGCAACTTCTCGCGTGCTCTGGCCGCGATCGCGGCATAGTTCACGGTCTGGCGAGGCGGTGGTGTCACTCCCTCGGGAACGTCGATGCGATCAAGCTCCACCAGCCCGATCAGCCGATTGTCGCGGAAGCGGATCTCAATCGGACCCCTGGTGCTGTGGATCACTGTCGGCACGCGCAGCGCGGGGAGGCTGGCGATGCCGATCGTGCCGCGGCCGGGCTCGCCGTCCTTGGGGAGCGTTGACTCCCAAGTGAGGATCATGCCGTTGGGGAAGATGAAGGGCGCGAGGAGTGGTCCCGCGGCACCTTCGAGGCCGCCGAGCATCGACCATGCGACATTCGGGCGCGTGTTGGCCTTGACGCCCGTCTCGGTTGCCTCGGCCATGACGCGCGCGGTGACGGGGCCGACGAAGACGGTGTGGAAGGTCGCGTCGTAGTGGCCACCGAGGGGTTGCTCGGGCTCTGGCTCAAAGGCGAACTCATCGGGCTCGGCCGGGCTGATGCACCCCGAGAGGAGTGGGAGGGCGGCCACCATGCAGAGGAGCAGGCCTCTGCCGAGCTGCCAGGAGCTGCGGCCGGGTGAGCCATCTGACAATGGCGCGATGACGCGGCTCCGGATGCCGCTCAGAACTGCCAACCCGCCCGCGCCGTTTGAGAAGTGCATCTGTCCACGCTCCCGTTCCACCCGAGATCTTCTAGCCCACTCCTGTATACGCCGCCGCGCCCGTTAGGTTATTCGACCTCCGAGCCCCGCTGGAGGCTGCTCCCGGTTCAATCGTGCGAAGTCTGCGTGGTTGGCTGGGCAGGATTGAAAGGTCGTGCGGGTCCGCTATGTTGCGTCTGGGGTTGCAGAAGCGGATCCGACGACGACGGGGTCAAGATGCCGCGGGGCGATTCCGATGAAGTGGCGCGAGGAGACCCGCTGGGTGGCGTGGCCATGGCTGGCGCGACACTTCGAGGCGTCGGCAGTTCACTCGGGAGACAGCACAAGACATGAACCCGCTCCACCTGAGCCTTGTCCGCACGAGCTATCAGTGGTTCCGTCCTTGCGGGCCGGCGATGGTCGCCAAGGTGCTGCGCGAGCTGGCCGATGGCGATCCGGAGCTTGGCGTGCTCTTCGCGACCGAGGACCGTCGCCGCGCCGAGCGGTTCTTCAGGACGCTGGGTCAGGTCGTGCGCCATGCGCACGAGTTTGAGCGATTGGAGCCATCGCTCGAGGAACTGGGCCGCGCCGCGGCACACGCGGGGGCTTCGCCACGCCACTACGCGATTGCGCGAACGCACCTGCTCGCGACGATGGCCGAACTCGCGGGGGAAGATTGGAACGAGGACCTGCACCGCGCGTGGGAGGGGCTTCTGCTCGCGGTGGGTGGGGCGATGCTGATTGGTGCGATGCCGCGTCGCCGCGCGGCGTGATGAGTAGGTCGGCTCTCCGAGCAGGTTTACCCGTACACTCTGTGCCGAGGGCTGACCCATGGCGCGAGTGCGACGATTCACGATGCTGGCGGCGGTCTACCTCCTGCTGGGGAGCGTGGTGAGCGTTGCCGTGGCGTGGGGGTTTGCGGCGCAGTTTCCGTGGACGTATTGGGGGGTGGAGATTGGTGATCGAGAGCAGGTCAGCGGCTTCGATCAAACGGTGCCAGCATGGGCGTGGAAAGCGATGGGCAGTCCGCGTCGACAGCCGGAGCTGTTCGCTAGGTCCGGTTACACCGCTTTTGGCGTGACCGGCATCGAGGTGGAAGGGTGGCCGAGAAGTGTTGGCTCAACTCCCTTCGATGCGGAACCAATCGAGCCCGTGATGAGCGATGAGCTAATCCTCTCGCAGAGGTCCATGTTTGGATGGCCAGTTCGTGCTTTGGAGCGAGTCGAATTTCGGTACTTCACCATCCCCTTCAGTGAACCAGAGTCGCTTTCGCAGATAGATCGGTGGCGCGAAGGTTTTCCGTGGGTACAAGACGGCAACATCGCTCCTGAAGACGCGCACGACGGCTGGTACGTCTTCGATCGTGCAAACGGCGCGTATCCGTATCCAGTCCGCCTTCCCCTCCGCCCCCTCTGGCTCGGCATGGCCGCGAACTCCATGTTCTATGGGGCGATCATCGCGGCTCTCGTCGCGACGCCGGGGTTGATTCGCCGCGCGATCCGCGCGAAGCGGGTGCGGGCCGGGCTGTGTCCGTCGTGCCGCTATCCGCGCGGCGTGGCGGCGGTGTGTTCAGAGTGTGGCGAAAAGCTCTCCGCGTAGCGCGGCGACCGCCAAACGCACGGCGCCTCTGCGGCAAACTTCGCCGAGGCGATTCCAGCGAGTCGCCTCTGAAACGCTGCTCTTGTGCGTGGCGCTGGGCGGATCCGTTGCGCGATGAAGACCGACGGGGACCGTCGGGCCACCCAAGACCTACCCCTCCCTATACTCGCCCCGCTTCTAGAAAGGACCTCTTCTCATGCTGATTCGCACGCACACCTGCGGGCAACTTCGTTCCGAGCACGTTGGCCAGGTCGTTCGCCTCAACGGCTGGGTCAACTCCTACCGCGGCCATGGCACGGGCCTGGTCTTCATCGACCTTCGCGACCGCTTCGGCGTGACGCAGGTCGTCTTTGATGGCGAGTCGCTCCCCAAGGACACTCTCGAGACCGCCGACCACCTCCGCAACGAGGACGTCATCGCCATCGAGGGCAAGGTCCGCGTGCGCTCCGGAGGCGAGAATCCCAAGCTCATCACCGGCAAGATCGAGGTTGAGGTCACGAGCCTTGAGGTCCTCAACAAGACCACCAACCCGCCATTCCTCCCCGAGGATCCCTCGCCCGATGGGAAGAACAAGCTCCCCAACGAGGAGCTGCGTCTCAAGCACCGCTACATCGATCTGCGGCGTCCGGCGATGCAGCACGCGCTCGCGACGCGCCACAAGGTCTACCAGACCACGCGCCGGTACTTTGATGAGAACGGCTTCCTCGAGATCGAGACGCCGATCCTGTACAAGAGCACTCCCGAGGGTGCGCGTGAGTTCCTCGTGCCCAACCGGCACATGGCGGGGAGCTGGTACGCGCTGCCGCAGAGCCCGCAGCTCTTCAAGCAGATCCTGATGGTCGCGGGGTGTGATCGGTACATGCAGATCTGCCGCTGCTTCCGCGATGAGGATCCGCGTGCGGATCGTCAGGCCGAGTTCACGCAGATCGATCTTGAGATGAGCTTCGTGCGGCGAGAGCACGTGACGGACATGATGGAAGGGTTCGTGCGCCGCCTGTGGAAGGAGATGTGTGGGTACGACGTGCCGCCGATCAAGCGCATGCCGTACCGCGAGGCGATGGAGCGCTTCGGCATCGACCGGCCCGACACGCGCTACGGCCTTGAGATCACGGACATCTCTGACGTCGCGGCCAAGAGCGAGGTCGCTTTCTTCAAGGAGGCGCTCGCGAAGGGTGCGGACCGCCCGAAGTTCAACAGCATGCGGGGCGTCGTCAAGGCCATCCGCGTTCCCGGCAACGGGGGCGGGGCCGAGAAGCTCACGCGCAAGATCACCGACGGCTACAACGAGTTCGTCCGCGGCTTTGGCGCGGGCGGGTGCGCGGTGGTGAAGGTGAACGCCGCGGGCGAGTTCGAGACGGGAATCGCGAAGTTCCTGACGAGCGTGAAGGCCGAGCTCTTCGAGGCGCTCAAGCTGCAGCCCGGTGACACGGTGCTCTTCGTTGCGGACACGTACACGGTGTGCACGAAGTCGCTCGGCGAGCTACGCCAGGTGGTCGCGCGCGACACGGGCGTGGTTCCCAAGCCCGGCAGCGAGGGCGGCCCCTGGAACTTCCTCATCGTCGTCGACTTCCCGATGTTCGAGAAGAACAAGGACACGGGCAAGTGGGTCGCGATGCACCATCCCTTCACCGCGCCCAACGATGATCAGGCCGAGGCCTTCGTGAAGGCCGACGTTGAGGATGATGTCACGATCGAGGCGATCGTCTCGGCCGGGTACGACATCGTGCTCAATGGCCAGGAGATCGCCGGCGGCAGCGTGCGCATCCATGATCCGCGCGTGCAGAGCAAGGTCTTCACGCTGCTGGGCCTGACGCCCGAGCAGGCGAAGGAGAAGTTCAGCTTCCTGCTCGAAGCGCTGCAGTACGGCGCGCCGCCGCACGCGGGCATCGCGTTCGGGCTGGATCGCCTCGTGATGAACTTTCTGGGCACGAGCAACATCCGCGACGTGATCGCATTCCCCAAGACGCAGATCGGCCAGGACCTCATGACCGGGGCGCCGGGCCCAGTGACGGACGAGCAGCTGCGCGAGGTGCACGCCGCGGCGATCCGGCCGAAGGTGTGATTTACAGAGCCCCAATGCGCAAGCATGGGGAGATTTGTTTTCGACGGCGGCAGACCCCGCTCCGCTTGCGCGGAGGGCTCGTTTATTGGTTCTGTCACTCCGGTATCTTCGTCGGCTCTGCCACTGGCTTCTCGCCTCGCAGTCTTCTTGCGATGTCCGCGTAGAAGATGGGGTTGTCGATCTGGGCCCAGTGCGTGCCCGTGAGGTTGCCGCTGGTCCAGACGGCCTTCATGCCCGGCGGGGCGAAGTTGGCGTCGCCCGCGATGGAGTCGCGTGGTGAGCCGTAGGCCACGACTTCGTACGTTGACTTCCCCTCGGCGAGGCGGCGGTTGACGGTGGTGACGACGCCCGAGTCCTCGCCCATGTCGGCGAGGACGCCGCCGGGGGGAAGTAGGAATGACGACATCGTGACGCCCTGGTGCGGCGCGACCACGGTGTAGAGACGCACGATGTTGAGTCGCTTCTTGGGCATCGTGCCGTCCTCGCGGCGCCAGGCTTCCTTGCCGGGGCGGACGCGCTCTTCCGGCGGGATCGCGGCCCAGCGTGCCGCGAGGCCGCCGAGCGAGATGCCGACGACGTCCACCTCGACCGTCGAAGCCGGGTCCTTGCTTGGAAACTTGGCGTTCACCTCGCGCACGATCTTGTCGCAGATCTCATCGAGGTCGTCGTACCAGCGGTACGACACCGCGGCGAAGTCTGAGACCTTGCCCGAGGTAGCATCCGCGAGTGTGGCCATGATGCCGTTGGTCTCCGATTCCGGGCCTCGGTAGCCGCCGAGAACGACGACGGGACGGGCCAGCAGCTTGGGATCGCGTTCCATCTTGCGGAGGAGGTCGCTGGCCTGAGACTCGCTGACCTTGATCGCCGGATTGTCGGGGCCGACGGAGACGCAGCCGCCGAGCGTGGCTGCGGTGAAAAGTGAGAGGATGACTGCGATCAAGGCGCGGTTTCGTGTGAACATGGCTCCAGTCCTTCGAGTGGCGCGGCTGAGGGGATGCCATTCGGGCGATGAAGGGTTGCCCGGCCGCGGCAGCAAGCTTGCCCGGGGCGGCGTGAAGATTTTGAATGATCTTGGGGCTGGTTGAAGGGAGATCCCGCTCCGCTTGCGCGGAGGGCTCCTTACGTCCGCCCGATCGTGAGCGTTGCTGGCTTGATCTGCTCGCCGACTTTCTCGACCTTGCCTGCGGCGATCTTCTCCCAGGCGGTGCTGGCGTCGCCGATGGGGTCAGGGGGCTTGATGTCGACCTTCTTTTCGCCGAGCTTGGCGGTGCCCTGCTCCACGCGCGTCTGGAAGTCGAGGCAGTGGTGGAGGAGTGTCTCGAGGATCTTCTCCTCGGGGACGTTGGCGACCTTCTCGCCCTGCACGTAGATGATGCCGCGGCGGTCGCCCGCGAAGACGGCGACGTCGGCTCCCTCGCACTCGCCGGGACCGTTGACGATGCAGCCCATGACGGCGACCTTCATGGGGAGATAGACCTTCGCCGCGAGCTGCTTGCGGACGTCCTGGATGAGCGTGAAGAGATCGACCTGAATCCGGCCGCAGGTAGGGCACGCGATGAGATCAACGCCGATGCGCTCGCGCAGGCCCAGGCAGTAGAGGAGCTCCAGCCCATCCTCGACCTCGTAGATCGGGTCGTTGGCGTAGGAGATCCGGATCGTGTCGCCGATGCCCTGCGTGAGCAGCGACCCGAGCGCAACGACGGAGCGGATGCAGCCTGTCTCCTTGGGGCCCGCGTGCGTGACGCCCAGGTGCAGCGGATGATCGAAGCGGTTGGAAATCTCCGTGTACGCGTCGATCACGAGCGAGGCGTCCATCGACTTCGCGCTGATCACGATGTCGTGGAAGTCCTCCTCGTAGAAGATGTCCAGGTACTCCTCGAGCTTGGCGATCATGATCGCGAGCATGTAGCCATGCTTGCGATCGCTGAAGACGGCTCCGAGTTCCTTCTGACGCTTCTGCTTGTCCTTGCGCTCGATGATCGAGCCTTCGTTGACGCCCACGCGGATGGGGAGCTTCCGGGCCTTGCAGGCCTGGATCACGTCCTTGACCTGGGCGCGGTCGTTGATGTTGCCGGGGTTGAGGCGAATCTTGTGGACGCCGGCCTCGACGGCCTCGAGGGCGCGCTGGAAGTGGAAGTGCACGTCCGCGACGATCGGCACCCGCACCTGCGGGATGATGTGGCGGAGCGCCTCGGTGTCCTTCTTCTCGGGGACCGCGACGCGGACGACATCGGCCCCGCCCGCCGCGAGCTTGTTGATCTCGGCGACGCACTTGTCGATCTCGTACGTGTACCCCGAGGTCATGGACTGCACCGAGACGGGCGCGGCGGTCGTCGGCGTGCCGTCGCGGGCGGGCTTGCCGCCGCCGATCTTGACGAAGCCGACGCGCGAGTCGCCGAGAACAACCTGACGTGTGGGTCTGCGTGGGAGCATGTGCGGGATGGTACGAGGCGGCGGAGGCCCGGGATCGGTCAACTCCGGCCAGATTCTTGCCCGCCGGCACAGGTGACAGCCGCCGCCGCCCTCGTTCAGCACGGGCGGGAACGCCGCCGGATCAGCCGTACACTGGAGGCATGTCGAGTCCGATGAGTTCAATGAATCCACTGGGCGGAGCCTCCTTCCGAAGCTCGTCGGGGCGATGCGCCGCGAGCGGGCGGGCCTTCGTCGCGGGCGAGGCGTACGTCGCGTGCCTGGTCGAGAGCGCTACGGGCGAGCTTGGCCGCGCGGATGTTTCCAAGGACGCCTGGGACGGCGGTTTCCGGCCCGAGGGCCGGGTCTTTGGGAACTGGAAGACCTCGTTCCGGGCTCACGCGGCCGTGAAGAAGGCGCTTTTGAGCGATGATGAGCTCACCGACCTCTTCGAGGGGCTGGGCGATCCGACGGAGGCCAAGCAGCGTTCGTTCCGATTTGTGCTGGCGCTCCTGCTGGTGCGGCGGCGTGTGATGAAGGTTGTTGGCAGCCGTGACCGGGCACTGGTGCTGGTGCCGCGCCGTGCGGGTGAAGTGCCGGTTGAGTATGTCGTGCCCGATCCGGGCATGGATGACCGCGCGGTTGCGGACGCGATCGAGCAGCTTTCGGATGTGCTGGCGGGCGATGAGGTCGAGACGGCCTCCGCCCCAGTCGCGTCGGGTGGTGTGGCTGCTCCGGGGACCGAGCCAGAACGCCCGACCGAAACAGCGGGAGCGGGCCATGCGGGATGACGGGCACGCTCGATCGCGATCTCTTTCTGGACTCGTTCGCGGGACCCTGATCGTGGCCGCCACGATCGTTGCCATGAGCGGATTGGCCGCGTGCAATCAGAGCAAGCGAGACTCCCTGGGTCCGTCGAGCGACGCGCAGACCTCGCCAGGCGCGACGCGCCAGGTAAGCAAGCCGCTTCCGAAGTTTGAGGTCCTCGCCGCTCGCTACAACGAGCGAGTTCGCGGGCTTGAGTCCCTGCGCACTCCTGTCGGGCTCATCATCGATGCCGAGGATCAGGATGGGAAGTCGCAGCGCGAGCAGGTCGAGGGAAATCTGAGCCTTGTGCAGCCACGGTACGTTGTGATGCGGCTTGACAAGATCGGCCAGACGCTCTTCCAGTTGGGCTCCAATCCCGAGCACTACTGGTGGATCGATCTCTCGGGCGAGGAGAAGGTCGCGCTGGTTGGCACGCACGCGAAGGCGCGGTCAGACACTGCGGCCCGCTTCGGCGTGCCGGTGCATCCTCTCGATCTGATCGAGTTGCTGGCGATCACGCCTCTGGAGACCGAGGGGGCGCGTCCCGGCATGCGTTGGTCACCGGATGGGAAGCAGATCATCCTGACGGTGCCCGGCCGATGGGCGGGGCGGCGACTGTGGATCACGCCTGAAAACGGCCAAGCCACGCGCGTCGAACTCCTCAACATGCGCGGCGATGTCGAGGTGCGGGCGCGCCTCGAGAAGTACCAGATCGCGGCGATCCGTGGCGACACCATCACGCAGCCGCGGATTGCAACCAAGCTCTTCATTGAGGTCCCACGAAACCGCGTGAATGTGGAACTCAACATCGTTGAACCGGAGAATCCGGGCGACCGAGTTCGGATGACCGCGTTCGATCTTGAGCGGCAGAAGGACAACCTCGGCGTCGAACGCGTCGTCGATCTCGACACGCCGCCCGAGCCAGCGGTGAAGCCCGTCCAGAAGCCCGACCAGAAGCCCGGGACCAGTCCGGCGACAAGCCCGCCCAAAGGTCCAGCCTCGGCACCCGCGGCGGTCCCGGCCACTTCCCCGGCCGCGAAGCCAGCGACGACACCCGCGACCGTCGCTCCATCTCAGCCGTCCACCAAGCCCTCCACCAAGCCCTCCAGCACGCCACTGAAGCCACCTTCGGGCCCGAAGAAGCAAGCTACTCCGACATCTCCATCGCCTGTGCCGCGGCCTGCGCCAGCCGGAGCTTCGGGCTCTGCTCAGCCCGCGCGCCCGTCCGAACTACCCACGCCGCGAGAGCGCTTGCCAGGAGTGCGGCCATGAACTCAGCACTTCTTCGCCGCTCCATCGAGCGACGTCATGCGGGCACGTGGGCGAGCACATTGGTGCTCCTGCTTCTATCTGCTTTGACCCTTCTCCTCACGTCCGCAAGTGCTGGCGCACAAGGCTTGGGCTTGCCCGGCGCGGGCTCAGTCCCTTCGAGCGTGCGAGGCCCAGCGGAAGACGCCTCGCTGGCGATCAGTTCCTCGGAAGCAACGCACGCGTGGTTCATCGAGCCATCGAGCGCTCCGCCCGCCGCGACCAGCACGTCACCTGCGCAAGCGCCCCGCGCCGTCGTGCTCCATGCGCCGCCACGTGGAGCGAGCACACCCTTTGGAACGATCCGAGTCGCGACCGACCTTCTGCGTGTTCCTGTCGCGGTCGCCGCGGCTGACGCGCGGTTCTACATGGTCTTCCAGGATCCCGCGCCACCCCCGGCGTTCGCACACCTTAAGCCTCCGCCGCGCCGTGTTCAGTCGATAAGCGCTGAGCAGATCACTCAGGGCCGATGGGCCACGCGCCCCTTCGGAAGGCTCGATGTGCATCCCTTCCTTCCCGGCGAAGGTGGCCTCGTCGGCATCGCGGCCTCGGATGCCGGCCTCTTCGCGCTCATGCTGAGTGACGCGGGCGACACAACGCTGCTCCGCATGGAGCCCGACGGCTGGTCCGAACTGCCGGGCCCCGTCTGGGGTCGCACGCCGAGCCGACTCCCGCGATCCAGCCAGGAGTTTCGAATCTTCGGCGTGCCCGGTGGCGTGGGCGTCGCCCGCCTTGACGAGGTTCGCCCGGCCGAGATCGCGATTCGAACCGGCGAAGCGTGGACTCAGGTCGACGCTCCGACTGCGGATCCGCGCCCTGACCTGATTGCAATGGTGGGGCACTCCGTTGTGGCAGCTTCGCGACCACCCGGCGGCTCGCTCTCGATCCGGGCCCTATCACTGCGTGGCGAGGAACTCCCCGGCGATGGATGGCGCGACCTTGCCCGCATCGACAGTGTCGAGGAGGTCTGGGGTGCGGCACCGCTGGCCTCGTCAAACGCACTTGCGGTGGTCTGGCATCGCAAGCCGCCAGCCGGTGCGCCCGAGGGTGAGCTCACGCGACGCATGATGGCCGAGGTCTCGCTTGGCACCGGCCGAGTGCTCTTCGAAGGTGAGGCGTCATCGGGCTCGCCAGTTTCTCGTAAGGATGCATGGCTCCTCGGCCTGGCGGTTTCGATGGTCACGGGCATGGTGATCGTGACGGTCCTGCGGCCGCCGACGGCACCCGTCGTTCTGCCCAAAAACACTTCGCTGGCCCCGCCTCTGCGGCGGCTTTTCGCGGGCATGATCGACTTCGGTCTCGGGCTGGCGGTTGCTGGGATGCTCGCAGGCCGCGGGGGCTGGTCCGAGCTCGGCTGGTGGATCACGCCGGATGGTCAGTGGCTGATGCTCACCGTGCTCCCGTGCATGTCCGTGATCTGCGGCCTCTCAGAAGGCCTCAGTGGCCGCACGCTCGGCAAGCTGGCGATGGGAATCCGCGTGTCGAGCATCCGGGTGCAGCTGGGAAACCTCGACTCGCCACCCGAGCCCCCCGGCGTTGCGAGGGGACTCCTCAGGAACATCATCAAGTGGTGCCTGCCGCCAGTCGGACTCATCGCACTCCTTGATCCAGAGGGGCGTCACCGAGCCGACCAGTTTGCGATGACCGCCGTAGTCCTGCCGGACGATCCGGATGATGAGGAAGCCGAGCAGGGCGGTTCGGACGACCTGTGAGTCGATCTGGTGCGGATGAGTCGTCTTGGCGCGGCCGGACGTGGTCCCGCGCGAGTCAAATTTGCGCATGGCGTTGAACAGACCGGGCAGAACCTGCCGATAACTCTCGAAGCCCAACCTTGTTCCGCGCCCTTGCCGGGCTGCGGTGCAATAGGTTGGTGTGCTTCCCGGAGTGATCGTGACCGAAGTTGCCTCCACAACCCCAGTCACCCCAGCCAAGAGAGCCAGCGGCTTATGGCGCCGTGCCTGGCCGATTCCAGCGATGGTGATCGGCCTCGCGGGCTTGGCAGGCGCGGTCATGGTGACGTTGCGGACGACGCCTGCGCCGGATGTTCAGTCGCGACTCTCCACCAGCGGCAGCCTGATTGACGCCGCGAAGTATGGTGAAGCGCTCGAGGCGCTGAATGTCGGAGTGCTGCCGCTCGTGGGCGGGGAAGCGATAACGCCCGACCAGGTGCGCGAGTTCTTCGTGCTGCGTGGACGGGCGCTCTACATGGGCCAGAAGGACGCTGGGATCTCGCGTGAAGAGAACCACCGCGCAATCGTTCAGGAGTATCGCCAGGCGGAGACGCGGGGTGCGGTGCTGGCTCCCCGTGATTCGGTGTTTCTCGCATGGACGCAGCTTGAGCTCGGAGAGATCGACGCCGCCGCGGCTCGCGCCGCCGCGCTGCCGGATGCGATGAAGAGCCAGCGTCTCGACATCACACGGGCAGCGATCGAGGCCAGCCTCGAAGGGCCGCACGCGAGCACACCTCGCGCGATGGAACTCCTCTCTGATCTTGGTGCCGAGCCAGATGCCGATGGTGGACTGCGGCTGTGGGTCCTGGCGCGTCACTCGCGTCTTCTCGCGGCGCAGGGCTACACCGACGAAGCGATCACACGAATCCTGCGCACGCTGCCAAGGCTTGAGAATGCCGATCCCGCGGCGGTGGGTGATGTCTATGTGACGCTGGGCGAGGCGTATGTGCTTTCTGGTGCCCCCTCCGAAGCGAGCCGCTCGCTCGCGCGGGCTGATGCGCTCCTGCCCCCGGGCCACGCGCGGCGCGGGCTCGTGGCACTCCTTCAGGGTGAGCTCGCCGAGGAGGATGGTGATGTCAATCGCGCGCGTGAGCGGTACCTTGCGGTCCTTGAACGTGGCGAGCCCGGGAGCGGGAACGTGCGAGCGCTCTTGGGCTTGGCCGAGGTTGAGAACAGGGCCGCGATGGATCAGGGTGTCTCCAGCGTTCCTGAAGAGTCGCTGGCGCGATACGAGCAGCTCGTAGACATCCTCACGAAGTCCAGCACCACTCTCGCGAGTGATGCTGCCGGAGGAGCTGCGCCTTCGGGCGCGGATCATGCGGCTGACCGAGCTGGCACGCACGAACAGGCCGTTGCGCCCTCGACAACGACAGAGCATGGTGCTGAGGATGCTCGTGACGGTCATGATGAAGTGGACGGCCACGCGGATGCGACTTCGCAGGCGGATGAGCATGCTGCCCCTGAGAAAGTCGATCCCGCGGCGAAAGCGACCGGTGGGGACGGCCCGCTCACGACTTTTGTTCGTCCACGATTCGTGGTGCCCGTGGCCGACGCCGCGACGATCGACCGCGTGACACGCAGCCTGCTTTCACGCCACGGTGAGCAATTTGAGAATGGGCGTTTCGACACCGCACTGCGATTCGCAATGATCGCCGAGCGGCTCCACTCGCCCGAGACCATGCCGCGTGAGCTCGTGATGGCACTCGCGTCGGCGCGACTCGAGCTCGCGCGTGAGCTGCTCAGGTCGGCTTCCGGTGACGGCGGGATCCTGACGCTTGCCGCGGCCGACCCCGCCACGCAGCGAGAGGCGAAGATACACCTGCTCGCGGCTGGTGATGCCTTCAGGCTCCACGCGTCGAAGGTGGCTCAGTCCGACATGGGTGAGTATGCAGACTCCCTGTGGGCGGCGGCGGATTGCTTTGATCGCGCGGGCGATCTCGAGGAATCCATCGCGGCGTTCCAACAGTTCGCGGCAGATCTCTCGGCCGATCCACGTCGGCCCGAGGCGATCTTCCGACTCGCCGAGGCTCAGCAGGCTCGCGGCGAATTGCCCATCGCGATGCGTCTCTATCGCGAACTCATTGCGGATCGAGAGGTTGGCACGCGGGGCGGCGAGTTTGCGGACAAGTCGTACGTGCCGCTCGCGCGGGCGCAGCTGCTCGATGACGATGCAACAAATGATGCTGAGGGAGAGTCACTGCTGCTCAGGGTGCTGGGTGGCGAACTGGGAGACACGGCCAGCGCGAACTTCCGTGATGCGCTCTTCGAGTTCGGATCACTCCTCTACCGCACGGGGCGTTACGCGCCGGCCATTGAGCGACTGGAAGAGTTCACCAAGCTGGTTGAGCCTGGGAGCCCGCGAGTTCCCGATGCACGATTCATGCTGGCTGATAGCTACCGCCTCTCGGCTGGTCAGCTCGCCAAGGATCTGAAGGAAGCGATGCCCGACGCTGTGCGTCGCCAACGTGAGGGCCTGCGCGGCTCTCGTCTGCGAATGGCCGCGGCAATGTACGACGAGGTCCGGCGCGAGCTGGAAGCGATTCCGAGGCGAACAGCGCTCCAGGATCTCCGCCTGCGCAACAGCTACCTCTACCTTGGTGACTGCGCCTTCGACGCGGGAGACTATGAGTCCGCGATCCGGCGGTACGAAGCTGCGCGGGAGCGGTATCCCAGAGAACCGTCATCGCTTCTCGCGATGACGCAGGTCGTGAGTGCACTGCTCGCGCAGGGTGACCACCAGCGTGCCGCGGTGGCAAACACGCGGGCACGCCAGTTCTACCAGTCATTGCCCGAGTCCGCATGGTTGGATCCGTCCCTGCCCATGAACCGTGCTGCGTGGGAGCGATGGCTTGATGCACAGGATCGAATCACGCGGCACGCCAGCGCACAGGAGGCCTCGCCCCCCTAGGCCGCAGGTTCAGGCTCCCGCTCGCTAGGCACACAGAAACCCCTCGGGATATGAGGGAGAGTGGAGGTCAGGATGACCGCACCCGCTTCGGACAGAGCAGCAGTCAGGCAACCCACTCCCGATCTCTCTCCGCTCGCGCGAGCCGCGTCGGCGGTTCTTGCATCCATCGCGGCTCAGCGTTCGCTGCTCATCGAGTTTGAGGCGATCTCGACGACTTTGGCCGAGGCCGCGGCGATGGAGGACCCCTCTGCGCTCGAGAAGCTCATCACCATGCGGCGCGCACTGATCGATCGGCTTGAGATCGAGCTCGAGTCCTCGCGCGAGGAGCGAGAGCTTGTGGAGTCGCGGCGAGCCTCGCTCACGCCTGCGATTCGCGCCGAGATCGATCAGCACACTGCTTCGTTAAGGCGCACGATCGCTGCCATCGCAGAGCGGGATGTGGCCGATGCGCAGCGATTCCGTGAGATCAGAGACTCCGCGTCGCGCGAACTGGCGGAGCTTGATGCTTCGAAGCGTGCCGTGCGCGGCTATGGCGGCTCGGTCGAGAGTGGACCTGCTTTCCAGGATCAGAACGCGTGACCATGACTTCTCGTGAGAGCGTCGTCCCCTGTGTGATCGCTCCGGCGGCATCGCCTGGAACATCGCCTCCGCGCATCACGCCCTCGGACCTTGCCGAGCTGATGGGTGCGTTCAACGAGGTCACGGCCCGGCTCGAAGCCTCTCACACGGCGCTGCGAGAGGAAGTCGCGCGGCTCACGCGCGATCTGCACGAGGCCAACGAGCAGCTGGAACGCTCGCGCCGACTCGCGGCCCTGGGCGAGATGGCCGCGGGCATCGCACATGAGGTGCGCAATCCGCTCGGCGGCGTGCGGCTGTACGCGCGAATGCTCGAGGAAGACCTGGCCGATCGCCCGGCACAGCGAGATATTGCGGTCAAGATCCTGCGAGCCAGCAGGGCGGTAGAAGATGTTGTTCGTGATGTGCTGACCTTCGCACGGGAGCTGCGCGTGCACCGGGAGTCCGTTGATGTCTGTGCATTACTGGATCGCGCGGTCGAAGATTGCCGGCACGACGGCGTCGCAGGATGGAAGGGCGTTGAAATTGTTCGTGATGACTCGTCGCCGCAGCTCGTAGCGATGTGCGACGCATCGCTCATGGGACAGGCACTCACAAACATCATCCGAAACGCATTCGAGGCGATGGCGGAGACGCCTGCGCCAGTCGGCGGGCATCGCCTCCTGATTCGTGCGGCACAGCCCTCGTGCGGGGCGAGAGCTGATCGCGCCGGGGTCTTGATCTCGATCATGGACACAGGGCCAGGCGTGACTGCGGATGTTGTGGCACGCATGTTCAATCCCTTCTTCACGACGCGTTCGTCAGGCACGGGCCTTGGGCTCGCGATCGTGCACCGCATCGTCGATGCGCACGCGGGCCGCGTGAGCGTGCGCGCGAGGGACGATGAGCCGGGAACGGCCGTCGAGGTCGTTCTACCCGCAGAACCGCAGCGGCGAACGCCACCCGGCGGCGGGAGCAAGGGCAAGAAGAAAGTGATACAGGAAGTTCGAGCAGCGAAGGTCGCGAGCGATGAGATCATCGCAACGCGAGAAGAGCATGCGAGGGGCCAATCCCAGACGGAGATCGAGGCATGAAGCGAGTTCTCGTGGTCGACGACAAGGACATGATGCGCGACAGCGTGGCCGCCACGCTCGGGCGGGCGGGCTTTGAGGTCGAGGCGGTCTGCGATGGCCCGGCCGCGATGGCCGCCATCGCGAGCAGACGCCCAGACGCCATCGTGACCGACATGCGCATGCCCGGCCTCACTGGCATCGAGCTGCTGGAGCAGGTGCGCCGCATCGATGATGAGCTGCCGGTAGTGATCATGACCGCCTTCGGCACGATCGATACCGCGGTGCGTGCCATCCGCATGGGTGCCTTTGATTATCTCACCAAGCCCTTCGAGGGTGACGAGCTCGTCATCGCCGTGAAGCGAGCCGTCGAGCACGCAAGGCTGGTCCGTGAGAACGCCGTCCTCCGCGCTGCCTCCGGCGGTCATGGAGGCGTGCGTGGCACGGTCGAAGGGGCCGCCGGCCTTGATCGTCTGCTCGGCACTTCCGATGTCATGAAGCAGCTCCGCGATCAGCTCGCCGCCATCGCGGCGTCGCAGGGAACGGTCCTCGTGACGGGAGAGTCGGGCGTTGGAAAGGAGGTCGTGGCGCGCGCGATCCATGAAGCCTCAGGGCGGCGCGATGGGACGTACCTTGCGGTGAACTGTGCCGCACTCTCGGAGTCGTTGCTCGAAAGCGAGCTTTTCGGGCACGAGCGCGGCTCATTCACGGGCGCGGACCGGCTCAGAAAGGGCCGCTTCGAGCTTGCCGACGGGGGCACGCTGCTTCTGGACGAAGTCAGCGAGGTGGCACCTTCGATCCAGGCGAAGCTGCTCCGCGTCCTTCAGGAACGCAGCTTTGAACGCGTGGGCGCATCGGTCTCGATCGGTGTGGATGTGCGCGTCATCGCGACCAGCAACCGTGACCTCCCCTCCAGCGCTGCCAAGGGGGAGTTTCGTCAGGATCTGTACTTCCGTCTGAGCGTGCTCCCCGTCCGCGTGCCACCGCTGCGCGAGCGGCGCGAGGATATCGAGGAGCTCGCGAGGTACTTCATCGGCCGCACCTGCCGGCGTGAGGGCCGCGCATGTCTTGATCTCGACTCTCGAGCGGTGAGCGCGATGCGTGAGTACGCGTGGCCGGGCAACGTGCGAGAGCTCCAGAACATCTGCGAGCGTGCGGTGGTCCTCTCGAGTCTCTCCGCCACTCCCGGGGTTGTGTCGAGCGAGCTGATTTCGCCATGGCTTGTGGGGGTCGGTGCACCGACACGCACCGATCCCGGCGCGGCACTCGGCCCCAGCAGCGGCGCCCCGGCGCCGTTCCGTAGCGAGAGCTCGAACGGAGCTGTCCATCTCGTCGAACCCAAGTCCATCGGCGGCACACGCGCGCTGGAGGAGATTGAGCGTGAAGCAATCCTTGCTGCGCTCGATCGCTTCGAGGGCCACCGCCAGAAGACCGCTCGCGCGCTCAAGATCGGAGTCCGGACGCTGGGTCTTAAGCTGAAGAAGTGGAAGCAGGATGGCATCTTGCCCATGACTGCGTGAGCCTCCGTGGGATGCCGCGCGGATGCTGCGCAGGGAGTGCAGTATTCGAGCAGTCCTTGCGCGGCCGGGTGGAATTCACCGCTCTGGCTGAGCAGCCTGTGCGACGGCCCGCCGTTTGCGATTAGGTCCGTCGCGTCCGCGCCGTGGAGAAGGACCGTTGATCCAGGATTTGGCCAATGCTGGAGCCTTGCCCGTACTGGAGAAGTCACTCCGGTTCGCCTCGGCACGCCAGCGGATCCTCGTCAACAACATCGCCAACTCCGACACCCCCGACTATCGACCGCTCGACCTAGCCGTTGAAGGGTTCCAGTCCGAGCTTCGTCGGGCCATCGAGACAAGAGATCGCGACGCGGGCGCGATGGGCATGGGGCGCGGTTCCGGGCCGGACCGGGCGCTGGAGTTCCAGCGCACGCGTGAGATTGATTTTCTCGAGAATGGCACGATCAAAGCCCGTCCGCGAACTCCCTCGGGCAACATCCTCTACCACGATCGGAACAACCGCGACATCGAGCGGATGATGCAGGACTTGGCGGAGAACAACCTGGCGTATCGGACAACCGTGGAACTGATGCGGCGGGAGAACGACACGCTCCGCATCGCAATCACGCAGCGGCCGTAGGCAGGCGGCTGGGCTTGGGCATGAGGCTCCCGCTCTCCTTCAGGCCCGTTCTACTTCAAGAAGGTGAAGAAGCATGTACGGATCGCTCGACATCTCTACCAGCGGCATGATCGCACAGCGCGATCGGATGACCGCCATCTCGGCGAACATCGCCAATCGAAACTCGGTGATGCCCGACGGCACGCCGTATCGTGCGCGGCGCGTCCACTTCGCACCCGGCGATCCCGCCGCAACGAGCAAGCAGGGGCGGCAGTGGGGCGTACACGTTGCACAGGTTGAGATCGATCAATCGCCCTTCAACATGCGGCATGACCCCAGCAGCCCGCTGGCGCTCAAGAGCGGCCCCTACAAGGACTATGTGCTTGAGCCCAACGTCAATCCCGTTGTGGAGCAGGTCAACGCGATCCAGGCAGCTCGCGCCTACGAAGCCAACGCGGTCGCCGCAGAGTCGAGCAAGCAGATGGCGGCCCAGGCGCTGAGGCTGCTGGTTGGATAGTGTTAGCAGATTCAGGAAAGGTGGGCGGCAGCGGCCCAGCCAGACGTGCTGAGAGAACGATCGAACAAACACCCGCGCCCGACACGGCCGCGGGTTTCTGGAGCGAATGACTCATGCCCGATCCTCTTGGGCTGATTGGTGGGAGTGGGGCGGGGGGTGTGAACCATGGTGTTCGCCCACCGGCGTCGCCGCGCCCTGATGGTCAGGGTCCATCATTCAAAGATGTCGTGATGAAGAAGCTCGATGAAGTCAACGCGCTGCAGCAGAAGGCAACGCAGGCAGTCGAGGATCTTCAGAGCGGCAAGCGTAACGACGTCGAGGGCGTGATCCTCGCGAGCAATCAGGCGGACAACGCCTTCCGGATGCTCCAGTCGCTGCGAAACCGGATGATGGAAGCCTACGACGAAGTGAAGCAGATGCGGGTCTGATCGCGCTGGAGCGGTCTTTTCTCGTGGTTCGGCTCCTCGTGCTACAACTCCGCGATGTTCCCTCGCCTTGAAGAGAGCTCCTCGATCGCTGGCCTGGCCATCACTCCTGATGCGCCCTGGGGTACGGACGCGCGGGGCATGATTGCCTGGGTTGCATCGCGCGGATTCCGCTCCATTCAGCTGGATGCGGCGCTCGCTGGCATCCGGGCACGTGAGCTTGATCGATCCGGCCGTCGCGATCTCGCGGCACTTCTCAAGCGAAGCGGGCTCGGCTTTTCGGGGCTCGATCTGTGGATCCCTTCGGACCACTTCGCAAACGCCGCGCAAGCGGATCGCGCCGTCGCCGCGGTCACCGGCGCGTGCGAGCTCGCGGCGGAATTGGCCGTGCTGATGGATGGCTCGGGTCGAGTGGTTGCGGTTGATCTTTGTTCCGCTCCCGCACCGGGAGTGATTGAGTCGCTCTCGGTCTTCGCTCAGCGTGAGGGCGTTGAGATCGCTGACCATCGGTGGCCTCGCGAGCAAGCTGGGTCGCAAAGCGGCGGCGGTGGCGCCGGCGTCGGCATGTGCATCGGCGTTGATCCCGCCGCGATCATCGCGAGTGGTGCTGATCCTGCAACGGAGGTTTCTCGGCTCGCCGCGGTACCCGCGCAGGCGCGCCTGAGTGATCTCAGCGGCGCGGGGCGCACGATGGCGGGCAAAGGTCGTCTGGATCGGCCGGGGTATGAGGCTGCGCTCTTTACGCGTGGCTACGCGAGGCCTGTGATCGTTGATCCGCGTGGGCTGGCGATGCAAGAGGCCGCGAAGCTTCAGCCAAGTTCCGCGAGGACATCGTCGGGAATCTCGGCGTTGCTGTAGACCTTCTGCACGTCGTCGAGATCCTCGAGTGCATCGACGAGTTCGATCACGCCCTTGGCCTGCTCGCCGCGCACAAGCACGCTCGTGTCGGGCACCATCGTGAGGCCGGCTTCGACGATCGTGAAACCAGCCTTCTCGATTGCCTCTCGCACTGCGTTGAAGGGGCCAACCTCTGTGAGGATGGTCCAAGGCGACGTGTCGCCATCGTCATCATCAGCGACATGAGGGGGCGGCGGCTGTACATCAAGTGCGCCAGCGCTCGCGGCGCAATCGACGAGCGCATCCTCGACGACACCCTTGGGCGCGACCGAGATGCGCCCTCGCGGCTGGAACATGTACGCGACGCAGCCGGTGGCGCCCATGTTTCCGTTCGCGTCTGAGAAGGCAAGACGCACATCTCCCGCGGTGCGCGTGCGGTTGTCGGTCAGCGCATCGATGATGATCGCAACGCCGCCGGGCGCGTATCCCTCGTAGCGGACGACCTCATACTGCGACATGTCGCCGCCACCCGCGCCCTTCTGGATCGCGCGGTCAACGACGTCGCGTGGCATGTTGGCGTAGCGGGCCTCGTCCATCGCGTAGCGGAGGGAGAGATTGAAGTTTGGATCCGGTCCTCCGTGACGTGCGGCAACGACGATCGCGCGTGCGACCTTGGTCCAGACCTTGGAGCGTCGCTTATCAACGACGGCCTTCCGGTGCTTGATTTTGCTCCACTTGTTGTGGCCTGCCAAGGGGTGAGTCTCCGGCTTGTGGGTCGGGTCCTGAGTGAACTACGGATTTGCGGGCGGTACTCGGAGTGGATCGGGGACGCCCGGGGCGAAAGGCGCAATCGGCGGTTGGAGGCCCTGATCCAGCGCATCGAGCTTGCGCGTGACGTTGCTCAGCTCGCGGCGCAGCTTGAGGATCATCGGGGATTCGACATCAGCCGCGGGCGCTGGTCCGCGCGGGGCGCGATTGTCGGCGCGTTGCAGAGCCGCGTCGCGTTCGATGCTGTCGAGCTGTGACTGAAGGTAGAGTCTCGCCTCGCTCCAGGCCCGGCGAGCTTCGATCGTTCGGTCAGCACGCCAGAGCGCGTCGCCGAGGTGATCGACGATGGTGTCGTCGCCAACGCCACCGAACTGCATGGCGCGCTCGAGCAGCGTGAGTGCGCCCTCGACATCGTTGCCGTTCTCGTTGGTGTAATCGAGCACGTGCCCGCGCTTGTAGCGGACCCAGGCGAGGCTGTCGATGACCGAGGCCTCCTCGTTCAGCGTTTCGTATGCGATCGTGATGAGCCGCTCGGCCTCGGCGAGATCGCGTTCCTGCTCGAGCAGCATGTAGCCCAGGTTGTTGCACGTCCAGGGATGCCCGGGGAGGAGCGTGAGCGTGTGGCGATACAGAGGCTCCGCGATGTCGTAGCGTGACAGCGCGTGGGCGCTGCTCGCGAGCGCGTAGCCGATGGTTGCTCGCTCGTGGGCAGGATCATCGGGCACATCGATCTCGCCGCCGGTGCGCTCTGCGATTGCCGCCAGGAGTTGAGCGGGCTCACGAACGCCGTTCACAAGGCGCAGGCAATCGTCGAGATCGCCGCGGACGAAGGTGAGTCTGTACCACTCGTAGAGCAGCTCGGGTGAGCTCTCGCCACGCTGCGAGACTTCGGCCAGCAGCGACAGCAGCGGCGTCGCATCCGGCAGCGAGGCCAGCGTGGTCGCGATCGCGACGGTCGCCGCGAGGCGAGCATCGTTCAGCCGGCGCGGATCTGGTGCTGTTCCCGCGGGCGTGTTGGTCGCGGCGAGGGACTCTCCAAGTGCGTCGATCGCGGCGACGATCGCCGAAGTGTCATCGGGGCGTGACATGGCGATGAGTCGGGCGCGAGCGAGGCCCAGATCGGGCGGCAGCGTGACACCACGCGCCATGATGAGATCAAAGAGGCGGAGCACAGCCGAGGCGGAACCGGCATCGTTTGCCAGAGTCTCGACACGAATACCCGTGACCATCCGTGTGAGGCGGGAGAGCTGTGCGGGCGTGAGGGGCGCGTCGGGCGGGAGCCGCTCACCGAGCACGCGAGCCGCGGCCTCTGGATTGGATGATCGCAGCAGCACTTCGGCGAGTTCGAGCGTGTTCGCGGCAGTGGGGGGCGCGGCCTCAAGACGCACCCGCGCGAGTTCGATGGAACGCTCGGGCTCCCCGAGCGCATCGGCCACGAGCGATTCCCGTGCGGCGCCCCACTCGGGCAATGGCCAGCGCGACTGGGCCGCTGCGAGGAGTGCTTCGCCTTCAGCGGCGCGATCGGTCGCGGCGAGGAGTCGTGCCAGCGCGATGTTCACGAGCGGGGCATCGGGGCGACGTTCGAGCTTGGCACGCAGACTGGCCTCCCCCTTGGCCGAGAGTTCGGGCTGGGTATCTGCCGCGCGTTCCCAGATCGAGGCGAGCGTTGTGATCACGCCCGGAGGCTCTGGATTCTGGCGGGAGAGATCTTCAAGGAGCGCAGCGGCTTGGGGCCAGAGCGAGCGGCCGGCGAGCTCTCGCGATTGCTCGACGCGGAGCAGCCACGCCGCGGCGTTGGTTGATCGAAGATCGCGGATGATGGCACCGAGCTTGGCCGAGTCTGCCAGCGGGCCGCGCGGCGAATAGAGGCCAAAGAGAACGCTCGCGGCTTCCTCCTCGCCAGAGTCTGCGGCGCGGACGATGCGGAGCAGTCGCTCGGCCTCGCGAACATCGTCGATCGTTCCCGACCGCAGGTGCAGATCGGCGAGTGTCATCGCGGTGGGGGCGTCCGGCGTGGCGCCGGCTGCGGCGGTCAGGAGCTGCACGGCCTCGGTCGTGCGGCCCAGCTCAGAGAGGATCAGCGCTCGCTCGCGAGTGATCGCGAGGGACTGTGTGCTCTCGGGCAGAGCCGCGAGCTGCTCGAGCGCCGCATTGGCCTCACTGAACCGAGCGGCACCCGCGCTGGCCCACGCGCGTGCGATCAGCAGGGTCGCGTCGGGGTCACTGCCGCGAGAGGCGATCTCGCGTGCACGATCGTGCAAGCCAAGTTCTTGAGAGAGATGCACGGCGCACGCGATTCCGCCATGATCCTCGCTGGAGCCGAGGCGATTGACGAGTCCCGGGAGGGATTGTCCACGGAGCGTGAGAACCGCGGCTGCGCGGCGCGCGTTCTCTGGGTTGCCCGCGATCGCACGCTCGATCAGGTCCACTGTTGCTGCCGAGTCCTGCGCAGCGCCGGCCCGCTCTGAGGCGTCGAGAAGAGAAGCGAAGAGTCCATCATCCAGCGGGCGGCCCGCGAGCGCTTCCAACAGGAGTGACTGTGCGCGATCGGGAGAGAGGGAAGAAGCGAGCGTCAGCGTGAGTCCGCTCAGGACGCGCGTGCTCGCGCCAGCTGCGGCAGCCTCGGCGCGGACCGCCGCGAGCGCCTCACCCATTGCTGGCCCAGCGTTGGTTGACTCGGCAATGTGAGCGATGAGCGTCGGATCGGCGGGATCCAGGCGACCTGATGCAGCCTGGACCCGATCCACGATCATGCGAGCGGCGAGCGCGGACTGGCCTCTGCGAAGCAGAACGTCAATCTGTCGGAGCGAGAGTGCCCCCGGATCAGCGATGGGCGCCCGTGAGGCTTCTCGATAGAAGTCGGCCGCGACTCGGAGGTCGCCCCCTGCCATGGCCCAGTCACCTGCTCGCTGCCAGAGGTCGCCTCGACGGCGCTGGATCTCGCTGACCTCAGGGCGGCGGCGGTCGCTCGGATCGATCGTGTCGAGCGATCGGAGTGCGGCTGGGAGCATGGCCATGCCAGCGGCACGATACCCCTCGCTCCAGAGCACCTGGGCGAGATCGGCCTCGATGGTTGGGATGAGCCATGGGTCGCTCGCGGCGACGTCGCGGGCCTGTGCCAGCAGAAGCAAGCCCTCGGCCGCGCGGCCGGTGCGGGCGAGCTCTCGTCCAGAGAGCCAGAGTGGGCGGGGCTCATCCAGGCCGAGTTCAACGGCGCGTCGGAAGCTCGTGATTGCGGAGGATCGACGGCCCGCGTTCCACTGCGCCTCACCAAGCGTGCGCCAAGGTGCGGCGGAGTTTGGATCGAGTCGCGTTGCAGCTTCGAGATCGGTCACGGCTCCTGCCGCGTCACCCGAGAGGAGCCTGGTTCGCCCGCGTGCGTACGCGCGGAGCGCGTCTGTGGGAGGGAGCGCTGCTTCGGCAGTGTCGGGTTCGGTGGGTGCTGCTGCCGGGAACTGAGTCCGGAGTGAACTCAGGACATCGTTCAGTGGCAGCGTGGAGCGGTCGTCCGCGGCGGGCGCCGCCTCGATACTGACCAGGCGGCGGGCGGCGATGGCGCGCTCGTCGGGGCGCGACAACTGCTCCAGCGCGAGATCGTTGAGCATGGCTCGACCGCTCGAAGCACCCGCGAGAGCGGCCGAAGTTCCTGCAGCGTCTGTCTGGCTTGATCGCGGTGCCTGCCCGGCGCACGCGACGAGCATCGCCGGAGCACACGCGATCAGCGGGAGTGACAGCGCGTGCGACAGACCGCGTGATCGAAGGGCTAACAAGGCGCGTTGCTGGTCATGAGTCAGATTGGGCGATTGAAACCCGTGAGCGGAGAGCCACGCGCGAAACTGACGCGCAAGAACCGCAAGCGAAGGCGATTGAAAGTGGTCGAAGAGCTTGGGCCTTTTGAACTGTCGGGGTTCGAGCACGGATCACCCCTTAGACTTGGAGGACCTTGGGCTGGAAGTGGACTTGGCTGAGCGAGTCGAGGTGGTGCGGGCCTTCGCGGGGCGGGGCGCAGCCTTGCCGGGCCGGCGCTTTGCTGGCGCATCGGTTGTGGTATGGTCCTGCGGTTTTGGCGCGTGACCTTCCTCATCGGACCATGACTGGAAGAGCTTGTGGATGAGGCCAGCGTCGGCGGGCTCGATGTTCCGGATGAGCCAGCTGGAGGCTTCGTTGAGTGGTGCATCGTCCTCGAGCACGCCCTCGTGGGTGAGCAATGCCGCGAGACGGGCATCGAGCGGGACACAGGGGATCGAAAGGCAGCCGAGCGCCACGCGCGAAGCTGCAAACTTCGTTACGCCCTCGATGGAATCCAGGTACGCGCGGGCTTCCCTCGCGGGCTGGCCCGTGAGGTGTTCGAGCGAGACGACGTGCTGGCGACGCTGGATTTCCCACAGCGATGACTTGATCCGCAGCGCGCGTTCGCACGCGGCGGGGTACCGCTCGCCGATGCACGAGGCGATCTCCGTTGGCATCCACACGCGCAGTTCATTGGCATCAACCACGCCCTCGGTCAGCCGCTTCATCGCGGATCGCGCGGCTGAAGTTGAAGAGTCACCGAGCAGGAGCGAGTACACAAGCTCGGTGATGATCGGCTCGCCGAGCGAGCCTGGCGCGTGCTGGAAGAGCGTCGGCGCATCCTGGGCGCCCGCCTCGGTTCGATCCGCGGCGCGGAGGCGCTTGATGAGCTGCGCGAGCTTCTTGAGAGAGCCGACGGCTTTGCTCACGACGCCTGATCCTCCTTGCGCGGGGCCTTGGGCTTCGACCATCCGCCCGAAGAAGGCGGTGAAGGGCGAGCCGATGGGTCCGGGCCAGCGGCTGGATTGTTGTCAGGCTCGGATGCGCTGGAGGGTCGCTCGTAGCGATTGTGGGCCGAGTCGTGATCAGCGTTGTGATCAGCGTCGTGATCAAGGTTGTTGTCCGATCTCTCGTCGTCTTCCGAGGTGGGACCATTCGGATTGACGTGCTCGACGACGATGCCCTTGGCGTCAAGCTCGTCACGAACGCGGGCGAGGTCGCCCAGGATCGCGGCTTCCTTCTTGATCGAAGAGTCACCCTGGAAGACAAACTCGGGGAGCTTGCGGGCCGCGACGATGTCGCCGACCTCGCGCCGGATGAAGCGTGCGGCGGCCTGGAGGCCGTGGAGCGTCAGGACCTCTTTCTCCGCGGGGAAGACGGAAATGTTGATGACGGCGTGAGCGAAGTCGCCCGTGACCTTGACGCTGGTGACGGTGATGAGACCCGCGATGCGCGGGTCGTGGAAGCCGCGGGAGATGACCTCACGCACGCCTCGCTCGATCACGGCCGATATCTGCTCGATCTTGCGGTTCATGGGCGGTCGCCCCCTCGGGCCTCCGGTTGAGTGGACTTGGGCGGGGGCATATGGCCGGTGAGATCCGCCAGCTCGGGAGAGCTGAGATCGAGGCTCGCGAGCATGTCGGTTGCGAGGGACTCGGCTTCGAGCGGCGGGATCGGCGGCAGTTCAGCGTGGCCAGAGGCCTCGGTCTCATCCTCCGCGGACATCTGCGGATCGTGCAAGACCTCGCGGCGTGTGTCGCCGAGCTGAGCGTCGTGAAGTGCCCTGAGCTTGAGGGTGATGCGGTCCAGGGTCTGGCCGATGTGCTTGCCATCGGATCCGACGACTGCGAGGCCGAATCGAGCAACGCCGATGCGATCGTGGAGCGCAACTTCCGCGACGGCGGCCTGATGCTCGCGGTGCAGACGGTCCTTGAGTGAACTCACGACAGAGCGTTTGTCCTTGAGCGACGTTGCGCCGCGCAGAAGAAGCTCGAACTGGAGGATTCCGATGATCATGGGGAGAAGGCACTGGGGACTGGGGATTGGGCACTGGGGAAAGACGGAAAGCGGCACTTGGCGTTCGGAGATAGGCATTCGGCTCTTGAACTCGGGAATGCTGGGATTTGGCGAGGTCGTCGGCCTGCGGTCGGCTCTTCACGAATGCCAAACTACAAATGCCAAATTCCTTCCTCTTCCTATCCCTAGTGCCCAGTGCCTAGCCCCTAGTGCCTACTCCTCTCACAGCGTCCTCTTGATCTCGACCTTCTTGTAGCACTCCAGGACGTCGCCTTCCTTGATGTCGTCGTAACCGTCGATCTTCATGCCGCACTCCATGCCAGCGCGGACTTCCTTGGCGTCGTCCTTGTGGCGCTTGAGCTGGGCGAGCTTGCGGTCGTGCTCGATGACGATGCCGTTGCGAGTAACGCGGATGAGCGCGTCGCGAGCCACGGTGCCGTCGGTGATATAGCAGCCGGCGATCGAGCCGACCTTGGTGACCTTGAAGACCTGGCGGACCTCGGCGTGGCCCAGAACCTCTTCGCGGACCTCGGGGGCCAGCATGCCCTCGGCGGCCTTCTTGAGGTCCTCGGTGATGTCGTAGATGACCTGGTAGGTGCGGATCTCGACGCCCTTCTGCTCGGCGATGGCGCGGGCCTTGCCGGAGGGGATGACGTTGAAGCCGATGATGATCGCCTTGCTGGCGTCGGCAAGGATGACGTTGCTCTCGTTGATGCCGCCGACGCCGCTGTCGATGACGCGGACCTTGACTTCCTCGCTCTTGATCTTCTCGCACTCGCTCTTGAGGACGTCGACCGTGCCCTGCTGGTCGGTCTTGAGGATGATGCGGATTTCCTTGGAGTCGGACTCCTGGCTCTTGAGCTGGCTGAACATGGAGTCGAGCGTGAGCTTGGGCTGGGCGAGGGCGGTGTGGCGCTCTCGCTGGCGGCGCTGCTCGGCGGCCTCCTCGGCCTGCTTGAGCGAGGGCGTGACGTAGAACTTGTCGCCCGCGTCGCAGACCTCGTTGATGCCCGAGATCTGGACCGGCATCGGAGGGAGCGCCTCCTTGATGCGGTTGCCCTTGTCGTCGGTGATGTCGCGGACGCGCCCGAACGAGCGGCCCATCACGACGAAGTCGCCGACCTTGAGGCGGCCCTGCTGGAGCAGGATGCTGGAAACAGCACCGCGGCCTTCCTCGACCTTGGCCTCGATGACGGTGCCTTGTGCGGGACCGTCGAAGTCGGCCTTGAGGTCCAGGAGCTGGGCCTGGTAGTCCAGCGTTTCGAGGAGCTGCTTGATGCCAACGCCCGAGGAGGCGCTGGTGCGGACGATCTCCGTCTCGCCGCCCCACTCCACGGGGTTGAGGCCGGCCTTGGCGAGTTCGCCAAGGGTCTTCTGGATCTGATTCTCGGTGGCGTCGGGACGGTCGATCTTATTGAGAGCGACCACGATCGGGACCTTCGCGGCCTTGGCGTGGTTGATGCTCTCGATCGTCTGGGGCATGACGCCCTCGGGAGCGGAGACGACCAGCACGACGACGTCGGTGATCTTCGCGCCGCGGGCACGCATGCCCGTGAAGGCCTCGTGGCCGGGCGTATCGAGGAAGACGATCTGCTTCTCGTTGCCTTCGACATCGACCTGCGCGACGAAGGCGCTGGTCTTCTGCGTGATGCCGCCAGCCTCGCCCGCGGCGACCTTCGCGTTGCGGATCTTGTCGAGGAGGCTGGTCTTGCCATGGTCCACGTGGCCGAGGATGGTGACGACGGGGCCGCGGCGGCGTTCGTCCTTGCGATCGCGGTTGGTGAACTGCGAGCTCACAGTCTCTTCCGCGGTCTTGGCCTCGACGGCCTCGAGATCGATGTCGAACTCCATCATGATCTCGACAGCCTTCTCGACAGGCATGGGCGAGTTGATGGTGAGCATCAGCCCCTGCACGAAGAGCTTCTTGATGATCTCCGCGCCCTTGACGCCGGTGACCTCCGAGAGATCCTTGACGGTGAAGGGTGCGGTGATGCGGACGCGGCCCTCGGCGGGACCGCCCTCTGCCGCGGACTGGCCGGGCTTCTTGAGGTCGAGCTTGCGCTTCTTGAGGAAGCCGCCCGCCCGTGCCAGACGCTCCTCGCGCTCGATGAGATCCTGCTCGCTGAAGACGCCCTGCGGCGGGCCCGACCACTCGGCAGAGAGGCCGCGGCGACGCTCGGGGACGCCTGCGCCGCTGGAACGCTTGTTGGCCGCGGAGGAAGTGTTGGCACCGGGGCGATCGTTTCGGCGTGGCGAGCGGCTGCGATCATCATCGCCAGCGGCGCCGGGCGGGCGAGGACCAGTGCCGGGCGCGCCTGTGGGAGCGCCAGGGCGGCGCGGGCGCGGAGCCTGGACCTGTTCGGGAGCCTCCACGCGAACGACCTTGGGACCGCTGAGCTTGACGGCGGTGGGGGTAACGAGCTTTTGCCCGGCGGGCGCGACGCTCGTCGGACGCATCGGCACGTTCATCGTGGCCGGGCGGACCGGGGCGGCGACGGCGCGCGGGCCGAGTGGGCCCTGCGAGGGTCCGGCGGGGCGTGGACGAACGACCGTGCCCGGTGCGCCGTAGGCGGGCGTGGTTGGAGCGGCTGGACCGGCGGTGCCGGAGGCGGCATCTGTCGCGGGGCCAGCAGTCGGTGTTGACGCCGTGGCCGACGCCTCGGGCGTGCCAGTCGAGGATGGTGTTGCGGGTGAGGGGGGTAATGAACCCGGGCGTGCCGGCGCGGTGGTGCGAGACTGAGTTCTCGCCGCCATGGAGGCCGCCATCGAGGAGGCCATGGACGAGGCCATCGAGCTCGCCATCGATGAGGCCATCGACGAGGGCTGAGACGTCGAAGGCGTCGGTGCTGTGGGCGAGATCGGGACACTGGTAGCTCGGACAGGGGTTGCAGTCGTGTCGGCTCCAGAATCGGCCCCGGCTGGAGTGCGCGATGACGAACCCGTGGCCCCGGCGTCGGCGGGAGCCTTCGCGATGGGCCGAGGCTCGGCAGCGGCCTTGCTGGGAGCAACGGGCGCGGCGGGGTTTGATGGAGTGGTGGCGGCGTTGGTCGCGAGGGCTGGCGAGGGGGCACTCGGCGCGGCTGCGGGTGCGCGAGAGGAGTCGCTTGTCGTGCTGACGTGGGGCTCGTTCGATGCCGTATCGGGAGTCGTGCGGTCGAGAACGGCCGTGCTGCCAGAGGTGTGTGCGTCGGTGGTCCCGTTGGAGTGATCGTCGGAGACGTCACCTTCCTTGCGGGTGGATCGCTTGCGCGTTGTCTTGGCCTTGACCTCCTCGAGGTTGACCATGGTCGATTGCTCGACGGCGGTCACGGTGAGGCCCTGCTCGTGCGCGGAGAACCACTCGCGGATCGTGGCCTCAAGCCCGGCGGATACCGCCGACATGTGGCCCTTCACGATGGTCTCGGGGATTCCTTCGGCGTGGCACTTCGCCACAATCACCTTGGAATCCACACTGAGTTCCTTCGCCAACTCGAAGATCCGCTTCTGCTTAGCCAAGCATCGCTCCAGACCGACACGGGACGACCAACCCGAACCAACCGGCTGCGCCACGCGGCTCCACCGCCGCCGACGCACTTCTGACCGATCCGACACTTCAAACCCAAACCCGAAACTCGAATCCAAACAACGAACTCTGTCATGACTCTCAGCGGCCGAGAATGTCCGACGCTCTTGACTCCGCGTTGCCATCAGTAACTGGTGCCGCGACCGCGGGAGCGGCGATGGGCGCATCGCCCAGTGAGACTGCGCCCAAGATGGCCGATGCCGCGTCCTCGCCAGCTGCGACGCCGCCCTCCAAGGCCTTGCGGGCCATGTCGGACTCCTCGCGCATGCGGCGTTCCTTCTCTTCCTTGTCCTTGAGCTGCTGGGTCGCGACTTCCTTGGCCTTGATCGAGCAGGTCTCGACGACCTGATGGGCCTTGGCCTCGTCGACTTCCAGCTCGGTCATCAGCACCTCGATGCCGACCTCCTCGACGTCGAAGACGCTGACCATGCCCAGGGCCGCCAGCTTGTCGGCGTGCTTCTCCGTGACACCCTCGATGCTCTGGATCGTCTGGTACATCGTTTCCACGCCCTTGGTGAACTCCTCGGGGGTGAGGATGTCAACGTCCCAGCCGGTGAGGCGGGCTGCGAGGCGGACGTTCTGGCCGCGCTTGCCGATGGCGAGGCTGAGCTGGTCGTCGCGCACGACGACGGTGGCGCGTCCGAGCTCGAAGCAGAGAGAAACCTCCGCGACCTCGGCAGGCTTGAGTGCGTTCTGGATCAGGATTTGGCTGGACTCATTCCAGCGGACGATGTCGATCTTCTCGCCGTTGAGCTCATCAACGATGTTCTTGATGCGCGAGCCGCGGACACCGACGCACGCGCCGACGGCGTCGACCTTGCTGTCGATGCTCGCCACCGCGATCTTCGTGCGATAGCCGGCCTCGCGGGCCATCGCCTTGACCTCGATGATCTTCTCGGCCACCTCCGGCACCTCGACCTCGAAGAGCTTCTTGATGAAGTCCGGGTGGGCGCGGCTCAGGACGATCTTGACCTGGCTGCCCGCGTCGCGCACGTCCAGGATCAGGCAGCGGACACGGTCGCCCGCCGTGAACTGCTCGCCGGGGATCTGCTCGCTGCGGGGCATGAACCCCTCGGCCCGATCGATCGTCACGACCAGTGCGCCGCCCTCGTAGCGCTGCGCGGTTCCCGTGACGACCTCGCCCATGCGCTTGGAGAAATCCTCCATGATCGAGTTGCGCTCGTCATCACGGAACTTCTGGATCATGACCTGCTTGAACGTCTGGGCAGCGATGCGGCCGAAGGCGACCGGCTCCATGACCAGGGGCTGGCCGTGACGTGTCATCTCGAACTTGCCGGTGGCCTGGTCCAGGACGCAGGCGAACTCCTCGGTGTCGAGCGTGTTGTAGTACTTGCGGGCCGCGGAGACCATGGCCTGCTCGAGGTCGCGGATCAAAAGCGATCGATCGATGTTGCGGTCACGCGCAATCGAGTCGAGGATCCGCATCATTTCCTGGGTGTTCATCGGCCTGATTCCTAAGTGTTTTTTTCTGCTCGGGTTGTCGAGATTTCTTGCCTGATCCGTCTGATTCACTTCGATCACAATTCGCTGACGCAACGCCACAGCAGCCTTGGCACCTTTCGACGCCATGGACGATACCCCGCGCCGCCGAGCTACCTCGGGGGCGCGAGCGCCGCCGCCCAATCTGGGCAGCGGCTTGGTTGTGCCGCTGCTAGACGGGGAGGAGGAGCGAAAGGCACGCGAAGGGGCGAGGCCCCATCGAATGGTTCCGCTCAACGCTCATGGGAGATCGCCACTGACGACTTGGCCCGCATGAAGTTGCTCCAGCCGGACATCGGCGCGGTCCGACCGCGACGGTGCCCGCCGTTTCCGGACGAAGTGTAGGGGACCCGTCCGGGATTCGCCACTCCCGAGTGGGGCGATCCTGGCATCAATCGGGGTCGGAGCCAAGTGGAGTGTTGGCCGAGCTTTGGGAAGGACGAGGCAGGCGCCGTCGGCTCGGCTCGGCCCGGGACCATCGTTTGGGAGGCGTCAGTCCCGGTCGTGGGGCGAGGCGGCGCGGGTGATTCGGAGAGCCCGCTGGCCTTTGAACTGCCCGATCTGGGCCAGGAACTTGCGTTCACCCTCGATGTTGACCATCACGGGCTGCGTTGCACCCCGTTCGGTCGTGATCAGGTCGCCGGGGGAGAGCTGGAGCAGGTCCCGGAGCGTGATCGTCGTGGTGGCGAGAATGCCTTGGACCTCGACGGGCGCGCGCCCGAGAGAGTTCTGAAGGTTGTCCTGCACTTCTTTGGTCCGCTGGCTTTTCCCAGTGGAGAACCAGGACTGGTTGGAGAGCTGCGCCATCACAGGCTCGATGACGTTGTACGGGATGCAGAGGTTCATCGTACCTGCGCGGTTCGAGAGCTTGAGCTCAAAGCCGATCACGACCACCACCTCATTCGGCGGCACGATCTGCACGAGCTGCGGGTTGCTCTCGGTTGCGGTGATGTTGAAGTCGAGCTTGCGGAGCGAGGCCCAAGCTTCGGAGAGTGCCGTGAGGCCACGCTTGATCACATTGCCAATCAGCCGGGTCTCGATCAGCGTCATCGGACGCTCCGGGATGAAGAGCTCTGCGCTGTTGCCTCCCAGCAGCCGGTCGATGATCGGATAGATGATCAGCGGCGAGATCTCAAGGCATATCTGACCCTCGAGCCCCGTCGACTCGATGAGGTTGAAGCTCGTCGGGTTGGAGAGGCTCTGCGTGAACTCGGCGAAGGTCAGCTGCTCGCACGCGGCGACCTTCACTTCGACAATGGTCCGAAGGGAGCCCGACAAGCTCGCGCCGAAGTTTCGAGCGAATCCCTCGTGAAGCGTCTGGAGGGCGCGCATCTGGTCCTTCGACACGCGCTCAGGACGCTTGAAGTCATATCCCTTGACCTCGGGAACCTCGGTCCGTGTCTTGCGGCTGAAGATGCGAGTCGCGCCGGATCCCTCGTCCAGCGCTGAGGGCCCACCCACCGAGGCGAGCAGCGCTTCAACTTCGTTCTGGTTCAGCAGGTCAGACATTGTGTGGTGGTGGGGGCGGTAAGGGCAGACCTACGAGGCTAGCGGACGGGCGCGCATTGGAGGCGCCAAGGGTGCGACCGGAGTTCATCGGCCCGCGCCGCCGCCGCGCTTGACCGGAGCGATGAGTTCGTTTGGGTATGACAGGCCAAGCGAGTTCAGACCAAGAAAAAACCCACCGGCTGAGTGCCGATGGGTCGAGTCGTGCGTTCGGAGCGGACTTCGAGGTAATCGAGTCAGGGACTCGATCCGCTGAACCCAGGCGGCGATGATCAGCCAGCGATGCCGGTGATCTTGACGCGGGTGTAGCGCTGGCGGTGACCGGTCTTCTTGCGCCAGGTCTTCTTCTCGCGGAACTTCTGGACGTAGATCTTCTCGCCCAGAACTACCGACTCAAGGACCTCGCCGGTGACCTTGGCGCCAGCGACGTAGGGCTGGCCGAGCTTGGCTGTGCCGCCGACCGCGCCGACGACCAGAACCTTGTCAAAGGTCACGGTCTTGCCGACCTCGGCGTTACCCTCTTCGAGCAGGTCGACGAGGATCTCTTCGCCCTGGCTGACCCTGCGCTGGCTACCGGATTCTGCAATGATGGCGTACATGCAAAGGCTCACTTCAACCCACTGGAGGTGCTACGGGGGGGCCAAGGATCGGCCCGACTTTGAAAACCCGTTCCTTGCGGGGTCGAGATGATAGGCAGTCAGCCAGCGGCGGGGAAACCCTCATCAATCTCCGGATTCCCTGCAGGTTGACAAAGGTCCTGACCTCACCGATGGTCGCGTCCCGGTCTCCATGCGGGCCGGTGGCCCCTCGACGATGTTCGAGCAGATCTGACCCAGAGCCCTCCGTCCGCCACGCCGCCACCGGATCGAGAAGATTCTTCGCTCCGGCCGCGCACCTCGGCTCGGGCGTCATCGTTGGCGACACGCCGGGGGTACGTGCGGCATCGATTGCCGCGTTCGCCGCAGAAGTGCCGCTCGGTCGAAAGGGCACGCCTGAGGACGTCGCGCTGATGGCGCTCTACCTTGTCAGCGACGAGTCGGCCTATGTCACCGGTGCCGAGTTCGTGATCGACGGCGGCATCCTCGCCGGTTCGGCCGCCCGACGGTTGACGCCGCGACCTCCTCCCCAACCCTGACGCCCAAAGGCACCACCTCGGGCCTGGCAACCGGTGAGTTCATCAGCCGGTGATCAGGGCGGTGAGGCATCCCGCCGTTCGACGCCCAGAGAGTGGGGGTGTGAGGTCAGGGCTCCTCGCCGTACCTCAACACTCCTCCGCCTGTCGCTAACATCCCCACGTGTTCCGACCACCACCACCCATGGTCACACTCCGTCGGACCCAAGAGTCTGATCTCGCACTGCTTCACGCCTTCGAGCTTGACGGCGCGTCCAACGTGCTCGCGGGCACCAAGCCTCGTGACTGGGACACCTTCCGGGCCCGCTGGCAGCAGATTCTCGCCGATCCAGATGGCTGCAAAACTGGCGTCACACCCCGCGTCATCTGCGCGGATCGTGTTGTCATTGGCTCGGTAAACATCTCGCCCGACCAATGGGTTGACTCCATCGGATACTGGATCGCACGGGAGCACTGGGGGCGCGGCATCGCCACCGTCGCCGTCGCCCTCATGCTCCGCGAGTTCACGCGCCGGCCGCTTCTGGCCACCGCCGCCGGGCACAACACCCCGTCCATCCGCGTGCTCGAGAAGAACGGCTTCGTGATCACCTCACGCAGCACCACCCCCGAAACAACAAGAACGGTGCCGCGAGAGACGGTGACGCTCCTGCTGCGTTGACACAGAGCATCGACCTCGCCCAACGAGCTTATACCAAACCGGGCAGCACGCCCCTACCCCGGAAGCCCATCCAGCCACGCGAGCAGGTCCGCGGCGGAGCGCTGCCCGCGGAGCGTCGCAATGATCTTGCCATCACGCAGCGCGTACGTCATCGGGATCGACCGTGTCCCGAGGTAGGCCTCGGCAAGTTCGGGCGAACGATCGACCTCCACGTGCGTGGGGAGGAATTGAGCCTCCGACAGCCGCGCGATCACGGAAGCGTCGTTGAGCGCGTCCCGCTTGAACTGCTGGCACGGAGCACACCGATCGGCGGTGGCGAACGCCACAACGATTCGCTCGGAACCCGCGGTCGCGATCGCGGCATCGAGCTGCGGCGCATCCGCAATGATCGGAGGAAGCGAGATCGTCTCGCGAGCGACGATGAAGCCCGTCTTTGGGTCGTACTCGTGCGACACCGTGAGACGGTCCATCCACGCCCGGATCTCCGGCGGTGCCGCGGCCAAATCACCCGAATCACGCGAGTCAACTGTGGACGAAGAACTCGCACGCGAGCAACCCGCAGCAGACAGCATCACGATCAGCAGCAAGACGGTGAGAGTGGCAGCAAGTGGTGTCATGTTCAGATTCCTTGATACTGAGAGCCAACATCCCGGGATCGAGCGTGACCGTACGCGTACTTCACTGCGGGCGTGCCATCGCCGGGTGCTGCGGCCCTCCTCTGCATTGTCGCGACGGCCATCTTCCGTCGCCGCCGCTCATCTGGGTGCAGCGCCCCGATCGGCAAGAGCGGGTGTCATCAACGCACGCCACGTTGTCCATCCCTCTCCCCCCTCCCCCATCGAGGCCGGGGCAACAACGCGACAACCTCGATGTCGGGCACGCCTGACGCAGCAGCGACTGTCCATGATCGTCGCGGCCACCGTGCTCCTCTCGCAGTGGTGTCAGGCGGCCCGTTTCCATCAGTCGCAAGCCGCCGTGGGACTCGTGCACAGGCGGGCGTGCCCAGCTTCAGTCGACGGGCCGAGCAAATGAGAGGTTCAACATCTTGATTCAGTCAAAATCTCGACTTCGGTCGGTCAATGCAGGACCGCGACGATCGTTGACCTGGTCTTCGGATCCAATGCACAGTGGCGATCGCTGGCCGAGGTCTACGCATCGACGGACGCTTCGGGCGATTTCGTCCGTGCATTCGCATCGGCCTGGGCGAAAGTGATGGAACTCGACCGCTTCGACCTCGCGAAGTAGGCCGCGATCACGCACCTCAGCACGCTGTTCAACACGATCTCGATCAAGCAAACGCCCCGAGTCTTGCGACTCGGGGCGTTTCTATTGAGACACAGAAAGGTGTCGCCACGTGTTCACGGGAGCGGCCCCGTCTCGGCCATCTGCGCATCGCGGAACACGAAGGGACGAGCTTCTCATCCACGATCCGACGGCAGCGATCAGCGGCCGCGGATGAGCAGTCTGGTGCGGCCTCGCGCGCGTCAATCGACGATGAACAAGCGGGCCCCAGCCGCGCTGCGCGAGCGATGTGGTTCAGCCCCATCGGCCACCTGATAGCTCTGCCCGGGCACGAGCCTGATGATCCGCCCGTCGCTCAGTTCGGTCTCGAGCTCGCCCGCGACGCACAGCACGATGTGCCCCTTGCTGCACCAGTGGTCCGCGGCGTATCCCGGCGAATACTCAACCATCCGCACGCGGATCTCCCCGAACTGCCGGGTGCGCCACAGCGCGGTTCCGGTCTCGCCCGGATGCACCGTTGGCTCGACCGCCGACCAGTCAGTGACGCCGAATGGAGTGTTCTCGATTCGCATGGCGGATAGTAGACCGGCTCGCAAAAGGCCGCGAGAATGCTGGTGCAGCGGCTCGCCGACGGGTCCTGACCGCGTCTGACGAGTTGGCAAAAACGACAACCCCCGAGTCTCGCGACCCGGGGGTTATGCGAATAGAGGGCGAGGGGTAGTCTGACGAGGTGCCTCTCAGAGCCCCAGAGACACGACGCCCGGATGTCGCCAAACCGAATATGTGATTCGGAGGGACCCAAGGAAACCTACCCATCATCGTGATACCATCTGGTTTATGGACGTCTACCCCCAGCAGTGCCGCTCGGTGTTTTTTTCCTCGCTGACTCGCCTCCTGGTGCTCGGGATCGTTGTGTTGGGGTTCGGGATCGGGCTCGCACACCATGTCGCAGCGGCTGGACCGGCGGCGATCATGAAGGCGGTTCGCATTCACGACTACGGCGATACGTCAAAGCTCGTCTACGAGGATGCATCGAAGCCCTTGCCCGCGAAAGACCAGTTGCTGGTGCGCGTGAAGGCGGCGGGGGTCAACCCTGTCGACTGGAAGATCCGATCCGGGATGTTCCGTGGCGGGCTTGACTTCGCCATGCCTGCGACGCTCGGATTCGATGTCGCGGGCGAAGTCGCCGAGGTCGGTGAGGGCGTCACCGGGTTCCGAAAGGGGGACAAGGTATTCGCATGCCTCGCGCTCAACCGTGGCGGTGGGTATGCCCAGTTCGCCATTGTGGAAAAGAAGGAAGCTTCGCTTATGCCTGCTGCACTCGACTTCGTCAAGGCAGCCGGCACCCCTCTGACGGCGCTCACCGCGTGGCAGTGCCTCTTCGACGTCGCCAAGCTCGAAAAGGGGCAGACGGTGCTGGTACACGGCGGTGCCGGTGGAGTCGGGCACTTCGCCGTGCAACTGGCCAAGTGGAAAGGGGCGAAGGTGATCGCGACGGCATCGGCGGCGAACGCTGACTTCGTCAAGGGGCTCGGCGCGGACCAGGTAATCGACTACAAGGCCGTGAAGTTCGAGGAGGTGGCCAAGGACGTGGACGTTGTGCTCGATACCGTCGGGGGGGACACGACGGACCGCTCGGCAGCGGTACTGAAAAAGGGCGGCATCTTGGTATCGATTGCGGGCGATCCCACTCCGGCAACCTTCGCTGCCAAGGGATTGCGTGTGGCAAGCCCATTGGTGCAGGCGAGCGGCGCACAACTCTCGGAGATCGCGAAGCTCATCGACGCCGGCAGTGTGAAGCCCCACGTGGGCACGCAGATGCCGCTCAAGGACGCAGCCAAAGCGCATCAATTGAGCGAGGGCGGTCACTCCCGCGGCAAGATCGTACTGGTCGTCGAGTGAGGCGGGCCGCAACTCACCGGTCGGACCAGACTGCCAGTTCGTCGCCGTTGTTCAAGGCATGTTGACATCAAGTCTCAAAACGGCTCTTCCGCGTTCGGGTTGCCGAGAGGTCAGTTGGCTTTACGGACACGGTGCCCGCACGCGCGGTCGGTGCGCGGTCTCTGTTTTCCAGAGCCGGAGGCGAGCGACTATCCACCAAACCGCCTCTTCCCGGCAGTGGACAATCGGGGCGAAGTGGAGAGGCGGAAGGTTGCCGTCTGCGACGGACAGCGGAGACGAGGGCATCGGATGGTCGCGACGATCGCGGTCCGATTAGGAACCTAGGCAAACATTGGCGATGGCGTGCACCAGCGCAAGCCCGGGGACGTGCTTTCCCTTCCGCATGGCAGCCGCGTAGCACCAACCCCAGATGAAGAGGATCGCAAGGCTGACCGCGAGTTCGGTGATCGACATGCCGTGCACGAGCCGCTGCGGAGTGTGCACGACTGAGAAGATTGCGGCGGACCAAGCCTCGGCAGCTAGGCGCGACAAGCGTTTGGCAAGAGCGTGGAGCACGAATCCGCGGAAGATCAGCTCCTCGGTCGCGCCGACACCGAGCATCGCGAGCAGCAGCCACCACGTGCTGGGCGACGACCAGAACGAAATGGACAGCTTTCCCAGCATCGCGACGCACGCAAGCGATACGCCCACTCCGAGGGCGAGAGACGGAATGGCATCCTGCGTGCCGAGTCCGAGCGCGGACGCTCCCAAGCGGCGCCAGACGACTCATGCGACGAACGGTGCGACATTCGTCGCGTTGAGCGCAAGCTGGAACATCGCGCTCTTTGCGCCGTAGGACGCGTGGGGTGCGGGGTTATCTTGCAGCGGCGAGCCTTCAGGCGACAGCAGGATGGGTGCTGCGACCACGACCAGGCCGAGCAGTGCGAGAGCCACGATCCTCCGCTTGGTCTTTCGTCGGTGGTCGATGTCGCAGGCGTTACGGAATTCGCGCCATGCGCCGAACGCCATGAACGCCGCGAGCGTCACAACCATGCATGCGACCGCGGGCAGCAGCGCGATGAGCTCGGCGACGGTCACTTCTTCCGCTCCGCCTGCATCCGGCTGATCTCGACGATTGCGCGCTCGAGCGCTGTGTCGCGGCCCGCGACGGGGGCGACCTCGATGTGCGGGTGCACGGGGCCGAGGTCGGACTCGTCGCCGCTCGCGCGTATGTAGAGCTTCTGGCTGATGCTGACCGGAATCCTCGAGCTGGGCAACGGAATGGGGCCGATCCCCGCGAGTTCGTTCGGAACGCCGCCCGTCGGTTCGCCGATCGTGAGCATGAGGTCGTAGGTGCGTGCTCCGTCTGCAAGCATCATTGCCGCGGAGAATGTGTGCTCGCCGATCAGGAGGCAGGTCGGCCCTCGGAAGCCCGGGTCGACCGGTGCACGGCTGGCAGCCTCGGCGTCGACCGTCAACTCGTCGCTGTACTCGAGCGCCATGTACTCGGGGAGGACAAATCGCAACCCGATCGGCAGAAGCCAGCGCACCGCGGGTTTCGTGCCCATTCGGATCAACTCGTCCGACTCAGGGCTCCTCCGCCACACCATGCGGGAGAACAACCGATACGGACGATCGGTGACTCGTGCGAGCAGGGCATCTCCCAGGCCGTCGTCTCCGCCGCCGTTTGCGCGGATATCGACGATCAGTCCCGCGCACCCGCGCGCATCGGCTGCGGCGAGCGCGTCGTCGAGAAAGCGATCCCACTGGCCGCCGAGCATGGCATCCATTCTGGGAAAGTCGATGAGCGCGATAGGCGCGGCTTCGGGCGAATCGCCCGTGAGCAGCAGGCACCGAAATGGGGGGCTCTCGACGAGCACTTCGCCCCGTGGCGCTGCCGGCGTGCTTGGCGGTGCACCGAGTGCCGCGGTCCGCTCGGTCTTGCGCGCGCCGTCGCCGACGCCCTCGACCGTCACGATGTGTCGCGAACCGTCGGGCCGGATCAGTTCGACCTCGGTCGGGAGCGTGATTCCCACGACCCAGCTGTTGACCGGGAAGTACTCGCGAACGCAGACATCGCGATAGCGCTCGGACTCGCCCGGTTGGAGCGCCCGCAGCCTCGCGAGATGCTCGGCGGCAGGCACCGTCCCGATCCGCACGATCCTGTCACCGGGCTCGATCGCCCGCTCGCTCTCCGCGACGGCGACGACCACGAGCCCATCGCCCTCCGGCGCAGCGCGGAAAGGAAGCAGCCGCTCGCCGCGCGCGAAGGCGGCGTCGAGCTCCTCGTTGGGCACGCCTTGCCCGTAGTGATCAGAGCGATACCCCGCCTGCATCTCCATCACCAGCGGCAGGAACTCGCGCCGCGTCATCGGGCGGTCGATGGAAGCCTTGAGCCGCTCGGCGAGCGCGAGGATCGACTCCTTCGATACACGCAGGTAGGGGTTGGGGTTGGTCCGCTCATGCAGCGCCACGATCGCGTCGA
>JBBASU010000011.1:0-106554 GCA_040399065.1 Phycisphaerales bacterium | reverse complement strand
GCGTTGTCGCCCACGCAGTCGGCGATCACGCCGGGGTTGCGGGCGTCGTCTTCCTTGATCTTGAAGACGATCTTCATGAGGTCGGAGCCGATGTCGGCGATCTTGGTGAAGATGCCGCCGGCGATGCGGAGGGCGGCAGCGCCGAGCGACTCACCGATGGCAAAGCCGATGAGGCACGCGCCGGCGAGGTCACCGGGGAGGAGGAGCAGGATGCCCAGCATGATCATGAGCTCGACGGAGATGAGCATCATGCCGATGGACATGCCGGCCTTGAGCGGGATGGCGTAGGTGGGGAAGGGCTTGCCGCGGAGTGAGGCAAACGCAGCGCGGCTGTTGGCGAACGTGTTGACACGGATGCCGAACCAGGCGACACCGTACGAGCCCGCCATGCCCACCAGGGCGAAGATGATGATGAGACCGACGCGGCCAGCGCCGAACCCGGACTTGAAGTCGCCGGTTGTCGTGTCGATGGCGGTGGTGGGGACGAAGACGGAGAAGTAGAGAACGACGATGGAGCCGATGAAGGCGAAGAGGAGCATCAGGAACTTGCCCTGCTGCACCATGTACGACCCGCAGGTCTTGTAGATCAGCTCAGAGACTTCGAGCATGGACTTGTGCACGGGCATGTTCTTGAGCTGAAGGTAGATCGCAAGCCCGAAGATCATTCCCAGCAGCGACACGCCGAAGCCGATCATGAGAAGGTCATGGCCACCGATGCCCATGAACGTGACGGTGTTGAGATCGGGGATGACGAGGTTGGCCTCGCCGCCGGGCTTCTGGAAGACGGGGGCGTTTGGCCCGGTCGCGCCAGCGGCAAAGGCCGTGGAGGTGGGGGCGACCATCGCGAAGATGAGGGCGAAGGCCGCGGCCAGGGCGCCAGCCTGTTTCAGAAGTGAAGCGAGCGTGCCCATGGTGTTCAGCCTGTTCGGTGTGTCGTGAGATTGCAGAGAGGTGTGGAGTGGTCGCTGGAGCACGGGATGGATCTCCGGTCTCTGGGTGTGTGTGCGGGCTGGTCAGCCCCTATGGCAGAGCGGGGGAGCGAGGGCCCGGCGGCACACACGCTCCCCGTCATCAACGATTGTGAACTGGACTGATCGACCGACGGGTATCCGGATCGCCACAGAATGCGGCGGAGGGAGAATGGGCAGGTGATCGAGCGGGCACTCGCGATTCGCGAGCCGAAGCCGGAACGAGCTTGCATTTACCCCATCCTTCGCACCACCCACCTTTGTCGAGCAGAGTGGTCGGAGGCTGCCGGCTTACTCGGGCTTCGCCGGCTTGCGGACGATGGGCTCGTCCTCCTTCACGCGGCGAGCAACGCTCTTGCGAGCGGCGCGGCGGGCGCGCTCCGAGGGCTTCTCGTAGAACTCCTTCCGCTTGATGTCCTTGGTCAGGCCTTCCTTCTCGCAGAGCCGCTTGAAGCGGCGCATGAGCCCGTCTGTGCTCTCACCGCTGCGTGCCTTCACTCGAATCGCCATGTGTACCTCTCGCCAATCAGCCACCGGAAGTGCTCACCGGAACTCCGACACACGTCGGATCGCCCGATGCCACTCCGAACAAACCTTTGACCCCGGTCCGATCACGGACCGAATCCCGGCCGCCCGGAGCGACGCTCTGGACCGGGCCCCAAGTAAAGGTCGGTTCCCCTCCGGTATCAACCCCCGAGGTGCCCAGTAGTGCCTGGTGCCGGATGTTGCCCTGAGAAACAGTTGCAGGGCCAGCGGCGTCGGCAAGCTGCCTCATCAGGCTGCCGGATCAGGCGTCGAACCGGTCACGGGGCACGTCTCCTCGACTTCCTGGGCTCCAGACACCTTGCTGCGGACAGGCCACGGGTCGCGATGTGACTCCAGATTCCGCGTTCCGCACACCCGTGTGTATCCTGCACCCAGCCGCGATCTGCGGCCGATGGAGCCTTGAATGATCACACTACTTCGGCATGAGGTTCGACATCAGGGGGGCACTCACGCCCGAATTGGCTCTGGCAGGCTCTTCCTGCTCGCGTTGCCGCTCTGCGCATTTTTCTCGGCGGGTTGCCAGCCCGCGGTCCGGAATCAGGGGCAGAATGGACTGCTGGCAACGTACTCGATGATGACGCTGACGGCGGATCTGCCCGAGCGTGCACGGGTGCAGGCCGTGATCGCCGCGGCGGATGCGGTCGTGAGGTCGCGTGGCTACGGCGTTGAGACGGTTCGTGCGACGGAAGAGGAGGGGAGCTTGCTTGCGATCCCGCCGAAGTCGGCGGGGTCACCCCGCGTGTGGATCAATGCGGCTCGCGTGGAGGGCGGCACGCGCGTGCAGATCAAGCCGCAGCCGTGGGGTGATGAGGATGTGGCGCGTTCGCTGCTCGATGGAATCCTGGCTCGGCTGGGCATGTAGCGGGCTCAGGGTCCGTGAAGGGAGCGAGGCGGGCCTGTGGTTCTCATCGATGCGTACAACGTGCTCTACCGCTTGCGAACGCACCGGCGGCTGGCCTCCTGGGATCTCGTCGCGCTCGCGACTGAGATCGCGCGTCGACGGTTCTTCCGGCGCGAGATCGTGCTTGTCTGCGATGGAGATCCGCCGCCGGGCATGTTCGTTGCGTGGAACGAGCGAGAGCTGCATCGCGGCGATGATGCGCTGACGTTCCACTTCTCGGGGCGAGGCGTCGAGGCGGATGATGTCATCGCGGGGCTGATCTCGGCGTCGCTGCGTCCTGCTGGCTTGCTCGTGGTGAGCTCGGATCAAGGTGTGCGGAGTTCTTCACGCAGGCTTGGTGCGAGCGAGATGAGCGGCGAGACCCTCGTGGGCTGGCTTACGCACTGGAAGCACGCGCCCGTCCCCGAGCGACCTGCGTTTGCGGAGGCGGTGCCCCTGACGCGCGGCGAGGTGGAGCTGTGGCTGCGCGACTTGGGTGTTGATGAGGCAGGAAACTCGGTCGCGAGCTTGCCCAGTCCCGCACCGGCGGTGACGCCACGAGCGAACGCGAAGCGCGGCACAAAGCCAGATACGAAGCAATCCACACAACGCACGTCAAAGCCAACCGCGATGCCAGCGCGCGGTGATTCGTCGACGCCGCCGGTCGATGCGACACTGCTCGACATGGAGCGCTGGCTCAAGCTCTTTCCGCCGAGCGAGGCTGCCAAACGCGGCGGGTGACGTACGGAGTGGTTCCTGCTCGCGCGATGCGTGAATTGGCTACCAGCAGTCTCGACCCTTTGGGTCGGACTGGTGGCACCTGTTGACCTGACACGATCACCGCTGCGCCATCGGCGTGTAGGCCACACCGTGTGGGCCCTTGTAGTCCACATCGGGGCGGAAGAGGCGGTTGTCGCCGAGCTGCTCGAGGACGTGTGCGCTCCAGCCCCCCACGCGGGAGATGACGAAGCTGGGCGTGAACAGGTCCAGCGGCAGCCCGATGCAGTGGTACGTGGTCGCGCTGTAGAAGTCGACGTTGGGATAGATGCCCTTGGCCGCCTTCTCGCGGTTCATCACGGCCTCGATCGCGGTGCTCTTCTCAAAGAGCGGGAGGTTGCCGGTGTCGCGGGCGAGCTGCTCGGCCAGCACCTTGAGGTGCGTGGCGCGCGGGTCGTAGGCCTTGTAGATCCGGTGCCCGAAGCCCGGGATCTTGTCCTTCTTCGCGAGCTTGTCCTGGATGAACTTCTCCGCGTCCGCGACCGTCGGGATCTGGCCGAGCATCTTCATGACTCCCTCGTTGGCGCCGCCGTGGAGCGGGCCTCGCAGGCTGCCGATGGCGCCGGTGATGGCGGAGTAGATGTCGCTCTCGGTGGAGATCAGGACCCGGGCGGTGAAAGTCGAGTTGTTCAGCCCGTGGTCGGCGTGGAGGACGAGGCAGACGTCCATCGCCTTGGTCATCGCGGGCGTGGGCTTCTTGCCGTTGAGCATGTAGAGGAAGTTCTCGGCCAGGCCCAGCGACTTGTCCGGGCGGACGAGGGCCTTGCCCTGGCGGTAGTTGTGGAAGTAGGCCAGCAGCGTCGGCACCTGCGCGAGGATCGAGAGGGCCTTGTCGCGCAGTGAGGGGGCGTCGATCGCGTTGGGCTTTGCGTCGTGCAGGCCCAGCGACGAGACGAGCGTACGGACGGCGTGCATCGGCTCGGCGGTCTTGGGCAGGGTGTGCAGCAGCTCCTCGACCCCCTTGGGGATCTCGTAGCGCGAGCGCAGGGCGCTCTCGAACTCGGTCAGCTCGCTCTGCTTGGGCAGGCGTCCGTTCCAAAGGAAGAAGACCGTCTCCTCGAAGGTCGAGTGCGACGCCAGGTCGCCGATCGGGACGCCGATGTACTCGAGCACGCCCTTCTCCCCATCGATGAAGGAGAGCTTGGTTTCCGCGGCGATCACGCCCTCGAGACCCTTGGAATAGGTGGCCATCATCGGTTCCTTCGCCCTCTCGGCGGTGAATGCCGGGCACGCGCCTGCGTTCCGGTCGTCCTTGTTATCCTGCTCATCTGCCTGACAAGTGCACACACTGCATCGAACGATTCTCCCGCTGCCAGCAGGGAGGGGGGCAACTATAGACGCTGGGCCGTCCTTGTCGGCGCGACGGAATCGGAAGAACTCCGGCTGGGCCGACATGCGTGCCGGGTCGCCCTCGGGGTCGCACTGGGTTGAGACCCACTCTTCTCTCAATCGTCTCTTTAGAAGCCAACCTGGCAGAGGCCAGTCCGCAAGAGCCAGTTCAAAGAAACGGAGACTGCATGGGTCGGACACGCATCAAGATCTGCGGAATCTCCGATGAGGACGCCCTTCTCGCGGCGGTCGACGCCGGGGCGGACGCTGTCGGGTTCATGTTCGTTGAGGAGTCGCCCCGCTTCATCGACCCTGAGGAGGCCTACGCACTCATGTCGATGCTGCCGCCGATGGTGGCGTCGGTGGGGGTCTTCGCGAATCCCGATCCCGACGACTTCGCGGAGATCGAGCAGGCGTGCACGACCAGCTTCTCTCAGTTGCACGGGAATGAGGACGCGAAGCTGGTGAAGGCGTGCGGGCCGGACATCATCAAGGCCATCCGCTTCGACGCGGCGACAATCGCGCACGAGCTAGAAAAGTGGAGCGAGCACGAGGACATAGCGGCAATCCTCGTCGATGGCTCGGCCGGCGGCGAAGGGGTTGCCTTTGACTGGAAGCTCCTTGCGCCGCTGATCGACACCTGCCCGAAGCCCGTCATCATCGCTGGAGGGCTCCACCCGGGTAACGTTGCCGAGGCGATCAGGCTCTGCCGCCCATTCGGAGTTGACGTCTCCAGCGGCGTGGAGCGCGAGAAAGGCATCAAGGACATCGGCCTGATCGAAGCCTTCTGCGAGGCGGTGCAGCGGGCGGACCTTGGGTGAGCGTCCGAGCGGTGTGACCTCATGGTTCAACACGGAGATCACAGAGCAGAGGCCGAGGAACACGGAGGCAAGTCCGGGATTGAAGAGGGTCAACGCCGATGCCCGGCAGCGTTCCAGCCTTCAGCACCCAAGATCGTCGATCCGTGGCTCTCCATGTCTTCTCAGTGAACTCCGTGTTGAACCCGAGAGTCCCGACCTGTTCCATGACAAGTCAACGTGTCGTCGCGATCTGCACCAGCTCCGCCAGCACATCGGGCTCGGTTCTTCCATCCACCGCCACGATGCGGTCTGCGAGCGCGGTATAGAGCGGGTCGCGGGCGGCGTGGAGGTTCGCGATCTCTTCGGCCATGGGCAGCCCAGTCAGGCTCGGACGCTCGGTCGCATCGTGGGCCAGTCGTGAGCGCAGCGTCTCGATGCTCGCGCGGAGGTAGAGCAGCCGCGCGGGGTTGTCTCGCTTGAGCGACGTGAGGATGGAGAGCGCGCCCGGAGCCGTGGGCGTGCCGCCACCGAGCGCGAGAATGCAGGGCTGGTCTTTCATCACGTCGCACAACGCGCGAACTTCAGCATCCCTGAACGCGGCGAGGCCGTGCAGCCGCAGTGCTTCGCCCGGAGTGGCCGTGCCCAGCAGCGCGGCGGTGCGATCATCGAGATCGACCACGGGACGCAAGAGTGCGGCACCGAGCGCACGCGACAGTGTGCTCTTGCCACTGCCGCGAAGTCCCATGAGCAAGGTGATCATGCGGGAAGGTATGGATGGGTCAAAGGCAAAGAAAAACCCGCGCGAGGGCGCGGGTTCTCTGAAGGCGGGGATGTCCGTTGGGGCTTACGCGCGGGACTGGTACGCGCCGTCGGCGGTGCTGATGCGCAGCTTCTCGCCGATGTTGATGAAGTCGGGGACGCGGGTCTTGAGCCCCGTCTCCATCTCGCACTCCTTCATCACGTTCGTCACGGTCGCGTTCTTGATGCCGGGGTCGCAGGCCTTCACGATCAGCTCAACGCTCGGCGGGAGCTCGATCAGGATCGGGTTGCCGTCGTTCATCAGCACCACGGCGGTGGCGTTGGGGATCAGGTAGTTGAGCGCGTTGCCCAGGACGCCCGCGGGAATCGTGAGCTGGTCGTAGTTCTCAGCGTCCATGAACGTCGCGCCGGTGTTGTCAGAGTACAGGTACTCCATCGGGCGGCGATCAAGCTCCACGACCTCGATGTCGTCGGTGGGCTTGTAGCGGCGGTCCAGCGTCTGGTTCTTCAGGATGTCCTTGATCGTGAGCTGCACGAACGCGCGAAGGTTGCCGGGGGTGCGATGCTCGATGCCGGTGACGACGAAGAGCTTGCCATCGACTCTGACACCCTGACCGGCACGGAGATTGGAGGCCTGCATAGAAACTTCCTCGGAGGTTGATGGGAAACGCGGAACTTTGCCAATTCGAGGCCGAGTGGCGGCGTTTCCCGGTCTGGTTTGCGGTCTGGTTTGCTACCAGGTAGTAAGGTGGCAAGGATAGGCTCGGGGCCGGCCCGACGCCGCGACGGATCCCAGATCGGCCCATTGAAGGGCGTTGCGCTCATACACTCAAATCGTGGCACGTCGCTCTTCTGATGCAGTTTCGCCGGTTGTCGCCGCGGTCGCCGCGAGTGCGATGCTGCATGGCGGCTTGCTTGGGCTCTTCGCATGGGTCGGGCCGGGCATGGGTCGCCCCTCAGGCCGCGCGTCGATGGGCTCGAACTCGTACGTGCTGATCGACTCTGAGTTTGAATCAGAACCGGAGACGCAACCTCAGCCGCCAGCCGATCCGGAGCAGGATGCACCACCACCCGTGCCTGAGGTGGCTGCGGTTCAAGAGCCGGCCACGCCCGAGATTCCCGAGATGCGACCCGGCGTTGACGGGGGTGCGGAGGATGCCGCGGCGTGGCTCGCGTCGCAGTCTGAGCTGGAGCATCGCGGCCTCCCGTCCACCGTTGAGCAGCCCGCGTTGACGCAGGAACCGGGCCTTCCGACGCCGCCGTCGGCCGCATCGCCTCCCTCATCCCCCTCATCCCCCTCGCCCCCTTCCGCTCCATCCGCGGCTGCTCCCGCAATTCCTGTGGCCGAAACTTCGCCGCCGGCTTCCCCTTCGGCACCGGCCGTTAAGGGCGAGCCTGACGGAGTCACGAAGCCGACCCAGGTGCCGCTCTCGGCGCCGCCACTGCCCATCGCGCCAGGCACGGCACCGCGCGAGGCCGAAGCGGGACCAGAACTCGAGCCCGAGGGTGAGCCCGAAGCAGCGCTGCCCCGCGCGGCCGAGCCTGTTCCCGATCCGAAGGAGCTCAAGGACGGACCCAGCCAGCCCGGGCCAGCGGTTGAGCCATCAGAGCCCGCTGCGCCCACGCCACACATCGTGCCCGCGGTTGAAGTGCCGAAGGAGCGTCCCGCACCGAACGAAGTCGACGGGAAGGATCCGCGAGCGAACAAGGCCGCGGACCCTCAGGCCCCCTCAGCGCCTGACGAGCGGCCAGAGGATGAGAGTGATCCGGCCGAGGTGTCTGATGTGATGGCATCGCCACGAGGCGAAGTTGAGGCACCGCAGGGCGCTGTCCCTGAGGGCAGGACGTCGCCCGATGCGACCGAGCGTGTGCAAGACCAGGACGCCTCCGCAGAGTCAGCCCTCGAGCCTGTAGAGACTCCCGCTGATGCGGATCCCTTGGAAGCAACTCCAACCGATCCGGTGAATCCGGCCGCGCCTTCGATGCCTGTCAATCAGTCCGATCCGTCTGCAGCGTCACCCGCTTCGAACCCGTCTCCCGGCGGCACGACGCCCGGTGATCGGCCGTTCGAGCGTGCGGACCGGGATGTGGATCCGACGTCGGTCGCGGGCGTGGGCGAGATTCGGTTCGGCAGAGTGACGGCGCGAGACGGGCTTGAAGTGCTGCCTGCGCGGCCGCGGTTCAGCCACACTGTTCGCTTCACGACGCTGCCTCGAAATCCGATGGTGCGTGTCACGTTCAACCGGGCGGGACGCGTGACGAAGGCCGAGTTTGTCCGTGGTCGCAGCACCGGGTATCCCGAGGTGGATGGCCCGCTGCTCACGGCGATGTACCGGTGGACGGCGCGCGGCGCGAAGCTTCGTGAGATCGGGCCCACCGGCGTGACGATGACGTTCAAGGTTCTGTTGCGCGAGGAGCGAGAGCTTGGCGTGCCGCAGCAGGAGGGCGAAGGAGCCCGCGAGGGGGCGGAGGCGCCCGCCGAAGATCCAGACTTTGCAGAGCCGCGGCCGTAGTGGTGCCGATGAAGCTGTGTCGTATGACTCAAGAGACTCTACGGAAGCCTGCAGGCAAGGAAGCACGGATGCACGCACGCGTGAGCACACCGAAGTCTGGGCTGACACCGCGTAAGCGGCGATCGCTCCACGCCATCGCGGTGGGGGCCGCACTGGCCGTTGCTCATGGTGTTGCTTGGTCGCAGGACAGTCTGATTCAGTTTGGCAACGGTGTGTCGCTGCGGTCGGTTGATCAGGGGACGGCGGACATGGGTCCGCTGGCTCAGTCCGCGCGGCTGTCTCGCGTGGACCTGCGCATGCCCATGGGCTTCGACCGTGTGTATCGCGTGCAATCGGAAACGATCGGTGAGGGAGCGCCAGCGCGGTACGCGCGTGTGAGCGGCGCGCTCATCGCCATCTTTCCAAGGTCAGAGTACCAGATGACCGAACGCGGCACGAGCATCATGGTGCCTGCCGGGACCGTGTACGCCATCGGCGCGGACAGTGCGGCCAAGGTGATGGCCTCGCAGCAGTCCAGCTCGGCGCCGCCGCCGCCACCGACGGGCCTCCGCGAATCCACACGAGTCGACACGCGCGTTGAGATGCGAGCCGAATCGAGCCCGATGCGCGTTGACACGAGTGTTGATTGGAGCGCGCAAGCCACGCACACCACGCCCCCCGCCGCGCACGAAGCCGGTGTGTGGCACGCGGGCGAGGATGGCGCACCGGTCACGCAGAGCCTCTGGACCAATGAGCAGTACCGTGCCGCCCGGATTGCGGCATTACTCGACCACGCGGGCGACTAAGTCCGCAAGTGACCCGTTCAAGCGGCGTCCGGAACACCCTTGCGCTAGGTGCGAGGATTGCTTCCGTCTGCGATTGAGGTGCGCATGGTGGTGTCGGCCTGCAGGTTCCTCATGCGGTAGTAGTCCATGATGCCGAGGTTGCCGCCGCGGAAGGCATCGGCGATGGAGCGCGGGATCTCGGCCTCGGCGAGGATGAGGAGGGCGCGGTTCTTCTCGGCCTCTGCCTTGTACTCCTGCTCCTGCGCGACGGCGAGTGCGCGACGCTTCTCGGCCTCGGCCTGGGCCATCTGCTTGTTGGCCTGGGCCTGATCGGCCTGGAGCTTGGCGCCGATGTTGTCGCCCACGTCCACGTCTGCGATGTCGATGGAGAGGATCTCGAACGCGGTACCCGCATCGAGGCCCGAGGACATCACCTTGCGGCTGATGTCGTCGGGGTTCTCGAGCACGGCCTTGTGATCAACGGCCGAGCCGATGGTCGAGACGATGCCCTGGCCGACTCGAGCGATGATGGTCTCCTCGGTGGCTCCGCCAACGAGACGGGGGATGTTGGTCCGCACCGTCACGCGGGCCTTGACCTTGAGCTGGATGCCATCCTTTGCGACGGCGTCGATGGTCTGGCGCGGGCCGCCCTGCGCAGGGCAGTCGATGACCTTGGGATTGACGCTGGTGTTCACGGCATCGAGGATGTCGCGTCCCGCGAGATCGATGGCGGTGGCGATGTTCCAGGGGATGTCGATCTTGGCGCCCTTGGCCGAGATCATCGCGGTGACGACATTGGAAACTCGTCCGCCCGCGAGATAGTGCGTCTCGAGCGCGGCGGTTGGGATCTCAAGACCGGCCTTGATCGCGCGGATGCGGTTGATCACGACCGTGCGAAGGTCGACCTTCCGCAGACGCATGCCGATCATGTCGGTGATCGTGACGCGCGCGTTGCTCGTGAGCGCCTGGATCCACAGCCCGAAGAACTGGAAGAGGAAGAGGGCGATGATGAGAAGGAACAGGGCGCCAACGACGAGGGCCACGAGGCCGATGACGCCAAGGCCGCTCGTGACTCCGCCGCCAGCGGGCGCGGGCGGTTGGGCCAGAGCGGGCGTCGCGACGATCATGAGGAGGGTCGCGATCGAGGAAAATCGAAGAGAGCTTGAGCGTGGCATGATGGACATGGGCACCGGGGATGCCTCCTGGGAGATCGTGAAAGGTGCGGTCATCTGAACTCGTGGCACGGCGTGCGACAAGTGACAGTATAGAACCGCGCTGCGTGGTTCAAGGCCGACATCGAAGTCCGACTTGCGGACAACACGCTCCCGAAGTGTCGGATCGTGGATCTGCGGCCGGGGCTCGCTATTGCGCCCGGACCTTGATCTGCGAGCCATCGGCATGCACGATCCGCACGCGGCTGCCAGCCTTGATGTACGTCGTCTCGGCCAGCGCGTCGGTGCGCTGGCCATCAAGATCGATGACGCCGACCGGGCGCAGGTCCGTCAGTGCCAGCCCCTGCTTGCCGATCATCGATGCGAGTTGCTTCTGAGCCGCGAGGGCTTCCAGCCGCTCACGCTCGACCTCTTCGTCGCTCGGCACACCGATGATGCGTCGGCCAATGGGCGTGTGCGGCCAGACCTTCAGCATGAACGCAACCAGCACGGGTGCCACCACCATGAGCCCCAGGGCAGCCACAAGGCCCCACGTCGTGTCATGCACCGCCAAAAGGATCACGGCTCCGATGGCAAACAAGGCGGCGCAGATGCCCAGAATCCCTCCCGAGGGGATGAAGAGCTCAGCAACGAGCAGCACAAAGGCAACGATCAGGCCGGCAAAGGCCCATATGAGAATCGGTTCCATGGCGATGGTGGGGGACGAGGGTGGGGGCGGTGCTCCGTTGAGGAGGTGGTTGATGATCTAGTGCGAAGGATCAGGCGGTCGGCGAGCCGGAACCGGGGACCGCCTCAACACCGATACGCATCGGTGTCACGGAGACGACCCGGACCTTCTCCCCGGCGGGAATGTAGCCGAACTCCGCAACGGCGTCATACACCCGGTCGCCGATCTGGATCCGACCTGAAGGCCGCAGCGGGCTGATGGCAGAGCCAGTGGTGCCCAGGTCGGGCAGATCGTGCTCCTCCTCACGCATCACATCCGCGATGACTTCCTCATCTCCCAGCGGCGTCTTGAGCACCAGCCGGTTGAAGACTGGAAATGAGCCCAGATTGCGTGCAATGAACCAGATTCCCACGCTCGCGGTCGCCATGGCGAGCACGACGACCACTACGCCGTTCATCGCGGCATCGCGTGCTTCGGGCGTCGCGGGGAGGAAGGTCCCGCCTCGCGGCACGAACGTCGCGATCAGCCCCGCGAAGATCAGCAGCAGCCCGCTCGCGCCAGCCACGCCAAAGCCCGGCAGTACGAACACCTCAACGCCGAGCAGCACAAGGCCGATGCCGATGGCCGCCACCTCCCACCAGCTCGCGAGCCCGATCAGCATCGGCGGAGCGATGAGCCCGACGAGTGCCAGCAGCGAGATGGTTCCCGCCAGCACCGTTCCGGGATGCGTCATCTCGACAAAGAGCGCCAGCACAAAGACAACAACCAGCAGCCCCCGCACCCAGATGCTCGTCATGAACGACACGATCCCCTCGGACCATGTCTGGTTGAACCGGATCAGATACGGCGCCTGGAAGAACGCGCGCAGGTCGTCGTCGGTCCGGATGGGCTTGACGCGCGTCTGGCCTTCCACAACCTCCATGTCGTTGACGGCCCAGCGGAAGTGCATGAGGTCCTCGCTGCGCAGGACCGCCGGTGCCGAGCCATCCGTCACCTTCTCAAGCAGGATCCACTGGCCGCGGTCGGCCTCGGTGATGCGTGGACGCGTGCGGGCCTCGGTCAGGCGGCTGGTGACATCGGCCGAGATCCTCGCGAGCATTGCGGATCCCGCCGCGACATCGCCGCCGGAGAAGCCGGGCGGGTCCGAGTCCGGGCCGCGGTTTGACCGCCCGTCACGAGGACCGCGTGCCAGACGCGGCATGCCCGACGTGGGCTCGTCGGGAAAGAGCATGCGGAACTCTTCCTCATCGACGCAGATGCGCTGACCCGTCGTGGGGTTCTCGATGTGCCACAGGGGAACGTCGTTGGCGACGATGGCCTGCACCAGATACTCGTCGCGGTTGTAGCCGAAGAGGCGGTTGTGCCTTCTCGCTGAATCCGTCACTTCCGCAATCAGCGGCGGCAGCACCTTCTTCTGAAGCTCGGGCGTGATGGCCTGGGCCGCGATGCCGAATGGACCGCCCCCGATCACCATCGCGTCGCCAAAGCTCGCGGGATCGTTGATGATCATCTGCTCGCACGCCAGTGCGATGACCGCGCCGCCCGAGTACGCGTCCGGATTGATCCAGGCCCACGTCCGGGGCACGGGTGACTTCTTGATCTCGTTGCAGATCCGCAGGACCTGGTTCAGGTCGCCGCCGGGCGTGTTGATGTCAAAGACCAGCGTGTCGGCCCCCGCGCGGGCGGCGGTGGTGATCCGCCTCGCCACACTCGCGGCCAGAACCCCGTCGCTGTCGATGGGCCCGTGGATCGTGATGACTGCCACGTTTGTAGCCTTGCGCGAGGCGGGCACGGCGACCGGGGATGACGGAGCAGCGGGGGTCGAGGGAGGGTTTGCCGAGGGACGATTGACTGACTCCTGACCTCGCACGCCCGGCATGAACGAGAGCAACACGACGAAGAGCCCGAGCGTGAACGAAACAACGCGCGTGCGCCGGTGCGGTGTCATGCGTGTTGGCAGCGTTGCGATTGGCCGCATTGGGCGGTTGCCTCCGTGGTTGCTGAACTGGCCGAACAGGACCATGCACCAAACGACCATACTGCGAGTCATCTCGGCCCTTCGGCATCCACACCCTTCACGCCTCGATTATAGATTCGCCGTAGACGTTGGTCGGAGTCAGTCGAATGGACAGATCGCTCAGAGCACAAGCGCTTAGCCAACCCCGGGAACTTCCTGCTCCACAGTCCACGTCATCTCTGGGCCGCGGCAGTCGATGTGGACCGCAAAGAACCCCGGCATGCCGCCTGGCGTCGGCGGCTCGGTCCGGCGCATCAGCGGCAGAATGATCTTGCGATCCGTCTCGGGCAGGGGCAGCGCCTCGATTTCCTGTGGCGTGAACCAATCCAGCCGTCCCTCCCGCATGTCGCGCGGCTCGACCTCGACCGCGCCCAGCACCCGGTAGACAAACATCAGCCAGTGGCCCCGGCCCTCAAAGGCCGTCTCCGCGACCAGCCCGATCAGCCGGATGCGCTCGATCGGCACATGGATCCCCGCCTCCTCGAGAATCTCACGCTTCGCACACTGCGCGGGCGACTCCCCGTGGGCAACATCCAGCTTGCCACCGATGGGCGAACAAAGCCCGAGGTTCGGGCTCTTGATGCGCCTGAGCAGCAGGACACGCCCCTGCGCATCGCGCAGATCACACAGGCAAGCGATGCGGTACGGCATCGACGGGTCCGAGCCCTGGAGCGATCCCGAGGGCAGTGGGGCTTGGGCAGCGTGACCAGCGTGACCCACGTGACCGACTGGATCGGGGTTCGTCGCCGGGTTCGTCGAGGCCCTGGAGGCGTCGTTTGATGGAGGAAGGTTGGGCGAAGGCATGGGCGGAGGGTAGTGCCACCGTGTACAGACCGGAGCCCCCTGCGGGGTTTCACGCTCAGCGCTTGGACGCGCCGATAACGCCCTTATGCCGAAGCCGACTGCGCCCTTGGCCACGACTCCCAACTCCGCCAATCCGGGCATGCCCGTCATGACCGCCATGCTCCCCGCGTCAGCCGGAGCCGCCGTACGTTCCGGGGAGATGCCGCACCTTCGCCTCGCTCAGACCGACGCCCAGGCGGCCCCCGTCGCCGCCTCTTCCTACGCCCGGGGCGGCGGGGCCTTGCGTCTCGCTGGCGTGCATGTCTACTTCATCGGGATCGGTGGCTCGGGCATGTCTGGCCTGGCGCGGGTCTTCGCGGCCCGCGGTGCCCGCGTTTCCGGGTCCGATCAGGCCCCCTCGACCGCGACCGCCTCCCTCCAGCAGGCGGGAATCAGCGTGGACTTTGAGCAGGCCGGCGGCCTGATCCCCGGCGATGTCGGGCTCGTGGTCGCCTCCGCGGCCATCAAGCCAGACCATCCGCAGTGGGCGCAAGCCACGCGTCGCGGCGTCTCCGTCATGCTCTATGCAGAAGCGCTTGGTCGCGTGATGCAGGGCGCTACCGGCGTTGCCATCGCCGGCACGCACGGCAAGAGCACGACCACCGCGATGCTCGGCTCAGCATTGGTGGACGCCGGTCTTGATCCGGGCGTCATCGTCGGTGCCACATCGCGTCAGCTCCAGAAGGGCAACCTCGGCGCCTCCGAAGGCGATGACGCTGTCGGCTTCCGCGTTGGTTCGAGCGAGATTCCCACGGGCACGCTCGCGGGGCGGCCGGGAGTGCTGGTGGCCGAGGCCTGCGAGTACAACCGCTCCTTCCACAACTATCGCCCGACCATCGCGAGCATCTCGAGCGTCGAGGCGGACCATCTCGATGTCTACGGCACACTCGATGCCGTCGTCGAGAGCTTCCGGCAGTTTGCCTTGCTCCTTCCCCCGGCGAGCGAGGGCGGGCGTCTGCTGATTGCGCACGACAACGCGCACCGGAGGGAGGTCACGGCCGGCCTCTCGTGCGAAGTGCAGACGATCGGGTTCTCTCCCGAGGCCGACTGGGTCGTTGCATACGACCCCCGCACACGCGAGGTCAAACTCTCGCACGAACGCCGCGAGGTCGCGATCTGGCGTAACAGCGTCCCCGGTGCGCACAACGCCTTCAACGCGTCGGTCGCGCTGGTGCTTGCGTCGTGGCTCGGGGCCGAAGTGCCGCGAGTCGCCTCGTCGCTGGCTTCGTTCAAGGGTGTGGATCGGCGACTGCAGCTCCTGGGAGAGCGTGTTGTTGCTGGTGGCACGCACGCTGGCGGCAACGGCACGGGCGTCGTCCGAGTCTTCGACGACTATGGACACCATCCCACCGAGGTCGACGTCACGCTCCGCGCCCTCCGCGAGGCCGAGCGTCCCGAGGAGCGCGGCGGCCGGCTCATCTGCGTCTTCCAGCCGCACCAGCACAGCCGCACCAAGCACCTCATGGAGGAGTTCGCCGCGAGCTTCTCGCAGGCCGATGTCGTGATCGTGCCGCACATCTACTTCGTTCGCGACAGCGAGGAAGATCGGCATCTGGTAACGGCCGGCGACCTCGTGGATCGCCTTCGCGAGAAGGGTGTCCGCGCGATGCACCTCTACCCCTTCGCAGCGATCATCGAGCAGCTCGGCACCCTCTGCCGCGCGGGCGATGTCGTCGTCGTCATGGGTGCCGGTGACGTCTGGAAGATCGGCACCGGCTACCTCTCCGCTCCGGTCTGAACAACGAAGCAGAAGATCGACGCAAGTCAAAGATCGACGAAGTCGTCAACGACACGAGACTCCCACGAATGGCCCACGCCTCCACAATGCCCGACCTTGATCTCCAGCACGATGCGCCCCTCCCGACATGGTTCAGGATTGGTGGCCGCGCCGAGCAGTTCTGCGCCGCTCGCAACGCCCAGGAATTGCGTCGCTGCCTCGAGCTCGATCCCGCGCTGCACGTGATCGGCGACGGGGCCAACCTGCTCGTCGACGACGATGGCGTGCCGGGCCTTGTCCTTTCACTCACACACGGGTTCACGTCCATCGCACCAGAGGCTGGAGTCTGGTCCAGCGGTCGCGTGCACGTTGGTGCGGGCGTCAATCTGCCAAAGCTCATCCACGAAGTTGGAAAGCACGGCCTCGCGGGCCTCGAAGGGCTCGGAGGCATCCCCGCCAGCATCGGCGGCGCGGTCGTGATGAATGCCGGCGGCGCCTTCGGCGAGATCGGCAACGTCGTCGAGCGCGTCCATGCACTCTCTCGCGATGGCCATGAGGTCGTGATCGAGCGCCGTGACCTTGCGTTCGGATACCGCCAGAGCGGACTCGCAGGGCCCGATGCCCCGATCATCACCGGAGTTGACCTGGCCCTCCAGCCCGGCGCCGATCCCGCGGCCCTTCGCACACGCCTCAAAGAAGTCATGGCCTTCAAGAGCAAGAGCCAGCCGATGGCCGACAACTCCGCTGGCTGCTGCTTCAAGAACCCAACCCTCGCGGCCGACCTCATCACACGCGATGGGGAGCGATTTGCATCCGGCACGCGCGTCGGTGCCGGCCTCCTGATCGACCGCGCGGGGCTCAAGGGCCTGCGCATCGGCGGCGCGAGCGTGAGCGAGCGTCACGCCAACTTCATTGTGACCGACGATGGCGCGACCGCTCGCGATGTCATCCGTCTCATGGGTGAGGTCGTCAGGCGCGTGCGAGATCGCTTCGGCGTTGAGCTGCATCGAGAAGTCGTCGTCTGGAGCCGGGACCAGTGAGCCAATCCGCCGCAACCCCATCGCATCCGGCCAGCTCCACACGGCCCACCCACGTGCTCGTGCTCGGAGGCGGGCCCGACGCTGAGCGCGACGTGAGCCTCGTGAGTTCAAAGTCCGTCGCCGAAGCGATCACCTCGCTCGGCACGCTGGACGTGACGTACAAGATCATCGATCGCCCGACTGAGGACGAACTCGCAGCGATGCCGGGCGATGTCATTTTCCCCGTCCTTCACGGTCCCTGGGGTGAGGGCGGCCCGATGCAGGACCTGCTTGAGGATGATGGCCGGCCCTACGTTGGCAGTCGTCCCGCCGCGGCACGCCTCGCGATGGACAAGCTCGGCACCAAGCTCGCCGCAGCGAGCGCGGGCGTCCTCACCGCGCGGGCCGGCTCGCTCAACCTCGCGGATGATGGCTGCCCGCTCGATCCGCCGCTGGTCATCAAGCCCGTGCACGAGGGCTCCAGCGTCGGCGTTCACATCGTCCGTGACCACGAACAGCTCGCGAGCGCCCTGACCGCCGCACGTGCGGACATCGCGGTCCATCCACGCCGCGTGTACATGGTCGAGCAGCTCATCGAGGGTGCCGGGCGCGGCGGGCATGAGGTCACGGTGGGTGTGCTTGATGGCGCGGCCCTCGCAGTCGTCGAGATCAAGCCCGCCAGCGAGTTTTACGACTACCACGCCAAGTACCACAGCGACGACACCCGTTACATCCCGGATCCGCCCCTCAAGAGCACGTTGAAGCAGGCGCTGATGCGCGATGCCGAGACGATGGCTCGCGTCCTGGGCGTCCGTCACCTCTGCCGCGTTGACTTCATCATCGATCCTCAGGATCAGCACTGGCTCCTTGAGGTCAACACCATGCCCGGCTTCACGCCCCATTCGCTCCTGCCCATGGCGGCGGCCCATCGTGGCATCAGCTTCGCGCAACTCGCGGGCAGACTCGTCGAACTCGCAGTGGCAGGCCAAGCAGGACAAGCGAGCCACTCGGGCCACGCAGCGCAGGGGCGCTAAACTTCCCCGAAAGGAGACCTCACGGATGGTCCGACAGCCCGAGACAGCCCGCACGGAAGGCGCGGCGAACGCACGAGCTGTTGTGCGCTCCGGCGCGTCCGCGCAGCCATTCCGCTGGGGCATGTTCTTCGCCTATCTCACAAGCTTCTGCATCGTCGCAATGGTGCTCGGCGTCGTCGTCGCATTCTCCCTTGGCGTCCGCCCCTTGGAGGCACGCGCCGAGCAGATCGTCTCCACTGAGCCTCCGAGCATCATCATCCACTGGCCCGCCGTTTCCAAGCCCGCGGCAAGCGCCGCGCCAGATCCGCTCGATGCCATGCGTCCTGATTCCAAGCCCGTCACGACCTGGTTGCCGCTAAGCGATCAGCAGGGCCTCCTGACGCTCGCAAAGGCCGCGTTCGATGGTGATGGCGGCGCTCTCTCCCCGGATCCGATCGCGCGGGTCGCCACCGCGATGGCACAGTCGGGCTGGTTCGTCGGAACACCAACCATCCGTCGCGAGCGAGGCAACGTCATTCGTATCGATGGCGCCTGGCGCATTCCCGCCGCGGTCGTCCGCAGCGAAGGCCGCGACCATCTCCTGTCATGGGACGCGATGCCCATGCCCGCGTCATACGAGCCCGGCGAGGCACGGCTGCCCGTGATCTTCGGGCCCTCCGTCGGAAGGCCCATGAAGGGCGGCGCACCCGACCTCTCCACCGCCTGGCCGGGCGAGGACATCGCCGCGAGCCTCGAACTGCTGCAGCTCATCTCGTCACAAACTTGGTTCTCTCAGGTCGCGGGGATCGACGCCTCTCGCTTCTCGAGCGAGGAAGTCCTGACGATCATCTCGACCTGGAACACACGCGTCGTCTGGGGTGGCCGCCCGACGCGCCCACGCGTGGGAGAGGTCAGCACGAGACAGAAGCTCGTCAACATCGCCCAGCTCCACCACGACAGCGAACGCATCGACAGCGGCTATCCCGAAATCCAGATCTTCGGCCGCTGGATCCTCCTCGACAATTCCGCGGGTGCCAAGTCCGTGTCCGAAGGACAGAATTCAATCGCACCCGGAACGCGCTCGTCGCCCGACGCTTCCGGCACCGCGCCGTCTACGCCAGCTCAACCCGCTCCCGCTTCCCCAGCCACGCCGCCCGCGGCCGACCCCGCGCCCCCTCGCGGCCCGACCACGCTCGGGCCAGTTCTCCCCCAAGTGGCTCGGATCGCCGTCTGAACAGCGAGCCATTTCTGTGACATGTTCTGTGACATGAGCGAGTTCCCGATCCAAGACGATTCCTCGGGCTCACCCGATTCTGTCGTGCCCGGCAGCGCGGGCGACGCTGGCGCCTCGCTCCCGATCGAAGTCCCGCCAGAGATGATGGCCGGCGCCATGCTGCACTACCCAGCGACGAGCCTGCGGCCTGATCCCACGCTCCCTGAGGAGCCCAAGCCCGATCGCTGGGCCCATCGTCGCGCCGAGCCGCGACCCTTCGCGGTGATCTGGCTTGGTTACATCCTCGCGGCGAGCGTGCTCTCGATCGGTGCCGTCGGAGCCATGGGCATGATGGCCAGCGAGGTCTACCGGCCCGCCGCACGCGTCATGATCGCCATCCTCGGCGCGGGCGTGGCGATCGTCTGGCCGATGATCCGCCTGAGCCAGGAACCGCCCGAAAGGCCATACCGCGCCGGCCTGGCCGATGCAGTGGTTGTCGTTGTTCCGCTCCTGCTCATGATCGGGCCGCAGTCACTCCCCTGGATGGCGGCGTGGCCGCTGGATGTCGCCGGCGCGATGGCCGCGGTTCTTCTCGGCTGGGCCCTCCTCATCGTGGGCGTGCTTGGATGGGCCTTCCACTCGATCAAGTCCTCGCCGCGCACCTCAACGCAAGTCCGAAACGGCGCGATGGTCATGCTCATGCTGCTCGCCCTCGCGCCCGCGGCGATCGCCGCCTTCGCGTTCGCAACATTTTCAGTACAGGCACGCCTCGCCGGCAGCGACCCCGGCGCCGCGGCACTCCTCCTTGTCGCTTCGCCTCTGACCGCACCCTTCGAGCTCGCAAGGGAGCGTCTCTGGACCGGCTCCACGGCCCTCATCACGCCCGATCATTGGATGGTCATCGCGTCGATCTGGATCGTGGCCAGCATGGTCTGGATCGGCGGTTTGGTCGCCACGCACCGTGCCCGAGCCCTTTGACGAGCCCTTAGACGGTGCCGGTGGCGGACGGGCTCGATCCAGCCTAGATTGTGCGTTCGTCCGTCGCGTCCGCGCGGGCTTCTCCCGCATCCGGGGACGTGTCGCGGAGTGTTCCCGTACGCTTCCATCACGGGAACGCGGGGGTTGAGTCTTCATCGCAGATCGAGGTACGTCATGGAATTGATGACAAAGGCCGAGAAGGAAGCCCTCGAGCAGCGGCTCGCATTCCTGATCGCAAATCGCGGCAAGGTCTCGATCCGCATCGCTGAGGCGCGCGAGCATGGCGACCTGCGCGAGAATGGCGATTATCACGCCGCGCGTGAGCAGCAGGGCATGGAAGAGTCGGAGATCCGCCGACTCACAGAGCGATTGTCGCAGGTGAGCGTCGTTGATGAGAACATGGCCAAGGCCGTAGAGGGGCTGGTCTTCGTGGGATCGATGGTTCGTCTGCGCGAGGATCCCTCGGGCGATGAGGATCTCTACAAGCTCGTCGGTGAAGCATCGACGCCGCCCCCGATGGACTACATCGAAGTCACGGTGACGAGCCCGATGGGCGAGGCGATGCTCAAGGCCCGCGTCGGAGATGTCGTCTCCGTCCGCGCGCCGCGCGGCGTGAAGCGATTCATCATCGCCGAGATCATCTGATTCACGCGCAGCATACCTGTCACGCATGTCACGCCAGCCGGGCAGGAATTGAGATTGAGGCAGGCGGAAGCCGAGCCCTTCGCAAAGGGATGCTGCCCGGGACCCCGCCGTGTCCGGCCCGAATGGGGACAGACTCCGCGCCGTCGGATGTCGGCGTCACTGGGCGTTCGCCACTACACTGGTTCTCCATGATGGTCCCTGCGCCGCTTGCGGCTCCATCCAGAGTCTGTGTCGTCGGTTCACTCAACATGGACCTTGTTGTCCGCGCGCCACGAATCGCCCGCGAGGGCGAGACAGTCTTGGGTGGTGCCTACCGCACCTTCGCCGGTGGCAAGGGTGCGAACCAGGCCATCGCGGGATCCCGACTCGGTGCCAACGTCACGCTCATCGGCTCCATCGGGGACGATCCGCATGGGATCAAGCTTCTCGATACCCTCCGCGCCGAAGCGGGCAAGGGCGAGACGCTCGAACTCAAGTGCATCATCGTCCGCGCGGGAGAGAGCACCGGCCTTGCGCTCATCACCGTCGCCGATGGTGGTGAGAACGCAATCGTCGTCTCGCCAGGCGCCAACGCGCTGCTGACGCCCGCCGACATTGAGTCCGCGGCGGACTCCATCCGCGCGTGCGATGTGCTGCTGATGCAGCTCGAGGTTCCAACGCCCGCGCTGCAGGCCGCGGCCCAGATCGCGCACGATGCGGGCAAGAGCATCGTGCTCAACGCGGCACCGGCCCGCGCGCTGCCGCCGGACCTCCTCCGCCGCGTGGACGTTCTCGTGGCAAACCGCTCGGAAGCATCGCGTCTGCTCCAGCTCGAAGCCAGCGTGGATCCCGCGCGTCTCGCGATGAGCCTGCTCGCGATGGGGCCGCCGACGGTGGTCGTGACGCTCGGTGCGCAGGGCGCGATCCTGAACTCACGCGGGCGCATGCGCCGCGTCCCGACGCCGCACGTTACAGCAGTGGACACAACCGGCGCGGGCGACGCCTTCTGCGGTGCGCTCGCCTCGATGTGGCCGACGGTCGCGCGGGCGCCCAAGGGCAACGATGAGCTTCGCGCCGTCGAGCACGCTGTCGCGTTCGCGTCGGCCGCGGGCGCACTTGCGACGACGAAGGCTGGCGCGATCCAGTCGCTTCCAAAGCTTGCTGAGGTCGAGGCGTTGGCTCGCACGCTCGTCGTGCAGCCGTAGCGCGTCGAACCAGACTCAGTCGCGTGACAACTCTTCACTGCTCGCGTCGGCAGAACCGGACTGGAGCGTCGCTAGCACGCGAGCGAGAAACTGATCGGTCATCGTCGGCGTCGTCCAGAGCGAGTGGTGACCTGCGCCGCGCACTTCAATAATCTCACCGCTCGCCGCGGCCTCGTTGATCGCTCTCGCGTCCTCCACCGGACAGACGTCATCCATGTCGCCGTGGATCACCAGCAGCGGTACACGAAGGCGCGAAGCGAGTGCCGCACGATCGAAGCCTCGCCACGATGGACCGACGCCAAAGTCCAGACCCAGCAGCCAGAATGCAACACGTGCCGAGAGTCCTCTCGGCAGTCCCATGCCGCGCAGCACGTTCCGCGCGGGCGTGATGGCGATCCGGTACGGCGCTTCGGCAATGACCTGCACCACGCCGCGCGGCTCGCGTGCGGCCGCGCCGATGCTGACGCCGGCACCCAGCGACCAGCCGAAGAGCACAATGCGCTCGGACGAGAATGCGTTCTCGCCGACGTGTGCTTCTTGTTCTGTGCGGCCGCCAGTCACCTGCGCGATGAGCGCGCACAGGTCATCGACCTCGCGCGTTCCGAGACGCGACGTGCCCGGCGCATCGCCGTGCCCGCGCAGGTCCCACATCACGGCGCGCGAGACGATGCGAAGCAGCGGCTGCACGCGTGTGAGCGCGCCGATGCGCGAGTCGCCCCAGCCGTGCGTCAGGATCAGCACCGGTCCGGCTGGATCATTCCCCGGCATCTCCCACACGGGAAGATCAAGGCCATCGGTGGTGCGGAGCGACCACGCTGTGAACGTGCGGCGATCGCCGTCGGGTGCCGCCGCGAGTTCGCTCGGATCGCCCGGACGGCCTCGCGACAGCGCGCTGGCGTAGGTCCGGCGCGGCGGATGTGTCAGGCGCCAGATCGTCCACGCCACCGACCAGAGGAAGGCGAGCAGAAGTCCGACGAGCAGCAGCTGGGTCAAGCCCACGATCTCGTTCATGGTGGCATGCTACAGGGCAAGCTACGGGCCAAGCTACAGGCCAAGAAGGTTGCGAAGATCGTTGAACGTGACGACAAGGAAGATCGAACCGATCAGCAGCAGCCCCGCCATTGTCGCGACATTCTGCACCGAGACGGGCACGGGCCGCCCTGTGATCTGCTCGAAGAGAAGAAAGAGGAACTGCCCGCCATCGACGATGGGTAGCGGCAGGAAGTTGATCACCGCGAGGTTCACGCTGATCATCGCCAGAAAGAAGAGGAGCCACACGAAACCCTTGCCCGCCACGAGTGTTCCAAGGTGCGCGATGCCGACGGGGCCCTTGAGATGTTCCACCTTCACCGTACCCTGGAAGAGTCGCGCGAACGTGACGTAGGTTGAGAGCATCACGCGGCGTGTCTCGTCAGCGCCCATCGAGATCGCCTCGCCGGGGCTGGCGGCCTTGAGCAGCAAACGCTGGGGCTCAAAGAATGCCACGATCTGCGGCGGTCCCCATCCCAGCGCCGCCACGGCACGAAGGTCCGCGCGCGAGAGCTTCCATGTGAGGCGCTCCGCAGAACGATCAGCACCCAGCGCACCACCCACGGGGCGCATGATCGTGAGAACAACGTCGACGGTTGAAGCGGCCTGAGGGTCATTGCCGGGCACCGACGCAACACCGGCTGCGATCTGCGCCAGTGCGGTGCGGACTTCGACGAGGTTGCTCACGCGCACATCGCCCACGTGCGTGATCTCGCTGCCGGGTGAGAGGTCAAGACGCGCGGCGGCGGGCGTGATCGCGCTTTCGATCCGACCCTCGGATGCATCCTGTGCGGTCGTGAAGAGCGTCGCGACTGGCCGCGCGACGAGCGCACGGTCGAGCACGCCCTCGGCCTCGAACCCAACGGTCCCGGCCGAAGTGACCGCGACGGCCGGAAGTTCGACCTCGCGCTCCGGCTCGGCCAGATCAGTCGGGGTGCCCTTGCCGCTGCCACGCCGGAGCACCGTCATTGAAACGGTCTTGCCCGCGTTGGCACGGATCGCCGCGATCCCCTGGCTGAAGCTTGGATACTCAACGTTGTCGATGCGAACGAAGATGTCGCCGGATCGAAGTCCCTGCGCGATCGCGGGCGGGTTCGCGCGTGCTACCCGCATCACCGGCATGAGCCCGAGCAGATGCTCAACCGGCGTCGCGGCGGAGCGATCACGAGTTCCGGGAACGAAGGCAATCTGGAGCTCGGCCTCGGGCTGAAGCTCGGTGGTAGCCGACATGTCGGGACCGATCTCTGAACCCGTCCGCGAGAAGCTCGCCTGCACGGCAGCGCCGCCCGATCTTCTGGCGAGATCGATCAGCATCGCGTACCCGTCATCGGAGGGACTGATCTCTACCCAGGTGTCGCCATCCTTGAGGCGATCAAGCCGCATGCCGGGCGCGAAGCCACTGCCACTCAGTCGCCGATCGAGCAGACTCTGGATCTCCGCGTTCTCTGCCGCGGTGCGACCGCTGATGATCGTCGTGCTCATGGCCGGCGCGATGCCGAAGTCCAGGAGGTTCGTCAGCGGATTGGTCTGTGGAGTGAGTGCCGCGTTCAGCGTGCCGTCGACCCCTGGTCGCTGGATCTCGAGCTTCACGGCCCGCCCCGGCGCGGCCATCGCGGAAGCGAGCATGAGATCACTGAAGGAGTTGGGCCTGCGGCCTTCGATGGCCGTCACGCGATCGCCGGGCAAGAGGCCCGGTGTGTCGAGCGTGCGGCCCGCGCCATCGAAGATGACGGCCTTGGAGGCCGCGGAGTTTGGTGCGATGTCGCCGACGATCGCGGGCTCAACGCGCATGCCGATCATGAACACCGCCACGAACAGGACCGCCGCGAGGATGAGGTTCATCAACACACCCGCGGAGATCACGATCATGCGCTTCCACGGGACACACTGCTGATAGCTGTCGGCCGCGTCGCTGGTCGCGTCGGGGTTGAGGTCTTCCTGGCCGAGCATCTTGACGTAGCCACCGAGGGGGAGCAGGTTCAGGCGATACTCAGTCGGGCTGACCCGTTCGTGCAACCGTGCGAGGGCCTGTGCATCCGTGGTGTTCTCATCTGCCTGCGAGAGCGCGGCGTTGTGGAGACGGCGGTACTCCCCCTCGCTGCTCTGGCGCGTGATGCCCACGCCCTTGCGGTACGTCAGCAACGGGGGGCCAAAGCCCAGCGCGAAGGCGAGGACTCGGATCCCGGCCCAGCGTGCCGCGACGAAGTGCCCGAGCTCATGGATAAAGATGATGAGCCCGAACCCAACGACAACGAGGGCAAAGTCCCAGACGGAGAGGAGTGTGGCGAGCAGTTGGTCCATGGGTACTCAACGGTAGTGTGGGGCCGGGCAGCGTGGTGGAGATGCAATCAGCGTGGAGTCGCGAACGAAGACGGGCCCGGACGGAGAGTCCGGGCCCGCAAAGTGTTTGGGCAAGGCCGGTTGGCCCGCATGAGCGGCATGAGGCCGCTTGAAATCACTCAAGACCATCTCTCAATACTTGACGCTGCAGCCGTAGGGCTCGGTCTTGGCGGTCGTGACGTTGCTCTTGGCGAGGATCTCGTCGAGTGCCTTAGTGACGTAGTTGTTCTTGCCAACGCTGTTGCCGCGGTCATCATCGATGGCGCCGTGGTAGGCGATCTTGCCATCGGGCGTCACGATGAACATTTCGGGCGTGCGCTTGGCGCCGTAGGCCTGGCCGACCTTGCCGGACTCATCCATCAGGATGGGGTAGGCGATCTTCCAGTCCTTCACGGCCTTCTCGTTGCGCTCCTTGCCAGCGCCCTGCTTGCCCGCGGCACCGCTGTTGATGCCGACGAGGACGACGTTCTTGCTCGAGTACTTGGCGTGAAGATCGTTGAAGGTATTGGCGCCCTTCTCGTAGTGCTTGACGACGAAGGGGCAGTCGGGGTTGAACCACTGGATCACCACGATCTTGCCTTCCTTCGTCAGGGCTGAGAGGGTGACTTCCTTGCCATCCAGACCCTTGAGCGTGAAGTCCGGGGCCGCGTCGCCGGAGGTGGGGGTCTTCGAGCCCTTGTCGGCCTTGTCGTTCTTCTCACCCTTGGCCTTGTCGGCCTTGTCACCCTTCGCCTTCACGGCGGGGTCCTGGGCCGGGGCGGCGGGTTTGGACTCGGGCTGCGCCGCGGGCGTGCCCTGCTGAGCCGTCGCGACGCTGGCGATCATGATCGCTGCGGTCCCGACCAGCAACTTGGTCCACATGGTCTTCATCCTGCTTCTCCTTGCGTTCTGAACTTGGCGGGGGGGGTGGGAGTCACATGACACCACGCCCATCGGCCACTGTGATCGAAATCGCTCCATCGCGAGGCGTTGGCCTCACGCGTGATTACTAAGGCTGTGTGTTGCTATCGGGCATCGGGAGATCGATTGAGAAGTAACTGGTCCTAGCTGGAGTCGCGGCGTCCGACGCGGTAGCGGGCTTGCCCGCCATCCTGAGCATGATGACGCCCTGGACCCGGCGAGGATTGCCTTCGGCGTCTGTGGATTCGCCGAGCGACACACTGAGACGCTGCCGATCCGCCGCGCCGTCCTTGAGGATGAACGGCGTCGGGACGGACTTGGCGAGCGGGTAGAACTCAAGCCGTTCGGTGCCGGCTGCCTCGATCAAGAGGTGCGAGTCTGCGATACGTGCAGAGACTGCCGCGCCGGCAGACTCGATCGGCACGGGAAGCCTGGCCCTGGCCGTGGCGAAGGCACCGGCGTCACCTGAGGGTGCAGGAACCGAACCAGCCGCCGCGATCGGGAGCGTCACCGAGACATCGCCATTCTCAAAGACGCACGCGGACTTGCAGACCAGCCACGTGAGCTGTGCCGAAATGGTGACCTTGTCACCCGTTTGAGCACTCGCCGGAACTCGGACCGGTACCAGGATTGAGACAGAGTCCTCGTAGACGTGGTCCAGGATGTCGCCGGGTGAGATGTAGCGTTTGGGTGCGGGCCACTGGAGGGGCCCGGCGATCTCAAAGCCCGCGGGGAGCACCCACTCGGCCTTGAAGGGGAAGCCCGTGTCGCTGCGGCCGTTCCAGTAAGTGTGCCAATCGGGAGCAATCGTGAAGTGGACCGCGAGCATGGAGACCGCCCCGGGAACAAGAGCGGCGGACTCCGAGAGCAACACCGCCGTGGCGTAGGGCCCGTGGTCTGCATCGGGGAGCGTGATCGGGGTTGCGGGCTTAGAGGGGGGTGTTGGCGTGGCAGGACTCAGGGGCTGCTTGGGCTGCGACGCAGGTGCCAGTGGAACCTCTGGTTGGCCGAGTGAAGGGCTGGCACCCGCTGCGATGCCGGCGAGGCAGCAGGTCGAGAGCAGGGATGCCGTGCGGAGGGGTGAACTCACTCGGCGTTTTCCTGTCCTTCTTGGCGGTCGCCCGGAACGCCGGGGTGGGCCAAGAAGTGCTAACCTTCACACATGATGCTACGCGTGGATCGATCCGTCGTTCGTTCTGGCCGCCGTTCGGGTGCAAAAATTCTCGGACGTTGCCTCGGAGGCTTTGTCCTCACGCTTACGTTGCTCGGGGCGGTCGGGTGCGACACAAACATCACGGATCGCGATGTTGAGTTCATCAGCGTTGGCGAGGCCATGGTGCTCAAGCGCGAGAGCCCGGACGCCACCCTCTTTTTAGACCCGCGGCCGGCGGATTCGTTCCAACAGGGGCACATTCCCGGCGCGAGAAACCTGCGTCTGCCCGACGTGCCGCCGAACGCGGCGCGGGAGCGCAGCCTGGCCGAAGCCGACATGCTGATCGTCTATGGCGACAATCCCGGAACGCCCGCGTCTCGAGGGCTGGCCAAGCGGCTCCTCGCCAATGGGTACTCCGTCGTCAGGCTGATGCAGGGCGGACTCGACGAGTGGAAGGCGCAGGGTGGCGAGGTCAGGCGTCCGGCCAGCGAGTGAGTGGTGGGCTTCGGTCCGCGCACACGCCTCTGGATCGCGACAACGCAACGGCACATCTAAAGAAATCGGGCCCAGGGAGCTGATCCCTGGGCCCGTGTTGCGTTTTGAAGGTCGCAGCGTTGGTCACGCCGCGGTTCTCATGTCATGGAGACTCAGATGGACTGAATGGGATTGGTGAGGCCGACGGGGACGCCGTTGGTGGCCCAGCCGCCACCCTGGAAGAGGTCGTAGTGGGTCATGGACATCAGGATCGGGACGGCAGAAGAGGCATCGACGGAGAACCAGGTGGGTCCGGTGCGGTCGTTGACGATCTCGGGGCGCTCGTGGAGTTTGATCTCCGCGAAGCCGCGGGCACCGACCGTCACGGTGAAGCTGCGGTTGCGGAGGGCGTAGTTGGGGTCGGTGACTGGGACGTTCTCATCGACACCGTTGAAGAACTTGAGGGAGATGGTCACGGTCGTCGCGACATTGGTGGGGTTGGAGATGTAGAGCGTCTCGTAGAGCCTGGTGCCCGCGAAGGCCGGGTCCAGGAAGGCATCGCCGAAGATCCAGCGCTGGGCCGCGTCGACGGCGGGCGTGGTGGCCTCGGCGTCGGCGAGCTGGAACTGGCTCGCCTGCACCGCGATGTTGATGTTGGACGTGTAGCGGAGGCCGACGGGCTGATCGGGCGAGAGGCCAAGGGCCTGGCCCGCGAAGGAGACCTGGCTGCGGGGTGCGATGTTGAAGACGCGGTTGAACTGCGGCAGGCTGGCACGGATGTACGTGCCCGTGAGCGTGACGCTGGCGGTCGTGTCGCCGGGGTTGAAGAAGGTGATGTCGGAGGTGACTGAGGGACCCTGGGCGAAGTTGGTGATGACGCCCTGCTGAGAGCCCGTGCCAACCTGGCCCAGCACGCCGAAGGCGCCGTCGCGCCGGAGGTCGTAGTGAGAGAGGCTGGCGACGATGCCGATGAAGGCGGACTGGTTGGACTGGGCCGCGGCGCGAGAGGTGACGGTGAGGCTGAAGATGCCGCGAGGGAACTCGGCAACGTCGTTGATGGCCAGACCGCCGCGGCGGCCCGCACCGACGGTGCGATCGACGCTGGTGGTGGTGCCGTCGGGAGCGATGGCGGTGTAGGTGACGACGATGTCGAAGTTGTTGGGGTTGTGGATCACGGCGAAGTCGAGGACATCGCCGGGGTTGCGTTCGACGCGCGCGAACTGCCAGCGGTCGGAGGTCTTCTCGGTGAAGGCATCGCCGAGGGAGGTGCCGAAGTCGTAGTGTGCGAGCGTCGCGCCCAGGGGCTGGTCGGACTCGATGATGATGGAGTAGGGGACGTCCTTGAGGACGCCGGCAGCGATGAAGCTGGCACGATCGACGAGGGTGACGCCGCCGCGGGTGTTGGCCTTGATGGTCTGGCTCGCGATGACGGTCTCGAAGGTGGTGCCGAACTCGTAGCGGAGAACGACGTTGTACGTCGCGTCGACGTTGTTGGGGTTGACGATGGAGACGAACTGGGCGATGTTGTCGTTCGCGTAGCCCTCGGGGTAGTAGAGGAAGTTGGTGACGGGCTGGGTGTTGATGCGGATGGTGTAGGAGCCGGTGGACTCGCCGAGGCCATCGACGATGACCCAGTACTGCGTGTTGGCACCGGAGACGAATGTCGCGTTGGCGACGGCACCGGGGACGCCGTCGGAGTCGAAGACGACCGTCGAGGCGGGCTGCTCGTTGGCTGCGTTGAGGACCCGGACGGAAGCGGCCAGGAGCGAGCCGTTGGGAGTCACGACCTGAACGAAGACGCGGCCAGCGGCGCGGGTCGTGAAGGTGAAGAGGTCGCGGTCCTGCGCGGGGTTGATGGTGTCGTTGACGAAGCCGTCGCCGGTACGCGTATCGAGCGTGACGATGGAGGGATTGTTGAAGTCGACCTCGGACCCATCTGGGCCATCGCCGCCGTCCTGGCCGGGGCCCTGGACGACGATTGCGTACTCGCCGGTGGGGCTTCCGGTGCCGACGGTCTCGACGAGTGCAAAGTACTGGACTCCTCGGGCGAGGGCCGTGAGCGTGAGTGAGACGTTCGCTCCGGGGGCCGAGCTGGCGATCGTCGAGATCACGGTTCCGGTGGCGTTGAACAGCGTGAGGCGGACCGTGAGGTTGCCGAGAGAGATGGTGTTGAAGGGAGTAATGGTGACCGAGTAATCGCCGCCGAGGAGGCTGCTGAAGGTGAAGAGATCGGTGTCGCCCGCGTAGGAGAGGCGCGGATTGGTGGGATCGTTGGCCGCGGTGCCGCCGATTCGCCCGCCACCAGTGGTGGAGTTGAGAGGGACGACGGAGGCGAGGGTGAACTCGCCAGCGTTCGCGTGGTCGTCGATCGGCGGAGCCTGGATCGTGACGAGGTAGCTGCCGGTGGCGGTGCCGTTGATGTTGGGGCTGGCCTCGTCGTCGAAGCCGGTGACGACGACGAAGATGCTGGCGTTGCGGGCCAGTGTCGTGGTGACGGAGATGGGAAGGACGGTGACGTCGTCGGTCGACAGCGCACTCGCGAGGACGGTGCCTGTCGCGTCAACGATCAGGACGCGGTAGCGGAGCGTGCTGTCCGAGGGGCGAGTGACGGTGATGGTCGAGAGGCCGCTCGCGGGAGAGCTGAATCGGAAGAGATCGGTGTCGGTCGTGCGCTCGATCTCGCCGACCTGCGAGCCCAGACCGGTCTGAGCATCGATCACGATGTTGGTGGCGAGCGGGAACTGGGCCGTATCGACGGTCACGGGCGGCTCGGCACTCGGAGGGCCGTCAGGATGATCATCGGTGGGGTTGAAGGCGACGCTGACGGTGTAGCGGCCGATGTCTGCGAGGGGATCGGCGCCCTCGACCACGATGTAGTAGTACGGATAAGGACGCTCGGCGGGGGTGCCGGGCTCCTTCACGCGGCCAGGATTGACCGAGAAGGTGACGCGAGCGGCCGTGTTGCCCTGCTGGAAGTTGTCGTTGAATCCGACGCGAAGGAAGATCGGGTTGCCGCTGAGGTCCTCGCTGACCTCATAGATGGTGACGACGGGATCCAGCGTGGGATCAAGCGAGGTGACGGTGACGGTCTTGGAGAGGAAGCTGTCGGCCTCGATGCGGAAGATGTCGGTGTCGCCGGCCACCTCGATGTTGCCGGTGGCCTCGCCCTGACCCTGGAAGTCCAGGAGGGTGACGTCCGAGGCGTCGGTCCACTTGGCGAGGCTGGCGTGGTCATCGGCGAAGGGAATGCCAGACAGGGTCAGGCCGTAGGCGCCCTCGCTGCCACCGGAAGTGGCGACGACGAGGAAGAAGCGCTGGCCGGGACGGATGGAGGAAGCCGTGAGGGAGAGCGTGCCGTTGCCCAGGGGCAGCGCCTGCTCGATGAACTCGCCCGCGGCGTTGAAGATGAACAGGTCGGCGTTGAGCGCCGAGCCGGGTGCGCGGTTGAGGCGAATCGCCAGCGTGCCCGAGCCCGGAGTCGTGAAGGTGAAGATGTCGTTGTCGGCGGGCTTGAAGGGCGTGTTCTGGATGACGCCGGTGAGGGAGGCCGTGCCGTTCGTCGGCCCGCTGACCGAGAAGGGAATGGGCGTGGCGATCGCCTGTGAGCCGGCGGTCAATGCGCCGCCACCCTGCTCGACGGCGTCGGGGTAGTCGTCGGTAACGGTGACACCATTCTCGATGTCCGTGAAGGCCTGCGGCATCTGGCGGACGATGAGGCGGTATGAGCCGATCGTCTGCCGGATCTCGGTCTCGCGAGCGATGTTTTCGACGCGATTCTCGGTGAGCGCCTCGCCAGCCGTGGCTGAGGTGAAGCGCTGGCCGCTCTCGACCTGGATGAAGTAGTTGTTGCCGGCGATCACCGGGAAGACCAGGCGTGCATCGCGCTTGTAGAAGCGGGCCTGGACGCCACTGATGGTGACGATCTCAAACTCGCCGTCGACGGCGCTGTTCTCGTCGTTGTAACCGATCTGCTCGAAGTCGTTGCTGAAAACGCGGAGTGCGCTGTCGAAGCGGCCGTTGTACGTCTTGACTTCGCCGCGGAACTCAGAAGGAGTGACGGTGAGGAGCTCACCGAACTGGTCGGCCAGACCGGACGTCTGCAGGCGAACCTCGGCGAAGCCGGTGAACTCGGCGCGGAACGTGTAGAGATCGGTGTCGTCAATCGAGCCAATGCTGCCAAGGTCCGAGGCGAGCGTGAAGCGCCCTGGGGGACTGGTTCGAGGTGCCTCGGTAGAGGGGCGGATCTTCTCGGTACGAATCACGTTTCCGTTCAGGGGCGGCGGAGGCGTGGCGGAGTTGACCAGGTTGTCACCATCGCCAGTTGCGAGTGCCGTGGTGATGCGGATCGCCTGCGCGAAGCTGCCCTCGTTGGGCTCTTCGCGGATGGAGGCGTTGGTATCGTCGCGGAGGCCGTCGGCGTTGAGATCGACTGCGAGTCCATCTGCCGTGACGCTGAAGGAGTAGCGGCCGGTACCGCCACGGGGCGTGATGGCGTCTTCGTCGTTGGTGTTGCCGCCGACGTTGGAGATCTCGATGTAGTACGTTTCGCCCGCCCAGACCTTGATGCCTTCAAAGTTCTGGGTGGGGAGGGGAAGGCCCGAGAGCGAGTAATCGATCATGCCGGCGGGGTCGGGGAAGGGTGGGGCAATGCTCTCGCTGCCATCGCGATCAAAGCCATAGACCACGTTAAAGTTGCTGTCGAAGACACGGACGCGCATGTTGGCGAACGAGCCAGCCTCGGGGCTGACAGAGATGGCCAGTCGAGTCTGGCGGCGGTCGTGCCGGTCCCACTCGAGCGGGTTGCCATCATCGAAGGTCGAGAGGGCAAAGACGCTGGCCTGGGGTGCCGCATCCGGATCGGCATTCCCGACGCCGCCGTTCATGCGGCTGAAGGTGAAGAAGTCGGCCTGCAGTCCGCGCACTGCGGAGAACTGCGTCACGCGGCTTGCGGCCACTGGTGGCGCGGCGGGGCCGTTGCTGACCTCTGTAAAGTCGCCACCGACGTAGAGCACTTCCTGTGGGACCGGCGCACTCTCACGCAGGTTCACGGCGATGCCGGGCTCCTGCTCGTCGATGGCGGTCGCGAGCGTACGAACGGGCAGGTCGGTGCCCTCGCTGGCGTTGAACCAGCCAAATCCGAAGCCATCGAAGGCGACGATGTTGGCGATCGCGCCAGCGAAGAGGAAGTCGCCACCGATGACGAGCACACGCGTGTCGACGTTCTCGGCACCGTTGAGCTCGGGCGGGTTCCAGGTCGTGAGCGCGAAGACGCCGTTGCCAGCGACGCCGCCCAGCAGGTCGTCGACGACCAATTGCGGCGCATACGTCGTGAGCTCGGGGTCGTTGTCCTGGCCAAGGAAGCCCCATGCGAAGATGTTCGCAACGGGGACGCCGTTCACTGCAGTGAACTGACCACCGACGATCAGTACCGGCTCTGGATCTGGCTCGTCGCCGTCGCCGTCCGGATCCGGGGGATCGAAGACCGTCAGCGCCCGAACCGGCCCGTTGACCTGAAGCGGATCAATCTCCCGGCCGCCGAAGAAGCCGCCCGGAGGATCACCGGGATCGCCGGGAACAAACGGACCGTCGCGACCAGAGGTCACGCCTCGAAGCTCCTGACCGTCCCAGAGGGCGATGTTGCGAGCCGTGACCCCTACAACACCCGTTCCATCAAGGATCGCGGCAATGAAGTCGAACTCACCACCGATGATCAGCGAGTTGCCAATGTCATCGGGGTTGCGGACGAAGGGGAGCTCGGGGTCCGGCGGTGGGCCGGGCTGGGCCTCGGCCCAGGCGCGCTCATCGCCCGGATCAGGCGGGTTGTAGGTCGTGAGTGCAAAGACGGGTCCGTTGAGGCCGTCGCCGATCTGCACGAAGCCGTTCACCAGGTCGAACGTGGCGAGGTTGGCCGCCGCGACGCCGCCGATCTCCGTGAACTCACCGCCGATGGCGAGCTGCTCGATGGGCTGCCCATTGATGAGGGGTCGGTCGGTCGGGATCTGAACCGATGGATCGCTGCGGTCCTGAACTTCGTTGTCTGGCAGATACGACGCGAGTGCGCGCACCGGGCCGTCGGCCCCGCCGAGATCGCCCCAGGCCCACTGGCCGGTGTCGAAGTCCTGGAACCAGACGGCCAGATTGGAGATCGTGACCGGGCCGAAGGGCGAGGGCACGATCAGGTCGAAGTCGCCACCGACCACGAGCCAGCGGCGGCTCATGCCAGCGGGAATCGCGGCTGTGTCGGGCGCGCCCGGGTCATAGTCCAGGAGTGCGTAGATCTCAGGCCCCGCCGTATCGACGGTGTCGGCGTTGTCGTTGAAGCCGTATGTGACGTTGAAGTCAGGGTCGAAGAACTGCGCGCCCGTGTACCAGTAGTCCGCGGCGTCCCAGTTCGTCAGGTTGCGAGAGGTCGTGGGCCAGGGGGAGCCGGGGTCGCCCACTTCAAAGCGGCCGCCAATGAAGACAGACAAACCGGCGTCGTCGTTGTCGCCGTCGTACTCCATCAGCATGTCGGTCTGAGGCGTGAACTGGAAGAGGTCGCGGTCGCCGACGCCATGGAGTCGGCCCGTGCCGTTCGCGGTCACGCGCAGGCCGCGATCCTTGACAACGTTTTGGTTGGCATCGAGCGTGGGGAATGGCGCAGACCACGTGAGGCCGGTGGCGAGCTCCCACTGGCGGCGTGCGTCCTCGATCTCCTCGGGCGTCGCGTCGTCCGCTGGGAAGACCGGATTGACATGATCATCGATGGGCTGGGTCTCGTCGAAGGTGTGGTTGGCCTCGATCGCGATGATGTACTGGACCGCGCTGTTGACCTCGAAGCCGTCGGCGACGACGAAGTAGCGGTTGCCGCCAACCAAGCGAACCTGCAGCTCCGCGGAGAGGCCCGCGGCGTTGTCGTTGAAGGCGACCAGTGCGCCCTGCTCATCGAAGATTCGAACCGCAGGATCCGTGACGGGCGCGAGGCCGGTCGGAGTGATGGTGACAAAGGTGAGACCATCGCCCTGCGAGACGAAGCTCCAGAGTGCGGACTGGAAGGTGGGGTTGGGCAGGGCGGGGTTCGCGGGAACGGTGGGGGCGCCAAAGCCGGTGAAGGCCGCGTCGGTCGCGAAGGTGCGCTGGACAGGGTTGAGCGTGGCCACCGTCGGACGCGCGTCGAGCACGAGGAAGAACTGACCGGTCGCGAGCGTGACATCGAACTCGGGTGTTGCGGGCTGACGCGAGCGGACCTCATCGCTTCGGACGCGGATGAAGAACGTCTCGCCCGGGCGCGCGCGGAAGGTCGAGAAGGCATCGTTCAGGCGGCCGGCATCAGAGTCGGCGGTGATGAGCGCGCCCGTTCCGTCGTAGATCTCAACGCGCGTGTCGAGGCGGTTGGGGATGTTGCTGTTGGGCAGTGGCGGCGGCGCGTACCGGGTGTGCTGTGCGTTGACCGTGACGAGGCTGTCGAAGGCGGTGTCGGCCGGAACGACGTACCGATAGAAGACTTCGTCCTGGCGGAGGGTGAGTGAGCCCAGCACCGGACGCAGCGGCGGCAGCGGGTTGCCCGGAGGCGGGCTTCCAAGCTCGCGGCCGATGCCGGTGTCTTCGGTCATCTCAAAGCTGGACGACTGTGCGCGAACGCGGAGTGTGTACGTATTGTTGGCGGTCAGGTTGGGCGCGTTGGTGGGATAGTCGCTGCTCACCCTCACGTAGTACGTGCGGCCAGCCTCGGCAACGAAGCCGCCCCAGCCGTCACGCTGCACACCCGTCGTGAGCAGGCCGTTGGACGTGCCCTGTGCCACGATGTCGGTGAAACTCTGCGAACCGAAGACCGTGATGCGCGTGTTGAGATCGCTGCGGACTGCCTCGTTGGCGGTGTCGGCCAGGACCGCGACAAAGTCGCTTGTGGGTGCGACGAAGCTGTAGAAGTCATCGTCGGTGGCCGGGTCCGTCGGATTGATGAGCCCAGCGGACGAGCCGCGGCCTGCGCCATCGAGCGTCACCGCGATTGCCGTCGCGAAGCTGCCCTCGAGCAGGTTTCGTTCTTCCAGCTTCTCAATGCCCATCATTGCGGGTGACGACGTGGGCAGGCCCAGCGCACGACCCACGCGGTCCAGCAGAGAGCGACGGGGCGTCTTGCCCGCGTTGACGCTCCGATTCAGGGAGAAGAACGCACCCATTTCCTTGCGATTCATGCTCGGCTCCAACGACTACTGCTCGCACCACCGCTGCACTGCCGCGGCAGACGCCGAGTCCTCTCGACATCAGGCGACAACTTTCAAACGACGCATGGTCCTGCACCCGGTACCAAGGCTTGTGGCCATGGACTCCTTGTGGACTGCGCGCTGCGCGTCCGGTGCTGGACCAACTTCTCACTCTGAGCATAACGGACGATGAGGCCTTGCGTCCAGTGCGACCTTTACGGATCCCCTGCTTTGCGTACAAACACCAAACACAACAGAGCAATCTGCGACCTCTCGCCGCCCAGAGCCAATCGGCGTCCACGGTCGATTCGGGGCGACCCCTCGCTTGGTTCCCGGCTTTCGCGCGAAGGGCTCAGCTCAGGCCGTCGTCGGGGGCCGCGCCGCCCCGACAACCGCACGCGCGAGCAGTTCGCCAGCCTCGTAGATCGGCAGTGGGGAATTCTCCTGAGTGACCAGCAAGGGTGCTTCGCTGCATGCGAGAATGATCGCCTCGCACCCGCGTGATGCCAGTCGCCCGATGATCCCCATCACCAGAAGGCGGCTCTCCGGACGGATCTGCCCAAAGATCAACTCACCATAGATGACATGGTCCAGAGCCTCGGCGTCCTCATCGCTCGGAGCCTCCACCTGAATGCCCCTGAGCCCAAGGTGCGTCTGGTACGTGCTCGAGCGGCAGACGAGCTTGGTCCCCAGAATCCCGACGACCTTGCGCCTGTCGTTTGCGACGGCCTGCGCGACGATGTCCGGCGCCGGGATCCACGGGACTGGACTTCCCACCTCCGCGAGCTGCACGCCGTGCTGCACTGCGTGGTCGGGCGTGATGCAGATCGTGGCCCCGCACCGCGCCAGCAGTTCTGCCGAGCGGCGCAGCAGCCGACCGACCTCAAGCCAGTCATCGCGACGGATCGCACTGATGTAGAGCGAGAGCGGCTCGTTGTGGATCGTGACGCGCGGCTGGTCGTTGGGTCCGCGCATCGCCGAAGCCTGTCGCGACACCTCCCGATAGAAGAGCGCGGCACCCTCGGGGCTGACCCCGACGATTCCGATGTGGCTGCTGGTCTGCGTCGTCGGGTTGGTCATGCTTTCACGGCTCCAGTCTGACGGTGCATCGTCGTGCAGGAAGTCGCCCGCGTCAAACAGGCTCCTCCATTCTCAACCAGATTCCATCGTGCAGCGATACTCTCGGGGCATGGATCCCTTCGATCTGCTCGGCCTTCCCGCTACTTTTTCCCTGACGCCCGAGCAGATAGGGCGGGCCTATCTCGCTCGCGCCGCATCGGTTCACCCCGACCTTAGCGACGGATCAGATCACGACTCGGACGATGACGACCGATCCTTGAACGCCGAACTCCTGAATCAGGCGAGGGGAATCCTGCTCGATACAGAACTTCGTGCCGCGGCACTCCTCACGCGGCTCGGTGGGCCAGGTCCACAGGAACGCGCGATGCCGCCGGGCTTTCTCTCGGAGATGATGGAGCTCCGAGAGAGCGCCGAGGCCGAGCTCGTGCAAGAGGGTCAGGCCGCTCGATTGCGATGGCGGGCCTGGGCCGCGGAGCGTCGCGCGGCACACATCGCGCGGGCCACATCACTCTTTGCCAAAGCCGCATCAGCAAACAGTCAAGACAGCGCAAGCGTGCTGCGTGAGATCCGCATCGAGCTCAACGCGTGGCGATACATCGAACGCATGATCGAGCAGCTCACGCCGGGCTACAACGCGGGCAACGAACGCTGACGCGATGCACCGCTGCCGAGTGGAACCCTAGAATCATCGAGGGAGGAGTGATGATCGATCGCTCCAACCAATCGCTCCAACCAATCGCTCCAGCCGATCGCCAATGCATTTGCCAGAAGGCAAGCTAAGGGAGGATGAACATGCTCGGACAATCAAACTCCGCTCAAGGTCAGGATCCATCAGCGGCCGCACGCTGGATCATCATCGCCTGCGTGGTGCTCCTTGGTGTTGGCGTTCTGATGCGCTCGTCGGGCAATGCGGGCAAGGCGTCGGTGCCCGCCCTCTTCGAACCGCGCGTCACGCTGGCAGAGGCCGAGGTCAAGAGCGCCGAGACCGGCCGCCCCGTCTTCGCGCTCGTCACGGCGGATTGGTGCCCACCCTGCCAGTCCCTCAAGCGCAACGCGCTCGCCGATCCCGAGATCGTGGCATGGATCCAGAGCAACGCGCACCCCGTCTACATCGACGTCTCCACGAGCAGTACGCCCGAAGCCGATCGCATCGAGGCCAAGTTCCTCCCAACACTCGCCATGATGCGCGACGGCAAAGTCATCGCGCGCACCACGGGCGCGCTCGACTCCAAGTCGCTCCTGCAGTTTCTCGCTGCCGGCTCCGCAGCGAGTCAGGCGACACCCGAGGGGCGCTGATCCGCTTCAGCATCAACGGGCACTTCACGCCAGCGGGTTCATCCACAGCCCCGTCGCGAGCTTGGGATAAAAGAACGTGCTCTTCTGAGGCATGAGCTGGTTCGCGCGGCTCACATCCTTCACCGCCTGTAGCGGCGTCGGACGGACGATCACTGCGAGCTGTGCGAAGCCTGCGCCGCCGCCGGCCCCGGTCTCGGCGCCGCTGCCGATCTCTTCCACTTCCTTGATCGTGTGCGGGAAGGCCCACTTCACCGGCTGGTTCCCGTTCATCGCTCCCTGGCAGAGCTTCTCCACGAGCACGTACTGGCAATACGCCACCACCAGCTCGCGCCACGCGCTGGGCTTCTCGGGAAAGCGATTCTTGAGCGGATCCGGGAAGGCCGGGATCGCCACCATGCCGCGTTTCTGCTTGAAGTCCCAAAGGCCAAACCGCATCTCACCCATTCCCGTCAGGTCGTTCAACGCACGATCAAGCTCGGCAAGGCCGCCCGCGACCGGCTCGGTCCGGATGTCGCCGCTGCTGGCCTTGAGGAACGCATCCATCGAGTAGCTGGCCATCCCGCCAAGAACGCGGTGCGTCGGCCAGATCACAAGCCCCGGATCGCTCATCCCCACCAGCACCATCATGCTCCGGCGCGCCGGGTGGTCAGCCGCGACCGGCCCCGCCCCCACAGCCTCCAGCCCTTTCAAGTAGTTGATCTGCGTCGTGTACCGATGGTGCCCATCGGCAATGAAGATGTCCTCGCTCGCGAGCGCATCCTGATACGCCTTGATCGTCGATGCATCCGTGATCGTCCACACCTCGTGCAGCACGTTGTCCGCGCCTGCCCCGCGCATCGTCGCCGTCATGTCGGGTGACCGCGAGGCCATCACGCTGTGCAGCAGCTTCGTCGCCAGCCCCTTCTCATCCGCGTGCAGGCCGAAGATCGGCGAGAGCTGCGTCCGCGTGGCCTTCATCAGCGCCATGCGGTCTTCCTTCGGCCCCGAGAAGGTCTCCTCGTGCGGCAAGATTCCACCACCGGCCCGAGGCCCGAAAGGCACCACATCCACGCACGCGCACATTCCCGAGCGGTGATAGACCTTCCCATCCGCGCTCGTGAACTTCTGCCGATAGGCAAAGAGTGATGGCTGCTCGCTGCGCGAGAGCACACCCGACTTCACCAGCGACTCAAGCGCCGCCGCCGCACCCTCATACGCCGACACCGGCCCCAGCTCCTTCGCGGGCGTGTGCGGCAGGTCGATGGCGACGATGTTCTGCGGATTCTGATCTAGCAGCCGCTGCTTGCCCGCCTTGTCCAGCACGTCGTACGGCGGAGCAATCAGGGTGCTCGCATCGCCCTTGCCGCGTTTGAACTGGAGTGCTCGGAATGGGTAGATCTGTGGCATGCGTGGCTCCTGTATTTGCTTCGGGTCCGGAGTATATGAACCGGCGCCACTCCACGCGCCCCGGGGCGCATCTCACCCGCCCCCACGCTACCCTTCCCGCATGCCTACCGCACTGGTCATCCGAGCCGCGGGAACGAACTGTGACGCCGAGATGTGCCGCGCCTTCGAGATGGCCGGCGCGAGCGTGCGCCTCATCCACCTCGACGCGCTCATCCGCGATCCCTCAACGCTCGACGCCGCCGACCTGGTCGGCTTCCCCGGCGGCTTCTCCTTCGGCGACGACATCGCCAGCGGCCGCATCTTCGCGATGAAGCTGCGCGAGCGCGTCTACCCCGCCCTGCGCGAGGCCGTCCTCCGGGGCACGCCCATGATCGGCGCGTGCAACGGCTTCCAGGTCCTGGTCCAGGTCGGCCTCCTCCCCGGCCCCGCCTCCGGTGAGCAGTGGCCCATCGACATCGCCCCGCCGCAAACCACCGCCCTCACCGACAACCGCGACGCGCGCTTTTGCGACCGCTGGGTCGGCGTGATCCCGCAGCGCGAGAGCGTCTGCGTCTGGACCCGCGGCCTCGCGGACCTCCTCCCCGATGACCCCGCGGCCCGCCGCGACGCCATGCAGCTCCCCGTCGCCCACGGCGAGGGGCGCTTTGTCGCGAGCGCCGCGACCCTCGACTCCCTCCGCAAGTCCGGACAGATCGCCCTGACCTACGCCGACAACTACAACGGCTCGGCCCAGGCCATCGCCGGCATCTGCGACGCCACGGGCCTTGTCTTCGGCTTGATGCCCCACCCCGAACGCTACCTCACGTGGGATCGCCACCCCTACTGGACACGCCTCACCCCCGCGCTCCGATCGACTCCCACGCCGGGCCTCACGATGTTCAAGAACGCTGTCGAATCCGTTGCAGGCGTCGCTACACGCTGATCCGGGCCTCAGCCTCAGCGGTCAGGCCCCATTCCGAAACCGGCCCGGGTCCAACCGGTAGAAGAGCCATGCCGATCCACGAACGCCTCTTCTTCGCGTCAAAGGTCGCGCCCACGACCATCGTCGAAGATCGCGCCTGCGTTCGCTGCTCGTACAACCTTGTCGGCCTCAAGATCGGCGGCCGCTGCCCCGAGTGCGGCACGCCCATCACCACCGGCGCTTCCTCGCGCTTCAGCAGCACGATGGCCGATGCCCCCGTCCCCTATCTCGCGCGCCTTCACTCCGGCGCGGTCATCATGGGCCTTGGTGGTGCCGCGCTCCTGGTCTCCCTCGCCATCCTCATCATCATCCTCGCGATGCGCGGCCCATCCCTCATCGCGCCTGCCATCGTGCTCCTTCCCGCCATCGTCTGGCTCGTCGGCATCTGGATCGTCACAGAACCCTGCGAGGACGGCACCAAGGAGGGCCTTGCTGGCCGCGGCACATGGGCTTGGATCAGGCTCGCCAGCCGCGCCACGCAGTCCGCATGGATCCTCTCCATGCTCCTTCTCTTCCTCGGCGGCGCCATCTACGCCCAGGCCCAGACAGCCTTCGCGGCCAAGGTTGCCGCCAACCCAGGCGCCTTTCCTCTCGCGGCCATTGCCCCGATCACCGGAGCCGCACGATGGTGCGTTGCGCTCGCCACGCTCTCGGCAATCGTCGCCCTGGTCGGGCTCGCCCCCCTCGCGATCCACCTCGCCCGCATGGCCGACTGGGCCCACGATTCTGCCCTCGCGTCGCGACTGCGCATGGCCCCGCTCCTCGTCGTGATCGCCGCGCCCTTCGGCATCGCGGCCCTGGTCGCGATTCCCTTCCTGCGCGCGGGCATCACCGGCTTCCTCGCGGTTCCCATCGGCGGTCTCTCCGTGATGATCTTCCTGGGCTGTGTCGCCGTCTGCATCTTCGCCTTCGCGCAGTTCATCACGCTCTGCGGCTGGTCGCACACAACAGCCCTGACGCGCATCAACCGTGACTCACGCATGAGCGACCGAATCTCTCGCCGCATCGAGTCCGCGCAGGCCCGCGACGGCGCGGCGTACGTGCCGCCAGCATGGGCCAAAGAAGCCCAGCACACCAGCGGCGCACGAGGCAACTACATCCCATCCAGCACCGGTGCAACCTTCGACCTCGCGCCCGATGAACCCAAGAAGTAACAGCGACCCCGCACATCGAGCCATCGCGAGCGGGCTCGCACACGAAGGCCAGTTCAAGCCTCACCACGGCACTCGCTCGATGTGCCGCAGCGTCGGACGTGTGCCCCCCGCGGGCCACTCCACCGCGACCACATCAAGCCACACGGGTCGATCCAGCCATCCATTCGCCCGCGCAAGATGCGACGCGATCGTCCGCAGCTTGGCACGCTTCGCAGGATCAACCGCCGCCTCCGGCGCATACGAATCGCTCGCCTCGCTCACGCCCCGCGTGCGCGTCTTGACCTCGACCACCACGATCGCCTCGCCGCCGGGATGCTCGCACACAAGATCAGCCTCACCCATCGGGACGCGCACGTTCCGTCCAAGGATCAGGTACCCCTTCCGACGCAGCAACTTCGCCGCGAGCTTCTCGCCCCGGTTGCCAAGCACGCGGGTCTCATCGATACGCCCCCGCGCAGCACTCAACGACAGCACGCGGGCCGCATGCTCATACACACGCCCATAGATCAGAGCGAAGCGACGATCGAGATGCTGCCAGAGCGCCATCAGCATCCTCGCACCCGCCTACTGCCCGCGCGGAGTCAGGTACCGAGTCTCCGCGATCTCGAGCAGGCGACGCGCCGTCTCCTCGGTGTCGCCGATGCTTGCGCGGCTGCGGAGCTTGGCGATGTACCGCTTGCGCTCCGCGTCCGCCCGCTCCTTCCGCAGCACGTTCTCGATCATGATCTGTGCATCGTACAGCGACGTCTTCTTCACCTCGATCGTCTCAAGGTGCAGCCACGCCTTTCGCGTGCCGAAGTCGATCGGCCCGGTCGTCGTGCCCGGCGACATCGCCTTCGCCGCATCGTTGAGCACCGCGCTCCCGAAGAAGCTTGCCTCCGTGATGTCGGTCTTGAGATCGCGCGATTCAAGCCCACCCTCGGGCCGCTTGTACGTGTTGGCCTCGCTGCCCGCGATCTCCGCGAAGCGCTCGCCCCCATCGATGCGTGCCTGCATCGCCGCAACGGCCGACGCGTCCGCCGCCGGCACCGCGACAATGCGGAAGATGTACTTCGGAGGCGGATTGAACTGGTCCTTGAATCGCGTGTACGCCAGCTCGATGTCGCGCCGGCTCACCTGCACGCGCTGGAAGATCTTCTCCGACAGCTGGTACCGGATCAGCTCCGCCTGCTGACGCTGGCTCATGTACTCCGAGAGGCTCATCCCCTCCGACTCCATCAGCGCCTGGTTCGCCTCTTCGCGGCTGCCGCCGCTCTGGCTCTTCTGCTCACGCTCGATGCGTTGGAGAAACGCGAAGAAGCCCTGCTTCTGCTCGGGCGTCAGGTTCGCGAGCGCCTCGGCGCGGAGCAGTTCATCCTCAATCAAGGAGTCCAGCGCGTTGTTGATCTCCTTGCGTGCAAAGGCCCGCCACTCCGCCGGCTTCAGCCGCGCAGCCTCCTCACGCAGCCGCGGCCCCAACGGCTCCAGCGTCAGCGTGCCCCGGTCAAAGAACGTCGACGCGAAGATCGGCTTGCCGTTGATGTCACCGACCTTGGCGTCGATGAAGATGGGCTCACCCACAGGAGGAGAGTCCACATCGGACATCATTGGCGTGCCGGGCGTGGTGGCGAAGGTCGCCGTCGGATCCAGATTGACTCCAAGGCCATCCGAGCCAGCGGACGTGGCCGCGCCGACATTGAGCGCCGCGCGATCGAGCTCGTCCTTCTCGCTGTTGACGTTCAGGATCTCAATCGCAGCCGCCTGCTCCGACGCATCGACGATCATCGATGAAGCCGGCGTGCCGCTCGATGAACTCTCGGCCCCGCCAGTCGAAGTCGCACCACCGGCCACAACAAAGTCCGCAGGCGACAGCCGCGACCCGTCCTGGCGAACGGCAGACTCAATGCTGTCCGAGCTCCCCATCTCGCAGCCGCCCATCGTGCCGCTGAGTGCCACCAGGCTCGCGACCCCGCACCACACCGCCACTCGTGCGGCCGACGCGGCCGACACGGTCGTCGCTGGGATGCCAGCCTTCGTGCCGGACAGACGGGTGAGTTCTCGTGACATGCACGCTCCTTGTGCCAGACCAGATCGCCAGACCAGACTGCCAGACCAGATTGCCAGACCAAACCGCAACCCCCAACGCCATCAACCCAGAGCATCGACCTAGAGTGAAGCCCTGCAACCACGGACCAGCATAACGCTCGGGCCGCTTTCTCGTTCCAATCCCGCACAACCCGACTTCCCAGCCGCGTCAACACAGGAGAGACTCGATGTCCGGACAAGACGCTTCCAATCCCGCAGCCCCAAAGATTATCATCGATAGCGACTGGAAGTCGCAGGCCCAGGCCGAGAAGGAGCGACTTTCCCAGAAGGTCGACTCCAAGCCAGCCGCCAAACCCGCAGCCAAGTCCGCCACGCCCGGCGCCGACATGCCCGGTGGCGACGCGGCCGCACCCGGCGAGCGCGAGGAAGTCGGCTTCCAGGACGTCGTCTCCATGCTCGCCTCGCAGGCCCTCATGTACATGGGCTTCTATCCCGATCCCCAGACCGGCCAGGCCGTCGTCTCCCTTGAATATGCCCGTCTCCACATCGACATGCTCGGCGTGATCGAAGCCAAAACCAAGGGCAACCTCGACGAGGGCGAGCAGCAGCTCATCACCAAGCTCACCGGCGAGCTCCGTACCGCCTTCGTCGAAACTTCGCACATGGTCGCCAAGGCCGTCAAGGAGGGCAAGGTCCGGCAGATGGGCGGCCCCGGCGCTGGTGCGCCCGGTGTCGTCCGCGCCTCTGGTGCAATGCCCGGTGCTGGCGGAATCATCGGCGGCTGATCCGACACTCGGCCCGTCTTCTCAATCACTCTTCTGGCTCAAGTCCACTCCACTGGCTTTTCCGATCTATCATGGATTCGGAGCGCGTCCCGGCCGCCTCGGCGGTTGTCCAAGGCTCGGTCGCTGCTCGATTGGGGTCATGCCGCGTGACGAACCAGCCTCAGACCGCATCGCAACAGGGATTTCTCGAGAAGCACCACTTCCTGCTGCGCCGTCTCCACTCGCTGACGGGCATCGTCCCCATCGGCGTCTTCCTCATCGCCCACCTCACCACCAACAGCAGCCTCATCTGGGGCAAGTTCGGCCTCAGGAGTGAGGGCAAGGGCGAGAGCCTCGTCACCGGCGGCGTCCACTACTTCTGGAAGGAAGTTCAGTGGATCAACAACCAGATCCCGCACCTGCTCCTCATCGAGCTCGTCCTCTGGATCAGCATCGCCTTTCACTCGATCCTCGGCGTCTACTACGCCCGAACCGGCAAGGGCAACACCAGCCGCTACGCCTACCAGGACAACTGGCGTTACAACCTCCAGCGCATCACCGGCTACATCGCGATCTTCTACATCTTCTACCACATCGCAACGCTGAGGTGGGGCTGGTCCTTCCTCGTCCCCGGCGGCGCCGTCTGGAGCGCCGACTACGCCGCCAGCACCCTCGCCGCCGCACTGCGCGGGAGTGACACCAGCTTCACCTTCGCAGGAATTCTGGTAAGCCTCTTCTACTTCATCGGCATCACCGCCAGCGTCTACCACTTCGCCAACGGCCTCTGGACCGCCGCCATCACATGGGGCATCACCATCTCCGCAACGTCCCAGAAGCGCTGGGGCGTCGCGTGCGCCGGACTCGGCGCGGGCCTCATGGCCCTGGCCTGGATGAGCCTCGCCGGCGCGCTCATGACCCCGCCGGCAGAAATGCGGGACGTGGAGCAGAAACTCCTCGACAAGGGGGCAGCTACCAAGATCCCCAAGGTCGAAGAGGCCAACGCCGATGGAAACGCCGGGAATCCCCTCCCCTGAGCCGCGTCCGTGCCGCGATTGTGAGAGTGTCCATCGCGGCGGCGCTCATCCGTGCTGACAATTGGATCGAACTCTGTAGTGCTCAGCCCGCGTCCGAATCGCTCACTGAATCTGCCGTAGCGACCGGTTCAAACTGGCCTCTCCCACCAAACGCTCCAGGCCTTCTGCCCCGCACTTCGTTGGATCGTGAGTCCTCTGGAATCAACACATGAACAAGCAGCGTGTCATCGTGGTCGGCGGTGGTCTTGCGGGCCTTGCCGCGAGCGTTCGCATCGCCGAGGCAGGCCTCAACGTTGACCTCTTCAGCGTCGTCCCCGTGAAGCGCAGCCACAGCGTCTGCGCACAGGGCGGCATCAACGCCTGCAACGAGGTCTCGCGCCAGCAGGGCTACAGCGAGTACGAGCACTTCGACGAGACCATCTACGGCGGCGACTTCCTCGCCGATCAGCACCCCGTCCTCGAGATGGCCAACATGGCCCCGCGCGTCATCGACCTCCTCGACCGCATGGGCGTCCCCTTCAACCGCACCGGCGAGGGCAACCGCGACCTCCGTCTCTTCGGCGGCTCACTCTTCAAGCGCACGCACTTCGCCGGCGCCACCACCGGCCAACAGCTCCTCTACGCCTTCGACGAGCAGACCCGCCGCTACGAGGCCGAGGGGAAGGTCAGCAAGTACGAGTTCTGGGAGTTCCTCCGCCCCGTCATCGAGGGTGATCGCTGCGTCGGCATCGTCGCTCAGGACATGCGGACCATGCAGATCCGCGCCTTCCGCGCCGACGCCGTGGTCATGGCTACCGGCGGCAACGGCCTGATCTTCGGCAAGAGCACGCAGAGCGTCATCTGCACCGGAGCCGCCGCCGCCCGCTGCTACCAGGCCGGCGCGTGGTATGGCAACCCTGAGATGATCCAGGTTCACCCAACCGCCATCCCCGGCGCTGACAAGCTCCGCCTCATGAGCGAGTCCGCGCGAGGTGAAGGCGGCCGCGTCTGGGTCCCGCGCACCAAGGGCGACCAGCGCACCCCGCGCGACATCCCCGAGAGTGACCGCTACTACTTCCTCGAAGAGCGCTACCCCGCGTACGGCAATCTCGTCCCGCGCGACATCGCCACTCGCGAGATCTTCAGCATCTGCGTCAGCGACGGACTCGGCGTCGACGGCAAGAACCAGGTCTACCTCGACCTCACTCACAAGGACCCCGAGTATCTCACGCGAAAGCTCGGCGGCATCCTCGAGATCTACGAGAAGTTCGTCGGCGACGACCCACGCCTCACCCCGATGCGCATTTTCCCCGCCGTCCACTACTCCATGGGCGGCCTCTGGACCCAGTTCACCAAGGGAAGCTACAACCCCGAGCAGCCCCGCACCAAGCACAAGTCCGGAAGCCCGCCGCCCCTGGGCTCCGCCACCGGCCAGGGCATGCAGCTCGGCGCTCCCAACAACATGATGACAAACATCAACGGCCTCTACGCCTTCGGTGAGGTCAACTTCGCCTACCACGGCGCCAACCGCCTCGGCGCCAACGCCCTTCTCTCCTGCATCTTCGACGGCCTCTTCTGCGGCGTCTCCGTCGTCAATTACGTCACCGAGAACGCCAAGAGCAGCACGGGTTCGGACACGGTCTCACAGAGCCTCTACGACGACAACACCAGGGCCGAGCAGAGCAAGGTCACGCAGCTTCTCGCCACCGTCGGCCGGGGCTCGGGCGACGCGAGCACCAACCCCTACGCCATCGGCAAGGAACTCGGCGAGGAGATGACCGCCGCCTGCACCGTCGTCCGCACCGAGGACCGCCTCAAGCAGTGCCTCGCCAAGCTAGACGAGCTCCAGGACCGCTACTCCAGGGCCGTCCTCTCCGACGCCGCGGCCTGGTCCAACCAGTCCCTCGGCTACGCCCGCTCCGTCGGCGACATGCTCCTCCTCGCCCGCGCCCTCGCGATGGGCGCCCTCGAACGCCGCGAGAGCCGCGGCGCCCACTACCGCGCCGACTACAAGGACCGCAACGATGTTGACTTCATGAAGACCAGCCGCGCCAAGCACAACCCCGCCACCGGCCAGACCACCCTCGACTTCGTCCCCATCGACGCATCCCTCATCGCCCCAACCGCCCGCACCTACGGCAAGAAGGACGGCGCACCCGCCGCCAAGACCGAGAAGCCCGTCGCAGTCGGCGCGGCGTAGAACCGCAACTTTCGGAGTAGCCAGTGGCAACCCGCCGTCCAAGCTCACCCAGGCACCCAAGCGACCATGGCCCCGCGCCGGGCCAGGATGAACTCCTCGCGCTCGCCAAGCGGGTCACGCCGGTCACAGAGTGCCCGGTCGTCGGCGGGGTCGCGGTCATTCTTCATGGCGGCGGACGCAGCACGCACGAGATCGATATATACGCCGAGGATCGCTGGCGCGCCCACGAACGAATGGAAGCCGCAGGAATTATGTGGGAGTCCAAGGCCCGCACCCACATCATCGATGGAGTCCCCGTCCGAATGGTCGATCCCGCGACGCTTGAAGCAGAACCAGTGCGCGTCAGCACCATCAAGCGCGTCCGCGTGATTGCGCTCGCAGATCTGGTCCGCACCGCGCTGTCACGCGGGCTCGCCGGTCTCCACCGCGCACTCGACCTCAGCCGCGTCATCGACCTCATCGAACGGATCCCCCTCAAGAAAGACTTCGCCTCCAAGCTCCCCACCAAGCTCCGCGCTCCATTCAAGCGACTCGTCGACGAAGTCCACGAGCCCCGCCGCACACCCCTCCCCACACTCAAGTTCTTCAAGACGTACGGGAACCTCGCATCATGATCACATCCCTCATCTCCGGCTTCGCACCCGCACGCAACCCCGTCGCCGATGAGCGTCTCGCGAATCGTCGCCGCGCCAAGCCCGACCGCGCCATCCTCGTGCGCGTCAAGCGCTGCGACGGCCCCGGCAAGCCCAGCCGCTGGGAGGAGTTCAAGGTCACTGTGACCACCGGCTCCAACGTGATCTCAGTGCTGCAATCCATCGCCGCCAACCCCGTCACCACCTCCAACCAGCGCACCACGCCCATCGTCTACGACAGCGGCTGCCTCGAAGAGGTCTGCGGCTCGTGCACCATGGTCATCAACGGCATGGCACGCCAGTCCTGCTCCTGCCTCATCGACGACTACGCCCCAAGCGAGGGCGACATCATCACGCTCGAGCCCATGAGCAAGTTCCCGGTCGTGCGCGATCTCTGGGTTGATCGCGAGCGCATGTTCCACAATCTCAAACGCGTCAAGGCCTGGGTTCCCATCGACGGCACCTACGACCTCGGCGCGGGTCCGAAGGAATCGCCGGCAAGCCAGGAGCAGCACTACGCCCTCTCCACCTGCATGACTTGCGGCTGCTGCCTCGAGGCCTGCCCGCAGTTCAACCTCGAAGAAGACAAGTCCAGTTGGGACACCGCTTTCGTCGGCGCCCAGCCCATCGGCCAGGTCCAGCTTTTCAACCAGCACGAGACCGGCAAGCAGCTCAAGAACGACCGCCTCGAGGTCCTCATGGGGCCCGGTGGCGTCTCCGACTGCGGCAACGCCCAGAACTGCGTCAAGGTCTGCCCCAAGCACATCCCCCTCACCGAGGCCATCGCCGCCATGGGCCGCGCCGTCGTGATCCGCAGCGTCACCAAGTTCTTCCGCGGCTGATCGGACCGCGGACACGTCCCCAGGGCTCGCCGCGAGTTCTAGGGCCCGTCAGGGCCGCCGCGCCCACACGCCCCGCACGCGCGGCACACCCATCCCGCGGGACTTTCCCTTTCGTCCACGAATCCAACAGCGATCAACACGCAGCGTTCCCGCGCCGAACAACAGGGCGCATGCGCACCACGACCCAAGCCCTTCGGTCGGTACTCGGACCAGACGCCACACTCGGCGAGCCCTGGCCGACCAGCCCGCTCCGCCGAGCCTCACTCTGGCTCGCCAAAGTCGCGGTGCGCGCTCTGAGCTTCACGGGCCATGTCCTTGATCGCGTGGGCGGTGCCGCAGGCGTCATCCTCTGCGACGCTCAGGCGAGCGATGATGCGCTCGCCGACTGGGTCGCGCGGAGCCAGTGGCCCGCAAGGCCGCTCCGCGTCGCCGTCACAACCCGCGCCCCATGGGCCCGGCGCCTCCCCGAGGCCGACGGCGCATTCACAGTCGAGTGGGTCCAGGCCGGCACGCTCGAGCGTCCCGCCGAACTCCTCTCCTCTCGCGGTTTCGACGCCGTCCTCAGCACCCGCGCCGATGGCAGCCCCGAGGTCATCCTGCGAGAGTCGCCCGGTCGCGACGCCGCCTGGTTTGACTGGGGCACTTCCCGCCCGCTCTCGTACCCCGCCCTCTTCTCGCCTCGATTCGACTGCGCTCGCATTTCCGGCACCGGCGAACCACGAACCGAGGATCAGACGCGCCTGTTCCGCGCGCTGATCGAGGCGGCCTGCGTGCTCGCCCGCTCAGAGGCACGTACCGATCTCACCGACCGTCTCGCCGGGCGCGTCCCCGCCGATCAACGTCGCGATGGCGATGTCGCGCGTGATCGTGCCGAATGGACCGCGATGTGGCATCTGGCCGAAGTCCTCGATGCATCATCCGGATCCGGCGATCAGTCAAGCTCGATGCCATCTCTCTACGCCGCCGCGGGCCGCATCGTGGGATCATGGGCCGCCACCGCCGATGATCGCCTTGAAGACGACCGTCGCCGACGCTTCGCCGAGGCCGCCGCGCGCCACGCCCCAGGCGAAGCCGAGTCCTGGTTTCGTCTCGCCGCCGTGCGCTTCGCCACACTCGACGACATCGGCGGCTTCGAAGCCCTCACCCGTGCCCGCGATCTGATGCACGCGACCGACAGCCCATCCTTCAACGCCGACCAGCAGATCTTCGTGGTCGCCGAGCTCTCAGCCGATGACGGCCAGTGCACCACGCTCGGCCGAGTCGCCGCGGGAATCGGTCTCCTCCTCTCCACACTCGCGCACGACAAGCTCCGCTTCGTTGCCGATGATCTCCGCGACGAACTCCGCTTCAGCGGCCTGCTCGTGGGGCGTGACCAAGACCATCGCCTCATGCTCGAAGTCGTCAACCTCTTCTCGCCGCCCGTCTTTCCCGCGATGGTGGTGGGGGGGGAGTCATCCGAGTCCATCCACGCCACACCCGTCAGTTCCGACGCCTCCGCGCACACGCAGGTCACCACCACGGCAGCCGCGGAATCGCGCAAGGTGCAGTCCAAGCCCGCCGAAACCAAGCGAAGCCGCGCCGCATCCAAGCCGCGCGCAGCCGCGCCCGCCAAGCCCCGTCGCAAAGCCGCGTAGTCCATCAGCCAGCAACGAGCAAACGCAGCACTCACGCAGCACTACCCGCGGCACTAGCGCCGCGTGATCGTGATGCTCCCGTTGCTCGTATCAAGCGACGACGCCGGCGTTGAGATACCGCCAAGCTCAAAGACACCACGCGTCTTTCCGCTCTGTACGGATCGGGTGACCCTGCCGCTGGACTCCGACACGCCCCCGTTGCTCGTCGACGCCGTCAGCGTGCCGACCATGGTGCCGCCCACCGCCAGCGAGATCGAGCCGTTCGACGTATCCACCGCGACCGGCCCCGTCGCATCCTCCGCCAGCACCACCGACACGCTCCCGTTGCTCGTGTCCACGGTGGCACTCTGGACACCTGTCAGCGTCACTCGCCCGTTCGAGGTCTTGACCCGCACCGCGCCCGCCGGGCCATCAACCTGAATCGCTCCGTTCGAGGTCTCCAGATCACAGTCGCCCGCACCGCCCGCGATGAGAATGCTCCCGTTCCCCGTGCTCACCGCGATGTCACCAACATCCGGCAGCGTCACCACCACCGAGCACCCCTCACTTCCCACGCGCCCACCCTGCGGCCAGATCGGCCGCACCATAACCGTCCCAGTCTCGCTTCGTTCCACCGAAACGCTCATCAACTTCAGACGCTCCGCCGTCGTCGCACGCATGCTCGCCGCAACCGACACGTCGCTGCCTCCATGCCGAACTTCAACAGATCCGTTCTCCGTCTCGATGTCCAGCGTCGTCCCCGCAACATGCGCAATGGCCGCAGTAGCCGAGCCCTTGTGCGACGCACTTCCCATGTACTGACAGCCCGCGCATGCCGTCATCAGGACCACACCCAGCGTCAGAATTCCAAACATAGTCCGCATGTTCGTTGCTCCACAATCCTGCCTGCATGACAGCAGCACGTCCACACGCGCCGCCCTGATGGCCTTACTTGGGTTTGGCTCGCTCTGCTTTCACGCCCCGCGCACCAACCACGCGAACATCCTCCGCCGTGATCGCCCAGCGCTCGTGGTCCTGCCACTTCCCGTTGATCCGCAGAAACCGTGGCGACACACCCTCCAGCCGCATGCCCACCTTCATCGCCACCCCGCGCGACGCCACATTCCCCGGGATGATGTTCGCCTCAACACGGTGCAGCAGCAGCGGCCCAAACGCGTGCCCAATCGCAAGCCCGAGCGCTTCGCTCATGAACCCCCGCCGCGCATGACGCGCGCCAATCCAGTACCCCGCCGCCGCATTGCAGAAGGGCCCACGCACGATGTGATTGAGGCTCACCTGCCCAAGGATCTCGCCGCCCGCCGCGGTCTCTCCGCTCAGTCTCGCGCAGATCAGGAACCGCTGTGAAACCCCACGATCCGACGACTCCAGCAAACGCTCAAACGCCTCCGCATGATTCGCATTCGGAGCCCGCGTCCCCGGCGGCGTCGGCTCCCACCTCCGCAGAAAGTCCCAGCTCGCCTCCCGCAGCTCCGCCCACTCATCGCAGTCCGCCGCGAGCGGATGCCGCAGAAACACCCGATCCCCACACGCCGAGGCCAGCTCCAGCCCGCGAACGTGCTGGGTCCCCCCAGAGGCTTCAAGAACGCGGCGTGCCACGGTTCATCACTCCCACTCAATCGTCGCCGGCGGCTTGCTCGAAATGTCATACACCACGCGGTTCACCCCACGCACCTCGTTGATGATCCGATTGCTCATCCGTGCCAGCACGTCATACGGAATCCGCGACCAGTCCGCCGTCATGAAGTCCTGCGTCTCAACCGCCCGCACCGCCACCACGCTGTCGTACGTGCGCCCATCGCCCATCACACCCACGCTCCGCACCGGCAGCAGCACCGCAAAGACCTGGCTCGTGCTCCGGTAGAGGTTCGCCGCGACGATCTCCTCGAGCACGATCTCATCGCACGCCCGCAGGATCTCCAGCTTCTCCTTCGCGACATCACCCAGCACCCGCACCGCCAGCCCGGGCCCCGGGAAGGGATGCCGCCACACGAGCTGATCCGGCAAACCCAGCACACTCCCAAGCGTCCGAACCTCATCCTTGAAGAGATCGCGCAGCGGCTCCACCAGCGTGAACCCAAGGTCCGCCGGCAACCCGCCCACGTTGTGGTGCAGCTTGATTCCAGCCGCGGTCCCCGCGTGTCCCTGCCCACTCTCGATCACATCCGGATAGAGCGTCCCTTGCGCCAGGCAAGTCGCCCCCGGGATGCTCTTCGCCGCCGTCTTGAACACTTCGATGAACCGGTGCCCGATGCGACGCCGCTTCTCCTGCGGATCCGTGATCCCAGCGAGGTCACTCAGGAACTCGCGCTCAGCATCCACCACCCGCAGGTCAATCTTGAAGTGATCGCGGAAGGTCGTCTCCACCAGCGTGCGCTCTCCGTTGCGCAGCAGTCCCGTATCAACGAACACACAGTGCAGCTGCGCCCCGATGGCCTTGTGCAAGAGCGCCGCCGTCACCGCGCTGTCGACACCGCCCGAGAGCCCGCAGATCACCTGTGCATCACCGATCGCCTCGCGCAGCCGCTTGGCCGCCAGCGGCGCAAACTCGCTCATCCGCCACGTCCCCTCGCAGCGGCAGATCTCGTAAAGGAAGTTCCGCAGGAGGTCCGTCCCGTGCGGCGTGTGCGTCACTTCAGGATGAAACTGCACGCCATGAAACAGCCGCGGCCTGCCAGCCTTGTCCGTCATCGTCCCGCGCACCGCCGCCAGAGGACACGTCGGCGTGCTCGCGAGTGCTTCGAACATCCCGCCCGTGTCAACGACCTGATCGCCGTGCGACATCCACACCGTCGTTCGCTCCGGGATGCCCTTCAGCAGGCTCCCCTTCACATCGCGCGACTGCTCCACGCTCAGCATCGCGCGCCCGAACTCGCGATGGTCCGCGCGGTCCACACGCCCACCCAGCAGATGCGCCGCCAGCTGCATCCCATAGCAAATGCCCAGCACCGGCACACCAAGATCAAAGATCGCAGGGTCACACGTCGGCGCACCCTCGTCATACACGCTGGAAGGACCGCCCGAAAGAATGATCCCCTTGGGGTTCATCCGCGAGAGCTCCGCCGGAGTGATCTTGGGCGACACCAGCACGGAGTAGACACCCGCCTCACGAACGCGCCGCGCAATCAGCTGCGCCGTCTGCGAGCCAAAGTCCAGAATCGGCACCACCTCCGCCGCGAGTGCCCCCGAAGCGTGCGACGTTCCACCTCCGCCAGTGCTGCCAGTGCTCGCGCCAATACTCGACATGCCCGCGTCCTTCCGTTGGCCCCGGTCTGGGGAAACGTGGAGCGTACGTCAAGTCAATCCCCGCGGCCTCCCAGCCGCCAGGCGAACTCCACATTCCCTGGCCCCAGATGCCCGATAGACTCTTGCGATGGCAGAAGCGATGCAGCGCCCAGCCAACTCCGCCCCTCTCCGTTCGCCCGGCTCCGTTCCGGCAGCGCGCCGGGGCCGCGGGCCGCACACCACGCGAGCGACGGTCGCTGCGACCTTCTGCATCGTCAGCTTCTCTCTCTCGCTGCCCGCATGCGGCCCCACGATCGTCCCCTCCTTTGACTCGCCCGAGCCCGCCGCACGCAACTCCGCCATCGTCCGCGCCGGGGCCAACAAGGATCAGGAGGCAATCCCAGACCTCGTCCGCATGCTCGACAGCGACGATCCCGCCACCAGATTCCTCGCCATCTCCGCGCTCGACCGCATCACCGGCGAGCGCTTCGGTTACGAAGCTTCCCAGGACGAGGCCCGTCGCGTTGCGGCGGTCCATCGCTGGCGTTCCTACGCCAACGACTACCGTCCACGTGGCACCTCGCCGCTCGACCCCGCTGTGGTCCGTGCCCGCCCGTCAGGAGAGGAGCCATGAACATGTCAAACATGTCGAACATGTCATCAGGTTCGCCGGCGCCTCGCTCTGCCGTGCCCATGACCTTCCATCCGGCCGAGGATCCACCCCATCTCTCGATCGAAGTCGCAAGCGATCCCAGCCTGCTCTGCGGCCTGCGCGAGCTCGTCAACCGCCTCGCCCGCACCATCGGCTTCTCAGAGATCCAGTCCTCGCAGGTCGCGCTCGCCGTCGACGAAGCACTCGCCAACGTCATCCGCCACGGCTACGACAACCGCATCGACGCCCGCATCTGGCTCAGCATCTGGACTCTCGCCCCCAACGAGCACGGCCCCGGCCTTCGCGTCATCATCGAAGATCAGGCCCGTCAGGTCGATCCCGCCACGATCAAGAGCCGCGAGCTCGACGACATCCGCCCCGGCGGCCTGGGCGTCCACATCATCCGCGAGGTCATGGACGAGACACGCTACGAGAAGCGAAACGGCGCGGGCATGCGACTCACGCTCGAGAAGCGCACCAGCACTCCCGGAAAAGCCTCACGTCCCGGCGTGGCGTGTTTAACATCAGCGCCCCCGTGCGATCCTCAAAGGACTTTCCAGACGACCCCTGAGTCGCCAAACTCCGAACCAGGCAAGGATCATGCATGACCGACCGCCCCGTCCTCAAGGTTGAGACCTCCACCCGCCCGGGCGGTGCCATCGTTGTCCGCCCGCAAGGCGACATCGGCTACCACGAGGCGCCCGCCTTCCGTGCCGCCATCCGCGAGGCCTACGACAAGAAGCCCACCGTGCTGATCGCCGATCTCTCCGGCGTCGCGTACATGGCCACGCCCGGCCTCGCCACGCTCGTTGAAGCGCTCCAGATCGCCAAGAAGTCAAGCCGCCGCCTCATCCTCTGCGGCATGAACGAACGCGTCCGCGCCATCTTCGAGATTGCACGACTCCACACCGTCTTCACCATCGTCAACACCGTCGAGGATGCCGCGGCCAGCGTGGCCAATATGACCAAGTAATGACCAAGTAGTCTCCTCGCGCAACCCACTCGACATCAGTCTCCCCTGATTTCAGCTTACTCGCACTGCACGCGTGTCAAACCAGCAAGCCAATCCCGCCGATACCCAGCCACCCGCGACGCCCCTCGCGGCCCGCCTGCTGCAACCTTTGGACTTCGTCGGTGGCGGACTGCTCAACCTTCTCGATCACATCGGCTCAGCTTTCTGGCTCTTCATTGCGACGATGGGCTGGGTCGTCAAGTCCGTCACGCACAAGCGCGTCCGCCTCGGCCGCGCGGCGATCGTCTCGCAGATGGTCCGCGTCGGCGTCCGCTCGGTCTTCATCGTCTCGCTCGTCTCCGGCTGCGTGGGTCTCATCCTCGCCTTCCAGTTGTCGCCGCCATTGGAGCAGTTCGGGCAGAAAGAGCTCGTGGCCAACATCATCTCCGTCGCGGTGCTGCGGGAGCTCGGCCCCCTGATCGGCGCCATCGTCCTCACTGGCTTTGCCGGCGCCTCGATCGCCGCGGAGATTGGCACGATGGTCGTCTCCGAAGAGGTCGAAGCCCTCGAAGCCAGCGCACTCGATCCCGTCCGCTTCCTCGTGGTGCCGCGCGTGATCGCTTCCGTCATCAGCATGACGATCCTGGCGATCATCGCGTCCGTCGTCTCCATCGCTGCGGCCCTCTTCATCTCCGTCACGGTCCTCGAGATTCCGTACTCGACATACATGAACAACACGCTCGATCAGGCCAAGCTCGTCGACTTCGGCACAGGCGTTGCCAAGGGCGCGATCTTCGGCCTCCTCATCGGCCTCATCGCCTGCATCAACGGCCTCCGCGTCACCGGCGGCGCGGCGGGCGTCGGTAAAGCCACCACCGGCACCGTCGTCCAGTGCGTCGTCGCCATCGTCATCGCCGACCTTGCCTTCACGGCCGTCTTCTTCGCCCTGAAGCTCACCTGATCTTGTGGCACCGGCCTCCCGGCCGGTGTCTTGCCCGCTCCCTTCTCCCTCCTTCCCCTCACCCCTCTACCATCCGCGTTCATGCCAAGAACGCAATCAACGTCGTCCGCTCGCGCCTCCGCCACCCGCAAGCCCTTCCGCGTGCTGCTGGTCGTCTCCCGCTACAACGCCACCGTGATGGATCGTCTGCAGGAAGGTGCGATCAAGACCTTCGCCGCCTCCGCGACCACGCTCGACGAGCTCGAGATCGTCCCCGCGCCCGGTTCCTTCGAGATTCCCGCCCTCGCCCTCGCTGGCGCCCGCAGCGGCCGCTTCGACGGCGTCGTCGCGCTTGGCTGCATCATCAAGGGCGACACGATCCACGACCGCGTCCTCGCCGACGCCGTGACTCAGGCGCTCGTGCAGGTCACGCTCCTCACCGGCGTCCCCGTCACGCTCGGTGTCCTCACCGTCAACACGCCAAAGCAGGCCCTCGATCGCGCGGGCGGCAAGCTTGGCAACAAGGGCTCGGAAGCTATGTCCGCGCTCTTGGACACCTTCAACTCCATGCGCCTCATCGAGCACCCGGGCGCCCAGATCCCGCCCACATCCCGCCGCCCGGACAAGCTTGCCCCCCTCTCTGCCTCCTCGCGGAGCCGCGCATGAGCAGCAACGCGAGCAAGAACAGCATGGATCCCATCCGCGCACTCGCCTTCGACCACCTCTACGCACTCGGCGGCGACGCGGCCTCCGCCCGTCTCGCGGCGGAGCAGCTCGACACGCTCTCGCCCGAGGCACGCACCCGTGCGCTCAACATCGCTGGCCGGCGCCTTGCCTTCCAGCTCCTCTATGAGCTCGAGCAGACCAAGACCCACGACCCTCGCGGCGCAACGAAGGCCGCGGTCGCGCGCGTTCCTGATCTTGGCCCCATCGCCGGCGAGCACATCATCGACCTTGCGATGGGCGCCTACGACGCGCGAGCCGCGGCCGACAAGGAGTTCACAACGCTCGCCCCCGAGTGGCCCGCACACCGCCAGCCCGCCGTCGATCGCGCCATCCTCCGCCTCGCGCACTACGAACTGACGCTCGGCCGCACGCCCGCGAAGCTCGTCCTCTCCGAGGCCATCGAGCTGGCCCGCCACTTCAGCACCGACAAGAGCCCCGCCTTCGTCAACGGCCTGCTCGACAAGGTCTATCGCAGGATCCATCCGGAGGGCTAACGCCGTGGGCTTCTTTCGTTCGCTCGTCGACACATTCAAAAAGAGCCTTGAAAAGACCCGTTCCGTCCTCGTCGACGGCGTGCAGGGCCTGCGCAACCTCCTCACTGGCCGGCGTCTCGACGAAGCCCTCATCTCCGAGATCGAGACGCGCCTTCTGCACGCCGATGTCGGAGTCAAGACCACAAAGGTCCTGATCGACGGCATCCGCGCCGACTTCCGCTCGGGCAAGATGGAGACCGGCGATCAGGCGCTCGACTACATGAAGCGCGAGATCAAGGCGATGTGGCCCAACGCCGATCGCACACTCCACCTCGCGCCGCGCGGCGAAGGTCCCACCGTCATCCTCGTCACCGGCGTCAACGGCGCAGGCAAGACCACCAGCATCGCCAAGCTCTGCCGCCACTTTCGTGATCAGAACCAGACCGTCCTCCTGGGTGCGTGCGACACCTTCCGCGCGGGCGCCGTCGCACAGCTCGAGGTCTGGGCCACGCGACTGGGCGTTCAGGTCGTCAAGGGCCAGCAGGGTGGCGATCCCGCCGCCGTCGCCTTCGACGCGTGCGCCGCCGCCAAGTCCCGTGGCGTCGACATCCTCATCCTCGACACCGCCGGCCGCCTGCAGACGCAGGACCCGCTCATGAGGCAGCTCGGCAAGATCCGAAACGTCGCGGCCAAGCAGATCCCCGGCGCGCCCCACGAGGTCCTCCTCGTCCTCGACGCCACCGCCGGCCAGAACGCACTCCGCCAGGCCGAGGAGTTCTCCAAGCACGCCGGCGTCAGCGGCATCTTCCTCACCAAGCTCGACGGCACCGCAAAGGGCGGCATCGTCGTCGCCATCCGCGAGGTCACCGACATTCCCGTGAAGTTCATCGGCACCGGCGAACGCCCCGAGGACGCCGCACCCTTCGACCCCGACGCCTTCGTCGAGGCCATGTTCGCGACCGAGTGATCGCTGCACCGCGAGCCCCGACTTTCCTATCCTCGTCGGATGTCGAACGTGACAAACAACCCAACAGAGCCGCAAAGACCAATCGATTCACGAGCACACACCACGTACGCATGGTCGGTCCTGCGCGCAGGAACGTTCAAGCTCGACGCGGGCTCGATGTTCGGTCTCATCCCGCGCGTCGTCTGGTCGCGCTCGATGCAGGTCGATGACCGCGGCCGCATGCAGGTCCAGCACAACTGCATTCTTCTGCAGTCGCAGAACCATCGCATCCTGATCGAGTCGGGCACGGGCGACAAGCTGGATGACAAGAGCCGCGACATCTTCGAGCTTGAGCGCCGCAGCATCACCGATGCGCTCCACGAAGCCGGCGTCGCGCCCGAGTCGATCGACGCCGTCGTCGTCTCGCACCTGCACTTTGATCATGCCGGCGGCCTCACGCGACTCTGCCGCGAAGGGGAGACGCCCGACTGGATCGGCCCCGCCTCGGGCATGGCCGGTGCGCGGCCGAACCACGGCGTGAAGCGCACCTTCCCCAACGCGCGGATCGTGGCGCAAGCCCGCGAGTGGGCCGACGCGATCGCCAACCGCTCGGTCATGACGCGCACCTACTTCGCCGATCATCTCGAGCCGCTGCGTGATCGCATGTTGCTGATCGACTCAGCGCGTCCATTCGTGACCGGCGCGACGCCAGACCGCGACGAGATGCCCACGCTTACGCTCGAGCAGCGCACCAGCGAGCCACTTCCCGGTGTGCGCGTCTTCCTCGTGCCCGGTCACACGTGGGGCCAGCAGGCGGTGATGTTCAACGACCGCGAAGGACGCACCATCGTCTTCACGCCCGACGTGATGCCCACCGCGGCCCATGTCGGCGCCGCGTACAGCCTCGCGTACGACGTCGAGCCATACACAAGCACCGTGACGCGTCACTGGTTCCTCACCGAGGCCGCGCGGCGGGACTGGATTCTCGTCCTTGATCACGAGCCGGGAAATCCGGTCTTCCGCGTCCGGGAGAATGGGAAGGGGTGGTTTGAGCTGGTGCCGCAGGCGATCATGGGCGGCCGAACACCCGGCGGCGGGCCCGTCGCGACCCCCTAAGATGCGAATGGGCGGCGGGCGGGTGGGAGCCTCCCAAGACAGATGGAGATGAAGCGAGTGGCGGATTCGGTGGTCAAAGTCGAGCCGGTCGAGGTCGAGCCAGAGGTTCTCGCTACGGATGCGGCCGCGCCCGCCGCCGGTGAGGCGGCAAACAGAGACTCGCTCGACTCGCCCGAGGCGGAGGTCGAGGCCGCGATCATCGAGGCCAGCGAGTCCACCGCGGGCTCGGCGGGCTCCACGCGCGCCGCGCGAGTCGGTTATTCGCTCATGGATCGCTTCGAGGCGTTCATCTCGCGTCTCTCGTCGCGCAACACCTTCTGGCATCGTGTCTGTTCGATGATCTGGCTGCCATACGCCTTCAAGAGCGGCATCCGCATGAAGCGCGTCGATGAACGCACCTTCACCGCCGAGCTTCCCTTCCGGCGCTTCAACCGCAACTGGTACAACGCGATGGCTGGCGCATCGCTGCTTGCCAACGCCGAGATCGCCGGCGGCATGTACATCTTCAACATCACCGGCGGCGACTACACGCTGGTCTGCAAGGAACTCTCGTACCGGTTCCTTCGCCCATGCTTTGGCCCCGCAATCTACAAGATCACGCCGCGCGAGGACCTCCTCGCGCTCGTCGCGACCGGCAAGGAGTTCAACATCACCCTCGACCTCGAGGTTGTGCAGCAGGCGCTGCTTCCCGCGGCGGTCGCGAAGAAACGCTCGAAGGACTCAGTCCTCGCAAGGCTCGCGCAGAAGGAACGCCGCGTCGGGCGCAGCGTCGCAACCTTCCACCTGACGCCAACGCTCCACCTCAAGGCCAAGCACGGACACATCCGAGCCGTCGGCAAGGGCTCTGAACTGGGGCGCTAGGAACGCGCTCGCATCAGACAAGTCTCGCTACACTCGCCCCGATGTCCGAAGCGGCTTCCAACTCCATCTCGAACACACCATCGGTGCCCGCACGCGCGTGGTCCATCATTTCGTGGGGCGCGTTCCTCGCCTGCTCATGGACGTGGTGCATCGGCATGTGGCTGCCGGTGATCCTGCTCCGCGACTTCGGCATCTGGTCCTTCGCCGCCTTCGCGATTCCAAACGTGATCGGCGCCGCGGCGATGGGCGTGGTCCTGCAAAGACGCGGCCTCAGCGAGTGGATCACCACAGAGCACAGGTTCGCGGCCAGGGCCTTCAGCGCGGTGACGATCGTCTTCCAGCTCTTCTTCATGCTCTGGTTCCTCGGGGGCGACTCGGCGAGGAAGGGCACTTGGCCGTGGTACGCGGTCGTTCTGAGTGGTTTGTTCGCGCTCGTCGCGTTCCACTTCGGATCACGATGGATCCGCCAGATTTCACTTGGCGTATGGGTCCTCTCGCTGTTGTTGCTGCTGTGGTCTCTCCGGAGCGAGTCACTCTCGGTGCAGTCGCTCCCGCCGGCGGTGCTGGATCCAGGCGAGCTCCTCTGGCTCATGCCGGTGCTCGCGTTCGGCTTTCTGCTGTGTCCGTACTTGGATCTCACGTTCCATCGCGCGAGGCAGTCCCTCCCCGGACGAGCCGGGAGCGCGGCGTTCGTCATCGGCTTTGGCGTGATGTTTCTCGCGATGATCCTGGGCACGCTTGGCTACGGCCTTGCGTTGCTGCGTGATCACGCCGCTCCGCTTTCAACGCTCTTGCCCCTGCTGCTCGCGGCACACATCGTGATACAGCTCGCATTCACGATCGCAGCCCATCACTTCGATGAGAAGGGCCGAGACCAGGATCCTGTGACTCCGCTCCAGTGGCCTCGAGATTACTCGACGTCGCCAATGGCAGCAATCTCGTTCTCTATCCTCATGCTGCTCGGGTTCGTCGTCGTCGGACGGAGTCACGGCGTGACCTACGCCGGCCTCACCGCCACCGAGATCGTCTATCGCGGCTTCATGTCGTTCTATGGACTGATCTTCCCCGCGTATGTGTGGCTCTGCATGCTGCCGCTGGGCACGACGCGCACGCCGCGGCGTGTGTGGACCTTTGTTGCAGCGGTCGTGCTTGCGTCGCCCTTCTACTGGATGGGTTTCATTGAGCGTGAGACGATCTGGCTTGTGCCGGGAGTTGCGATTGTGCTCTTTGCGAAGCTCATCGCGGGTGGTGCGCCGCGGCGTAGTGCGTGATGTGATCAGAGAAGTCTCGCGGCGATCTCTGCCGCGGTGTCTCGCACGAGCTCGGATTCAGTGTGGTCTGCCGCGATCTCACGCACACGGGTCGCGAGCGCGGTGTCCGCACTCTCTCGCAGCGCGTTGCCCGCGGCGATGAGCGCGTTGCGTTTCATCATCTCGAGGCTTGCGCGTTTCATCGCGGACGTCTGGATCGCTTCGCCTCGGGATTCCTTGGTCCAGCCGAGCACGTCAAGAAGCGCAATCGAGCTCACGCGCGGCGTGTAGTCGGCGTGCGCGGGCGTTGTGCCTGCTTCGCTTCGGAGCGAGTTGTGCGGGCAGACATCCTGGCAGATGTCGCAGCCGTAGATCCATGAGCCGATCGGCATGTGAAATTCGGCGTCGATCGGCCTGCGGTGCTCGATCGTGAGGTACGAAATGCAGCGGCGTGCGTCGACGGTCAGCGGCGTGATGGCTTGCGTGGGGCACGCATCGATGCAGCGGGTGCACGTGCCGCAGTGGTCGTCGATGCGGCGCTGCGATGCTGGCTCTTCGAGTTCGAGGTTGGTCGCGATGCCGCCGAGGAGGAGGTAGCTGCCCAGGCGCGGATGGATGAGCATCGTGTTCTTGGCGTGCCAGCCGAGCCCGGCGCGCTGCGCTAGCTCACGTTCGAGCACCGGCGCGGTATCGACGAACGTGCGGAACTCGCTGCCGGGGATCGCGTCGCGCAGGGCATCGGCGAGCCTGTGGAGGCGGCGGCGGATCACATCGTGGTAGTTGCGGCCACGCGCGTACTTGGCGATGTGGCCGTGAGCGTGAGGTGCGACGTCGGCGATGGCGCGCGGCGCGTACTGGTCTGCGACCATGATGAAGCTTGCGGCATTCTCCAGCAGGCGGCGAGGATCGTGGCGGATCTCAACATCGCGCGTCATGTAGTCCATCGAGCCGTGCATGCCGCGGGAGAGCCACGCGTCGAGCTGATCGCGAAAGCGTGACGGGCCCGCGCGGACAATACCCGAGGCGGCGAAGCCGAGCTTGCTGCAAGCGTCGAGGATCGCGCGTGTCCGATCGTGCGGCGTCGCGTCGGGCGCGATGCTGAGCGCGAGCGATCGCCGTGGATCGCGCGGTCCTTTGGGCTTGAAGTGGTGCTGGCGCTCGGCCACGAGTAGAGGCCTTTCGCGAGTGCGATCAGCGCGAGCCCGCACGCTGGGGGGCCTGCGCCTTGATGGGAGTGTGCGATGAGGCTGGCGTGCTGAACTCGTTGATCCAGCCGAAGAGGGTCCGCGCGGAGGACTCGTAGACGCTGGCGGCATCGGGGAGCGCGGGCTTGGCATCGGGGAACCAGCTGCGGTCGTACTCGTAGACGACCCAGCCATTGAAGCCGGCGTTGGCCGCGGCTCGAACGGCGGCGCGGTTGTCGAGTGTGCCTTCGCCGAGTGCGCAGGGGCGGCCCTTTGCGAAGTCGCGGAGCTTGAGGCACGCGAGACGATCGCCGAGCACGTTGATGCCGTCGGCGCTCTTCTCGCCCGCAGCGTTGGCGACGGGCGCGTTGTACGCGGCGCAGAGGAGCGGGTGATCAACAGCGTCGATGAGCTCGCTGAGCTGCGCGGCGGTGGAGAAGGTGCCGCCGTTCTCGATCATGACTCGGACACCCGTGCGGTCGGCGTGGTCGCAGACCTTGAAGAGGCGATCGGCGATGCGGCGGATGCCGGAGTTGATGCTCTCGTTGCTCTCGATCTCGAAGCCAAAGACGCGGACGAGCGGGCACTCGATGGCGACCGCGAGGGTCACCATGCCCTTGCCTGCACGAACGCTGCGCTCGGTGTCGGTGATGACGTGGCCGATGACGGGTGGCGTTACGACCTCATCGAAGCGGATGGAGGTTGCGAGCGATGCGATGGCGATGCCGGCCTTTTCGAAGAGGCGGCGGACCTTCTCGCTGTCGGTCAGCGCAGGATCGCAGGCGCTGCTGGCGGAACCGTGCCCATAGGTGCGGAGTTCGACGCCGAGGTATCCCCACGGCGCTGCGAGCTTCACGAGCTGCGTCAGCGTGAGTTCGGGGAAGGCCACGCTGCTGAAGACTGGCTTCATCATGAGTTCGTCGCTCCGGCGGAAGTGCTGCGGTGGTGTGCGAGTGAGGGTGCTTGGGAGGGGTGATCTCGAGTCATGGAATGCACAGCCAAGCGGGACACCGATGCTATCGGCCTGGTGCGTGACGTCAAATGCTGGGGCTGAAGGGGTTGGGTGGATGTGGGCTTCGTTGGAACCGGAGGATGCCGAGAGCGTCGAAACAGGGAGTTGGTGGGGGATCGGGACGCGTTGCACATGGTCCAGACCGCACAGTCGTTACGGGCAGTACCGAACAGGAGACGGGCAGGCGAGGGGGAGATGGTCCCGCGGGGTGGTGGAACCGATGTTGAAGGGTGGCGTGGGCGCGTGCGGGCCTTCATGGAAGGATTCCTGAGCATGTCGACCAACCTCAGTGGACTCTCGAGGAACCGTGCCTTGATGACTGGTGCGACGAGACAGTTTGGAAGCGCTGGTCGCTCGGGGCGATGGGCAGGTGCGAGAGGGCTCCTGTGCCTTTCCAGCGCGGCGTGTGCCGCGGCGGTGGGCTCGATGGGAGCGTGCACGCATTCGGCTGGTGGGCGTGAGTTGTATCTGGAGTCGCGTGCGGACCCGATTGAGGTGATCGAGGTTGCGGGCGAGACGCGCGTGGTGACGTGGCCCTGGCTTGAGGGTGATGTGGGCACGTTCGCGGCGTTGCCGGGCTCGGGCTCGAGGCCGCTGGCGTCGCGGAGTTCGCGTGCGGCGGAGTTTGTGGACTTGGTCCAGCCGCGGCCGTGATGGGTTAGCTTGTGAGGGTGGTTCATTGAATGGCCCGGTCATTGCGACCGGGTCCTCTGCGTTTTGGGGAGGGGGAAGGGGGAGAAAGCGAAAAGCGGGGAGGCGAAAATCAGAAGAGGCAGGCAGGCTGGCGGGGGGGCCATCGAAGTCGTCGCAGAGCCGATGACTTCGATGGTCTCCCCTCTTCCGCTGCCTGCCTTTTTCCCTCTCCTGACTTTTCGCTTTCCCGCTTTCCCGCTTTTGGCTTTCTCTCCTCCCGCCGGATCCACTTCAACCCACTCCTACCCTTCACCGCGACCATGCCCAAAGTACTTCTTGCCATGTCTGGAGGCGTTGACTCGTCCGTCGCCGCGGCGTTGCTGCAGCGGCGCGGCTTCGATGTCGTTGGGGTCTTTATGCGTCTCGGCTCGCCGGGAGAAGCGCTCGACCAGATCTCGCCCATCGACACCGCGGCGTGCGACATGTCCGCTGCCACCAAGCCCCTCAAGATCGGGCATCAGGGATGCTGCTCGATCAACGACGCCGGCGATGCACGCCTCGTCGCCGCAAGGCTCAACGTTCCCTTCTACGTCGTCAACTTCAAGAAGGACTTTGGTCGCATCATCGGCTACTTCGAGGATGAGTACGCACGCGGCCGCACGCCCAATCCGTGCGTTCGCTGCAACGACTGGCTCAAGTTCGGCAAGCTCCACGACTACGCGGCCCAGCTCGGCTGCGACTTCGTGGCCTCCGGCCACTACGCGCGGATCGTCGCGAGTGATGATGGCCCGCGCCTGGCCCGCGGCGTCGACGGCTCCAAGGACCAGTCGTACGTTCTCTTCGGTATCCCTCGCGATCAGCTCGCGGGCACGCTCTTTCCCATCGGCGACATGGAAAAGCCCGCAGTGCGCGAGGTCGCCCGCAAGTTGGATCTCCCCGTCTTCGACAAGCCCGACTCGCAGGAGATCTGCTTCGTTCCCGACAACGACTACGCAGGGTTGCTCGAACGCCGCAACGTCAGCCTGACGCGAGAGGGGCAAGTGGTCGACACCGCCGGAAACGTGCTCGGCACACACCAAGGCCAGCATCGCTTCACCATCGGCCAGCGCCGTGGCCTCTCGGTCGCGGTGGGGCGGCCGCTCTACGTCGTCTCGAAGAACGCCAGCGACAACAGCGTGGTGGTCGGTTCGCGCGAGGACCTGCTCGTTCGATCCTGCTTCGCGGCAGATGCCAACTGGCTTGTGCGACCGCCGCCGATTGGCGACGAGGTGCGTTGTCTGGCGCAGTACCGATACAACAGCGATCAGGTGCCAGTAGCGGTGCGGGCCTTGCCCGATGCTGCCGCCCCCGGACACTCCGGGCGCGTTGCTCGCTTTGAGTGCGTCTTTGACACGCCGCAGGAGGCGGTCGCACCGGGACAGGCGCTGGTTCTCTACGACGAAGAGTCACGCGTGATCGGCGGCGGCTGGATCGAAGCGACCCGGCGTGCGAGCGTTGCTGAAAGTGAATGAGGCAGCTTGAGTGAGGCCAGCAGCGGGCCGAGGTCCTGTGTGCAAAATGAAAAGCCCCCGTCCGAGGGGGACGGGGGCGGAGGGTGCAGAGAGGGGGGCGAACCTGGAGAAGCTTGATCGCGACCAGACTCACGTCAGTCCGCCATCAACACCGACATCAGATCGGGCAGTTGCCGCTCACGACGTAGGTCGCGAGGATCTGAGCGTCGGTCAGGTCGGCGTTCTCGTCGTTGTTGAGGTCGCCGTCGAGCCAGTTGGCCTCGGGCGTCAGAGAGCCGACGAAGACCTGGGCCATCTGCTGGGCGTCGAGCAGATCGATGTTCTCATCCTGGTTGAAGTCGTAGTTGCAGGCGTTCCCCTCGGTGCAGGTGAGGGTGAGGATGCCAGCGCCGCGCGACGCGGCATCGCCGCCACCGACGCGGATGGTGTAGAAGGAGCCAGCAGTGACGGGGATCTGGACCAGGCCACCGTTGCCGCAGCCGCTGTCGCTGCAGCCCAGGAGACGCGAGTCGAAGTTGAGGCAGCCATACCCGTCGTAGACGGCGATCTTGGTGTTGAACGTGTTGCCCGCCGCGCAGGTATCAATCGTGAGCGTGCCGTTGCAGCCGCTGGGATAGTTGAACCAGACATCGTTGTTGACGGTGTTGGTGCCGCTGCCATTGCAGGAGGCGTGCGCGGGGCCGTCGGTGGTGGCGAAGGTGGTGTCGAAGGGCGTCGCACCCAGCGCGATGCCCTGGCGGCCGGAGCAGTCGTCGGTGATCGGAGGAACGCCGCCGCCGCCGTTGCGGACGCGGAGCGTGTAGTTGCCCGTCTGGCCGTTGTAGCCCGCAACGCGGACGTAGTACGTGGTGCCAGCCGTCGCGGGGAAGCTCACAAACGAAGAGAGACCACCGGGGCAGGGACCCTGGCCACCGTTGTCGTCATTGCAGACGAAGGAGTTGGTGCCGCAGGCAGAGTGCACCGAGACGACAGTGTCGTACCCCGAGCCACAGGTGTCGATCTCGACAGTGGCGTTGTTGACGGGGCGGTACTTGAACCAGACATCGGGCGAGTTGTTCGCACCGCCGCAGGAGCCGATGGTCTCGCCGGTCGCTGCGCTGGTCGAGCCGGACACGGCGACATTGTCACCGATCCACGCGGCCTGGTTGCAGAAGTCATTGCCGCCGCAGGACGACTGAGCAATGTTCAGCATGCCGGGTCCGGAGGCGTTGTTGTACCCACCGACACGGATGAGGTACGTGGCGCCCGCTACGGGAACAAACTGCAACGAGGACTGCAGACTATTCGTGCCGCACTCGGGGGAGTCGTCGTTGCACTGGATCGCGGTGCCGGGCCCCGTGGGACAGCCAGCGTTGTAGACCGCGATCTTGGTGTCAAAGGACGATCCGCACGTGGTGAGCGCGATGGGGTTCGTGCAGTTGCCGTTGGTGATCGTGTACCAGAGGTCCTTGCCGATGGCGGCCGAGCCCGCGTTGAGGCACTCGTCGGGACCATCGGTGGTGGCGCCGGCGGTGTTGAAGTTCAAGGAACCAATGCCAACGGGAGCAGCGGAGGCGCAGGAGTCATTCAGCGGCACCTGGATGCCGCTGGGGCTGGGGATGACGGTGTTGACAGTGACCGTGCTGGGCGTGCCGGGCTTGAAGAGCGTGAGCGTGACGTTGCCGGTGGCCGGGGGCGTCGTGGTCTCGAAGGAGAAGTTGTAGAGCGTGCTCCAGCGGATCGCGTTCGCGTTCGCGTTCTGCGCGAAGGTCTGGGAGGACCACACGGCAGCGCCGCCGGTAAAGGAGCCTGCCCAGTCGGTGCCGACGTACGGCTCGCCAGAGTGGTACATGACGTCGGTGAAGCCGAAGTTGGAAGGAGCGCCGACGACGAAAGGCACACTCACGGCCTGCACGGAGCGATCGGAGCTGAGATTCTGCACCGCATACTCGTAGCGCCACGTGCCATTGCCCAGATCGATGGCCTTGCCGCCGACGTAGATGCGGCCGTCGTTGGCGACATCGACATGGTTGATGACGACATTGGGGTCGGGGATGTTGGCACCCAGACCATGGTCGCGCCACGCGAAGATGGCGGGCTTGGTGCGCTGCGTCGGGCCCTGAAGCGCGAGCGTCAGGTTGGCGTTGACCGTGGCGCGGCGGTACGACTCGTTGTTGTTCTTGTTGCCAGCTTCGGAGTCATCGGGCGCGACGTAGTGGCCCGAGACGAAGTAAAGGGCGCCGGCATTAGCGGGAAGGGCCGGATCAACGGCCGCAGTCGCGACCACGAGACGCTTGAAGAGCGGATTGGGCGTGGTGGCGATGTTGCCGTTGTTGATCCACGGATACGGGAAGAAACCCGTCGAAGCGTTGACCTCGCTCTTGGGTCCAAGGCCGCCCTGCGAGCCATTGAGCCCGGCGCCGTAGGGGTCAGAGCAGCCCACACCAAGGTGCGAGCCGTTGGGCCACGCTGTGCAGGGGCCGCAGACGGTGCCCTGGAGCGCGGTGAAGCCGTGCTTGAGCCACGACTGGCCAATCTGCTCGAAGCGGCCATTCTTCAGGCGATACATGTTCTGGCCAATGACGGGGTGGCGATTCGTGCTGGCAATCCACTGCAGACCGACATTGCCCACGTTGCACGAGATCGTGCCGACCGAGTAGGCAGAGAACGCACCCGATGAGCCGTGCAGCACGGTCTCATGGAGGTCACCGACGATCACGTCGGCACCATCACCCATCGCGGTTCCAGCAAGACAACCAAGCACCGCGGCGGCCGCGGCTTTCACGTAGCGGATCGACATGAAGGATTCCTTTCTTTCCATCGAGACGTGAGCAGGACACACCGGAAACACCAAACGCTGCCCCACGAGCAAGTGACCCGCGCGCGATCGATCTTGGCGCGAGTCATCTCCGACGTCCAATGTACCCGGAGATTGAGGTTGTGCAACTCCGATTTTTTCCCTAGGTACGGAGCTCTGGCAGCCTCCAAGGCTTCCCAAGGCCTGAATGGATCGGCAAATGGAGTTCCGCACTTTCCCCGAACTGGGCGAGCTCGCTTGCTGCCCCGAATTGGGCCATACATTTCCCGCATGACGAGCCAGACCCCCGCGAACACCGCTGAATACCGTGCCGTGCTCGCGACCCAACCAGCAGGCGAACCGATCGCCTACTTCTCGATGGAGATTGGGCTGGAGTCGGCGTTGCCGACCTACTCGGGCGGGCTCGGCATTCTGGCTGGTGACACGATCAAGGCCGCGGCGGATCTGGGCGTACGGATGGTGGCTGTCTCGCTGATCCACCGCGGTGGGTACTTCTTCCAGCGGCTGGATGAGCATGGAACGCAGGTCGAGTCGGCCGTGAAGTGGTCACCCGAGGCATTCCTCGAGCGGACCGGCGCGCACGCGACCGTGCAGGTGCGGGGGCGGACGGTGCACCTGTCGGCATGGCGCCGGGATGTGCGCGGGGCGGGCGGGAATGTTGTGCCGGTCTACTTCATCGATGCGGATCTTCCGGAGAACAGTCCCGAGGATCGGACGCTGACCGACCGCCTCTATGGCGGCGATCACGCGTACCGACTCTGCCAGGAAGTGGTGCTTGGTGTCGGCGGCGTGCGCCTGCTGCGCTCGCTCGGCGTGGCGCGGGCATGGCGGTACCACATGAACGAGGGGCACGCGGCACTGCTGGCCGGTGAACTGCTGGATGAAGAAGCTCGAGCACGCGGCGTGCGGCCCGATGATGCCGCGTGCGTGGAGGCAGTGCGAGAGCGCTGCGTCTTCACGACGCACACGCCGCTGGCGGCAGGGCACGATCGCTTCGGCATCGATCTCGTGCGCGAGATCCTTGATCCCGGCGATGTGCAGTCGCACGCGGAGGCATTCCACCTCAACGGGATGCTGGACACCACCGTCGCGGCGATGAACCTCTCTCGATACGCAAACGCGGTAGCGCGACGGCACGCCGTTGTGACACGGAAGATGTTCCCGGGACGGACGATCGACAGCATCACCAACGGCGTGCACGCGTCGACGTGGGTCTCGGTGCCCATCGGTGCGATGCTGGATCGCAACATCCCGGGCTGGCGCAGCGTGAACGCGGAGCTCTCGCGCGCGGTGGAGATTCCGCTGAGCGAAGTGGGTAGCGCGCACGCGCTCGCGAAGCGACGGCTGATCGACGCCGTGAATCGCGCGACCAACGCGGGGCTTGATCGCGATGCCTTCACGATCGGATGCGCACGCCGCGCCACGCCCTACAAGCGCCTCGACCTCATCCTCTCCGACATGGGCAGGCTCGAGGCGATGGCACGCGAGTTCGGGCCGGTGCAGGTTCTGTTCTCGGGTAAGGCGCACCCGCGCGACGGCGGCGGCAAGGACGTGATCAGACAGCTCGTGCAGGCCAGCGCGTCGACGCCGCCGGGCGTGCGCGTCGTGTTCATTCCCTCGTACGACATGGAGTGGTGCAGGCTGCTGGTCTCTGGCTGTGACCTCTGGCTCAACAATCCACAGCGTCCACTCGAAGCATCAGGAACGTCAGGGATGAAGGCGGCGGTGAATGGAGTGCCATCGCTGTCGGTGCTCGATGGATGGTGGCTCGAAGGATGCATCGAGGGCGTGACCGGGTGGGCGATCGGGCCGGATCGCGAGGCCAACGCCGACTGGGCTCAGGACGCCCGCGACGACGCGAGCGACCTGCACAACAAGCTGGAGCACGCGATCCTTCCGATGTTCTACAAGGAGCGCGAGGCGTATCTCCGCGTGATGCGATCGTCGCTCGCGATGAACGGCGCCTACTTCAACACGCAGCGCATGTTGCAGGAGTACGTGCTGCGGGCCTACGGCGGCCGGGCCGAGGCACGCGCCTCGGTGGCGCCGGTGCAGAGCGACTGAGTGTGGTGGGGGGGAGGGGGGGAAAGTGAAACAGGGCCGACCGGACTGTTCACTCGGGCCCATTGTTCGGGCCGCATTACTCGGGCTTGGTATACACCATGCGGAGTGCGTTGCCCTTGGCGTTGTACTCCGCGCGAGTCATGTACGCGTTGATCAGAAGCAGTCCGCGGCCCGAACCTCGCTCGAGATTTTCTTCGAGCGTGGGGTCGGGGATCGAGGCGGGATCAAACCCGGGCCCCTGATCCGTGACTTCCATGATGATCTGATCCGGCCCGATCTCAAGCCGCACGTGCACGGTGAGCTCGCTGGACAAGCCCTCGTGCCCGTGGTTGAAGGCGTTGGCGATGGCCTCGTGGAGCGAGAGGCGAAGGGCGAAGATCGATCCCTTGGCAAAGCCGTTGCGCGTCGCAGCATCCGACAAAAGCATCTCGACCCGCTCGACCTGTGCGGGGTCGTTGAGCAGTTCGAAGTCGTGTGCCTCGTGGCCTGGCTGGGCGTTGGTCATGAGCATCGGGGGGACGGTGTGAGCGTGGCATTGGTCAAGGCTGGTGTCGCCTTGCACGCGAAATCCTGTGCTGCTCCTGGCGCGTCATCCTTGAGCGCGGGCGGGGATGTTCGTGGCTGTGGCGATCCGTGCCACCGCCGCTGCGACACGATCAGGCAAAGCTCGCCACGGCATCCGCGGTGGTCGCGTGGATCTGGAAGATCTTGTTGAGCCGCGTGATGGTGAAGACCTCGTAGATCTGAGGATCGATGTCGGCCAGGCGGAGCTGGCCGCTCTTGCTCCGGACCTTGTTGTTGATGGTGATGAGCTGGCCGAGCGCGGCAGAGGAAAGGTGCTCGACATTCGCGAACGAGATCAGCAGGCGCGGTGTCGCTTCGGCCTCGATCAGGCGGGCGATCTCCTCGCCGATGAGCTGGATGTTGCCCTCGTCGAGGATGTTGCGGTCGAGGAACTCGACCTGCGTGACCTGACCGGAGCGCTTCACTCGGATTCGGGATTCACTGGCTGGCATGTAGGACTCCTTCGCCGGACCCGACTGAACCTGACGCCGTAACCCGGGGCCAGGGGTGGATGGGCGAGTCTCACCAATACTAGTTGCTGTTCTGCGTCGAGGCGTGGCGGATGATGGTCTGATCGAAGTTTCGAGTGGGGATTACTTTTTCGACTTTGAGGGGACCGAGGCGGCGGCGGGCGCGGGAGGTGCGAAGCCGGTCGCGAGGGCATCGGCCGTCGTGGCGAGGGCGAAGTCCTTGGCCGTGATGCCGCCGGCGTCGTGGGTCGCGAGGGTCAGGGTGACCTTCGAGTAGCGAACGAGCAGGTCGGGATGATGCTGCACGCGCTCTGCTTCCTGGGCGAGGGCGTTGATGAAGCCCATCGCGGCCAGAAAGTCCTTGAACGCGTAGGTTCGATGGATGGACTCGCCCGACTCGGACCACTCTGGAAGCCGCTGAAGTTCGAGGGCGATCTGTTCGCCGGTCATCTTCACGGGCTTGCCGGACTTGTCCAACCTGTCTTGCTTTTCAAGCTTTGCCACGCGGAGTCTCTGGTTGGCGGGGAGACGCTGCGCACGAGCCGCCGCGGATCCTCCGCTGCCGCGCACGCGTCCCTGGCCTCTGCCAGTGTATCGTCCCGGGACCGATGAGCGACCAACGCGACAACACTGCCCAGTTTCCCAAGGACGCCTCGCGGCGGGTGACGCGGCTGGCCCCGTCGCCGACGGGTGCGTTGCACCTTGGAAACGCGCGCACGTTCCTTGCGACTTGGGCGCTGGCTCGCCAGCAGGGTTGGCGGATTGTGCTGCGGATCGAGGATCTGGACACGCCGCGGGTGAAGCCGGGCGTGGTGGACCTCACGGTTGATCTGCTTGGCTGGCTCGGGATGGACTGGGACGAGGGACCGTTCCTGCAGTCGGTGGATCTTGAGCCGTATGCGGATGCGATGCGGAGGCTGGTGGTGGCGGGGCTCGCGTATCCGGCGCGCTTGACGCGCGGCGAGCTTGGGAGTGATCGCGAGATTGATGGTGGCGCTTCGGCGCCGCAAGAGGGGAGTGGCGAGGCGTTCTTCGCGCCATCGAAGCGGCCGCGGGAGATGCCGCGGGTCTTTGAGGATGCCGCGGCGGTGGGCGCGAGTGAGGGTGAGCGGCCGGCGTGGAGGTTTGTGTGCCCCGCGCGCGAGGTGATGTTTCCAGATCGGTTCTGCGGTGCGCAGCGGCACACACCGGCCTCGACGGTGGGGGACTTCATTCTGTGGACCAAGCGGCATCAGCCGGCGTATCAGCTGGCGGTGGTGGTGGACGATCATCGTCACGGGATCACGGATGTGGTGCGGGGCGATGATCTGCTCGACAGTGCCGCGCGGCAGATGCTGCTGTGGGAGGCGCTCGGATATGGGCAGGTTCCGGAGCAATGCCACCTGCCGCTGGTGCGTGGGAGTGATGGACGCCGGCTGGCGAAGCGGCACGGAGACACGCGGCTTGATCAGTATCGCGCGGCGGGCGTGAGGCGTGAGCGCGTGATTGGGCTTGTGGCGTACTGGTGCGGGCTGCTGGGTTCGGAGCGCCGTGAGATGGAAGTGAGCGAGTTCCTTGAGCGGTTCAGGCTCGATACGATGGCCAAGGTTCCGGTGGTCTTTACCATGGAGGACGAAGCATGGCTTCGCGCAAGGCTCTGAACGGTTTGCTGATGTCTTCTGATCGTTCTTCGCGCGGCTTGGTGCTGGGGCGCGACGCGGTGGTCGCGTGCCTGATCGGCGCGATGACGGTCGGATGTGCGGCGTGTCAGGAGCAGGGCGCGGGGGCCCAGCCTGCGCCACCAGCGCAGCCGAGCCAGTCGCCTGAAAGTTCCAAGCCTGCCGAGCCCAAGCCGGCCGACTCCAAGCCTGCGGATGCGAAGCCGGCTGATGCGAAGCCTGCCGATTCCAAGCCTGCGACCACGACGGACGGCGCGGGGTCCAAGTGGCCTCCCGGCTGGGTACCGATGGAGCCGGCGAACCCGAGGCTGGAGACGACGCGCGTCACGATCCGCGGCAGGTCGTTCGACCTTGAGATGGCGCTGACGGACGAGCAGCGCTTCCATGGGCTCTCGGGGCGCACTGAGATCAAGGAGAACGAGGGGATGATCTTCGTCTTCAAGAACTCCGAGGAGCGGGCGTTTGTGATGCGTGACTGCCCGATCCCGATCGACATCCTGTATCTGGATGGGACGGGTCGGATCGTGTCCGTGCACAAGATGGTGCCCGAGCTGCCCCGGACGGAGGCCGAGCGGGTGATGTCGCCGCCGAAGGACGCGCGCGGGCGGCCGATGAACGTGCCGCAGTGGGCGTACTCGAACGAGGCGTACGAGCGGCGGCTGAAGCAGTATCCGTCGAGGTTCGGGACGCAGTTCGTGATCGAGCTTCGAGAGGGCTCGATCGATGCGCTGAAGGTGAAGTCGGGCGATAAGGTCGAACTGGACGTGGCCGGGCTCAAGAAGCGGGCCAAGTAAGTCGATCCATGCAGGCCGGATCTGTGTCCGGACGCTGCCGCATAGACGCTCGGGGCTTTGATACGGCTTTGAGCGAACTGTGCGGGGCGAGAGCCCGACGGATTGGGTTCTCGGGGCTGCGATCGCACCCTCGGGGGTCCCGTGCCCATCGAGAACACCGCATGCGCTCCGACCAGCCGCACCGAATTCAGTTTGCTCTGGGGGGCGGCGCTCCCGCGAACCTGCACGCGTGGCCCGCGCTGATTGCGCGGCACTGGCCGGGGCGGACGGCACCGACGTTTGAGCACCATGCGCTGGGGCAACTGGAGCAGGCCATCGAGGCGGCTTCGGATCCGTTTGCATCGCGCGCGGTGCGGCCACAGGTGATCGTTGTGGTTCTCGGTCCGGGCGAGCCATCGGCTTCGATTGATCGCATGATCGCGAGCCTGCACAACGCGCAGCTCGGGGCGATCCTGCTGCTGAAAGATCCTGAAGCGTGGAGCCAGATGCAACAGCATGGCGTCATTCCGATGTCGTGGGAGAGCGCTCCGGCGACTGTGGCGGCGATGGCGTTTGCGTTGGCGGAGCGGCAGTCCGCGGTGGATCTGCTCGCGCGTGAGGCTTCGCTGGCCCAGCGCTGCTCGGGCGGCATCCGCACCGAGATGGATCGCCTGCACGAGGAGCTTCACCTCGCGGCGGCGGTGCAGCGTGAGTTTACTTCTGCGCCGCTCCCCAGCGTTCCTGGGTTGGACTTTGCGGTGCTCTTCAGGCCGGTGAACTTCGTGTCGGGTGACATCTACTGCGTGCGGGCGCTGCCCGATGGGTCGGTGGCGTTCCTGCTCGCGGACGCGGTGGGGCATGGCGTTCCTGCGGCGCTGCTCACGATGGTGCTGACCAACAGCATGTCGATGTCGCGGCCGGGGCCGGAGGGGACGCTGGTGCCCATCGGGCCCGGGCAGGTGCTCGCGTCGCTGAATCGGCGGCTGTGCGAGTCGTGCCTTGCATCGGGGCGGTTCGTGACGGCGGTGTATGGTGTCATCGATCCTGTCACGCGGCGTGCGACGATCGCGGGCGCTGGGCATCCGCACCCGATCCGCGTCGGGCCCGGACCGGCGCAGGCAGTGTCGACGGAGGGGCCGCTGCTGGGTGTGTTTGGCGATGCGGAGTTTGATGAGGCATCGGTCACGCTCGGTGATGATGATGCGCTGATTCTGTACACCGATGGGCTCGAGGCTGCGTTCCCGCACGAGGGGGCCAAGCGTCGGCAGAGGCCGGATCCAACGGAAAAGTTCGCGGCGGCGCTCGCCGGCGCAAGCACGAGCCCGCAGGCCTGCGTTGAGCGGCTAGAGGCGTTGCTCGAGGCGCAGGCCGGATCGCTGCACCAGACGGATGATGTCACGGCCCTGTGCATCACGCCCGCGCGGAGCGCGGCGGGGGCGCAGCGTCGCGTGGCGTAGCTCGTGGCGTCAGGTCGCGGCGGCGAGCGCTGGCTCGATCGGGGCCCGGCGCAGGTCCGTGGAGACCACGCCGTCCTTGAGGCGGATGACGCGCTTGCAGCGGTCCGCGACGGACTCATCGTGCGTGACCATCAGGATCGTCATGCCCTCGGCGTTGAGGCGGTCGAACATCTCCAGGATGGCCTTGCCTGTGGTGGAGTCGAGGTTGCCGGTGGGCTCGTCGGCCATGAGGACGACGGGCTTGGTGACGAGCGCGCGGGCGATGGCGACGCGCTGTTGCTGACCACCGGAGAGCTCGCGCGGGCGATGGCCGAGGCGGTCGCCGAGGCCAACCATGCCGAGCATGGTGGTGGCGCGGGCGATGCGGTCGCGCTTGGGGACGCTCTGATAGAAGAGGGGCTGGCTGACGTTCTCTTCGATGGTGAGTTCGGGGATGAGGTTGAAGGCCTGGAAGACGAAGCCGATCTTGCGGCCCCGGTATCCGGAGAGTTCTTCGTCGGGCATCTTCGCGACGTCGCGGCCGTCGAGGAGATACTCGCCGGCGGTGGGGCGGTCGAGGCAGCCCAGGACGTTCATGAGCGTGCTCTTGCCCGAGCCGCTGGCGCCCATGATGGCGACGTAGTCACCGAGCTCGATGGTGGCCTCGACGCCCTTGAGGGCTTCGACCATGATGGAGCCGTCGGGCTTGAAGTAGGTCTTGCGGACGCCGCGGAGTTCGATGACGGGGTGGGGCATGATGGTGTGTGGATGGGAGATGATCAGCCGCCTCGGTCGGCGTCCTCGATCTGAAGGCCCGCGAGGGCGGTCATGGGATCCGGGGCGAAGCGGAAGACCTTGTCGAGGCCGGTGACGAGGAAGACGCTCCAGACCTGATCAGAGAGGCTGCAGATCTTGAGGGTCTTGCCTTGCTCGGCGAGGACCTTGCGGACGCGCAGGAGCTGGGCGAGGTTGGAGCTGTTGACGTACGTCACCTGGGCGAAGTTGAGGACCACGTGGGGGACCTTCTTGGCCCCTTTGATGCGGTCGATGAGCGCGGTGATCTCTTCAGAGAGCGCGGGCTCATCGGAGAGTTCGCTGATGACGATTCCTTTGTCCCATTCACGCGCCATGGTCTGCCTCCGTGCCGGGCTGAGTTCCGGTGTTGGTTGGTGGTGTGGTGTCGAGTCCGGGTGTGGTGTCGCTTGCGTCCGGGTTTGCGTCGGTCGCGGGCAGCGTACCAGTTGCGGCGGGATCGAGGCTGGGGACACGGGCGGCGGCGACGACGCGGTCGCCCTCGTTGAGGGAGGCGACGCGGACGCCCTGTGTGGAGCGGCCGCACTCGCGGATTTCGAGTGCGGGCATGCGGACGAGCTGGCCGCCCTTGGTGATGACGACGACGTCATCGGTGCTGTGGACGCCGAGCGCGGCGACACTTCGGCCGCCCTTGTCGGTGATCTTGATGTCGGCGCGGCCCTTGCCGCCTCGGCTCTGGCTGTAGGCGGGAGCGCCCTCGGGCTGGACGCGGTACTCGTCGATCGGGGTGCGCTTGCCCAAGCCCTTCTCGGTGATGGTGAGGAGGCAGAGGCCGGGGTCCTTGGTGACGCGGAGTTCGGTGCCGCTCTCGGTGACCCGGGTCATGGGGACGACGACCGCGCCGATGACGCTGTCGCCCTCTTCGAGCTCGATGCCCTTGACGCCCGCGGCGGAGCGCCCCATCTCGCGGGCGTCCTCCTCGGCGAAGCGGATGGACATGCCGCCGGCGGTGGCGAGCAGGAGGTCATCGGAGCCGCCGGTGAGACAGACGTCGAGGAGTGAATCGCCCTCCTTGAGTCCGACGGCGATGAGGCCCGAGCGGCCGACGTTGGCGTAAGCCTTGAGGAAGGTGCGTTTGACGATGCCCTGGCGGCTGACGAACGTGAGGCAGTGGCCGCCCTGCTCAAAGTTCTTGATGGCAAGGTACGCGCATGTGCGTTCGCCGGGCTTCATCTCGATGAGGTTGATGATGGCGCGGCCGAGGCTGGTGCGCGACATCTCGGGGATCTCGTAGACCTTCATCTTGAAGACGCGGCCCGTGTTGGTGAAGCACATCAGGTCGTCGTGCGTGCTGGCAACGAAGACGTGCTCGATGAAGTCCTCATCGCGCGACTCGCCCGCGCGGATGCCCTTGCCGCCTCGGCCTTGCTGGCGGTACGTCTCGAGCGGGACGCGCTTGATGTACCCCTGGTGGCTGATGGTGACGGCGACATCGGTGACGGGGATGAGGTCGGCGATGGAGACATCCGCGCCGGCGTCCTCGATGGCGGTCTTGCGGGGGCGTGCGAAGCGCAGCCGCATGTCTTCGAGGTCGGCACGCAGGATCGCGAGAACGCGGCGGGGCTGGGCGAGGATGGACTCGTAGTCCGCGACCTGCTCGGCGACCTGGCGGTACTCGGCGATGAGCTTGTCGATCTCGAGGCCCACGAGCTGGATGAGGCGCATGCCGCCGATGGTTTCGGCCTGGACACGCGTCAAGATCGAGCCGCCGGCGGCTTCGGCATCGGCGATGCGGCGACGGAAGGCCTCAGGGAGCTCCATGAACTGGGGCGTGGTTGATGGGAGCCGGAAGCGGCGGGCCATGAGGCGGTTGATGGCTTCTTCGCGCGTTGCGCTGGCGCGGATCTCGCGGATCACTTCGTCGATGTCGCAGACGGCGTGGATCATGCCCTCCAGGACGTGGCCGCGCTTCTTGGCCTCACGCAGCAGGAACGAGGTGCGGCGGCGGATGACCTCGCCACGGTGGTCGAGGTAGCAGTCGACCATCTCGATGAGCGAGAGCGTGCGCGGCTGGCGATTGACCAGCGAGAGGTTGATGATCGAGAAGGTCTGCTGCAGGGGCGTGAACTCGAAGAGCTGCTTCTCGACGACGCGCGGGTCGGCACCCTTCTTGAGGTCGAGGACGATGCGCGTGGGCATGTCGCGGCCGCTCTCGTTGCGGACGTCGGAGACTTCGGTGACCTTCTCTTCCTTGACGGCGTCGACGATCCACTCGACGAGGCCATTCTGGCTGAGCATGTAGGGGATCTCGTCGATGACGAGGGACTGGCGGTCCTTGGAGAGTTCTTCGGTGTGCGTGGTGCCGCGGAGCATGACCTTGCCGCGGCCGGTGAGGAAGGCCTCGATGATGCCGCGCTTGCCGTGAACGACGCCGCCGGTTGGGAAGTCGGGTCCCTTGATGCCGACGCGAATGACCTTGCCATCGGCATCGACGACGTCGCGCATGAGCTCATCGATGCCGGGAGTCTCGCGGCCTTCGAGGCGCGCATCGATGACTCGGATGATGGTGTCGAAGACTTCGGTTGGGTTCTGCGGCGGGAGGCTGGTGGCCATGCCGACGGCGATGCCGACGCCTCCGTTGATCAGGAGGTTGGGGAACTTGGCCGGGAGGACCATCGGCTCCTGGCGCGTGTCGTCGTAGTTGGGCTGGAAGTCGACGGTCTCGCTCTCGACGTCCTGGAGCATGTCCGCGGCGGCGGGGGCCATGCGGGCTTCGGTATACCTCATGGCGGCCGGCGGATCGCCTTCGATCGAGCCGAAGTTGCCCTGCGGGTCGATCATGGGCGTGCGGATGCGCCAGAGCTGGGCCATGCCGACGAGTGTTGCGTAGAGCGCGCCGTCGCCGTGCGGGTGGTAGTTACCCATCGTCTCGCCGACGATCTTGGCGCACTTGCTGTGCTTGCGGCCCGGGCGCAGATTGAGGTCGTTCATCGCCCAGAGGATGCGGCGCTGGCTGGGCTTAAGGCCGTCGCGGACATCGGGCAGGGCCCGGTCCATGATCGTGCTCATCGCGTAGGTGAGGTAGGAGTCCTTGAGCTCGCGCTGGATGTCCTGCTCCAGCACGCGGCCGGTCTGTGCTGGCTCGGGCGGCACCGCTGGCGTTCCCGCCGCGGCCTCGTCGGGGCTGCGGAGGAGTAGGCGAGATGAGGAGATCAAGGCGGGCAGTCCTGGCATGAAACCTCCGCGGGCGGTCGACTGGCGTGGAAGGGTCTTCTTGGAAGCGTGATCGGGGAAAGACTGAGCTTTGAGACACGGTCGCAAGACGCTGCGGAGACTGACAGAGGCCTTCCAGCAGCGGGCTCGGCGAACGGTGCATCACTTTAGCGCGCGTTCGTGCGGGCATCACTCGGAAGTGGCCCGAACCGTCGGTCCGGGCCGGGGTCCCTGGCCGCGTAGGGAAAGGGCTACAACCGTGTTGACGCTGACGGGATCGCCATCGTCCACGACGCCGATGAGCAGCGTGCGGCCATCGCGAAGCCGCGGACCCTGACAGAGCCCTTCTAGATTCTGCACCGAGCCTTCCCAGAGGAGTCGCTTCGACGCCGGGATGTACGGCGCGGCGGTCAGGGCAGGAATGGGGGCGACGTTGGTGGCGCTGTCGAGACCCACTTCGTAGAGCTTGCTTCGGAAGAGGCCGGACGTGAGCGAGAGGGAACGCTCGAGGGCGAGCAGGCGGCCGTCGTCGAGGAGGACAAGCTCGGAGAGGCCACTGCTGCCGCCGAGGAGCGTGGGGCCTGGCATTCGATCAACGACGTACGCGTGCTGTGGTCCGGGCGTTGCGCCGATCGGGGTGATGTTCCATCGCAGCAGGCGCACGACCGTGCCTGTGGATGGGCTCGCGGCGGGACCGTCGGTCGTGAGTGCTTCTTCGTTTGCGGTCCAAGCGATGCCGCGGCGTGGATCGGTGGTGAGGGACTCAAAGCCGCGGTTGGGGCGGCGATTCTGGAAGGGCGGCGGCGCGGCGGCGGTCCAGGCGATCTGGCCGGTGGCCGGATTGAGCATCGCGATCGAGGGCGTGCCCTCTTCAGCGAGGAGCGTGTGGCCGGCGCGCGGGCCCGGGGCGATTGCTTCCCAGTCTCGCGACTGGTCGAATCGGATCGCGCCGAGGACCGCGACGCCTTCGATGGCGTCGGCGGTTGCGTTGAGTTGAACGCGCAGGCGGATGAGGGCGTTGGAGTTGTCGAGGATCGCGAAGTAGTCGTTCTGGTTGGATGTTGGACCGCCGCCGTGGCCGCTCATTGCAAGGGTCGAGTTGCCGAGCCACACAATGCCGGAGAGGCCGGTGATGGTGACGCTCTGGCCGTGCTGATCGAGCGTGCTGGTGGCGGAGATGGGTGCGGTGTCGAGAAACGTGACTGAGAGGGGCGCGGGCTGCGCGCACGCGACGGGGCCAAGTGCCGCGGCAAGGCCCGCGAGCATCGCGCGGAGCGAGCAGAGTCGGGCATGTGAGATTCGAGCCACGGCCATAGCGTCTCACTTCTTTCGCTGGTGTCAAGCCGTTTCGTGGCAGTGAGGTCGCGTCGTGGCTCGCGGCCGCGTGGGTTTACTTGGCACGCGCATCGGAGGTCGCGAAGTGGTCGAGGATGGTCTTGGTGAGTGGACCGTTGCCGAGCGCACCTTCGGACATGAGCCTGATCAGCGGGACGCCGAGGTCTCGTGCCGCCTCGGTGACCTTTGCTTCGTCGGGATGGCTCATCCAGCGTGTTGAGAGGACCAGGTCGGGCTGCGCGGCCTTGACCCTGCCATCGAGTCCTGCGTTGGACTTGGTCTTCTCGACCTCGACCCAGATGACATCCTCGAGGGCCATCAGCGTGCGGAGGGCATCTCGCTTGAGGGGCTTGAACTCACCACCCGCGATGACCACGCGCCGGATGGAGCGAGACCGGAGCTCTTCGCGCAGGCGAGCGACATCGGCGTCGGTCTCCTCGGGTGAGGACGCGTCCGTGCGATCTTCGCTGCGCCCCTCGATGCTCTCGATCAGCAGCGCGAGGTTTGGCAGTTCGCGTGCTGAGGCGGGCAGGTGCGGGATCGCGTTGCGGATGAAGTCGATGATCGGCGAGGCGAGGAGGTTCTCGCGTGCGCTGGCGAGACGCGTGAGATTCTCTTCGATGAGGCGTGCTTCGACCTCTCGCTCTGCTTCGTCCTTCTTGGAGAGATTGCGGCACTTGTCGCGCAGCTTGTCGCGGGCCTTGCGGGCGTCGCGCTCGGCGTCGAGCCGTGTCTTCCAGCTGGCTTCGATCTCGCGCAGGCGTGTGAGGACTTCCGGACCATCGGAGGCGGGCGCGAGGTGGTCGAGCCGGAAGTAGTCGCGGATGAACGTGGCGCAGTGCTCGGGCGCAACGACCGTGCGCATCCACGTGAAGAAGATCACCTGGTCGGAGTCGTTGCGTTGGCGGTCCTGATCCGTCACGGTAGTGCGTGCGAAGGAGCGAACGCACGACTGCGCGTGGGCCATCGCCTGGAAAGTCTCGCCGAGGTCGTTGCCCGCGTGCAGCTGGCCGCGCTCGCGAAGGAGGGTGCCAAGGTCGCAGGCGAGGGCGAGCGCTTCCAGCGCATCGGCCTCGGGCGTGCTGACCGATGTTGACGTTGCGAAGGGGAGCTCGTCAGCGGCGCTTGGCGTCTCGTCGCCGGCGAGTTCGATCCAGCGTGCCCTCAGCCCCTCGCGCGCGATGGCGCTTGGCTCTCTCAGCGCGGCGGCCTTAAGCCGTGCTCGCGCGGCGATGGGTCCCAGCGGCGTGAGGATTGAGATCCATGAGCTGTCGGGCTCATGGCTGACCGCGTGGTGCGTTGGGGATGTCGAAGGCAGATCTGAGGACGCCAGAGGTGTGACGGATCGGACGAAGCCACCTTGCGTTTCGATCATCATGCGCGAATCGCCGAGCTTCATCTCGTGGACGAGGCGCGGGCCCGTGACGGTCGCTGGACGCGGTGGGGCCTGCGGTGCTGGCAGAAACGAAGCACGGACCGGCGCGGCGGTGGCGGGAGAGGTGGTGGGTAGAGCTTGCGTGTTCGTGACGCTCGCTGGAGGCGTGATCTCACCCGCAGGCTTTGTGGATGGGGCTTGTGTCGGGATGAGGACCGCCGCGAGATCGGCGACGGCGCTGCGCAGCTCCGGATCGTTCTGCATCATCACGGTGCCAACGCGAATGAGGCGCAGGAGCGCGGTGCGGAACTCTTCCCGTTGAAACGAATCGGGTGTCTCGGACATGGTGCATCATCCTCGCGCGTTGAGCGCCCGGATTGTAAGGAACATTGGAATTTCTCGCCTGGCGCGATTCTCTGCCTGCGCCCGCGGGCCGGGCTGGCTCTGCCGAAGGCTTGGCCACTCCTCGAGTGCGTCGATGAGCAGGCCCGCCTCGGCCAGCGCTCGAACGTACGTCTGGAGTGGGCGGTGGTAGGTAAGCGTTGTGACGGGCTCGCTGCCTCGCGCTGCGGCGCCGGGATTCATGACGATCTCGCTCACGCCCGGCGAGAGGTATCCATCAACGCGGCGATACTGGACACCGTTGGCGGCGCGGGCCGCGGTCTCGGATGGGGCCGACCAGCCCCAGCTCGTCTGGCCCGGAGCGCGGAAGGCGGGATGGAGCATGACAGCGATGAAGGGCGCGCCGTGCTTGAGCTGAGAGGCGATGCCATCGAGCACGGGCCCGAGGGGCTCGATGTTCATGAGGGCCATGACGCATGTTGCGGCGTCGAACTCGCCGGGGAGGCGTAGCGCACCCAGGTTCCGCGCGTCACCGACTACAAACTCGGGCTCTGCGATCCCGTGAGGCGGCGACTTTGAAAGCCGGCGCGCCGAGTCGATCAGGCTCGGCGAAGAGTCAACGCCAACGACCTGAGCGCCCAGCTTTGCAGCGGCGCGGCAGAGCACGCCCTGGCCACACGCCACATCAAGGAGGCGCATTCCAGCGGGCTCGCCGAGGAGGCGCAGCGTGCCGGGGATGATGATGTTCTCGTGGTGGTCGCTGCCGCGGTCTTCGATGAGCTCGTCGTACCACGCCGCGACGTGCTCCCAGGAGGATGCGGCCGCATGGCTCGCGGGCTCGGCGAGGGCACGCACGGGCTTGTCGCGCAACGCGGGCTTCGCGGGCGTGGCTGGAATTGCTGGCACTTCCTTTAGTGCGGGCGCTGGCGCGCTCTCTGCGAGTGCGCGCGACTCCTTCGCGGCATTGGCATCGCGCTGGTGCGAGGCCGCGGACTCTTCCTCGCCCGCCAGGCCGAAGAAGGCGCCGGGCGTGGTGCTGCGGAAGCGGAGCGACTTGCCGGTGTTGGCGTGCGTGAAGCCAAGCTCGAAGGCATGGAGACAGAGGCGGCCGATCGGGTCGGTCTTCGCGCCGTAGCGACGATCACCGACGATCGGGAATCCCATCTCGGAGAGATGGACGCGGATCTGGTGCTTGCGGCCCGTCTCGAGCCGAACCTGAAGCAGTGTGCGACCGTGCCCGGCTTGCTGGACCTTCCAGTGGGTCACTGCGAGCTTGGCCGCGCCGCCGAGTTCTTCTTCTTCGCCCGCGACGCCGCGGCGTGGACCGCGCTGCGCGGCGGAGGGCTTCGCGACGCTCTTCACGAGGCCGCGATCGTCCTCAAAGAGGAACGACTGGATCGTGCCCATCGGTGGCTGCTTGATCTTGGCAGGCTTGGCCTGTTCCCCGGCGGGCGTCGGCGCTTCTTCCTGCACTTCGGCCATCTGCCCTTCGACTACGGCGGAGTAAAGGCGATGCACGCGCTTGGCGCGGAACTCTTCCTTGAGCCAGTGGAAGGCGCGTTCGGTCTTGGCGAAGACGAGGAGGCCCGAGGCTTCCTTGTCGAGGCGATGGATGACCCAGACGCGCGTGCCGCGGCGCTTCATCTGGTCGCGCACGTGACGTTTGACCTCGGTGAAGACGCAGTCGACTTCCTGGTCCGGTGGGCTGACGGTGGGGAGGCCGTGCGGCTTGTCGACGACCATGACGTCGGCATCTTCGTGGACGATGCGGATGCCGCCGGGGAGGAATCGCTCGCGTCCGGCCATCTCCGTCAGCGGCACATCAGAGCGTGCATCGGCGCGCGAGGCCGCCGTCGTGGGGTTGCGACGCAGTGCTGAGCGCGGGGCGGCGAGATCGGCCGCCGTCATCCGCGGCGATGCTGCGGCGCGTGGCTCGCGCGACTCGCGACTCACGCGTGTCTCACGTGTCTCGCGCGGCACTCGGGATGCTCTTGGTGTGGCGCCCCGTGTGGGTCCGGAGGAGGTTGGGCGCTTGCGGGGTTTCCCGCCGTCGTTGCGAGGGTTCATGTGACGTCATGGTACGTCCCCGCGGAGGCGATCACGCGGCGGGCGGATGGTGGGCGGCATGTTGATCGATCCATCAGCTGGTTTGGATCGTGCGAGCCTCTTGCCATGCCTTGGACGCGGCGTCGATGAGCCACGATGCAAAGCGCGTCTTGGACATGGCACCCGGCGACGCTGAGGAGCCGTCTGCACGCAGGAGCGTTGCGTTGATGTCGGAATGTTCCATTGTTTCGAGCGGGTTTGCGACGATCATGCCCACGCCCTTCCGAAGCATCTTTGCTCGTGCGGCGTCCATCAGGCCCTCGGCTGGTTCGAGCGCAAAGCCCACGAACAACTGTCCGGCGGATTTGGAGGCGGCGATCCCGGCGAGAAGGTCTGGGGTGGGCTCGAGCTGGAGCGTGAGGCCCGCCGCGGTGCGACGGATTTTGCTCGGAAGCGAGCCCGAGGGCGGGGGCAGGGGCCGAAAGTCAGCAACCGCGGCTGCCATGATGATGATGTCCGCCTCGGGAGCGTGCCGGGCCAGCAGCGTCTGAAGATCGGCACATGAGACGAAGCGTTCGACCCGCGCAGCGGGCTCGGCGGGCGATGAACAGCAGGGACCCAGGAGGAGGGTGGTTGAGAAGCCGCGGCGGGTGCTGTCGTCGGCGAGGGCGCATCCGAGGCGGCCCGAGGAGCGGTTGCCGACAAAGCGGATCGCGTCGATGGCCTCGTGCGTGGGGCCGGCCGTGATGAGCACGCGAGGTCGAAGACCGGAAGCGTCTGACTGTTGTGAGGGTGTGGACATGCGGAGAGTCTCGGTGTCGAGGGCTTCGTGGGAACCGGGCGGGACTTTTCCCGGTAGAGGTCTGGTACGGGTCGCGGGGTGTGGGCCCGCGGGTGAGATGCCGGTGCGCTTGAATCGGTTCTCCCGGCCCGTATCGTCTGGCTGCTCGTTCCTGGGTGTTCAAGGTACCATATCCTCCCGCGAGGGGGCCGCTCCGGCTTGTGCGTGGCGGTGCTTGGCAGAGTTTGTGCGTTCGAGTGTTCTGAGGCTGCGAGCATCCAGCAACTGGGCTCTCACGGCTTCAAGTCCTGTCCCGTCTGTTCCTTTACCAGAGTGAAGACCAGCATGGCACGTTCCCGCAAGCGACTCGGTGAGATTCTGGTTGGTTGGGGTGCGGTCACGCAGGAGCAAGCCGACAAGGCTGCGACGATGGCCAAGTCCGCCGGCAAGCGCATGGGCGAGGTGCTGGTGGAGCTCGGCCATACGAAGGAAGAGCAGATCGCCAAGGCGCTGGCGAACCAGTTTGGCATGGAGTACGTGGATCTGTCGGCCAACGGCATTGCCGAGAAGGTCGACCTCAAGCTGATCCCCGACGACCTGATCAAGAAGCACCAGATCCTGCCCATCAGCAAGGCTGGCAACCGGCTGACGATCATCATCCACAACCCGATGGACCTTGAGCTGTACGACATGCTCCGGTTCCGGCTGTCGGTGGAGCTTGATCAGAAGCTCGCGTCGCGTGGGCAGATCAAGAAGTTTCTGGAGGCTTCGGCCGCGGGCACGGCGCGGAAGTTTGGCGCGGGCGAGTCGCTGGTGACGGAGTCGATCGATAAGTCGGTCGACAAGTCGGTGGACAAGAGCGTTGACAAGTCGATGGACAAGTCCATCGACATTGATGAGGCCGATGCGCCGATCGTCAAGCTCTGCAACCGTCTGATCGCCGAGGCCGTGCGGATGCGCACGAGCGATATTCACATCGAGCCGATGGCGGACCGGGTGCGACTGCGGTACCGGATCGACGGCGTGTGCATGGAGCGTGACAACCTTCCCAAGCGCATGCAGAACGCGCTGATCAGCCGAATGAAGCTGATGGCGGGGATGAACATCGCCGAGAAGCGCGTGCCTCAGGACGGGCGCATCAAGCTGCAGGTGGATGATGCGTCGATTGACTTCCGCGTGTCGGCGTGCCCGGCGTACCACGGTGAGTCGGTGGTGCTGCGTGTTCTGCGGCCCGACAGCGTGCGAATCGGTCTGGTGAACCTGGGTTTCGAGCCCGACAACCTCGCGGTCTTCAACAAGATCATCCGCCGTCCCAACGGCATCTTCCTGGTGACGGGCCCGACCGGCTCGGGCAAGACGACGACGCTCTACTCGGCGCTGGACGTGCTGAACCGGCCTGACAAGAAGATCATCACGGCCGAGGACCCGGTGGAGTACAACTTCGAAGGCATCAACCAGTGCCAGGTGCGCGAGCACATCGGCCTTGGGTTCACGGCGATCCTGCGATCCATGCTGCGTCAGGCACCCAACATCATTCTGGTGGGCGAAATCCGCGATAAGGAAGTGGCCGAGATCGCCATTCAGGCCGCGCTGACGGGCCACCTTGTCTTCTCGACGCTGCACACCAACGACGCCCCCAGCGCGATCACGCGACTGATCGACATCGGCGTGAAGCCGTTCCTGGTGGCGAGCTCGATCCAGGCCGTGATGGCGCAGCGACTGATCCGCATGAACTGCAAGGAGTGCAACGCGCCGCGCGATCCTTCGACCGTCGATCCCAAGCTCATGCGGCTGGTGGGCATCACGAACGAAGAGGCGATGGGTCGGCTCAAGAAGGGCAAGGGTTGCGGAAACTGTTCCAACACGGGGTATCGTGGCCGTCGCGCCATTTTCGAGATGATGCTGATGAACGCCGCGCTGCGCGAGCTGGCGTTCAACCTCGCGCCGATCTCGGACCTGCGCCGGGCTGCGATGCTCGCGGGCATGCGTTCGCTGGTGCAGGACGGCAAGATCAAGATCCTGAACGGACAGACGACTCCCGAAGAGATTGCCTCGACGACGCAGGTGGACATTGACAATCTGCCGGACGTTGAAGAGGCGGCGGCTTAGGGAAAGCGAAAAGCGGGAAAGCGGAAAACTGGAGCGAGGCAGCGAGGCAGTGGCGGATTTGCTGCTGATCTCGCTGGGCTGACGATGACCTTGCCGTCACTGCTGGCTTAGCTGTGTCACTGTCGTGAACGTGCCGCTCTCGTGTGGTTGTGTCGCTTCCGACTGCTACTTTGCGGCGAGGGTGGCGCGCAGTGACTGGAGCTCGGCCTTGAGTTCGGGTGAGCGAGATTCGTTGATCAGGGCGTCGAAGAGTGCGAGCGCGCTCGCGTCGCCCATGTCCGCGAGGGCTCGCCATGCGGCGCGGCGGGTGCGGAGGTCGCGGTCGCGTGCTTGTGCGGCGAAGGCTTCGAACGCGGCCTTGGGATCCTGCGATGCGACGCGCGAGAGTGCCCCGATTGCGATCGGCCGTGTGCGGCTGATCGTTCCCTGGCGCGTGAAGGGGACGATGAGGGCCGCGGCGCGTGGACCGGCGAGGTCGGCGGTGGCGACGATGGCGGCCTGACGCACCTGATCGTGCTGAGACTCTTGCGTGAGGGCGCGTGCGACGGCGCGCGACTGCTCGATGAGGCCCAGCGTGCCGATGGAGCGGATCGCGGCGGCGCGGACGCGGACGCTGTCATCGTTCGCGGCCAGCAACGCGAGCCGCTCGCCGATGGAGGTCAGTGCCTGCGGATTTGACTTGTTCTCTTCGCGCTGCGCAATTGCGGCGAGCGCTTCGGTGATGGCGAGGCGGACTTCCCAACGATCGATCGAAGTGCTCGAGAGGGCGCGGACATCGGCGGAGTTGCCCCGGGCCGCGAGCGCTCGAACGGCCTCGACGCGGAGCGTCGTGGGCTGATCGGTCTGGCTGACGAGGCGGCGGAGGGACTCGGTGGCGAACGCGCTGCTGGCGCCGGTCATGCCTGTCATGGTGCCCAGCGTTCGCGCAGCCTTCACGCGTGCGAAGAGCGTTGGTGCATCGGCGAGCTGGGCGAGTGCTTCGGACTCATCCTGCGTGATGTTGAACTGGGCGAGCACACTGCGGGCGTGGTCGATGGCGACGAATCGCGGACGCTGGGCAAGGGTGAAGGTCTTGGTCGCAGAGCGGCCACGAACCTCGATGGATTCGATGACGCTGCCACCGGCGGCGTCGGTCGCGATGAAGAGCGGGAGGATGAACTCGAAGGCGGGGTTGTCGCCATCGATGGGTTGAGTCTGCTCGACGGTGGCGGTCAGCGTCGAGGTGGAGTCGTCCCATGATGTGGCGATGTTCAGGCGAGGGATGCCCGGACGCGTGGTCCACTGGTAGAAGAACTGCTCGAGTGACTCGCCGCTGCGGGCTTCGAGGACTTTGCGGAGGTCGGGCGTTTCGACGGTGGCGTTCTTGTGCAGGTCGATGTACTCGGCCAGGGAGGCGAAGAAGACCTCATCGCCCAGCTTCGTGCGGAGCATGTGGAGCGTGCTGGAACCCTTCGAGTATGGGTTCGCGGCGCGGCGGAAAGTGTCCCAGGGGTTGGAGTAGACCTTGCTTGCCATGCCGACGCTCTCGGGGGCGGTGCCCCTGTCGGCGTTCACCACGGAGTCGAGCTGGCGGAGGATCTCGGTCTCGTAGCCCTCGCGACCATCGCGGTGCTCCAACCAGATGGCCTGCAGGTATGTGGCGAACCCCTCGTTGAGCCAGATGTGCTCCCACGAGTTGGTCGTGATGAGGTCGCCGAACCACTGATGGGCGAGCTCGTGGGCGATGAGGCTGTCAAGGTCGTTGTCTTCTAGGTCGTCCTTGGCGATCAGGGCGGTGTCGTACATCGTGGTGGCGCTGGTGTTTTCCATGCCGCCGGCGAGGAAGTTGTGCACGACGAGCTGGGCATACTGATCCCAGGGGTAGGGCTCGCTCAGTCGCTGTTCGAAGAGGCGGACCATCTGTGCTGTGCGGCCGTAGGTGCCGGGCACATCAGCGGCGCGCCCACGCGGGACATAGACCGGCATGGGGAGCTTTGCGTTATCCGTCACGTCGACGATGTCGAACTTGCCCACCACGAGCGTGACGAGGTAGGAGACGTGGCTCTTGTCCTGCAGCCAGTGGAAGGTCTCGAAGGGCTTGAGGTCCGGGATGTAGCCGGGTGTTGTGGAGGGGAGCTCGCGGATGACCTTGGTTGTGCCAACAAGGCGCCCGTTGCTGCTCACGGTGAAGCCGGCGGGGACCGTGACGAGCAGTTCGGTCGTGAGGCGGTCGTTGGGGAAGTCGTGGATGGGGAACCAGTAGCGGTTGCTCTCGGGCTGGCCCTGGGTGTGAAGCTGAGCTGGGCGGCCGGGCCACTCGGGAGTTTCGGGCGTCCAGTGGAGGCCCATCTGCGGCTCGGTCACTTCGAATGTTGTGGTGAGGGTGAGTTCCTCGCCGGGCTGGAGGGCGGGTTCGAGCGTGATGCGGAGCTTCTCGCCATCGTGCGTGAAGGAGGCGCTGCCCTTTGATGCGGCAACGCCCGTGATGTTCAGCGCGACGGCGTTGAGTGTGAGTTCCGAGATGGGCCTGGCGAGGGCGCGAAGAGAAAGCTTCTGAGTTGCGGTGAAGCGAGGGACGTTCATGTCCTCGATGGTGATCTCGAGGCGCATGTGCTGGAAGTCTGCGAGCGGGCTTGGTGGGAAGTTGCGGACATCGCGCCCCGTGGCCTCGTCGAAGCCCGCGACCGGCGCGGCGAGGGTGATAGCGCTGAGCTTGTGCTCCATGCAACCTTCGTGGCCATCGTCGAGCGCAACGGCGTGTGTGAGGGCCAGACCACAGGAGGCCAGGAGCGACAGCACGGCACCCGCGGCATGTCCGACGCGGCGTGAACGGTGGGAGAGCGGAGGAAGGCCAGACTCACGATTCTGCATTGCAAGGACTCCGATCAGGGACGTGAAGCATCGCTGCCGATGCGCTGCGAATAAGTGTGCTGCTGAGGTAGAGGAGTGTGTATCGGTGGGCACGCTAGGGCGTTGCTGGCTCGCCGCCACCGTCGGGCTTGGGCTGCTCATCGCGTGGCAGTTGAGTTCGCTTCGTGACGGCCGCGAGGCTGGTGATGTCGGGATCGATGCGAACATCGATCGGGCGTGCAGGAAGCGAGAGCATGACCTGGCCGTGTTGCACATCGAACTCGAGCGTGGTGTTGGCTCTGCCGCCACCTTCAAGCTCGACGATGATCGGGAGCCTCAGTGAATAGGCGGGGTTGAAGCGGTCGATGGTCTGTGTCTGCTCGGCGGCGATCGTCAGCATTGAGGAGCCCGCGTCCCAGGTGAGATCAACCGCGAGCTTGGGGATGCCCGGCCGCAGGGCGTAGGTCTCAAAGAACTGCTCCAGGCTCAGGCCACTGACTTCTTCGAGCACGAGACGGAAGTCGTCGGTCTCGACCTCGCGGAACTTGAAGCGATCGACGTAGAGGCGGACACCCTTGAAGAAGGCGTCGTCGCCGAGGCGCTGGCGGAGCATGTGCAGCACCAGCGCGCCCTTGGAGTACGGGTTGTCCATCTTGGAGAAGACGCGATCGGGATCGCTGTAGCGGTTGGAGACCATCGCGGTGAAGCGCGGCGCGGTGGCGCGGTTGGTGCGACGGAGTCCCTGCGCGGCTTGCGCAATCGAGCGCATGTAGGCCTTGCGGGCCATCGAAGGATCTTCCGGATGCTGCTGTCGTGCTTCTTCCTCAACCCAGAGGGCCTCAGCGAAGGTGGCCCAGCCCTCGTTGAGCCAGAGGTGCTCCCAGCTCTTGCAGGTGATCAGATTGCCGAGCCATTGGTGGGCGATTTCGTGGGCGATGAGGTCGTCCTGCGAGCCGGGGGCGCTCCTGGCGACGTTGGCATAGAGAAGCGTGGCGGAGGTGTTCTCCATGCCACCGGCGGCGAAGTCGCGGACGCAGACCTGCGCGTACATGTCCCAGGGATAGGGCTCGTCAAAGAGCTTCTCGAAGAAGGTGACCATGCGGGCGGTGTCTTCGAAGACGATGGTTGCCTTCTCCTCGGTGCCGATGGGGACGTAGATGGGCATGGGCAGGCCGGGGCGGGCGGAGGTGGGGCCTCCGAGTTCGATCACGGCGAACTTTGCGATCGCGAGCGTGACGAGGTAGGGGGCGTGGGGGAGGGCCTGATTCCAGTGCCAGGTCGTCGTGCCGTCGGCGTTGTCAACCTTGGACTCGAGGCGGCCGTTGGAGACGACGATCCAGGGGTGCTCATCAGTGGACTGGGGGACGGTCACGATGAGCTCGGTTGAGAGGCGCTCGTTGGGGAAGTCGTGGCAGGGGAACCAGCGGCTGTTGAGCTCGGCCTGACCTTGCGCGTGGACCTGCGTGAACTGCTCGGTGGGGCCTTTGCCATCAGGCTTGCCGGGGGAGAAGGTGAGGCCCTCACCCTTGTTGGCGCTGTAGTCGAGCGTGTAGCGAACGACGACGATGACTTCCTGGTCCATCGGCACCGGAGTTGGGAGCTGGATGCGGAGTTTGCCATCGGCGAGTTCGAAGGGGGCATCAGTGCCGCCGACGGTCACGGACTCGACCTTGGGGCCGCGGCTGTCGAGGACCAGTGTGGTGCGGGTTCGTCCCTGGGCCCTGGCCCGGAGGGTCATGAGGCCGCTGAGCTCGGGCTTGGAGAGGTCGGGGAAGCTGAGTTCCAGCCGCATGTGCAGATGGTCGAAGTGGCGGGCCTTGGGCCAGTTGGCCACTTTCCGACCGGTCTCGGGATTGATGCGAGGGTCGGAGGGGGCCTCGGCGACGCCTGTGGTGGGCGGGGTGGGTGGGGTGGTTGGCTCAGCCGGGGGCGTGGCCGTGGCGGGCTGTTGCAGCGCCATCGCGACGCTCTGGGCCGCGGGGGCACAGAGGAGCGAGCAGGCCAGGAGCCAGGACCGGACGGTTCGGAAGCGGATGGGGTCGAGGAGCATCGGGACCAGCGTAGCGAATACGGGGGGCGGGGGGGGGGGGGGGGGTAGGGCAGAATCGGGTTGGTCCGCATCTTTGCGCACAAGAGGCGTCCGACGGGCGGACTGGGTGAAAGATTGCCTGTGATTTGAGCCAGCGTTGACCCTCGGATGTTCCCATGTGGTCCGGCGCGTCGTAGGATGGATCCATGCCCGCCCCGAGCAGCCCGACCCCCGATTCCAATCCATCATCCAACCCCGCAAGCACCACCAACACGCCCAACGCCGGCGGCGCTCCCGCACCGGCTGTGAAGGCACCGACGATCCCGCCTGAGTTCACGCGCGGACATCGTCCGTCGCTCGCTGATCTGGCAGAGACGTCGGGCGACGCATCGGAGTACTACAGCCCGGTGCCGGAGGGGTATCGGCGCGGGCACCACAAGTTTGTAGTGGTGCTCGGCACTGTCATGTCGGGGCTTGGCAAGGGGATCTTTGCGAGCTCGCTCGCCAAGATGCTCAAGGAGAAGGGCCTCACGGTCGCCCCCATCAAGATGGAGGGCTACCTCAACATGGACTCGGGGACGCTCAACCCGTATCGCCATGGTGAAGTCTTCGTGCTCGAGGATGGCACCGAGTGCGACATGGACCTTGGGACGTATGAGCGGCTGCTCGATCAGAGCCTGACCAAACGCAACTTCGTGACCAGCGGGCAGGTCTTCGGCGAGATCCTGCGGCGCGAGCGTGACGGGTTCTATCTCGGGCGCGACGTGCAGTGGATCCCGCACATCACCGGCGAGGTGAAGCGCAAGCTGCGCGAGCTCGCGGCGGTGGGGGATGGGACGCGACCCGCCGATGTCGTCTTCGTCGAGGTCGGCGGGACGGTGGGCGACTACGAGAATGGCTTCTACATCGAAGCCCTCCGCGAGCTCGCCTTCGAGGAAGGCCCCGGATCAGTCTGCTTCGTCGCCCTCACCTACATCATCGAGCCGCCCGCCCTGGGCGAGCAGAAGTCCAAGGCCGCGCAGCTCGGCATCAAGCGTCTGATGGAAGCGGGGATCCAGCCACACATCATCGCGTGCCGCGCGAGCAATCCGGTGTCGCCGAAGGTGATGGAGAAGATTGCGCTCTTCAGCAACGTGCCGCCCAGGCGCGTCTTCTCGCTGCATGATCGGGAGAGCATCTACACGATCCCCGACGATCTGAGGCAGGATGGGCTGGACCGGGAGATTCTGTCTGCGCTGGGGCTGCATGATCGCGTGGATATCGGGCAGGAGGATCGGCTGCGCGAGCGCTGGACCGGCTTCGTGCGGAAGCTGACGGCGACGAAGCCGCGCGAGGTGAACATCGGCGTGCTGGGCAAGTATGCGAACCTGCGCGATGCGTACGCGTCGATCGACAAGGCCATCGAGCACTGCACGGCGCACTTGGGCACGAGCGTTGAGCTGCAGTGGGTTGATACGACCGACGTGAGCAACGAGAACGTCGGCGAGTTCCTCTCGACGATGGATGCGGTGATCGTTCCGGGCGGTTTCGGCAGCCGCGGCGTTGAGGGGAAGATCGCGTGCGTGCGGCACTGCCGCGAGAACGAGATCCCGTACCTTGGCATCTGTCTGGGCTTCCAAGTCGCGGTGATCGAGTTTGCGAGGAACGTGCTCGGGCTGGCGGGTGCGCACTCGACAGAGTTTGATCGCGCGACGCCGTATCCGGTCATTTCGGAATTGCCCGAGCAGAAGCGCATCGAGGGCCTCGGCGGCACGATGCGTAAGGGCGCGCAGGACCTTCAGATCATGCCGGGGACGTTGGCAGAGTTCCTGTTCAAGCACTCGTCGGTGCGGGAACGCTTCCGGCACCGGTACGAGGTTGAGCCTGACTTCATCGCGCAGCTGGAAGCGGGCGGGCTGATCTTCTCCGGGCGTCACCCGACGAGGCCGATCATGCAGGTGCTGGAGCTGCCTCGAGCGGTCGCGGCGGTGAGCGGCGCGGGCGTGCGCACGGCGGCGGGCGTTGCGACTGCGGGCGAACATCGCGCGGGGATCACGCATCCCTTTTTCATCGGCGCACAGTTCCACCCCGAGCTTACGAGCCGCCCACTGAAGCCCCAGCCGCTCTTCATGGGCCTGCTCGCGGCGGCGATCAAGCGGAAGTTCAAGGGCGCAATCGACCCGCGTGATCCATGGGCCGCGGACATCGCGCGATGGACAGCGCCGCAGGGCGTGACCAACAGGGTCACCAGGCCCGCCGGCGCGACGGTCTGAGAGAGACTGACGGTGCCACCAGTCCGCCGCAACACGGCGCGACTGGTGGTGTAGTCACTGCGTGGCATTCCATCGCGACGCGGTGAGCGCTTCCATCCACGCCGCGGAATCCCAGAGGATGCACGCCGAGAAGGTGTCGGGGTGCTCGCGACCGACGAGGGCGTTCTCGATGAGTGTGTGGGCGTAGAGCGCGTACTCCTGCTGCTCGCCCGCGCTGAGGCTTGCGTCCATTGAGCGCACGATGAAGAGGCCCGCGGCCCAGGGACGCTGCGTCGCGTTGTCGGGCTGGACCTCGCGCGCGAGCCATGCGGCGGCGAGTTTCACGCGAGCCATGATGGCTTTGGAGCGATTCCGCAGTGCGAGCCATGCGATGGCCTGGAGCGAAGAGAGCTCGGATTCGGTCCATGTTTCGATGCCGCCGTCTGCGAGGGTTGGATAGAGGCGGCCAGTGCCGCCCCAGTCCAAGGCGGTGATCGCGGCTTCGGGATTGGGGTCGCGTCGCGCGACCGATGCCCATGCCTGAGACTCGGGTGTACTTCGCTGCGATGGGTCAGGCGGGGTCACGCCGAGCATGTGAGAGAGGAGAAAGGGATCGACCGCGCGGCGGTGGCCTTCGCCATCTCGAAATGCAGCAATCCATGCGCGGACATGGTCGGGTGGTGCGACGGGACTGTCACCGTTTGCACTGCGCAGGTCGCGATGAAGTTCGAGGAAGCGGGCCGGAAGGCCAGCCGCCGCGAGCGAACGAAAGCGCTCGATCCAGGTTGAGAGCGCGGGCGCGGTGTGGTCCATTGCAGCAGGGTATTCGTGCGATGTACGAGAGCCGACGCACTCGCGGCTGCGTTAGTTCAGGTCATGCACGGTCACCGACTCGCCGACCTTGAGCATGAGGTGGACGCGGACGCCGGTGTCGAGCATTGGCCTTGCAACCTTGGCATCGCTTGTCACGACGTGCAGGACCGGCCCCTCGGGATGGGCCATGTTGAGCTCTTCGGGGCGTGCGGCCTCGAGGAGCGATGCGTGCGACTGGGCCCACGCCGCGACCGTCAGCAGTGCGCCGGGGCCGCCTTGCTGCATGGGTGAGACGAGGTGGAGCACGCCCGATGAACCCAGGGCGAGTTCAACGTCGGGCGCGTAGGGGCAGCGGAAGGAAAGGGGACGCAGGCCCGCGATGTGCGCGGCGAGGGAGGCCGCATGATTGTCGGAGGAGATGGACTGCTGCGCGATGGTCGGTGTGCGTGATGCGTGCGGGGTGCAGGCGCCACTGGTCACGCCATCCGCGTGCTGCGACGGCTGTGGCTTGGGGTCTGGCTTTGGTTCGATGTGCGAAGTCGGAGGAAGTGCGTCTGGCTCCGTGGCGGTTGCCGCGGATTCGCCCGGGATCGGCGCGCCTCGGAGCAGTGCGATCAGCGAGACGATGTTGGTATCTTCGTCGGCCTCGCCTCGGAAGAGCGTGGTGGTGGTGCAGGCGCCGATCTTGGCGATTCGTGCCGCGCTGGCGAGAGAGCGTCCGAGGAAGTTTGAGGCGGCGCGCTGGAGCTTGGTCTCCGCGGCCTCGGCCTTGGCGTCGTCGGCGCCCATGATGGCGATGCTGAGGCGCAGCGGCTGCTCGCACCCTTCTTCGGCCTGCTGGAGCGACTTGATGGTGCGATACGAGGCGACGACGGCGGGGTCGTCCGCGCCGGTGAGGAGTGTCATGCGCGAGACGTGCGGCGCGGAGACGAGATCGGCCTCGCTGGCCTCATCGACGCGCACGAGCCAGAGGCCGCAGCGTGAGCGGGCGCTGCGGATGGCTTCCATGAGGCCGGAGGTGTGCATCTCGCCGATGCGGCTCGAGGTCGGAACGCTCGCAGAACGCGGCGTGAAGACATCAATGGAGACCTGTCCGGCCTGGAGGCGAAGGAGCGCGACGACGCAATGCTCGCGGTCCGCGACGTGCTTGGCGTACTGCGTGACCCAGACGCCACCCATCACGGGCAGGTGTCCGACGAGGAGGGCTTCGATCGGAACGCTTGATGCGGCTACGGGGGCGGCGGCGCACGCGGCGTTTGATGACTCGCTCGCCGCGTTGCTGGGCCGATCGTTCTGCCGTTCTGCCTGTTCGAACCGATCGCTTGCGGGCGTCAGCCGCAGGGTTGGAGCGCTGGTCTGCGTCGAGGAGGAGGGGGCGGCCAGCTCCGCGTGCAGCAGGCCGTTTGATGTGCTTGATGTGGTTGCGGACTTCGGGCCGGTCGTGCCCGTGGCGGACAAGACTCCATCGCCGAGGAAGAGGTCGGCCAGGGCATCAAAGTCTGTGCGGCCTTCGTGCATCTTGGTCATCCATGACTGTGTGTGGCACTACACCACGACGAGGAACTCGATCTGGTCGCGACTCGCGCATCCTGCGTGAAGTGCGCGACTTGCGTATTTAACGGGAGTTGATCGTCACACGCTGCCGGGGCCGCTCTGAACGATCACAGCCGAGTTGGCATCGCCGAAGGGATTGGGTTCGCAGTTGTTGTTGTGCGGATCGCTGGACCATGTTCCGTCGATGATGACTCGGTAGAGGTACTTCCCCGGCGGCAGCCGCAGGCAGAGCTCAAAGACGCCGAGGTCGTCGTTGCGGCGCATCGGGTGGGTCGTTGCGGACCAGTCGTTGAATGTACCGGCGATGCTCGCGGATCGTGCGCCCTCGATTGGCTGCACGAAGAGGACGCCCTGATTGGTCTGACGGACGCCCAGCAACCGCTTCGTAGAGGGACTGACGCTGGTGGCCTTGGTTGCGGGCTCCTGGGTCAGATAGACGCCGCTGGCGTGGGACTCGATCTGTTCCGTGGGAGCGGGGAGCGTGGCCGTGAGTGAGCTGGCGGAGGCCGCGGCCTGATTGCGTCCGAGCGCCAGCTTGCGAAGGAACTCGTGTGCGCGGCGGGCGACATCTTCAGCGCGTGAGACCGGCTTGAGTTCGGAATGTGCGTCGCCGGAGGGAACGGCGAGGCCTGCGGCTTCGAGCGAGGACGTGATCTCGGCGGGAAGCTCGATCATAGCTGCGGGGGTTTGCGAGGGACGTTGTGTCGCGGCTGAAGACGAATGGGCGACGTCGGTCACAGAGGCTTCATGACGAACGACCGGTGGCATGGGAGAGGGCTCCCAGCGGGAGGCGGTGAGGTCGGCACCAGACTCAGCGTCGGCGTCAGCACCGATCTGATCCATGGGGCTGGACTCGGGCTCGCTGTCGAGCTTGTCCGCGATCCAGGCTCCGAGCCTGCGGTAGTCCTCGGCTCCCTCGCAGCCCGGCGCGTAATCGGCGATGGACTGGCCAAAGGAGGCGGCCTCGCGGAGCTTGGCATCGCGACGAACCACCAGAGGCACCACTCGACCCTTGAACCTGCGATGGAGTTCGTCCAAGAGATCGGTCGCAACCGCGTTGCCTGCGTCGTGCATCGTCGCGAGCATCCAGATGCCGGGCGTGACACCGAGGCGCTTCGCGAGCGTCCGGACTGTGGCGGCCTGGCGCGTGGCACCCTGGAGGGAGAAGTAGCCGGTCTCGACGGGTATGACGACCATGTCCGCGGCAACGAGGGCGTTGTAGGTGAGCAGGCCGATGGAGGGGGAGCAGTCGATCACCGCGACGTCGTACTGGCGGCGCATCGGGTCGAGTGCCTTCTTGAGGCGCTGCTCGCGGTCTGGCGCTTCGGCGAGGCCACCCTTGGCCGCTTCGAGCCCGGCGAGTCGCATGCGGCTGGGGATGAGATCGAGGTTGCGGACGGGTCGCCAGAGCAGGCGCGATGCATCGATGGGCTTGGGTGATCCGGCGTTGAGGAGCGCGTCCGTCACGTCGAGCTCGATCCTGTTCTCAGGAACGCCGAGCCCCAGCGCACAGTGGGATTGCGGATCCATGTCGATCAGCAGTACCCTCCGCCCCATTCTCGCCATGACGGCGGAGAGGTTGATCGCGGTAGTGGTCTTACCGCAGCCGCCCTTCTGATTCAGGATGGCGATCGTGCGCATGGACGGATGCTCCAGGAAATCGGAGAGCGAGCCGCGGAAGTCGCCAGGCGCGGACACAACCGGCGACAGAACAACTATCGGACTTGGATTCCGAGAGCCTTGAAAACCCACAAATATCAAGGTTTCTCAATCCCTGTAGCGACAGGTTCTAGGGTTGAACACCCATGCGGAGGGAACCGCCGCCACCGATCTGCCGGGCCCGACTACGGCGTGCGGGGCTGCACTTGCTTGGCGGGCTCGTCCAGGTGGCGGAAGCGGTCGTGCCCGCCCGGCTTAAGTGCGTTCCACCCGGCGATGACTGCGGCGGTTGGCGGATCCACGACGACCTTGGCTCGGCAGCCTTCGGTCGGCAGAATCAGGCGGAGCTTGCCGGCCCGAACCTTCTTGTCATGCCCCATCAGCTCCATCATCATCGCCGGCTCGGGCAGCCCGCTCAGGCAGAAGGGAAGGCGGACGCGGTCCAGCAGCCGCGCGATCCGCGGAGCCAGCGATGCGGAGCAGGTGCCCAACTCGCGGCCCGTGACGCTGGCCGCGACGAGGCCGAGGGCGACCGCCTCGCCGTGCTGGAGGGGTGCGTTCTCGCGGCGTCCATCGGGCGAGAGTGTGCCAACGGCTTCGAGGGCGTGGCCGAAGGTGTGGCCGAGGTTGAGCAGGGCGCGGCCGCCGGCGTCGTTCTCGAGGTCCTCGCGCTCGTCGGTGGCGACGATGGCGGCCTTGATCGCGATGTTGCGGGCCAGAAGCTCGCCGAGCGTCCCGGGCTCAAGGCGGAAGATGCTGTCGAGATGGGACTCGGTCCAGTCGAGGAGGCCCGCGTCGTTGGCCTCAGCACCGATCATCGCGTGCTTGATGCACTCGGCCAGGCCCGACCTTAAGTGTCGGACTGGCAGCGTCCCCAGCACTGATGGATCGACGACGACCAGGTGTGGCTGGTGGAACGCGCCGACGAGGTTCTTGCGGAGGCCGCTGTCGGGGCCCGGCATCACCAAGTTGATGCCGGTCTTCCCGCCGACGGCGGCGTCCACCATCGAAAGGAGCGTGGTGGGGCACTGCACGACCGGCACGCCGCGTCGATAGACCGCTGCGGCGAAGCCGACGACATCGCCCACGATGCCGCCGCCGAGTGCGATGACGGGATCGAGACGATCCAGGCGTGCCGCGGCGAGCTCATCCAAGATGGTCGAGAGTGTCGTAAGGCTCTTGAGCTGCTCGGTGGCATGGACCTTGATGAGCGTGGGCGACAAGCCCGCGGCCTGCAACGAGGCATGAGCGCGCGTGATGGTGTGCTCGGGGAGGTTGTCGTCGCAGACGAGCGCGGCACGCACGGGCTTCGGGCCGAGGGCCGCGCGCGTCAGAGGTCCGATGCTCGTGAGCAGCCCGTGGCCGATGACAACGTCGTACGCGCGGCTTGCGGTGTTGACGTGGACGGTGTGGCTTGGCGTGGTGGTCGTCTGCTCGGCCATAAGGTCCTCGCCGTCGCTGTGGTCATGATCGCTGCCGCCGTGCTTGCTCGTGACCGCTTATGACGGCTCACGACGGCTCATAGTGCATGATCTCGACGATCTGGTTCTTCTCGCCCATCACGAGCACGGCGGGGCGGTTGGTCTGGTACTCGGCATCGGTCATCAGGGCGTAGTGCATGATGATGATCTTGTCGCCGGGCTCGACGAGCCTTGCCGCAGCGCCGTTGATCTCGATGGCGCCCGAGCCGGGCTTGCCCTTGAAGATGTAGGTCTCGAAGCGTTCGCCGTTGCGGCAGTTGCTGATGAGGACCTTGTCATTGACGCGCATGCCGCAGGCGTCCAGGAGCCGCGAGTCGATCGTGATCGACCCGATGTAGTCGGGGAGGGCCGCGGTGACGGTGGCGCGGTGGATCTTGCTGTGGAGCACTTCTCGGAGCATCGGGAGTCCAGTGATGCCGCGCGGCGGCGGTGGGGATGGCTGCCTTTGGATGAAGCTCGCGCCCAGAGCGGCGCGGCGAGGTGACGATCGAGTGTGAACCTATAGGCGGGCGCGGGTGTTGAGGCCCGCGAGGTCGCGCGACTTCTCTTCGGGGCGCTCCCAGTCGACGCGCGGTGCATCGCCCCAGAGCATCTCAAGGTCGTAGTGCGAGCGCGTGTTGGGTTCGAAGAGGTGGACGACGACATCGACGAGGTCGGCCAGGAGCCAGAGGCTGCCGTCGTCCTCGCTGGTGCGCCACGCGGGCATGCCGCGCTCGGCGCCCATGGCCCGGACGTGCGCGAGCACGCTGCCCATCTGCCGATCAGACGTGCCCGAGCCGATGACGATGAAGTCGGCAACTGGGGAGACAGCGCGAACGTCTAGGACGACGATGTCGGTGCACTTGTCGTCGTGCAGCAGCCGCGCGGCGTCGATCGCGAAGAGACGCTTGGCCTCATCGGTCGGGTCCACGGCGCGAACGGGCACCGGGAGCGCCGCAGCATCACGCACGCTCTTGGGCAAGCGCGTGTCGGCCGTCTCGCCGGGCACCTCGATGCGGGCCGTCTTGCGCTTCTCGCGTGGACCCTTGTGCTTCTTGGGCGTGGGCGCGGGAGCCGGAGTGGAGCGGGCCTTGGGCGCAGGGGCCGCGGCCGCCTTCGTCGTGGTAGTGGTTGCGACCGCTTCTGTTGCGACCGCTTCTGAGGTCTTCGCGGAAGCTCGCTTCGCGGCCTTCTTCTCAGGCGCAGCGTCCGACGACTTCGCCTTGGCGGCCTTTGCGGGCGCAGTGCTGGTCTTGGCGGTGGAGGAGGTGGAGGAGGGGGAGGGGGAGGACTTGCTACGAGATGGGGCTTTGCCGGGCGTCTTTGCCATGTGGCAGAAGGATAGGTCTACGGGGGAGAGGAGAGGGAAGGCTGGGGAGAGGATTGGGGTTGCGGGCTGAGGCAGAGAGGAAGGAGTTGTGGTCGGGGCGGCGACATGGTGCTGGTGGATGAGGTGGACCGCCGCGAGTAGGCCACCGCGAGCGCGTTCAGGAGCGTAAACGGGCGGCTACCTGCACCGCGTTCGCGGTGCCTTGAGAGAGGGTCTCGCCCCCGTGGGCGCCGCGTTCGCGGCTGCCCACGGCTATTCACCCCGGCCGCTTCGCGGCGTTCGGAGTTGGGTGCGAGCTCGCTTGCAGGTTGGTGAGGCGGGGTCTTGCCGCGATTGGGCTGCGGGGCTCGTGCGTGAAAGAGTCCTTCGTGTACCACGCGGCGGGAAACGCGGGGCGGGGCGGAGGAGGGGTAAAGCTGCATCGTCTCGGCGACGGACGGTTGTGGGGCACGATGCTCTCAACGTCCACCCTCCTGAAAGACCGTGCTTCCGCACTCCGTGCATGTGACTCTGGACAGCGTGGCTTTCTTCGCGTCCGGTGCGGATCGCGGAAGAGGATAACTGCAAACGCTGCATTGGTTTTGGGAGATGCGGCGAGTGGATCGATTCACAGCGTGTGCCGCGTACCCCAGGAGCACAAGTGGGCATGTGACGAACGAGAGAATAGACAGCAGGTAGATCGCAAAGGCGAGGGTGCTTTGGTGATACTTCGAGAAGTAGCCTGAAGTCACATGGGCGAAGAAACACATAACGAAGTACAAGAGAATTGGCGAACTGTCCGTGCTGAAGCTCATGTACCGGGAGGGTCTGAACTTCTTCAGGTCCTCGAGTTGCAGCGGGTGATCCGTCGTTGAATTCGGACCAGCCGACAGATCGAACAGTTTGTCTGCGTCCAGCCCTGCAGCTTTGGGGTCGTTCGTGAGTCGCATTCATGTCTCCCCTGCTCATCTCGGAATCATCCTACAGGGAAGTCTCGATCCGTAATTCCGGCCTTGGGCTCAGAACAGCCGCAGTTGCCCGCCGCCGGTGGTAGCTGCGTGTTGGACGGGCCGGCTTTGGACGTGGCAGCTTGGGGGCTGGATTGGGATCCAGTCTGTTGGTGCGTCGGGCTTCGCGATGATGACGCGGCGTGACCGGGCGTGCTGGGCGAGTTGGGCGTGGTGGGGGTTCGGCTCGTGGGCCTGGCGGGCAAGGTCCGGCGTGTTGCACTGCTTGGAGAGGTGCAGGAGGACGACGTCGCCGGTGTGGCCGATCTCGCGGACGACCTGGGCGCTCTGGTGGTTGGAGAGGTGGCCGCCGCCGCCCATGATGCGGCTGATGAGGAAGGCGGGGCGCGCGGAGGCGACCTGGAGCTGCGGGCAGTAGTTGGACTCGATGGCGAGCGTGCCGACGCCCCGCAGGTGCTCGATCATCGCGCGGCTCGGGCTGCCGACGTCGGTCGCGTAGCCGAGGGCGCTCCTGGAAGTCATGAACCTCAGGCACGCAACGCCGGACTCATCGTGCGAGAGCAGGCACGACGAGGCCAGAAGACCCGGCATCGCTTCGAAGGGTGAGTCATCGCCGAAGAGCTCGATGCATCTTCCAGCGGGGCAGTCACGCTCGGCGCGGCGGCGATGGCGTCGGTGGATCCAGAGTCGCGCGGACTTTGGGAGCCGCGAGCCCCACGTGGGTTGCCAGTGGTCCTGATCAAGGTGCGTCAGCACGACGCCATCGATCGTCGAGAGATCCAGGCCCAGCCCCGCGAGCAGCCCCTCCGTCCGGCGCGGCGAGAGGCCCGCATCGACGAGCAGCGTTCGCACGCCGCGGGGTGTGTCCATGGCGAGCACGGAGCAGTTGCCCGAGGATGAACTCGCGAGGACGCAGAGTCGAAGTTGCGGCACGATCAGAGTCTCCGGGCGGTGCTGCTTGAGAGACTCAGCTATTCGAGAGACTCATCGTCCGCAGCGGCGGCGGCACACGCGAGGAGGCCGCGCTTGCTGGCGGCGACGAAGTCGGCCATCTCCATGACGGGCGGGCAGTCGCGCCCGAGCGCACGCAGGACCTCGATCTGCTCGGGGCGCGTGCGCGAGACGCGGAAGGCCTCGCGGAAGGCGGCCCGCAGCGCGGTGATGTGCTCTCGCGGCATGCCGCTGCGGCGAAGGCCAACGGCGTTGATGCCCTTCATCTGGTTGCGTTCCGCGGCGATGCAGAAGGGGGGCAGGTCACGCGCCACCGCGGAGAGGCCCGAGGCAAAGGCCAGCCGCCCGACGCGCGCGAACTGGTGCACCGCGACAGCGCCCGAAAGCGTGGCCTTGTCGCCGATCTCGGTGTGGCCCGCGAGCAGGACGCCGTTGACGAGGATGACGTCGTTGCCGATCTTGGAGTCGTGGCCCGCGTGGCTGTTGACCATCATGAAGACGCGGTCGCCGAGCGTGGTGGGTGGGCCCTGGCCGGGCTCCTTGGAGGCGGCGTGGATCGTGACGTGCTCGCGGATGAGGCAGTCGTTGCCGATGACGACGCCGGCGGTGGCCATGCCGGGCTTGAACTTGTAGTCCTGCGGGAGCATGCCGATGCAGACGCCGGGGTAGAGCGTGGTCCCCTCGCCGATGGTGGCGGGGCCGTGGATCGTGACATGCGAGATGAGGCGGACGCGGGCGCCGAGCTTGACGGCTCCGGAGATGATGCAGAAGGGGCCGATCTCGACGCCGTCGCCGAGTTCTGCCGCGGGATCGACGATCGCGGAGGGATGGATGGTGCGGTTGGCCATGAGGCTGGAGGGTAGGTGGGGAGGGGGCGATGGCGGTGCATGGGGGTCGTGTTGTGGTCGTGCGTCGTGATCGCCGCAGTGCGGCCCATAGCATCCATGTGATGTCATCTGAGGTGCCTGTGGCGCGAGTTCCGGATGTGGTTGACCTGGGCCGGCTTGGCTACGGCCCGGCGCTGGCGGAGCAGCGGCGCGTGCATGAGTTGGTGGTGGCGTCGCGCGAGTCGACGGCACCGACGGTCGGCACGATCCTGCTCGTCGAGCATGATCCGGTGATCACCGTCACGGCGCGGCCGGGCGTGGCGGAGCATGTGCTGCTGACGCGGGAGATGCTGGCCGCACGCGGCATCGAGGTGCATGAGACGGACCGCGGCGGCGACGTGACGTACCACGGGCCGGGGCAGATCGTGGTCTATCCGATCCTTGATCTGAACGCGCTCGGGCTGGGGCTGCACGCGTACATGCGGCTGCTGGAGGAGGCGGTTATCAGGACCGTCGCGGAGTGTGGGCTGCGGGCAGAGCGCGAGGAGGGTGCGACGGGCGTGTGGATCCCGGCGCCGAACAAGGCAAGCCCAACAAGTCCCGGCGGGGCTGCGCAGGCCGCGAAGATCGCGGCGATGGGCGTGCGTCTGCGGAAGTGGGTGTCGATGCACGGCCTGTCGCTGAACGTCGCGCCGGACATGAGCCACTTCGGCGTGATCGTGCCGTGCGGGCTGGTGGGGAGGCCGGTGACGAGCCTGAAGCTGGAGCTTGGGGAAGCCGCGCCGACGATGGCGGCGGCCAAGCGGCTGCTGACGGGCCACCTTCTCTCGCTCATTGCTGTGGCGGCGGCGACGCGAGAAAAGAAAGAACCCGAGGAGCGGTCCTCGGGTTCTGTTGAGTCGTGATCTGTCGAATCCCGCGAGGTGCGGGCGTGGCTTATGGATTCGGCGTGGCGGGCGCGGCGGGCGTAGTGGGAGCAGTGCCCGGCGTCGCCGAGGCGGGAACCGGCTGGGCCACGACGTTCTCGAGGCCGAGCTGGCGCGTGAGGCGCTCCGTGAGGTCATCGCCGAGGGGGCCAAGCACCACGGGTCGTGCGAGGATCTCCTGCACAGCGCCGGCGACGTTGTTGGAGCGGATCGTGGGCTCGCCGGTGCGGGTGGAGATGACGTGGGTGTAGCCGAGCTCGGCCCCGAGGCGGTTGGCCGCGGTGATAACGGCGCGGTAGCACTCTGCGACCTGCAGCGTGTTGAACTGCTCGATCTGGGCCTGAGCCTGGGCCTGGGCGCGCCGGAGCTCTTCCTGCTTGGAGTTGAACTCCTGCTCGAGGGCGCGGCGCTCGGGGGTGTTCTCCTGCGTGGCGCCGGCGCGGGCGATGACGTCCTGCAGGCCCTTGGAGAGGTCCTCGAGCATCTTGTTCTGCGAGGTGGTGTTGGTGTTGCGGGCCGAGAGGTACTTCTCGGAGAGGATCATCTTCTCGGTGATGCCGAGGATGTCGATGGTGGCGATGCGGGTGTCGGCGGCGCGGGCGGGGGCGCTGGCCACGGCGGGCGAGGCCATCCACTGGTAGCCCGCGGCGAGGGAGAGCGAGAGGGCAAGCCCGATGTAGAGCACGATGCGTTCGGCCGTCTTCATGCGAACTCCTTGCGTTCTGGCCCGCGTTGAGCGGGCGGGGGATCAGTATAGGGAAAGCTGCGACCCGCGGATGGGGACGCGTCGTGCGGCGCGCGAGGATGGGTACGCTCAGGGCATGAAGCTGAAACCGGCGAGTTGCGAGGGCGGCCTTGGGAGGGGTGGGTGGGGCGGGTGGGGTGCCGCGCGTGGCGTCGCGGTCTGCGGGCTGGCGATGCTGCTCGGCGCGTG
>JBBASU010000010.1:107814-117779 GCA_040399065.1 Phycisphaerales bacterium | reverse complement strand
CAACGCACCAACCCCCCAACGCCACCCCCCGCAACCTACACTCGCCGTTCCCCATTCACCCGGAGTGTTCGCACATGGAAGCTGGCATCGTCGGACTGCCCAACGTCGGCAAGTCCACTCTCTTCAACGCCCTCACGAAGTCCAACATCCTCGCCGCGAACTACCCCTTCGCCACCATCGAGCCAAACGTCGGCGTCGTTCCCATCCCCGACCCGCGGCTTGAACTCATCACCCGCTACATCCCGCCGCAGAAGACCATCCCCGCGGCTCTGCGCCTGGTCGACATCGCCGGCATCGTCAAGGGCGCGAGCGAGGGCGAGGGCCTGGGCAACAAGTTCCTGAGCCACATCCGCGAGGTCGACGCCATCCTCCAGGTCGTCCGCTGCTTCACCAAGGCCCCCGGCGGCGAGGAAATCCTGCACGTCTCCGGCTCCGTTGATCCCCTCCGCGACATCGACATCATCACCACCGAGCTCATCCTCGCCGACCTCCAGACCGTCGAGGCCAGCTACGGCAAGTCCGAGCGCGCCGCCAAGAGCGGCAAGCCCGAGGACGTCGCACGCTTCGAAGTCCTGAAGAAGCTCAAGGGCCCGCTCTCAGAGGGCAAGCCCGCGCGATCGGTCAAGTTCGACGACGCCGAACAGCTCAAGCAGCTCAAGCAGCTGGGCCTCATCACCGGTAAGAAGGTCCTCTACGTCATGAACGTCGATGAGGACGACCTCGAAGGCAAGGGCCCGCACGCCCAGAAGGTCCGGGCCCACGCCGCCGCCGAGCACGCCGAGTGCGTCCCCGTCTGCGCCAAGATCGAGAGCGAGCTGGCCCCGCTGGCCGCCGAGGAGCAGAAGGAACTGCTGGAGATGTACGGCCTCAAGGAGCCCGCCCTCGCCGCCGTCGCTCGCGCCACGTACAAGCTCCTGGGCCTCCAGAGCTACTTCACGGCTGGTCCCAAGGAGGTCCGCGCCTGGCCAGTGGCCATCGGCGCCACAGCCCCGCAGGCCGCGGGCGTCATCCACACCGACTTCGAACGCGGCTTCATCCGCGCCGAGATCTACTCCATCTCAGATCTCGAAACATACAAGACCGAAAAGGCAATCAAAGAAGCCGGCAAGATGCGCATCGAAGGCAAAGATTACATCATGAAGGACGGCGACATCTGCCACTTCCTCTTCAACGTGTAATCTGGGTGGCCCGCCACTTCGTGGCGGGTGTCTCTTCTTATAATAACTACACCATCGCCGTGATGTAACAGATAAACGAAGCATCCGCCACGCCGCGCCTCCGCGGCGTGAACACGCCGTTGCCGCTGCCCTTCTTGTCCTCGCCTTCCCAGTAGACCGTCGGCTGGCGGAAGCCCGCCTCGATCAGCAGTTCCTGAATCTCCGGCAGCGTCCAGAGGCGCCACTGGTACGAGAACGCCCGCTTCATCGCCGGCCCTTTCTTGAACTCAAAGTGAATGTGGCAGGCCATATCGCCCGAGATCGGGTCGTAGCTCGCCTGATCCCACACATACGTGAAGCCGCCCTTGCAGCGCCGGCGCTCCTGCTGCTCCTTCATCGATTCGTACCCGCCCCATGCGTCCATGAAGAAGACGCCGTCCTTACCCAGCGTCTCGCGCACCTTGCTGAAGTAGGATCGCAGAACATCGCGCGTCTTGAAACAGAAGTACGAGAAGTTCATCGCGAGGACCGCGTCCGTGCCGCGGGCCTCTGGCGCTGGATCCAGCACGTTGCACTGCAGCAATTTCAATCTCGACCGCTGCTCCTCGGTGAGCTTCGACAGGTTGTGGCGCTTGCCCCACGCCAGCGTCGGGCCGTGCAGATCAAGGCCGACGGCGGTGTGGTCCGTGCCGCGCCCGACCCACTCGCACGAGGAGTGGCCGGTGCCGCAGAAGTCCTCGCGGATGCTGTGGCACTCGCGCCCGCGCAGCTTCTTGAACGTCGCCTCAACAAAGTCCATCTCGGCATCGGGCGACTGCACCGCAATCTCGTACAGCACGTGCCGATCCGCCGTCTTGGCGGTCAGAGGTGCGGCTTTTGCGGCCTTCTTTCGGGGTTTGGTAGAAGTGGGCATGGCTAGAATCCGATTCGGTCGATGAGCGATGAGACGTTGATGGAACGCGCGGCGGTCGAACGTGCCTGTCTTTACTGGCGTAGTTGGAGTGAGCGTAGCGGAAGGGGCAAGGATACGGCCGCGGGTGGGTGAAGTTCTCGCAGGGAGTGTGTCATGCGACTGACGATGGTGGGTACCGGCTACGTGGGCCTCGTGACGGGCGTCTGCTTCTCGAACACGGGCAACGATGTCGTCTGCCTTGACGTGGACGCGAAGAAGATCGAGCGCCTGCGCAAGGGCGAGTGCCCGATCTACGAGCCCGGCCTCGAGGAGCTCCTCGAGCGCAACATCAAGGCCGGCCGCCTGCGCTTCACGCTCGACAAGAAGGAGGCCTACGCCAACGCCGAGATGATCTTCATCTGTGTCGGCACGCCCAGCGACGAACGTGGCCACACCGATCTCAAGTACATCCACTCCGCCGCGGACGACATCGCCGAGGTGCTCAAGGCGCTGGGCCCCAACCAGAAGCCCAAGGTCATCGTGATGAAGAGCACCGTGCCCGTCGGCACGACGCTCATGGTGCGCGACCGCATCCGCGAGAAGGTCGGAGCCGCCATCCCCTTCAAGGTCGCTGACAACCCCGAGTTCCTCAAGGAGGGCGACGCCGTCAACGACTTCAATAAGCCCGACCGCGTCGTCGTCGGCGTTGAGGACGAGGCCTCGGGCGCCGCCTTCCGCGAGCTCTACGACCCCTTCGTCCGCAATGGCCACCCGATCTTCCTGATGGACGTGCCCAGCGCCGAGATGGTCAAGTACGCCAGCAACAACTTCCTCGCGACCAAGATCAGCTTCATCAACGAGATGGCCAACCTCTGCGAGGCCTACGGAGCCGACATCGGGCGCGTGCGCGAGGGAATGTGCTCCGACAAGCGCATCGGCAACGCCTTCCTCTACCCAGGCCTTGGCTACGGCGGGTCGTGCTTCCCCAAGGACACGCTCGCGTGCATCATGATGGGCGACAAGAGCGGCATCGAGGCCAGCCTCTCCAAGTCCGTGCACGCCGTGAACCAGAAGCAGCGCGAGCGCTTCTTTGACAAGATCGTCGGCCACTTCGGCGGCAAGACCGGCATCGGCGGCGGGGCCGCGGGCCTGCAGGGCAAGCGCATCGCCTTCTGGGGCATCGCCTTCAAGCCCCGCACCGACGACATCCGCGAGGCGCCGGCGCTGACGCTCATCCGCAAGGCCGCGGGCTACGGCGCGACGTGCATTGCGTACGACCCCGTCGCGAACGCGAACGCGCGGGCCGAACTCGGCCCCACCGCGACGATCGTTGATGACATGTACGAGTGCGTGAAGGGCGCCGATGCGCTCGTGGTCTCGACGGACTGGGATGAGTTCAAGAGCCCGGACGTTGAGCGGCTCAAGTCGCTGCTCACAACGCCGGTCGTCTTCGACGGGCGCAATCTCTATCGCGTCGCGACGATGCGCGAGCATGGCTTTGCGTACTACAGCGTGGGGCGCGCCGCCGTCAGGCCGGCGTGATGTATGGCCGTGAACGCCTCGGTACTGCTCGGTGACTGGCTCGATCTCGCTACGGACCTTCCCGCGGCGTCGATCGACCTTCTCTACGCGGACCCGCCCTTCAACACGGGCGCCACAAAGCGCACGCCACCCAACGCACCGAAGCGCGCGGGTGCAGCCGCCGAAGGCGCGTCGTACGAAGACTCATGGCCCGACACCGCGGCGTACATCGCCTGGCTCGCGGCGAGACTGCGGGCATCGCTGCCCGCGATGAAGCACTCGGCGAGCGTGCTGATCCACTGCGACTGGCGCACGAGCCACCATGTGCGGCTGCTGCTCGATGAGCTCCTCGGCGCGGAACACTTCGTCAATCACCTGATCTGGTCGTACGGGCTCGGCGGCTCCTCGCCAAGGCGCTTTGCTCGCAAGCACGACGACATCTTCTTCTACGCGATGGATCCTGAGGCATACTGGTTCGAAGCCCCGCGCGTCGACGCAACGAGCCAGCGCCTGATGGGCCAGACCAAGAAGGCCACCGACGTGCTGGATGTTCCCAGCATCAACAACATGGCCAAGGAGCGCACGGGCTATCCGACGCAAAAGCCCCTCGCGCTGCTCGAGATGCTGATCGGTGCCTGCTGCCCACCCGGTGGCGTGGTGCTGGATCCCTGCTGCGGCAGCGGCACCACGCTGGTCGCCGCCGCGGCACTTGGCCGGAGCGCCATCGGCTTTGACCGCTCCCCGTCGGCGGTTTCGCTCACGCGCAGACGACTGGGCGAGATGGCCGCGAATTGATGCGAACACCGACCCGCCCGGCCGATGATTCCGGCCCACGCCCGCGCTAACCTAGCCGGACATGGGCCGCCTGTCGGACTGGTACGACTATCGCATCGTCAACGTCAACGTGAACGTGATCGTCGCGGGCATCGCGGCCCTCGGGATCACAGTCGGCGTGCTTCATCTCATGGACCGCACCGGCGCATTGCAGGCGGTCACTGGCCTTGTCGAGGGGCGCGAGTTCAGCATTCCGGGCCTTCCCTTCCGCTTCATGGGCGAGAAGATGGTGATCGGCGGCCTGACGTTCGCGATCGATCTCATCGCGGATGTGCTCGTTTACTACCTGCTGCACTGGGCCGCGAACCACATGCCGCGCCGGCGGCAGGTGCTGCGCACGCGGGCGTATGCCGACCTCACGTTCATGCGAGATGCGACGCTCGTGCAGTTCGAGCGTGCGCTCCTCTCGCCGATTCTGTACATCGCGGCGCTCGGGCTCCAGCAGCGGCTCCTGCACACCGGTTGGGGACTTGAGGTCTCAACAGCGATCGGCTTTGCCACGGGCATCTCGCTCACGCGCGTGCTGCACACGATGTGGATGCTGCGGGTCGAGCGTGCCGCGGGCATGCGATCCGCGGCGGATGTCGTGGGGCCGGATCGGGTCGGGCCAGAGCGGGCCAGTCGCGACAAGGACGTGTCAGATCGTGCGTGATCGGGGCATGTGCCGCCCCCGGAGTCTGCGCTGATGTGTGGGATTGCTGGAATCCTGCGGGTTCACTCAGGTGGCGGCGAAGTACCGCCGCCGCGGGTGGCGATCGCGGACCAGTGGCTCGACCTGCTCGATGCGCACATCGCCCATCGCGGCCCCGATGGCAGTGGGAGATTCCGCGATCGCGCCCGCCGCGCTGACGGTGCCGTCATCGACATCGCGCTCGTGCACCGGCGCCTCTCGATCATCGATCGCGATGGCGGCGCGCAGCCGATGGTCGCCGCCGCGGCGGACGTCGTTGGCCGCACATACAACGCGGCGGCGGTCGTCTTCAACGGCTGCATCTACAACCATCGCGAGTTGAGGCGCGAGCTTGAGTCACTCGGCCACCACTTCACAACGGATCACAGCGATACCGAGGTGCTGCTGCATGGCCAGCGCGCCTGGGGTGATGTCGGGCTCGCGTCGCGGCTCGATGGCATGTTCGCGTACGCGATCTGGGAGCGCGAGCATGCCGAGCTTGTGCTGGCGCGAGACCGCGCGGGTGAGAAGCCGCTGTACGAGGCCGAGCTCGCGCCGGGCATCTACGCCTTCGCAAGCACCGCCGCGGCATTGATCGTGCTGCACGAGCGCCTGCGCAGCGAAGGAGTCGTGCGCACGCCGCTGAAGCCACAGCCGGGCGGCATGGCGGAGTGGCTCCGCTACGGCGGCTCGCTCACTCCAATGCTCGGCGGGCTTCAAGAGTTGGACGTCGGCGTCGTCGCGCGATATGGGTTGCATGATCTCGCCGATGGTGCGCGCACGAGTTTCGCGCAGCGAACGCCGTTCGAAAAGCTGCCCAACCGCGGCGATGGACCACCGCTCACGAGCGACTCGCTCGATGCGATGCTGCGCAGCGCGGTGGTCTCGCGCCTCGAGGCCGATGTGCCACTGGCATGCTTTCTTTCCAGCGGCGTTGACTCCTCGCTCGTCGCGGCGATGGCGCAGCGCGAGCTTGGGTCGCTTGCGACCTTCACGGTGCGCATGCCCGACGTGCGGTACGACGAGAGTGAGGCCGCGGCGAGCGTCGCAAGAGCGCTGGGCACGCGCCACGAAACGCTCCCCTGCGAGGCCAGCCCCGCGGCGGACCTCATCGCACTCATCGAGCAGCTCGGACTTCCGTTCGGCGACAGTTCGCTCCTGCCGACGCACTGGCTGAGCCGCGCGGTACGGCGTGCGGCGCCGGTCGCGCTGAGCGGCGACGGTGGCGATGAGCTCTTCGCGGGATATGAGCGCCACGCCGCGGCACGGTGGATCGCCCGCTTCGGAGGCATGCTCCGCGGCATTCCGCGCGCGGTGGGAGCCGGCGCCCATCCAACGTCGCGCTGGTCCAAGCTTGTGCGACTCGGCGACGCCGCGCGTGATGGGTATCAGGAGCTGCTGGCGATCTTCCCGCGCATCGAGCTTGAGCAGCTGGTCGAGGGTGCTGGCCCGCTGCTGCCGCCGCCGATGCTGATCGACGACGCGCCGCGGCATGACTTCCGTTGGTACCTGTCGGGTGATCTGATGCGCAAGAGTGACACCGCTTCGATGGCGGTGGCCTTGGAGGTTCGCTCGCCGCTGCTCGCGACGGGTGTTGTTCGGGCGGCGCTGGCGACGGGGCTTGAGTCGTTGACTCCCGGCGGCCGGCGCAAGGGGCTCCTTCGCGAGGTCGCCGCGAGGTACGTGCCGCGGGAGGTGGTCGATCGGCGCAAGATGGGCTTTGCGATTCCCGTAGGGGAGTGGCTCCGGTCGGACTTTGGTGGGATGCGCGGGCTGATGATGGACCTGATCGGCGAGGGAGCGACCGACCCCTTTCCGGAGGAACTTCTGGGCCTCAGGATCCGGCGTTCTTGCGTGGCGGCGCTGGTCCGGGAGCATCAGGAAGGCGTTCGCGACCACTCGCAGCGGCTGTACATGCTGACGGTGCTCGCGATCTGGTGCCGCTGGCGGGCGGGGGTCGCGCGGGGATGATCAGAGTGGCACCGGCCTCCCGGCCGGTGTCTTGGTTTTCGTGGGACCACGACCATTCCGCCCAAGCTCGGAATGGCCGAAGCCCATGGCGCGCTGCCTAGAGTGGGGCCGTTGCAGATTCGCGTCGTTGGGGGGTGTGTGTTTCAACGAAAGGGCTGGGCGGGACCGATGAAACGCACGATGAGCGAGGTTACCCGTCGTGATGTGCTGGGTGGAGGCGCGCTGCTTGGCGCGCTGGCGATTCTTTCGGGCTGCCAGGGAAGCCGCGGCCAGCTTGCCGGACCCGTCTGGCCTGATGAGCAGACCGGCGCCTCGAGCATCCCGCCGCCGCCAGGACCATCCACGCCGTGGCCTTCCCCTGCGCCTCAGCCGAACGTGCGCGCGGCCGGGCCGCAGGGTGTGGTGCTGCCCCGGACGGCATGGACGAACGCTCAGCCAAAGTGGCGCGTCTCCAAGCCGATGAACGGCGTGCAGCGGATCACGATCCATCACGACGCGATCAACTCCTCGGGCATGCGCAGCGAGCGAGAGTCCATCACGCGCCTCAACAGCATCCGCAACTCGCACCTGCAGCGCGGCAGCGAGTGGGTCGACATCGGCTATCACTACATCATCGACCCTTCGGGGCGCGTGTGGCAGGGGCGGCCGGTCTCGATCGAGGGAGCGCACGTCTCCAGGACCAACGAGCACAACCTGGGCATCATGCTCATGGGGAACTTCGAGCAGCAGTCACCCACGCGCGAGCAGATCGAGACGCTCGATGGCTTCGTCGCGAGCCAGATGCGGCTGTATCGCGTGCCGGTCTCGCGCGTCTACACGCATCAGGAGCTGAAGGGCACGGCCTGCCCGGGCCGCAACCTGCAAGGGTACATGATGGCCACCCGCCGCAGCAGCGGACGCCTTGCGAATGCGTGAGAGGAAAAGCGAAAAGCGAAAAGCGGGAAAGCGAAAATGAAGGCGTTGCGTGGGCGACGTGTGCTGCGCCCCCCCCCCTCTCCCTCTCCCTCTCCCCTTCTCTCTCGCTCTCTCCACCACCACCGCCACCACCTTTCCAAAAACAAAGCAGGGCGAGCCATCTGGCTCACCCCGCCTGACTCCATATTGAACCGGCTTGATCCGTCCGGTGACCCGCGCTCCGGTTCAGCGCCGGCGACGCAGCGCGCCCAGGCCCGCGAGCCCGAGCAGGCCGAGAGCGCCGGGCGTCGGGACGTTCATCGTGAGCAGGGCCTGGCCGATGTCGGCACCCGCCGCGTTGCGCAGGTTGGCCTGATAGACGAACTGGCCCGCGTCCGTGAAGAAGGCGTCGTCGTTATTGAAGGTGGTGATGAAGGCATCGTCGTTGAGGATGCCGTCGCCATCGAGGTCGACGGTGTCACCCTCGCGCGCGAGCTCGAACTCGCCGAACGTGCCGCGATAGACGAGCACGCTGTTGCGGGCGAGGTCGGCGTTGTTGGTGACGCCGCCGACGATGTAGTTGCCGACGTTGTCGCTGGCGAAGAGGAAGAAGGTGTCGGTGAAGATCGCGTCATCCCAGAGCTCGGTGCTGCCGGTCAGGATGGGCTGATCGGTCTCGACGACGCTGACGTAGCCGCCCGCGCCGTTGCCCCGCGCGACCCAATCGTTGTTGCCGGTGCCGTTGTTGCCGCGGGCCCACCAGTTGCCGCTGGGGATCATGCCCCACTCGTTGAAGAAGGTCGCCGTCCCGCCGGCGATGGTGCTGACGCCCTCGCGCATCGCGATGCCGCCGTTGAAGAGGAGCAGGCCGTCGTCGGTGGTCGCGCCGTTGGTGCTCGTGAAGGCGACCCAGTTATTGCCGCTGGCATCGACGTGGTAGCCATCAGTATCCAGCACCCGGAAGGTGCGACCCGCCACCGGGCTCGCGGCACCCAGCGCCGCATCGATCACCGTGGCGTCGTTGCGCAGCAGCTGGGCCGTGGTCGTGTTGACGAAGTTGCGGTACGAGATGCGTCCCGAGTTGTCGATGTTGGGAGCAGTCAGTGTCACGCCGTTGGTCGGGCCCGCCGCGGTCGTCGCACCCTCGCGCGTCGCGATCGAGAGCGTGCCCGCGGCGTTGCCACGGATGATGAGCTCATCGTCGGTTGAGGTGGCGGGGGAGAGGTTGCCCGTGAAGACAAAGTCGCCAGAGTCGTTGATCGAGACGCGCTCATCGATCTGGCCGCTGTCGAGCGTGCGGCCAGCATCAGCGCCACCGAAGTAAGCCCCGCCCTCGCGGGCGCGGACCGTTCCGGTCGTGCCCGAGCCGGTGATCACGATCTCGTCCGTCGCGGTCACGCCGGTGTTGGTGCGGGCCGTCAGGATCCAGTGGTTGCCATTGCTGCTGCGATAGACGCGGTCCATGAAGGAGCCGGTCGGCAGGAAGAGCTCACCAGGATTCGCGCCCGTCGTGCCGGGGACGACGCTGCGCGGGCCGGTGCCCGCGAGGATCGCGGTGGAGACGAACTGGGCGCTGGCGGTGCCAGCGAGGCTGGTGCCCGCGATGATCGCGAGCGCGGCGGCGGTGCGGACGTTCTGGAATTGCATGGACTCTCTCCTCTTTGATCGTGCTTGATCACGCATGATCATGCATGATCGTTCGTGTTCGCGCGTCTCTCACGCGCGGTGCGGCGGTGCCGCGGGATCGACAGAATCACGCGAACCGGACAAGCCCGGCCAGCGTGCGCGAGCCGACACGCCCGCGTTGTGCGGGGTGCCGTCTCATGCGATCTCAAAGGGGCCGTGTCTCTCTCGTCCGCCATGAGCTCGCAAGGCACAGAATAGAGGATGGCAGCCCTTGACGCAAGAGGAATCTCAGAATTGTGTTTGGAGTGTGATTGGTGTGGAAGGGACTGGGGATCGGGGACTGGGCACTGGGGAAGCCAGAAGGCCGTGGTGGCGGGGCTGCCCTGGGTGGCCCGGCGGT
>JBBASU010000010.1:31757-107714 GCA_040399065.1 Phycisphaerales bacterium | reverse complement strand
TGAACCCCCGCCGCGTCGCGGCGAAGACGGCTTTTCCGAGCCATCGGCACCAGCCGATGGTGGGCCTGGTGACGCAAACGTGCTCGGCGAAATGGGTTGTGGACTCTGCCAGCACCTCCGTCCATCGGCTGGCCCAGTGGCGCTGAAAAACGATGGCGAATCCGCGTTTGGGTCTTGACACCCGTGCGGCATCTGATAGGATGCGGGAAGTGCCTGATCGGCCAACCGGGTGTCCGGGTGGCCGGTAGCAGTGGCGGAGGGGCCGAGGGGGCTCGCGGGGGATTCTCAGATGATGATCATGAGCAGCATGCGGAAGTGCATCGGGCAGATCGCGGCGACGCTGGTGGTGGGGGCCGCGTGCGCGGGGGCGGCGGGGCAGTGTCCGGTCAGCTTTTCTGGAGTCAACGTTTCGCCTCTCGGAGGAAATGGAGACTACCCCACGACGATCGCTGACTTTGAAGGTGATGGATGGCCCGACATCGCAATTACAATGAATGACCTTGACTTGGTGCGAGTCCTTCGCAGTGATCGAGCGGGGTCAATTGGCACGTTTTCGGGGAGCTCCGACTATCCAGTTGGCAGGCAGCCGGTTGATGTCGCAGCCGGAGACTTCGATGACGACGGGAACATCGATCTGGTGACGGCCAATCGCTCGAGTGGCGATGTGTCTGTGCTGTATGGTCTTGGTGACGGCACCTTCCTGCCCGAGCGATTCATGCGAACAGGACTCTTGCCCACAGGGGTGGTTGCCGCCGACTTCAATGGTGACGGCCGGGACGACATCGCCACAACTGATGTTGTTGACAACACCGTGTCGATCCATATCTCTGAGCCAAATCGCACCTTTCGTGGCAGGTCGGCCTTCAGTGTTGGCTATTCACCTAACTGGCCTTCGGTTGGAGATGCAAACAATGATGGCCATGTCGATATACTGACTGTGAACGAGTCAACTTATGACATATCGCTGCTGCTGGGCGATGGTGCTGGGAGCTTCGCTTCCGAAATCTATGCTCGGCCCGGTCGAAACGTCGTTCACGCAATCTTTTCTGACATCGATGCTGACGGCCGTAGCGAGATTGTGGCTAGCTACGCCGTCACTTCATTCATGGTGGGGCCACGCATCGGAGTTCTCTCTCTGACGCCGGAGAACACCATCGCGATGGATTTCTCCATGGATGTGCCTTTCTTCCTGTACCAGATAGCCGCTGGAGACCTCAACGGTGACGGATTTGATGATATAGCGTCAGGCACTGTGCTTCTTGGTCAGAGCAACCGGACCTATTTGGCGGTACCGCAAGTGCAGTTCGCCGGATTCTTCTGGCGGGTCGCGGACATTGATCGCAATGGCCGTTCAGACATTGTGGTCGCTTCCCAAAGCCGCGTCAACTCATACCTCAACACCTCCTTCCCCGTCACGCAGCAGCCCCAGTCCACCGTCGCCTGTCCCATCCGTCCCGCCACCTTCTCCGCCGCGGCGAACGGCACGCCTCCGTACACGTATCGCTGGCAGTACCGCCCGACCGTGCTGGATGCGACGATCCCCTGGGTCAACCTCACCCCCGGCACCAACACCCTCGCCGGCCCCACCGGCCCGCTCGAGTTCAACGCCGCGGGCACCGACACGGGCACGCTCACCGTTGACCGCGACGCCCTCCTCGGCTGGCCCGCGTCGACGCTCATCGGCTCCTTCCGCTGCGTCATCGGCAGCGCCTGCGGCGATGTCATCACGCAGGAGGCCGTCATGACGACCTCCGACCGCTGCTCCTGCTACGACTTCAACAGCGACGAGAACGTCGACCTCCTCGATGCGCAACAGATGGCTCAGGTCTTCGTCGGCCTGATCACGCCGCAGGCGGACTGGCTCAGCGGCGACCTCAACGCCGACGAAAACGCCGACCTGAGCGATGCGCAGGCTCTCGCGGTCTTCGTGGTGTCGGGCACGTGCGGGGTGTGAGAAGTGGCACCGGCCTCCCGGCCGGTGTCTTGTGCTGGGTCGGACGCGACTCCCTCCCGTCCGTCTCCTCCGTCTTCCTCCGCTCCCCTCCGCGGCCTCTGCGTTCCAGAAACCGCCACACTGCGCGATGGATGTGGGCACAGTCAAAGCCCCCTCTGCTTGCGCCGACGGCTCTGTAGGATCAGGCGATCGTCAGTGCTGGCGGGTTGAGCGGGAGCATTCTTGCGTACTTGAGATAGGCGTCGACCTGGGCGCGGACTTCGGTGAGGCTGTCGCCGCTGAACTTGTCGCAGAAGGAGCGTGCGATCTCGAAGGCGGCGACGTTTTCGAGGACGACCGAGGCCGCGGGGACGGCGCAGATGTCGCTGCGTTCGTACTGGCTGTGGTTGGCCTCTTTGGTGTTGAGATCGATGCTGGGCATGCCGCGGAGGAGGGTTGCGATGGGCTTCATGGCGGCGCGGACGATGACGGGCTCGCCGTTGGTCATGCCGCCTTCGGTGCCGCCGGCGTGGTTGGTGTCGCGCGAGAAGCCGAGCGCGTGGTGCGTGTCGCGTTTGGCGTGGTCGTATCGGATGGGGTCATGGACCTGTGAGCCCGGAAGGTCCGCCGCGGCCTTGCCCATGCCGATCTCGACGGACTTGATGGCCTGGATTCCCATGACGGCGTACGCGAGGCGCGCGTCGAGGCGATCGCGCCAGTCCATGCATGAACCAAGGCCCGGCATGCAGCCGAAGACGTGGGCCTCGATCAGGCCGCCGGCGGTGTCCTTGTCGAGCTTGGCGGCGCGGATGGCGAGCTTGTGCTGCTCGGTCGCGTCGGCATCGGGGCAGTACGTCTCGCTGGCGTCGCGCGTGAGACGCAGGTCGCGCCAGTTGGCCTCGGTGGGCGCGGCGGCGGTCGTGATGCCGCGGATGCTGCGGACGAAGGCGAATGCTTCGATCGCGAACTCACGCAGCAGGCATCGCGCCAGTGCGCCGGCGGCGGTGCGGCTGGCGGTTTCGCGCGCGCTGGCGCGCTCGAGCGTCTCGCGGCAGTCGGTGGTGAGGTACTTGATCGAGCCCGCAAGGTCGGCGTGGCCGGGGCGCGGGCGATGGATCGGCGGGGTCTTCTTGAGATCATCCAGGCGCGAGTCCTTGTTGATGATCTTCATGACGAGTGGCGCGCCGATGGTCAGGCCACGGCGGACACCGGTGAGAAACTCGGCCTTGTCATCCTCGATGCCCTGGCGACCGCCGCGGCCATAGCCGCCCTGGCGACGCCCAAGCTCGGCGTTGATGAAGGACTCATCAACAGGCACGCCCGCGGGCAGGCCCGTGACCGTGACAACGAGCGCAGGACCATGCGATTCACCGGCAGTCTGGTAGTCGAGACGTGGCATGGGGGCAGGGTAGCGGAAGGCACGCAGGCATGCAGGCATGCAGGTAGGCAGGGGGAGAAAAAGATGCAGGGAAGCGGGCAAGCAGGCAAGCAGGAAGAAGAAGAGATGCAGCTGCCGGAGTGCCTTTGCCCTGCCTGCCTGCTTGCCTTCATGCCTGCTTGCCTCTCCCCTCACTGCACCGGCAGCCACCATCCTCTGAAGACTCGCATGGGGTTGGCGAAGTCGTCGGTCCAGAGGGGATCGCTGGCTCGCGGGGTTCGGTTTTCCCAGAGCGTGCTCTGCGCGAGGGAGCCGAGTGCTTCGTTGTTGCGGGCGAGGACGACCCAGAGGGATTGCTTCTTGCCTTCGGACTGCTCCTGCGGCGTTGGATCTCGGGCGTCGTTGCCGACTCGGATCTGGAGGTTGTGCTCTTTCGCGAGGGCACCCAGGACCGGGACGAGGTCGAAGTAGCGGCTGGAAATGTGGAAGGCGATGATGCCGTCGGGCTTGAGAACGCGGAGGTAGGTGGCGACGGCCTCGCTCGTGATGAGATGGGTCGGGACGGCATCGGAGGTGAAGGCGTCGATGACGATGAGGCGGTAGAAGCTGTCCTCGGCCTTGGCGATGTCGAGGCGGCCGTCGCCGGGCTGCGGCGTCGAGGCGATCTTGACGCTGGGGTCGCGTGCCGCGTCGGTGATGTAGCGGAAGAAGGCGGGCTCGCGCGCGATGCTGATGACGGCGGGGTCGATCTCGTAGACGTGCATCGTGGAGTCGGGGCGTGCGTAGGCGAGGAGGGAGCCCGTGCCCAGGCCGATGAGCGCGACGGTGTCGAGACGGTTGGAGTCGGTGAGTTCGCGGAAGACATCGCCGATGGGGCCGCTGGGGTAGTAGTAGGTGGTGGGGATGAGGTGGAGCCAGCGCCGGCGTTCTTCGATGGGGAGTGCGGTCTGGCCGCGGCCGAAGAGGAGGCGCTTGCGGAAGTCAGCGTCGGGGTGGGGCGTGTTGGGCGGGAGCTCGCGGTCGGTGCGGAACTGCATGCCGTGGAGCGTGGTGCCGTGGGTGAGCTGGTTGTAGCTGCCGGTGGGGGTGGTGATGACTTCGCTCACGCCGAAGAAGGTGCGCGTGGTGAAGAGGACGATGCCCGCGGCGCCGATGGTGGTGGAGACGATGAGCGCGAGCGTTGCGGCGAGGGCGAAGCGGAGGGAGCCGCGGCCCAGGAGGAGCGCGGCGATGATGAGCGTGGGGAGGCCGGCGCGGAGGATGTTGATGAGTGTTTCGTTGCTGAGGCTCATGCTCGCGGCGGCGCGACCGATGGCGCTGGCCTGGATCAGGCCGCTGGTGGCGGCGGCGTCGATGTTGATGATGACAACGGCGAGGACGAGCGCGATGACGGCGGCGATGCCGATGGAGAGGGCGCGGCGGCGCGTTGTGGTGAGCGCGGCGAGCTCATCTCGGAGCTGCGGACGCAGCAGGCACGCGGCGCCGATCATCAGCGGGTATTCGAGGATGGAGTTGAAGAGGAAGGGCGCGGCGAGGGCATTGAGGGAGCCGCCGAGGACTCCTCCGATGGACATGCAGAGGTAGAAGAGCGTGAGGTGCTGCGGCGAGGGGCGATCCTCGGCGATGAGCGTGTGGCACATCATCGCGGCGACGAGGAAGACCGCGAGGTGGAGCGCGACGAGGAGAAGGATGGGGTGCTGTGCCGCGGCGAGGAAGGCGAGCAGCGCGGCGATCAGCGTGAAGGGCATCACGCGTCCCCAGAAGCGGCCCGAGGGCGCCAACCGCGGCGAGAAGGCGACGATGAAGCTGATCAGATAGATGATGAGAGGCATGATCCAGAGGAGCGGGATCGCGGCGATGTCGGTAGAGATGTGCTGCGTCACGCCGAGCATGAGGCTCGAGGGGACGGCCGCGAGCAGGACCCAGCGGACACGGCGCCAGGGCGTGACGGGCGCGAGTTCGGAGGGGCGCAAGGCGGCATCGGGAGCGGGCGAAGCTGCCTGGCTGTCGGGACGCTGGCGGCGTGCGAGGAGGACGCCGCAGGTGATGATGAGCGGGACCAGCAGCCAGAAGCCGATGGTCCAGAGGGAGCGCTGCTGCGTGCGCGTGAGGGTGGTCTCGATGATGGTGGGGTAGGCGAGGAGGCCAAGGAGAGAGCCCGCGTTGCTCGCGGCATAGAGGAAGTATGGATCGCGTGCGGCGGCGTGGTCGGTGCGGCTGAACCAGCGCTGCAGGAGCGGGCCGGTTGTTGAGACCGCGAGGAAGGGAAGACCGACGAGCGCAATGAGCGTCTGGATGAGCCAGAGGGTGGGGCGCTCGCCCGGCTCGCCGATGGTGGGCGTGAAGAGGAGGTAGACGGCAGCGATGGCAACGAAGGCGGCGTGGACGAGGGGCTGGTAGCGCGGGCGGAGGTAGGTGCCGACGAGGTGGGCGTAGAGATAGCCCAGAAGGAGTACGGCCTGGAAGAAGACCATGCAGGTGTTCCAGACCGCGGGACTGCCGCCGAGAAGTGGCAGCAGGACCTTTCCTGTCATGGGCTGGACAAGGAAGAGGAGGGCCGCGGAGAGGAAGATGGCGGCGGCGAAGACTTTGAGCACGGCGGAGGGTAGGGGGAGGCGGACAAAGGGCCAAATGGTCAAAGGGCTAAAGGGCCACGTGGTCGAGTGGTCGAGTGGTCGAGTGGTCGAGTGGTCGAGTGGCTTTGGATTTCCTGTCTTTCTCTTTCACTTGACCACTTTGCCACTCAACCACTCGACCACTTCTTCCCGGCCCCTACGCTCGCCCCGTGAACATCCGACCCAGCGTGATTATCTCTGATATTGATGGGTGCCTTGGGCCGGAGTCTCACGCGCCGATGCGGGTGGAGATGCTGGCTCGGGTGGCGGCGGTGAATCGGGCGAGTGAGGTTGGATGGCGCGTGGGCGGCGATGTGCCGATCGTGACGTTGTGCTCGGGGCGGCCTCAGCCGTATGCCGAGGCGATGTGCCGCGTGCTGTGCAATACGAGGGTGCCGATCATCGCGGAGATGGGCGTGTGGCTGTATGACCCGCGCGACAACGCGTTCATCATGGATCCTGCGATCACGGCGGAGCATCTGGAGATGGTGGGGTTGGCGCAGGCGTGGATCCGGCGCGAGTTTGGTGCGATGGGGGTGGTGATCCAGCCGGGGAAGACGGCGTCGATCTCGATGTGGCATCCGGAGACGACCCGGCTGATGGAATTGAAGCCGCGGCTGGTCGAGAAGTTTGCGCGCGAGGGGTGGGGGCTGCGCGTCTCGAGCACGGTGGCGTGGATCAACTGTGATCTTGCGCACGTGAGCAAAGCGACGGGGATCGCGCGGATGATGGCGATGATGGGCCTCTCGCGCGAGAAGGCGGCGGGGATCGGCGACACGATGGGTGATCTGGCGATCCGCGAGAAGGTCGCCTTCTTCGCGTGCCCGAGCAACGCTGACGAGAAACTGAAGGCACACGCGGACTATGTGTCGCCGTTTGAGGAGATTGAGGGTGTGCTGGACATTCTGGATCGGCTGACGCGGTGATGCGGGCGGTTGAGGTTGAAGAAGGCATCGAGGCATGTGGCATCGAGGCATCGAGTGCTTGATGCATCTAGAATTCGGCGTGAAACCAGATGACGAAGTCTGTCTGTGCTTCCATGTCTCGCTCCGCAAGATCCGGACGTATCTGTTGCGCGAGAATCCGCCGGTGGCGTCGCTGATCAGCGAGTGCCTGAGCGCGGGGACGGGGTGCATGTGGTGTGTGCCGTTCCTGAAGCACCTGCACAAGTGCCACATGGAGGGGAAGGAAGTTGACCTCAAGGTCAGCCCGGAGGAGTACGCGCGGACGCGGCTCGTGTATCACGACACGAAGGAGCGGGACGGGGAGGTTCTGAAGAAGGCACTAGGAGGGGAAGGGACTGGGGACTAGGGACTGGGCACTGGGGGCGGAGAAGGCGAGGGAGGTATTTGGCATTCGTGGTTAGGCATTAGATCAGAGCGGCATCACCTCAGGCCTTTGCCTTCCACGAATGCCTAACCACTCGTCAGACTCGGAAGATCGAGCCCAGGCTCTTCCCCAGCAGGTTTGAGGCTGCGAAGATGGTGACTGTGAGCAGGGCCATGCCCCAGACGCCGAGGGCGCTGGCGATGTAGGGGCCGTCGCCGAGGCGGTCCATGAAACTCCAGATGGCCTTGGTGATGGGGAAGTCGTCCTGCTGCTGCGCGAGGATGAGCGAGTCGCTGACTTCGAGCATCGAGAAGCTGAAGACAAGCAAGCCGCCGGCGATGAGGTTGGCGAGGATCAAGGGCAGGATCACGCGCCGGACTGCGGTGACGCGGCTGGCGCCGAGGTTGACGGCGGCCTCTTCGAGTTCGCCGGAGGTCTGTTCGAGGCCGGCGACGGTGGAGCGGACGATGTATGGGAGGCGGCGGATGGCGTAGGCCATGACCAGGAAGGGAACGGGGTTGGGGTCCGCCGCGAGAACGCTGGCGAAGCTGCTGAGTGGGCCGTCCTTTCCGAAGGGCCATTGCAGGCTCATCGCGACATAGCCGAAGGCCATGACGAGTCCGGGGACGGCGAGCGGGAGCATGCAGAGCGTGTCGAGGAGGGTGCGGCCTCGGATCGTGGTGCGCACGATGATGTACGCGATGAGGATTCCGAAGGCGATGTTGAGGACCATCGCGATCGAGGCGAGCTTGAGGGAGTTGGCGATGGCGTTGAAGGAGTCCGATGCGGTCATCGCCTGGCCGTAGTGGTCGAGCGTCAGCGCGGTGGGGAGCGCGGTCGCGTACCACTGGCCGGGCCTGGTGAAGCTGGTGAGGACGACGCCAAGGTGGGGGAGGAGCGCGAGGAAGGAGACGAGGGCGAAGAGGCCCATCGCGGCCAGGCCCATGGCGCCGGTGAGGGCTTTCTCGCCGCCTGCGCGGCTGGCTTTGCTGTACATCGCGTAGCCACGCTTGCCGAAGAAGTACTTGCCCAGAAGATAGAGGCCGATCGCCGCGGTGAGCATGACGACGGTGAGGGCGTAGGGGCGTGCGGAGTTTTCGATCTCCTTGAGGCCGTAGAAGATCTGCACGGGCGTGACGTCGTAGTAGTCGAACATCAGCGGCGTGCCGAGCTCGGTGAAGGACCAGATGAAGACGATGGTCGCTCCGGCGAAGAGGCCGGGCCGCACGAGCGGGAGCGTGATGCGGAAGAGGCGACGCCACGGGCCAGCGCCGAGGTTCTCGGCGGCCTCATCGAGCGCGGGATCGAGGTTGGCGAGTGAGGCGGTGGCGTTTAGATAGATGATGGGGTAGAGGGAGAGGGCCTGAACGGAGATGACGCCCAGGAGTTTGGCGTTGCCAAGGAGGTCAAACTCGGTGCCGAGGAGCGCGTTGAGAGTTCCTTCGCGACCCAGGAGGGCGCGCATGCCGATGGCGCCGACGAATGGAGGCAGGATGAGGGGGACCAACACTGCGGCGTTGAAGAAGGACTTGCCGGGGAAGGAGTAGCGCGCGGAGATGAGGGCTAGGGGGAGGGCGAGCGCAACGGCAAGGGTCGTGGTGCCGGAGGCGATGATGAAGCTATTGAAGAGACCCGAGAGGGTGCGCGGGTCGTCGAAGATCTGGATGAGATGGCGGAAGGTGAAGCCAGAGCGGCCGGCGGGGTCGTCGTAGAAGCCGCCGCGGACGGTGAGGAGGATGGGATAGACAAGGAAGAGGAGCAGGATGAGGATGCAGAACCCCATCAGGCCATACTGCCATGCGAGGCGAGAGAAACGCGCACTTCCCACGGCTTCGAGCATGGCGGGAGAGTAGGTCGGTTCGGAGAATCGACCTACCCGGCACCTCTACCCGAGCGGCGAGATGAGGGGCTTGGGTCCGAGTGTCTGGATCGTGACGGTGCCCATGCGTCGGCGCGTGAGGTAGGCGTTGACGGAGTCGAGGGAAGCTTCGTCGATGGCGCGGATGAGTTCTTCGAGGGAGCGCGGGCGGCCGATGCGTCGCCAGTCGGAGGCGATGGAGGCCGCGCGGGCGGCGGTGGACTCGCCGCTGAAGACGAGCGAGCTCTTCATTCCGATCTTGGCACGCGCAAACTCTGCCGATGTGATCGCGCCCTCGGGCGTCTCGAGCTTGCGGAGCTGTTCGACGAGGACATCGAGGGATTGCTGGGCGCGCTCGGGCGTGGTGCCGACGTAGGCGGAGGTGATGCCGTAGTCGCGATCGGCGCGATAGCCGGCATGGACGGAGTAGCAGAGGCCGCGCTTCTCGCGGACTTCGGTGAAGAGACGGCCGGCCATGCCGCCGGAGAGAACGGAGATGACGAGCTTCTCGAGGAGGCAGTCGGGGTGCGATTCCTTGGGTGCGTCGTGTGCGAGAACGATCTGGACCTGTGCGGATGCGTCGTCGGCGTGCGCGTATCCGCGTGGCGGCGCGCTCGCGATGGCGGGTTCGAGGGTCGCGCCGCGCCAATGGTGCGTCAGAGATTCGACGCGAGCCGCCAACTTGTCCACATCACCGATGGCGCCGGCGAGCGCGATGACGGAGGGCTTCGGGCGCGCAAGACGCGACCAGGCTTCGATGAGTTCATCGCGCGTGATGGCGGTGAGACCCTCCTTGGTACCCAGGCCAGAGCGGTTGAGTGGCGATGGGAGATGGCGCTCGCGCGTGGCGATCATCGCGCGCTCCTGCGGATCGTCCTTCAGGCTCTCGAGTGACTGGAGCGCGAGCTCGCGCGCGGGCTCGATGGCGTCCTCGCTGAAGCGCGGGCGCAGGGCCATGTCGAAGAGGAGCGAGAGCGCGTCGTCGAGGTGATCACCGAGGCCTGTGGCGGAGAAGCGCATGACGGCGCTGCCAGCGTCGGAACCCCTGGAAAAGCCGCACCGATCGAAGGCATCGGCCTGTGCGCGCGAGTCGAGATCGCCCGCGCCGCGCTGGAGGAGTTCTTCGATCATCGCGCAGGTTCCGAGGCGATCCTCGCGCTCATGCATGATGCCGCAGGGAACCAGGAGCGTGATGGAGGCGGAGCGCACGCCGGCCATGGGCTCGGTGATGAGCGTGAGGCCGGAGGTGAGCGTGCGCGTTGTGATGGTGGCGTGAGGCGCGGCGGCAGTGATCGAGCTCATGGTGATCGTCCTCGCGCTGAGCCGCGCATGATGGCGCGACGGGCGCTTGCCCGCGCGCTCGCGCGAGTATCAGAGGGTACTCGCGCCGCTCGCGAGTGAGCCTCTGACGGTCTGGGTGAGAGCGCGCGGATGGACTCGCTTGACTTTTTGCGCGCTCATTCAAGGCACGCACGATTGATTTCCGATAATGTGTGTCACGCGAGCAGTGTGTCGCAGTGTTGCGGGGCGCTTGCTCGTGGGTCTCTTGAAGGAGTCTGTCATGGCCAAGAAGGCAAAAAAGAAGGCGAAGAAGAAGGCTGCTAAGAAGAAGGCCGCCAAGAAGGCGTAACCCTTCGACGGACTTTCGGGCGTGTCGTCGCCCCGTCCGACGCGGAGAGGTCCAGCAGGAGCCAAGGGAACGACATCGGAAGCGTTCGCGGCAAGGCTTTCAGGATGACACTCGGCGCTTCTCACAAGGAACGCGCCACCCTGAGCCAAACCCGACCCGTCCGATGCATCCCGAGGCTCGCCCCACCCGCCCGATCCCGCCTTCTGGCGCTGACGAGCGGGTCCTGGCCTCAGGCGTCGAGCGCGGCCGCATTCGACGGCTGCCCGAGTTCATCATCACGCCGGGACGCGAAGTCGCGTCCCGGCGTTTTGCGTTTTGGATGTCAGTGAGCAATCCGCTTCGGATGAAGGCCCCGAGGAGGGCGCTTGCGGCAGCGCTTTGTGGTGTTCGAGACCAAGACACCGGCCCGGAGGCCGGTGCTACGTCCAGATCACCGGCCGGGAGGCCGGTGCCACGTTGAAGGTGCTAGTCTCTCCATCCATGAACTCGTCCGAACTCATCGAACTCATCCATCTAAGACGCCTCGTGCATCGCACGCACGCGGGGATTCTCGCGCACAGTGGCGTGACGGATGCCGTGCGGATCGTCCTCTCGCACTCGACGGGGTTGCCCATCATGGCGGTGCCTCCCGCGGCGGTGGAGCTCTCGGGGACTGAGGTTGTGCTGCATCTGCCCGACGATGCGGATGACAGCGTGCACCTTGCGGGCTCGGTGGAAGCGATCGATCCGCGCAACGATGCTGATGCGGACCTGTGGATGGTGCACCATCAGACGCCCGAGTTCCCGCGGATGGCGCGGCTGACGGTGAATCTGGCGCGGCGCGTCGACCTTGTGATGGATGGCGCGGAGGTCTTTGTGCCTCCTGCGCTCTCGCTGGGCGCGATCGGGCGAGCGGTGCGGCGTGTGAATGCCGATGAGCGGCGGCTGCTGGATCTGTGCGAGCGCCTGGCGAGCGTGCGGCCAGAGACGGCGCGCTGCGTGAATGCGGACGCCTTTGGCCTCTCGGTCAGGGCTCGGTTCGGTGTTCTGAGAGTAGAGTTTGATCCATCGCGGCCACCCGCGGTGACGGATGAGGCGCTCGAGCTCGCGATCTCGCATCTACTAGAGAGTGCTTAGAGGGCATTCGTGGCGCGACGCTGCATGAGCGCGCGTGACGAGTAAGCGTGACTGACAGGATTGACGTGAGTACAGCGCATGAGCCAAGAGTCCAAGGTCCCGAGCCTCGTGAAGCATCCGATCCGGCGGCCACACTTCCCGCTGCGTGAGGCGCATGCGCACATCGCCGCACACGGGCGTGAGATGTCGTGCCTGCATGTGCATGACGCTGTGGATCGTGCGGACCTGCTGGAACACGTGCGGCGGCACGCGGCGAAGATGGCCGCGGACGCTGCGTGTCCCGCGAGCGAGTGGCTGATTGCGAGTGGGCTGCGCGTGGAGGCCTGGGGCACGGCGCCGGGCGGTGCCCGCTGGCCGACGATGGCCGAGTTGAACGTCGCGTGTCCTGGTCGGCCGTGCTTTGTGATGTCCTTTGACCATCACTCGGGCGTGGTAAACGGCGCGGCCTTCGCGGCGGCGGGATTCACGGAGACTTCCGTGAGTCCTCCGGGCGGCGTTGTCGAGCGTGATGGGGCGGGGAAAGCGACGGGACTGCTGCTGGAGTCGGCGTTCAACGCCGCGCGGCGTGCGGTGCCGGAGCCCTCTCGCGAACAGTGGAAGGTCATGATCGAGCGATCGCTCGCGGATCTGGCGTCGAAGGGCTTCGCGGAGGTCCACGACCTGCTCTCGCCGCCGCTGCTTGGGGAGATTCTGGCCGAGCTTGATCGCGCGGGGCGCCTGCAACAGTCCGTCTGGCTCTATCCGGCGATTGCGGATCTGGAGGCCGTGGCGGCGGCGGCCGAGGGATGGACGACACGGCGCGTGCGGCTTGCGGGCGGGAAGGTCTTTGCGGATGGGACGCTCAATGCCCGCACGGCGTGGACGCTGGTTCCCTTTGCGGATCCGATTGAGGGGCATGAGTGTGGGACGCCGCTGGTGACGCCGCGGGAGTTGGATGAGGCGATGGATCGCACGGGTGCGCTCGGGCTTGGCCTTGCGGTGCACGCGATCGGGGATGGCGCGGTGCGCGCGGTGCTTGATGCGCAGGAGCGGGCGCTCTCGCGATCGGGTCAGTCGCGCGAGGGCTCGGGCTGGATTGCGGCACGAAACGCAACGCCGATGCTGCGCATCGAGCATGCCGAGCTGATCGACGAGCGCGATGTGCATCGCTTCGCGGAGCTTGGCGTGGTGTGCAGCGTGCAGCCATGCCACGTGCTCTACGACATCGAGGTGCTTGCGCGGCAGTTTCCCAGCAGGCTGGATCGCGTGCTGCCGCTGCAGGATCTCATCGCGCGCGGGCTGAGGCCCGGGGCTGATCTCTGGTTCGGGTCCGATGTCCCGATCGTGCGGCCGGATCCGGAGGACTCCATCGAGTTTGCGGTGCATCGTCGGCGTGCCGGTGCTGGCACTGGCGCGGGCGTGGCCGGGCCGGAGACGCGAGTGCCCATCGGGGCGACGCAGGCGCTCTCGATGGATGCGGCGTGGGCGTGCTTCAGGTCGGGATGATTGGCCCGTCGGCGAGCGAGTGGGCGAGCTCAGCGTCCGAGCGTGGCGAGGCGCTCGCGGGCCTTGATCGTTCGGGTATGGTCTGGTCCTACCTTCTTCTCGAGCACAACGACCGAGGCCTCGAGCACCTTTCTGGCTTCGTCGCGATTGCCGATGAGGCCGAGGCACTCGCCAAAGTTGCTGCTGAAGATGGCGGTGTAGATGTGGTCCGGGGGCAGGGCTGATTCGCAGAGCGCGATGAACTCGCGGTACTGCACTTCTGCCTGAGCGAGGTCGCCGCGCTTCTGGAGGAGCATCGCGAGATTGTTCATGGGGGCCCAGGTCTCGGGATCCTTGCCGCCACTGGCACGGCGGCGGATCTCGATGGCCTTGCGATAGAGCGACTCGGCCTCGTCGAGCCGACCGAGATCCTCAAGGAGATACGCGAGGTTGCCCATGGCGACCATGGTCTTTGGATGGCCCTCACCGAGCATCGCGGTCCAGTCGGCGTAGACACCCTGCGCCAGCGGCAGTGCCTCCTCGAACTGCTTGGCCTCGATGAGTGCCACGGAGAGGTTGGATCGCGATGTGACGGTTGCGGGGTGGTCCTTGCCGAGAACGCGTGCTCTCGCGGCGAGCGTCTGGCGAATGAGTGTGATCGCCTCATCAACCTATACAACATGCTCGATACACCACGCGAAGGTTTCCCTCCACGTCTCTGGCGATCACGCCACCGCGCTCGGGGCGTTCCCGCAGGGATAACCGGAACTCTGGCGAGGTTCTTGGACCCAGAGCCGAAGACCTAGACCATCCGGAGCACGATCTGCACCACAACCGCGGCGTAGAGGCCGGCGATCAGGTCGTCGATCAGGATCCCGAGCCCCGCGGGGAGGCGCTGGAGCTGTCGCGCGGGCCAAGGCTTCACGATGTCGAGCACGCGGAACGTGACGAAGGCGAACCCGAGGCTGAAGATCACCATCGGCCACGTCGCGGTCGCCGCGGCGGGGAGGAACATGAGGGAGAAGCACTGACCGGCGGTCTCATCCGCGACGGCGTTGCTCGGGTCCTTACCCCACTTTCCCTCGGCCTCGTCGCCTTGCAGGAGGCAGGCCACCGAGAAGAAGAGGGCCACGGCGGCCAGAACGAGGTGGTACCAGAGGCCCTGAGCGGAGAGACCCGAGGCGATCATTGCCGCCGCGAGGATCACCGGAGGCATCGAGCCCCACGTCCCCGAGGCTGGACGCATCTTCCCCAGCCCAAAGGTGGTGATCAGCAGCAGCCTGGGATGGGTTGAGCTTGGCACGGGAGGGAGGTTAGGAGGCCCGAGATGGTCGCCGCGACCTACCCTTTGCGGTCTCACGAGGGAGGTCGGCTCCCCGAGCGAAAGACATCATCAAGCATTGATCGTTCGCACGCGTGCGAGCCGATCATCTGCCTTGGGTGCGTGCTAGTGAAAGGCCGCGCCACGCCGCGTCGATCATCAGCGCCTCAGCGCGCTTGGAAGTTTCCGCCGTGCAGAACACACTGAACACGACACACTCCCTGAACACCTCGCATGCCACGCACGCCTCGGGCATCGCCAGCGAGCCCAAGGGCGGCCTGTCCAGCCTGTCGATCAAGCCCGGCATCTGGCAGCTTGATCCGGCGCTCTGCTTTCTCAACCATGGCAGCTACGGCGCGGTCCTGCGTCCCGTGACGCTGGCGCAGCAGGCGTACCGCGACCGGATGGAGCGCGACCCGGTCCGCTTCTTCAAGGTTGATCTCGAGCATCTGATGGACGGCGTCCGCGAGTCGCTGGCGCGGTTCCTTAACTGCCGCGCTGCGGATGTCGCGCCCGTCGCCAACGCCACGATCGCCATCTCCACCATCCTTGCCAACGCGAACCTGAGCCCGGGCGATGAGATCCTGATCACCGACCACGAGTACCAGTCCCTCTCGAACGAGCTCGAGCGCGTCTGTGCCCGGACGGGGGCCAAGGTCGTCCGCGCGGCGATCCCGTACCCCGGCACCACGCCCGACATCGTCGTCGAGCGCGTTCTTGGCTGCGTCACATCCCGCACGAAGCTGGCCTTCATCAGCCACATCACCTCCGCGACATCACTGATCTTCCCGGTGGCGCCGATCCTTGCCGAGCTCAACCGGCGCGGCATCGACACGGTTCTCGATGGGGCCCACTCCGTCGGCCAGATGCAGGTGGATCTCGCCGCGCTCGCGCCGACGTACTTCATCGGCTCCGGGCACAAGTGGCTGAGCGCTCCGAAGGGAACGGGCTTCCTCTGCGTCCGTCCCGATCGGCAGGACAAGTTCCGGACGCTGGCTCTTTCGAGCCGCGCGAACAAGGTGCGGCCTGATCGCTCGCTCTTCCTGCGCGACTTTGACTACATGGGCACGGCCGACTACACCGCGATTCTCGCGATCTCCAACGCCGTGACGGAGATGGGCGGCCTGCTTCCCGGCGGCTGGCCCGCGCTCTATCGCAAGAACCATGAGCTGATCATGAAGGGGCGCGCGATCGTCTGTGCCGCGCTCGGGATTGATGAGCCATGCCCCGAGCGCATGGTGGGGAGCATGTGCACGCTGCCGCTGCCCGAGCCTGCGCCCGAGCTTCGGACCCGCGCGACGGAGTACGACGATGCGCTGCAGGATGCGCTCTACCACAACCACCGCATCGTCACGCCCGTCTGGCGATTCGGCCCCGATAACCTGCGTGTGATGCGAATCTCTGCCCAGCTCTATAACCGCGTTGAGCAGTACGAGCAGCTGGCCCAGGCGCTGCAGGTCGAACTGGCGCGAGAGCGCGGGTCGATCCGCGCGAGCGCGTAGGCCTCGTGCCGGTTCTCGGCGTGTTGCATCAATAGACACTCTCAAACGCCCGATCTGCACCCGGTCCGCGCTACACCCTTGTGCCGCGCCCGGGAGGCTTTGCCATGCAGATCCGAAGCACACTCACTCGCATGACACGCGCAGCAGCACTGAGCGCTCTCTCGCTGGCGCTCTTTGCCGGTACCGCATCGGCCCACACCGACGATCACGCAGCGCCGCAAAGCCTCGCGAAGCCCGAGCCCAGGAGTGCGCCCGCCGTGGCCCGGCCTGCTAAAGCCCCGGCGAGGTCTGCGCCAGCGGAGCAGAATGCGCATGGCACCAAGCCTCGCAGCGACGCGGCCGCCGCCGCGCACGGAGCCGAAGATGCGACTCACGACACGCCTTTGCAGGTGCTGAAGTCCGACGTTGCGAAGTCGCTCCCGATGGAGGACTCCGAGTCGGTGCCCGATGCCGACACTGTTCTGAAGTGGCTGCGAGATGGAAACCAGCGATGGGTCGCGGGCAAGCCGATGGATCCGAACATCGAGCCTTCACGCCGCGCCCGTCTCGCGGCAGTGGGCCAGAAGCCGCTCGCGACGATCGTGACGTGCGCGGACTCGCGCGTGCCGGCCGATCGCCTCTTTGATCGTGGCGTTGGCGAGCTCTTCGTGATCCGTGTCGCGGGCAACATCGCTGGCGACAGCGAGACGGGCACGGTTGAGTATGGTGTGGGCCATCTCAAGACGCCGGTGCTGATCGTGATGGGCCACAGCAAGTGCGGCGCGGTCGCGGCCGCCGCGAGCGGCGCGCAGCTGCATGGAAAGGTTGCTCAGCTCGTAAGCTCGATCGTTCCATCGGTCGAACGGGCCAAGCGCAACAACCCGGACCTCGCGGGCGATGATCTCGTGGCGGCCGCCGTGCGCGAGAATGTCTGGCAGACGATCTACGACCTCTTCAAGAAGAGCCCCGAGCTCGCGGAGATGGCGCGGACGAATCAGGTTCGCGTGATCGGCGCGGTCTGCGACATCAGCAGCGGCGAGGTTGAGTTCCTCGGCAATCATCCGTGGCAGGCCGAACTCATCGACGCGCTCGCCGCGGGGCGCGCCGCGGACGCGGAGAACGCCACGCACGCGACCGTGCCGGACGACAAGTAGATGTCGCGAAGTAGATGCTGCGGGCACGATGCTCGCGCTGACTTCGCGCGGCGCAGAACAAAGCCCCGGGCACGGGCCCAGGGCTTTGTTCAATCTGCGATCTCAAGACCACCTCTGAGCTGATCGGCGACCAACATGCGCCGGGTCAGAACGTGGCCAATTCAGTCTTACTTCTTGGACTTCTTCTCGCCCTTGTCCTTCTTGGGCTTGTCTGACTTCTCGCCCTTCTCAGCCTTGTCGCTCTTGGCCTCGCCAGCAGCGCCGCCCTCGGCGGGCTTGGCCGCGCCCCAGGTGCCCTTGGTGGCCTTCTTCGCGGCGTCGTCGGCGGCGAGGAGGTCCATGGCGTTGGAGCGTGCCGCGCGACGCGCGTCGCGCTTCTCTTCCATCGCGTCCTCGCGGGCCTCGCGACGCTCCTCGCGCGTCATCGCGCGCTTTTCGTCCACGGGCTTCTTCTCGTTGTCCTCTTCCGCGGCGGTCTTGTCGTTGGAGAGCTCGCGGTCGGGCTTCACGCGGAGCTTGATCATCGCATCAAGGTCGCTGTCGAGCTTGACGTGGACGTCGTACGTGTCAACGCGCTTGATCGTCGCGGGGATGCGGACCTCGCGAGCCTTGATCGCAAAGCCCTTTGCGCCAAGAAGCGTCGCCACTTCCTGCTGCGTGATGGCGCCGTAGAGGATGCCCATGTCGTTGCAGGGGCGGACCAGCTCAATGTCGAGGCCCTTGAGCTTCTCGGTCATCTCCTCGCGCTTCGTGCGGAGGGTCGAGAGATCCTTCTCGGCCTGCGCGCGCTTCGCGGCGAGGCTCTTGATCTTCTCTTCGCTGGGGGTCTCGGCCAGGTTGCGGGGCAGGAGGAAGTTGCGGGCGTAGCCGATGCGGACGTTGACGACGTCCCCGACGATGCCGAGGGAGTCGACGTTATCAATGAGCAGGAGTTTCACGTGCGTAGGCATAAGGCTGTCCTCCGCGATCGGCTCGGTCCGGTCTACAGGGCCGGTCCGATCGCCATCATGAGTTAGCAGCCGCCCCGAGTCTGGCACGCGCCAAACCCGAAACCGGCCGCAGCAGGGTCGAGATGATAGGTCGCGACCCCGCCGAAGAGAAGGGTCGCGGGTGCAGCCGTGAAGAAACCGGCCGGGAGGCTGGTTCTACGCCGGAGGCGTTGTGCCGCAGGCACTTAGGGCCGTGCTGCAAGCACTTAGAGTTGTGCTGCAGGCACTTAGAACGGAATGTCATCCTCAGCCGGGGCGGCCTCGGCCGGGCGGCGGCCCGCGGCGGGGGATGGCTTGGGAGCCCAGCCGGTCGTTGTGGTCGCGGGGGCTTCGTCGCCGGCATAGTCGGAGGCCGCGCTGCTGCCGCCCCCTGCGCCACCGCCGCCACCACCACCACCGCCCTTGCTGTCGATGAACTGGAAGGCGTCAACGACGACCTTCATCTTGGACTGCTTCTTGCCTTCCTTATCTTCCCACATGTCGAGCTTGAGGCGGCCCTCGATGAAGACCGGGCGGCCCTTGGCGAGGTACTTGGCCATGACCTCGGCCTGCTTGCCCCAAGCCTCGCAGTCCACGTACGTCACTTCCTCGCGCTTCTCGCCGGACTGCAGCGTGTAGGAGCGATTGATGGCCATGCCGATGCGCGCGACGGACTGGCCGCCGGCGATGCTCTTGAGCTCGACATCGCGGGTCAGGTTGCCCATCAGAAAGACCTTGTTGAAGTTGGCCACGGCATTGCTCCTCTCAAAGTGACAGGTCCAGTGTCCGGGCAAGTCTGCGGCTTCGCGGACAAGCAGGGACGGGAATCGGGCAGGATGTTGAAGGGAGCGCCCTCCGACTGCCCGATGATGATGAAGCCCGATCATAACCCAACCGGGCGCGGCGTGCACAGGGGTGGGGACGAAAAGTGGAGGGATTGTCGATTGGGGTCGGCCGCCTTCAGAGCCGTCGGCGCAAGCCGATGTGGGCCGGGGAGATACGGGTGTCTCTCCAAGTGTCCGTCGCTTTCCAAGAGCCCGTCGCGCGGGGTGGCGGGTTTTGGAACGCAGAGGCCGCGGAGGGAAGCGGAGGGAGAGGACCGAAAGGAGTGGGGAGTGCAGTGCATGGGTCGGGTGGTACTTCGCATTCGAAGTCCTTTCTTCGCCACTTTGTGGCTTGATGCGGGGCTTTCTCGTCTTCGGAGCGAAGAGGTTGCCCAGCTTCCTGGCCTGAGCGCACAAAAAAGGCCAGCCCTTGCGGGCTGGCCTTTGTGTTGACTCTGTGCGAGTGTCTGCGTCGCTTTGGGTCTTCTTTGACCCGTGGCGATTAGTCCTGCTCGGTGGGTTCGGCTGCGGGGGCCGCGGCTGCCGGGGTTCCAGCGGCGGCGCCGACTGGCGCCACTGGGCGCTCGGTGCGGAGCTTGGCCTCGACCTCGAGGTCCTTGCGGGCGTCCTGGGCGGCGACCTGCTCGGCGGTCATGTGATCGCAGCGGAGGAAGATGTTTCGCATGATCTTCTCGCTGAGGTTGCAGTCGCGCTCGATGTGGCTCAGCGACTCGCCGGGTGCCTTGAAGTAGCAGAGGATGTAGTAGCCGCGCTTCTGGCCGTCGATCTCGTAGGCCAGGCGACGCTCGTCCCACTTGCGCATCGCGACGATCTCGCCGTGGCCGCGGGCGATGATGTCCTTGATGTGGTCGATCGCGCCGTTGAGGTCGGCGGCGACGGCCTGGCTGAGCAGGAACATCGCCTCATAGGTGTACACGCGCTTGGTAGCCATGATCAGATCCTTTCGTAAGTCTTTCGTGTTCGTGTGCGTTGATGATGACAAATGAGAGTGGGTACAGGTCAGTTCAGCGGTGCCGGAGCGCCCGGTGCGGTTCGGGGGAGGGAGGTAGATGCTGATGTAGACGCCGACGTAGCAGATGAGTTGGGTGCGGGGGCTTGTGCCGCGGGTGGCTTTGGGTTTGGAGCCTTTGCACGCTCTTCACCGTTTGTCACGTTCATTGCCTGGGCGAGGCCCTTGGTCACCCATGCTTCGACGCCGCTGGCTGCCTTGGTGATCGAGGCGAGGAGGAGCGGATCCTCATCGCTCGTGAATCTGGAGAGGACAAAGTCGGCCTGGTTCATCATCGCGGGCTTGCCACCCGAGGGCTGGATGCCCACGCCCACCCGCAGGCGCGGGTAGGCATCGGTGGAGAGAGCACGCTCGATGTCGATCAGGCCGTTGTGGCCACCCGCGCCGCCCGAGCCCAGGAGGCGGCACTTTCCCGTGGGGAGGTAGAGGTCGTCGACGACGACCAGGAGGTCGTCCTGCGGCGAGACTTTGTAGAAACCAACTGCTTCCGCCACCGCTTGCCCCGAGAGATTCATGTAGGTGTTGGGCTTGAGGAGCAGGCACCGCTCGGATCCGATGGTCGCCTCGATGGCGAGGGACTTGAAGCGGGCCTTGGGAAGCTCGCTCTTGGCAAAGGCAGCGTGGAGGCGCTCAACAACCATGAACCCGGCGTTGTGCCGCGTCTTGGTGTATTGCGATCCGGGGTTGCCAAGGCCGACGATGAGCTTCATGGGTGGTGGCGGGGCAGAGATGGGATGAGCGGGTTGGTAAAGAGACGACGGGAGTTGTGATGTTCGGGCGGTGACCGGGCGGTGACGGGGCGAGTTTGGCCCCGGCGATGCTTCGCCGGGGCTATTCGCGGGTGGTTCCTTCTGGACTTACTTCTTGGCAGCGGGCTTGGCCGCGGCGGCCGCGGGCTTCGCGCCAGCGGCGGGCTTGGCCGCACCGGCCGCGGGCTTGGCTGCACCAGCTGCGGGCTTGGCACCGGCCGCGGGCTTCGCGGCGTCGCCCTCGGCGGGCTTCTTGGCGGTGAGGACCTCGGGCTCGGCGCCACCGGCGACGGCCGCGGTCTCCTCGCCGACCTTGACCTCCTGCTGGATCAGGATCTGGGCGACCATGGCGTGCGAGTCGGTGAGGAGCTTCATGCTCTTGCTGGGGAGCTGAACCTCGCCGGCGGTGATGGCATGCTCGACGTCAAGGTCAGAGACGCTGACCTCGATGAAGTCGGGGATCTCGAGCACGAGGCACTCGATCTCGAGCTCGTTGGTGGGGTGCATCATGATCGCGCCGGCGGTCTTGAGGCCCTTGGCCTCGCCGACGAGGTGGATCGCGACGCGGGTGCGGACGCGCTCGTTGAGATCGACTCGGGCGAAGTCGGCGTGGATGATGTTGTTGCCGAGGTAGTCAAAGCCCAGGTCCTTGAGAAGGACGATCTGCATCTCGTCGGCGGCCTTGGTGCCGGGGAAGTCCAGGCGATAGACCTTCTCGCCCGCGTTGATGTGGGCGAGGGCCGCGTGGGCGTCGAGGGTGATGGCGACGGGGTCGCGGCCGTGGCCGTAGACGACGGCGGGAAGGCCGCCGGCCTCGCGCACGCGCTTGCTGTAGCGGGAGCCGGTCTTCTCGCGGGGCTTGACTGTCAGGACTGGTGAGGACTCGTGCATTGCAAAACTCCTTGAATTGATCTGGCTTGAACTGATATGGTGGACTGTTGTGTGACGATCTTTGTATCTGACGGGTGTGTGCTAGATGTATGCTTGGACTAGCGCTTGGTGCCTGCGGTGTCCCTGAAGAGGGCGCTGATGGACTCGTTGTTGTGGATGCGGCGGATGGCCTCGCCCAGGAGCGGCCCGACGCAGAGCTGTACCAGCCGCTCGCGGATGGGGGCGACGGCCTTCTCATCCAGCGGGATGGTGTTGGTCACGATGATCTGATCGATGGGCGCATCCGCGAGGCGCTCGATGGCCTTGCCCACGAGCACAGGGTGCGTCGCGGCGGTGATGATGCGGCTGGCGCCGGCCTTGTGCACGACCTTGGCCGCCTCGGCGACGGTGCCGGCGGTTGATATCATGTCGTCGAACATCAGCACGGTCTTGCCCTTGACGTCGCCGACGAGCATGCCGGTCTTGACTTCGCTGCCGCTGATGCGGCGCTTGTTGATGAAGGCGATGTCGCCGCCGAGGATGAACTGCATCGCCTCGGCGACCTTGAGGTTGCCCACGTCGGGGCTGACGAGGCAGAGGTCGGGCAGTCCCTTCATCGTGGACTTGAAGTGCTCGATGAAGACGGGCGAGGCCGAGAGGTGATCGACGGGGATGTCGAAGAAGCCCTGGATCTGCGCCGCGTGGAGATCAACGGAGAGAACGCGGTCGGCGCCGGCGGCGGTGATGAGATTCGCCACGAGCTTGGCGGTGATGGGCACGCGCCCCTCGTCCTTGCGGTCCTGTCGCGCGTAGCCGAAGTAGGGAACCACGACGGTGACGCGTGCCGCGCTGGCTCGTTTGATGCAGTCGATGAAGACGAGCAGCTCCATCAGGTTGTCGTTGACGGGGCGACACGTGGAGAGGAGAACGAAGACGTCGCGGCCTCGAACGTCCTCATCGAGCTTGACGAAGACCTCGCCGTCGGGGAAGTGGCTGGTGCGGGCGCCGCCGAGCTCAACACCGAGGTGTTTCGCGACGCGGTCCGCGAGCGCGCCGGCCTTTGAGCCCGCGAAGAGTTTGACCTCGCCCATCGCTCCGCCGTTTGGATGTCCGTTGGCCATTACTGAGTCCTCCGTGACGAGATTGAGGCCGTTGCGATGCCGGACGCGTTCGACTGGCTTTGGGTGCCGCCAGACTGGCGTGAGCGATAGATGCCGTCAACCTTCGCCAGGTCTTCTGGCGTGTTGATCGAGAGGATGTCCTCGGGCGGCACGGACGCGAGCACTTCGACGCGATCCCCCGCCGCGAGCAGGTGCCCGAGCGTGTCGGTGAGGTAGTACTCGCCGGTGAGTTCGTTGCGCTTGACGCTGCGAAGCGACTCAAAGAGCTTGGCGGTCTTGAAGCAGTAGTAGCTCGGATTGACCTCGCGGATCAGGAGCTGCTCGGGCGTTGCGTTCTTCTGCTCGACGATGGCCTTGAAGCGGCCGCTGGAATCGCGGTAGATGCGGCCATAGCCGTCGGGATTGTCGATGACGGAAGTCGCGAGCGTCGCGCTCGCGCGGGCGGTGACGTGGGTGGTGTGGAGATCGCGGAGCGTTGAGGCGCGGATGAGGGGGCCATCGCCGCAGAGGACGAAGCAGTCGCCCGTCGCGGCGTCGCCCGTGAAGAGTTCCGCGGCGGAAGTCACTGCGTGGCCGGTGCCGAGCTGCTCGCGCTGCACGGCGTACTCGATGTTGGGATAGGAAGCGAGTGCCGCGCGGACGCGCTCCTGCTGATAGCCGACGATGACGACGATGCGCCCGCAGCCGGCCTCAAGGCACGCATCAACCACAGCGCACACCATCTCGCGGCCACCCACCGGGAAGCAGACCTTGGGCAGGTCCGAACGCATGCGCGTCCCCTTGCCCGCGGCCAGAATGATCGCGGCGGGCTTGGAAGCCGTGGAGGCGGTGGGGGAGGTGGAGGCGGTGAGGGGGGTTGAAGGCGGGATGGATGTGGTCATGTGAGGTGCAGGTCGTAGCGTCGAGGTGGCGGTGGCAGTGCCGCGTGAGTTGCTTGAAGTGCAACTCAGGCGAAGTCGGAACTCGCATAGGCTTGGTTGGCGGGGTCAGCGTGCTACTGGTGGGAGGAGTGAAGTGGCAGCACGCGGTGCTCATCCCGCCGACCGGAAAGCTGGTCGACCTGGATTCGAACCAGGACAAGCAGAACCAAAATCTGCTGTGCTACCATTACACCATCGACCAGTAACTTGTTGGGGGAAGCGGTCTTAGGAGATCGCTGGGTGCCCGCCGACGGAGCGCACTGCGGGCTTTGTGGCCGCCGCTCGATCGTGACGAACTGAACTTACTCCATCAAGCCCGGTCTGGCCGAAGCCAGTCGGGGGCGTGCGACGCGAAGAGCCGCAGTTTCCCTGAGAGCCCGCTACCGGGCCAAGGAACACAGCAGCACGCGCGGTTCGCACGGCTCGGCCCTGTCAGGGGTAGAGCGATGGGAAGCCGCGGCTGTGGTGCGATCCTGGCCAGAGGCCAGAAACCGCCAGAGCTGGACGACGCATCAGCCGCGATGCACTTCGCCCATCATCGTGCCTCGTCCGGCCGCGGCAGGAGTGTTTGGACACTCCGGCACGCGCCGTCCTCCGTCACGATGGGCTCCACAAGCGGGAAGAGGGTAGGGGGGTGGGGAGGGGGAGGCAAGGGAGCGGGCTGGGGGGGGCGAACGGGCTAAACGGTCAAAGGGCTAAAGGGCCAAATGGGACAGATTGGCAGATGGTCTAGGTTGCTGCGGCGGGCGGGGTCAGATTGACCGTGCCGTCGAAGTGTGGTTTGAGACGGCGATGGTCCTGGCTGGACGCGGACCTCGGCGAGTCGCGGGCTGTGTAGATGGTGGAGGTGTAGGCGGGGGGAGGGGTGGTTGATGGTGCTGCGGTGCGATGCCATACTGCCGGGCGGGCGTTCGTGGCGGGGGCTTCGGGGCCAGTGGTGTTCTTGTCCGTGCCCGCCCGGAGGGAGGCTGTTCGCGGGGAGCATCAGCCACGCTGTGCGAATGGACATGGTAGATGTGATGTTCCCGTAAGGAGCAAAGATGTCGGTCACGAATCGACTGGTGTTCTGGTGGGAGAGCCTGCCAGGCGACAACGCGGACCTGATCGAACGGGTGATGCGTCTATTCGAGTCCGAGGCGGCCTGGTGTTGCCGCGAGAGGGTGCTCCCCAGCACGCCGATACGGATGGAGGATGGTCGGCCCGTTGTGGATGAGTTGGAAGCGGAGCGATCGGAAGAGCCTGGGATCGGTTTCACGTATCACTTTGGCGCGACGAAGCGTCACGTGCTGGAGATTGCGAAGCGAAGTCGGCTGATTGATGTCTCTTTCGCTTCAGGGCAACGCGGCGAGGCCTTGTTCGCCGAGCAGCGAGCGCTTCCTGCGGAGCGGTTCAACAACGCGTTCAGTACGAACCCGACGCTTTCGCTGGGCCCCCACGATATCTGGGAGTGGTCGATGGAGGCGGGGAACCCGCCGCCGGTGCTGTACTACGGGCGTGCGGCGGTGAGTCTGTCGCTCACTGGCTATGGCTCGCCGGACATGCATCCGCCCGAGTTCTGCGAGCTGCTTGTGAACCTGCCGGAGATGAAGAAGCTGCGGGCGGAGCTGGACGCGATCTTCGGGGAGTCGCGGGCGGTGTATATGGTGAACAGTTGAGGGGGAGGGACGGAGCGAAGGTGGGACTCGCGGGCGGGGGCCTTGAGTGCCCGTGCTTCGATGGTCTTGTTGCGTCGCCATCGAAAGACACATCGAAGTCTCAAAGCAGACTTCGATGGCACGATGCGTCGGTTCCGATGAACTCCCCCCAACCTACTCCTCATCAAACCCGCTCTCGACGAGCTTCTTGAGGGCTTGGGCGGCGGCCGCGGCGTCGGGGCCTTCGGCGGTGATTTCGAGCTGGCTGCCCTGGCCGGCGGCGAGCATCATCATCTGCATGATGCTCTTGCCATCGACGTTGGTGTCCTCGCGCCGGACCTTGATGGTGCTGGTGAAGGCCGCGGCGGCGTCGACGAAGGACATCGCGGGCCGGGCGTGGAGCCCGAGCCGGTTCACGACGGTGGCGGTGATGACGACGCGATCGGACATGAGTGCTGGCTAATGCTCGCGGCTGAAACTTGGAACTAGGTTGAAACTCCGAACTGGGCTGAGATTCCGAAAGAGAACGACTCGACCCACACACCATCAACTTCCGGCTTGCTCTCACCGTTCTCTCTGTCTCTTTCCTTCTCTCTTCTATCTCACCTCGAAAGGCCCATGCGGTCGGCCTCATCGATCAGGACGCTGACTTCCTCGACGGTCGTCGCGGATCGGAGCACCCTTCGGAAGGTGTCCTTGCCGAGGTTGCGGAAGATGACTTCCATGGCGAGGAGGTGGTCTTCGGCGCGTTCATCGGGGGAGAGGAGGAGGACAACGGAGTAGACGGGCTGCTTGTCGATGGAGGCAAAGTCGACGCCGCGCTGCGAGATGCCGATCGCCGCGGCCATGTTGGCGAGTCCGGGGTGCTTGGCGTGGGGGACGGCGACGCCTCGGCCGACGCCGGTGGTGCCCTTGCGCTCGCGGTCCAGAACTTTCTTGACGAGTTCGGCCTTGGCCTCCGCCGGGACGGCGCCAGAGGCGACGAGCGCGGAGAGGAGCTCTTCGACCACTCCGGCCCGATCGGTCGAGGCCAGCGCCGGCACGATTGCCCCGTCGGCCACGATGTCCCTGAGCTTCAGCACGTCGCTTCTCCGCGTTCCCACCGGGCCGGTGCCCTGATTCGACCTGACTCGACCTGTCACGATCTCACGCTCTACCAATCCCGTGACGCACCAACCTGATCACCCTGATCGCCGCTCATCACTGCCGCTTCGGGTCTTTCAGCCGCTCCTTGAAGTCCCGGAGCTGACGCTCGCCCTTCTCCACGACGAGGTCGATCGCGGCGTAGGGGTCCTTGCCGGTGGCGTGGGAGACGAAGTCCTTGTGCTTCTCGACGTCCAGGACGAGTTCGGCGTCGTAGTCGGTCGTGTGGGTGTGGCTCTTGGGGGAGACCGACACGGTGATGGCCTGCACGCCGTCGAAGTACTTGGGCAGCTTGGAGGCCTTGGCGGTCGCGTACTCCCGCATGGCATCCGTCATCTCAACGCCCCGGCCGATCACATCAATCCTCATTCGCAGCCTCCTTGCGCTGTTCGAAACTCGTACAGCCCGAAACTCGCTGGGCCCAACGCTCAATCCGACCCACCGCTCCGTCCTTGGTGGACCAGTTCCCTGCACTCCAGGGATCAGAATGGTACACGCGAAGGCCTACGCGGGGGTGGTCTTCCGTTCAAAATCCTAACTCGTCTTGCGGGTCAGCCCCAAGGCCAACACCACAGCACGGCACGCCCGCGGGGCGGGGTTCCGTGACCGTCTTGGGCACCGCGACATCAGCGCAGTCTCGGCGTCCATTGGGTTCAAGGGAGGGGAAATGGGCCAGGGCAGACTCGAACTGCCGACCTCACCCTTATCAGGGGTGCGCTCTACCAACTGAGCTACTAGCCCGACGAACTCGACCGATCCGATTCCATGCCCTGAGGGCAGCCCCATCCAGATCGGTCGTTCCGGGTAGGGCCATAACTATACCCGTCTTCCGAGCGTTTGTGAACCCCCTTGGCAATCTACTCGCCAATCTCGTCTGCAATCAGGTTCGCGGGCGGCTCGGGGCAGGGGCCGAGGCGACTTCCGGCGTGGCTCCGGGGTGGCTTCGTCGCCCCAGCGGGATCCCCAGCAGCCCGCTCATCGCGAGGAGCGAAGCGACGAAGACGAAGCACCAGGCCATCGCGGTGGTCATGCTGCCGGTGCGGGCGGTGAGGGTGCCGAGCATCCACTGGACGAGTGGGGGGCCGCACGCCGCGAGGGACCAGGCGCCGCCCATCATGAGGCCTGAGGCGAGGCTGGTGCGATGGGGCAGGAGCCGCTGCGCCATCGTGATGGTCAGCGGCATGACGCCCGCGTAGCCGATGCCCGCGAGGAAGGCGACGATGCCTGCGCCGACAACGCCGAGGCCAATGTTGGCCGGGCCGTTGCCGCCGTCGGATGGGGCGACGACCGGGAAGAGGAGGATCGCGACACTGCCCATCAGCGGCAGCGCGATGAGGACCGTGCGCTCGAGGCGCTGCGGGATCATGAGGCCCATGAGCAGGCCCGAGATGCCCATGCCGCTTGCCATGATGGCCTGCAGTGGTCCGTTGAGTTTGCTTGCTTCGGTCCGCAGGACCTGATCGAGCACGGTCGCGCCCGCGCGGTCCATGGCGACGAGCTCCGACCAGCGGATGAGCAGCGTGGCGAGCATCATGTTGACGATGAAGCGCAGCGCGTTGGCGCTGTAGAGGAGCCAGACATCGCGCCAGCGCGAGGTGCGCTCTGTGGCGCTGAGGGCCGCGTGCTCCGCGTGGGCACTTCGCGATCGGTGGGCCACACCGTGCACGCCCCACATGAGCGCGATGATGAAGGGCACGCTCAGCGGCAGCATCCAGAGGAGCGCCTCGACGCCCATGTGCTTGACGTACTGCGGAATCAGAAACGCGCCCATCACGCCGCCGGCGAGGCCCGCGGCGTAGAAGGTCGAGATGGCTCGCGCCCTGCGCAGGCCGCCAAGCTGGCCCGCGCCGGCGGCGCCGACAGGGTGGAACGCGCCGATGCCCGCCGCGGCGATGACTTGGAGGAGGAGGAGCTGCTCGAAGGACTGCGCATAGCCAACGAGCCCGACACAGATCGCGGCGGCAAGAAAGCCGACGGTGCCGAGCCAGCGCGTGTCGAAGCGATCGCTCACGAGCGCGACGACGGGCTGGATCAGGCCGCTGGAAACGGAGGCAGAAGCAATCAGCAGCGCACCCTGCGAGGGCGTCATCGCGAGGCGACCCTCGAGCACCGAGAGGATCGGGATGACGACAACGGAGAGAAGATCAACGACAAGGTGAGCCGCGACAACGCACGCGAGACGAGCTCGCGGATGCGAAGGGAGATGAGAGGCGTGCGGTACGGAAGCAGCGGCGGATGTGGCAGGATTCGGCATGGGAACTCAACAAAGCCCGCGGCACGCCCGCACTCGGAGCGAGCGTAGGGGGATGAAGGGGGGGCGGGTGGGCGGGGAAGAAGTGACGGGGGAAGAAGCGAGGGGGACGGCCATCGCAATTCCCTCTTGGAGCCCCGAAGGGGCGTCGGGCTGTAGCCACGGGTGGAGCAAGGCGGCAAAGCCGCCGCCGCGGAACCCGTGGAAGTGGGCACAATGCGCACGCCGCCCCGGACGGGGCGGAGGTGTTGAAGGCATGCGCGTGTGACCACGCACGAGCCGCGGAATTCGGCGACTCCTCCGCCCCTGCCGGGGCGGTGCCGTTTGAAGAGCTCTCCACGGGTTGCGCTCGCCGCCGCTGGCGGCTTCGCTCCACCCGTGGCTACAGCCCGACGCCCCTTCGGGGCTGAGGAACGCGAACGCAACGCTCCTGGTCACGCCGGCGCGCCGCGAACGCACCGCGGCCACTCAAAGGCAGGCCCAGCAACGACCCGCGCTCTTCGGTATCCTGAGCCTTCGAAGAGGGCTCGTCAGACCACTCCGGACGATTGGGGAGCGAGGGGAGCCTGAGCAGGGGCGGGCGGGCGGGGGCACTTCCCGCGTGGGAGAATGCAGATGCCATCGACGAGGACCATGCTTGCCTTCGTGCTCATCCCGCTGGTCGCCCTGACGATGTGGGGGTGTGAAGTCACACCGACCACGCGAGCGACAGTGTGTATCCGCAATCATGAGACGTGGGCGCCAGTTCAAGGTGCCCGAGTCAGTCATATGGAAGGCGTCATGTTCAAGCCGGGTCGAGCATCTGGCGAAGGGACGACGGGCCTTGATGGATGCGTCACGCTCGACGTTGGCATTCTCGACAAGGTCAAAGTGTTTATCGATCCAGTCGACGGTCCTCACTACCACTGCGTACTCGCGCATCCTCGGATCGATCCGAGTAGATCACGGGCCGTTCTGTCGCCGATGTTCGGAGTGGATGGGCCCATGCTCGAGGTTTTACTCACGGAGATCAAGTAGGCACTGTCCCCGGATCGCCACATCCCACGGCGCGAATGGGTCAGGGTAAAGAGCCGGGCGGCCGCTGCGAGTGTGGTGCTACTAGACGAGGAAACTATCGAATGACGATGAACATCCACCCACTTTGCGCTGCCATCATCACGTCAAGCGTGGCGTTGGCGTCCTGCAGCAGGAACGAAGACCCGTCCCCACTTGCTGGCAAGTGGGGAACTGGGATGCAATTGACTTCATGGGGCGAGGCTGAGACAGTCTTGGTCTTTGACCGCGGCATTCTTACTATACACTTCACTTCCCGTTCGGGGGATTCGATTCGGGAATCGTCGCCCTATGTGATTGAGAAAGAAACCATCATTTCAGAAGGCTTCAATGATGGAAAACCCATGCCCTACACGCTCAAGGATGGCGTACTAGAACTCATTGACCCTGTCTCGGGAGTCATGCGACTCACCAAACGGTGACTCGCCTCACGTTTGTTGAAAATGGATATGAATAGACTTTCATCATTCGCCATAATCCTGGGAAGTGGTGTCCTTCTGTGGTCTTGTAATGCGAAGGAATCGCAGCATCCAATCATTGGTAAGTGGAGCACTGGAATCATTGAAACTGAGTGGGGAAAGGCGGAAACCGTCATTGTCTTCGATGAGGAAGCCATGGCAGTCAAGTTCATTCCCGAGTCAGGGGATGCGATGGGCACATCAGCGCCATACGTGGTGTCGTCAGAATACATCACTTCCGAAGCGATCAACGGAGGATTGCCGATGCGATACGTGTTGAGAGAGAACGTGCTCACTCTGACAGACTCTAGCTCAGAGGTTTCAACCCTCTTCAGGAAGTGATACGGCTCATTTGATCGTCTGAGGTTCCAATGCCCCGAGTGGTTCGGGTGGGTGGCATTGAAGTCCCGTGCCATCGAACTCTGCTTTGAGACTTCGATGCTCCTGAAGCGGCGTCGACGAAAGGCACATCGAAGTCGCAGGGCCGACCTCGATGGCACGATACGTCGGTTTCGATGCCACCTGCCCCGGAAGTGGCACAGTTGTGGTTCTCAGGCATTTGCTGAGGGAACGTCCCATCCTGGCGAGTCACGCGCGAGCAGCACCGCGTTGTTCCCGAAGGCCGAAGCAAGATCACGGATGCAGGCGTCGCGTGACGAACTCGCGGAAACGACGCGCAAGATTGGATGATTGACTTTGCGGCTTGAGAAGTAGGCCGCGTAGAGCGCGTGACGGTTCTTCAGGACGCTCAGGAAGGCGGGCTGGCCGCGAATCCCACCTTTGTACTTTGGCCACTCCCAAGCTGGGGGCTTGCCGAGCTTGGAGGAGATCAGCCCCGGCCAGCGGTATCTCGTGCATCCGAGACGTCGGAGCAGTCGAGCCAGGCTGGTTGCACGTACGCCCGGTGTGTCTAGCGCGAACCAGGCATCACCGCTACCGGGTTTGGGACCTTGCAGGCCGCTGATCAAGGCGTCGAACGACTTGGCGACGAGAAACTCGCGCGGCGCTTTGCCTGGCGTGTCCGAGGTGAGCGTGTGCGTGACGGAGGGTTCGCCTCGGGGCCCGCAGGTGCGGTAGTCCAAGCACACCCAGTAGTGTCCGTCGCCGGCGAAGGGCACCAGGCCCTCGGGCAGGTCCCACTCCGTTCGTGCGGTTACGAGGTAGGAGGTGAGCGAATCCCAGTGGGTCGGGTGGATACCGGCGATCGACTCGAGTTCGTACTGGGCCGCCGAGCCCCAGTCACGAGTGGGTCGCTGTGCCGGAACGATGCGTTTGCGATGAAGGGAGCCGCCATTGCGGAACTTGAGTACCTCCACATACGCGGCGGGAAGGCGTACACCGAGAACCTTCTCGGTGCGTCGGAGTTCTGCACGCGTGAACGCGGCGAGGGCGGGCGAACGGTGCGGCGGGTTGAAGAGGTCCGCCGGAACGCGCGAGCCCTGTGATGAGTTCATTTCGGAGCGCTTTGTCATCGAGCATGATGTTATCAAAGAGGGGCGATCCACATCGAGTGAAAGGCACATCGAAGTCGCAGAGGCGGGTGGCATCGAAGTCCCCGTGCCATCGAAGTCTGCTTTGAGACTTCGATGCTCCTGAAGCGGCGTCGACGAAATGCACATCGAGGTCGCAGGGCCGACCTCGATGGCACGATGCGTAGGTTTCGATGTCACCTGTCTACCGGGTACATGCAGAGGAATGGAAGGGTTGGTAGGGGCAGGCGGGACGCCCGCCCCACGAGGTTGGGTAGTAAGAAAAAGAAAGACACACGCCACGGAGTGGCGTGGTACCCAAGGCGTGCCACCCAAGTCAGACACCTGCGCCGTTTAGATCCCGTAGACCTGCTGCGCCTTCTTGGTCAGGTGGCGCATCAGTGGCTCGGCGCTCAGCGGCTTGCCGGTGGAGAGTTCGCAGAGGCGTGTGGCGGAGTAGCGGCGGCCGTGGGTGTGGATGTGGGTGTTGAGCCAGGTCTTGAGGTCGGCGAAGTTGCCCTTGGCGATCTGCTTGTTGAGGTCGGGGAGCTGCTCGAGGATCGTCTCCCACAGCTGCGCGGCGTAGAGGTTGCCGAGCGTGTACGTGGGGAAGTAGCCCAGGAGGCCGAAGGACCAGTGGACGTCCTGCAGGCAGCCGCGGCGGTCGTCGGGGACCTTGATGCCCAGGTAGTCCTTGTACTTCTCGTTCCAGACGGCGGGGAGGTCCTTGACCTTGATGCTGCCGCCGAAGAAGGCGCGCTCGATCTCGAAGCGGATCATGACGTGCAGGTTGTACGTCCCCTCGTCGGCCTCGACGCGGATCAGGCTGGGCTGCACGGTGTTGACGGCGGCGTAGAGGTCCTTCTCGTCGAACTTCGCGAGGGCCTTGCCGAAGAACTTCTTGCTCTTGGGGAGGGCCCACTTCCAGAAGGGCTTGGAGCGGCCGACGAAGTTCTCCCACATGCGGCTCTGGCTCTCATGGATGCCCAGCGAGACGGCGTCGGCGAGGGGCGTGCCGAAGAGGTCGCCCATCTTGGGCAGGCCCTGCTCGTAGATGCCGTGGCCGGCCTCGTGCATCGTGCCGTAGAGGGCGTCGGTGAACTTCTCATCGCGGTAGCGCGTGGTGAGGCGCGTGTCGCCGGGCGCGAAGCCGGAGCAGAAGGGGTGCGTCGTGGTGTCGAGGCGGCCGGCGTCGAGGTCAAAGCCGATGTGCTTGAGGACGTAGAGGCCGAAGGCGTGCTGGGCCGCGGGATCGATCTTGGCCTCGAGGCACTTGGTGTTGACCTTCACCTTGCTGGCCTTGACGGCCTTGATGAGGTCGGTGAGCTGGGCGCGGAGGGGCGTGAAGATGGCCTCGATCTCGCGGGCGGTGATGCCGGGCTCGTACTCGTTGAGGAGGGCGTCGTAGAGCTCGCCTGGCTTGCCGTCCTTGGCGGTGGGGATGCCGTAGCACTCGGCCTTGCGGCGCGTGAGCGTCATCATCTTCTCGAGGGCGGGTGCGAAGAGGGCGAAGTCGCTCTTCTCGCGGGCCATCTTCCAGACTTCCTGCGACTCGCTGGCGACCTTGGCGAGCTCGGAGACGAGCTCTGCGGGGAGCTTGGTGGCGAGGTCGTAGTCGCGCCGGATCTCCCGGAGGTTGGCCGCGGCGGGGCTGTCGGGGTCGGAGGTGAGGCTCTTGTCGGCCTCGCAGGTGGCGAGGAGCTCGCCGATCTTCGGGCTGGTCTTGCGCTCATGGACGAGGCCGGCGACGAGGGCCTGCTGCTCGGCGCGGGCGGCGCCGGCGGCGTGGGGCATGTAGGTTTCCTGGTCCCAGTTGAGGAGCTGCTGCACCGAGCCGAGCGTGGCGGCCTCGCGCAGGGCCTTGATGAGCGCGGCGTAGGTGGGGTGGGAGGGGGAGGGCTGAGACTGGGCGGCGGCAGAAGAGGCAGAAGCTGGCATGGGTGTCTCCAGGTAAGGTCGGGAACTGTAACCGGGCCGACGCCTGAGAAGGGGGCCTAAGGGGTTAAGAAAAGGGGATTGGCGGGGCCGGGAAGGGCCACGGGAGGTCGTTTGGCGGGGCCCGGGCGGGCCGAGAATGTGGGTGAAAATCGTGATTTTCGGGGGAGGTGCACAGATCCGCGTGATTGGTTGCGGTAAACACCGTTCGAACTGGTATGGTGATGTCATCAGATCAGATCTCTGGAAGCCTTGGGTTGGGTTCGCCGGGTTCGGCTTCGTGGCGTACAACCTCGTTGGGCGGTTCGTGGGGATGGCGTGGATCCGGCGATGTTCAGAGGAGGTGGGCCACGCCGGCACCGATGCCAAGGCCGCGGACCGCGGCAGGATGCTTGCCCGTGAGCGACACACACTCTGCATCACCCGCTCCCTACTCCGCAACGCGCACGACCACGCGCCTCTTGGATGCGCTGGCGCAGCCAGATAACCAGCCGGTCTGGACGGTGCTTGACGCGCGGTACCGGCCCGTCATCGCGGCCCTGACGCGCCGCATCGGACTCTCGGACGTGGACGCGGAAGAGGCGGCGCAGCAGACGCTGACCGAGTTTGTCCGTGCCTTTGGTGAGGGGCGGTACGATCGCGGCAAGGGGCGTCTGTCCTCATGGATTCTCGGAATCGCACATCACACCGCGCTGCGGATGCTCCGCCAGCGCAAGTCCGGACCGGCGGTCGGGTCGACCGCGGTCGAGGCTGCCGTTGAGGGCGCCGCGGGCGGCGCCATTGACGAGGCTTCGCTCAGGACGATCTGGACCGACGAGCGCGATCGGACGATCCTTGCTCAGGCGATGGTCGTGCTGCGGACCGAGCATGATGTGGATGAGCGGACGGTGAACGCGTTTGAGCTTGTCGCGATCCGGGGCGTGCCGGTCGCGGCCGCAGCGGCCCAGTGCGGCATGAGCGAGTCGCAGGTCTACGTCGCCAAGAGCCGCGTGCTCAAGCAGCTGAAGGAGATCGTGGCGGAACTGACGAAGGCGTTTGAGGAGGATGAGTGATTTGGGGAAGGGATGCAGGCAGGGAGGCATGCAGGCAAGCAGGGTTTGGAACGCGAGGCAGCGATGCAGGGAAGAAGTTTCGTGTAGTTTCGTTCCACTGACTTCGTCTGCTCTGTGCTCTCTGTGTCTCTGTGGTGAATGTTCTTTAGTTGTTCTTGCCCGCAGGAGACTCTTTGGATCGTGACGAGGCCAATCTGAGCGACCACTGTCCGCATCTGTCCGCGATTCTCGCGGTGGCGGCGGGTGAGATCTCGCCCGAGGTCACGCACCATGCCGAGACGTGCGAACGGTGCGCCGCGATGCTGCGCGAGGCGCAGGAAGAGGTCGCGTTCGAACGCCGCGTGCGCGATCTGGCCTCCGGTGGCAAGGGACCCAGCGGCACGCCGACGATCCCGGGGTACCGCTCCTTCGCGGTGCTGAGCGCGGGCGGTCAGGGCGTGGTCTATCGCGCGGTGCAGGAGTCAACGCAGCGCGAGGTCGCGATCAAGATGCTCGTCTCGGGGCGCGGCGCCACGATGCGCCAGCGGCTGCGGGCCGAGCGCGAGGCTGAGATCGTTGCGAGCCTGCGCCATCCCAACATCGTGACGGTCTTCGAGTCGCGGATGCTCTGGGATGGGCAGATTGCGGTGGTGATGGAGTTTGTGGATGGTGTGCCGCTGGACCGGTGGAATCCGCCCGGCGCTACGGAGAGCGAGCGACTGCGCTCGATGCTCGCGGGCTTCTCTGCGATCTGCGGCGCGATCCATCATGCGCATCTCAACGGCGTGATCCATCGCGACCTCAAGCCCGACAACATCCTCGTGACGCGCGAGGGACGACCGGTCGTGCTTGATTTCGGTATCGCAAAGGCCGCGGGTCTGGGCACGGTGGGCACGAATCTGGCCACCCGCACGGGCGAGTTTGCCGGCACGCCCGCCTTCGCATCGCCCGAGCAGGCCTCGGGCCAGCCGGATCAGGTCGATGCGTTGACAGACATCTACTCGCTGGGCGTGATCCTCTATCGCCTCGTCTGCGGCGTGATGCCGTACCCACTCTCGGGCTCGATGGCGGACATGGCCGAGGTCATCCGGAGCAGGGACCCTGTGTCGCCTCGCGAGCACGACGCCTCGATCTCGCCGGACCTTGAGGCGATCATCCTGCGCGCGATCCGCAAGGAAAAGTCGCGTCGGTACCAGTCTGCCGCGGATCTCTCGCGTGACATTGAGCGATTCCTCGCGGGCCAGCCGGTGGAAGCGCGCAGCGGCTCGGGATGGTACCTGCTGCGCAAGGCCGTATCGGTCAACAGGCGCCGGCTGGTGTGGGCCGGGGTTGCGGTGATGCTGGCGGGCGGCGCGGTAGCGAGCGTGGCCCTGAGTCTGACCCGCGCGGCGGAATCGGCCCGGCGCGAGGAGGCACAGCGCACGCAGGCCCGCTCCGAAGTGGTGCGTGCCCGCGCGGTCTCAACGATCCTGCGTGAGGCCTTGCCAGACGCGGATCCGGGTCGCGCCGAGGTTGTGACGGGAGCGATCCGCGCGGGACTGTCGAGGCTCTACCTTCGCATCGAGTCGGGGGACTTCGCCGAAGATCCGGAGTTCGATCAGGCGCTGCGCAGGCTCTGGGCCGAGACGTACACCGGCCTTGGCGCGGGCAAGGGCCTGGGGATGGTCGAGTATTCCGAGGTCTCGCTGCGCAACGGCCTCGTGCGGCTGCGACAGTCGCACGGCAACGTGGACCACGCCGAGATCGCCGCGGGGCTGCACAATCTCGCGGGCGTCGTGCTGCTCCGGCGCAGAGCCCCCGAGGCTGAAGCGATCTGCCGCGAATCGCTGGAGATGCGTCGGCGGCTCTTCGGAGAGTCCAGCTATGAGGCCGGCGAGAGCCTCTCGCTGATGGCGCGCGTGCTGGTGGAGCTCGGCCGCAAGGACGAGGCGCGGACCCAGGCGAGCGAGGCGCTGCGTGTCATGGAGCTGCATCCGCCCGCGGACGCGGATCTGCCAATCGCGACGATGCGGGCACTGCTCGCGCGGCTTGACATGCTCGATGGTCGCCTCGCAGAGGCCGAGGCCGGGCTTGATGATGCGCTCACGCGCCGGCTGCGGAGGCTCGCGCCCGATGATGGGGACGTGCTCGCGCTGCTGAAGGACGCGGCGGAACTTGCGGATCGAGCGAAGGGGACCGCGCTGATTGGGAGGATCGCAATCGCCTGGAGCCTGCCCGAGTCGGCGGTGGCTGCAGCGCTTCGCGAGACGGCGTCGACGCTGGCGCTGCCCGACCGCGGCACCTCGATCACGCCGGTCCAATCGGGCCGGACTGATGCGATCGGTCGCATGTTCCGGCTCGTTCGGGTCACGCTGGGCGAAGACTCGCCCGCGCTGGTGCGCGTGCTGATGGCCCGTGTTCAGGCCGCGGACGCGGAGAACCGCATGCAGGACAAGTGCGACGCGCTGCTGGACGCTGCACAGTTGCTGGAGCGAAGGCTCGGAAAGAACGATCCATCGGCGCTCATGTGCCTTGATGTCGTGTCGATCACGCTCGCGTTTGGTGGGCGCCCCGGTCGTTCCGTTGAACTCGCGATGCGGACCTCAATAGCGCGCGATGCCGTCTCCTCCGACGTTCGAGATCCGGTGATCATCGCGAGCGGCCGTCGGTTTCTGGCGTGGTACCTGACGCTTGATCAGAGGTGGAGCGAGTCGCTCGCAACGTACGAGCGAGCCGAGAGCGAGATTGCCGCGGCGCTCGGCCCTCGCCACCACGTCATGGGGCTCGCCCGCGGCGGCATGGCCTTCTGCCACCTTGAGCTCGGCGACATCCAGAAGGCCGACGCGCTCTCACAGGAGGCGATGGAGCTCACGGCGGAGAATCCCGCAGCGAGCCGCGATCAGATCGGCATCGTGGAGTTCTTCCGCGGCGTGGTGCTCGTGCGACTCGGTCGCGGCGAAGAGGCGATACCGCTGCTCGAGAACTCGTGGGATCGTTTCTTCGCCTTCACGCCGCACGAGTTCACGTGGCGCGAGCGAGTGATTCGAGATGCACTCGCGGTCGCGGAAGCAGCGGGCGACGCGGAGGCCGCAGCGCGATGGAAGGCGCGGCGTGTTGAGACCGCACAGAGTTCTACCGTGCGGTAGTCATGGCTGGGTCACTGCTGGTTTGAGTCGTGACTCGTGGTAGGCGCGATTGCCCTCGATGTAAGGGTCCATCGCGCGCAGGTCATAAACGCCCGTGAAGCGCAGCGAGGTCGAGGCGGCGAGGTAGCGTGAGGAAGGGTCGAACGCGACGGTGACGACCTGGCTCCCGTCCGGGTCGAGCGTGACGAGGAGGCGTCCTGAGCCAGAGTTCCAGAGTCGGACCGCGCCGTCCTCGCTGCCGGTTGCGAAGAGGCTCCCGTCGGGCGAGAAGCTCAGCGCGGGGATGAGGATCTGGTGCGCGGTGATCTCGTCGCGCCGTTCCATGGAGGGCCAGTTGAAACGCTCGACGGTGCCGTTCTGCGTGGAGGCGATGAGGGTCTTGCCGTCGGGGCTGAACGCTACGGCCCAGGGCATGGCGCGGGTGGGAATCTGCGTGAGGACCTCGCCGGTCGCGGCGTTGTAGGCGCGCAGCCCGGCGCGCCGGCCGCTGGTGACGAGGGTGGATCCATCCATCGCGAAGTCCATCCCCTCGACGCGCCGGTCCAGCGGGGCGAGTGTGCGCAAGGGGCGGCGCGTGGCGAGATCCCAGACGCGGACGAATCCCTCGGCGTTACCGACGGCCAGGAGTGTTTCGTCCTGGTTTGTGGCCATGGAGAAGATCTCAGCGCCGGGAACGCCAAGCTCGGTGATGACCGTGGCATCGGCCGCGTCGATGATCTGGACGATGCCATTCTGACCACCGGCGATGAGCGTGCGCCCGTCGCGCAGGAAGGTGAGTGCGCGGGTCCGGAAGTTGCGTGACTCGTTGCTGACAACGCCCGTGCGCTCAAGCGAAGCGGCATCGAAGATCGCGACGGTGCCGTCGCCAGAGCCGACGGCGATTCGCTTTCCATCGGGGGAATAGGCCACGCCGAAGCACCACGATTCAAAGCCGCCCAGTCGGCGCAGGGAAGGGTCGTGCTGCGTGCTGAAGGTTCGGACAAGGCCATCCTGCGTGACGGTCACGATCTTGTCGTTGCCCTGCCAGGCAGCGGCAAAGACATAGCGGCGCTGGCGAGCAACGAGGCGGACAGGTGCGTTCTCGCCGGTCCCGGCCACGAAGATGGCATCGCCGCCAGCCATCAGGACCGACCGGCCGTCGGGCGAGACACTGAAGAGCCGAACGGGGCCAGTGAAAGCGGCTTCGATGGGCGTCGAGCGGCCGGTGCTGAGGCTCACACGCGCGGCCGTTCGGTCACCGGTGCCGACGATGAGATCATCTGAAGAGGCCCCGAACTCGAGCATGGAGATCGGGTAGATCGAAGCGGGCTGGTGCGAGAAGATCGGCGCGGCGGTATCGGCGACCTTCCAGACGCGGGCGCTCGAGCCGTTGGTGTTCTCGGCTGTGGCCACGGTCGAAGCGTCGGCGGAGATCGCTATCACGCTGACGCCCCGCGATTCGGCTCTCCAGGCGGCACGCTGGACGAGCGTTGAGGTATCCCAGAGCCGGACCATGCCGTCGCCGCCCGCTGTGGCGATGGTTGAGCCGTCCGCACTCGTCGCGAGAACAATCGATGAGCGGCTGCCGTGGGGTGTGCCCTCGCCCAGGGACGTGGGAGTGCCGGACCCATCCAGAGACGCGACCAACACACGGCCCTCTGCGGTGGCCGCGATGAGCCGGGCACCATCAACGGTGGTGCGGAGGTTGCTGATGGGCACGGTGCCCAGATCGATGCGCGCGATCTCGCGGGCGGTGGTGGGTTCGAGCAGCAGGACATCGCCGTCGGCGTTGCCGAAGAGGACGTGTGCAGTGCCTGCTGGTGCAAAGACCGCAGTACGGGTGGGTCCCGCTGCGGTGGTCAGGCACGGAATTCGGTGGTAGAGATCCCAGAGCGCCCAGCGTGCAGCGTCGGGGCGCGAGCCGTTGAGGAACGAGTCCCAGAGGCGGTCTTCGGCGATCGAGAGTCGACCGAGGAGGGCTTCGAGCCGTGCTCGCTCGATCTCCGCGTGGGCGAGCTCGACCTCGAGGCGCTGGGAGACATTGGTGGCGGCGTCGCGCTGTGTCTCGGCGTTGGCGCGCTGGGTTTCCGCGGCGATGCGCTGCGTGTCCGCTTCGCGTCGCGCTGCCTCGGACTCATCCGCCAGCGCAGCATTGCGCGACGCAAGGAAGCCGCTCGTGATGCCGAACGCGAGCAGTGAACCCAGTAGCAGTGCGCCCAGCGAAACGACGGCCCAGTGACGGCGCGCAAGCTTTCGAAGGACGTAGGCCGGTGAGTCGCGACGGGCCGCGATGGGCAGACCTGCAAGGAGCCGGCGCAGGTCCTCGGCCATCGCTGCGGCGCTCTGGTAGCGACGCTCGCGGTCGCGGTGCATGGCGGTCGCGACGACCAGGGCGGTGTCGCCGGTCAAGTCTCGCGAGTGCAGCGTGAGGGGTGTGGCATGCCGCTCACGCAGGATCCGTGCGGCCTCGGTGATGGGCGTCGAAGAGAAATCAAAGGGGAGCTTGCCCGCGAGGAGTTCGTACGCGATGACGCCGAGTGCGTAGACATCGGTGCGGGTGTCCAGCCCCGGGTCGCCCTCGATCTGCTCAGGGCTCATGTAGCTTGGAGTGCCGATGATCTGCCCCGCGCGCGTGGCCATCGACGCGTGAGCGTCGTGATCAACGGTTCGAGCAACGCCGAAGTCCAGGACCTTGGGCTCTCCCGAAGCAGTGACGAGGATGTTTCCGGGCTTGAGATCCCGATGGATGACGCCGCGCTGATGCGCGTGCTCCACAGCCTCGCAGATCTTGAGGAGGAGCGCGAGCCGATCCCGGGCCGGAAGGCTCTTTTCGCGTGCGAACCTCGTGAGGGCCACGCCCTCCACCAGCTCCATCACGAAGAAGGCCTGATCGGGCGACTGCTCGTTGGCGAAGCCAGCCTCAAAGATCTGTGCGATGCCGGGGTGGTGCAGCCGCGCGAGCAGCTCCACCTCGTTCTGAAAGCGGCGGAGCATGCCCGGGGTCGCCAGCGTGCCGCGGAGGGCCTTGATGGCAACGCGCCGGCGAGGAAACGTCTGCTCGGCCTCATAGACGATGCCCATGCCCCCCTCACCCAGGGTGCGCAGCAGCCGGTACGCGCCTTTCAAAACCGGGAGTGCTTCGCCGGGATTCTTGAACGCGCCCGGCGAGGTGAGGGGTGCACTGTCGAGCCCTAAAGCCTGGGCGCCGCCAGCAGTTGCGACGCGCCCGGCACCATCGTGCTCTGAGAGCAGCGACTCAAGATCGCGGCGTATGTCCGGCTCACCCGAGAGCTCTGCGTCCATGCGCAAACGCCGGTCCTCTGGCGTGAGGCCGCTGAGGTCGTCGAACAAGGACATCAGGCGCTGAAAACTGCCGTTCTCCATCTGACTCCATCCGGCTGGAACAAAGAACACCCAACCGCTCAGGACGACCCGCTAAACCGAGCCAGTAGCGTTGAGATTCTCGCGTCTCACTGTACCCATATGCCGATTTCCCGCCACCCCCTTGATGCCCCCTTCTCCCGGTGATCGCGGCCTGCGCCGGATCCCGGTCGACCCGCCAGCGTCGATCCGCCTCCGGACCAGCCTCGATCTGCTGCGTGCCCGAGCAGGCGAGGTCGTGCATCGCTTCTACGCCAGACTCTTCCAGCAGTTTCCTGGCGTTCGTGCCATGTTCCCCGCCGACATGGTGGCCCTCGAGCGCAAGTTCATCGACACGCTGATCGCCGTTGTCGAGCTCATCGGCGAGCCGGAGCGAGTCCGCCCGCGTCTTGAGGAACTCGGAAAGCGGCATGCGACCTACGGAGCGCAGCCCGAGCACTACCCGCTCGTATGCGACGCCCTGATCAGGACCATCCGGGAGGCCAGCGGCGAGGCCTGGTCGGCGCAGCTCGAAACAGAGTGGTCGCAGGCGCTGCTTCTGGTTTCGGAGATCATGCTGATCGGAGCGGGCCAGGTGACCCGCGGCGGCACGATCAGACCGGTGGGTGAGAAGCAGGCAACGGTCGGACGCGGAGGCCCGGAGGCGGGAGCTGCTTCGGCACCGACCCGGCGTGACTGAGTCCGTCCGTTCGTGACCTTTGAAGATGTGGCGTGTACAACAACGAAAAAGGCGGACCTTTCGGTCCGCCTTGTGAGCTTGCGCTGGATGAGCGGGCTGATGTGCCCGGAAAACTGATCAAGCCAGAGGGCGGATCAGCCCTTCTTGGAGACTGGCGCCTCGCCACCGACGGTGGCGTGGTGCTTGAGGCCGCGGCGGCGATCGCGCAGGCGACGCGACTTGCCCTGACGATCGCGGAGGTAGTAGAGCTTGGCGCGACGCGCATCGGCGCGACGCACGACCTCAAACCGCGAGACCATCGGCGAGTTCACCGGGACGATGCGCTCGACGCCGACCTCGTCGACGACCTTGCGGATCGTGGCCATCTCGTTGATGCCGCGCCCGCAGCGCGAGATCACGATGCCCTGGAAGACCTGCGTGCGCTCCTTGTCACCCTCAACGATGCGGAAGTGCACGTTGATGATGTCGCCGGGCTCAAAGTTGGGAATGTCCTTCTTCAGGACTTCGGCGTTGATCTGCTGGAGGATCTCGTTCATGGCTTGCTCGCTGGCTCGACCGTGTTGATCGGGTGTACAGAATCGAAACGAACCGACCTACTGAGGCACGCCGCAGGGCCAGCGTTCCAGGTAGGGCCGAAACGATAGGTCGATACCCGGCCGGTGTCGAGGAGACTTTGGCAGCAGGTTGAGGGGGCCCGATCGCTCATGGTGGGGGAGTTCAGGCAGTGGGCGGGGTCCCATGTTCAGGTTTGGGTTCCGGAAGGATGTCGGGCCGTCGCTGGCGTGTGCGTTCGACGCGCTGTGCCAGACGCCAGGCCTCGATCTTGGCGTGGTCGCCGCTGAGCAGGACATCAGGAATCGTCAGACCCATCCACTCCCGTGGCTTGGTGTAGTGGGGGCAGTCGAGCAGTCGTGCCGCGACCGGTCCCGTCGATGCCGCGGCCTTGGATCGCTTCGATGAGGGCTTCGAAGTTGGGAGGGTGAAGCTCGAAAAGCTGTCCTGACTAGAGCTGGCCTGATCGCCAAGAACCCCGGGCAGCAATCGTGCGAGGGCGTCGATCAGCACGAGCGCACCCAGCTCGCCGCCACTGAGGACGTAGTCGCCGATGGAGATCTCAAGTGGTGCGAGCTTCTGGATCACACGTTCATCAAGCCCCTCATAGTGCCCCGCGATCATGAGCAGCCGCGGCTCCATCGCCAGTCGCTCGACCAGTTCCTGTGTCAGCGGCACACCCTGTGGCGTCAGCAGGATCCGACGTGCTGGCCGAGGCGGAACCACATCATCCCGCCCCTCCGCCGCCATCACCGCATCCCACAGCGGCTGGCACATCATCACCATACCCGGGCCGCCGCCAAAGGGCCGGTCATCGGTCTTCTGGTGCTTGTCCGTCGTGAAGTCGCGGATGTTGGTGGCATGCACCGACAACGCCCCCGCCGCAATCGCCCGCGAAGGAATAGAGACACCAAGAACACCCGGCGACGTCGCGGCAAAGAGCTCAGGGAATGTGGTAAGGACGTCGATACGCACGGACTGAAGATAGGGACGCCGCAGTCAATTGACTGCGAGGTCCCACGGCGCACCCATGGTTGGCATGTCAGCCGTTTCTCCCCATTCCTCCGATGCCATCGAAACAAAAACCCCGCACTTGGCGGGGTTGGGTGAGCGGATCAGGTTGTGCGTGCAGCTGCGCTCAGGCCTTCTTGGCCTCTTCCTTGGCCGGAGCCTCCGCGAGCTTCTTCGCGACGCGGGCGCGGTCGTGGGCCCGCTCCTTCTCCCAGGCGTCCTTGTCCATCAGACCCGCCTTGACGAAGATGTCGCGGACGGTGTCGGTCGGCTGGGCGCCGGTCGAGAGCCAGTGCTTGATGCGGTCGGCGTTCAGGCGGAGCGCCTTGGCCGGATCCTTTTCCATCGGGTCATAGAACCCGAGGTTCTCAAGGCCCGGGCCGTCGCGCCGAACGCGCTTCTCAATCGCGGCGATGCGGTAGAAGGGACGGCTGTGACGCCCGAAACGCTGCATGCGGATGCGAACCATGCGAAAACTCCAACTCGCCTGAGAGGGCAGGCGGACCACACTGGTTGTCGCCCGGAACGATTCCGGGCAGGGTCGAGATGTTAGGGCGCCTCCCCGGCGGAGGCCAGCGGGTGTTGCGCATCGCCCCAAAACCACAGCTACTCGGCGATGTCGCGGCCCGGAGCGGTCATTTCGATCTTGACGATTCCGCCGCCGACCGAGTGCCAGTGCGTCCCCGGCGAGTCCCATCGCCAGTCTTCCTTGTCCTTGCCAGTCTGGCCGCTGGGCATATCTGGCAGAAACTCGTCACCCTCGGGGGCCCGGCTCCGGTCGCCGCTCGCGATCGCAACATCATCGACGATGGCCTGGGGCCACAGGCAGAGGTGCCCGTGCTTGGTCGCATCGAACCGTCCCTCGCGGAACGCCCGGTAGTTCTCCGTAGCCGCATCGCGGATGTGCTTGATCGCCTCGGGGCTTGAGAGGTCGGCGAGCTTGGCCTCATCAAACGCCGGCCCCAGATGCTCACGCAGCAGGCTCATGCGGAACTTCGTGCACTCCTGCACGACCTCCGCGGCGTCCTTGTCATGGCTGGGCCAGATGGCCACGGCGATCTCGCTGTCACGCCCGCCGTTCAAGCTGCGCTCGTTGAGGTTCGCGCTCCCGATGATCGCGAAGCGGTCGTCGGTCATCATGTACTTGGAGTGGACGTAGATCATGTACCGCTTGTTCTTGCGGATGTTCTCGGTGCGATCAGGCCCGTGGCTCGGAAGGCCCCCAAGGTCGCGCCACTTCGCCAAGAAGAAGACCGAAAGCAGGCTCGACGCGGGCTTCCCCGACTCGGTGGCCATCCGCTTGGCCATCGCCCGAATGCTCTTCCACTGAAACTGACGCTGAGCCTTGTTCGCCGCGGAGTTCGGATCTCCCTCGGGAAACATGGGGATCACCAGATAGATGTGGAACGGCTGATCTGCCTTCCCCTTCGCCCCCGCCCGGTTGCCCAGGTTCAGCGCCAGCGGATTGCCCACGGTGCTGCGTCCCCACATCGATCCGCCGGTGATGAAGTACTGCGTTTCGATGTAGATGTACTTCTCCGCATTGCCGATCGCGTTGATGTAGCTGCGCTGGATGCTCGCCTCGGCATCGCCGTTGTGCGTCCAGCGGAACTCCTTCCGCCCGCCGTTGGAGCTGCTGTACGCGGTAGCCTTCGGGTCCTCCCAGTGCTCGCGTGTAATCGACCGCAGGATCTGGCACGTGAACCGCCCCAGCGCCGGCTCCCACTGCTGCGCAAAGACCCTGGGATTGGCCTTCGGATGGTGCGCCTTCTTCGGGTCCTTGAGCTGGTTCAGCATCCGCTTGTAGAGGTCCACGACCAGCTTGATGTCCGCACTGCTGTCATCGCCCATCGCATCCGAGCCGATGCCAAAGGATGGGTCGTGCATCCACCGTCCCACGAACTCGCGCACCACATCCCACGCCGCGGGCCCGTTGATCATGCACGCGATGTCGTGCCACGGCTGGCGCGGCAGCGTCGGCGTGATGATCCCGGACGCATTCATCGGCAGCGGCTTGTCCAGTGGAAAGAGCTCGGCGTTGTACCAATCGTCGTGCGAGTGCGTTCCGTTCGCAACATACACCAGCCGATCCATGAATACCGACGCCCCCGGATCATCCGGCAGGATCGCGTGGTCGCCCCAGTCAAACCGCCCCTTCGTGATGTCCAGCCCGCCCATGAAGAGCCGCAGCAGCCGCCGCCCGTCCGGCCCCGGCGCGTCCATCACCGCGAACTTCTGGTGGTGGCTGAAACCGATGCCCGTGCGAGAGCTCGCTCGCCACTTCAGGTTCGGCGGACGATTCTCCCGGAATAAGGCCTTGGAGATCTGATCGAGAACATCGTCGCCGTTGTCGTTGAACTCGTCCGGCGCGCCCGCGTTCGTGTGATCCCACGTGTGGATCGCGATCAACATGTCCTTGAAGGCCCGGGCCCGCGCCGCCAGCAGCGCGCCGAACGTGTTCGATGCCTCCGCTTTCAGGCCCGGAAAGGTCCGCATCGTTCCGTGGAGCGACCAGTCTGCGATGAACACGAAGTGCTCCGCGTCCGCGATCGCATTCCTCAGGTCATGGAAGTACCCATCCTGGCCCGTCGGCCCAGATGCCCCGTCCTTGTAGAACCGCACGATGTTGCCCTGGTAGTGGCTGTAGGTTGCCTTCCCGTCCTGCACCGACAACGCCCGCTTGCTCTTTGAGATCCGCGTCGTCGGCGAGCTCCCCTCCAGATCTTTCTGCCCGATCTTCATCGTGATGAAGATCTCCCAGTCGTCCCCCTCGAACGCGTCCGTCGGGCTGACGGGCAGGTCCAGCTCTTTGGTCACAGAGCCGCTGCCACCCTCCTTCTCAAACACCACCTGCAGCTTCGTCGTGCTCTTGGGCTGGCCCGCGGCGGGCGGCTTCTGCTCAACCTTCGTCGGATTCAGGCTCAGAAGCGCAGGCTGATTCCCCGCCCGACGCACCACGTGCAGCGTCCCGGTGATCTTCCCGATCTCTTGGATGCTGCGACTTCCCTGCGGGATCAGGCTGTCCTCGGTGTCGTCCTCGAAGAAGACCAGCGTCACCTCCGTGCCAGCATCGAAGCCCTGCAGCGTCACCATGATCGCCGCCGCCGCGCCCGAGGGAGCCAGTTCGCTGATGTTGATGGTGGGGCCGGTCGTCACGCGCTCGTACCTCCAACCGTGTCGTCGCCGTCCTGCGGCTTGTACTCGATGTCACCCTCGAGATTCAGATACTGCCGCCCGATCGGAAGCACCAGGATCTCCGGCCGCGCCGTGTCGATGTGCGTGCACACCACCTTGGGCTTCTGATGCTCGATCTGGCAGACGTAGTTGCCCAGCAGCACCGGATCCCGATGCACCGCAAAGCCGGTCTCGTCGGTCAGGAGCTCGGGGCCGATGGGCGGGCCGACCTCGCCGCCACTGAGTTCATGGAACTGCACGAGCAAGCCCCGCATCGGCTCCGCATGGAAGAAGACCCGCACCGCAAGGAACCCCATCCCCTTCGGCGGCGGCGGCATGCGCTCGCACGGCGACCGGTCCGTCAGCCGGTGATAGAACCGGCACGCGAACGTGTCCTTGGTCTCCTCGAACTTCCGGCGTTCCTCACCCAGCGCCAGCCGCCGCTGCGAGTCCGACCAGAACCGCGCCTTGCACCCATCCACGCCGTCCTTGGCCTTGGGGCACGGCCACTTCGCCGGATCGACAAAGCTCCCCGGCCTGAAGAGCAGGATCATCACACGCCGGTTCGGCGCATTCTCCCGGTTGCGCTCGCTCTTGTCCTGCGCGTTCTTGAACTTGGTGTCCTCTTCCTGCGAGAAGAGCAGCGCAGGGTTGAACTCGCCGCACCCCTGATAGTCCGCCTTCCCGTCCGGATCCTTGTTCTGCCCGAGAAAGTCCTTCTTGTCAACCGTGAAGGGCACTTCCTGATCGTTCACGCACAGCGCATCCATGTACGCCATGAACAGCTTCTCGCGCGTCTGCGGCCCCACGATCCCATCGTCCTTCAGACCCTTGGACTTCTGGAAGGCCTTCGCCGCGTCCTTGGACTTCTGATCCATCACCCCGTCGTCGCGACCCGTGTCGAACCCCACCCGCGTCAGCATGATCTGATCGCCGCGGCTGCCCCAACTGTCGTCCTGATGCAGCTTCTCCCACACCTTCACGTCCCGCACCAGCAACGCATAGATCGCATGCGCACGCCGCCCCGACAGCTGCTTGTTGAACGCATCATCCCCCACCGGGTCCGCATGCCCGAAGATCGACAGCGGCGGCTTGCGGAACGGGTCCGTCGACTTGTCCGAGTGCGAGTCGATCAATTGCGCCAGATGCCGCAGCCCCTCACCCATCGCCGGAAGCGGAAACGTCGAGCCAAACTCGAACGTGATGTCGTCCGCCCGCCAGCACGCCAGCGGGATGATCGTCGGCCGGATCGTGTTGTGCTGCTCCTCAGTCGCCGGCCCCACCAGCACGCGCAGCCGAAAGTCCGCCGCGGCGTGGTCGCCAGCAACGGTCCCGGAAGTCACACCTCGAAGAATGCCGGAGTCAGTCATGGGAAGGCACTGGGCACGAGACACTTGGCACTAGGGGAGGATCGAAAAGGCCTGTGGATCGGGGACTGTGGGAAGAGGGCGAAGCATTCGGCACTTGGGGTTAGGCGTTCGGTCCGACCACGCTCCGACGCGTGGCGCTGCATCGTTCAGTGAGTCTGCGTCAACCGAAGAACGGCGAGGGGTCGTGTCAGTTCCATCTCTCCATGCGTCATCCCCGCGTCAAACGGCCAGCCGCAGGCAACAAGTCCCCGCCGCATCGCACAACCCGAAACGCTTCTCTCCGAAAGGCCGCTCACGAATCCCTTCCCCTCTTCCCCGAGTGCCAAGTGCCTAGTGCCTTCCCCTAGCACCCATGCACCGTCTTCAGCTTCTCCAGCGTCTGACCCTGGCACTTCCCATCAATGGGCTTGATCTTCTCTTCGCACTGGAACTCTTCCACCGCCGACTTGAACCGCTCCTCGTCGTCGGGGCTCGTGGGTGCCTGCACCGGCCCGGCGTTGTACCCCAGGTTATTGAGCCGCGCGATCTGGCCCGTGCGGGTGTCGATCGGATCAAGCTCACCGATCGCCAGCGTTGTCTCCAGCGGCTCCCAGAGCTGCTTGCTCTCAAGCTTCAGTGGCGACGACTGGGCCGACGCGGGAATGCGCCGCTCGATCATGCCCTCAGAATCGGTGGTCAGCGTGATCTCCTCGCCCCCGAGCGTGAGCTTGGCCTTTCCGTCGGTGATCGACGCGCCTCCCACATCCAGAAACTTCACCCGCAACTGCAGCGGCGGGCACTCACACTTGAACCGGTGACGCTTCTCCGTCGCGCACGACTCTTCCTTCTCCTTCCGCTCGGGAATCTCCACCTTGTCGCCCGGCAGCAGCGTGTTCGGATTCGGCCGCCTCTTCCGAAGCTCCGCGTTCCCATCATCATCCCACACCGTCTCCCACGACGAGAACCCATACACGTCCGCGATCGACGCGATGTGCTCGCCCTGCTTGACGACATGGGTGGCCGGAGTTTGGGTGGATTGGGCCATGAAAGAGCATCAACCTCGTCACGCGAACGGAAAGTCTACCACAGCCTCCGGAAATGGGAAGCGCCGCGATGCTGGGCCCCTGAAAGAAAAACGCCCTTGCGGGCGTCGTGAGCGGTAGCGGGTTGGGCGAGTGGGGGAGGCTGGTGGGCTACTTCTTCCCAGGAGTCTTCGCGGGTGGCAGCGCATTCTTGGTCACGCCCTGGAAGCGCTTCTGAGTGTTCCCGTCGTTGTTGACCATGCTGAGGGGCTTGGCCGCAGGCGCACCGACCTTACGGAGCTGGCCCTGTGCGCCCTCACCGATCTTGTTGATGGCGACCTTGCTGGTGGGAACCTTTCCGCCGGGCAGGGGCTTGGGAAGTGCCTGACCCTTCTCGGCGAAGGTGGTCTGAGCGCGCACGCCACCGGGCCCCTTCTTGAAGACCGTGGTCGTCTCGCTGGCCTTGGCGTTGAAGGTGCTCGTGGTGCCGTTGGGATTCTTGACCACAACCTTGACGATGGGCTGCAGGCGCCCGCCGGTGGTTGGCGTCTTGACGGCGATCTTGTTGTTGTTCTTCCCCATCGCAACGGCGTTCTTGGTGGCGCCGAACTGCGGCGATGCCATCGCCGACTTGGTGGCCAGATTCTGATCGGCTTTGCTCAGGTAGCTCGTGGCCGTGCTGAGGTTGCGACCCTTGAGCTCTGCGGCTGTCTTGCCCACGTGCTGCGAGCGGTTGTGGCCGCCCTTCGCGTCGGACTGATCGAGGAAGGTCGCGGCCTTCTTCAGGGGGGACTGCTGTGGCATGCCGCCCTTGGGCGGGGCGGGAATCACAGGCTTGGGTGCGGGCTTCTGGAGTGGTGCGGGCGTGTGTTTCGGCTGGTTGCGTGACATGCGAGGCTCCTGCGTTGGAGGTTTGAGGAAGCACTCTGAGCATACCAAATGGTGTGGTTCTTCGCCCCTTCTTCCGGGATGGGACGTGCCGGTGCGATGCCCGATGCGAAGAGGGCCCGAGCGCCCGGAGTGGGGACCGCCGCGAGGCTGTAAGCCCGACTGGTGAAGCCGAGCGCAATAGCGAGGGTCGCCCTGCTGGTGTCGAGACTACCGATGCAAAGGGAGAGTGCCCGCGTCGTTGCATCACGGGTGTGAACTGTGGCGGTCAACCGCCATCAACGCGGCGATGGCTCGGGCCCGCTGTTGTACGGATCAGCCAGCACGATCTCGTTCAGCACGATGATCTCGACGCGCTGATTGGTCTGTGCCTCGTCCGAGGTCCGCGCGCGCGCCACGACGGGTGCAGAGTCGCCGCTGGAGACCAGCCGGATCTGATCCCAGGTCAGGCCGCGGCGGGTGAGCTCCTCGCCAACCGCCCACGCGCGCTCATACCCGAGCGAGCGCCCGCTCTTGACATCACGCCACGTCTCCCACGTGCTCGCGTGCCCACGGATCTCGATGATCCAGCGCGTCCCCGCGATTCGCTCTGCGATCTGCGCGAGGGTCTCCTTCGCCTCTTCATCGAGCATCGCGTCCCTGTCATCAAAGTGCACGAAGCCGCCATTGCCGGACCAGTCGGTCGGTCGCAGCGTCTGAGACCGCTCCCCGTCCCCGGCCGGATCGTCCTCGTTGCCCTCTCCCTGAGCCATCCGCTGGCGAAGGCGGCGCACCAGCGCCTGATCTGCTTCAAGGGTCGATTTCAGCGACACTGGATTGTGGAAGGCCTCACGGATCGCGAGCGCAAGGTCGAGCATGCCTTCACTGGGGTTCTCGCCCGGCGGCCCATCGGTCGAGCCCTTGGGCCCCATGTTCATCGCGAGCAGAATCACGAAGAAGCCCATCATCAGCAGCACGTTGTCCGCGAATGAGACGATCCACCCTTCCTCGTGCTCGTGCTCCGGGTGCGCAGCGTGATGGTGCTTCTTGTGCTTCTTCTCGTGACCGTCGCCGTGCCCGTCACCCTTCTCGCCGTGCTCATCATGCGCCATGGCCTGCCTCCCGCGTGCGTGATCGTCCGCGTCCTTGCGTCACCCCTCAGCTACGCCGCCTTCAGCATCGTGCGGCTCGCCGCCGGGACGAACGCCGCCATCTTGTCCAGCGTCGCACGCGGATTCTCGCCAGCCTGGATCGACAGGATCCCCTGCAGCATCAGCTCACGCCGCAGGATCTCCTCGCCCGCGCGATACGCGAGCTTGTCACCCATCGGACCCGCAAGGCAGTTTGCCAGCACGGTGCCGTACATCGTTGCCACCACGGCCACCGCGAGCATGTATCCCATCGTCGCGATGTCGCCGCCCAGGCTCTTGAACATACCGATCTGGCCCATCAGCGTCGCCACAAGGCCAAGGCCGGGGCCATAAGTCTTGATCAGGTCGAAGAACTTCTTGCCCGACTTGTGACGGTCCTGCATCGCCATGATCTCAAACCGCATCGTCGCCTCGATGGTGTCGGGATCGACGCCGTCAACGGCCATCTTGAGGCCGCTGGCAAGGAAGGGATCATCAATCTTGGCAACTTCGCTCTCGAGCGCGAGGATTCCATCTCGGCGGGCCTTCTCAGCGAGCGTCGACATGAGCGCGATGGTCTCGATCGTGGGGCGAGCCTTGTTGAACATGAACTTCTTGACGTACCCCGGGACCATCTTGATACGGTCCATCGGCATGGCCATCAGCACCGCCGCGATGGACCCCAGGATCACCATGTAGAAGCCCTTGGACGACCAGAGCGACATCAGGTCGCCGTGCGTGGCCTGATAACAGACCAGCGCCACAACGCCGAACATCAGCAGTGATCCTGAGACGCTGGCCTTGTCCATGAATCGGGCTCCGGGTAACAAATCTGAGGTGATTCAGATCGGAGCATCGGCCCGACCCGCACAGCCCTTGAGCCCGGCGCGGGCGCATTGCCCGCGAAGTTCCATCCATGCCACCCCAAAGCGAAGACCCCGCCTCAGGGCGGGGTCTGATCGGTCATCGGCTCATGCGATTGCAGCTTACTTCGCCGCCAGCACCGGCTTCATCTCCGCCTGGGCCTTGGTCTTGTAACCGATGATCAGCTTCATCTCCCCCTCGATCTTGACCTTGTCCTTCGACGCCGCCACGTCCGACATCAGCCCCATGTCCTTCTGGGCCCGTTCGTACGGCGCCGCCAGCGTCGTCAGCTCCGCGAAGGCCTTGTTCATCGCCACCTTCGCGTTCGCAAGGTCCATCGTCTTCTTCGCCGCCATCGCGGCCTTCCCCTTCTTGATCTCATCGCCGATCTTCGTGTAGAGCGTCTTGGCCTTGGTCGCCGCCCCGTGCAGCACGCGCACGTTCAGCGCCTGCTGGTCCTTCTCCTGCTCAAGGTCCTCCTCAACCTCGGCCTTCGTCCCTGCGATCAGCGCCTTGATGCGTTCCTGCGACGCCTTCCGATGGTCCACCGCCCCCGAGGACTGGCGGATCGCATCCATGGACGGATCATTCCCGAACGTGCCGATCTCGGTCGCCAGCTTCTCGAGGTCCGGCAGGCTCTTGTTCCCCGTCCCCAGCAGCGTGCTCACGCTCTTCTTCCGCGACGCGATGTCGTCCTTCACTTCCTTCTCGAGCGCCTGGAACCGCTTCACCGCCATCGCAATCGGCCCCTGCCGCAGCTCCGACATCTTCTTCGCCTGCGCCTCCAGCCCCATCAGGTGCTTCTCGATCGACTCCGAGAGCTTCTTGACCTCCGGATCACTCAGGAAGTCCGCGAGCGCCGTCCCCTGCTTCCCCTTGGCCTTCAGCGACTGGATCCGCAGCCCCAGCTCCTTCTCGCCATTCTCGATCAGCCCCGGCGTCTGCCCCATGAACTGGATGTTCTTCTTCAGGGGCTCCGCAAAGCCCTCAACTGCTTCCTTGATCTCATCCAGCTCGTTCCGGTATTCCGCCAGCGCCTTCGCCATTGTGTGCTTCCTTTGTTTGGGTGTGGACGAATACTCGGCCCACACACCAATCAGCGAAGAAACACGCCGCCGCGCCCGGCCACACGGACAGTCTTTTTGCCTCCTCCCTCACCCTCACCGCCGCCGCCGCACCCCCATCAGCCCAAACCCCGCGACCCCCGCCATTACCACCCCCGCCGGCGCCGGCACCGGGATCCCTCCAATCTCGACGTCCGGCGTCGCAGCGTTCCCATCACTGATGAATGCCACGCCATTCTGAGTCCCCGTCGCCCCCCAGAAATAGACGCGGATCTCCGCCGTCTGCCCCGGAAACACGATCGCATTCCCCGGCAGCGCCCCAACCTCAATCAGCGTCGTCGATCCCACCGCCGCCCCCGCCGTGATCGCAAACGGCTCCTGATCCGTGAAGAAGCCCCACACCTGGTACCGCATCCCCACCGACCCGCTCCCAAAGCTCCCGCACGTCGCCCGGAAGCTCGTCACCGCATACGCCGCCCCCGCACTCTGACTGAGCGTGAACCCAAACCGCACATAGTCATTCAGCCCAAGGTCCAGCGCCGGCGTCGTCGCCACCCCCGTCGCCGTGAACTGATTGAACCCGCCCCCAAGCCCCAGCCCCGCACCACGCACCGCGGGCAGCGCAATCGTCTCCGCCGACCCAGTCCCACTCCACTGCGCCGCGTTCCCACTCACCCCCTGCGTCGAGTACGACGCCACCACCACAGCCCAAGCCGGCCCACAGCACCCAGTTCCAACCAGCGCCGCGGCAACATAGGTCTTCATCCGACCAACGTACCCCAAACCCGAGAGTCCGCCAGCAATCCCCGCGCAAGGACTCGCAAACACCGCCACCTCCGCGCCTTGGGTGGTGTGCCGGTCCCCGGCACCCAGAGCTCCCCGATCCCACTCCCCGCCCACACGCCATCACATCCCCCGTCCCCAACCCATGAACCTACCAGCCCCAGGTCAAGATTCCGCAAAGGCCCCACCAACTCCACGCACTCCCCCCGGATTTCTGCAAGCTCAGGCCACCCCTCCGAAATACGCTCGCGCACCATGGAGGGCTCTCGGTCCCGGACGTGTGTCCGCGCGATCCCCCTTCCCCCTCCCCTCGTTCCCCTGTCCCCCGGAGCAAGAGTGATGAAGACTACTTCGAGCATCGTCGCCGCCGCCGTCATCACGACGGTCGCCGGTCTGGCCGCCACCTCCCACGCCTCCGTCGTGGTCCTCACCGCAAACCTGAGCGGCAGCAACGAGGTCCCCGCCGTCCCCACCCCCGCCACCGGCACCGCCGTCGTCACCATCAACACCGTCTCGCGCGAGTGGTCCATGGACCTCCAGTTCGGCACCCTCGTCGCCCCCGTCACCGTCGCCCACATCCACCGCGCCCCCACGGGCAGCAACGGACCCGTCATCATCGGCCTCGACGGCATGACCCTCTCCGGCGGCCGCCCCACCTGGAACCTCATCGCCCCCGGCATCAGCTCCCTCAACACCGGCGGCCCCGTCGCCGCCCCCTTCCTCTTCCCCGAGGCCGAGCTCGCCAACCTCCTCGCCGGCAACACCTACGTCAACATCCACTCCAGCCAGTTCCCCGGCGGCGAGATCCGCGGCAACCTCGTCCCCACCCCAGGCGCCCTCGCCCTCCTCGGCATCGCCGGCCTCGCCACCACCCGCCGCCGTCGCTGAGCGATCGCGGCCCGGACTCCCCAGCCTCGCGGCGCAGGCGTCCCACCTGCCCTCGAACGCGCTACCTCCGGCCCTCATGGATCGCCCGCACCCACCGCGCGGCAACCCAATCCAACCACAACGCCCGCGGCACCCGCCGCAGGCGTTCTTCGTTCTCCACCAAATCCTCCGAGCAAGCCAGCGAAAACAGAACACCACGCCCCAAGTCCGAGGCACCACTCGCAGACTTCACTCTCTTCAAATAGCCCCGCCGGGACTTGAACCCGGACGCCCAGTTACGGGCTGCGGATTTTAAGTCCGCTGCGTCTGCCATTCCGCCACGGGGCCGCGTCGGAGTTTATGGACCGTCGGAGTGCGAGCTTGTGGTGCGGGCCCGTGCCATCGGATCTGCCTTACGCCGCACTTGCGCACGTTCGACTGTTGCGTCCCTCGGCACATTCGCCCGCTGGCATCAACCACGGCATCACCACTGGCACGCCGCTCGACGCAGGCCCGAGCGCCGGACCGAGCGCCGCCGCGGCGTCCAGCATCGGTCCCGGCGACAACGTCGCGACGACGAGCACATCCGCGCGCCGCGTGCCGTGCGTGCCGCGTGAGTCGCTGGCGATCTCGATGCCGCGCTCGCTCAGCGCCTGCGCGACGTATTGCACGTGCTTCCCCGGCGCAATCAGCGCGACCTCGCGCGGCCGATGCTCGTTGATCATCAAGTCCACAGCCTCTCTCGCCGCGGCGAGCCCGGTGAAGCGATCCCACAGCGCATCCGGCATCGTCCGGCGCGGCTGCGCGCGCCACGTGCGTGCGAGCTCCGCGACTCCGCGCGCATAGCCCGCGAGCGCACGTTCCTTCCGCGCAATCATGCCATACCGCGTGATGTGCCCGATCGTCGCGCTCGCGCGGGCGTCGTCTGGTGCGTAGCGCAGGCTCACCCACGCGTTGTTGCGAACCAGGCGCGACACCACACGCCCAAAGTCCCGACCTTGCGTGACCTTCCGATGCAGCACGCGGAATCGCCGATCAAACGCCACGCGCCCGCCCGCGAGCAGCGCCCGCGCCGCGAGGTCGTACTCCTCCGCGTAGTAATCAAACGACGCGTCGTACCCGCGATGCTCACGGAAGAAGTCCGCACGGATCGCCGCGCCGCAGCCGACAAAGACCTCGGGCAATCCACCCGACTCATGTCGAACGGGCGCGCCCGGAGGCGTCGGCAGAAAGATCTCCGCCGCGACGATCAGAGCATCCGCCCGCGCCTCGCGCAGCGCGGCGAGAAAACCAAGGTCCATCGGCGCCGAATCATCATCGAGCATCACGAGCCAGCGGCTCGATGCATCCGCGTGTGTGATCGCAACGTTCCTCGCCGCGGCTCCGATGTTGGCATTAAGTCGGACAACGCGGCAAGCAACACCCGACGAGAGCAGCGCTGGCGCAGTAGTGGGGGGGTGCGACGCGTTATCCACGATCAGAACCTCAGCCTCATGCGGCCCAAGACTCGAGATCGCATCGAGCGTCTCAGCAAGGACGGCCGGCCGGTTGTGTGTTGGAATGACGTAGGTGATCATCTCGGATCGTGTCCAGCCAACTGTGATCGCCCTCGCGCTCGTTCACGCCCCGTCACGAAGCCTGCAGGCCCAGCTCACGCTCCATCACACGCTCTGTCACGCGCTCCATCACGGGCTGCACCCGCGCCGTTCCGCGATCATCCACCGGCGCATAGACCAGCCGCGACGTGTGCAGCCGCGCGATCCCGCCCCGCAGGTCCGCCGCCGAAACTGGCACGTTGCCCAGCCGCTGCGCCTGCACCGCGGCACCCACCGAGCCCACAAACGATGCCGCAAGTTGCGACGCACCCGCACACATCGCCAGCGTCGCGCCCGCCAGCAGCGTGTCACCACACCCCAGCGTGTCGATCGGATGCCCCGTCAACGCAGGCACATACTCGCTCCGCACGCGCGATGCATCACCCGGCAGGTTCTCCGTCGCGCCGTTCGCGGAACTCATCTCTGCCCGCCGCTCAAACGCCACGAGCCCATCGGCCCCGAGCGTGATCGTGACATGCCGTGCGCCCGTGCTCTGCATCAGCCGCCACGCCGCGACGGGCAGACTCTCATCAAAGCACTGCATCGCGCTGCGGGCCTCATGCTCGCAGGGAGTGAGCAGATCAAAGCCGCGGAAGTGCCGCAGCGCCGCACGCTTTCCAGAGACATCTCCCGCGAGCACGCCAACCTTCGGCCGCAAAGATGCCGACAGCCGCTCGAGGACACCCGGCGAGAGCAATCCATTCCCAAAGTCTGCCACGATCGCGCCATCGAGCCCGCTCGCGTGGTGCGCCGCCATCTCCACCAGCCGGTCCTGCTGCTCCGCATCGAGCACGCACGGCTGAAAGTTGTTGACCTTCATCACCTTCTGCGGCCCTACCAGATACCGCAGCTTCTCGGGGATGGCCCCCTCGGTCGCGATGCTCGCAACCTCGACGCCCTCGCTCTCCATGCGCCGCGTGAAGGCCTCGGCCTCGACGCGCCGCGGCAATCCCGTCAGCAGCACGGGCCTACCACCCATCGCCGCGATGTGCCGCGCGATGATCGCCGCGCCACCGTCATACTGCCGCCTCTCAAGTGGCCTCAGAGTCATGACCGGTGACTCGGAAGCAACCTCAGGCTGATCGCACAGGCAGTACGTATCCAGGATCGTTTCACCAACCACAAGCACGCGCTTGCCGCGCAGGCCCGAGACCAGCGCGTTCAGCCGCGGCCCATCGAGCTCCTCCCGCTGCAGCAGCTGCTGGAGCTGCGTGTGGTACGGATCCGCCGCGCGTTCGAGCGAGCCAATCAGCGCCGTCGACGAGAAGACCACATCGCCGCTCGAGAAGACCACACGCCCGCCCGCGCTCTCCACCGCGCGCCGCTCTTCAGCGAAGCGCGGGTCCGTGTTCTGCTCGTATTCTTTCCCCTTGACATACACATCAGGGCGAAGATCCGTGAGCAGCTCCGTCGCCGTCGCACGCCGCTCGATGTAGACCCAATCAACGCAGTCAAGCTCCGCAAGGTTCTCCGCGCGCAGCTCCTCAGGAATCAGCGGGGCGCCCTGACGCTTCGTCCACGCCTCATCACCCGTGATCGTGACGAGCAGAATGTCGCCATGCCCCTTGGCCTGCCGCAGATGCCTGATGTGCCCCGGGTGCACGATGTCAAAGCACCCATGGCACTGCACCACACGCTCGCCCCGCGCGCGGGCCAACTCGCGCCGCGCCCGCAGCTGCTCCAGCGTGAGCACCTTGCGCCCGGCGGCGGTCGTTCCTGCGGTCCCGGTCTGTCCTATCGGTCCTGTATGTCCTGTCACGTGCGCCATAGCACCGCTTAGATCGGCTCTCAGCGACCGAGAATCACAAGCATCCCCTCATTTGCTGCCACATCGTCCGAGAATGCCCAAATTCAAGAGCGCACCGCCCGGCCATGTCGATGGAACAAGTACGGGAGATGTTGCCCATGGCCGCACCGAGCGCAGGAACTGCGCACACAACACACGATCAGAATGCAGAGCAGCAACTCCGCACCGCGCTCGTGAGCCATCCGTGGCAGGCGGTGCCACTTGCCATGTCGCGCCTGGCGCAGCATCCCGGCACGGTCGAGCTTCGCCTTCTCCTCGTCAGCGCGCTCGCGCGGCTCGGCCTCCGCACGCTCGCGAATGAACAACTGGCGCAGGTGCAAGTGGCCGTCGGTACAACCAGTCTCGACTCCGACCCACGCATCACTTCCGCTCGCGACGTTCTCAACGCGCTCCCCGACGACTGCATCACGCTCGACCAACGCGCCTCAACGTGCCGCGCCAACCTCGACGCGCTCGCGGGCCGGAGTGGACTGCCGCCAGACCTCGAGACGCACTTCGCATCGTGGCAATCCACGCTCGCCGCAAGCCGCGCCTTCCGCACTGCCTCAGGCTCGATCGTGGTACTCACAGGCGACGGTGCCACCTGGTCGCACTGGCTCGACGACGCCGCCCTCGCGCGCGGCTTCACCGGCGCGGGCCTCGCCTCCGAGCCACTCTGGCTCGATGGCATCCACGCTCCCACGCTGATTCGCTGCGTCGCGGCCGTCACGCCCACGACTCCAACTGGAGCACGCACCAGGATCACCCTCCTCGCGGCGAGCGCCACCGAGTTTCTCGATGGCCTCTCCCTCGCCGACCTGCGCGAGACCCTCGCCGATGATCGCGTCTCATGCATGGTCGGTCGCGACGTGCCCGCTCGCCTCGCCGCGATCTGGGCGCAAAGCCAAGACGAGGTCCCCGGCCTCGTCCTCGGCATCCCGTTGCCGCCGCGCCCGCAGGATCGCTGGCCACGCGGCAGCATCGCCGCAGAACTCGAGCGAGCAACAACCTCACGTCAGCAACTCGCAATCGCACTGCAGCGCACACTCGCGCAGCGATACGCGGGCCGCGATGGTGCCTGGTGGGCAAGCCGCTACCGCGCCGCCCGCGCGGGCGAAGCGCCTCCACTTCGCGTGCTGATTCCCACCACACGCTACAGCACCTTCATCAAGCACGCGGCCGATGACCTCGCTCACGCCCTCCGCGCCGCAGGCTGCGAAGCGTTGGTGCACATCGAAGCCACCGACACCACGCAGCACTCCTCCCTCGCACTCCCTCGCGCCATCGCGGCCTATGAGCCCGACGCGCTCGTGATGATCAACGTCACCCGCGCCCGAGCAGGATGTGCCATCCCCGAGTCCCTCCCCGTCGTGACGTGGTGCCAGGACACCATGCCCCATCTCTTTGATGAGAAGAGTGGCCGTAGCATCGGCGCGCTGGATCTCTTCTGCGGTCACCTGCTTCCGCAGCTCTTTGATCAGTTCGGCTATCCGCGCTCCCGCGCACTCGAATCGCCGGTCGTCGCGAGCGCACGCAAGTTCCACACTACTCCCGTCGCCGCAAGAGATTCCTGCCACATCGCCTACGTCAGCCACCAGTCCGAGCCGCCTCGTGCCATGCGCGACCGGCTCATCACCGAAGCCCGCGCCACCGGCGACACGCTGCTGCCGGAGATCATCACCAACGTCTACGAAGAAGCCGTTCGTCTGGCCGAATCACCGGCAAAGGGGCCGCGCGTCGACCACGAGCTTCAGTACCTCACCGAGCGCGTCGTCCGCGCCGCGATGGGGGCGAGCTATGAACCAAGCGTCTACCCGCGCGTCGTCACATCAACGCAGTTCGCGATCGTCCGCCCGCTCGCCGAACGCGTGATCCGCCACCAGATGCTCGATTGGACCCGTGAGATCGCCCATCGCCGCGGCTGGTCGCTCCACATCTACGGCAAAGGCTGGCAGCATCACCCCACGCTTGCGCAGCACGCCCGTGGCGAACTCACGCACGATGAATCTCTCCGCGCCTCATACCAATCTGCGCGAGTGCATCTCCACGCGAGCATCAACGGCTTTCTCCACCAGCGCGTCATGGAGTGCGCCCTCTCCGGTGGCTTGCCGCTCGTTCGAGTCAATCGCGACGTCCTCGCCGCGATCTCGCTGCAGGTCTCCAAGCGCGTCTCGCTCAGGCAAGACCCAGAAGCACAGGCCGTCTCCGATCGCTCCTGCTGGATGTACGTCGAACGCGATGAAGAAGCCATGCGCCTCGTCCCGCTCATGGCCGCGTGGGGCATCACGCAGCACGAGTCGATCCAGCTCTTCCCAGAGCTTCGCGATCACGTCGGCGCTGATGGTCACTCGCTCGTCCCCAGCGAGAGTACAGCCTGGATGCTCGGCCCAACCTGCGACCTTGGCTTTGACTCAGAAGCAACCCTCGAGCGGCTGCTCGACCGCGCTATTACGAACGCGTCATGGCGCGACGCCCGCGCCGCCGCACTCCGCGAGATCGTCGCTCGTGAGTTCACTCATGAGGCACTCGCACACCGTCTCCTCGCCAGCCTCGAACGGGTGTTCAACCTCGCCACGAACGCCGCGAGAGTGCACCTGCCGGACCCGCAGCCGTGAGGTGGATGTTCGCATCGAGGTGCACAGAACAGAAATTTTCGCACTTCTGCGCCCGCACAGCCGTTACAGACTGAATCAACCCCCCTTGGTGGCCGATAACGCTGTGGCCCCAACCGCGTGAGGATGAAGTCTCGGATGGAGTTTCGAGCGATGAGCAGAGCGATGAACAGAGCCATGAACAGAGCAAAGCACAACAGCGAAGTCTGGTACGCCATCCCCTCCGCCAACGTCGAACGCTGCCGCGAGACGCTCCCCAAGTGGCGCGAGATGGGTTACAAGATCGCGATCCTCCAGAATCAGACCCGCGCGGAGATCCCCGCCGACATCGTCGTCTGGTCCGACCACTATCCAGGGTGGCCCGGCTCCATCAATCAGCTCTGCGCCTCGATCGTTCCCAAGTCCGCCTCCATCGTCGTCAGTGGCGGCGACGACATGCTCCCCGATCCGACGATGACGGCCCAGCAGATCGCCGCGCAGTTCCACGAGCGCTTCCCCGATGGCTTCGGCATCATGCAGCCCATCGGCGATGAGTTCTTCGGCGCCAGCACCTTCTGCGGCTCACCCTGGCTCGGCCGCGGCTGGATCGAGCGTGCCTACGGCGGCAGCGGACCGATGCCCGCGCAGTACCGCCACAACTGGGCCGACAACGAGATCTTCTGGGTCGCCAAGTGCATGGACGCCCTCTGGCTTCGCAAGGACCTCACGCAGTACCACAAGCACTTCAGCCGTGAAGGCGCCGAGCAGCCCGAGTACTGGACCAAGAACGTCGAGGGCTTCGATCGTCACGACATGCTCCTCTACATGCTCCGCTCGTGGCAGCGCTTCCCCGGATGCGAGCCCCTGAACGTTCCCGGCGTCACACCGCGCCGCTACGACCACGCGATCTATGAGAAGCAGTACACCGGCAAGGCCGAAGAGTTCTTCTTCGCCAAGTTCGGCGCTGGCGTCGTCGCCAACAGCTGCGTCTCAAAGTTCCGGAAGGCCCTCGAAACCTGCGCCAAGGCCGGCCGCAAGAGCGTCGCCATCTACGGCGCAGGTACACACACACGCACCATGGCCCGGATCCTGATGGAACCGCCCTGCGCCGTGCGCTGCATCATCGACGACAACCCAAAGTGCTGGGGCAAGAGCCTCTGGAACTTCCCCATCGTCTCGCGCGACGAAGCACTCCGCCTCGGCGTCGATGCCGTCGTCCTCAGCAGCGACTCCATGGAGCAGCGCCTCTTCGACAACTCCGCACTCTTCATCGAACGCGGCATCGAAGTCCTCCGCCTCTATCCGCCCGAAGCGCAATCAAGCCCCGAGGTCAAGCCTGCGTCACAGCTGCAGGCCGCCTGATCACACAGCTGCATCTCACACCGCATCCGCACATCCGAACACGCCGCCAGGAGCTCATCAATGTCCGAACTCGGCTACGACGCCTACGCCATGCTCACCCGCTCCGTGGATGCCTCGTCGCCCCTCATCACCATCGTCGATCTCGGCGCCCACCACGGCGTCACCGTGAAGCGCATCCTCGAAGAGTTCCCCAACTCCACCATCCACGCCTTCGAGCCAGTCCCAGATGTCTTCGCCGTGCTGCGCGAGCAAGTCGGCCATATCAACAGCGTCCGCACCATTCCCGCCGCCGTCGGCAATCGCGTCGGCCACATCCCGATGCACGTCACCAAGAACCGCTGGTGCAGCAGCGTCCTCGCGCCAAGCCAGGTCGGCAAGAACCTCTACGGCGACTGGTACGACACGCAGTCCACCGTCAATGTCGAGATCACAACCCTCGATGCCTGGGCCGCCGCCGCGGGTATCAAGAAGATCGACATCCTCAAGATCGACGTGCAGGGCCTCGAGCTCGACGTCCTCCGCGGCGCGAAGAACCTCCTCGCGCAAGGCATCACCGGCATCGTCTGCGAAGCGCAGCTCATCCAGGAGTACGACGGCGCCTCGACCTTCACCGAGATCGACACACTCCTCCGCGGCGCGGGCTACACGCTCCACCAGATCCACCAGCTCTCCCACCAAGGCCCTGAGCTCCAGACTTCCTGCCTCGATGGCCTCTGGCTCCACAACTCCGCCCTCGCGCGTCTCCGCGCCAACCCGGTTACGGTCGAAGAGTCCTCCGCGCGAGGAGGCCGCGTCCGCGAGGTCGCGCGTCATCTCGCCTCAACGCCCAACGCCAAGATCGCCGTCTTCGGCGCGGGCAAGCACACACGCCGCATCGCTCGAACCCTGCGCGACGAGGGCCTCAACTGGGTCGCAGTCATCGACGAGAACCCTGGCCTCATCGGTGCTCAGATCGCCGAGCGAAACATCGTCTCCATGACCCAGGCCCTCTCGATGAACCTCGACGCAGTCCTCCTCTCCTCCGACACCTTCGAAGCGCAGATGTGGGAGCGCACGCGGCCCCTGCGCCAGGCCGGAGTCCGCGTCGTCCCCATCTACGGCACCTTCGCCGACGCCGCGTAAACGAGGCCGCAACTCATCACACTCTTTGAATCACGCACCGCAGCGCACCAAGGAAGCACGCATGAACGTCCTCGTCACAGGTTCCAGCGGCCTCATCGGCTCCGAAGCCGTCGAGTTCTTTGATCGCATGGGCTTCCGCGTCCTCGGACTCGACAACAACATGCGCGCCGACTTCTTCGGCAGCAAGGGCGACACCACCTCCAACCTCCGCCGCCTCCAGGCCACCTGCAAGAACTTCCATCACACCACCCTCGACATCCGCAACCGCGCGGGCATCGACACGCTCTTCGAGCGCGAGAACATCGACCTCGTCATCCACGCCGCGGCCCAGCCCAGCCACGATCTCGCCGCCAAGCGCGTCTTCGACGACTTCGAGGTCAACGCGATGGGCACGCTCAACCTCCTCGAAGCCACGCGCCGCCATCGCCCCGAGGCCGTCTTCATCCAGGTCTCAACCAACAAGGTCTATGGCGATGCGCCCAACCACCTCGCATTGAACGAACTCGAAACACGCTACGACTTCGCCGATGCGCGCTGGGCCAATGGCATCGATGAAAAGCTCTCCATCGATCAGAATACCCACTCACTCTTCGGCGTCAGCAAGGCCTCCGGCGATCTCCTCACGCAGGAGTACGGCCGCTACTTCGGCCTGAAGACCGGCGTGTTCCGCGGCGGCTGCCTCACCGGCCCCCAGCACGCCGGAGTCGAGCTCCACGGCTTCCTCAACTACCTCGTCCAGACCGCACTCGCCGAGAAGCCCTACACCATCTTCGGCTACAAGGGCAAGCAGGTCCGAGACCAGATCCACTGCCACGATGTCATCAACGCCTTCTGGCACTTCGCACAGAACCCCCGCCCCGGCGAGGTCTACAACCTCGGCGGCGGGCGCAGCAACTCAGCCAGCGTCATCGAGTGCATCGAGATGATCGCCCATCGCACCGGCAAGCGCCCCGCACTCACCTACGACCCCACCAACCGCATCGGTGACCACATCTGCTACTTCACCGACCTGAGCAAGCTCAAGAGCCACTACCCAGACTGGAAGCTGACCTACACCTTGGACGAGATCGTCGACGAAATGATCACCTGCATCCAGCGTCTCCGCAAGGCCGCATAGAACACCCACTCCATCAGAATCGTCTGTACGGCGGCACTCCAACTCGATGCCTCGATGCCTCGATGCCTGCTGCCTTGATGCCTTCCGCATCTCAAAAACTTCTTCCCTGCCTCGCTGCCTCGCTCTCTCACCCATAAATCCTCACCACCGCCACACCCCGCGGCTCAAACACCGCCCGCGCCAGGTCCGTCATCGCATCCTCGTGCGCATCCGACGAGATCACCACCGCATCAAAGTCTTTGCCGGCTTTCGCCGTCTGCACCAGCGGCACACCCAGCAGCTTCTCTCCGCGCGGCGCATCATCAAGAATGCACATCACGCGAATCCCAAGCCGCGTGAACGGCGCAAGGCCCATCTCCCGCGTGTGACGACCGCCGCCATAGAGCGCCACGCGCTCAAAGCCGCTCACCTTGCACCGAAGCGCCGCACGATCAATGAACGCGGCCCTGATCGCCTCATACGTCGCTGCCTTAGCCGGTAACGCTGAAACCGCCACGCCAGCCATCGGAGCAACCGGCACCTCCGGCCGCGGCACCGGCACCATCGCAAGCGCCCGCGCCGCAGCCGTAAGTTCGCGAGCTCCATCCGCCTCACGCACAATCCCGGCCTCAATCATTGTGCGGACCGCGATCGGCAGCGCCGCTGGCGAGAGGTGCACGTCGTCACAGAAGAACTCACCCCGCGGCTTCCCGCCACGCGTCGTAATCGCACGCGTGATGTCAAGGCACACGCACCCCATCGCGCTCGCGGCCGCCGCGAGCGCACCATTGAACGCCTCCGTCGCGCGCCGCCGCTCCGCAAACGAACCCACCGTCGGATACTCCGGATTCGCCACGCGAGCGTCGTTGGTAGGCACCGCCGCCCAGAACGCCAGCGGCCGCGAACCAGTCAGAGCCCGCGCCGCCCCCGCATACCGCTCTGCAAGATCCCGCGCCACATCCTCAATCGCCACCCCGCGCGAGTGCGCCTGCTTGATCACATGATTGCGGCAGTCAATCTCGCCAAAGCACAGCATCACCCACTCACCACGTGGAATCTCACGCAGCACCTTCGCCAGCATCGCCCGCGCCGCATGGCGAGGCCTCGTCAGACTGTGCGCCAGAAAGTGCCCAAGCCGATATGAGCGAACCCCCGGCAACGCCCACACCACAGGCTCAGGCCAGCACGCGTGCAGCCCATGAAGCCCAGAGAAAAAGCAAGCATGGCTCTCGCCAACGCAGTGAACAGTGGGGCATGTCGCAGCGCGCTGTCGTGCCAAAGCGGCTCCTTTCAAGAGCAGGTCCCGCTTCTATCGGCACACAGCCTCGACACGCAACGACCATTTGTGCCCTGGCTAGCCCTGCCTTGGGTAGCCCGGTCGTCCCGACCGGTTCTTCTCCGCTCTTCTCCGCGTCTTACGATGCTTCTTCTCTCCTCAGTCCGAAGGACTCCACGTCTCTTCGGCACTGCTTCACAACTCCGCCCCAACTCCTACTCCCCCCTCCCCACAAACCGCAACCGCGCCCGCACCGGATAGTGATCCGAAATGAGCCTTCCCCCCGGCGTGCGCCGATCAATCTCCGCCGAGATCGTCTCAAACGCCTCCGACGCCACGATCCAGTCAATCCGCGCCCCCGCGATCGTCAGCGCCTTCGCCGGTGGCGTATTCCATCCACTGAACGTCGCCTCATCCACATCTCGCGTCGGATACACGCGCCGGAACGTGTCATACAGCGCAATGCCACCATCCGCCCCGCCAAAGAGCACCGGCGCTGGTGCCGCATCGGCAGACGTATTGAAATCACCCGTGATGATCACCGCCGCACCCTTCGCTAGCTCGTTCGCCCGCACCCGTACCAGCGCCAGGCTCTCCGCCCGCGCCTCAGCCCCGCGGTGATCAAAGTGCGTGTTGATCACCAGCACGCGTGCCTGTGTCGTGCGATCAACAAGCCGCACCCAGCTCGCCATCCGCTCCAGCGCCGCGTCCCACCCCTTCGAACCCACAACCTCAGGCGTCGGGCTCAGCCAGAAGTGCCCGGCCGCTTCCAGCTCAAAGCGCTGCGTGCGAAACAGGATCGGTGCAAACTCACCTTGCCGCGCCCCATCCGTCCGCCCCACACCATGGAACGTGTGCGTCGGCAAAAGCTCCCGCACCCAGTCCGCCTGCGCCGCCACAACTTCCTGCATCCCGATGATGTCCGCATCCCACCCAAGCATCGCGGCGCCAACGCGCTCGCGCCGAAGGTCCCACGAGTTCGCACCATCATCCGCTGTCCCATAGCGAATGTTGAACGAGACAACACGCACGTCCTTCGCCGCGTCCGCATCACCCGGGCTCAGCAGCGCCCTCGCCCCCCGCACCTGCGGCACATCACCCAGCCTCACGCGATACAACGTCGCCCGCGACTCATCCGCGATCAGCAGCGTCGAGTCCTCGCCATCCTCCTTCTCGAAGCAGATCGCCTCGCTGTCACTCTCTTCTCCAGCCTTCGTCCCTTCCAGCTGGTATGCCACGCGCCGCACCCGCCCCGAGAAGAACGACTCATGGTGGCTCCGCCGCTCAAAGACCCACACGTGCGTGTACGTCAGCACCGCCAGCGTCAACCCATCCGCGCTGCAGTCCGCGCCCGTCACCTGCCCCATCGTGCCCAAGTGGTCGTCTAAGCGATCAACGTACGTCGCCGTGTTCACGACGCCCGGCGCGCGGTCATCAAGCCGGTACAGCTTCGTGAACTCATCCGAGCGGTTCTTGCTCAGGATGTACACCTCTTCACCCACCGTGAAGAGCGCCTCGGCATCAAAGTTAAAGTCATCGCGAGGCGCCGGCCGCCGCGCCTGATCCGGATACCGGAACATCACCTTGCTCGTAAACGACGTCCGGCTCTCCGTGGGCTCGGGCTCCTCGATGAAGTAGATCGCCAGATCCGCCCGCGCGTTCGAGTTGTTCCCAAAGTCCGCCACCACCACCTGGCTCGTCCCATCTGTACGCCTCAGCAGCGCGATGTCCTCCCAGTCCCCATTGATCGCCCCCGCAATCAAGGTCCCCGGCACATCAGCCTCGCGCACACTCCGGATCAGCGACCCATCCGCCCGAACCGCATAGATCCGCGGCTCATCCCCCGAGTCATTCTGAGTCCAGAAGACCGCCGACCCCTCATGCTCCCGCAATCCACGCACGATCCCCGAAATCTCCCGCTTCGCCCCAGGCCCAAGCTCCGCAATCGGCGACAGAACCAGCGGCAAAGCCGAAACCGCCACCTCCTGAGCCAGCGCACTCGTAGCCGAAGCAACCACACCAATCACACACGCAGCAAGACTCATCAGCGTTCGCATCACCAACGGAAGAGCCACGAGCCCACCATGTCAAGCCCACAATCATCAAGGAAGCATGAAGTCAGCCCCGCTTCGCGCGTTCCTGTCTTGGGTAGCCCGGTCGTCCCGACCGGTTCTTTCTCCCGCCAACCATCTACCTCAAAGCTCCAGCCCACTCCGCACCCCACCCCGCAGCAGCGGCTTGCTCCAAGGATCTCCCACGTTCCACTTGAGCTTCGCCGTGTCCACCTCCACCTGCAAACCCTCCGCATTCTTCCTGACGATCGTCACACCCGGCGGCCGCCGCGGCGGATGCCCACCCGTCCGAGGCGTGTCCAAGGTGATCACCTCAAACCGCGGATCCGCCTTGAGCTGCTGCACAGCCGCACCCACGCCATCAAAGTAGAGCGAGTCGTGCATGAGAATGTGACCACCCACGCGTAGCCGCGGCTCAAAGACCCGAAGTTCCGCGATGATCGTGCTGTAGTGGTGGTCGCTGTCCAGCACCAGCATGTCAAACGTCGTCCGCGCCATCGCCTCAAACGCCGCCTGCGAAGTGACATTCACAAACGTGATCAGCGGCTCAAGATCGCTTCCGCGCCACAGGTGATCATGCGGCGAAGGGTCAATGGTCCAGATGTGCCCCGGCTTCACACTCAGATCTGCCGCGTTGCCCCGAAGCCCCGCCGCCAGATGACACGTTGAATAACCGCGATGCGTGCCGGTCTCCAGAATCGTCATCGGCTTAAGCAGCCGTACCAGCGCAAGCCACAGCTTCGCAACCTCAACCTCCACATCCGCGAATCCGACATGACCTTCTGGACCCAGTCGAAAGCCGCCACTGGCTGGGTCATATGTCCTCTCAACCTCGATCACTCGGGCAGGGAGACTCGATGAGTTGTCGCGCGGGGGGGGGGGGGGGGCGGGGGGGGGGGGGGGGGGGGGGGGGGGGGGGGGGCATTCGGCACCAGTGTACCGCACTCTTCAGCACCTCCCTTCTACGCTCGCGATTCATCAAGCATCTCCCCATCTGCGATCTCAATCCAACCGTGGCCCTCCGTGTCCAACCTCCGTGCCCTCCGTGTTGAAATCTTCCTCTTCGTTTTCGCTTTCCCGCTTTCCCACTTTTCGCTTTCCATCCTCCCCCCTCCGCCGCCCCTCAAAAAACCCACGCACGCCCCCCGGTCCTAGCATCTCCCATGCTTGAAGGTCTCCTCACTTCCCTCGGCGTGGATCGTGATCCGCGGCTCTGTGCGCCCGACTCTGCTGGCGCCGTCACCGTCACCAATCCCGCCACCGGCCAGCCCCTCGCGGGCGTCCGCCTCGACAACGCATCCGCCCTCATCCGCGAGATCGCCGGCGCACAGGAGACCTTCCATGCCTGGCGCGCCGTCCCCGCCCCCGCCCGAGGCGAAGTCGTCCGCCAGATCGGCAACGAGTTCCGCCGCCTGAAAGAGCCCCTCGGCCAGCTCGTCTCTCTCGAGGTCGGCAAGCTCCTGCAGGAAGGCCTCGGCGAAGTTCAGGAGACCATCGACATCGCCGACTTTGCCGTCGGCCTCTCCCGCCAGCTCTACGGCATGACGATGCCCAGCGAGCGTCCCAACCACCGCATGTTCGAGCAGTGGCTGCCGCTCGGCCCCATCGGCGTCATCTCCGCCTTCAACTTCCCCAACGCCGTCTGGGCCTGGAACGCCATGCTCGCCGCGGTCTGTGGCGACACAGTCCTCTGGAAGCCCAGCGCCCTCGCCCCCCTCACCGCCATCGCCAGCAACGCCATCGCTGATCGCGTCGCGACCAAGCTCGGCCACCCCGGCGTCTTCCGCCTCGTCATCGGCACCGATGCCGAAGTCGGCGAGCGCATGATCGCCGACAAGCGCCTCCCGCTCATCTCCGCCACTGGCTCGACCCGCATGGGCCGCCACGTCGGCAAGGTCGTCGCCGAGCGCATGGGCCGCAGCCTCCTCGAGCTCGGCGGCAACAACGCCGTCATCGTCGATCAGAACGCCAACCTCGATCTCACGACCAAGGCCGTCACCTTCGCCGCCGTCGGCACCGCCGGCCAGCGCTGCACCACAACACGCCGCCTCATCGCTCACGAGTCCATCGTCGATGACATCGTCGCCCGCCTCACCCGCGCCTACCAGACCATCCGCATCGGCGACCCACTCAAAGAGGGCACGCTCGTCGGCCCGCTCATCAACCCCAAGGCCGTCGAAGGGTTCGAGCACGCCATCAAGACCGCAATCGATCAGGGCGGCACGCTCATCACCGGCGGCAAGCGCATCGCAGGCCCCGGCAACTTCGTCGAGCCCGCCATCATCCGCGCCCCCGCCAGCAACCGCCTCCCGATCTCACAGGAAGAGACCTTCGCCCCCATTCTTTACGTGTTCACGTTCAAGACCGTCGCCGAAGCCATCGCGATGAACAACGCCGTGGATCAGGGCCTCTCCTCCGCGATCTTCACCGACAGCGTCCGCAGCTCCGAGGCCTTCCTCGCGCCCTGGGGCAGCGACTGCGGCATCGCCAACGTCAACATCGGCACCAGCGGCGCCGAGATCGGCGGCGCATTCGGTGGCGAGAAGGACACCGGCGGCGGCCGCGAATCAGGCTCCGATTCTTGGAAGGCGTACATGCGTCGCCAGACCTGCACCGTCCACTTCGGCACCGAGCTGAAGCTGGCACAGGGGATCCGCTTTGACTAATTCATCCAGCAACTCAGGCGCCTTCGGTTCCTCAGGCCACGCCAGCAACGGCTGGGACCCACTCGCTTCGAGCATCGGCCCCGCCGGTGGTGGCGTTGATCATCTCGCCGCCGCCGCCGTCGCGCGTGTGCAATCGGGCATGATCGTGGGCCTCGGCACCGGCCGCACCGCCAACCGCGCCATCCGCGCCCTCGCCGAACGCATCCGCGTCGAGCGCCTCGACATCGACTGCGTCGCAAGCTCGCTCGCAACGCAGACCTTCGCGCAGGAACTCCGCCTCCCGCTCGTCCCCTTCGACGACGTCGAACAAGTCGATTACGCCTTCGACGGCGCCGCCGAGGTCGACACGCAGCTCCGCATGCTCAAGGGCCACCACGGCGCACTCACGCGCCAGCGCTTGATCGCCGCCGTGAGCAAGTACAACATCTACATGGCCGGCGAAGACAAGGTCGTCCCGCACCTGGGCGCCAAGGCCCTGCTCGCCGTCACGATCATCCCCTTCGGCATCACCAGCATCCGAAACCGCCTGCGCGACATGGGCCTCTCCGGCGTCGTCCGTCGCACGCTCGACGGCGAAACCTTCATGACCGACGGCGGCGGCGTCGTCCTCGACATCCGCCTCTCCGAAGCCAGCAACGTCGAAGAACTCGCCATGAACCTCGACCACGTCGCCGGAGTCGTCGACCACGGCCTCTTCCTCGACGAAGCCGACGAAGTCCTGGTCGAAAGCAAGTCCGGCGAAGTCCGCAGACTCCTGCGCCCCGAACCCGTCGAGGCCCAGTAGTAAGCCAAAGCGCCAAATCCTTCCGAGCCCGTCCTTCCGAGCCCGATTGCGCAAGCAACGGGTCTCTCTTCATCGAACGGGACTGCGGCATGTCAATGGCTCTGTCGCTTCTTCGCTGCTGTTGCCGCTGTGGCCGCCCATGCGGAGAAGCTCGCGAGATCGGCCTTGTCAGCCACAAGCACAAACCGATCCTCAGCGTTGCCCGGATACTCGCCTCTCACATACACCCATGCCCCAGGAACCAGCGATGCCCCGGCCCCGCCGCTCCCGTGATCAATCTCTTCGATAAGGGCCTCGACGGCCGCTTCTTGAGTCGCTCCGCTCCAGCAGCTTAAGCCGATCGCTTGCGCTGCGAGGCTGCGGCGTGTGAGTTCGGCCGCGAGCACGGCGCTCGGAATGGATGTTGAGATCGAAACCGCACGGTGATCGCGGAGCACCTGACGAAGCTGATGGCAGATCGAGCCAAGGCCCTCCATCGGCTTGAGCACAAACCGGTCGCGCCGTTGAGCACAGATGAAGACTCTCACGAAGGCGTCATAGTGCTCGCGGAACTGCGGGTCACGCTGCCAATCCGGAATCCCCCCGCCTTTGCCCATCCCTACTGCCCCTGCGCCAAGCTATACCCCTTCACCCCATCAAACACCCGCAGCAGCTCATAGCTGCACACGATGAACTTCTCCGCGATCTTGTCCATCAGCGCCACGCACCGCGCCTGCCCGATATCGCCGGGGCGGAAGTTCTCGCGCAGCTCGAAGCGCACGCGGTAGTAGTCCACGCACTCGGTGTACAGGCTCCCCGTCGGCCACACCTGCGTGCCGCGATTCGAGATGATCGTCAGCTTGAAGGGCGTGTCTTCCGCCATGCGCTGCATCTCTTCCGCCACGCTCACCGGGCTCAGCGGCGTATCCAGATAGATGTCGCATCCCACAACATGCCGCACCACTGTCGAGAACGTGCGGATCACCTGCTGCCCCGCGGGCTTGGCCGCACGCACGAGCGCGGCGTTGTTGGCCTCCGGAACCGCGACCGCGCCAACCTTGGGCGCGCTGCCGAGCTTCTCCGAGACCGCCTTCACGAAGTCCTTAGTCCCAACGGCCGCCTTCGCGCGATCGCCGAAGTCGCCCGTCCGCACGCCCGACTCAAGCGTCGCAAGCAGCGCGTTCTCCACCGCCGCGGCCAGCTTCGTCAGCCCCAGGTGCCGCAGCATCATGATGCCCGACAACACCAGGCTCGTCGGATTCGCAACGCCCTTGCCCGCGATGTCCGGCGCCGTGCCGTGCACCGCCTCAAAGATCGAGATGTGCGTGCCGATGTTCGCCGATGGCGCAAAGCCAAGCCCGCCGACAAGCCCCGCCGCGAGATCGCTCACGATGTCGCCCTGCAGGTTCGGCAGCACGATCATCTGGTACTGCTGCGGCTTCACCACAAGGTTCATGCACAGCGCATCAACGATCACATCGCCCGTCTCAATATGCGGGAAGTCCTTCGCAACGGCCTTGAACCGATCAAGGAACAGCCCATCAGTCATCTTCATGATGTTGGCCTTGTGGCCACAGAAGACCTTCTTGATGCCGAGCCTCTCAGCAGTATGGAAAGCAAAGCGATGCACCTGATCGCAGCCCGGCGCGCTGATCAGCCGCTTGCACTGGATCATGTCGTTGGAGAGGCGGTGCTCAACGCCGCCATACGTGTCCTCGATGTTCTCGCGCACGATGCAGAGATCAACCGGAACGCCAGCCTTCGAGTAGACCGTCTCAACACCCGGCAGGCTCTTGAAGACGCGCAGGTTCGCATACGCGTTCCACATCTTGCGGGCCGTGACATTGATCGACTTCCCGCCGCCACCCTTGGGCGTCTCCATCGGACCCTTGAACAGGATCCCGCACTCTTCAACGATCTTGACCGCCTCCTCCGTCATACCGCGCGTGTTCCCCTTCGAGAAGACGCTCGCACCCATCTCCACGGGCACAAACTGGCAATGCTCCATCACGCCCGCCGCCTTGAAGAGCTCAAGCGTCGCGGCCATGATCTCAGGACCAATTCCATCACCAGGTGCAAGGGCGATCGTCTGCATGAGCAACATCTCCAGTGCCGGCAGCGTTCTCTGCTCCGGCGGGTTCCAAGGGGCGTGAAGGGTAGGGGAGGCGCCACGCATGCGGCCGGGACAAGGCATGCTGACAAGCCCGCAGGCAGTGGGGGAGCCGGACCAGCCCGCCCCGCTCAGGCCGCCCTCTCAAGTATCGCCCAAGTCTCGCCCCGGCCGCGGTCGGTTGCTGGAATCTGAGCCTCTTGGTCCGATACGCTCTTACGCACAACAGCCTCTCTCGACCTCGTCGATTTCTGGGAGCCACACGCATGAGCAGCAAGAAGAAGAGCAGCAAGAAGGCCACGGCCCGCGCCAAGAAGTCACCCCTGGTCCGCGGCGCCAAGAAGACCGCCCCCAAGGCCCCCCGAGGCAAGGGCGGCTCAAAGATCTCCGGCCGCCGCCCTGCCAGCGCCAAGGCAAAGCCCGCGCAGCCCTCAGCGCCAGCCCCCGCCGCCGCGCCCGCTCCCGCGACAAGCACGCCCGACATGGTCCTGCGCCCGCAACTGCTCTCCGATCTCGCCTTCGCCCACTCCATGCTCCTCGACATGATCAGCAAGACCCCAGTCGAGCACGCGCTCACAAGCCCCGGCCCCGGCCACAACCACCTCACCTGGCAGGTCGGCCATCTCGCCGAGACCTACGCCTACTTCCGCGCGCTCCTGGATGGCCAGTCCATTACCCTCCCCGAGACCTACAAGACCCTCTTCGGCTGGGGCAGCGTGCTGAATCCCGACTCCTCCGTCTATCCCCCCTTCGCCGAGGTAAAGGCCAACTTCGATCGCGCGTACAACACGATGCTCGAAGTCATGAAGGCCCTCCCCGCCTCTGACCTCGCACTCCCGCCAACACGCGACACCGGCGGCATGGCAACCCAGCGCCTCGATGTCATCTCGCGCGTCGCCTGGCACGACGGCTGGCACGTCGGCCAGATCGCGGCCCTTCGCCGCGCACTCGGCCTCCCTCCCGGCATGTAAATCAGCACACTCCACTCACGCTCCAAAAGCACAGACACTCCGGCCGCAGGGCCGGAGCGTCTGGATCGTTTGGACAGCAGTTTCTACTCAGGAACACTCGTAATCGCCTCGCTTCGTCGCAGCGCCGAGAGCATCGATGATTTCTCGAAGTTCGCCGCCACGAGTGATTTCTCGCCCTTGGCCAGCTTGTCAAGGGTGAAGGCAAACATCAACTGCTCACGCCCACCCTCGCCGGGCGCGAAGAGCTCGATGCTGAGCCGCGAGTCGCTCAGCATCTTCACAACCTGCCGCATTCGTGGCTCGCTCGACACAACCGCCGCAACACGCCCCTCCGCCTCACCCGCGAACGACATCGCCTGCGAGAAGCGAGTATCAAGCCACGCCGCCGCCCGAAGCCGCCCCAAGGCCTCACAACCCGATCCGCCAACCCATACCCACCAGCCAGGCGCGATAACAGGCCGGAAATCACCCATTGCCGCCACACACCCCGCGCGATCGCTCCGCCCGCACGCACCCTCGCCCACACCCCACGATCACCCAGCCGCACAAGACTTGCGACGCGGCCGGGCGAATGATCCATGGTCGTGCCAGTCGTGACCACTCACGTCCACTCACGCCCACCTACCCCACCCACCTTCAGACTCCCAGATCAACTCGCCTCCTCAGCCTCTCTCAACGCCTCTCCAACGGAGCCACCATGGACATCGGCGACCTCGTCAACCTCATGCAGCGCATCGCCCCCCTCGATCACGCCGAGTCCTGGGACAAGGTCGGCCTCCTCGCAGGCGATCGCACGCGCCCCCTCACTGGCCCGATCCTCCTCACCATCGACCTCACCGAGCGCGTGATGGCCGAGGCCATCGCGATGAAGGCCGGCGCCATCATCGCCTACCACCCGCCGATCTTCGAGCCCCTCGCGCGCATCACCGACGCCACGCCCCGCCAGCGCGTCATCCTCCGCGCCCTCGAGCACCACATCGCGATCTACTCACCCCACACCGCACTCGACAACATCCCCGGTGGCGTCACCGACTGGCTCTGTGAAGGCCTCTCCGGCGGCGAGCCCGCCCTCGCGCGCTCAGGCAAGATCAACGGCGACTGCCGCGCCCTCGCGCCGCACTCGCGCGCCCCAGGCACCCAGCAGGTCAAGATCGTCACCTTCATCCCCGAGGCCGACGCAGACAAGGTCCGCGGCGCACTCGCCTCCGCCGGCGCTGGCATCATCGGCGCCTACAAGGTCTGCTCATTCGCAAGCCCCGGCACCGGCACCTTCCTCGCGAGCGAATCCTCCAACCCCACCATCGGCCAGCGCGGCGAGCTCGAACGCGTCGCAGAACTCCGCCTCGAGATGGTCTGCTCCAAGGCCGCCCTCTCGCTCGCCCTCGAAACGCTCCGCCGCTTCCATCCATACGAAGAGCCCGCAATCGACGCCTACGAGCTCACGCCCCAGCCGCGCCGAAGCGCCGGCAGCGGCCGCCGCCTCGTGCTCGACAAGCCCGCCACCGTCGCCGAACTCGCCCAGCGCCTCAAGGCCTTCACCGGCCGCGACTCGGTCCGCTACGCCCTCGCCGATCCCGATCACGACCGACCCGTCAAGTACATCGGCGTCGTGCCCGGCTCGGGCGAGTCCCTCTCAAGACTCGCGCTCCAGGAAGGCTGCGAGCTCTTCGTCACGGGAGAGATGAAGCACCACGAAGTCCTCGGCGCCCTCAACGCCGGAATGAACGTCCTCTTAGGCGGCCACACCAGCACCGAGCGCGGCTACCTCCACCGCCTCAAAGCCAACATGGAATCACAAGAGCCCACCCTCGCCGCAAAGCCAGACTCAGTCATGGTCAGCAAGGTCGATCAAACACCGCTCGTAACGGTGTGACGCGGTGGTCAAGTGGTCAAGCGGCCAAGCAGCCAAGTGGTCAAATGGTCAAATGGTCAAATGGTCAAATGGTCAAATGGTCAAATGGTCAA
>JBBASU010000010.1:67-31657 GCA_040399065.1 Phycisphaerales bacterium | reverse complement strand
TGGTCAAATGGTCAAATGGTCAAATGGTCAAATGGTCAAATGGTCAAATGGTCAAGCGCCTTCGGATTCCCTGCATCCTGCTTTCACTCGACCACTCGACCACTTCTTTCTCCCCCTAGTGCCTAGTGCCAAGTGCCAAGTGCCTTCTACACAACAAAGTTCACCATCTTCCCCGGCACCACGATCACCTTCTTGATCTCCTTGCCCGCAATCAGCTCCGCGATCTTCGCGTCCGCTCGCGCCGCCGCCTCGATCACCACCGCACTGCTCCCCGCGGGCACCACGATCTTGCTCCGCAGCTTCCCAAGCACCGACACCGGAATCTCAACCTCATCATCACGCGCGAGCGACTCATCCGCGATCGGATACGCCTCGTGCACGATCGTCTCGCGAGCCTCGCGCTCGTCGGGAGTTCCGCCCCGCACCACGCGATGCCACAGCTCTTCCGAAACGTGCGGCGCGTGCGGCGCCAGCATCAGGATCATCGCCCGCGCCGCCTCCAGCGGCACCGCCGGCAGCTCCGACAGATGGTTGTTCAGCTCGATGAGCTTGCTCACCACCGTGTTGAAGCCTAGCTTCTCCATGTCACGACGAACCCCGATGATCGTCTTGTGCAGCACGCGCAGCGTCGCACGCGTCGGCGCATCCTGCGTCACGCGCGAGAGCCCCGTCTGCTCATCGATCAGATTCCGCCACACACGCTGCAGGAAGCGGAAACTCCCCGCGATGTCGCGCGTGTTCCAGGGCTTGCTCGCCTCCAGCGGCCCCATCGCCATCTCATAGATGCGCATCGTGTCGCACCCATAGTGCGCGCAGATCTCATCCGGCGCCACCGCGTTCTTCAGGCTCTTGCCCATCTTCCCGTACTCACGCGTCACCGGCTCGCCGCTATACGTGTACGGCCCCGGCTTGTCCTGATGCTCCATCGCAAGGGCGCCATCCGGCAGTCGCACCTCGAACGCATCGACATATACCCCGCGCGCATCCTTGAACGCAAACGCCTGGATGTACCCCTGGTTGAAGAGCGTCTGGAACGGCTCGGCCGTCGAGACATGCCCAAGGTCAAAGAGCACCTTGTGCCAGAACCGAGCGTACAGCAGGTGCAGCACCGCGTGCTCAACACCACCGACGTACAGATCCACCCCGCCGATCTTCCCCGAAGTCCCCCCCATCCAGTACGAATCCACATCCTTCCCCACCAGCGCATTCTGATTCGTCGGATCCAGATACCTCAGGTAGTACCAGCACGAGCCCGCCCAGTTGGGCATCGTGTTGGTCTCGCGCGTGTACGTGCGCTTGCCGTCGCCCAGGTCGAGCTCGACCGTGGTCCAGGCGCTTGCGCGGGCCAGCGGCGGGCGGGGCGGCGCGTCGGGATCATCGCTGGATTCGGGACGGAAGTCCTCGAGGTCCGGCAGCAGCAACGGCAGCATCTTCTCCGGCAGCGCGTGCGCCCGGCCCCACTCGTCGTACACGATCGGGAACGGCTCCCCCCAGTACCGCTGGCGCGAGAAGAGCCAGTCACGCAGCTTGAACGTCACCGTCGGCCGACCGACCCCCTCACGCGCCAGCCACTCACCCACCGCGTGCTTCGCCGCGCCGGTCGTCATCCCATCGATCGTGATCGAAGGCCCAGACGAGTTCGCGGCGATGCCCGGCTCCGTGTGCGCCTCGCCGCGCGCTTCCCAGAACCGCGCCTCCTCAAACCGCGCACGCAGATCATCAAAGCTCCGCAGCCCCAGAGAGTCGATCGTCTCGACCCAGATCGACCGCACCGCCCCACGCCGCTCGCCGATCGATCCCGGCGCATCAAGCTCAACACCCCGCATCGCTCCCGCACGCGAACGCCGGTTCAGCACGATCGGCAGCATCACATCCCACGCCTCATCCTTGCTCGCGTTCGATGTCGTGATGCCCATGAAGTCCGCGAGCTGATCACGCCAGTCCGGCGCCGCCTCGCCCGTCGGATACGCGTGCAGCGCGAAGTACCGCATCGCCGCGATCGGCCGCGGGTAGACCACGTCGCGGATGGGAAGCTGGAGCGTGCGGGCAAACTCAAAGTCCCGGTCGTCGTGCGCCGGCACCGCCATGATCGCGCCCGTGCCATACCCCGCCAGCACATAGTCCGCAATGAAGATCGGAACCTGCTTCCCCGTCACAGGGTTGATCGCATACGCGCCCGTGAAGACACCCGTCTTCTCCGTACCACCACCAGTGCGCTGCTCGTCACTCTTCTTCGACGCATACGCGCGATACGCCGCCACCGCGTTCTTGGGCGAAGTAAACCCACCCTGCGGCGCACCCGGAAACGTCCCCCGCCACGGCGCAGGGATCGCCCCGCCCGCGGGCCACTCCTGCGTCACGATCGAGTCCACCAGCGCGTGCTCGGGGCTCAGGACGACGTACGTGGCGCCAAAGAGGGTGTCGGGGCGGGTGGTGAAGACACGGATGCTCTGCGCACCTTTCGTATCCGGCACCCCGAACTCCACCTCCGCACCCTCGCTCCGCCCGATCCAGTTCCGCTGCATCAACTTGATCGGCTCCGGCCAGTCCAGCGGCTCAAGGTCCTGTAGCAGCCGCTCCGCATACGCCGTGATCCGCATGATCCACTGCTTCAGTGGCCGCCGATACACCGGATAGTTCCCGCGCTCGCTGCGCCCGTCCGCCGTCACTTCCTCGTTCGCCAGCACCGTCCCCAGCATCGGGCACCAGTTCACCGGCACCTCATCCACATACGCCAGGCGATGCGCATCCAGCTCGCTCGCTCGCTCCAGAGCGCTCATCACGCTCCACGGCTTCTCGCCCCGCGGCGCCCGCTCCCCCGATGCCAACATCGCCTCCAGCTCACGGATCGGCCGCGCACGCCCCGCCTCAACGTCGTACCACGCGTGATAGATCTGCAGGAAGATCCACTGCGTCCAGCGATAAAACTCCGGGTCCGTCGTCGAGACGCTCCGCCGCCGCTCATGCCCCAGCCCCAGCCGGCGCAGCTGCACCCGCATGTTCGCGATGTTCTTCTCAGTCGTGATGCGCGGGTGCGTCCCCGTCTGCACCGCGTACTGCTCCGCAGGCAGTCCGAACGAATCAAACCCCATCGCATGCACCACGTTGTGCCCCGTCATCCGCAGGTACCGCGCATAGATGTCCGTCGCGATGTACCCCAGCGGATGCCCAACATGCAACCCCACCCCGCTCGGATACGGGAACATGTCCAGCACGAACTTCTTCGGCCGCGATCCATCAAACCCCGCCTCACCAGGATTCGGCGCGCGGTACGCATCCACAAGGTCCCACCGATCCTGCCACAACGCTTCGATCCGCCCCGCCAGCGCGGCAGAATACCGGTGCGGAAACGACTCGGGACCACTGGACGACGGTGTTGGTTCAGAAGACATCGTCGCCACTGTAGTGACGCGTACGCCATATGGCCGCCCGCGACAGAACTCCCCCAAAGCGGCCCGAATCACCGCAGCCAGCACCAGTCCCACGCCCCTCCCGGCTGGTATCATCCCCTAGCACCCCCAGTCACGCCCAGTCACGCCCAGCCAATCCCCAACACCAACCGAGTACCACACATGAACACCACCACCAAGCTCGCCGCCCTCTGCACCCTCCTCGCCCTCACGGCCCTCCTCCCAGCCTGCGGCAGCTCCACAAAGGTCGACTCCCACGCCACCACCGTCGGCCAGGAACTCAAGGACCTCGACGACGCCCGCAACCGCGGCCTCCTCACCGAGGACGAGTACAACCGCAAGCGCAACGACATCATGAAGCGCCGGTGATCAAGCGCCCAGCTTCGTCATCTTCACTTTCTTCCTTCACCAACCCTGTGGGGCAGGCGTCCCGCCTGCCTCTACCCAACCTACTTCTTCCCTTCTCTCCGATCTCCTCTCTCTTCTCTCCTCCCCCTCCCCCTCCCCCGAGCACCCACCCATGCAAACCAAAGCCACAACCCTCCTCGCCGCCGCCCTCCTCGCCGCGTCCCTCGCCGGTTGCAGCTCGCCCCCGCCCGCGCAGGTCTCCCAGAGCCAGCTCACCGCCGCTCGCACGACACACCAGAATCTCAAGCTCGGCACTCCAACCCGCGACGTGCTCAAGGCCTTCAAGTACGGCAACACCGTCAAGCTCGGCGCCGCCAGCCTCGACGGCCTCGACATCGAAGAATGGAAGACCGAAGCCTTCCGCGACCGCGACGGAGGCAAGGACCTCTTCGTCGCCTTCCTCTACTTCGCAAACGGAAAGCTCGTCGACAGCAGCGACACCCGCATCAACTTCCGCGAGAACGAAGCCCTGGTCCAACGCTGGAAGGCCAGCATCGCACAGGCCAAGTAGCTCAATCGCCACAACCAAAGAGTGCCACAAGCACAAGTGCCACGATCATTCCCGAGCTCTGGCGGGAATGGTCGTGGTCCGCGTGTCCACAACCAGCTCCAACTCAACCCCGCAGGATCGCTCTTGGGTGGCCCGACGGTCCCCGTCGGTCTTCAAAGTGCAACGGATACTGAGTGATCTCAGAGCCGCGCGGCATTCACTGCACGAGATGTTCGGCGATCCACTCACCAACACGCACACGCAACCACACTCCTCGCCGCGAAGCGGCGAAGGTAAGTAGCCGTGGGCAGCCGCGAAGCGGCGCCCCCGGTCCCAGCCCAACCAATCAACAGCACCAAGAAGTGGTGCAGGTAGCACCCACCCCGCACCCCGCACTCCACCACCAACCCGCGATCTAGAACTCCGCCTGCTTCGGCGCCCGCGGGAACGGAATCACATCCCGCACGTTCTGCATCCCCGTCAGGAACATCATCGCACGCTCAAACCCAAGCCCAAACCCAGCGTGCGGCACCGTTCCAAACCGCCGCAGATCGCGGTACCACCAGTATTCCTTGATCGGCAGCCCCATCTCCGTGATGCGCGCATCCAGCACATCAAGCCGCTCCTCGCGCTGGCTCCCGCCGATGATCTCGCCAACCCCCGGCACCAGCACATCCATCGCCGCCACGGTGTCGCCCGGCGCCCCATCCGTCCCCGGCGGATTCAGCCGCATGTAGAACGCCTTGATCTGCTTCGGATAGTTCATCAGGATCACAGGCTGCTTGAAGTGCTCCTCCGTCAGGTAGCGCTCATGCTCGCTCTGCAGATCCGTCCCCCACTTGATCGGATACTCAAACTTCTTCCCGCCCGCGATCGCCTTCTCGAGGATCGCAATCGCCTCCGTGTACGGCAACCGCCTGAACGGCGACTCCACCACGGCCTTCAGCCGCGCAATCAGCCCCTTCTCGATCCGCTCATCAAAGAACTTCATGTCATCACCCCGGCGCGTCAGCAGCGCATCCACAAGGTGCTTGATGAAGTCCTCCGCCAGCTCGCTGTCTTCCTTCAGCGTCGCAAACGCAATCTCCGGCTCGATCATCCAGAACTCAGCCAGATGCCGGCTCGTGTTGCTGTTCTCGGCACGAAACGTCGGCCCAAACGTGTACACGCGCGACAGCGCCGACACGTACGTCTCAACGTTCAGCTGCCCCGACACCGTCAGATGCGCCGCCTTCCCAAAGAAGTCATCCGCATACGGGTTCTCAACCGCGGCGGCCACACCACCAGCACCTCCCGCCGCCTTCCCACCAGTCCCCAGTCCCCGCTCCCCCATCCCTACCTGATCCAGCGTACTCACGCGGAACATCTGCCCCGCCCCCTCGCAGTCGCTCGCCGTGATGATCGGCGTGTGCACATAGAAGAAGCCGCGCTTGTCAAAGAACTCGTGCATCGCCATCGACAGCGCATGCCGCACGCGCGCCACAGCCCCAAACGTGTTCGTCCGCACGCGCAGGTGCGCGTTCTCACGCAGGAACTCCATCGTGTGCTGCTTGGGCTGGATCGGATAGTGATCCGGATCCTCAACCCACCCGATCACCCGCACCGCGCCCCCCTTGGCCGGGTCCGCCGAGATCTCTACGCCCCCCTTCGGCGTCGCCACGATCTCCCCATCACACTCCACCGAGCAGTGCGTCGTCAGCTTCGCAATCTCGCTCGCATAGTTCGAGAGCGACCCCGGCGCCACCACCTGGATCGCATCAAAGCACGTCCCATCATGCACATTGATGAACGAGAGCCCACCCTCCGCCTTGCTGTCACGCCGCGTCCGCACCCACCCCTTCACCGTCACGCGCGTCCCCACCGGCGCCCGGAGCGCATCACGAACCTGCATCCACACGCCTGCTCCACCACCCGCAACGCTCGACATAAAGGGCTCTCCACCGCGGCAACCAAAGCCGCGAAGGCCCATCGTAGCGGACCCGGGTACCTCGGCTCTATGGGCCGACTCTTCACTCCTCCCGTGCCATCGAAGTCTTCGGCCCTGCGAAGACTTCGATGCCCGAACCCGCAACCCACGCCCGGCGCTGGAGAGCACCCGAAACACCCGCGCCTACAGCGGGCACACCCCCGTCACCACATACTGCGCCAGAGCCTGCGCATCCGCAAGGTCCGCGTTCTCATCCCCCGAAAGATCCCCCCCAAACCACCCCGCCTCGCGCACGAGCACTCCCACAAACACCTGCGCCATCTGCTGCGCATCCAGCAGGTCCACGTTCTCATCCCCGTTGAAGTCATACCAGCACAAGTCACGCTCCCCCAGCGACATCGACCACAGCTCACGCCCCTCAGCCCGCCCCGTCGCATAGAAGTAGAGCGTTCCATCAACGTTGATGAGATCACTGATCCCGCCCGAAAGCGGCCCCGCCACCACCTCCGGCAGCGGCACCGTTCCCGCCGCGGTCCCGTCCGACCTCCACAGCTCCAGCCCGCGCACGCCATCATCCCCGACGAAGACGACGCCTCCATCCACGGCGACGATCGGCGTGAGCGGCGGCCTTTCCGCCGCGGCCGTGGGCGGGTACGGCGTCTCCTCACGGATGCCCGAGTTGAACCCCGGCGCCAGATCGACCACCATCCGAGTTCCCTCAGGCGTGCCGTCGGTGATCCAGAGCTCGCGCCCCAACGCCGGATCACGCGCGAAGAAGAAGACCCGAGGCCCCTCCGCCGTCGAAGCAAGCGTGAACTGCGACGCCAGCGAACCCGCACTCCCAGGCACAATGTCCCGAAGGATCCGCGTCCCCGCCGCAGTCCCATCGGTGATCGCAGGCTCGATGTCGATCTGCTGCAACGCACTCTCGGGCGAAGCCGCAAAGATCACCGACCCTCCCAGGCGCGCAACGTCGCTGGTCCGCACAGCGACCGCCCCGCGTGCCAGCGGCAGTTGCGTCACAACACCCTCCGGCGCCGAGATGATCGCGGCCCCAGCGGTGAGCACTCCCGGCCCCAGCGTCGCGATGGGCGATGGGTTGAACACCAGACTGATGTTGCCGGAGATGGCCTCCGTGCTCGCGCGGGTGCCACCCGTCCGGATCATCCGTTGCACACCACCAAGCGGCGCGACAAACGTCATCCGGTCCCCCTCCACCAGCAACGAACTCAACAGCGCACCGATCCCACCCTCCTCCAGCGGCCACACCACCGACACGCCCTCTTGTGGCGAAGCAGCCCACAGCGTGGTGTTCGTACCACCGATCGTCTGCGCACTGAAGATCAGCAGTCGACCATTCACAAACTGCCGCGTACTAACACCGCCGCCAATGCGCCCAAGCAGCGTCCGCTCCCCATCGCGCGAAGCAGACCAGAAGACATCATTCCCGCCCCCAGTCGCAGCCCTGAAAGAAAAGACGCCGCCAGCCGTCGCAACCGCACTCGCATCAAAGTCGGCCGGCAGCCTTCCGGTCCGATCAACCGTTCCCGCCGTGCGCCGGTACGCGCCATCGCCCGCCGGTCCAAACAGCGGCACCGCTGAATCGACAACGCGGGAGATGGTGCTGCTTGGCAGTCCCACGGGCCCCGAATCACCAATCTCCGTGACCACGCCCGTGGCCTCATCAAGCGCAAACGTCCGCCACACCTGGCCGATGAAGTCGCGCAGATAGAGCTTCCCCGACGACCACGCCACCGGCCGCGGCCGTGACCACGCAACCCCACTCCCAAGATCAACCGGCACCGTCCCCGCCACCGTGCCATCAGTTCGAAACACCGCTCGCGCCGTCCCCGCAGCCGCCGTCAGGAAGTACGCCCGCAGCGCCTCCCCAGTGCCCGCCACCACAGCCCAAGGCATCTGCAATTCCACATCCAGCGAGCGGCCAGCAGGCGTCAGATTCGTGAGCACCGATCCACGCGCGAGCGAGAGATTCTGGAACATCCCTCCCAGCAACACTCCATCGCCGAAGGCGACCATCGGCGGGGCCGGATCAGCGCTGGATGGCGAGAAGAACAAGCCACCGACCGTGACTGGCGCCTCGCCCGGCCGAAAAGACCGCAGCGTGCCGTTGAAGCCGAAGTAGAGCCGATCCCCCGCCGCAAAGATCGCCTCGATCGATCCGGCTTCCAACGACGCTTCGATGCGAGTCCCCACGACCGTCCCGTCCGTGCTCCAGAGGTCGCTCAGCACCGAGTAATACACTCGCCCGCCCATCGCCGTAAACCCGCTCCCCTGCAGCGTGGAGACCCTGATCGTCCCCGCGTTGGTCCCATCAGTCACCCAGACGCCGTTGCTCGCCCGAACCACGACCCGCCCGCCCAAGGGCGCGATGGCATTGCTCGACAGCGTGAACATCGGCTCCACATCAGCCGGAGGCTGCACTCCCTGAGCCCCGCCTCGCGCCACACGAAGCCGGCGCGTCGAAGGATCCTGCCAGAACAAGCCGCTCTCCGTCCACACCAGCCCGGGACGCCATGACTCAAACTGCGACGCACGCGTTGATGTGGTGAAGTTCCTCGACATCGTCCCGACCAGATTCGTCCCCAGCGCCGTCCCGTCCGTCGTCCAGATCAGAGACGGCGCGCTGCTCGGAACCCCGCCAGTGACAAAGAAGGCCCGCCCCTGCGGCGTCACAACCCACTGCATCTCCCAATTGAAATCAATCTCAGGAAACGGAATGCGCAGCGTCGTATCAATGACGCTCGTTCCAGCAAGTGTGCCATGTGTGGAGTGAAGCACCGGAGAGAAAAGATTGAACGGCTGCCGCGCAACCCCCAGCGGCTCCTCCATAGCAATGATCGCCCGATCCGGCAGCCCAACCGCCGCGATCGTCCGGCGAGATGGAACACGAGTCCCCCCGTCCAGATCAATCGGACTGAGAACCTGCCCCATCGCCGTCCCAGCCAGCACCCCACCCACCAGCACAAGCGCACGCGGCATCAATCACCTCCAGAGAAGTCGTGAGCATGGTCTACCGCCAAGCCCACGCCAAGGTTGCAGCATCCCCGGCCCGACTTACAGAATCGTGGAGCGCCCGAAGGGCTGCTCGTACGCCGCCCACGCGCCGCCCACGTCCCGCCCCATCTCCAACCCGCCCACCCCCCTCAAAAAAATCCCAACTCCATACCGCCCCTGTGCGCAAAATCACGGACCAACGCACATTCCACCTTGCCCCGCCCACCCCATGAGCTAGCCTCCGCTCATGGAGACCAATCAGAAGCCAAACCACCCGCGTCCATCCACCCCATACCCGCACTACCAAAACCCCTTCGGCCCCAGCACCACGCCCCCTCCGCCCCGCGGCTCGCTCGACGACACCAACTCCGCCACCGCCGCCTTCCTCGATGCCGAACTCTCCATCGAAGAAGCCGCCCAAGCCGCAGGCCGCAGCGTCCGCGAGCTCGCAGTCTGGGCCAAGGACAACACCCGCCTCCTCACCACCATCCACGATCTCTGCCGCTTCCGAGCCCGCCTCCTCGCCGCCCGCGCGCTCCCCGCCGTCCTCGACACCCTCGACAACACGATGCGCACGCACGACCACGCGAGCGAACGCCGCCGCGCCGCCACCAAACTCTTCGATGCCTTCCTCAAACTCTCCCCCGACCCAAGCCCACCCCAGACCATCGACCCACCACCCAAGCACCCAGACCAACCCGCCGCGCACGACCCTGATCAGGACGATGATGAGGACGACGATCAGGACGACGATCAGGACGACGATCAGGACGATGATCAGGACGATGATCAGGACGATGATCAGGACCACGATCACGGCGACGATGACGGCATTGCAAACGACCCCCAACCCCGCGGCCCAAAGCCACCCACAACACCAACCAAGCCCTCAACTCCAAACACCCCGTATCCAGCTCCCTCCACCGATCGCCCTCCCGCGCCACCCACATCCACAAGCGCAGCAGACAACCCGCGGCACTCAACTCCGCCCACCCCAAGCAGCCTCAACGCGCCGCACACACGCGTTCACTCGCGCGCCACGCCCTCCGGCGCGACTCAGTCCTGCGCCGAATCAACCAGCACAAGCCCGCGCCGGATCAACACGCGATCCTGGATCCCGCCGCGCTCCCCAGCCTCAACACGCACCACAAGCCGCCTGACCCCCTCAGCACTCGGCGCACGTCCAAGCGCATCTCCAATCGCAAGTCGCACCATCGCGCTCGGCGACTCGCTGCTCAGCCGATGCTCAACCCCGCTCGCCTCTTCGCCCGCAATCTCAACACGCACAACACAATCGCCAAACACCCGCGCCGACTCCGGCAGCTCAAGCCTCATCGACACATGGCTCGCGCCCTGCGGCAGCATCCACTCCGCACTCATCGGCCCCGACAACTCAATGTCCGCCGCGCCCAGCGCCACCCCTCGCGCGGTCCCAACCTCCAATGGTGGCGTCCATCGCCGCGCCGAAACGCCCTCCACCCGCGCACTCAACGACCCCAGTGCCACAAGCCGCGACGCATCAAACGCCAGCGCACCAATCTCCGAAAGCTCAAGCTCAACACCCGCCGACTCCCGGCTCGCGCCCGCCAAAGACTCACTCCCCCGCTCGATCCAAGGTCCATCAGGCACAAGGCCGATCTTCCCAGCAGATGCCGGCCTCAAAGCGCCACGCGCCACCGTCCCATCCGCCAGCCACACCCGCGCACCACTCGCACTTCTCGCCGGGCTCGCAAGCGAGATGATCGCAACCCGCGCCAGCTCAATCGATCGAACCTCGCCGCCAGACTCGATCCGCACCGCCGCGCCCGAGACGGACTCAACGAATCCATCAAGCACATCGCCATTGATCAGCACCACGCGGTCCTCGCTCGCCGCGCCGCGTTCAAGCGAGCCCTGCATCACACGCGCCGCGGCCCGCGCATTCACCACCACGCGCTGCACGCCCTCAAGATCAATCAGCACCGGACCCCACAGCCGCGCACTCCACGCCACACGATCCGCCGCGCCATCGTTCGAAACCGTCGGCGATCCCGGAAGCACCTGCCCATCCACCATCTCAACCCACCCCGCACGCGCCTCCTTCTCAGCCGCGCCGCGCACGCCCAGCGGCGGAGCGCCCCCAGGCACAGGCACAGGCTCAAGCGCGGGCACCTCCTCCGCACCCCTCTCGCCACCCTCCTCCATCACAATCGCAACAACATCGCGCAGCGGAATCGAGCTCTCACGCGCCGGCGCACCGCGGCTCCCCGTCGCTCCCGCCTGTGGCAACGCCCGCACCATCAGTCGCTCGCCGCTCAGCGAACTCACAATCACGCGCCGTTCCGAAAGCTCCGGACCAATCACCACCCGCGCCACCGCCGCTCGCTCCATCGCCGGACCAGCAGCGACAGCCTCAGGCTGCACGCCGCGCGCAGGCACCTCACCACTCGCCATCGCCGCGCCCGGTGACAGCGACAGGGACAGTGACAGGGATAGCGACAGCGACATCGCCGCACCCGCACGAACCGAGATGGACTGGCATCTACGCACGCAACTGCTCACACAACCGCTCAGAGCGGCCAATTCACTTCTGAAAGATCGGCAGATACCGCTTGGGCATTTGCAGGATGATCAAAGACATCGCCGTCCCATAGTCCTCGCCCACGCTCGCATCCTGCCACGAGCCCCCCGGCGTCTGCGTCGTGATCAGCTCGCGCCGGATCGCCGGCCACCAGCGCTCCCACGTCGGACCGCCCGCAAGAAACGCCGCCTGCACCGCGTAGTAGTGCCCATAAAAGTAGTGAATCGCCTGCGTCTCGCCAGCGCCGGGCATCGCATTATCAAAGAGATAACCCATGCCCCCGTCGATGGCGCGATCCTCATAGATACCCGCGTACTGCAGGCTCGCAACGCCCGCCGCGGTGCGAGGCCAAGCGCTCGCGCCCATCATCGCCTGATATCGAAACCCGCCATCGGGATTCTGGCACGACCGCACATACTCAACCGCCTTGTCGATCACGGACTTGCTCACCTCAAGCCCCGCGTTGCGAGCCGAGCGCAGCGCCATGATCTGGCAGATCGTCACCGACACATCCGCATCAAACGGGATCGGGTTGTACCGCCAACCCCCCTCGCTGTTCTGCGTCTGAGAGATCAGCCGCGTCGCGCGCACCAGCGCCTCGTGCGTGCGATCCGCCAACTGCGTGTCGGCCCCGCCCATCGTCGTGCCGTAGATCTCGCCAAGGAACAACGCCGCAAACCCGTGCCCATACATCGGGCTGTTCGCGTTGGGCGTCGCAACCAGCCCATTCTCCGCCGAGTTCTGGAGGATGTACTCAAGCCCCTTCGAAACGTTGTCGCCGTAAACGCCCCGTCCCGGCAGATTCCCATCCGCCATGAACGCAAGGCACGCGAGCGAAGTCACCGCGACCGTGCGGCCAAACTGCGCCTCGCCCCAGCTCCCGTCCGCGTTCTGCGACCGAGCCAACGCCGCCAGCCCGCGCGTCACCGCGCGATCCAGCTCCGGCGTCATCTCATTCGCCATCGGGTTGTTCGTCGCCGAGCCCGCGAGGAAAGTCTCCGGCTGCACGACCACGGCCTCGGGCTGCACCGCAGGCTGAGCTTGCGGCGCAGCCGGCGGCTGCGTCGCCGGTGCCTGGCCCAAGGCCAGAGGCGCCCCGCCCGCGAGCGAGGCGGCAGCGAGCGTGGAGCGCAGGAGGTGACGATATGACTTGTAATACATCATGGCCGACGCTCACGAGGCGCCGTCCCGCCCCGATCTTCCGCAAGACGCTTGTAATACTCTTCCGTCATCGCACGATACATGGAGCTGAAGCGGTCAGAGGTCCCCTCCGTCAGCGCATCGCGCACATGCTGCGGCAGGTTGCCCCAGTTCGCCGCGCTCCCGCCCAGCGCCGTCCCCGGCTGCGCCGCCTGACCGGGCATCCCCTCGCCAGCCTGCGTCCCCGCGCGCTGGCCTTGCTGCTGCTGCTGGGCCTGCGCCTGGCTGCTCTGCTGGCCTTGCTGCTGCTGATCCTGCTGCTGTTGCTGCTGCGACTTCTGCTTCGACTTGCTCTGGCTCTGCTGCGCGTTCTTCTCCGCGGCGTCGATCAACGCATCCAGCTTGCGCAGGATGTCCTCCTGCAAACGCTGCGTCTCAAGCCCCGCATCGCGCGCCGACTTTCCATCCGCGCCACCAAGCCGCGCCGCGGTCTGCCCCATCAGCGCCACCGCCTGAGCAAACGCCTCATCAACTTCCGCCTCGGAGAGATCGCGATCCAGCGCCGCACGCGAAGGATCCGCGCTCGGCTTCGCGCCATCGGCCGCGGGCTCCGCGCCCGGCTGCGTTTCAGGCTTGGCCGGTGCCGCGGGCTTGATGCCCAGCAGCTCATCAAGCGTCGGCTCGCGCGCAGGCGGCTTGGTCACCGCGGGCTGAGCGAGCGCAACCGAATGAAGCGCCACACCCGCCACCATCGCGGCGACGATGAACGCCGCGTGCGAGCGAACGCTGCGTGCGCCAAGTCGCATGTTCACAGGCCTCATGGCGTGGCTCCTTCTTCCTTCGGCTCTGCGGGAGCGGGCTCTTCGCCCGGTGCGGGCGCCGGACCTGGCTCCGGAGCCGGCTCTGCCGCGCCCGGAGGTTGTACGTCGGGCGCGCCCGACTCGTTCTTCAATTTCTCCATGAGGGCGCGGGCCTGCTCGGCGAGCTCGGTCTGCAGCTCAGCCGCGGCGTCGAGATCCGCCGCGCCATCAGCACCTGCCGCCTCCGCCGCGGCTCGCGTCAGCTCCGCCGCTTCCCCCTGCATCGATCGCAGCAGCCGGATCTCCGCAATCGGCGGGATCAGCGGCGGCTTCTGGCCTTGCCCGCCCCCTCCTCCGCCGCCACCACCACCTCCGCCCTGCTCGTCGCGGAACTCGTCGGTCTTCTTGGGGTCCTTCAGTGACTCGACAAGCCCCTGCAGCACGCGCACCGCCGTGGCCTGGTCGCGCCGGACCGCGCGAGTCGCCTCGCCCGCGCCCAGCGCCGCCGCGGCACGCCGCGCCGCCTCATCAAGCCTGCGATTCGCAAGCTCGAACGTGCGCGACTCTGCGATCTCCTGCGTCGCGCTGCGAAGCTGCTCGAGCGTCGTCGCGATGGCACTCTGCTGCTCGCCGAGTGCGCGGGCCTGGCTGCGATCGCGACGCGAGAGCTCCTTGCCAACAAGCGGATCCGTCTCGGCCTTGATCGCAACCTGCTGCTCGAGGAGTTCCTGGTACGCCTTGCGCAGCTGCGCGCGCTGGCGCGCCGCGTCGCGCTCCTCGGCCTGCTCTTCCTGCTTTGAGATCTCTTCGAGTGCGCTCTGGAGCTTGCTGAGGCTCGCGCGCTCGTGCGCCTCGGCCTCGATCAGCTCTCTCGCGCGAAGCGAGACCGTCGCGGCGGACTGCGACTGTGCCGCGCTGTCGATCAGCGACGCGATCTTCTCAACGCCCGGTCCCTTGCCCGCCTCGGCCTTGCCGAGCACATCGAGCGTGTTCTGGTGGAGCGCGATCATCCCAGCGTCGAGCCCGGTTCCTTCGAGTCCGCCCGCGATCGTCGTCGCGATGCGCTTGAGCTCTGCCTCCTGCTGCGTGATGAGCTTGCGGATCGACTCATCGAGCTCCGCGAGCGTGCGCCGCAGCGCTTCGTCTTGCCGCTGGTCGGAACGCTCGAGCTCTTCCATCATCTCTTCGAGCGCTTCCTGGGCCTGCTCCTGCTGCTGTTGCGCGGCGCCGGTCTGGTTCTGGCGTGTCTGCTGCGCGGCGTCGCGCTGGCGCTCGGCGATGCGTTCGTTGCGGGCCTTCTGCGCCGCGCGGCGCATCGCCTCGGCCTGGCCCGGGTCGCTCTGCTTCATCTGCTCGGCGCGTGCTTCCATCTGCTCGACGAGGCCCGCCGTGCGCTGCGCGATCTCTTCCTGGCGGCGCGCGACTCGATCAAGATCGTCGCGTTCCTTTGGGGTCAGTTCGTTCTCGGCGCGACCGCGCGTTGACTCGCCCGCCGCGGCGGTCTGCGATGCGACCTGCGACTGTTCGGTCAGCAATCGCTCGAGCTCGCGGCGCACGGCCCATGAGTCCTGCCCGCGATCGAGCATCGACGCGAGCTCGTCGAGGGCCTGCTCAACACGCTCCTGCGCCGCCTGGTTCTCCTTGCTCGCCGCGTCGCGCTGCTCGGGCGATGCTTCGCTTGAGAGCGCGGAGAGTTGTGCCGCGGCGTCGTCGGATGCCTCGCGTGCTTCTTCGATGACTTCCTTCGCGTCGGTCAGCATGCCGCGGAGCGAGGGATCTTCGAGCTTGTTGCGATCCACGCGATCAAGGAGCCGCTGCGCGAGATCGGCCATCGGAGGCATGCGGTCGCCCAGCGCTTCCTGCGTGGTGCGCTGCTGGGCCGCGGCGTTGACATCCTCGCGAGCGCGATCGCGTTCGCGCCCGAGCGCGGCCTGCGCATCGGCGAGACGCTTGGCGCTCTCGCGCAGGTTGGACATCTCGGTGCGGACCTGCTCAACAAACTCGGCCTCGCTGATGACGCGGAGCCGGCGCGTGAGCGAGAGGACCTCGGGCGCCTCGGTCGCGACGCCGAGCACATCGCGCACCGCGGTGCGAAGCCAGACCTCATCGCCCGAGGTGGCGCTCAGCGTTGCGATGTCGAGCGTGGAGGCTGCACGCAGCAGTGTGCGCGGGCCTGGCGCGGCGGTGTCGGCCGCCGCCAGCTCGCTCCACTCGGTGGTTGCTTCGGGCGCGGCGCCCGCGGAGCCCGCCGGCGCACGCGCGAGCACGCCGCGGAGCGCGACCGACGCGAGCGAGACATCATCGCGCCCTTCGCCGATCACTTCGACGACGGCGCTCGGAAGCACACTCTCATCATTCGGCGGCTCGATCACCGCGGCGGACGCGGGCGCATCGGGCGCGACCTGCAGCGAGACGGAGTGCTCCTCACGCGCGGTGATGCCGTGCTCGTCAACGGGCTGGATCGCGATGCGCAGCGTCTGGTTCGGAGTGAACGTGAGGCGCCAGCGGCGATCCTGCACATCAACAGCGACCGCGCTTCCCTCATCAACGAGCCCGGCGAGCGCGGGCAGATGTGAGAGAAGCCACGCACGTTCGGTGTTGCGCGCGGGGCCAGCGAGTGGCTTGTTGAAGTCGAGCGTGAGCTCCACGCGCGAGCCCGCGAGGAGCGGACCGATGCGCGAGCGATGGTCGCGAGCGCGTGCGAGATCGACGTGGCCGATGGTCCAGTCCGCGCTCGACTGTGCCGAGCGCGAGCCCGATGTTGTCGAAGACGTCGCATCGATCGCTGCGAGGACCGCCGCGGCGTACTCGGGCGGAGTGATCTCCGCGGTCGCCGCGGTGATAGAGGGGGGCTCAACGAGCAGGATCGAAGCGACCTGCGTCTCGTCGTCGCCGCTGGAGAAGGCGTATTCGAGTGTCGCGACCATGTCGGGATCGGAGCCCGCCGCGACGCCCGGATCCAGCAGCATCTCGAAGAGCTCGCCCTCGCGCGTCTGGCTTTCGGGCGATTGGCCGCTGGTGGTCATCGCGGCGCGCTTGCCCTGCCATGTCAGGACGGCCTTGCGCCAGGGGGCGCTCTTTCCATCGATGGTGGTGCGGTATCGCGCCTCGACCTGTGTCTGCGCGGCGTCGCGGGGCGAGCGTGCGAGGAGTGCGCGGAGTGCTACTGGCGTGCCGCGTGCGTGTGCCGCGGCGTGCCCAGCGCTGGCGAGCTGCGTGCGCTTGGGCCACGCGGCGCTCGACCATGGGGTTGCGACGCGCAGGAATCCGATGCGTGTGTGCGAGGGTGCCGCCGCGGCGAGGATGATGATCGGCAGCGCGGCGAGCGCGAGTGCGCCGAGCGCGGTGGCGAGGCGGCGGCGATCAAGCAGCCCCGCGCTGCGCCCCATCGCGGCGAATCGGCGCGATGCTTCGCTCGCTGAGAGTGATGCGAGGCCCGGGCTGGCTTGGCTGCTCACGCCAAGCTCAATGCCGCTGGCGAGCACGCCGCGCAGCCCGGCTTCTTTGGCCGCGGGCGTTGATTCGAGCCGGAGGGCCACGTCGGTCAGCGTCGGCTGGAAGCGCCATGCGGGGAGGAGGCGCACGGCGATGAACCACGCGGCGAGCGCCACGCCACCAAGCCAGAAGATGGCGCGGAGTGCCATCGGCATGCGCAGGACAAAGTCGAGAAGGCCGACGACAAGGGCCGCGGCGAACAGCACCGCGAGGCCGACTCCAACGCGCTGCACGATGAGCTGGAGCCAGGCGGTCCGGCGCAGCGACGAGATCGCGCGAGTGACGTGTGCGATGCCGCGATCCGGCGAGGCTGGGTTGCGTGGTTCGCTCGCGGCGACGGTCACGTTACTTGATGGACTGCTGGATGGACTGATGGGGGCAGAACTAGCGCCCCCCTCTGTCTGGCCCGGCGCATCATTTTCGCCCGTTGTGCCTGCCATCCGTGCGTCCTTTGTCCGGGTGTCCCGCGATTGCCGGTCTCCCGGAACTCGCCCGCTGCTCACAGAGTCATCGACCATGATGCGCCGCCCCGTCAATGTACGGCAGAACCGGGTGTTCAGGTGCGGAAGATCCGTGTCACGTTGCCGTCACGGACGGGCGCGAGGGCGGGGGGCTGGTCAAGTTCTCGGGCTTTCACCGGGCGGTGCGGCTGGCGAACTCCTGTGGCGACGTGCAAGGGTGATCTGCTCAGGAAAGCTTGATCAGGCGGCGGCCGACCCATTCGGCGCTGGCGAGAAGGAGGAGGAGTGCCAGGGCCAGCGGCGTGTCCCAGAGGGTTTCGATGTCGGGGGTGCCGAGGAGTGTGACGCGGCGGTTGGGGAGCTCACTCAGGATGTCGGTGAGTCGCGAGGGCTCGATGGCGCGGCCGCCGGTGCTGGAGGCGAGGGAGAGGAGGGCGGCGTGATCGGCCTGGGGGAAGCGGAGCTCATCTTCGGGGAGGGCGATCTCGATGCGGGCGGAGATGGCTTGCGCGCCGGCCGGGCCGGTGAGTCCGGTGAGCCATGGAGAGACGGGATCGACGGAGTAGATGCCCGGCTCGAGCCCGGTCCAGGAGCGTGCGAAGGAGGCGGACTGCGACTCGCCCTCGCGCGCGGCCTCGGGGGCGAGGGTGATGATCTCGCCGTTGCTCGTGCCGGAGTTGGCGGTGCCGATGCGCGAGACGCGGACCTGGACGCTCTGGCCTTGTGCCGCGGCGACGAGATTCTGATCGAGGAGGCGCAGCGAGATGCGCACGGACTGATCGACGCGGGCGCGATCGGGGGAGGCTTCGAGGAGGGCCTGATTGCCGCCACGCGCAAGGCTCTCGCGCGCGAGGAGGCGGATGAGCGGGATCCAGAAGCGCTCGGGAAGCGTTTCGCCGCGGCCGAAGCGGTAGCGCCACGTTTCGTCGGTGCCGACGAAGAGGCTGCGGCCCGCGCCGTAGCGCATGGTCATGACGAGGGGCTGGCCGGGGGAGTCGGGAGAGTCGGCGGGGCGCGCCTCGGCGAGGACTTCGGCGGTGGGCTTGAGCCAGGCGGTGTCGATGCGCTGGGCCCACTGGAGGCGTGGCCAGCCCAGGGATGGATCGGCGAGCGCGGCGGGCCACGGATCCTGCGGGCCGGGCCCGAGCATGAGGACGCCCAGGCGCTGCGCGCCCGGCGCGGGGGCCATGATGACGGGCGCGCCGAAGCGTTCGAGCTCGGTGGAGCCGCTGGGGATGGCGAAGGGGATGAGGTCGGCGATGGGGCTCTCGCGCCAGGCGGCGGGCATCGCGCCGGGGCCGCCGATGAGCATCAGGCCCGCGCCGCGCTGCGAGACGAGCCAGCGCAGGCTTTCGAGCTGCTCCTGCCCAAAGAGGCCGGGACGCAGATCGCCGAGGATGACGACATCGATGCCGGCCCAGTCCTCGCGCGTGCGCGGCACGGACTGAAGCGGCTCGGAGCCTTCCTGCAGGAAGCGCTTGTCGGCGGAGAGGATCCAGGTGCTGGAGCGGATGGAGCGCTCGCGCAGGAGGAGGTTCTTGAGGTAGCGATACTCCCAGCGCGGGTAGCCATCGATGTAGACGACGCGGATGGGGCGATCGACGAGATCGATGCGGACGGGGGCGGTGTTATTCTCGAGCGAGAGATCGGGGCGCGGCAGCGCGAGTCGCACGGACCAGCGTGCGGGGCCGCTGGCATCGGCGCTGGTCATGAGGGTGTAGCGCCCACCGGAGTTGCCGGTGAGGGGGACTTCGCTCAGGATGAGGCCGGTGGCTTCGTCGATGAGCTGGAGGGTGCCGCCGGTGGTGCTGATGTCAGTGTTGTCATCGCTGTCATCACTGTCATCACTGTCACTGCCGCGGCGTTCGACATCGACGACGATGGGGACCTGATCACCAAGGAATGCGGCGGCGGGTGCTTCGATGCGTGCGATGGCGACATCGGGGAGTGGGATGGCCGAGCCGAGTGGCGCGACGAAGACGGGGGTCTGGCGTGCTTCGAGCTGGGCGAGCAATCCTCGGGAGGGCGTGTCGGCGGAGCGACCATCAGAGAGGATGATGACGCCGGCGAGCGGGCGAGTCGAGGCGCGCTTGAGGGCGGCCTCCAAGCCCTGGCCCAGGAGCGTGCGTGCGCCGGTGGGTTCGCCCAGGGCGGTGGTGGGCGCGGAGCCATCGGTCGGTGGCGTGATCTCGCGGGTGCGGTCGTCGAAGCCAAGGAGGATGACCTCGCGCTGCGTGGCCATCTCGCGAAGCGCGGGCCATGCGACGGCGAGGGCTTGCTGGAGCTGCTCGTTGCGGGTCTGGAGTGTGGTGGTGGTCCTGTCACTGTCGCTGCGCGGCGCATCGGCGACGGTCATGGAGGCCGAGCGATCGAGCATGACGACGACGGCGTCGTTCTCGGTGCGTGGATTCTCCTTGACGAGCTGCGGGCCCGCGATGAGCACGGCGATCAGGATCAAGAGGAGCGCGCGGAGGGAGGCGAGTGCGAGGCGCGACCAGAGTGCGCCGGTGAGCCGCCAATAGCTCCACCATGCGAGCGCGCCAGCGCCGAGGATGATGAGGACCCAGGCCCAGAGGGGCGGCTCCATCGCGAAGCGCAGCGAGACGTCTTCGGAACTTGCCGAGAGATTACCGAGGGAGAGGAGGCGATCAAGCCAGGTCGCGGTGGAGGCGGAGGGAGTGGGAGTTGTGACTGTGGGAAGTTGGAGGTTCACGCGCGATCCTCCCGCTGCGCATGGCTGAAGTATCGCGCCATGCCGAGCTCTGCGATGGCGATGAGGACCGCGAGCATAAGGAGGAAGGTGCTCATGGGTGACGAGCCTGATGAGCCGGATGAATCGGCGGATGCGGCGACCGCGGCGGCGGCGATGGACTCTGCGGTCGTGTCATTTGTGTCATCATCCAGCCAGCGCGGTTCGAGGCCGGTGGAACCGAGCCATCGCTCGGCGTCTTGCTTGGGCATTGCGGCGGTGTTGCTGGCTTCGGAATCTGCGACGAAGGAGATGGGTGCGAGCGTCGCGCCCGAGGTGTCGCGCGCGAGGAAGAGGCCGGCGCGGCGGATGGGCTGGTCGAGGACGCCCGCGGCGACGGCGAGGCTTGCGGCTGAGTCTGAGCCTGCGTCGTTGGCGGAGTCGTTGCTTGTGTTGCTACTGGTGTTGCCACGCTCGTTTGCTTCATCGAGGAGCGCGATGCGCACGGGTGCAAGGTCGCGCGTGCCGGGTGGGAGGAGCGGTGCCTGTCCTGCGGCGGTGATGCGGCTTGCCATCGAGCGACCGATGCCTTGGCGCACGAGCTCTTGCACCAGCGGCACCATCAGCGGCTTGGCGGGCAGGTCGGTCCATGTGAGATCGGGGGCGACGGTGAGGAGCGCGACGAGGCCGCCGGCGCTGGAGGTGCCGCTGGAGGCGTTGGTTCCAGAGGCGGATGTTGCGAGGTTTGCGGCGGGGTCCGTGTCGGGGCCCGTGTTGGCATCGGCGCGGGCCACGACGAGGAGTGGAAGCGTGGCCTTGCTGGTGCTGGTGGCGTCGGGCTCGATGGTGAGGAGGGTGTCGAATGCACCGGCGCGGCTGGCGGTGTCGGCGGGGCCAGTGACAGGGCGGGTCACGTTCAGTGCGCGCGAGATGCGGATGGGGCGGACGAGCTCGGGGAGTTCTGCGGCGACGACTTCGAGGAGATCGGGCCCGGACCAGCCGCCGCGATTTTGCGAGAGGGAAGCGCGCGGCGTGAACTCGGTGGCGGTGCGGGCGATGGTCCAGGAGAGGCCCAGAGCTTCGTTCATCGCGTCGGGCCAGGCGTGGGTCTGCGCGGTGGCGGGCGGGGAAACGAGGATGAGCCCGCCGCGGGATGCGACGTTGGCGACGGCGCGCCAGCCTGCGGCGGAGAGCTGGTCGGGGGCGACGATCCATGCGGCGTCAAACTCAGAGAGTGAGCCGCCCTCGCCACCGACGGCGCGAGGCTCGACGAGCGCGACGCGGATCTCGCCCTCGTCGCGCCGGCGCGAGGCGATGGCAGAGCCGGGTGAGAGGGCGAGCGCGGCCCAGTCTGCGGGGGTGAAGTCGGCGGCGGTGCCGCTGGTAGAGAGTGGGCCGGGGGCGATGAGCGCGACTTCGAGGCGGTCGCGCGATTCGAGGGGCGTGACGAAGGCGTCGTCGCGCGAGATCACGCCGCCGGAGGCTGGGTCGAGGCGTGCTTCGAGCACGACGCGCGAGCCGCGGGCGGGGAGGGTGCGGATCGTGGCGCGGAGGATGGTGCTCGCGGTGGTCTGGCCTTCGGCGAAGGCGACGGAGGACTCGCCAGCGCCGATCTCTGAGTCGCCACCGATGGCGCGGAGGCGCACGCGGACGGATTCGGCGGGGAGGAGCGTGCCGGGGGCGGTGCTGCGGAGGAGCGTGACGCGGGCCTCGACCTCGCTTCCCGCGGCGGAGCCGACGAGGAGTGAGCGTGTGGGATCAAGGCTTCGGATGGCGGTGTTGGGGAGTGAGGTGGTGCTGGGTGTGCTTGCGAGGAGCGTGAGGCCTTGTGCGGCGGTTGCGGTGGCGGGCTGCGCGAGGGTGGGAAGAGCGCGTGCGGGATCGATGGCGCCACGGAACTCGGAGAGGACGAGGAGGAGTGCGCCGCGTGATGACTCCTGGCGGGCACGGTCTTGCGACTGGTCTTCGCGGACGAGGGTGAGTGCGCCGGACCAGTCGGCGCGGGCGTCGGTGGGTTGGATCTGGCGGAGTGTTTCGGTGGCGGCGGAGAGATCGCCGGTGGGGGGGAGGATGAGGGCGCGCGCGGGCGAGCCGGTAGTGATGATGGCGACGCGATCGCCTCGGGACTGCGAGAGCGTGGCGAGGACCTCGAGGGCGCGGGTGCGGGAGCGATCAAGGCCGGTGGTGTCGCTCGTGCCTGTGCTGGTGTCAGTGGTGGTCCGTGCGCGGGAGGAGAGTGAGTCGTCGATGACGAGGTACAGCGTGCGCGGGCCGCCGGATCCGGAGCCTGCGAGTGCGCCAAGGACGGGCTTGCCGAGCGCGAGCGCGACGAGCGCGATGAGGAGGCAGCGGCTGGCGAGGAGGAGGAGCTGCTCAAGGCGCGTGCGGCGGCGCTGCTGGCGGTACGCCTCCATCAGGAACTTCATCGCGCCCCAGGCGACCGGGCGTCGACGCCGGCGCATGAGGATGTGAATGACGATGGGGATCGCGATGGAAGCGATGCCGACGGAGACGAGGATGGGGTTGAGGAAAGTCACGTGGAAGGGACTGGGGACTGGGGACTGGGGATTGGGGACTGGGGACGGAGAAGAGAGGGACTGGGGATTGGGGACGGAGGAGAGAGACTGGGGAGCGGGGACTCGTGAACGCGGGCATTCGGCATTGGTGGTTAGGGATTAGGAAGATCGGCAGTGATTCTCCGTCTTCCGCGAATGCCGAACCACGAATGCCGAATGCCGTTCTTCCTCCACCAGTGCCCAGTCCCCAATCCCCAGTCCCTTCTAACTCTTCCCCCTCTTGATGATGGCGTTTCTTCTTGCGACGAAGGCTGCGAGCGGGGGGCCGAGCCAGTCGTGGGTGTTGAGGCGTTGGAAGTCGCAGCTGAAGGCCTTGGCGGCTTTTTCGAGGGCGTCGTTGTGGCGGGTTGCGACTTCGATGTAGGCGGCGCGGATGGCTCGTGGGTCGATTCGGATGGCCTCTTCGCCTTCGAGGCCTTCGAAGGGTGCGGAGTCGGTGAAGGGGAAGGTGAGTTCGGCCTGGTCCAGGACCTGGAAGAGGATGACGTCGTGGCCTGCGTGGCGGAGGCGGGCGAGGGCGTCCTTGATGTGCTCGATGTCGCTGAAGAAGTCGGAGACGATCGCGAAGATGCAGCGGTTGGTGATGCGGCCCATGGCCTGATCGACGGCGCGCGGGAGGTCGGTGGTGCGGCCGCGGTTGGTGGCCTCGACGGGGTGGGTGGAGAGGGCGCCGACGATCTGGCGCCAGGTGCCGGTGCTGCTGCTGCGCTTGACCATCGCGCGGACTTCGTCGGCGTAGACGACGACGCCGACGCGGTCGCCCTGCGTCAGTGTGATGTACGCGAGGGCGGCGGCGAGGGCCGTGGAGTGGTCGAACTTGCTCCAGTGGGCGCGGCCGTCGAGGCTGGTGCGGTTGCCGACGCCGCTGGCTTCTTCGAAGGAGCGGCTGCCATAGCTCATGGAGCCCGAGGAGTCGACCATGACGATGAGGTCGAGGTTGGTCTCCTGCTGGTGCTGCTTGAGGTGGAGGCGGTCGGTGCGGGCGTAGACCTTCCAGTCGAGGTGTCGGAGGTCGTCGCCTGTGACGTAGGGGCGGTGCTGGGCGAACTCGACGGAGAGGCCCTTGTAGGGAGAGCGGTGCTGGCCGGAGGCGAAGCCCTCGACGATGGCCTTGGCGCGGAGCTCGAAGGTGCCGAGGCGAGCGAGGGTCTGGGGATGGAGGTAGAGCGAGGCGTCCTGCTCTGGCGGACGTTCGCCCGAGCTTGTCGTGAGGTTTTGCTCTTCCGTCGGCACGCGTTGCTCCATCGGCGTGCCTGCTACAGAACGCACGACCATGAGATGCTATCAGGCAGATGCTATCGGCCAGATGTGGCCTGCGTCTGCGACTGGCGTGCGGGAACCGTGTGGGATGCGCGAAAGCCGGCTCGCCCAGCCGACATTGGCCCGCGTTGCGGCGTTGCCATCGCTACCCTGCCTGCCATGACCGTATCGACTGCGAGCACTGACGCCGCCGGCCTTTCCTGCCCGAACATTCGTCGCATGGCGATCCTGACCGGAGGCGGCGATTGCCCCGGCCTGAACGCCGTGATCCGCGCGGTGGCGCTGGATGCGCTGACGTGCAACATCGAGGTGATGGGGATTGAGGATGGGTACCTCGGGCTGATCGAGAATCGGTTCCGGCCGATTCGCGAGGCGGACCTGGTGGGCATCCTTGCGCGGGGCGGGACGATCCTGGGCTCGAACAACAAGTCGAATCCGTCGGCGTTCGTGGTGGGGTACAACCCGCCGCCGCCGCGGGGCGATGGGAAGCCGATCCTGAAGGACGTGACGGACAAGTGCTATCAGCATCTGCGTCAGCAGGGCGTTGAGGCGATGGTGATCATCGGCGGCGATGGGACGCTGACGTCGGCGGCGACGTTCCACCGGATGGGGATTCCGGTGGTGGGCGTGCCGAAGACGATCGACAACGACATCGTGGGGACGGAGATCACCTTCGGGTTTCAGACGGCGGTGGACATTGCGACAGAGGCGATGGATCGCTGCCGCACGACGGCCGACAGCCATCATCGGGCGATGGTGATCGAGGTGATGGGGCGGAACGCGGGGTGGATCGCGCTGCACTCGGGCGTGGCGGCGGGCGCGGACATCATCCTGCTGCCTGAGATTCCCTTCGACATGGCGCGGATCTATGAGAAGATCATCCACCGGAGCAAACGCGGGCGCAAGAGCTCTTTGATCTGTGTGGCGGAGGGAGCGGTGCCGAAGGATGGGCAGCAGTTTGTGGCGCGGGTGGATCCATCCAGCCCGGATCCGATCCGGCTGGGGGGCGTGGGCAAGTGGCTCGCGGACCAGATTGAGTCGGCAACGGGGACTGAGAGCAGGTATGTGGTGCTTGGTCACACGCAGCGCGGCGGGACGCCGACGGCCTCGGACCGTGTGCTGTCGACGCAGCTTGGGCACCATGCGATGTCGCTGCTTCGCCAGGGGAAGACGGGGCGCATGGTGGCGATGCAGGGTGGAAGGCTGACGGACATCGATGTGAGCGAGCCGGCGGGGAAGCAGCGGCTGGTGCCCAGGGATCATCCGCTGGTGCTGGCGGCGAAGTCGGTGGGGACTAGCTTTGGGGAGTAGGTTTGGGGAGTAGGTTTAGGGAGCGGGGGGTATTACATATCGGTGTTGTGTTGTATGTAATAGAGTGCGTTGTGTATTGTGAAGACATGACACACGCCACGGAGTGGCGGGATACCCGGGGGCCTAGCAGGGGATCGGGCCGACCTCGTCGGTGATGTGGGTTGAGGTGTCCGCGTAGGCGTTGGCGCACTCGACCGGGTTGGGGCTTGCGAACTCGTAGACGTTCATCTTGCGGATCGGGGGGGAGTAGATGTGGAGGGTGATGAGGTCGGTGCCGGGGGCCTGCATATTGGCGACTTCGTGGATGTCGGCATCGGCGGCGGCGCAGACGTAGCCGGGCTGCATCGTGACGGACTCGGTGGGGCAGATGAGGCCGGAGGGGGTCTTGCGGAAGCGGATCTCGGTTCCTTGGCCTTCGACGATCCTGAAGGCGCAGGAGACTCCGGCGTGGTCGTGGATCGGGGTGCGATCGGCGCTGCGCCAGCAAAGGGCGAGGAGCTCGAACCACTGGGTCTTCTTGATGGTGTTGCGCCGGTAGCCGCGGGCGCCGAAGACGCAGGCGGGCGCGATGTCTTCGCGCGTGAGCTCGAGCTTGGAGAGCATCTGCGAGAGGACGGCGAGGTCGGCGCGTTCGTCGAGCGAGTCGAGGTAGTCGATGAGGCCCGCGAGCTTGGGCGATTGACAACAGCTCGACGTTGCGTCGGGTGCGATGGAGGTTGGGTGTCCTTGGGCTGCGCTCATTGCGTCAGGGTACCACGAAACGCGAGAAGTGGCCAGTGAATGGGTGGGTTTGGAGGGAGAAACCGGGTGATGGTTTCGTCGGGTTTTGCTGAGATCCAGTTGGCCGCGGGTGTTTGGGTAACGCGGTGAACTGAAGGGCCGAGTTGCGGATTTGATGCGGCTGAAGCCAGCGAACAGGAAGTCCGTTGAAACGGGCTCGAGCAGAAACTGGCTGGACATGGATTGCTTGGGACGCTTGACCACCGCTGGAGCGGTGACCCATGGGCGAGCAAGGGCGTTGAAACGCCCTTGAAGGCACGGATCCTTCGCGGCTCCTCTGTCAGTTCACGGCGTTGTTTCGTAGGGCCGGAACCGAGCCTTCGCAGAGCCTCAGGCTGGGCGTGAAGACCTCAGGCTCGGCGTGGCAGGCGCGGGGATGCGGCCCGATCTGTCTTATACGGCTCCCACGATTCCCTCGTGCGCGTTTGGCGCGTGTTGGGGTTGCGCGATTGGCTGCGGCGTGCGATGATGTGCTTGGCACGGAGGCCGACGCATGCACCTCATCGAACGCGACGCGGGAGATCTTGACACCTTGAAGCGCCGGACGCGAGTAGAGCGCGATGCCGAGCAGCGCGATCGTCTTCGCGCCGTTGTTCTGGCCATCGAGGGCCTCGAGACCGCCGACATCCAGCAGATGCTTGGCCGCAGCCGCGGCTTCGTGCAACGCTGGGTCTGCGCGTACCGCGACCACGGGCTCGACGCCGTCGCACGCACGCCGCACCCGGGCCGCCCGCCGCGCCTGCGTGCCGCGCGTCTCGATGAACTGCGTGCGAGGCTCGACGCGGGACCCACGCCCGCCGACGGCGTCTGCACGCTCCGCGGCAAGGATGTGCAGCGGATCATCCGCGATGAGATGGGCGTGGAGATCTCGCTGCAGAGCGTGTACAACACGCTGCACCGTCCGGCACAAGGCCAGGAAGCTGGTGGTGCCGGCGAACATCACGATCCTGTACCTGCCGCCCTACTCGCCCGAGCTCAATCCAGTCGAGCGGTTGTGGGGCTACCTGCGCAGCCACTACCTGAGCAACCGCGCGTACGACGGCTACGGCCACCTGCTCAACGCGAGCGTCAAGGCCTGGCAGGACCTCACGCCAGAGACGCTCCGGTCCGTCTGCGCATGCGGCTACATCACGCACGAGTTGAAACTGTGACCCGTATTACGCCGCGAGCTGCTGCATGCCCTGGGCGAGTGTCGTGATGATGTTGGGGTCTGTCACACCCAGGCCCAGCCCTGCGAGGATGGCGCTGGGGGAGGACTTGGCCGGATGGAAGGTGTGGGTCAGGAGCTGGCGGCCGGACGGGTCGTAGAGGAAGGCTTGTGCGCTGCCGTCGGGTTGGCGCTGGAGCTCGATGGTGTGGGTCCCGAGGGCGAGGCGGAGCGGTGCAGAGGCCTGAACGCGGCGGAGGTCGGACTCGACGAGTGAGTCGGCGGCCTGGACGAGGGCGAGCTGCACGCGGCGTCTGATGTCATCGGCGCTGCCGAGGCGGCCGGCAAGGTCGGAGAAGATCGAGAGCTGCGCTTGGTACTCGGCGGTGCAGCGCGAGACGACCATGGCGATGCGCTCGGCATCGAGCCCGAGGACGGCGCGGGCGGTGGCATCGGGCATTGAGGCCTGGGTGGGCATCGGTGTGGTGGTGTCGGTGTTGAAGGTTTTGGAAGGCTTGGCGGGGTCGGCCGAGTTCTGGGTGGAGTCTGCGATCTCGAGTGCGCCGGCGAAGTAGGCGACGCGCTGGAGGCGGACGCCCGCGTCCTGGCGAGAGGAGCTGATGGGGCGCGTGTGGCGGTGGATCATGGGGCGCGAGAGGAGGTCGGGGAATCGCCAGCGGCGCGCGAGGGCGGCGACGGCGTCGATGTGTGTGAACTCGAGCGTCTGGTTTTCTGCTTGGAAAAGGTCACTTGGACGCTTGTTGGCCCGGTAGAGCGTGTCGTAGGGTGTGCCCTTGATGGCGGACATGAGTGGGATGCCGGCGTCGAGCATGAGGCCGGTGATGAAGGCCTCGGGGACGAGGGAGGGGGCGGACATTCGTGCGAGCTCGGCGGCGAAGCAGGCGCGGAAGACCGAGTGTGTCCAGACGCGGCGTGAGACGTCCTTGCTTCCGACGCCGGCGACGGCTCGGGACATGTGGAAGCCGAGCGAGACGCTCTTCAGGCGTTCGACGCCGAGGACGAGGCAGGCGCGCTCGAGGCTGGTGACGGCGGAGCGCTGGGCGAAGAGGGCGGAGTTGGCGAGCTTCATCACGCGGCCGGCGATGGCGGGGTCGCTCTTGATGACGCGTGCAAATTCCAAGAGCTGTGAGTCGGGATCGTTGCAGAGGTTGAGGAGTCGGAGGACGACCTCAGGCTGCGACACCACGCCGACGCGGTCGAGCGCGCGGTCAAGGGAGGCTTCGAGGGCGGGGAGTTCCGCCGCGGTCAGGAGCTGGCGAGGCTTCGTCATTCACGGACCCTTCGCACGCTGAGCGTGCGTTGGGATCTTCGGCGGAATCAGAGGCGTGGGTGAGGCAAATACCCGAGCAGTGACACTCATGGACGTGAAAAAGTCAGGGGAGGTGCCCCGCCGGGTTGGGGGCGGGGGGGAGGGGAGAGCGGAGAGCGGAGAGAGGGGAGAAAAGAGAAGGGGAGAGATGGAGCAGGGGAAGCGAGACCGGTCGGGACGACCGGGCTACTCAAGAGGCTCAGGGTTGGAGGCGGGTGCTGCGCCAGGGGGTGGCGGTGGTGCCGGGTTGGTCGGGGATGCCCGAGAACTCGCGGGACCACTGGGCTCGATCGTGCAGACGGCCTGTGCCGCCGAGCCAGAGCTCGCAGCGTGTGGCGTGCAGGCGCCAGCCGCCCCAGTGTGGCGGGCGCGGGATCTTGGTTTCGGGGCCGGTCTGCATGAGGGTATTAGGATCGATGCCGAGGCGCTGGATGACGGTGGCCATCTTGGCGAGGAGTTCGGCGCGGCCTTGCGTGGGGCGGGATTGATCGCTGGTCCAGGCGGAGAGGCGGCTCTCCCAGCGGCGGGAGTAGAAGTAGGCGTCGCTTTCTGTGTCGGGGCTCTTGACGACGAGGCCTTCGACGCGGACCTGGCGGTCCCAGTGGTCGTGGTGGAAGACGACGGCGGCGCGGCCGCTGGAGGCGAGCTCGGTGCCCTTGCGGCCCTGATCGTTGGTGAAGAAGGTGATGCGGCCTGAGGCGACGTCGATGCCGCGGCAGAGGACGATGCGGCAGGAGGGCTCGCCGCCGAGGCCAACGGTGGCGAGTGAGATGGCGTCTGGGTTTGGTACGTGCTTGGCGGCCTTGGCTTCATCGAACCACTGCTTGAGGAGTGGGAAGGGATCTTGAGGGAGCGGAGTTGGGAGCTCGGGGGATTCGGCGAAGGCATCCACAAGGGCTTGGGGGAGGCCGGGCACTTGGTACTTCATGCGGGATGGTATGTGGGAGTGGGGCGTGTGGAGGTGCGTGGCGCAGTGGATACCAGCGGGATTGGGGCTGAATTCCGCTGTGAATCGAGTGGGGACACTTCGTGGATCACCAGTCGGAAGAGAGAAGGAGGCGAGGCGAGATCGCGGATTGGCTACCGTGGTTCCCTTGTCGATGGCGGCGTAGCGCGGAGCGAAGAGATGTCCGAAGTTGATGGTCCATCTGGTGGTCGGTATCGGCGCGGGGGGCGTGGGCGGGAGGGGTTTGCGCCGATCTCGGCGAAGGAGCTCTTTGATAAGCAGCCGCCGGTCTCGCCTGAGGCGGAGATGAGTCTGCTGGGCTCGATGATTCTGGATCCGAATGTGGTGCCGGACATTCTGGGTCTGATCAAGAGCGAGAACGACTTTTACGCGCAGAAGCACACGCACATCTACAAGGCGGTTGTGGATGTGTACGACCAGCGGCACAGCGGCGATCTGGTGCAGATCGTGGACATGCTGCGCGATCGTGGCGTGCTGGATCAGGTTGGGGGCCCAGAGTATCTGGCGGAGCTGGCGGAGGCGGTGCCGACGGCGGTGAATGCGCCGCACTTTGCGCGGATCGTGGCGGACAAGGCGAAGTTGCGGCGGTTGATTGATGCCGCGGGGCAGATTTTGTATGACGCGTACCACGCGGCGGACCTTGGGCCGGAGGGATCGCGCGAGGTGCTTGATAGCGCGGAGATGCGCGTCTTTGAGATTGCGCAGGAGCAGCACGGGAGCGACCCGACGGGGCTGGCGGAGCTGCTTGAGATTGAGCTCAAGCGGATCGAGCAGATGGACTTTGAGGGTGGGGCGTTGTCGGGCGTGGCGAGCGGGTATGTCGAGATGGATGAGATGCTGCGCGGCTTGCAGCCGGGTGAGATGCTGATTCTGGCGGCGAGACCGTCAATGGGCAAAACGGCATTGGCTTTGAACCTGTGCGAGCAGATTGCGCGGGGTGGGGTGTGTCCGCCGATGCCGGCGAAGGGGCGGGTGCCGGTGGGGCTCTTCAGCCTTGAGATGTCGAAGAACGCGATCGTGCAGAGGTTGTTGTCGGCGCGGTCGGGGGTTTCGAGCCAGATGATGCGCGGCGGGCACAAGATTCCCAACAAGGAGCTGCGGGACCTTGTGTTTGCGGCGGAGGATCTGAAGCACGAGCCGATCTTCATTGACGACACGCCGAGCCTGACGGTGCTGAACCTGCGGGCGCGGGCGCGGCGGATGGTGGCGCAGCATGGCGTCAAGGTGATCATGATCGACTACCTGCAGCTGATGAGCGCGCCGGGGGCGGCGCGTGAGAGTCGTCAGGTGGAGGTGTCGACGATCTCGCGCGGCGTCAAGAGTCTGGCACGTGAGCTGAATATTCCGGTGGTGTGCCTGAGCCAGCTCAACCGTGCGAGCGAGTCGCGCGAGGGGAACCGGCCCCGGATGAGCGATCTGCGCGAGTCGGGCTCGATCGAGCAGGACGCGGACGTTATTATGTTGCTCCACCGCGAAGAGTATTATCATATCCAGGACGAAGATTGGAAGATGGAGAACCCGGATAAGGTCGGCTTGGCGGAAGTGATTGTTGCCAAGCAGCGAAACGGCCCGACGGGTGTGATCAAGCTGAGCTGGGACAACCGGACGACGCGGTTCAAGAACTATGACGCGACCGCGCAGGCGCCGGGGGAGATTGAATCGGCGTTTGGTGGTGGGGGTGGTGGTGGGTACGGGTCGCCGAGCCAGGCGGCGTCGAGCGGGCCGTTTGCTGGTGCGAAGCGGCCTGCGCCGCCGCCGGCGGGCGGGGGTGGTGGGGGTGGGGGCGGGGGAGGGCGTACTTGGACGCACAGCACGGTGTCGGAT
>JBBASU010000009.1:21575-126584 GCA_040399065.1 Phycisphaerales bacterium | reverse complement strand
GTGGAAGAGTCATGAGCTAGGCATTTGGCATTTGTGGTTCGGCATTCGGGAAGGCGTTCGGCCGCGTGGCTTGGTTCGGGATTGGCTTTGCCGAATGCCGAATGCCTGTTTGACTTGAAGAAGGCATCGGGGAATGAGGCATCGGGGCATCGAGTGTGGAGTAGGGTGAGTTACGTGCCTCGCAGTGGCGTGGTGCCTTGGGCACGTAGGAGACACCGGCCGGGAGGCCGGTGCCACTAATGATCGCGGCGGATCTGGGAGGCGAGTTTGCCCATCTCGCGGTTGAGCTGGACGAAGCCCATCGCGCCGATCACGCTGAGGATCAGTGAGCATGCAAAGACCCAGGCGCCGGGGTTGTCGCCGCCGGCGGCCTTGACGCCTTCGAAGATGGAGACGGCCATGAGCGGCGCGAGGAGGCCACGGAGGCCGTTGAGGGTGACGTGTGTGGCCATGTACTGGCTGGTCTGGCTTGGCGGGGAGAAGTCGACGTGGCCGAGGTTCCAGGCGAGCGTGCCGCCGGCGTAGCCCAGGCCCATCACGAGCTGGCCGAAGAACATGAGCTCGACGCGCCTGAAGAGGGCGCCCAGGAAGAAGATGACCGCTGCGGCGACGAAGACCCAGCTGTGGATGCTGCGGAAGCGGACGACGTGGGCGCGGTCGAGGACGCGGGCCCACATCGGGATGGCGAGGGGCATGATGAAGAGGGGGCCTGCGCTGCTGATGAGGATGGACCAGAAGTAGGAGAGGTTGAACTCTTCGCGGAGCGTGATGACAAGGATGGGAACGACCATCAGGTTGCCGGTGCCGAGGACGAACATCCAGAGCATGAACTTGGCGTACCAGCGATCCTGGCGCAGGACGCGCCAGACGATGAGAGGTCCCTTCCATGGAGGGAGGACGCCCTCGCCGCTGCGTTCGCGCCGGAGGAGATCGCCCTCGCGGCGCACGCGGACCTTTGAGAAGAACCAGACGGCGCCGAGGCCGATGAGGCAGAAGATGGGCACGGCGATGCGGAAGTTCTCGTCGTTGGTGTCGAGGAGTGCACCGAGGGAGAGTCCGACGAGCGCGACCACCACGACCTGCACCGTGGAGAAGCGGCCGATGATGCCGGCGCGGAGATGGCGCGGGTAGTTGGAGCGCCAGATGGTGGGGCGGACGGTGATGATGCCGGACCAGCACGAGCGCGCGGTGAGGACGAGGAGGACGAGCAGGTAGAGGCCGAATTCAGAGGTCGGGAGGGCGGCCATGCAGGCGATGATGGCGATGACGCAGACCTGCAGGGAGTTGACGAACTTGACCTTTGGTGAGCCTTGGGCGAGGGGGCTCCAGAGAAAGCTCAGGATGTTGGCCATGGCGTCCATCGCGCCCAGGAGCGCGACGGCGAAGTTGAGGCGGGTCTCGGGGACGATGCCGGTGAAGGTCTGCTTGGCGAAGACGGCGACGACGCCACCCTCAACGAGGGCGAGGGCGAAGGCGAAGGCTGTGGTGGAGCCGAGCTCGAGGGCGTAGCTGCGCCGGGAGAGGTAGGGGATGGATGATGGGAGAAATGAGCGGAAGGCTCGGGCGGGTGCGCCGAGGAGGGAGCGATTGGAACGAAGGTCGAGTGCGTCGTTCAACTGTGTGGCCGGGGCGGGCGGGAGGGAGGGGGAGAGAGAAGAGAGAGGAGAGCGGTGGGGATGTGGAGGAAGCGGTTTGCTAGATGGTGCCGCCGGCGGTGGGATCGATGCGGCGGAGTTCGGCGATGGTTTTGCGGAGGCGACGCTGGAGGAGTGCGACGCGGAGCAGGGAGCGGACTCGCGTGACAAGCTCGAGCTTGTTGACGGGCTTGGTGACGAAGTCGTCGGCACCGCACTCAACGGCACGCTCGACATCGGCGACTTCGTTGAGGGCTGTCACCATCACGATCGGGATATCGCGCGTGGCGGGGTCCTTCTTGAGCTTGGAGCAGACCTGGAAGCCGCTCATGCGTGGCATCATGATGTCCAAGAGGATGATGTCGGGCGCTTTGGAAGCGACCTGAGCGAGTGCCTCGGCACCGTCGGCGGCGGTGCGCAGTTCACAGCCAAGGTCCTCCAGGTAGGCGAGGAGGAGCTCGAGGTTGTGCTGGTGATCGTCCACGAGCAGCACGCTGCACGAGGCGAGGTCCGTTGGTCCGAGATCCATGGTTGAGTCCGGCTGGGACATGCGGCGCGGCTCCTTCTCTTTGTGAAGTCTATGGAACCTGAGGCACGTGCGGTAAACAATCGGCATGATCGAACAGGAAGCTACGGCGGAGGTGATGTCGACGGTGGAACCATCGCACGACAAGAAGGTGTGGTCTGATCGTTTCCGCGAGCCGCTGGCGCGGGAGCTTGTTGGCGCGCTGGGAAAGCAGATTGGGGGCGTCACGGACCATGTGCGGGGGCGGCTGATCACGCTGGGTGCGAAGGAGACGGTGGCGTGGTGCGGGGTCTGGAAGTGGACGCTGGTTTTTCAGGGCGAGGGTGAAGCGCGGCCGTGGGCGTACATCGTTCCGGACCCGGCGAAGGTGGTGCTGACGCTGGTGCTGCCGGATGAGATGATCACGGCGTTGCCACTGAAGAAGTTGCCGCGGTTTGTTCGGGACGGGCTGGCGCACGCGCCGGTGGTGGATGGATTCCGCTGGGCGAAGTGGGATCTGCAGGGGAAGGCGCAGGCGGATGAGATTCTGGTGGTGTGTGAACATCGGCCGAAGGGGACGGGTCCTGCGGCGCGGGGGTAGTGGGGTTGATGGGGGCTGATGGGGTTATAGGTCAAGTTCATCCCGGGCTTGGTGGACTGTCGGGCTAAAGGGTGTGCGAAGTGCAGCTTCGGGGTGCGAGTGGACGATGATGTTTGTCGCGGAAGGTGCAGACGGGGTCGCGGCAAAGGACATCGAGAGGATGCGGCGAATGACATCAGCGACGTTCGGTGGTGGCGCGTGCGGCGGGCGGGCGGGCGTGGGCTTGCGCGGGCTGGCTTGCATGGCGATGGTGGTGGCCTGCGTTGTGGGGACGCTGGCGCGGGCGCAGGATGTCATGTCTGAGGATCTGCGGCGTCTGGTTGCGAGCGCGAAGCTGGGACCGTCGGTCAAGGTGGGGATCTCGGTTCTCGATGCCGAGACCGGGCGCGTGCTGGGGGAGTTGAGGGCTGATACGCCGCTGATTCCGGCCTCGAACATGAAGCTGCTGACGAGCGGTGCGGCGCTGCTGGTTCTCGGGCCGGACTTTCAGTTTCGGACGGAGCTTGTGCAGCATCGCGACCGGCTCGTGGTGAAGGGCTCGGGCGATCCGGCGCTGGCGGATCCTGTGGTACTCGCGGCGATGGAGCCTCGGCTGAGTGTGGATGACGTTCTGGGGGCGATGGTGAAGGGCGTTCAGAAGGCGGGGATCACGAGCGCTTCGGAGCTTGTGATTGATGATCGCGTCTTTGACCGGCAGTGGTTCCATCCGAGCTGGCCGGTGGAGCAGGCGAACCGCGGGTATGCGGCGCAGGTTGGCGGCGTGAACTTCCATGCCAACCTGCTGCTGGTCTATCCGCGGCCGGGGCCGCAGGGTGTGGGCACGGCGCCGACGCTGGCGCTGCAGCCTGAGGCGCCTTGGCTGCGGATCACGAACCGGGCGAAGACGGTGGTGGACGGGAAGAGCGCGGTGTGGATCACGCGTGAGGCGGGCACGAACACGTTCACGGTCCAGGGCGAGGTTCGCAGCCCGCTGACGGTTGGTGTCGAGGTGACGGTCCATGATCCGGCGACGTTCTTTGGCGAGGTGCTGTCGGACCGGCTGGCGTCGGCCGGAGTGCGTGTTGGGAGTGGGCGCAGCGGGAACATGCCCGGTGGAGTGCGGCTGGCGACCGAGCAGGAGACGTTCGAGGGGACGGGGCGGATCCTCGCGGTGATTTCGACGCCGCTGGAGGAAGTGCTGCTGCGCTGCAACTCCGACTCGGAGAACATGTACGCGGAGTCGATGCTGAAGCGGATCGGTCATGATGTGACGCGGGAGAGTGGGTCGTGGGCGAATGGGCGGACGGTGCTTCGCCAGGTGCTCTCGGAGAAGCTTGGCCCGGAGGCGGCGGCGAGCACTACGATCTCGGATGGGTCGGGCTTGTCGCGCGAGAACCTCGTGACGCCTGCAACGTTTACGCGGTGGCTGACGCTGCTGGCGCGCAATGACACGACGCGTGATGCGTACATCGCTTCGATGGCCGTGCCAGGGCAGGGAACGCTGCGAAGGCGTTTCCAGTCCACGAAGCTCCAGAACAGCCTGCACGCCAAGAGCGGGTTCATCAACGGCGTGCGGTGCCTCTCGGGGTATGTGGTCAACAAGGAGACGGGGCGGAGCGTTGCCTTCAGCGTGATGGTGAACAACATCGAGGGTGGCAACTCGAACCAGGCGGCACTGGACCTGCATGAGGAGGTGGTGCAGCTTGCGGACCGGTGGCTGTCGCGCCGCGTGAACGCCGATACGCCGAAGGTGGGGGGGTAGGGATCGTGGCTGGGCCCGGTCTACTACCCTCTAGGCGTGACAACTCGCATTCCACATTGCAGGCCTGCGGAGTATCCGGCGGACATCTCCGCGGCGCGCTTTGCGGCGCACGTGCAGGTTGCGCTGCCGATTGAGTGCCGCGTGGCGATTCTGGGGCTGCCCGACGACACGGGCGTTGTGCTCAACCATGGTCGGCCGGGTGCGAGCGAGGGACCGCGAGCATTCCGTGAGGCGCTCGCGCGGTATGGCGTGGCGCAGCCGCAGGGCTTTGCTTGGCCGCGGGTCTTTGATGCGGGCGATGTGGAGCCGGCGTCGGGGCACACGGAGGCGGCGCTGCTCGAGACGCATCGGCGCGTGACGGAAGCGACGAACGCGCTGCTGGACATGGGTCTGTTTCCGATTGCCATCGGGGGTGGGCATGATTTGACGCTGCCCTTTGTGCGGGCGGTTGCGGCGCGGTACGAGCCCTTGGCGGGGATCTACTTTGATGCGCACCTTGATGTGCGCGAGTCGATCGGGAGTGGGATGCCGTTTCGGAAGCTGGTGGAGGAGTGCGGCGTCGGGCCGCTGCTGGTGGCGGGGTTCAACCCGCTGGTGAACTCGCGCGAGCATGTGACGTGGTTCATCGAAAATGGCGGCGAGATCGCGGACGATGACTGGGCCGAGGCGCTGGATCTTGAGGATGCCGAGTCGCGTGGCCCGAGCCTGCTGGCGCCGCTGGCGGGGGCGAGCAACCTCTTCGCGTCGTTCGACATGGACTGTCTCGATGCGGCGTTTGCGCCGGGCGTTTCGGCGCTCAATCCTGCGGGGGTTGATGTGCGGTCGGCGGCGCGGGCGGTGTTCATGGTTGCGTCTGATCCGCGCTTGCGATGCATGGACTTCATGGAGTTGTGTCCCGCGCACGATGAGCAGGGGCGGACGGCGCGGGTTGCGGCGCATCTCTTCCTGCACGCGATGATGGGACTTCGATTGGGGCCGCTGATGCAGAGGGATTGACTCGGGGCACGCTTATGCACGACCTTGTCATCATCAATGCGCGGGTGCTGAGCCTGACGCCGCCGGGAGTCGCGCCGGGGGCGGCGCTGGGTGCAGGCGTGGCACCTCGGCGCGGCGCGGCGATGCGCGAGCTTGGTGTGATGGCGCGTGCGGGCGTGCGTGTCGCGTCGGATGGGCGCGTGGCGGAGGTGGGGGCGGGCGTGGTGCCCGGTCCAAAGGACCATGTGCTTGATGCGCGCGGGCGCGTGCTGATGCCGGGCTTTGTGGATTGCCACACGCACGCGTGCTTCGCGGGGTCGAGGCTTGACGAGTGGGAGCGAAAGCTCGCTGGCGCGACGTACCAGGAGATCATGGCCTCCGGCGGCGGGATCATGTCGACGGTGCGCGCGACGCGCGAGGCGAGCCGGTCAACACTCGCGGAGTTGCTGCACGAGCGGCTTGATTCGTTTGTTGATGGCGGCACGACCACGGTTGAGGTCAAGAGCGGGTATGGCCTCTCGACGGCGGCGGAGCTGAACATGCTGCGCGCGATCCGCGATGCGTCGCACGCGTGCGATGCGACGGTGGTGGCCACCGCGCTGCTCGCGCACGCGATCGATCCGGCGCAGAGTGGATTTGTGGAGCGCACGATCACGCAGACGCTGCCCGCGGTCCATGCGGAGTTTCCGGGGATTGCGATCGATGCGTACTGCGAAGTCGGGGCGTGGACGCTGGATGATTCGCTGCGGCTGTTTGATGCCGTGGCGGGGCTGGGGCATCCGTGGCGCGTGCACGCGGATCAGTTCAATGCGCTCGGCATGATTGAGGCCGCAGCGGCGCGGAGGTGCGTGAGTGTTGATCACCTTGAGGTGAGCAGGGACGAGGGGCTTCGGGCGCTTGCTCAGAGTGGCACGGTCGGTGTGGCACTGCCGATCTGCGGGCTGCACCTGGATGGCCGGTTCGCAAGGCTGCGGACGCTCGTGGACTCTGGTGGCATCGCGGCGATTGCGACGAACTTCAATCCGGGCTCGGCGCCGTGCCGCTCGATGCCGCTGGCGATCGCGGCAGCGGTGCGGCATTGCGGCCTGGCTCCGGCGGAGGCGATCATCGCTTCGACCGTGAACGCGGCCCATGTGCTGGGGTTGAGGGACCGCGCGACGGTGACGCCGGGCGCGCGTGCGGACCTGATCCTGCTGACGCACACGGACGAGCGAGCCCTCGCGCAAGAGATCGGCGGCGATCCGGTGGATGTGGTGCTCTGCGGCGGCGAGCCGGTGAAGGATCGGCGCCATGAGATTGAGGGCGTGTGAGAAGGCTCGCGGCCGCCGATCAGCGCGATCACGCTGTCACCATGTCACATCAATGAGTTCGAGGCCGAGTGGTGTGGAATCAGGCCGCGCTACTCGGACTTTGCCTGAGGCTTCATCGCCATCACGTTGAGGCTGACCGGAACGCCGAGGTACTCGGTGGTGGTCGCGTCCTTGAAGAGATCGAAGGAAGGAAGGCGACGGATAGAGGTGAAGCCGACATCGGTCAGGAAGACGCTCAGGATGTCGAAGGTCAGCCCGACGTAGTGGTAGTCGAAGTCATCGACGTGGCCGCCGTAGATCATGCGCTGGACGTGGTAGCGCTGATGGACATCAAGGCCCGGCGTGAGCATGAGGCGGCAGAGGGCATCCAGGTCGGGCACGCCGATGCGGATGATGCCGCCGGGGCGGAGCACGCGGAAGGCCTCGTGGAGCGCGTTGGGGAGTTCGTCCTTGTAGTCGAGATGCTCGTAGATGTGCGAGGCGTAGATCTCAGTGACGCTCGCAGCGGCGAAGGCGGAGAGATCGGTCGCGCTCCCGACGTGGTCGACGCCGGGTTTGGCCTGGATGTTCACGATCTTCCAGCCCGCGCGGACCTCCTCGCCACCGATGTGCAGGCGCAGGGGCTCGGCGCGGCTGCTTGCGGGGTGGGCGGGTGGCTGGTTGGCGACGGCCATGGGGCTGTTCGTCAGGGGATGCTGTTCAGGGGATGCTGAGTCGAGGCGGCTCAGTGAGAGGCGACTCAGTGAGAGGCGTCGTACGCCGCGGCGTTCATGCACTTCGCAAGGCCGTCCTTGTTCTTGACGCGGATCTTGGCGAGCCAGCCCTTGCCGAGCGGGTCGGTGTTGAGGAGGCCGGGGTTGTCGGCGAGCGCGGTGTTGACCTCGATGATCTCACCATCGACGAAGCAGTAGATGTCGCTGGTGGTCTTGACGGACTCGACCTCGCCGACCATGGAGCCGGAGGTAAAGGCGAACCCCGGCTTCTTCATCTCGACGTACGTGACGTCGGTGAGCTGGTCGACTGCGAACTGAGTGAGGCCCAGCGTGAGGACATCGCCCTCAAGCTTGTGCCACTCGTGCGAGGCGGAGTAGACGCGATCCGTCGGGCTGGCCATGCGTGATCCTCACGATGCGAGGGACGAGGAGTGGAAGGGGAAAACGACTCTCCGTGGGAGGCTTCAATCTGACTCTGGCCGCCCCGGAAGTCGCCATGGTAGCGTGCGGGGCGTGCCAGCGTTCGCTGGTGATGGGGCCTCGCGGCGGTGTCGGCTGGCGATTGCTGGCTCAAATGAGCATCATTCTTCAGGCAGCCTTGCTTGACGGGTTGCGTGCGATTGCTATTCTGGACTGTCGGTTCGAGCAGGTCCCTTCAACTTGTTCTCCCCTCCGGACGGTCGGTGCCTCTGGCCCGGCCGTCTTTTTTCTTGGTGCGAATGCTCTTGAGGTGGGAGTGGGCCGCGAGGTTTGGGGTACCGTACAGTCCTCGACCCAAATGCTACTGACCCTCAACACGAGTTGTGTCCGCACGATGTTCCTGGGCGCTGGTCGCTCCAAGAAGCCTCGCATGGACCTCCTGGACCTTCCGGCCTTTGCCCGCGACACGCTCGGGCTTGCCGGGATCAATCTCACCACGGACCTGCTTGCCGGTGCGGATCGCGCGCGACTCGAGTCGATCCGCGAGCGAGCGGATCGCGCCTCGTGCGCGTGCCTGCTCCTCATTGAGAGTGAGGGCGTGGCGATCGCTGCTGCGAACGAAGAGAAGCACGCCGCGGCGGTGACGCGGCTGACCCGCGTCGTGGAGGCGGCCCACATCCTGGGCTCATCGTCCGTCGCGTGCACGCTGATCGGCACCGATGATGAGAACGCGATGACGCGTGCGTCGACAGGGCTGCGGAAGGTGATGGAGCGGGCCGACAAGCTCGACCTGAGCCTTCTCATCTCGCCCGGCGCGGGCCTGACGTCCAAGCCCGAGCGCGTGACGGAGCTGCTCAAGAAGATTGGCGGCTTCAGGGTCGGGACCTTCCCGGACTTTGAGACCGCCTCGAAGTCGCCCGATGCGATCGCGTACCTGCAGCGGCTCACGCCGTATGCGATGGTCGTGTGCGCCTCTTCGGGCAAGTTCGGCCTTGCCAAGTCCAAGGACGAGGTTCCTGTCGAGCAGCTCATCGGCGTGACGGGTGTGGAGCACCGGCCGTACGACCTCCGCGCGATGATCAAGGCGATCGGCTCGGTCGGGTATGAGGGCCCGCTCGCGCTGGACTATCGCGGCGGCGGCGACGTGGTGGCCGGGATCGCGCTGACGCGTGACCATCTCCGCGCGGCGATCGGCGGCACCGAGGTTGATCCTCCGGATGATGATGACCTGGCCGACGTTGAGGATGATCTGCCGCTTCCTGATGTGGATGAATAAGGCCCATGGCAGCACCTTCTCCGCGAACTCGCGTTGTGCGGCTTGATTCGCCGCTGCTCGTGACGATCGATGGACCCGCGGGGACGGGGAAGTCGTCGGTCGCGCTCGCGCTCTCGCGCCGGCTGCGTGCGAGCTTTCTTGATACGGGTGCGATGTACCGCGCCGCCGCGCTCGTAACGATCCAGCAGAAGATCGATCCGACGGACGAGGCCAAGGTCGTGAGTGCGGTGGATCGTGCTGACATCGGCTTTGACTGGGATCAGGATCCGCCGATGGTGATGGCGATGGGCAAGGCGGTGGGAACGCTGATCCGCGAGCCCGAAGTGACCAGGCTCGTGTCGCCGATCGCAACGCACGCGCTGCTGCGGGCCCGCATGGTGGAGCGCCAGCGCGCCGTGGCGAAGCTGAGGCCGAGGCTCGTCACCGAGGGACGCGATCAGGGGACTGCTGTGTTCCCGGATGCCACGGTCAAGATCTATCTCGATGCGCATCCCGCCGTGCGGGCGGGGCGGCGCGCGATCCAGCTCGCGAACGCGGGCCAGGCCGCGGAGCTCTCGCTGATCCTGCGGGACATTCTGGAGCGCGACTGGCGCGATGAGAACCGCGCGGCCGATCCGCTGAAACCAGCCCCCGACGCCGTGCTGGTGGATACGTCAGGCATGACGAAGGAAGGCGTCGTGGATGAGCTCGACAAGATCGTGCGGGCTCGGACATAGAAGTAGATGTAGTCGTCGGCGAGCGTGGCCTTGGCATGAAGCAGCACCGGTCGGGACGACCGGGCCACCTGGAGCATCGAACCAGTGCGGCGCACCGTTACTCAGTGGCGAGCGATGAATCCCGGCACGAGCCTGGCCAGGATTCTCTTCTATGAGTGTGTGCGTCGTGGGCTTGTGCTCCTCTTTCGCGTGGTCTATCGCGCCGAAGTCGTGGGGCGTGAGAATGTCCCGGCGACGGGACCGCTGCTGATCGCGGCCAACCACCAGTCGTTCCTGGATCCGCCCGCGATTGGGTGCTTTGTTCACTCTCGCCATTTCAACTTCGTCGCCAGGGGCGGGCTCTTTCGATTCGCGCCCTTCGCCTGGTTCATCTCGATGCTGAACGCACTTCCGATCCGGGAAGATGGTTCGGACGCCGCGGCGATCAAGGAGACGCTGCGGCGACTGGCGCAGGGGCGCGCGATCCTGATTTTTCCCGAGGGCTCGCGCACGCCCGATGGCGAGATGCACGAGTTCAAGCGGGGCGTGGCGTTGCTGGTGAAAAAGGCGCGGTGCCCGGTGCTGCCCGCATCGATTGAGGGTGCGTACGAGGCGTGGCCATCTTCCCGCGGGATGCCCAGGCTGCTCGGCCAGCGAGTCCGGGTGGCGTACGGAACGCCGATTCCGTACGACGAACTGATGAAGGACGGTGCGGACGCGGCGCTCGAGCGGATCCGGGCGGCGGTCGTGGCGCTGCAGTCGCATGGCGCGGCGGATGGCGCCAAGGCCCCGCGGCGCGATTGAAACGCCTGTTCCGGCGGCGTACGCTTTGTTGAGACTCAGTCTCATTTGTGTTGAACTTGGAGGCTCAGTATGACCCTGATTCCCGCGCCCGATGCGCCTCGCGTGGATGCGATCCGCTCGGCTGATTCGTTCGCTCTCGCGCTGAAGACGGCGACCACGGAGAACCATGTCCGCGCCGAGCGGCATCCGATCCAGGCAGCGATTGTGTCTGGGCGGATCACGCGCGCGGCGTATGGGCGACTTGTCGCTCAGAACCGGCACGTGCACGAGGCGATGGAGCGTGGGTTCGAAATGGCCTCGGGTTCGGAGCCGCGATTGGCGACGATGTTTGTGCCGCACCATCGGCGGCTGGCGAACTACGACGCGGACCTTGCGGTGCTTGGTGTGGCCGACGCGCACCGCGCCCCATTGCCCGCGGCCCACGCGGCGACGGCATGGATCGGGTCGCTCGCGAGCAGCGCACCCATCGCGCTCTTGGGCGTGCTGTACGTGATTGAGGGGAGCACGAATGGTGGGCAGTTCCTCTCGCGCGTGCTTGGGAAGGCCTTCGCGGTTGAGAAGAACGCGGGGCTCTCGTCGCTTGATCCGCATGGCGGGCACACGCGCGAGCGCTGGGGCGCGTTCCGCGTGGCGCTGGATGGGCTCACGCTCAGCGCTTCGGAGCGCGAACTGATCATCGCCGCGGCGCGAGAGACGTTCGACCGGATCGGCGCGGTGATGAGCGATGTCGCGGCGGCGAGTGAGATCATCTGAGGTCGGATGAGCGGAATGCGACGGTGTCGTGATCAGAGCGTGCGTGATCAGAACGTGATCAGAACGTGATCAGAACGTGATCAGAACGTGATCAGAACCTGATCAGAGCGTGATCGCCGCGCTCAGTGCGCGTGACCGCACGTGCTGTGGTCGCACGCGACCTTCCCCATGGGTCCCATTGCGAAGCGGCGAACCTCGGGATCCTCGGGCCTGCCGACGGGGTAGGCGCTGGCGATCTTGCTCAGGAAGCGTGCGTTGAACTCTGCGGGCTTGAGGCCCTCGGTTGGGCGCGACTTCCATGAAGCGAACTCGTTCGCCATGCGCTCATCGATGAGCTTGATGCGTGTCTCGGGGTATGGGTGGGTGCTGAGGAACTCGGGCTCGCGCCCTTCGCCCGCGAGCGAGGCGAGGATCTCCATGACCTGGCGCATGCCGATGGGGTTGTAACCCGCGCGCTCCATGTACCACATGCCCAGCTCGTCGCTCTCGCTCTCTTGATCGCGGTCGAAGCCCTTGGTGGCGATCTCGCCGAAGCTGCCCGCGAGCTGGCCGATCTGCTCGCTGCCCAGGACTGCGCCGATGATGACGGCGCCGATCTGCGTGCCCATCGCGCGAGAGAAGCGGTCGTTGACGTGGCGTGCGGCGACATGGCCGACCTCGTGACCGAGCACGCCGGCGAGCTGTGCTTCATTGGTCATCTTGCGAGCCAGGCCCATGGACATGAAGACCTTGCCGCCGGGCATCGCGAAGGCGTTGACGACGTCGCTGTCGAGAAGTGTGAACTCCCAGGGGAGCTCGCCCAGCGATGGGTCGCGGAGCTTGGCAGTCTCGACGAGCTTGAGCCCGATCTCGGTGACGTAGTTGCGCAGTTCGACGCGAGAGACTTCGCCTCCCATTTCCTTCACCATCTCGGCCTTGCCTTGGGTCCCGAGCTGGATCTCTTCCTCGCGAGAGAGCGCGTTGAACTGACTGCGGCCGGTGGTCGGGTTGGTGGAGCAGCCCGTGAGGGCCGAGACGGCACACAGGCCGCAGAGGGTCGCGACGGCCGCGCGAACGAGCGGCGTGAGACCGCGTGCGGACTGGCGCGCCCCAGATTCCGAAGCGGCGTGGGACGAGAAGCGCGGCGCGAAGCAGTTCATGAGCACAGACACCATCGGAAACCTCCTGACGGCAGGCCCGGGCAACTTCCCGGGAGACTCCGCAGTCGCGACATCGTACAAGCGCTGGCCCGAGCCCGCCCTGGCGAGTGCACGGCGAATCCGGCTGCGGTGCGAGCGCTAATCTTCTCTCTCTGGAGGAAGGGAACAAGTCCGACACACCCGCGAGCGATGCATGAGCCAGGCACCCAGATCAACGCTGAATGAGACGCACGCAAAGGCCGCGGGTTCCGACGCCGCGTGGAACGAGGCGGAACTGGCGGATCTGCACGCGAATTCCCAGAAGGCGGGGAAGGTTCGACGGATGTTCGCGGCGATTGCGCCGAGCTATGACCTGAATAACCGCGTGCACTCGTTCTGGCAGGATCAGCGCTGGCGGAAGTTCGCCGTGCGGCATGCGTTCGTCAATCCAGGGGATGAGGTGCTGGATGTGGCCTGCGGCACGGGCGACCTGACGCAGGCGTTTGCCCGGACTGCCGCCAAGCGAGTGGTGGGGCTCGACTTCACTCGGGAGATGCTGGACCGCGCCGAGGTCAAGAAGGCCAAGGCCGCCGGCGGCTCCAAGATCACCTATATAGAGGGCGACGCGATGGCGCTGCCTTTCTCGAACGGGTCCTTTGACGTGGTGTCGATCGCCTTCGGGATACGCAACGTCACGCAGCCGTCGAAGTCGCTGGTGGAGGCCTTCCGGGTGCTGAGGCCCGGCGGGCGGCTGATCGTGCTGGAGTTTGACCAGCCGCGGATCGGGCTGCTGCGCTGGTTCAACGGCGTCTATTGCGCGAAGCTGATGCCGCGGACGGCGACCTGGATCAGCAAGGACTCGTCCGGCGCGTACAAGTATCTGCCGGCCTCGGTCTCGACGTTCCTGACGCGCAGCCAGATGCAGACCGCGATGAAAGAGCAGGGATTCACGGATGTGACTGCCCGTCCGCTGTCGCTGGGGATCTGCGTGTGTTATCGGGCGATCCGCCCGGCCTTCTCGCAGGTCTTGGGCCGATAACGCAATTCGCCGTGAAGCCGCGCAGATTTGGCCTGATCGGGCCAGATTCGCCCGTTATCGGGCACTTCTGATCGTGGACCCCCCTGCAAAGTTGTCGCGATTTGGCCTTGACTCCGATACGGAAGGTGCCAAAGCGTGTGGCGTCAGCCACCGAACGTTGGTCCGCACGCGGGGAATCGCGTTCGGTGCGTGGAACTTTGTGGGCGTGACGGTGGAACCCTCGTGCCATGTACTACCCCGTTCCGCATGGTTGATGCACTCGCATCGCCTTGGCGGATCCAGGACGGCAATCGGGAGTCGACCATGTTCAAGGCACACTTCGGGGCTTCGGCCAAGCAGATCAATCGTGAGCTCAACCGCGAGATTCTCGTGGAGCGCCTCTTCGAGACGCTGGTGAGCGGAGACCGGCCCGGCGCACGCCAGCTCGTGAACGAGACGTTCGCACAGAACGTCCCCGCCGCAACGGTCCTCTCGGACCTCTTCTGGCCCGCGCACGAGATGATCGAGAACCTCTTCCGCAACGACCAGATGACCACCCTCTCGTACCAGCTCTCGACGCGTCTCTTGCGTCAGCTTGTCGATCAGGTCGCGGGCCGACTCACGGTTCCGGCGGCGACGCGCGGGACGGTCTTTGCCTGCTGCGGACCGAGCCAGGGCGAGGAGCTCGCGGCCCAGATCGCCGTCGATCTGCTGGAATCGCAGGGCTACAGCGTCACTTTCACCGGTGGCGGGATTCCCAGCGACGAGATCATCGCGCAGGTGCAGGAGCGTCGTCCGACCTTCCTGCTCCTCTTTGCCTCGGCCGCGGCGGACCTGCCGGGCGTGCGCGAGGTCGTGGACACGCTGCGTGAGATCAACGCAACGCCCGATACCCGCATCATCGTCGGTGGCGGCGTCTTCGCCCGGGCCGAGGGGCTGGCGGATGAGATCGGTATTGATCTCTGTGCCCGCAACGCGGCGGAAGTCGTCGAGCTCCTGACCGGTCCGCTGCCAGAGGCCGAGCGCGTGGCCGTCAAGCGTCCCAGCCGGGCCGTGGCACGCCGCCAGTCCCGCACGACGGGCCTGGATGGCAACAGCCGCCTGGCGGCGTAATCGCGGCGGGGGCATCCAAACAGAAGCCATTTCACACGCGGCCCAGCACCTTTGCTGGGCCGCCTTTTCGTTTTGAGGCCGTTCATGGAGGCGGTGGGAGGGTGCGGACTGTGCTGGAAGGGAGAATCGTGCGACGTGTGCAACCTGTGCTGTCATGAAGGGGTAAGTATCGGTAGACTGTGAGCAGGGTTTGGGGTCGGATGGCGGCGGTGTCCGGAGGCCTTGGTATGTCGGCAGCACCCGTGGACAAAGCGAGTGACAAAGCGCGGGAGATGGCGCTGATCACGCGCGCCAGCGCGGGGGATCGCACCGCCGCGGACCTGCTGATCCGCCAGCATCAGTCGTCGGTGTATGGCTACATCCTTCGGATGTGCGGCCGGCCCGAGGTTGCTGAGGATGTGGTGCAGGAAGCGTTCGTGCGTGTGCTGACGAACCTTGATCGATTTGATCCGCGTTTCCGCTTCTCGACCTGGCTCTTCACGATCGCGCGGCGCGTGATGCTCAACACGCTCGAGAAGAAGAAGCCATCGTCAGACACCGACCGGACTGAGTCCGCGGCGGGCCGGGGCGAGGCAGCCGAGTCCGCGTACGAGGGTGGCGAGCGGTGTCTTGTGACCCGCGACGCGCTGACCACCGCGCTCATGGGCCTCAGCCTTGAACAGCGTGAGATCATCCTGCTCTTCCATCAGCATGAGTGGCCCATCTGGCTGATCAGCGAGCATCTCGGTGTACCCGAGGGGACCGTCAAGAGCCACCTGCACCGCGGACGACTGCGGCTGCGCGAGATTCTGGCCGAGCAGGCGACGGTCAAGGGGAGTGCGGCCAATCGCGCCGAGGAGGCGTGGCTGTGACAACTCCCACGAACCCAATCAACCCCGTGAACCCCGACGACTTTTCAGATCTCTGGCCGAGTGGTGACCGCCTGCGTGGTGGCGAGCGTTCGACCCGCGCTCTGAGGTTTGAAGCTGATGTGCTGATCAACCGCATCCTCGATGCTGAGGCCGAGGGTGAGGTTCTGGATGTGCGAGATCTGGTGCGCGATGGTGAAGCATCGAGCAAGGGCTTCCGCGCCCGGCTCGACGCGACTCGCGCGTCGGTGGGGAAACTCGCACTTCTGCCACAGGGGCCGGACCTGACCGCGAAGATTCTCGCGCGGGTGGAGGCGTCGGAGCGTCCATTCGTGGTGCGCCCCCAGCGGGCGCGGGCGCGGCGTGGTCGCTTGCTCGCGGCGTGCGGCGCACTCGCGGTCCTCTCGCTGGTGGCTGTCGTGCAGCGTCTGTATCCCGATGCGCTCTCGTGGTCGCGTCCGCAGCGGCCGGTGACGGATCTTGTGGCCGCGGCCCGGAGTGATGTGTCGGTCACGCTCGACTCGATCCAGGGTGCGTTCCAGCAGGTGGGGACTGATCTTTCGTCCCCGGTCTCGCGGCTGGCACGTCAGGCCACGCGGTCAGCAAACTCGGGCCGCGTCGCGATTGCGCTGATGCCGCTGCCATCGGATGAAGTCGGAGTGTCGGCGCCGGGCGTGCCGGAGGCGGCGGGCTGGGGCGTCGGGGCACTCACGCTCGAAGGCTCGGGTGTGTACGACTCCAAGTCTCTCGGGAGCACCTCGCTCAGTCCGCTCGGGTCATCCACGTTCGTCGCGTCTGATGCGCCGCCAACTCGTGAGCTGCGCGAGAGCGCGGTTCAGGGGTCGGGTTTGACGCTGGGCGGCATCGCTGGCGCGGCTGATGCTCTGGCTTCTACTCAGCACGCTCGCAAGCACGCGGGCACGGCCCAATCTCCCAGGCCACTCATGCTGCTGAGTGAGAATCCGCTCACCTGCGCGATGCTCCGCATCGAGCCCGAGCGTTTGACCGATGAGATGTTGGACGGACCTTCCAGCGCGGATTCACCGAGCCGTTTGCTCCCGTGGCTGGATCTTTCACGACTCATGCAGGAGGCGGACGGAAAAGAGACCGGCCGTGAGCGTCGTTGATCCGTGCTGCTCAAGCTGCTGCTCAAGGCAGACTTCTGCGGGGCTCAGCAATGTGCCACTTCGTGCGGCGTTGTCCGGGCATGATTGTGCGGTCTGACGCAGGAGGTCGCCCGGATCGCGTGGCGATTGGATCTCGCTTCGGACGCGGCTCTGGTCAATCGGTTGGACATCTGTTGCACGCCTCGAGTTCTTCGTGGCGTCTGGTCTGGAGACTTCGCACGAACAGTTGCTTCAATCGTCGCTCCTTGGGGCTCCCAGGTGCTGTCTTTCACCTTCGGGGAGAGTGCTGATGCGTGTGGCTGGCACCAGGATGGAGGCTCGGAACTGGAGTCTGCCGCGGCTGCGCCGGGGCGTCGGTGTTCTCGTCGCTGGCGCGCTGGGTGTGCTCGCCTGCTCGTCGGTCGGCGCGCAGGAGCCTGAGCGGGAGCTCGAGGCCGCGCCCGGAGACTCCGTCCCGAGTGTTGAGGCGCTTCCAGGCTCGCTCGACCTGCTCATCTCCGTGCATGATCTGACGACGATGCGCACGCGCGCGGGTGGGCAGGCGCTGATGGCATTCCTTGGAGAGGTGGGGGAGTGGGGTCGCTCGACCTCGGCGCTGACTGATCTGGGTCTGGCGCTCGACCTGCCCGCGGATCGCGCCATCGATGAGCTTGTGGGGCACGCGTGCATCCTGGGTGTGCGAGGGGCTTGGGGGAGCACTGCTCCGGGAACGCGCGCGCAGACGATGTTGATCAGCTCCATCTCGGAGCAGACCGAGCGGCGCGTGCGTGAGCGGCTCAAGCCTGCCCCGCGCGGGCTTGAGTCTGGGCTGCCGATCCTCGCGCTCGAGGGTGGCGGCGTCGAGCTCGCGACCGCGCCCGGCGCGGATCATCATGGCAGGCTCCTCATCTCGCCACGCGGCAGCACCAAGCTCTTTGATGAGATGCTCGGCGTGCTTGGGTCCGGGAGCGCGCCCAAGGGTGAGCGCCTGATGGATCGCCCCTGGTGGAGCCAGGCGGCGGATCTCTCGGCACAGCCGCTGGTGGTGATGATCCGCGACGAAGCTGCTGCCCCGGCGGTTGTCGCGGTCCAAGCAGATGTTGCGGTCCAAGCAGATCCTGCAGTCCCAGCCGATCCTGCGGTCTCGGGCAGCGACGCGGCGAGCAGCGAGCAACGCACAGGTGCGCAGAACGCCGAACGCTACTTTGTGCTGGGCGGGCGTGTGGGGGATCGCGGGTTTGTGGGCCGCTTTGTCGCTTCGGACTCGATGCTCCTGGCGTCCGAAGGGCAGGCCGAGCCCGGACTGCCCGGCGCGGTTCTCGCGAGTCTCGAGATGGATGCGATTTTGCTCATGGCTGGCTCGCTCCACACCACGCCGCGCGGCGAGGTGAATGCGGGAGCCGCCGCATCGGCGAGCGCGATCATGGGCGCCGGGCTCCTTGGAACTGGGTCTGGCAGCGGTGAATCGCTCCTGTCGTCGGTTCTCTCCATGATCCACGCGCCGGCATCCGTCGAGGAGCGGTTCCTTGGCCCGACGGTGCTCGCGGTGCATGAGCCCAGCCGCGCTGGTGGGCAGAGGAGCGGACCGGGTGGCGGGCTTGCCGGGACATTGGTGGCGCGGGTGGATCGCACGCGTGAAGCCGCGACGGCGGTGCATCGCTGGCTCTCGGGATTTGCCGAGCAGAGTGAGGCGCTGGGCCTGCAGGAGAAGCTCGATCGCGCCCCGCTCGGGCTCGTGCGCGTGCTCATGATCTCGGCGGGCGAGGATGGTCCGATGGAGGGATATCTCCGGCGCGGCGGCTCTGTGGCGTGGTGTTTCGTGCCCGATGTTGGCGCGGATGGTGCCGCGGCGGATGCTGATGGACCGGGGTGGTGGGTCGTCAGTGTTCGAACGGTGGCGCGTGAAGAGGCGGCGTGCCGCGATCAGGTTGAAGAGATCGCGCGGCTCCTCGCGAGTGACTCGCCTGTGTCGGGCTTGTACTACCGGCTCTCGCTGCGCCCTGCCAAACTCGCGGCGATCGCCGCTGCAAATCGCGAACTGGGAAGTTCGTCGATGCCCGATGCCGCGCCGGGGCCGGCGTCGAGTGCTGATCAGGATGCGCAAGCGGCCGAGTCAGGTGCGCGAAGCTCAGCGCGGGCGCTGCGCTGGCTGGATGAGGTCTCAACGAGTGTGCAGCGCAGCGGACCGGGCGTCGTCATGGGCGGTGTCAAGGTGATGATGGAGACGTCACTGCTGCGGGAATAGGCGTGCTTGGACGTTTCAGCGTGGTTCAGCGGCGGCGCCGGCCAGCAGCGAGCAATCCGAGCAATAGCCCGGCGAGTGCGCCCGGTGCTGGGACTGCGCGGTACGACACTTCGACGTTGTCAATGCCCCACGACTCATCCACCATGCCCTGAAGGCCGCCGTCGGACCATGTGTTCAAGATGGGGGAGGCCGCATCCGGTAGCGTGAATTCGAGCGTGACGGCCCGGTAGATCGAATCTGCCCAGCCCTGGTTGAAGCCCAGGTGAACGGAGCCGACATCGGGCGCACGGAAGTCCTGCAATTGCGCATCGTGGTTCACGAGTGTGGTATCGAGAAGTGACTGGCCGTTGGCCGCGACCCGGAAGCGGTCGGGACCGAACCGAGAGTTGGATCCGTCCCAGGAATCGATGGCGTAGAGATCGAAGGTGACGGAAGAGATCACCGTGGGCTCGCCGCCGCCGCCACATCCTCCGCCTCCACCTCCGCCACCACTACCTCCGCCGGGGCCGCTGCTTCCGGCTCGCGGCCCGAGCAGCGTGGGCTGCGGGAAGGTGAGCGTGGTGCTGCCGCCGGAGTAGCGGCCGTTGAAGGTCGTGAAGTTCGGACGCTCTTCCCAGTTCAGAAGCGTGCCAGCGCTCCAGCATGTGCCGAGCGAGCGCGACTCGAAGGTGTTCTGATAGAGAAGGGTGCTGGTCTGCGCGAGGCTTGCGCTGGATGTCGCGGCGAGGAGCGTGGCGCCGATGGCAATGCTGGAGGTAGAGCGAAGGGGCTTCATGTCTGGTCCGCTCTTGAGTTTGCTTGCGATCAGTCCGTTCGAGTAGTCCGAGGCGATCGCGCGGACCCTCTTCTGTGGGCTTTGCTCGCTCGAACTCTGGACTTGGACGGGAGTCGAACCGTGTGGCCTCCGGACCGAGGCTGGCTCCACCAACATCTGCCTAAGTGATTGGCGATGTGACGAGATGCCACGGCCGCGGCGCTACACCAGCCAACTGGGCCGGGATCCTTGCGAAGAAGGCGTCAAACCCGGCGCTGTAATCAGCGTTTGCCCAGCTTCACGCGAAGTCGGCGTTGGTCGCACCTATACTTTCCCCACGGGATCGCGGCCGGCCCGAACGAAAGCCTGCCGCACCCGCTCCCCGGGCACAATCGGGGCCTTCTTCAGTCGCGCGGCATGAACCGCGGACCACGTTCGGAGTTGGAAGGGCACCCGCGGGTTCGGCCGCCACTGTCCTCCCGGATCCGTCCAGATCACCAGCAAGAGACGCTTCCATGACCCAGACCGCCCAGCCCACCCCAGCCACGAAGAATCCCAGCATCGCCAGTGCCCAGGGGCCCCGCAACCCCGCCATCCGCAACGTCGCGATCATCGCGCACGTCGACCATGGCAAGACCACGCTGGTCGACAACTTGCTGAAGCAGTCGGGCAACTTCCGCTCGGGCGAGCTCGAGAAGCTCGAGGGTGGGCAGCACGGCCTGATCATGGACAGCAACCCGCTCGAGCGCGAGCGCGGCATCACGATCCTCGCAAAGAACTGCGCGGTCGAGTACCTCGGCCTTGATGGCAAGACGTACCGCATCAACATCCTCGACACGCCCGGCCACGCCGATTTCGGTGGTGAGGTGGAGCGCGTGCTGCGCATGGCCGACGGCTGCTGCCTGCTGGTCGACAGCTCCGAGGGCGTGATGCCTCAGACCAAGTTCGTGCTTGGCAAGGCGCTCGAGCTCGGCCTGATGCCCATCGTGATCGTGAACAAGGTGGATCGAGCCGACCAGCGCGTCGAGGCCGTGATCGGCGAGGTCTTCGACCTCTTCGTGGACCTGGGTGCCGACGAGCACGCGCTGGACTGCCCGACGATCTACGCCGTGGGGCGTGATGGCTGGGCGACGCGCGAGTGGCCGATCCCCGATCCCAAGCCCGTTGACCTTCGCGATGTCTTCGAGGCGATCGTGAAGGAAGTTCCGCCGCCGCTGGCCGACACGAGCAAGCCCCTGCAGCTGCTCGTCACGAACATCGACTACAACGAGTACGTCGGTCGAATCGGCATCGGTCGCGTGGTGAACGGGGCCATCCGCGCGGGCCAACAGATCTGCCTGATCAAGCGGGACGGCAAGCAGATCCTGACCAAGTCCACGCAGCTGCTGCAGTTCCAGGGCCTCAAGCGCAAGGAAGTCGCGAGCGTTGACGCTGGCGATCTGTGCGCGGTCGTGGGCATCGAGGGGATCGACATCGGCGACACGATCGCGGACGTTCAGAATCCTGTGCAGCTCCCCCCCATCAAGGTCGAAGAGCCGACGATGACGATGCTCTTCAAGATCAACGACTCGCCGTTCGCGGGCCTTGAGGGCGAGTACGTCACGAGCCGCCAGATCCGCGAGCGCCTGCTCAACGAACTGCAGCGCAACGTGGCGATGCGCGTCGAGCCCGGTCGCAGCGGCGATGAGTTCATGGTCTCCGGCCGCGGCATCCTCTCGCTGGGAATCCTGATCGAAACGATGCGCCGCGAGGGGTATGAGCTCTCGGTCGGCAAGCCCGAGGTCGTGATCAAGATGATCGATGGCGTGCCGCACGAGCCCATCGAGAGCCTGGTGATCGACACCCCCACGAGCACGATGGGCAGCATCATGGAGCTCGTCGGCTCGCGCAAGGGCGAGATCAAGAAGATGGAAACCCGCGGCGAGCAGTCGCACCTGGTCTTTGAGATTCCCTCGCGGGCCCTCATCGGCCTTCGCGGCCGCGCCATGACCGCAACGCAGGGCCAGGCCATCCTGCACCACTCCTTCCTTCGCTTCGATCCCGTCAGCGGCGAGATCCCGCGTCGTCAGAACGGCGTGCTCATCAGCCTCGAGACCGGCCCCGTCACGACCTATGCCCTGGAGCAGCTCGCCGACCGCGGCGTGATGTTCGTCGAGCCCGGCGACAAGGTCTATTCCGGCCAGGTCGTGGGCGAGCACAACCGTGACAACGACCTCACCGTCAACTGCACGCGTCTCAAGCACCTGACCAACATCCGCGTCGCGAGCAAGGAAGCCACCGTCGTGCTCAAGGCTCCCCGCCGCATGAGCCTCGAGGCGTGCCTTGAGTACATCGAGGATGATGAGCTCGTTGAGATCACGCCCAAGATCACTCGCCTCCGCAAGAAGATGCTCGCCGAGAGCGATCGCCGCAAGGCCGATCGGTCACGAGGCGACAAAAGCGCGGACTGAGTGTCGTGCGGGTGGGTGGGTGCGTGATGCAGCGTGAAGGCGCGTGAGAACGCGCGCCTGCTCGTTCATGTTCGCGAGCCCGCGCTCGTCAACAATCTCCCAGTGTCTCTCCATCACGGGGCACAGCACATGGCCAATCGCCCGATCCAGGCAAAGCTCTCCGTCGGCACCGCCGTGCTCATGATCATCGTGCTCGGCATGATGTGGATCCAGCACACCAAGCAGCAGGGTGCGGGGCAGGCAACGCCGTCTCCCGCAACGCCGTCAAGTATTTCTCCGAGCAAGGTCGAACCACTCCAGAGGCCGAGCACAAACTCGGCCTCGCCCACGCCAGGCGGCTCGGACGATCCCGCGGCGAAGAACTCAACCGGGCCCGCGCCCGCCAGCGAGGGTGCCGCTCGCGTGACGCCACGTGACTTGCGCATCGGCGCCTGGAACATCGAGTGGCTCGGAAAGCCCGACGAGCGCAGCGGCCCGGCCCGCGGCGTTGCGCAGTCTCCCGCCGATATCGCCGACTACATCCTCTTCGCCGACGTGTCGATCCTGGGCCTCTGCGAGATCGTTCCCGAGCGCGAGGGAACGCGCTTCCGCAACCGCGTGCTCGAAGAGGCGCTCGCGCTCGTCGAGAAGAAGTCCGGTGAACGCTGGGAGTACGCCCTTTTCCCCGGGCATCCGCAGAGTGAGCAGTTGATCGGCGCCGCGTGGAGCACGGCGGACGTCGCCGCGATGGACGCTGATGGCAACGTGTGGGACCAGCGCGACGACCGCGCGTGGAAGATCCCGCTCGGCCCCGCAGAGCGCGGCCCGACAGGCTCGCCCCTCTGGGCTCGCACGCCGCACGCGATGCGCTTCGTCCTGGGCGACGGCGCGACCGACATCGTGCTCGTGACGGTGCACATGAAGGCCGACTACAACGGCGACTTCGCGGCCCATCGCGCCCGCGAGGCGGCGGTCCTCACGCGCGCCTGGCCCGACATCGCGTCTGAGTTTGCTGGCAGCATCAGTCCCGAACGCGACATCGTCATCATCGGCGACACCAACTGCGTTCAGAAGAACGAGCCCGCGTTCGAAGAGTTCGCAAAGGCCGGACTCATCGACCTCGCGACCAAGGGCAACGCAGCGCCGCCCCCGACACACTGGCGCGACGGCGCAATGGACCGAGTCCTGGTGCCCGGCGATCAGCCCGAGTTCGCGGCCTCAACGTTTGAGGTCATCTCCGGCCGTTACCTGCGTGAACGCGACATGGACAACCGCGATTTCAAACGCCGCCTGAGCGACCACTTCATGGTCGTGACCACGCTGAAGTCGCAGCGCGACGACGATTGAGCCGCGGGTTGGCATCGTTCCCCGGACGTCAGAGCACCCGCCTCTCAAGGGCACCGCAACGCAATCGATCATCCAGAGCGCGCGGCCATTGGTCCCACGCGTGGATAAAAAAACAGCCCTCGCGTGAGCAAGGGCTGCCTGGAAGCGGAGAGAAGGGGATTCGAACCCCTGAAACGGTTGCCCGTTTACGCGATTTCCAATCGCGTTCCTTCAGCCGCTCGGACATCTCTCCAAGACCCCGGCGAGACCGCTGGGGGGAGAGAGTTTAGTCGTGCGGCGGCGGCCCCTCCAGCCCAGCCCAACTTCTTTCGTTCCAGGGCGGTGTGCCGGGGTCCGGGCACTCTTGATGGCCTTTCCGAGCCATCGGCGCGAGCCGATGGTCTGCCGCCGCACACTCCGTCGGCTCGTGCGGACGGCTCTGAAGTGCAAAGAAAAACCGCCCGCTTTCGCGGGCGGCCTTTGGAGTTCTAAGTTGTCACGGCGTGCCAGTCATCGGCATGCCGCCCGAAGAGGCCGACTGCTTGCGCAGTTCGGCTCGGAAGGAACGGCTCTGAAGGCTTACAGCCCGCAGTTGCCGCTGACGACAAACGCCGCGAGGAGCTGCGCGTCCGTGAGGTCCGCGTTCTCATCGCCGTTCAGATCACCATCGAGCCAGTTGGCCTCGGGGGTGAGGAGGCCGACGAAGACCTGCGCCATCTGCTGGGCGTCGAGCAGGTCGACGTTCTCGTCCTGGTTGTAGTCGTAGTCGCAGGAGGGGCCGCCGCTGGGGACGCCCACCGGGAGGACGACGTACTGGTTGCCGGCGATCGTGGTGAAGTCGATGGCGCTGGGCTCGCCGAGGTTGGTGGCCGAGCCGCTTCCGCCGATGACCTGGTTGGAGGTCGTGCCGAAGTTGTCGTTGGAGATGAAGCCAGCGAGCTTGACGGGGCTGGTGCCGTCCCAGCCCATGGAGATCAGATCGATGCGAAGCTCGAGGCCCGTCGTGACGAGCTCCGCGCCCGTCGCGGTGGTGGCCGTCACGCCAGCGATGTTGTTGTTGTCCATCGCCGCGAGGATGCGACCGGCAAACTCGGCCGGGGGGAGGAGGTCAGGGCCGGGGACCGGGGGACCCTGCAGGAGCGCCCACGACGTGATCGCGTTGGGCTCGCCGTTGGTCTCGAGCTTCGTGCGGCTGAAATCCTGGTACTGGGCGTACGTCGCGGGGAAGTCGAGCAGACGGTTGTCCGGCTTGGCGCCGCCGTCAAACGCGACATAGTCAGCGACGAAGCCCGAGTTCAGCAGCGGGCCGTTGGTACGGACCGTGGTGACGTCGAGGAAGTGGCTCACGGGGCCGGAGCCGCCGTTGGCGTAGAACATCACGTAGTCGGCGTTGAAGTCCGCATCGAACTTCAGGCCAGCGCCAGCGCCCTCAGCGCCGTTGCCGCCGTTGCCCAGGCGGTTCAGGCGGTTGTCGACCGAGACATCAAGGTTGGTGCCGATGAGCTGGTTCTGGCCCTCGGCGGAGTTGAGGTCCAGGAACATCGTGATCTTGTTGAAATTAGTCTCGAGGTTGCCGGTCAGCAGGATGTGGGCCGTGCCGGTGTCGGGATCAACGTAGCCGAAGAGGCCGTTGAACTCAGAGCCGAAGGAGACGTCGATGTTCGGCGTGCTCGGGCCAGCCGCGCCGCCCAGGCCCGGAAGCCCAGCGATGTTGCTGTTGTTGTACCGCAGGTTGATCGGCGGGTTGTTGCTGCCGCCCGAGCCCATCGGCCCCGGCGTGTACGTCTGCGCCTGCGAGGCTGTGCCGCCCAGGTACGCGCCCGAGCCGCCCGTGCTCGTCAGCGTGATGAAGTCCAGGAAGAGCGTCCCGCCGAAGATGTTGCCAGCCGTGAAGTAGTCCGCCTCGAAGCCCGCGTCGAACGTCAGGCCGTTGGGCGTGCTCGCATCAACGTCACCAAGGTTGCGGACGAAGCCGAAGCCCCAATCCGGGTTCGGCGGCACGCTCAGCAGGCGGTTCTGGCCGCCGGCGATCGTGTCGAAGAACATCGTGATCTTGTTGCCGTTGGACTCGATGTTGCCGCCGACGAAGATGCAGAGCATGTCGTCAGCGGGATTGTCCGGCGTGCCGTTCGTGCTGCGCACCGCATAGAAGTTCGCAAACTCGCTGCCGTTCGCGTTGGTGGGGTTGTTGGAGTTGTTGTCGCCGAAGCCGGTGGGAGTGCTCGAAACCCAGATGCGGTTGCCAGCCCAGAAGCTCGTCTCAAGCGTGCCGTCCATCGTCGGCATGCCCGAAACCGTCAAAGGCGTGAACTCGAGGTACTGGTTGCCGTCGAAGTTGCCGAAGTTCAGGCCGCGCGGGCTGCCGAAGTTGGCCTGCGTCGTGCTGTTCTCGCCGAAGACCTGGTTCGAGAGGAAGTCGCCGCTGTTGTTCGCGATGAACCCGGCGATGCGGATCGGGCCACCCGTGTAGCCGATCGCGCTGACCGGGATCGCCCACTCAAAGCCCGTCGCAACGTTGGCCGGATCGCCAGGCTGCGAGGACTGCCCCGCCACGTTGTCGCCGAACGTCGTCGGCTGGTCCTGAACCCACAGGATCGAGCCGTAGTTGTCGCCCGCGAGCGAGCCATCAACCGTGGGCTGAGCGACGGCAGCGCCAGCGACGAGCGCGAGCAGCAAAGCCTGGGAAGCGATACAACGGATCTTCATCTCGGGTCTCCTGATAGAAAAGCGCAATCTCTGCAAGCCCGGGGCGGCTTGGTGTACTGGCGCGATACCAGGTCAACGGGCCACACGCCCGTCGCACGGAACCACAACTCGCCGCGCGGTTTGCGCTATGACCAATCGGACTATACAGGATGATGGGGCGATCGGCGAGGGGTTTTTGAGCGCCCTTGACGAATCGCAGCGTCCTAGAACCACATGAGGTAGGGATTCTGCTGGCATCCGGCAGAATCACTGCCCGAGGATTCGCTGGGCTTGCCCGACTACCCCGAAGTCGCGACTTGGAAAAGGGTTGGGCTTGACGCAACGATCAGATTTGCGGTAGCGTATCACCAGTCGACGCGGGGCTCGCCGTTCGAAGCGCGCCCGGCCCTCGCTGGAAACATCCATGAACATGAACTATCGCCGTTCCACTTCCAATCTTGATCGTGGCTTCACACTCATCGAACTGCTCGTGGTGATCGCGATCATCGCGCTCCTGATCGGTCTGCTCCTGCCCGCCCTGGGCAAAGCCCGCAACGCCGCTCGACTCAACAAGTGCCTCGCCAACACGCGGCAGATGGGCCTCTCCTTCACCTACTACGCCAACGATCAGAAGGGCTGGTTCCCGCTCGTCCCCTTCCGTCCGCCGCCGGGCCCGAGCGCTGGCTGGACCGGCTGGAACGCACCGACGAACCGATTCCTCACCGAGCAGTGGATCCGTGGCGGCGTTGCCTCACTCTTCAGCCTCAACCAGGTCGGCGACGGCATCACGCAGGGCTTCAACGGCGGCAGCGCCGCGGAAGACGAGCCCGGCGAGGCCTACCTCAACGGCAATCGCATCCCGCTCATGGAGGCGTACCTCGACGCCTTCGAAGTCCTGACGTGCCCCTCCGACAAGGAGGACCGCTGGTTCGGCGCCATCGTGACTCCCACCAGCGCACCCGCCTACACCGCGGCACCCGTGAAGCAGCCCAACCCACCCGGCAGCCGCAACGACATCATCGGGTACAACATCTCGTACCTCTACATCGCCGGCCTCAAGACCGACGAGAGCACCATCGTTACGCCGCCGCCGATCTGGGGCGATGAAACCAACGGCCCCGACGTTTCCACCGCCGCGTGGTACGGCGCAGGTGGTTCGGCACAGGGCAACGCCGCCGCCGCCGGAACATCCCCTGGCTTCTACGCACCCAATGATAATCACGGCAGGGAAGGCGGCAACTTCGTCTACGCCGACGGCCACGCCGCATTCCAGATCGGCAACGTGCACGACCTCTTCTTCTCTCCAACCAACACCGCTTCCCAGAGCGTGAACGCCATCGATCGAACTCGCTCCGCCCGCACCCAGGTCATCGACTGAACCAACCACCGCCCCTGATCAGCAACCCTGATCAGCAATCCTGATCACCACCCTCATCACCGCGCCGTGGGTCGCCGCAGGGCGGCCCCATCCCGCGGCAATATTCGCGATGCGGACACCGCCCGGTTCGACCTTGGCAGCAAGATTGGTTACGCTCCGGGCCCCGTGCCTTGGTGGCGCAGGATGACGGAGCCTCCGGGTGCCCAACGTACAAGAACCAGGGTCTGACGCGACGGCCTCAACCAGCAATGGAAGCCCCACGGCCTCGCGCCCACAGGGTCAGCGAGCCTCGTGGTTCAAGCGGCTCTTCGGCGCGCAGGAGTCCGGCCTTGTCCTGGTCATCATCGCGATGGCCGTCATCCTCACGATCCGCGGCGGCTCCAAGGCTCAGCCCGAGATCTTCGAAGTCTCGCCCACCGCGATCGTCGTCGAGACGACCACCGGGTTCACCGTGACCGAGGCCGGCGACATTGGGGGCCAGCAGTTCCCGAGCGCCGAAGGTTGGTTCATGCGTGAACTCGGCCGCCGCCCGGTCATGAAGACCGAGGGTGGAGAGATTGTCCGGCTCGAACGCTGCGACCAGCTTGTCGAGGAAAAGGACGCCAGCGGCAAGGTCCTCGCGTGGCTGAAGACAACAGAAGATGGCACGGCGAGGCGATTCGTCGCCGCCGAGGGGTGGTCCACGGGCTTTGTTCCCGAACGCAAGGTCATCCAGCGCGACTACGTCGAGTTCATTCCGGTCCCGGCAGGGACGCAGGTCGAAGTACGTACACAGATCGAGGACAGTACCGAGCGCACCGCCTCGTTCGTCATGGGCGGTACGATGTACAGAGTCTCCGATGGCTGGGACTTTGATCGCTCCAGCCAGACCCTCCGCCGCCAGGCCCGCGTGAACAAGTTTCTCGACCTCTCCAACCTCGTCCTGCTCGCGAAGGACGCCAGCTTCATCGCCGTCATGGCCGTCGGCATGACCGCCATCATCATCCTCGGCGGCATCGACCTCTCGGTCGGCTCGATCTACGCCTTCGCCGCTCTCCTGGGCGCGCTCACGCTCCGATACCTGCAGGCCAACGCACTGGGCGTTGCCGCCGACAACAGCGTCGCCACGATCTGCGGCGTCGCGTGGTATGTCGCCGTGCCCGTCGCGCTCCTGGTCTGTTGCAGCGTCGGCGCGGCGTGCGGGGCCATCAGTGGCACCATGGTCGTGGGCCTGCGCGTCCATCCCTTCATCATCACGCTGGGCATGATGGCCGTCCTTCGCGGCATCGTCTTCATCACCACCAAGGGGCAGGCCGTCCTGGGCGTTCCCAACTCCTTCGTGGATGGCTTCTTCAAGGCCGAGATCCTGGGCGTCAATCCCGTCCCCGTCTTCATCATGCTCGTGGTCGCCGTCGCGGGCTTCATCGTCCTGACGCGCACCGTGCTCGGCCGGCGGATCTACGCCATCGGCGGCAACGAGATCGCCGCCAAGTACGCCGGCATCCCCGTCGGCAAGGTCAAGATCATCGTCTTCACCCTCAGTGGCCTGCTCGTGGGCCTCTCGGCCTGCATGTCGCTGGGCTACTTCGGCTCCGCCAGCCCCGAGGCCGGCAAGGGCTACGAGCTCGACGTCATCGCCGCCGCCGTCATCGGCGGAGCCTCACTTTCAGGCGGCCGCGGCACCGCGCTGGGCGCAGTCCTGGGTGCGATCCTCATCCAGATGATCCGCAACGCCATGCTCATCCTCGACATCGATACCAATTACACTGAGATCGTGATGGGCGCCGCGATCGTCGCCGCCGTCGTACTCGATCAGGCCAAGACACGCCTCACCGCACGCAAGTCCTGACATGCCCTGACACGTCCTATCGCGTCCTATCGCGCTCGCCTACGAACAAACACACTTCTTTGAATCTGCACACGACACCGGGCCGCTCCTCGCGGCCCACAACTCGGGAGACCTGCAAATGAACACGCGTCGCACCACGAGAGCCACCAAGCTTGGAGTCACCGGACTCCTCGCAGCCCTTGGCCTTCTGGCCCTGGGCAGCGTTGGGTGTGAGAAGAAGTCCACGCCCGCCCCAACCACACCCGCCGCCACCACCCCGGCCGCCCCCGCCGCGCCCACGACGCCCGCCGCCGCCGGAGCCGCTGGCGCTGCCGGCGCCGCCGCGACTCCCGCCGCCGGAGGTCGCAACCTCGTCATCGGCGTGATCGCCAAGAGCCAGGGCAACCCGGTCTTCCAGGCTGCCCGCACGGGTGCCGTGGACGCCGCCCGCGACCTGAGCGCCAAGCACGGCATCAACGTCACCGTCAACTGGCAGACGCCCGTCTCCGAAGACGCGCAGAAGCAGGCCCAGTACATCGAGCAGCTCGTGAGCCAGGGCGTCGACGGCATCTCCATCTCCGCCACCGACGGTCAGGTCCTGCAGCGCCCGATCGACTCGGCCGTGGACAAGGGCATCCTCGTCGTCACGTTCGACTCTGACTCTCCTGCCAGCAAGCGCATGGCCTACGTCGGCATCGACGACGTCGCCGGCGGCCGCGCCGTCATGCAGCAGCTCGCCAAGGCCATGGGCGACAAGGGCGGTCCCATCGCCATCCTCGGCGGCAGCCAGACCGCACCCAACCTCCAGGCCCGCATCAAGGGTGTCAAGGAAGAGCTCGAGAAGCTCAAGGACAAGGGCTTCACCCTCAAGGAGGTCTACTACCACAAGGAGACCGCCAACGACGCCGCCGCTGAGATCCAGCGCGTCCAGAACGCCAACCCCGACATCAAGGGCTGGGCGATGGTCGGCGGCTGGCCCCTCTTCACGCAGAACGCCCTGACCGGAATCTCTGACAAGGGCGTCAAGGTCGTCGGCTTCGACACCCTTCCCGAGCAGCTCGGCTACGTCACGCGTGGCGAGGTGCAGGCCCTCATTGGCCAGGACTGCTACGGCTGGGGATATCAGTCCGTCTCCATGCTCGTCGACAAGCTCCACCTCAAGAAGGACCCACCGAAGGTGATCAACACCTTCGACCTCTCCGTCGTGACGCAGGAGAACGTCGCGGAGTACGAGGGTCTGTGGCAGAAGTGGCTCGGCAGCAAGTAAGCGCAGCTCGCACGCTCCGGGCCACCGCCCGGAGCGTGTTTTTCTCTCCTCGCCCGCGCACGACCATCACCCATGAGCGACTTCCTCACCGCCACCAACATCAGCAAGCGCTTCGGCATCACGCAGGCGCTCGACAACGTCTCCGTCGCCTTCCGGCGAGGCGAGGTCCACGCGCTGATGGGTGAGAACGGCGCTGGCAAGAGCACGCTGGGCAAGGTCATCGCGGGCCTCCACAGCCAGGACAGCGGCACCGTCATCATCGATGGCAAGGTCCTGCAGCCCGGCTCCCTCGATGCCGCCTTTGACGCGGGCATCCGCCTCGTCCATCAGGAACTCGCGCAGTGTCCCAACCTCTCCGTCGCCGAGAATCTGAGCCTGCATCGCATGCCAGTCTCGCGCTCGGGCCTGGTTGACTTCGCGAAGATGGAACGCCGCGCCGAGCGCCTCGTCCATCGACTCGATCCCAGGATCAACGTGCGCCAGCCCCTCGGCGATCTCTCCCCCGGCAAGCGTCAGATCTGCCAGATCGCCGCGGCCCTCGATGATGGCACCGAGGATGGCGACGCATCCAACGCCGGCCACGGCGGCGCACGCGTCATTGTCCTCGACGAACCCACAAGCTCCCTCTCGATCGCCGAGGCCGACCGCCTTCTCGAGATCGCGCGACAGCTCGCGGCCGAAGGCATCACGATCATCTACGTCAGCCATCGCATGGGCGAGATCTTCGCCGTCTGCGACCGCGTCACCGTCCTGCGCGATGGGAAGTACGTCGCCACCAGCGAGATCAAGGGCCTCGACGAGCCCACGCTCGTGCACCAGATGATCGGCCGCCGCCTCGAAACACCGCGTGGACGCGCCTTCGCGAGCGCCGAAGCCGGCGGCAAAGCAAGCCAACCCTCGCTCGAAGTCCAGAGCCTCTCGTCTCCAGTGGGCCTCAAGGACATCACCCTCAACGTGCGCCCCGGCGAAGTCGTCGGCATCGGTGGCCTCGTCGGCTGCGGCCGCAGTGAGGTTCTGAACGCCATCTTCGGCCTCGATCCCGCCGCCAAAGGCGTCATCCGCTGCATGGGCCGCCCCCTCGCAGGACGCGACGGCGGCAAGGCCTTTGGCCTCTCACCGGGACACCACAAGGGCCCGCGCGCCGCCATCGCATCGGGCCTGGGATACCTCCCCGAGGACCGCCGCAACCAGGGCCTCTTCTTCGAGCTCGGCATCGACGAGAACATTGTCATGCCCTTCATGGCGCGAATGGCCTCGTGGCTTGGCCTCCGCTCCATGCGGGCCGAGCGCGAGCAGGTCGCCGGCAAGATCGCCGAGTTCCAGGTCAAGTGCGCCAGCCCCGCCCTCTCGCCCGGCACGCTCTCGGGCGGCAATCAGCAGAAGCTTCTTATCGCCCGCTGGATGGGCGGCACGACGCGCGTCCTCATGCTCGACGAGCCCACGCGCGGGATCGATGTCGGCACCAAGGCCGAGGTCTACCGCCTCGTCCGCAAGGCCGCCGACAGTGGTGTCGCCGTACTCCTCGTCTCCAGCGAGATGCCCGAGCTCCTCGCCCTCTCCGACCGCATCCTCGTCATGTGCGAAGGCCGCATCAGCGGCGAACTCCGGGGCGACGACATGACGCAGGAGAAGATCCTGCGCCTCGCAACGGCCACCGATCGAGCCGGGGTTCCCACTGCCACAGCGCCGCAGCCCGCCGCGGCCAGCGCGTAGACTCGGTCCATGCCCACTCCGGCACATGGCGCTGATCCTGCCCCACGCACGCTCGTCTGCGTCCCGCTCACGCCGCTGGACGCTGCCGACGACAACCGCACGATCGAGGAGATGCAGCAGGCAAAGTCCGGCGGTGCCGACATCATCGAGCTGCGCATCGACAGCATGTTTGATGGCAGCACCGGCAGCGACACCGAAGATGGCGCGCTCATCAAGCGGATCCGATCGCTCATCGACGCTTGCCCGCTGCCGCTGATTCTGACGTGCCGCATCGCGAGCGAAGGCGGCGACTACGACGGCGATGAGTCCGACCGCATCAGCCTCTTCGAGAAGCTGACCGCCGCGAGCAAGTCCCCGCCCGCATACCTCGACGTTGAGTGGGCGAGCTTCTCGCGCTCCGCAAACATCGCCCAGAAAGTGCGCCTCTGCGTGCGTCATCCCGGCCAGCTGCGCGATGTCGCCAGCGGCCTCATCCTCTCAACGCACGACTTCACAGGGCGTCCGCAGGACCTCATGCGCCGCGTGCTCGCGATGTCGGAGCAGGCCTCTACCAGCGTGGTGAAGGTCGCCTTCCGCGCCCGCTCGCTGCGCGATGCGCTCGAGGCCCTCGACCTTCCCGCGCAGACCACCCGCCCGACCATCGCGCTGGCGATGGGCGAGTTTGGCCTCGCGTCGCGCATCCTCGCCGGAAAGTTCGGCGCGTTCCTCACCTTCGCCGCGCTCCGCAGCGAGCGCGCCACCGCGCCCGGCCAGCCCACGCTCAGCGAGCTCATCGATCTCTACCGCTTCCGCGCCATCGGCCCTTCCACCAGCGTCTACGGCGTCGTCGGCTGGCCGGTCGGCCACTCCCTCTCGCCCCTCGTTCACAACGCGGGATTCGACGCGATCAAGCACGACGGAGTCTACCTGCCGCTCCCCATCGGCGTTGACGAGTCGGATCCCGAGGCCTCGTACCTCTCCTTCAAGGCCACGATGCTCGAGCTCATCGAGCATCCGCGACTCTCTCTCCGCGGCGTCAGCGTCACGATGCCGCACAAGGAGCACCTCCTCCGCCTCGCGCGCGAGTGCGCCTGGAGCATCGACACCGTCGCCAGCGCCATCGGCAGCGCGAACACGCTGGCCATCGAATCATCCGGTCCAGTCGCGAACATCGCGATCATGAACACCGACGCGCCCGCCATCTCCCTCTGGCTCGCTCAAGGTCTTGGTACCTCGCTCTCAGGCAAACGCATCGGCATCCTCGGCGCGGGCGGCGTCGCACGCGCCGCCGCATACGCCGCCGCACGGAGCGGCGCCACCGTCGTGGTCTACGCGCGCGACGGTGCGAAGGCCCAGAAGCTCTGCGACGACATCTCCGCGGGCCTCACGCGCGAAGGGAAGTCTGCCAAGCTCGTCGCCGCGGCGTGGGACCTGATCCCAAAGTCCTGCTGCGACGCCATCATCAACGGCACGCCGCTGGGCATGTCCGGCGGCACCGGTGCCGACCAGTCACCCATGGACCGCGCCGCGATCGAAGGCTGCGGGCGCGACACCGTCTACTTCGACACGGTCTACAGCCCGGTCGAAACGCCGCTGCTCGCGCTCGCGCGCAGCGCAGGCCGCCGCACGTTCGACGGCGTCGGCATGTTCGTCGAGCAGGCCGCGCTGCAGTTTGAGACGTGGACCGACACCGGCGCGCCGCGAGCGCTCTTCGACCGCATCGTGCGCGAGAAACTCGCCGAGCGCGAGTCAGCACGCCGCAACGCGTCCTGATCACGTCCTGTTCTTATGCTAGTCACACGCCCTGATCAGTCACGCCGCTCATCCGCAGCAGCGTGCGGAAGCTCTCGGAAAAGACGAAGTTGTGCTCGGGAAACTGCGTCCCCGCCATGTTCTGATCGATGTGGCTGAACATCAGGTCGATTGCGCCGATCTGCCGCGGCGCTGCGGTGCTGCCCGGATCCAGCAGCTCAACCACGCCGCGCGTCGAAGCGCCCATCGCGTCGAAGTGCTCCATTGTCGCGGTGTACCGCAGCGTGAAGCCGGGCACGGCATCCTCTGTGAGCTCGGCCTTGCTCACCTTCGCCAAGATCACCTTCTCGCGGAAGCCCTCGGCATGCCCGACGAGAATCCCCGCGGTCTGGGCCATCCCCTCGATGATGAAGCACGCGGGCATGATCGGCATCGCCGGGAGCTCGCCTGCCGCAGCGAAGTGGTCGTGCAGGTGCTCCTCCGCCAGCGAGATGTTCTTGATCGCCACCAGCCGCTGCCGCGGCACCAGCTCCACGATGCGATCAATCCACATCCAGCGCATGAGAAAGTCCGGGAGAGGGGGAAGCGAGGCAGCGATGGAGCGAGGCAGTGGGGCAGTGGAAAGGCAGAAGTCGGGACGGCAGTACGCGTTGCCGAAGTGTGTCTACTTCGCCGCGAGCTTGGCCTCAACGAAGCGTACCAGCACCTCGACGGTGAAGATCTCCGCGACCTTGCGGACCTGCGGATCCTTCTCAAGATTCGCAAAGTTCGCGTGCGGCATGCGGGCCTTCATCGCCGCGAGGCCCTTGGGGGTGACCATGCCGTCCTTGACGTACTCGGGATCCTGGCTCACACCCTCGGGGAAGAGCTCGCCCTGCCCGATCTTGATGGCGAAGGCCTGCTCGAGCTTGAAGACGATGTCGAGGAAGTCGATGGACTCGGCCCCCAGATCCTTCGTGAGGATCGCGTCCATCGTGACCTCGTCGTCATCAACGGCGAGCGCATCAACCAGAACCGCCTGAATCTTCGAGAAGATCTCGTCGCGTGTCATCGCTTGCAAACCCTCGAGGGGGAACGTTCCCGGCACGGATTCGCCGCGTCTCGGGAGCGAACTGTGGATGGTAGGACGAAACCGGACAAAAGTCAGACCAAAGTCCGGTTCGGGGCGAGGTCGGCCGGGCCCCCTCGGCCGCCATCCTCAGGCCATCGCGGGCACCCGAGCCGCCACCCTGATGGGCCGAAGCTCAAACCGCCCCGAAGCCGCGATCGGCAAGTCCGCCGCGCTCTCCCCCGGCTCGATCAGGAAGGCCTTTCCCTCAAGGTCAAGCACGCCGCCATCGAGCTCCTTCCGGAGCGAGACCTCAACACGCAGCGACGCGCCCGGCTGCACGAATCGCCCATACTTGAGCGCGCGAACGCGGCCAAGCACAAGCCGCGACGACACGCCCCCCGCCCGATGCGCTGCGAGCACGCGTCCGGCCTGCACCAGCGATTCGAGCATCAGCACGCCCGGCAGCACCGGGAATGTCGGAAAGTGATCCTGCAGATACTCCTCGGCCTGAGAGACCAGTTTGAGCGTGACAGCACGCTCAGAGGAGCATTCGAGCACGCGATCCACAAGGGAGAAGTGCATGCCCCAGCGTATCGCGCCGGCGGCGCGGCGTCGAGGCCGCGGCGTTCAACTCAGGGCGATCTCGAAACCGCGCGAGTACCGTTCCCCGTGGCGATGCGCGAGATCAGTGGCGAGGGCATCTGCGTGCGAGTCTGGGACTGGTCTGAGACCAGCCAGACCGCATCGCTGCTCACACGCGAGTTTGGCGTCGTGCGCGTGATCGCCAAGGGTTCAAAGCGCGAGAAGAGCGACTACTCCGGCGGCCTCGAACCCGCGACCTGCGCCCGCTTCACCGCACGCCTCAAGGCCGGCGAAGGACTCTCGCTCCTCACGAGCTGGGACCTTGCCGAGATCTTCCCCGCCGTGCGCCGCTCGCTCTCGGCATTCCACGCCGCACTCGCGATGATGGACATGATCCACCACGCGCTCCACGAGCAGGACCCGCACCCACCCGTCTTCGATGCGCTCCTCGATGGCCTGCGCTCGATGACCGGAGCAGCACACGCGGACCGATGCGCGATGCTCACGCTCGCCTCAGCCGTCCTCCTGGACACCGGCCACGGCCCGGAGATCGCCGTCGACGTGCGCACCGGCGAGCCTCTCAACGAGGCCCGCACGCTGGCCTTCTATCCGCATCTCGGCGGCCTCTCACGCGATCTTGAAGATGGACCTCGCGGCACTCCTGCGGCCTCCACAAGCCACGACGGCGAGCGCGACGCGGGGCTCGTCTGGCGCGTGCGTGCAGAGACCGTGACGCTGCTCCGCGCCGTGCGCGAGCGTGGTTACGCCGCGGCGATCAGCGGCGACCCCGCTTCGGCGGAGCGTGCGCTTCGATTGCTCGGGTCGTACTTCCGAGAGGTCTTCCAGTGTGATCCACCCGCGCTCGGTGCCGCGCTGGGTCTCGCCGGTACGACGTGATCCGCAGCCGCCATTCACGGCAGCAGCCGTCCCACCGTGCCCGGATCAAGCTTGAAATCGTCGATCAGGCTCTTGAGGTCGTTGAGCGTGACGCGCCGGAGTCGATCAAGCTCTTCCTCCAGCGTCGTGTGCACGCCGAGATACGTCATCAGCCGACCGATCCGGTGCATGCGCCCATCGGGCCGCTCACCCGCCAGCGTGACGCCGGTTGCGAGCTTGGCCATCAGGCGATCAAGATCATCCTGCGTGAGCGAATCGCGCAGTGCCTTGAGCTCGCGATCCATGATGGACCAGATCTCATCCAGCGACTCAGGATCGCCGCTGGCAAAGAGGAGCATCTCGCCAAAGCGGTCGTGCGGGTCGTACTGCGCCACCGCGTCCTCCGCCAGGCCCGTCTCAATCAGCGCCCAGTGGAAGCGCGAGTTGTCCGGCGCACCCAGCACCTGCGCGAGCAGCGACGCGGCATATCGCCGCGGATCGTCGATCGCCGGCGCTTCGCAGAACGCCAGCAGATAGCCGCGGCTGAACTTGGGGTTGTGCAGCTCGAAGGGACCGCCGCCATGGCGAGGCGAGGAGTAATCGCGCTGCACGCCCGTGGGCGTCCAGCCGCCGCAGATCGCCTCGGCCTGCGCACACGCGGCCTTGAAGTCCACCTTGCCGCTGATCGCAAGCACGGTGTTGTCGGGCGCATACCGCGATGTGAAGTAGTCCTGCATCTGCTGCGACGTCAGATCCGTGATGGTCTGCGTCGTCCCGAGGACGCGGTGCGCGAGCGGGTGTGGCCCGAAGTGGCGATCAAGGCACGCCTCGTAGAGCACGAAGAACGGATTGTCCTCGTACATCGCAATCTCTTCGAGGATCACGCCCTTCTCAGTGTCGAAGTCCGACTGGCGCAGCGCAGGCCGCATCATCCGCGAGAGAAGCTCAAGGCCCCGCGGCAGGTGCTCTGGCAGCGTGTGCACATGGAACGCCGTCATCTCGCTGCTCGTGTACGCGTTGTTCTTCGCGCCGATCTCGTCAAAGGCCCGGTTGAGCTCATCCGCCGCAAGATCAGCGGTCCCCTTGAACATCATGTGCTCAAGAAAGTGCGACACACCCATGACCTTGCTCGCCTCGTCGCGTGCGCCCGTCTTGACGAAGAAGCCCGCCGCGGCGGAATGCGCAGAATCAGAGATCTCTCCCACGATGGTGAGTCCGTTGGCCAGGCGATGACGCTCGAAGCGGTAGCTCATGGGGAAGAGTGTACCGGGAGGATCGCCGCGGGTGATGCTGCCAGCAGCTCACGACAGGCCCCGCCGGGGTCGGGACTGGAGCAGACGGCCGACGAGACCGCAACGCCCGCACATCCCACGGCGCGGAGTGCACCGATGTTGGATACGTTGATGCCGCCGATGGCCAGGTGCGGCACGCACGCAGTCACAGGATCCGCAAGGTATCGCGCGAGCTGCTCCGGGCCCGCGAGCCGCGGCTTGGCCTTGGTCGAGGTCACGAACATCGGCCCGACGCCGCAGACATCCGCGCCCGCCCGCGCCGCTTCCCGCGCCTCCTCCATCGTCTCCGTTGAAACTCCGATGAGCGTCGAAAAGCCAACGATCGCGCGAGCGTCCTTGATCGCAAGATCGGACTGACCCAGGTGCAGCGCGTGCGCGCCCGAGAGCCGCGCGATGTCGGGCCGGTCGTTGATCACGCACGATGCCTGATGCTCGGAGCAGATTCGCGTGAGCCAACCTGCGCGTGCGAGCAGCTCACGATCCGTGAGCGACTTCTCGCGCAGCTGGATCGCGTCTGCGCCCGCCGAGAGCGCTTGCCTCGCAACAGCATCCCAAGCGTGGTGCGTGCAGAGCGACTCAGTGATCAGCACGCACAGTCGCCACTGCCGGCGCGCATGACGCGCCCCGATGGCAAGCATGAGCCTCTGATGCGCGTCATACACGCGATAGCGCAGCGTTTCGATCGCGCCAGCAAGAGTGGGGGCGTCCAGCAGCTTCGCCGACTCTTCGATGGACCGCAGCGCCTCCGCAACGCGCGAGGCGTTGGCATCCGCAACACTCGCGACCGACTCTCTACGCATCTCGCCCGGGGTCGAGAGTGAAGTCCCCACATCGTTGGGCGTGTCGCGATGAACGATGAGGTCCGCGGCCAGCGAGGGCACACTCCTGATCGCCTCAGCCAGATCATGCCGCAGCGACTTGAAGTCGCCCGCAAGCGCCGCGTGATCAAGGCCAAACCGCGCCAGATCGTCCAGCACGCGCAGCCCCTCGCGCGCACGGTTGGCATTGGCATCAATGATGCGACGAGCAACGGCTTCCATGCCGCATCGTAGATCCCAACGCAGCCGCCGCTCGCGAGCCAGCTCCCAAACTGACTCGATGCCTTGATGCCTACTGCCTCGATGCCTTCTTCTATCCCAAACCTCTTCCCCCACGCCACGCTCCGGCCTCATCCACGTCCGTGCGCAAAAAGCCGTACCAAAAAACTACCCCCTCTCAGAATCCGAAGTTTTTCTCACTCCGAGATTTCCAGTGCCAAACGGACCCGAGCCCAAACTCCGTACGTCCTTTGTGCGCACAAACGTGTTTTCGCCCCCTTCTTATGAGGGCCCGCTGTATTTCGGCCCGCGTCAGAGTCGCCGGCCCAGCAAGGCGGCCAGCAAGGTGCCAGGCGTGCGAAAGCACACAGAGCCGCGCACCAAGCCAAGGCCCGGTGGTCCAACCGGCGGACTCGTGGACGCGGCCCGCAAGTCCCGCAGGCCCCACGGTCGTGCCCTGACAGGTCAGCCTTGAGGCAGCTTGCGATCCTCACAGCCTCCCGTCAGTGCACGCACGTCCGAGTGCGCCCGCTGCAAAGCCGTGCTTGCCCGTCGCAAGCAACGCCAGGACCACCCGCGCGCACAAGGGAAACCCCATCTCAAAACGAGGCCTTCGACCGAAAGGTCGAAGGTCCTCCATTCGTGCCATCGAAGTCGTCGGCTCTGTGACGACTTCGATGGTCCCCCTTTCCCCCCTGCCTGACTGCCTCCATGCCTGACTGCCTTTCCTAATTTCCCGCTTTCCCGCTTTCCGCTTTCACCCCTGCCCGCATGCACGACTATTCCTGGAGACCGACCTTGTGCACCTCCCTCTCCCAAAGCCTCAAAACTCCGGTCGGGACGACCGGACTTCCCAAGACCGTGCTACCCAAGACCGGCACAACCGATCCAAACCAGCCCATTGCAACGAGCGCTCAGATAGGCCACAATGCTGCCATGTCGTCTGAGCCCTTCGAACTTGTTCCGATCCGTGTTGCCCGCAAGCCTCGTTTGCCCGGGGCGGTGGTGCTGCGTGAGCAGGCCGACGACCTCATCGATGCGCTCCTCGCCGAGCTCTTCATCCACGCGCGCAGCTGCGTCCGCGCCTTCGGCGACTTTCATCTTGCCATCTCCCCCTCGCCCGCCGTGGAGCCCTTCCTCCGTCGGCTGATGTACGACCTCAACTATCGCGAGTTTCCCTGGCTTCGGACTCGCCTCTGGCTCGTGGATGACTTCGTCGTTCCCGCCGCGGATCCACGCAGCCGGCGCACGCTCCTGCACGAACTCCTCGTTGATCTCTCGGGCATCCCGCCCGAGCAGTCGCACGCGATGGAGGCGGACGCGGCCGACGCCGCCGCCGCGTACGAGTCAAAGCTCCGCGAGCATCTCGGCTGGCGCGAGAAGGGGCACGATCGCCTGGACTTCGTGATGCTTGCGCTGACAACCAAGGGTGAGGTTGCGGGCTATCCCCGCGGCAGTGCTCCCATCGCGACGCGTGAGGGGCTTGTCGAGAAGCTCGAAGGTGTGCCGGGCGAGCCCGATCGTGTCTCGATGTCAATGCGGCTGATCAACGCATCGCGCATGGTAGCGGTGGTGGCATCAGGTGCAGAGGTTCGGCCTGTGCTTGGCGTGCTCGAGGGTGGCAGCGCCCACGAACTTCCCGCTTCGCGGCTCGCGCCTGTCGGGGGCGACTTACGCTGGTTTGTTGACGCCGCGGCGTGCGAGGCCGAGCCCGCGTGAGTTTCAGTGACAGTACATGGCCGATCGTGTTGAAATCTGCAGTCCGGAGTGCCCCAGACCTTGGCCAATCTCTCCATCGAGCCCAACGAACTGGTCACGTACAAGGTCGCGTACGAGGACGATCAGGTCCTCGTCGTCGTGAAGCCCGCGCGCGTCGTGACCCTGCCCGGCAAGGGGCACGATCGAAACACGCTCCTCAACGGCCTCTTCGCAAAGTACGGCAACACGCTGCAGAACATGGGGCGCGAGAAGGAGTTTGGCCTCCTGCACCGGCTCGATCGCGAGACCAGCGGCCTCGTCATCGTCGCGCTGCGGCCATCCGCGTATGACCATCTGGTCGAGATGTTCAAGACCCGGCGCGTCGCGAAGTTCTACTGGGCGCTGGTACAGGAAGCACCCAAGCGCCCATCGGGCGTCATCCAGAAGCCCATCGCCGAACGCACCATGCGCAAGGGCGGCAAGCACGGCCCGGTCATGAAGCTCGCACGCATCTCAAACCTCGGTAAGCCCGCGGCCACGGCCTACCGCGTCGTGCAGTCCAGCCGCCTCGCGACGCTGCTTGAGTGCCGCGCCATCACCGGCAAGCTTCACCAGCTCCGCGTCCATTTGAGCTCGATCGGTTGCCCGATTCTCGGCGATGATCTCTACGGGCCCGAGACCGTGCGCGACGCATCGCCGAGGCTCGCGCTGCACGCGCATCGCGTGGTCTTCCCGCATCCTTCCGGTGGCATCGTCGACGTGCGCGTCCCGTGGCCCGAAGACCTGAAGGGCGTGCTCAAGCGACTGGGCATCGCAAAGCCCGACAACACCAAGGCCCCGGCCGTCAAGATGGACGACCCGGAAATAAGCGCGGCCGCACTCGATGGTGTTGATGTCGAATCAGGGATCGACAGCGCCGACGAGATCGAGGATGGCGGCATCGGCGACGAGGAAACCCTGCTCGGTGAGGATGAGTCGTGACGGTGCGTGCTGCTCGGTCTGCAGCGCGCCCATCGAGCGCTGCCGCGCGATGGCCCTCCTGAGTCGCGCGAGTGTTTCCGCATCGAGGCTCGCCGCGCCTGTTTCGAGCGCGTCGAGCGAGAGTCCTTCCGTCAGGCGCAGCCCGGTCAGGATGCGCTCGCTCAGGTTCCGCCGGGGATTGGGGGTCTCATGGTCCTGGATGCGTGCAAACCCATCATCGCCGAAGCCGAGATAGTCATCAAGCCGCGGCGTGTTCTTCCAGCGCGCGCCGCCGACGTGGGCCGAGGCCGATGGGCCCGCAGCCAGCCAGTCCGACTGGCGCCAGTACGCCAGGTTGTGGCGGCACTCAGCGCCGGTTCGCGCGAAGTTGCTCACTTCGTAGCGGTGCAGACCCGCACCGCGGAGCGTCGAGATCGTCGTCTCGAACATCTCCGCCTCAGAGTCCTCGGGCGCGGGCCGAAACTCGCCACGCTTGAGACGCGCGGTCATGGCGGTGTTGGGCTCGTACGTCAGCGCATAGCAGGAAAGATGCTCGGTGCCAAGGTCGAGCGCGGTGCGGAGATCAGACTCCCACTCGCCAAGAGTCTGCCCGGGAATCGCGAAGATCAGATCGATGGATCGACGCAGGATGCCAGCCGCTCTCGCGAGCTCCATCGCGCGCGGGATCGTGGCCGGATTGTGCCAGCGCTCGAGGGTCTTGAGATGGACGGGACTGAAAGACTGCGCCCCCATCGAGACGCGTGTGACGCCACCCTCTCGGTAGATCGACATGAGCTCGGCCGTGACCGTCTCGGGATTGCACTCAACCGTGAACTCGCCAGCGCCGGGCCCAAGCGAAGCGCCATCAAGCCCCGCCGCGGCGTGGATCTTCGAAAGGTCATAGTGCTGAGCAAGCGTCGCGAGGATGCGCTTCCAGAGGTCCGGCCGCAGCAGGCTCGGCGTGCCGCCGCCCACGAAGATGGAGGAGAGGGGTCGAGCGGCGTAGGGCGCGAGTGCGATCAATTCCCGAACAAGGCGATCAGTAAAGGGTTCCTGACGGTCCCGCGTATCAACGATGCTGTAGAAATCGCAGTAGTGGCACTTGTGGAAGCAGAAGGGGACGTGGATGTACAGCGACGGGGCCGAGGAGAGGCAAGTGGGGCTCGCGCTCAGGGGGATCCGTGCCGAGAGACGCGGGGTAAAGGCAGATTGATCAAAGAGCGGAAGCCGCTTAACCTCTGTCACGTACGGAGTCTAGGTGGAGGTGCGAGCGACGGGGTGGGCCAATCGTGGTCGATCAGCGTGACAGGCTCGTGACAGGCTCGTGACCGGGTCATGACAGGGTCATGACGCGATTCAGGCTGACATCCCACTGAACTTGTGGTACGTTAAAGCATTAGGTCCGGTAGGATACGTTCTGCAGGGCAAGTTCGGTAGGGCAAGCTCGGTAGGGTTGGTGTAAGGGGTCGAGCGTGTTCGTTCTTTCGCAGTCCGAGACCGGGCACGAAGCAGACACGAAGCAGAGGTGCACTGATGAAGGTATCGCTCGTCTGGGTCAAGCCCGATGGCAAGCAGCAGGAGATTACCCTCCGCAAGGCGGTGCACGTGGTCGGTCGCTCCACAGAGTGCCAGATCCGCATCCCCAATCCAAGCATCTCGCGCCAGCATTGCGAGGTCGTGGTGAGCGATGACGATGTGCTCGTGCGCGACCTTGGCTCGAGCAACGGCACCTTCGTCAACCGCCGCAAGATCTCGCAGGCCACGATCTCACCCGGCGACCTTGTCTGCATGGGTGAGCTGGTCTTTGCGGTGCGGATCAACGGCAATCCGGCCGAGATCGACGCCGAAGAGGCCTACGACGAGGGCCATGTCGCGGCCCCGACCGCCGCAGCAGCGTCAATGAAGCCCGCACAGGCGAGGCCGCACACACCGAAGGCTCCGGCAGCGCCAAGCTCGCGTCTGGTTGATTCAGACGGAAGCAGCGTCGGCGACTTCGACTTCCTCAGCGAAGACGACGACATGAAGAAGCAGCCCAAGCTGTAGCGGCATGGCGTGACGGACGTATTCTGAGTGTCTTACGCGACCTTCGTGGAGTTCGGCGGATCGATGGGCCGGTCCTTTGGCACGCGGATGTTGGTGGAGCAGGCCTTGCAGCGCACGGTCTTGCCGCGGCAGGATTCTGGCACAGCCAGCAACTTGCGGCAGGTCAGGTTCGGGCACATGATGCGAACGTTTTGAGGCGTCACGAGGGGGCCCTACATCCACGGCTACTTGAGGCGCGCGTTGTGCGACGCTTCCGTTCTGCCACACAAGGGGTATCGGCCGCTGGGTCGCAGGACTTCAGTCCCGGTTGGGATTGGGATCTGCAGAATGGCAGGTCCTGACGGTTCAGCCGTCCGCCTGTCCATCGTGCGCCGAACCGTCCGCGTGAACCTATTCTGGATCATCCTCTGGATCATCGGGGACCGCGTGGTCCGCGAGAGTGATCGATCGCTGGCCGGAGCGTGACAGTTATGGGCGTGAGCAATCAGTCGGTCGGGGCTTCGGCCGGTGGGGCGGGTGGCGTTGCGCGGCCGATGGCGAGCGCGGTCGTCGGCCTGCAGTGGGGCGATGAGGGCAAGGGCAAGCTCGTCGATCTGCTCGCGAAGGACCACGACGCGGTGGTGCGCTACAACGGCGGCGCGAACGCGGGCCACTCCGTGGTCGTTGACGGCGTGCGCTTCTCGCTGCACCTGATCCCGTCGGGCATTCTCTATCCGGGCAAGGTCGCGGTGATCGGCAACGGCGTGGTCGTGGATCCGCTGAAGCTGATCGATGAGCTTGATGGCCTTGCGAAGCGCGGCGTGGATACTTCGGGGCTCGTGATCTCGAGCCGCGCTCACGCGGTGCTGCCGTACCACAAGCTTGAGGATGCGCTGCGCGAGGATCTGCTCAAGCGCATGGGGAGCGAGCGCAAGCCGAGTGGTGATGATCGGGCCGATGCGCCGCCACCGATCTCGGAGATTGGCACGACGCGGCGCGGCATCGGTCCGGCGTACGCGGACAAGGTGCAGCGTGCCGCGGCGGTGCGCATGGGCGATCTTGGAAGGCCCGAACTGCTGCGCGAGCGCATCTCGCTCGCGATGACGCTCAAGGGACCCGCGTTCCGCGATCTCTCATCGTCCGCGCACGACCTCACGGTCGATGGGCTTGTTGCGGAGTGCATGCGTGTTGGCCAGCGTCTGGGCCCGCAGACACGCGACACGACGCGCCTGCTGCACGAGCTGCTGGGGCAGGGCAAGAAGATCCTGTTCGAGGGTGCGAATGGCTCGCTGCTGGATGTGGACCACGGGACGTATCCGTACGTGACGGGCTCGACGTGCATCGCGGCGGGGATCGGGCCGGGCACGGGTGTGCCGCCGTCGCGTGTTGGGCGCGTGCTTGGTGTGATGAAGGCGTACTCGACGCGCGTGGGCGCGGGACCGATGCCGAGCGAGCTGCATGATGAGGTCGCGCACGGGATCCGCGAGCGCGGGCGAGAGTATGGCACCACGACGGGCCGGCCGCGGCGCGTGGGGTGGCTTGATCTGGTCGCGGTGCGCTACGCCGCGGCGATCAACGGTGCGACGGGGCTCGCGCTCACGATGCTCGATGTGCTGGCCGGTATGAGCGAGATCAAGGTGTGCACGGAGTACGAGATCGATGGGGAGCGGACGGGGCACTTCACGCCCGACGCGTACGACCTCTCGCGTGCGAAGCCGATCTACAAGACTTTTGCGGGCTTCTCGCAGGACATTTCCGGCTGCCGGAAGATGGCAGACCTTCCCGCGGCGGCGCGGGCGTACGTTGAATTCATCGAAACAACGACCCAGGTGCGTGCTGACGCCGTAAGCGTTGGACCGGACCGGGCGCAGACGATCATGACGTGAGTCTGGTTCTTCGCGCGGCAGCAACGGTGGAAGGCAGAGGCATCCAGGTGACGACGCTCAGTTCCAACGCCGCGCCCGCCAGTTCCTTCGCGAGCGATCCGCTCGCGATCGCCGCCATTGCGCGGATGAAGCTGAGAAACCCCGAGGCCGATCCGCTCGCGCATCTTCCTGATGTGCATCCTGCGCGGATCCCGCGGCACGTTGCGATCATCATGGACGGGAATGGGCGATGGGCCCAGGAGCGTGGTTTTCCGCGTGAGTTCGGGCATCGCAATGGTGCCGCGGCACTGCGGGCGGTGGTGGAGCACGCGGGCCGGCTCGGTGTTGAGTTCGTCACGCTCTATTCCTTCTCGCTTGAGAACTGGAAGCGGCCTCGCGAGGAGGTCGAGGCGCTGATGCTGCTGTGCCTCATCTATCTTGCGGGTGAAGAGGAGGCGATGGTGCGGCGCGGGCTGCGCTTCCGCGTGATTGGACGGCGCGAGGGTCTGCCGGAAGAGGTCGTGCGCGCGATCGCGCGTGTGGAAGCCTCGACGGCTGGCGGCACGCGCGGCACGCTCTGTCTCGCGATCAACTATGGCTCACGCGCGGAGATCGCAGACGCGGCGAAACAGATCGCGCGCGATGTCGCGGCGGGCCGCTTGCGTCCGGAAGATGTCGACGAGGCGGCAGTCGCGCAGCGCCTGTACGCACCGGAGATGCCCGACCCGGACCTGCTCATCCGCACGGCGGGCGAGCTGCGCGTCAGCAACTATCTGCTGTGGCAGATCAGCTACTCGGAGATCTTCGTGACGCCGACGCTGTGGCCGGATTTCCTTGAGGGTTCGCTCAACGAGGCGGTGCGCCACTACGCGGCACGGAGCCGGAGATATGGCGGGCTGACGGAGCCAGCGGCGAGCGCTGATTTGAGCGGCGTCAGCAGTGTCAGCAGCGTGAGCAGCATGGCCAGCGTCAAGATGAGCGGCGAGAAACGCGGAGCGTGCGATGCGTGAGCGGTTGCTGCTCGGGCCAGTGCTGATTGCTGTGCTCATCGGCGGCCTCTGGCTCGATGAGTGGGTCGGTGGCCGGGCAGCGCCGTGGTTGGGGGAGGGTCAGAAGCTGCCTCCGGGTGCTGTGGTGCTGATCTTCTGCGCGCTGCTTGCCGTGCTGGCGGCGCGAGAGCTTGCGGCGATCTTCGCGAGCAAAGGTGTTGAGGCGAGCAAGCGCATCCTGACGACCGCCGCGCTCCTTGGGCTTGGTGCGTGCTGTCTGGTGCCCAGCGACGTCAGCGCGAGCACGGCGGTGGGGGCCGTTGCGAGCTCTGCGGTGCTGGTGCTGATCATGTCGCTGGGCTTTTACTCGCGGCACAAGTCCGTCGAAGGTGTGGCCGCGGCGACGGGGGCGGCGCTGGTGGCGTTCGTCTATCTCGGGCTGATGCTGGGCTTCTTGCCCGCGATCCGGCGGGATCACTCGGCGTGGGTGCTGCTGTGGGTGCTCCTTGTGACCAAGTCATGCGACATCGGCGCGTACTTCGCGGGCAAGGCCTTCGGGCGGCACAAGCTGATCCCGTGGCTGAGCCCCGGCAAGACGTGGGAGGGGCTGGTTGGCGGTGTTCTGATGTCGGCGGCGGTGAGCGTTGCCGGGCTTGAGGTGCTTCGTGGCTGGGGCGTGATCGCGGGCGTGCCGCTGTGGGCGGCGGTGATCCCCGGCGTGCTCTTCGCGGTGGTGGGGCAGACGGGTGACCTGCTCGAGAGCATGCTGAAGCGCGACGCGGGGATCAAGGACAGTGGCAAAGTGCTGCCGGGATTTGGCGGTGTTCTGGACGTGATCGACTCGCCGCTGCTGGTGGCGCCGCTGGCCTTCTGGGTTCTGCGGCTGTTTGGCGGGGCAGGGTGGCTGTAGAGGTGACATGCTGGCGACAGCAGATTCGTCTGCGCAGGTGGACTACACTCGCATTGGTGGCCTTCTGGAGCGTTTCATGGACGTGACGGCGAAGCTGTTGGCGGTATTTCAGGTTGACAAGCAACTGCGGGGGCTGAAATCGAGGTTGACCGCCGCGGAGCGGTTCTTGGGCGAGCAGTCCAAGGAACTCTCCGGGCTGGATGCAAAGCAGCACGCGCTCGAGACGCAGCTGAAGGCCGTGACGGCCCAGACGATGGGGGCCGAGGGCGAGGCCAAGCGGCTTGAGGCGCGGATCGCGGGCATCCGCGAGCAGATGAACAACGCGAAGACAAACCGCGAGTATCAGGCCTTCCTGGTCGAGATGAACACGTTCAAGATCGAGAAGGACAAGCACGAGGCCTCCGCGCTCGAGTCGATGCAGCGTCAGGAAGATCTCAAGCGGCAGGTTGCGGAGATCGTCGCGAAGAAGAGCGAGCGCGGCCAGGTGCAGCAGGTGGCGCAGAGCGACCGCGATGCGCGCTACAAGGAAATCGAGACGCAGCTCAATGAGCTGAAGGCCGAGCGCGATCAGGTCGCGGCGGACGTTCCTCCGGATGTCCTCTCGCGGTACCAGCGACTGGTGGACATGCGCGGCGAGGACGCGATGGGGCCGGTTGAGGTTCAGGATCGCAAGCGTCACGAGTACACGTGCGGCGTCTGCCAGATGAGCCTGCCCATCGACGCGGTGAGCCTGCTCATGAGCCAGGGCAAGCTCACGTTCTGCTCGGCGTGCCAGTGCATTCTGTTCCTGGACAACACGGCGCGCGAGGCGCTGACGCCCGCGAACGCGAAGTCTGCGGGCTCCAAGCGATAGCTTGGAGAATCGAAGGCCGCATCCAGATCGCCTGATCTGGAGTGATCTCGCCTGAGAAACGCTGGTGCGAAAGCACTCGTCGAAGCGAGCCAGCTCGCGACGCGTTTCAGACTGCGCCGTCGAGTTCATCGAGCAACGCGGCCTGCGCTGGGGCGCGGCTGAGGCTGAGGCCCAGGTGCTTGGCGCCGGCCTTGGTGAGTGCGCGGCCGCGGCGGGTGCGTGCGAGAAAACCAATCTGCAGCACGTATGGCTCGACGACGTCCTCGAGCGTGCCGGCGTCTTCGTTCATCGTGGCGGCGATGGCCTCGAGACCAACTGGGCCGCCCTCGTATGTCGTGCCGATGGTGCGGAGATAGGCGCGATCGAGCTCATCGAGCCCGAGTGCATCGATGCCTTCGAGGCGGAGCGCGGCCTCGACGACTTCAACGGAGGCGACGCCCTTGGCCTTGACGGCGGCGAAATCGCGGACGCGCCGCAGCAGACGGTTGGCGATGCGGGGCGTGCCGCGGGAGCGCGAGGCGATGAGCACGAGTGAGTCCTCGCCGATGCGGGACATCTCGAGGAGGCCCGCGCTGCGATGGAGGATCGAGAGGATCTCTTCGCTGGTGTAGTAGCGGAGGTGGTGCGTGATGCCGAAGCGGCTGCGCAGGGGCGAGGTGAGGAGCCCCGCGCGGGTTGTGGCGCCGACGAGCGTGAAGGGCTTGCAGCGCACCTGCACGGTGCGGGCGGAGAGGCCGCTGTCGACGGTGACGTCGATGCGGAAGTCTTCCATCGCGGGATAGATGAACTCCTCGACGGCGGCGGGGAGGCGGTGGATCTCGTCGATGAAGAGAACGTCGGCGGGCTGGAGGCGCGTGAGGGCGGCGACCAGGTCCGTGCCGCGGAGGAGTGCGGGGCCGCTGGTGACGTAGACCTTGGTTCCCATCTCCTGGCCGAGCACGTGCGCGAGGGTTGTTTTGCCGAGGCCCGGCGGGCCATGGAGGAGGACGTGCTCCATGGGTTCTTTGCGTGCGCGGGCGGCCTGGATCGCGATGGAGAGGCGCTCGACAAGCTCGGGCTGGCCGATGTACTGCGAGAGATCGGTTGGGCGCAGGGCCCAGTTGGCCGGCTCATCGACGGGCGCGGCGGCGGAAGAGAGGATGCGCTCGGTGGCCATGTTGGTTCAGCGTAGCGTGGGGCGAGGAGCGGGCGTGTTGTGAGCGGCGCGAGGGGCGGCGGAGAAGAGCGATCAGTCCATCGGCAGGCCCTTGCTCTTCCAGAGGCTGATGAGGCGTTCGACGGTGATGGGTTCCCAGATGGAGCCGTCGGGCATTTCGGTGCGGACGAACTCGCCCTTGGAGTTGTAGTAGGTCGTTTGCGGGAGGCGGTCTTCGCCGAGGCGCGTGGTGATCTTGGAGAGGCCCGCGGGATCGTCCGAAGTTTCGAGGAGGTCGCGGCGGAGGCGGATGCGCTTGGCGTCGGACTGGTAGACGTAGAAGCCGACTTCGGCCTGGGCCTTCTGGCGGATGAGCGTGAGGGGGATGAGCCAGGACTCGGCGCGGCTGATGTACTCGCCGTTCTGGAAGCCTGGGCGGATGGTCTCGGGCGGCTGGCCGGTGGCATCGATCTCGACGACCATGTTCTGTCCGCTTCGGGCGCCGGTTTCGGAGCTCTTGACGGAGCCGCCGGGCTCGCGGATGGTGTTCTGCACGGTCCAGGTTTCGTCGTTGCGATCGGGTGTGACGAAGAAGATTGAGCGCGAGTCGAAGATGCGGCCGGCGGCGAGGTCCTTGCCGACCATCTGCGGATTGTCGACGACGCGCGCGTCGAGACGGACGATCACGCCTTCCTGGTTGTCGGCGCCCGTGCGGGTGCGGCGGCCGGGATCGACCTCGCCGCGGCTGCCGATCTTGACGCGGATGCGGCGGTAGCCGATCTCGGTGTCGTCTGCGTCGAGGCCGCTGGAGGCAGGGCGATAGAGGCGCTCCCAGCGCTCTTCGGGATGCGAGGCGACGATCTCGCGGAGGGCGGCTTCGTCAACGCTGGCCCAGATGGCGCGGGCGTTAGCGTTCGCTGCGGCGCGCTGCTCTTCGAGGCGGGAAATGTCGGTGAACTGTGCGGTGGCGAGTGTTGTTTCGTAGATGGTGCGGAGTCGCTCGAACTCGCCGCCGGGGCTCATGAACTCGAAGGTGATGAACTGTGTGGGCGAGATCTTGAAGACGGTGTAGCCTCGGATGATGGTGACGCCGGCGGCGGAGGGAGGCATGCCGACGTAGACGCGCTGGCCTTCGCGGCCGCCGATCGAGACGGCGCGGCGGGGCTCCAAGATCGCGCCCTGCACGCCAACGACGGCGCGGTTTTCCTTGTCGAGCGCGACGCCGACGGAGGCGAAGAGGTCGGTCACGATCTTGTCAACAACGTCGGCGGCGGTGACCTCGGGATTGCTGGTGCGCGGCGTTGCGACGTTGATGCGCCAGACGCCGTCGGGGCCGATGAGCTGCGTGGAGGCGCTGGTGCCGGCGCGAGACTTCTCGACGGTTGCTTCGAGAGGGACGCTCATGGTGAGGCCGACTTCATCCATCACGAGGGGCGCGTCGGAGAAGGTGATGGGCGTGGCCTTGAGTGTGCTGGAAGTGGAGCTGGTTCCGGTGCGGGTGGGCGCGGCCGCGGGCCTCTGCTGCTGCGCGAGCACGGGTGTGGCGGCGAGGATGAGGAGCGCGGAACCCGCCAGGAGCGCGGTCAGGAGGGCGCGGGAGTGGTTGGGCTGGAACGTTGAACGCATGAGGGGCTCTCCGAGGAACGAGAACATGACTCTGGCCGTGAACTTTGGGGCGCTCGCAGTGCCGCGCGTATCGTGGACTGGTTGATCGGTCTGGCGCGGTGGGGTGGATCACGCGGGTTGGAAGGGTTGGGCAAGATGGGAGGGACTGCGCCCATTGTACGCAATTTGTCAGGGCGGCGGAGTGGAAGGGCTGGAAGAAGGAGAAAGGAGACACCGGTCGGGAGGCCGGTGCCACTTGGTGTGGTTGTTGACATCGGTCGGGAAGTGTCTACCCTTCCCTCCCACTCGGTACCAACCGGGATGGGTGCGCGCTCTTGGGTGGCTTGGCGAAGGCCGGGTCTTTCGAGTTGCGGCAGGTTGTTCCCGGCTGGGTCCTCTGGCCGGGTGTTCTTAGTCTGTCTTCTTTGACTCTTTGTGGACTGATCGGCGAACACGAAAGCAGTCTTCCGTCACCGGGTGGTGGCGTGGAGCGTGCAGGAAAAGGCGGCACCATGACCGGCGGCAAGATCCGAATTCGTATGGAAGCCTATGACCATCTGGCCCTCGATGCCTCCGCGAAGGAGATCGTGGAGCATGCCAAGCGGACGAACGCGAAAGTCGCGGGTCCGGTTCCGCTCCCCACGCGGGTTGAGCGCTACACGGTGCTGCGTTCGCCGTTCATCGATAAGAAGAGCCGCGAGCAGTTCGAGATCCGTACGCACAAGCGCATCATTGACATCATTGAGCCCAACGCGCGCACGGTCGAGGCTCTGAATCGTCTGGTCGTCCCCGCGGGCGTCTTCGTGAAGATCAAGGCATAAGAGCGATGTTGGACCCCGTGGGCGTTGATGCCGCGGGGTCTTGTGTTTGATGGGACGTGAGTGGTGGGGGGTGTTGGGAATGGTGGGGGAGCTCGATCTGAGCTGGTCTGGGCGTTGAACTGAACGTGGCGTCGCGGGTTGATCCGACGGCGGCCATGAGGGCTAGAAGACGGCAGCAGGTAAGAAGGTAGATCGCAATGGCAAACGGCAAGATTCTCATGATGGGCCGCAAGCTGGGTATGACCCGCGTCTTCACCGACAAGGGTGTTTCGACGCCCGTGACGGTGATCCAGTGTGGTCCCTGCATTGTGACGCAGATCCGGACGACCGAGAAGGACGGCTACTCGGCCGTGCAGATCGGTTTCGAAGAGATGAACGCGCGCAACTCGACGATGCCGCTGATTGCGCACGATTTCAAGGCTGGTTCGGCCCCGCTCCGGTTCCACCGCGAGTTCCGCATTGATGCGAAGGACGCGGGGAACTTCACCGTTGGGCAGAAGCTCACGGTGAAGGAGCTCGAGGGGACGATGTTCGTCGACGCGACCGCGATCAGCAAGGGCAAGGGCTTTGCGGGCGTGATGAAGCGTTGGCACTTCAAGGGCATGTTCGCCTCGCACGGTACCGAACGTAAGCACCGCTCGCCAGGCTCGATCGGCTCGCTCTGTTCCAACCGTGGCTTCGGCGGCGGTCTGGCCAAGGGCAAGAAGATGGCCGGCCACATGGGCGCCGAGCGCGTCACGACCCGCTCGCTTGATATCGTGCGGATCGATGCGGAGAAGGGCCTGCTGCTCGTGAAGGGCCCGGTCCCTGGCCACAACAACTCGATGGTGCAGATCCGTCCTTCGGTTCGGCTGTACAAGTCGAAGGCGAAGAAGGTTCTGGCGAAGAAGTAGGTGACCTGTTGAGTGAATTCCGGGCTCACTCGGGTAAGGTTTCTGATTGCGGTGAACGGAATCCGCCGCCGCTTTTGAAGACAATGCGAGACTCCGGCAGAGTTGGTGCCTAAAGTCCCAGCCCTACCCGGAGAGTCCGGGCAGTGTGAATGAGTCAGTAGAGCAGTGTTTGTGAGTGAAGAGTACACGTCGGTGAGGCTAGGAAACCGTGTTGGTCGTTCGTAGTGACGATCAGCATGCTCGAGAGGTCCAGATCAGATCTGGATACCGCCGGGCGACGACAAAGAATCGGAAGAAGCGTGGGCTTCTTCCGCGGACGGCCGAGTCGAGTCCGATCCGCTTCCCGCATTCCGCCGCAAGGCAGGCCGCAAGGCCCGTCTGAAAGCGTCATGCGAGCCCCGAGTACGGCCCGGGGGATTGGAAGTGTGACGGATAGGCGAAGGTTGCGTCGGCTACGGGTGCCTCGATGAGGCTGCAGACCCGTCGCCCAACGCAAGGCGTCAGGACGAGGTAACGACTGATGAAGGTCCCCGTCTACAACATGCAGGGCAACGAAGTTGCCTCCATGAATATCGATGAGCAGGAATTGGGCGGCGAGCTCAATCCATCTCTGATCAAGCAGGCGTATGTTCGCTATCACGCGAACCAGCGTCAGGGCTCGGCGCGCACCAAGAACCGCACGGCGGTCGAGGGCTCGACCCGCAAGATTTACAAGCAGAAGGGCACCGGTAACGCCCGTCACGGCGACCGCAAGGCCAATCTGTTCAAGGGCGGTGGCCACGGCCACAGCAAGAAGCGGACCCGCGAGGACTTCCGCCTTGACATGCCCAAGAAGATGAAGCGCAAGGCCAACCGCAACGCCTTCCTGGCCAAGCTGATGGACCAGGAAGTCCGCGTGGTGGACCAGATTGCCTTCACCACTCCCAAGACCAAGGCCTTCGAGCAGTTCCTCGAGTCGCTGAAGATCGACGCGACGGCGCTCGTGGCACTTCCGATGAACGACGAGGAGAGCCTGAACGCTCGCCTCTCGGGCCGGAACGTGACGACCGCGACGCTGGTGCGCTGCGATCAGGTCAACGCGTTCACCATGCTCAACCACCGCTACCTGGTGATCGGCCGCAAGGACCTTGAGTCCTGGCTGACTGGTCCCTCGTCGCAGACCGGCAAGTCTGCGAAGCTCGCGCCCCTGGGCGCTGCCTCCGAGGATGCGGGTGCGGCTGGTGGTACGACCGTTGCGGCCGCCAAGTCCAAGGCGGCTCCCGCGGCGAAGAAGGCAGTTTCGAAGAAGGCGGAGGTGCGCTAAATGCCAGCCAACATTGAACACACGCAGATCGTCAAGCATCCTCTCCTCTCTGAGAAGAGCACGTATGCGATGAACGAGCACGGCCGCTACTCCTTCGTGGTCGACGTTCGCGCGACCAAGACGGAGATCAAGGCCGCGATCGAGAGCATCTACAAGGTTCGCGTTGAGAAGATCAACACGGTGATCCAGAAGCACCGCGCCAAGGCGACGAAGTTTGGCGTGACGGTGCCGGCCCCGACCAAGAAGGCGATCATCCGCCTGCACGCCGAGGACCGCATCGAGTTGTTCTGATTTGAGTTGTTCTGTTTGGTCCCACAGTCTTTGTTCGCCGCGGCCTCAGCCAAGGCGTGAACGTTCCAGAGGATTCCCATGCCGATCAAGGTTTACAAGAAGACGAGCGCCGGACGCCGCAACGCGTCGGTGAATGAGCATGCGGAAGTGACGAAGTTCACTCCCGAGCATCGCCTGATGACTCCGCTGCCCAAGACCGGCGGCCGGAATCACCATGGCAAGATCACGTCGCGCGGCATCGGTGGCGGCGTCAAGAAGATGTACCGCAAGATCGACTGGTCCCGCCGCGACCGCGACGGCATCGTCGGCAAGGTCATCGGGATCGAGTACGATCCCAACCGCTCCTCGCACATCGCGTTGATCCAGTACTCTGATGGCGAGAAGCGCTACATCATCTCTCCCAACGGTCTCAAGGATGGCCAGGAAGTCATCAGCTCCAGCACCGGCGCCATCGAGCCTTCGATCGGCAACACGATGCGTCTGCTGGATGTTCCTGCGGGCCTCGACGTTCACTGCGTCGAGCTGATCCCCGGGCGCGGCGCACGCATGTGCCGCTCGGCTGGCTCGTATGCCCGCCTCTCGAACAAGGAAGGCGCGTACGCGACGCTGATCCTGCCCAGCGGCGAAACCCGCATGGTGCCGGTTGAGTGCCGCGCAACGATCGGCCAGGTTGGTAACGGCGATCACCGTCTGCGGAAGCTCGGCAAGGCTGGCCTGTCGCGCTTGATGGGCATCCGCCCGATCACGCGTGGCGTGGCGAAGAGCCACCATGCTCACCCGCTGGGTGGTGGTTCGGGCCGCAGCAAGGGCAACCGTCCTCCGGTTGGTCCTACGGGCGTGCCCTCCAAGGGTGGCAACACCCGCAACCCGCGCAAGGCGAGCGCCAAGCTCATCGTGCGTCGTCGTGTCAGCAAGCGGTACGGCCAGAAGAAGTAAGTCGCTCGCCGCGGTGTGTTTGGCGGCGTGTGTTGAAGATTGCCAGAGAGTTCGGTGGTTTGGTTCTGAAGTTTGGTTCGTGAGTGTGGAAGTCGAAAGCGTGCCCGAGGCACGAGGGAAGCAGACGCATGGGTCGCAGCCTGAAGAAGGGTCCGTTCGTCGACGAGAAGCTCTACCTGAAGGTGGAGAAGCTGAACACGTCGCGCCGCAAGGAGGCGATCAAGACGTGGGCTCGTCGCTGCACGATCGTCCCGGAGTTCGTTGGTCACACCTTCAAGGTGCACAACGGGCGTCTGTTCCTGGACGTGTACGTCACGGAAGACATGGTGGGCCACAAGCTCGGCGAGTTCAGCCACACCATGACGTTCCGCGGCCACACGAACAAGAAGGAAGGCATCGACGAGGGCGCGTCCACTGGCGCGGCGAAGAAGTCGTAAGGCCGAATGCTGGTGACCGCAAGCCAGCACGGGTGGGTTGGAATCAGGTTGGTTGACCGAAGATCGGATATCTCACGTTGATTCGCGCCGGGTTGGTTCGAGGCCCGGCAACGGCTCGGTTCATAGGGAGTTTGGTTGTGAAGATCCACAGCAACAGGCTGAAGAAGAAGCTCGCCGAGGCGGAGATGTCTCCTCGCCAGCTCGCGGAAGCGGTGGCGGAGCAGGGCTTCGGCGCCGACGACGCTGAGAGCGCGATTCGTAACTGGGTTGCTGGTCGCGATCACCCGCGCTGCAAGGCGCCGATGATCGGGAAGATGGCCGCGGCTCTGAACTGCACGAGCAAGGACCTGGCCCTCTTCACCTCGAAGGTCAATGGCCACCGTGGCAGCGCCCGCAAGGCCGGCCTCCTGGCCCAGATGATCCGCGGCAAGACCGCGGACCGCGCGGCGGAGATGCTGACCTTCACGACCAAGAAGGCCGCGGTGAACATGCTCAAGTGCCTGAAGGCCGCGATGCGTGATGCTCAGGAGGCCAACGCGGACACGACGCGTCTGGTCGTGAGCGAGGCGCGGGTCGATGGCGCGATGGTCATCAAGCGCTTCCAGCCCAAGGACCGCGGCCGGGCCCATCCGATTCTGAAGCCGATGGCCCACATCACCATCAGCGTCGAAGAGAAGCCCGCTTCCAGCATGATGATGTGATACGACGGAAGGCAATACGGCAGAAGCAGCAGTTTGAAGTGAGTTGTCCGGATCGCGACAGGCAGAACGAAACGCAGAAGAACGGCATTGAACATCCTGGGCTCGTTCTTGTTGGGACGGAGCCTCGAAGGAAGAACCATGGGACAGAAGACGCATCCATTCGGCCTCCGGCTCGGGATTACCGAGGCTCACAAGAGCCGCTGGTACGCCCCCAAGGCCCTCTACGGCGAGCTCCTGGTCGAGGACCAGAAGATCCGTGGCTGGCTTGACAAGCGCCTGAACCGCAGGCCCCCCAACGCGGCGGTCTCCGACGTGCACATCGAGCGCACGCGTGAGGAGCTGAAGGTCGTCATCAAGACGGCCCGTCCGGGTCTGGTGATCGGTCCCAAGGGCGCTGAGGTCGAGCGCATGACCGAAGAGCTTCAGTACATGACCGGCCGCAAGGTCAACATCTCGATCATCGAGATCAAGAATGCTGACATTGATGCCAAGCTGGTCGCGGAGAACATCGCCGAGCAGCTGATGAAGCGTGCGAGCTTCCGGCGCGCGGTGAAGATGAAGTGCGAGGCGGCGATGTCGGCGGGTGCGAAGGGTTGCAAGATCCGCATCAGCGGGCGTCTGGGCGGGGCTGAGCTGGCCCGCACGCTCGACGTCAAGCTTGGATCGCTTCCCCTCTCGACGCTCCAGGCTCACGTGGACTACGGCGTTGCCGAGGCCCACACGAGCTACGGCAGCATCGGCGTGAAGTGCTGGGTCTACCGCGGGCCGTACGGCACCGAGCGGACCGAGGAAGAGTCCAATGCGGCTGGCGGCCGGGCCCGTGCTCGTGGCCGTCGCTAAAACAGCCATCGCGAAGAGGCTGGTTGGTGGTGGGGGATGGTTGGTTGATCGAGTTGGTTTGAACTGAGTTTGAGGCTGTTTTAGGTTCGTTTGAACGTGATGCATCGCGGCGACCGGCAAAGCCCGTTCCCGCAGTTCTGGAGACCTGACGTATGGCGCTGATGCCAAAGCGAGTGAAGTACCGCAAGGAGATGCGCCGGGTCCGCGACCGGAAGGCGACCAAGGGCAACTACGTCGCGTACGGCGACTACGGCCTGCAGGCGCTGGATGGCTGCTGGCTCCCCGGCAATGTCATCGACGCGGGCCGAATCTCGGCCATGCACTTCGTGAAGCGCGAGGGCAAGCTCTTCATCCGAGTCTTCCCGGACAAGCCGATTTCCAAGAAGCCCCTCGAGACCCGAATGGGAACGGGCAAGGCTGACGTGGACTACTGGGCGGCACGCGTGAAGCCCGGCACGATCCTCTTCGAGATGGCCGGCGTTCCCGAGGCCACGGCGAAGATGGCCCTGCTGCGTGTGGCTCGCAAGATGCCGATGCGGTGCCGCTTTGTCGGCCGCCGCGTGCGGGTCTAAAGGCCGCGCAGGCGACACAAAGTGATTGGTTTCGAACGGGCAGTGTGACGAACGAAAGAGCAAGAGCTAAAGACGGACAGATCTGGAGCGCATCGATGACGGGCAGCGAAGTCAAGGCCATGAAGGACACCGAGATTGCCACGGAGCTCAAGCGGCTTCGCATGCGTCTCTTCGACCTGCGGGCCCAGGTCGTGACCGGCAAGGTTGAGAACACGAGCGAGTTCCGGTCCGCGCGGCGTGACATCGCCCGCCTCCTGACGGAGCAGCGTTCGCGTCGCCCGGCCAGCGGCCGCGTGAAGAAGGTCGTCGTTGCCAAGGTTCGCGGCGGCAACAAGGGTGTGAAGAAGGGTGCGGGCGCGTCCAAGTCCAACAAGAAGAAGTCCACGGCGTCGGCCAAGGCCTAAGCGTCCCCACGCGGGCAAGCCAACGAGGAAACGATGAGCAGAACCAGCATGCCAACCAAGACCAGCTCAACCAGCAGCGCCACCAAGACCAGCGCGTCCAAGGCCGCGGCTCCCGAGGCAGCTCCGACCAAGGGAACGAAGGTCGGAACCGTCGAGTCCGACAAGCGCAGCAAGACGCGCAAGGTCGTCGTCAGCTTCGTGGCCAAGCACCCCAAGTACGGCAAGTACATCCAGAGCCGCACGGTGCTCCACATCCACGATGAGAACAACGACAGCCGCCTGGGCGACATCGTCGAGGTTGCTCCGTGCCGCCCGGTGAGCAAGACCAAGAGCTGGAAGCTCGTCCGCGTGGTGGAGCGTCGTGGTGATGTCACCGCCGCACTCGCCTCCGCGAAGGAAGTCGGCCAGTAAGTCCATCGTCCGTAGAAGTTCTCGTCCGAAGAAGTTCTGAGGAAGCGAAGCCAGCACGATGCTGGCGAGCCGGTAGAAGAATCAAGATCAACCGCGCCGCGGGAACAGCCCACGCCGCGAACCAGACCGATTCGACTGATTCGAGTTGGTCGGTCAAGAGAAGGTGAGCCATGCTGCAGCAAGAAACAAGGTGCGAGGTCGCGGACAACTCGGGGGCGAAGATCGCCTACGTGATCCGCGTCTACGGCGGCACGACCCACAGCGGCAAGTTCACGCGGCGGACGGCCGGCGTGGGCGACCGCGTCTTCGTCTCGATCAAGCGTGCCCTTGCTGGTTCGGACGTCAAGGCTGGCGACAAGAGCAAGGCTGTTGTGGTTCGCACCACGAAGGCCACCCGTCGCGCGGATGGCTCGTACGTCAAGTTCGACAGCAACGCCGTGGTGCTGATCCAGGATGACGGCAATCCCAAGGGCACGCGCATCTTCGGGCCAGTCGCCCGTGAGCTGCGTGACAAGAACTACATGAAGATCGTCTCGCTGGCTTCCGAGGTCGTCTGACTGCGGGCTTCGAGCCGGTTTGAACTGGTTGAAGGTGAGTTAAGGCCGGTGATTGGTTGAGTCCGGTCTGAGCAGGTTGAAGGATCGAGTTTCGGAATGAGTCTTTCGGATTGTGGCGTTGCCGCAGTCCGGTTGAAGGAAGGTTGAGTATGCCCCGCCACGTACGCAAGGGTGACACGGTGATGGTGACCACTGGCTCTCTCAAGGGTCAGGTTGGCGAGATCCTGTCCATCAACACCAAGGACGACACCGTCATCCTCAAGGGTCTGAACCTGGTCCGCAAGAACATGCGTCCCAGCCAGCGCAGCCCTCAGGGCCAGCAGATCACGAAGGAAGCCCCGGTCCACATCAGCCGCGTGAGCCCTGTTGTGGATGGCAAGGCCGTCCGCGTCGGCTTCGAGACCAAGCCCGATGGCAGCAAGGTCCGTGTTGCCCGTCACGGCGGCAAGGTCCTGAAGGAGCTGGGTGTCGTCAGCCCCGCCGACAAGACCGACAAGAAGAAGAAGTAAGCACGGGACCTGTGGGCAACGACCTCAGCCCGAGCCTCTGCGACCGAACGAATCCGACCCAGAACGAACGATCACGACGAACTACCACGACGAACGATCAGTCACGAATCAAGAACACCATCGCAGCGGATCAGACCGCTGGAACTGAAGCGAGCGAGCCATGGCCAAGGACGAACAGAACAAGAAGCCGCAGGGCAAGCCCGAGGGTAAGGGCGGCCGTCCCGACAGCCGCGGCGACAACCGCAAGGCCGCTGGCCCCAAGAAGATCGACGCCGCCGCCGTGGCCGCCGCCGAGACTGGCCCGCGCGTTCCGCCGCGTCTGCAGGTCATGTTCAACGAGACGATCCGCGCCAAGCTGGTGGAGCAGTTCGGCCTCTCGAACCGCATGTCGCAGCCCAAGCTCGACAAGATCGTGATCAACGTCAACATGGGCCGCCACCTCGAGGGCACCAAGCTCCCGCCGCACATCAAGCAGCAGGTGCTCGAGACGATCGTAAAGATCACCGGACAGAAGCCCGTGGTCGTCAAGGCCAGGAAGAGCGTCTCGAACTTCAAGCTCCGCGCGGGCTTTGAGAGCTCGGCGATGGTGACGATCCGTCGCGATCGCATGTGGCACTTCCTCGACCGCCTGATCAACCTCGCGGCTCCTCGTATCAAGGACTTCCGTGGTCTGAACGAGAAGGCCTTCGATCGCCAGGGCAACTACGCGATGGGCCTCACCGAGCAGGGCGTCTTCCCCGAGATCAACATGGCCGACGCGGCGTTCACGCACGGCATGAACATCAACATGTGCTTCAGCAACAGCACCCCCGAGCGAAGCCGCTTCGTTCTCGAGCAGATGGGGATGCCCTTCCGCAAGCCAGAGAAGAAGTAAACAGCAGAGGCTCGGCCCTGCGAGATGCAGCCGAATGAGCCTCAGTCAACAGTGTTCAGGTAGCAGAGTTCAGACCAAAGAGTTCATGACAGATCCGAGCAGCGACCTTTGACCGGTGAAAATTGGGCCCTCACGAGCCGGGCCGGAGAGTAAGCGTTATGGCGACCAAGGCACAAGAGGCCAAGTCGAGGCGGACCCCGAAGTTCAGCAGCCGCATCGTTCGTCGATGCGAGCTGACCGGCCGGGCCCGTGGCGTGTACCGCAAGTTCCGCATCAGCCGCATCATGCTCCGCAAGCTCGCGCTTGAGGGCAAGATCCCCGGCATGCGTAAGGCATCGTGGTAGACACGAACGCCGAGTTTGGAATGTTGTTTCAGGTGTGACCGTTGCGCGCCGTCCCGCACGCAACAGGATCAGGATTGCAGATTCGAGCCCCGCTATCAGGCTGGCACTCTGGCTGGCAAAGTAGTGGGGCATGGAAGTAGAAGACCGATCCCCGGGAACAGTCCCGGCGAGTTAGGGGAAGACGATGGCCATTGGTGATCCAATCGCAGACTTGCTGACGCGGATGCGCAACGCGCTTCACAACCGCCAGAAGGATGTCAACTGCCTGAACAGCAAGGTCTGCCGCGGCATCGTCGAGGTGCTGCGCGATGAGGGCTACATCAGCGGCTTCGACGTCGTTGAGGATGGCCGTCAGGGCCTCCTGCGCGTCCACCTGAAGTACGCCGCCGGCGAGGCGACGATGCACAAGCTCACGCGCATGAGCAAGCCCGGCCGCCGCATCTACACGCAGGTCGATGATCTCCCGCGCCCGATGCAGGGCCTGGGCATCGCGATCGTCTCCACCAGCAAGGGCGTTCTCTCGGACCGCAAGGCCCGCGAGGAGCGCGTCGGTGGCGAGCTCCTCTGCACGATCGAGTAACACGACCGAGCAAGCAGCTTCGGATCAGCACGCCGAAGCAGGTTCAGTTCACAGGCACTTGACACAAGCACGCCACACAGGCACAGCAGTACGAAACGCGGAAGCCCGGGCCAGAGTGAGAATGAGTTTGATCGCAGCCCGGTGAGCCACACGCGAAGGAGTCCCCGAGTCATGTCTCGAATCGGCAAAAAGTCAGTTACCGTTCCCGCCGGCGTCAAGATCTCGATCAAGGATCAGAACGTCGCCATCGAGGGGCCCAAGGGCAAGCTCTCGCTGAGCGTTCGTCCCGAGATCAAGGTTGCCTGGGACGAGGCTGAGAAGTCCGTCAAGGTCACGCTCGCTCCCGGGATCTCCGAGGAGGACTCCGGCGCTCGCGCTCACTGGGGCACGACCCGCGCCCACATCCGCAACATGATCGATGGCGTGACCAAGGGCTACGAGAAGACGATGGAAGTCGTTGGCGTGGGCTGGACGGCGGCCCTCGCCGGCAAGCAGCTCAAGATGGTCGTGGGCTACGCCAACCCGATCATCATGGACATTCCCGCGGGCCTGACCGTCACCGTTGATAAGCAGTTCGTGAAGGTTGCCGGCCCGGACAAGCAGTCCGTTGGGCAGTTTGCCTCCGCGATGCGTCAGAAGCGCAAGCCCGAGCCCTACAACGGCAAGGGTATCAAGTACACCACCGAGACGATCAAGCGCAAGCAGGGCAAGCAGTTCGGCGCGTAATCCGACCGGTCGCGGCGGACGCCGCGGCCGATCTCAGCCTCTGGTCAGTTCCGGCCTCCACACGTTCCTTGACCGACACGACAGTCACGAAGATCACGGCCCCGTCGGGCCGACGAAGGACAGAAGTCATGAACAAGAACGCCGCAAAGCAAGTCCGCCGGTCACGTCGGCGCATCGGCATCCGCAAGCGGATCGAGGGGATGCAGGATCGTCCTCGTCTCTCGATCTACAAGTCGCTGAACCACATGTACGCTCAGGTCATCAACGACCTGACGCAGACCACGCTGGTCAGCGCCTCTACGGCGGAGAAGGACCTCAAGCTCGAGAAGACGGGCAACGTCCCCGCTGCGACCGCCGTCGGCAAGCTCCTCGCGGAGCGTGCCAAGAAGGCCGGGGTCGAGGCCGTCGTCTTCGATCGTGGCGGCTTCCGCTTCCATGGCCGCGTGAAGGCTCTGGCAGATGCCGCCCGCGAGGGTGGCCTCAAGTTCTGAGTCCTCGCGTTCGTAGCTTCTACAATCACTGAGACCACACGTCACTGTTCGCTCGAGTTTGTCCGTTTGCCACGCACCGCCGAACCCGGCGGGCCAGGAAAGAAGAAGATTCAATGACCGACAACTTTGAAAGCTCCGGCCAGATGGACTCGGCGACCGTGACGGTCGAGCGTACCAGCACGACCGTGAAGGGCGGCCGCCGGTTTAGCTTCGGCGCGCTCGTCGTCGTCGGCGATCGCCGCGGCAAGGTCGGCTTCGGCTACGGCAAGAGCAACGAAGTCCCGCAGGCCGTTGAGAAGGCCGAGAAGTACGCCAAGCGCATCCTGCTCACGGTTCCGATGCTGGGTTCCACGATCCCGCACCAGGTCGAGGGCAAGTTCTCTTCGAGCAAGGTCCGTCTGATCCCCGCCGCGCCCGGTACCGGCGTCGTGGCAGGTGGTACGGTCCGAGCGATCCTCGAGATGGCCGGCGTCACCGACTGCCTCACCAAGTGCTACGGCTCCACGAACAAGCGCAACGTTGTCAAGGCCGTGTTCGATGGTCTTGAGCGTCTCCAGGCCGCTGGAGCCATCAAGGGCAACCGTGGCCTTGAGCTTGGCTCAACGACGATCGAAGAGAAGATCGAGCGTGGCAAGCGCTTCATGCCGACCACCACGCTGGGCCAGGGACAGCGCAAGGCCAAGGGCCCCGTCAACACCGTTGGCGATGAGCGTCGTGGCGGGCGTGGCGGCGGCGGTGGTGGCGGACGCGGGCGTCGCCGTGATGGCGACTCGGGTGGTGGTGGTCAGGGTGGAACTGGCGGTCCCGGTGGTCCTGGCGGCGCACCTGCCGCGGCTCCCAAGGCCGGCTGATTACAGCCGCAGGTCCCTCAGTCGGCATCCCTCAGTCAGCATCCAGATAGTCAGCATCCCGATACGAAGTCCTTGTCAGCACGACTTATCAGATAGAACGACGTCTCGATTGACGTCTCGCAGCTTTGGAGTTTCTCAGCCATGATGATCCATGACATCACCGCCCTCGCGGGCCGCTTCAAGAATCGGAAGCGGATCGGCCGCGGCGAAGGCTCGGGCCACGGCAAGCAGTCGGGCCGCGGTAACAAGGGCGCGGGCAGCCGCTCGGGCACCTCGGCCAAGATCGGCTTCGAGGGCGGCCAGATGCGGTACTTCCGCCGCCTGCCCAAGTTCGGCTTCACCAACGCGCAGTTCAAGGTCCAGTTCTGGACCGTGAACCTTGGCGACATCGTGACGCATCCTGCCTTCGCCAAGGGTGGCGAGGTCTCGATCGCGACGCTGGTCAAGGCCGGTCTCCTGCGTGACGACAGCCGCGATCTCAAGATTCTCGCGGGCATGCCCAAGGGCGCTTCCGTGAAGGTCAAGCTCGAGATCACCGCCAGCCGTCTCTCCGACGTTGCCCGCAAGCTCGTCGAGGGCGCGGGTGGTAAGGTTGTCGAAACCGGCACGCGTCGCGACCGAGTCCGCGGCATCGACCGCAACTCCGACGACCGCGCCCCCAAGAACCTCACCAAGAAGCTGACGCGCGGCAAGGACTCCAAGGCCGCGAAGCGAATGGCCGAGACCGCCGCTACCGCTGCCAAGGAAGAGGCCGCCGCCGCCGAGGCCAAGCCTGCGAAGGCCGCCAAGGCTCCCAAGCCCGCCAAGCCCACCGAGTAATGATTCGCCGAGTTTGTGCGGTGTTGCGATGAGCGACCGCCGCAGCATCACGAATCCTGGTCCCACGGTTTGGTTCCTGATCTGAAACGTGCGAACGTCCGAGCATCGCGCTACAGTCAACACGGATTGTCCAAAGGCCCCCGGGCAGTCCTCGGGGGCCTTTTTCCTTGCCGTGTTTTCGATCTGTCATCTTCTTCTTCGATGCTGGAAGTTGTTCCTGGAATCTTGGCCTTCGCCGCCGCATGATCCGAGCAGAGTTCACCCGTATCGCAATCGCGCTTGCACGCCCTGATTTGATCTGACACGCACTGACACGCTCACTCCAGTGCGCTCCCGACCACGGACCCTTACCGCCATGCTCAGCACCATCACCAACGTCTTCAAGGTTCCGGAACTGCGGAACAAGATCCTCTTCACGCTCTCGATGCTGGTCGTCTTCCGCATCGGGCACTGGATCCCCATGCCGGGCGTGAACCAGGAGCAGCTCGCCGAGCTCACGCGCCAGTCGCAGGAGTCGGGCAACGCCTTCGCGAAGCTCGCGAGCTTTGTCTCGATGTTCTCCGGTGGCACGCTGCAGCACTCAACGATTTTCGGCCTTGGCATCATGCCCTACATCACGGCTGGCATCATCTTCCAGCTCCTCGCGACCGCGCTCCCCGCGCTCAAGAAGCTGCAGGAAGAAGGGCCCTCCGGACGCGTGAAGATCATGGAGTACACTCGCTACGTCACCGTGGGCCTCTGTCTTGTGCAGGGCTTCGGCTGGCTCGCGTACCTGGGCCAGGCCAACCTCATCTATCCGCAGTACATGAACAATCCGCTCTGGTGGGTGATGGGCATCGCGGTCCTGACGGCGGGCTGTGTGTTCCTGATGTGGATCGGCGAGCAGATCGACAAGCACGGCATCGGCAACGGCGCGTCGATGATCATCATGGCGGGCATCCTCTCGAGCATGCCCGGCGCGATCAACACCGTGTACAACTCTTTCGAGCCTGGTGAGCAGGGTCGCCTGGGCTGGATGGGTCTGCTCAGCCTGGTGGCGATGTTCGTCGCCGTCGTCGCCGGCGCGGTGCTGATGACGATTGCTCAGCGCCGCATCCCGATCCAGCAGGCCAAGCACACGCGTGGCCGCAAGGTCTACGGCGGTCAGAAGAGCTATCTCCCGCTGCGTATCAACCACGGCGGCGTCATGCCCATCATCTTCGCCAGCTCGCTGATGATCTTCCCCTCGGTGATCTTCGCTCAGCTCAAGCAGATGACGGTCATTCCTGGCAACGACATCTCGTGGGTGGGCACGCTCTCGCTTTTCCTCGACCGTAACTTCGGCTACGGTGCGTTCCTGTACATGATGCTGTACATGGTGATGATCTACTTCTTCTCGTACTTCTGGATCACGATCCAGTTCAACCCCGAGGAGATGAGCAAGCAGCTCAAGGAGCACGGCTCCTTCATCCCCGGCCTGCGTCCCGGTCCACGCACCGCCGAGTACCTCGAAACTGTCGTCTCGCGCATCACCTTTGTCGGCGCGGCCTTCCTGTGCGTCGTCGCCATCCTGCCCACGATCGTCAACATTGCCTTCGGCGTTGACCCCATCGTGACGCAGTTCCTTGGTGGCACTGGCCTGCTCATCACGGTCTCGGTCACGATGGACTTCCTCCAGCGCGTCGAGGCCAACCTCCTGATGCGTAACTATCAGGGCTTCCTCGGCGGCGAGGACGGCAGCGACGGCCCACGCCTCCGCGGCCCGCGCGGCTGAACGAGCCCCACGCGCCAGCGTGGGGGGATTCTGCGTCGATCAACCGATACCCCCCACGCTGGCGCGTGGGGCTCTTACACCGGCTTTCCACTCAACCGATACCAAGGTTCGATCGCCAGATTTGGCCGCGAGATCACGGGCCAGAGCGCGCGCATCAGCCCAGGGCGCACGAGCGCCCACGACGCCGCGGCGCACACTGGCAATCGCGAGCGCAGGCGCGCTCGGTACAACGAAGCAAAGCGTGATCTCGCCGCGGCGAGTCGTGGCATGTTCAACGCGACGCTCTCAGGGGCGCCCGCGATAACCGGTTCGAGCTCGTCCGCAAGCGTCCACGCGCTCCAGAGCGCGAGGCCGATCCCTTCGCCGCCGATTGGGTCCACTGCGGCGGCGGCGTTGCCGATTCGGAGCGATCGCGCGTGGCCGGGCTCGATGTATCGTGATCGCGCGACGCCGCATGAGAGCCACGCGCCCTCGCGCCACGAGTGGTTGAAGGCCGGCCAGAGCGAGGTGAGCATCGCATCGTGATTGCCGGCGAAGGTGCGCACGAGCGATGATCGCGCGACGAGCGCACAGGTTGCGAGGCCGAGCTCGACACCGATGGTCCCGACGTACGCGCCGTGGCACGCACGGATCGTGACGCCGCGGATGACTTGTGAAGCCCCGTTCGAAGCCGAGCTCGGCGGCACGCGCAGGTGGCACTTGAGCCCGACGAAACCATCGCGCAGCGGCGTTGAGCCCGCGGGATCGTGGCGGCCCGATCCGTCCGCGTGAACGACCAGATCCGCGTTGATCACCTGACCATCCATGAGCCGGATCGCGACGCCGCCTTGTGTGTACGAGACTTCGCGCACGGTCGCGGGCTGCATGATCACCGCGCCTTCGGCGCGGGTGAGCGAGAGGAGCGCGTCGTCGAGTGCCGCGCGGCTGAGCGCCCACGCGCTTCGCGGCATCGGGAACGCAGCGCGGCGTTCGCGGCCGGCACCATCGCATATCTCAACGGCCATCTCGTGCACGCGATGTGCGCCAAGCTCGAGCAGACGCGGCGGCGGGATCACCTGCTCAAGGATGTCGGTCGCGGCAGGGCTGACGAACTCGCCGCAGACTTTCACGCGTGGAAATGTGCTCTTCTCGACGATCGTGACGCGTGCGCCCATGCGAGCAAGCCGCCACGCGAGCGTGCAGCCCGCGGGACCAGCGCCGATGATGGCGACTCTGATCACGCTGCTCATCGTCAGCGTTTGCGATGCGTCATGCTGATTCATCGGCCTGTTCCGCGCGGGGTTGCGATCGTCTCGTTGCCCCAGCTTCCAGGCCGCTCGCCCGCGAGCGTGAAGCGATACCAGAGCGGTGGGCGGTGGTAGCGTGCAAAGCCCAGATCGGTCCGCTGCGCGAGTTCGATCACTTCCCGGCGCGTGAAGCCGGCTTCGACGCTCACTCGTGCATCGTGCCGCACCATCGCGTTGGCGTTGAGCAGGAAGCAGTTGACCATCACACGATGGAACCGCGAGCGGTGCAGGTCGCTCCACACCACGCCGACGCCCGCCACGCGGGCCATGCCCGCGAGCACCGTGAGGACGCCGATCTCACGGAGATGGTGCAGGAAGAGTGCGGCGTGGACGTAATCGAACTGGCCCGCCGAGAAGGTCGATGCGAGGTCGAGTGCGCTGCCTCGCACGAGCGTGACGCGCTCCTCGTGCTTGCAGTGCTCGCGTGCGAGGTCGAGCGTGGCCTCGTGCAGGTCGAGCCCCGTGACGCGGAGGTCGATGCCGCGGGCGCGGGCCCAGGCGACGGCGGCGAGCGGGATGTCGCCCGAGCCGGTGCCGAGATCGAGCATGGTGATGGTGCGGCCTTTGGGCCAGCGAACGCTCCAGCGCTCGAGGTTGGCGATGAGGGCACGCGTGCCGCCGAGGCGGCGGTTGACCCAGCGCAGATACGCCAACGCATCGGCGAGCTCCTGACGCGGCGCGTCGGGCTCGTCCATCAGTTCGGGTGTCAGGCGGCGGTCCATGCCCGTGATGCTACGGCCTTGGGCGCCCGATCCTGTGGTCGTGCCCCGGGCCAAGTCCCGGCCCCGTACCATTGGGAATGGAGTCAGCCAGTCAATCCCAGCCTGCGTCGGGCGAGCACGCTGTCAGCCACGCTGCTAGCCATGCTGTCAGCCACGCTGTCACCAACGGTGCGGTGCAAGCTGCTCAGGCGGCGGCGCCGGTCACGATCCGCACGCTTCGCAAGATGGCTTCTCACGGGGTGCCCTTCGCGTGCCTGACGTGCTACGACGCGACGACGGCGCGTTGGCTGGAGCGAGCGGGCGTGCATGTGCTGCTCGTGGGTGATACGGCGGCGGAGATGGTGCTGGGCTATGCACGCACGATCGATATGCCGCTGGACGTGCTGATTGAATTGACCGCGGGCGTGAAGCGCGGTGCGCCACGCACGGTCGTGATGGGCGACATGCCCTTCATGTCGTACCACGCGGATGATGCGGAGGCGATCCGCAACGCCGGGCGATTCATGACGCGGGGCCTCGCGGACATCGTGAAGATGGAGGTTGATGCGAGCTTCGCGCCACTCGTGGCGAAGATGGCGCGTGCGGGCGTGCCAGTGTGCGCCCACGTCGGCAGCAAGCCGCAGCAGGCGGCCCTCAGCGGCGGCTACAGCGGTGCCGGACGGACACCGGGCGAGGCGGACCAGATCGTTGCCGATGCCGTTGCATTGGAGGAGGCTGGCGCGGTCATGCTGCTGATCGAGGCGGTGCCGATCGAGGTCACGCGCCGCGTGCTGGAGGCGACGAAGGTACCGGTCATCGGGATCGGCGCCGGGCCGGAGCCGCATGGGCAGGTGCTGGTGCTGCAGGATCTGCTGGGTCTGACGGATCGGCCCCCGACGTTCGCCCCGGCGATGGCGGCGATGGGCGAAGATCTGGTCCGGATCGGGCGGCGGTGGGTGGAGGCGGTCACGAAGCGGGAAGTGGGGGGGAAGCGGTAAGGCCCCGGCCTCGGACTGGCGGCGCACCCGGAGCCATGGGGCGTGCGCTATCATTCGGCCACTGCTCTGGAGCCCCGGTTTCAGACCAGTTTTCACCATAGTTCTCACCATGGTTTTCAACCTAGTTCCCATCCTCAAGGAAGCACAGGCATGATGCGTCGAGCGAAGATCAGCGTGATTGGTTCGGGCAACATTGGCGGCGAGTGCGCTCGCTCCATCGCGATGAAAGAGCTGGGCGATGTGGTGCTGCTCGACATCCCGATCAAGGACAAGCCCGAGCTGCACATGCCGCGGGGCAAGGCTCTGGATCTGGCCTGCTGCGGTCCGGTTGAGAAGTTTGACAGCCGCCTGACGGGCACGTTCGAGTACAAGGACATCGAAGGTTCGGACGTGGTGATCGTGACGGCGGGCGTGCCTCGCAAGCCCGGCCAGAGCCGCGATGATCTTGTCTCGATCAATGCCGGCATCGTCAAGAGCGTGGCCCAGAACATCAAGCAGTACGCCCCCAACGCGATTGTGATCGTCGTCAGCAATCCGCTGGACGCGATGGTCTACGTGATGTGGAAGGTGACGGGTTTCCCGGCCGGACGCGTGATTGGTCAGGCCGGCGCGCTCGACGTGGCCCGCTACAAGACCTTCCTCGCGATGGAGCTTGGAGTGAGCGTCGAGGACATTCAGGGCCTCCTGCTCGGCGGTCACGGCGACGACATGGTCCCGCTGCCTCGCCTCACGAGCGTGAACGGCATCCCGATCCAGGACCTGCTCTCCGCTGAGAAGATTCAGGCGTGCGTTGACCGTGCCAAGGTCGGCGGCGGCGAGATCGTCAAGCTCATGGGCACGAGCGCCTGGTACGCGCCGTCGGCGGGCACGGTCGAGATGGTCGAGTCGATCGTGCGCGACAAGAAGCGCGTGATCCCGTGTGCCGCGTGGTGCGAGAATGAGTTCGGCGTCAAGGCGGCCAACGGCGGCAAGGGCCTGTTTGTGGGCGTGCCGTGCGTGCTGGGCGCCAAGGGTGTTGAGAAGGTCATCACCTTCAAGATGAACGATGCCGAGCAGGCTTCGATGAACGAGTCGATCAGCCATGTCAAGGACCTGATCGGTTCGACGGTCAAGCTCTTCCCTGAACTGGCGTGAGCCCAGTGAACTGGCGTGTGCGGGGCCGAATCGTCCTGAACATGGCACCAGATGTGGCCGATCTGGTTGATTCTGATCTGGCCCTGATCTTGCTCTGATCACGCCCCGATCTCGCTCTGGTCACATGTGACAGAAGAACATCAACGAGGCCCGCGCGAGGACGCGATGGGCACTTTGAGGAAACACAGCAGATGAAGCAGACACACACGAACGCGATGAAGTCGAGTGCATTCAGGCTTGCGGCGGCCGTTCTGGCCACGACTGCTGGGCAGGCCATGGCGCAGGATGCGGCGCCCAAGCCGATCACCGTCACGCCGATGTCTCAGCCGCCGGTGATGCAGCCCGCGGCTCCGGCCACGCCGCCTCCGGCGATGGAGGCCTGGAAGGGCGAGTGGACGAGCCCCGACTTTGAAAAGGTCGCCTCACGCCTGATCGGTACCTGGAAGTCGACGGCCCCGATCTCGGGCGGCGCGGGCGCGGAGGCCTTCGATGTCACGATGAGCGTTGCTCCCGTTCGCATCGAGGGGCTTGCCAACGCGATGTATTGCGAAGTGGCGCGGGTGGACAACGTTCGCGCTCCCTTCCGCCAGACGATCCTCGCGCTGACGACCGTCCGCGGCAAGACTCGCCTCCAGACGTTCGAGTTCCGCACGCCCGAGGGGATCAATCGCTCGATCTTCAACATCTGGGCCGCGAACGAGACGTTCAACTCGATCTCGAGCAAGGATCTGGTCGCGACGCTCGCGATGGACTTTGCGGAGTCGGGCGACACGATGACCGCCCGCACGCCGCACGCGTATCCGACCGCGACCGGCGGCGCCGTCGAGATGACCAGCGAGTTGGTCCTGACGCCCAACGGCATCCGCACTTCCGACCGCGGCTTTGGCGCGGACGGCGCACAGGTCTGGGGTCCGGCCGATGGTGTATCGTACGAGTTTGCCCGCTGGGAGGCGCCGATCAAGGTGCGTCGCCTGCAGGGCGGCCTGACCTCGCTTGAGTACAACGGCCCGCTCGCGGGGCCGCAGGCTCAGGCTGGCGAGCAGATCACCGCGCACTACACCGGGTATCTGCGGAACGGGACGATCTTTGACTCCTCGTTCACCCGCAACACGCCCTTCACCTATCGCAAGGGCCAGCCACTGATTGAGGGCTGGAACATCGCGATGGAAGACATGCAGAAGGGCACGGTGCGCCGGCTCTTCATCCCGCCGGAGCTTGGCTTTGGCGCGTCGGGCAACCGCAACCGCACGGTCCCGCCGAACTCATGGCTGACGTTCGACATCGAGATCCTGGATATCGCACCGCCGCCGCCGCCCCCGGCTCCTCCCGCGGCCACCCCCGCGTCCCCGACCACGCCGCAGGTCGTGCCCGCGCAGCCGGTGCCGGCCCCGACGATGCCCGCGACGCCGAAGTAGGCCGCTTTGCTCTAAATTCCTGACGACAAGGCCCGGGTCTCTGACCCGGGCCTTGCTTGTTTTTGGGGCTGCCAAGTCGATTGGCAGAAAGTCGATTCCGGGACGGTACAGTTGCGCATGGCAGGCGCGTCAGATCGGAACTATTACGAGGTGCTGGGTGTTGCGAAGGGAGCGTCGGCGGATGAGATCCGCCGCGCGTATCGCAAGCTGGCGCGCGAGCTCCATCCTGATGTGAACAAGGCTCCCGACGCCGCGAAGAAGTTTGGTGAGGTGCAGCGGGCGTACGACGTGGTCTCGGATGAGGAGAAGCGCAAGACGTACGACCAGTTTGGTGCCGCGGCGTTCGAGACGGGCTGGACGCCGCCGGGGCGCGGCCGGTCGAACGGTTCACCGCGTCAGGGCACGTACTCATGGACCAATGTCGGTCAGCCGGGCGGGCAAGGCTCGCCGATGGACATGGATCAGGAGGACATGGCCGACATCTTTGAGGCGATGTTCGGAGGTGGCGGCGCAGGTGGACCCGGGGCGGCCGCAGGACGAGCCGGCGCCCGCGAGCAGGCCTCCAAGGGGCGCGGATCGCGCGCGGGAGGCCGCCGGACCCGCAGCGATTCCGAGCCGATCCTGCGTGACCTTGAGATTCCCTTCTCGCTGATGGCCAGCGGCGGGAGCCAGGCGCTGCGGATGGACGACGGCATGGGTGGCACGCGGACGATCGAGGTCGCGATCCCGCGCGGGATCGAGGATGGCGCTCAGGTGCGGGTGAAGAACGCCGCGGGCGCACGCGATCTGTTGCTCACGATCAAGGTCACGCCGCACCTGCGGTTCAAGCGGGGTGCATCGGAGACTGACACCGGTGGCAAGGGGCTTGATCTGTGGGTTGATCTGCCGCTGAACATCGCGCAGGCCACGCTTGGTGGACCCGTGCCGGTGCCGACGCTGGATGGACCTGTGGAGCTGACGCTGCCCGCGGGCACCGACAGTGGCAAGCGTCTGAGGCTGAAGGGCAAGGGGCTGACGGATGCGTCGGGGGCGCGGGGCGATCTCTACGCGCAGACGCGGATTGTGGTGCCGCGGCAGACGCTCTCGCAGGAAGAGCGTGACATGCTGCTGCGGATTGCCGCGGGAACGCCAGCCGACAGGGTCACGTAGGGAAATTGTCTGGGTTTGTGGTTTTGAAGTGATGTTTGGGGGTTGGCGGCCCGCTCGAACCGACCTATAAGTATGTTGAGGGGTCGTCCCAGAGAGGGATGACGAGTCGGTTCCTTGGGCAACTCTTGTGGGATTTGGAGACGCCCTTGCTGAAGCAGCGGCATCAGCTCTTTGTGGCTTTGCTCTCCATCGCTGATGGGCTTGTGATCGTTGCGGCCTGTCTCAGCGCGTGGGGCGTGCGGCGCTGGATGGTGGAGGGGTCGATTCCGCCGCCATGGAGCGCGGATGCGACCGAGGCGTGGATTCGCCAGCCGATGGTGGTCCCGATTCTCGTGCTCACGCTCATCTCGATGTGGTTCTTCGGGCTGTATCGGCCCCGGCGCGACCAGACGCTGTGGGAAGAGCAGAGCCAGATCATCAAGGCCTCGGTGGGTGCGCTGCTGGGCATGGCGGCGATGGCGTGGCTGATCGGCGGGCAGGAGCTGTATCGCCCGAATGGCGAGGCGCTCCTGCTGGGGATCGGGCTTGGTGGCGCGTCCATGTCGGTTGAGGCGGCGCGGGTGCAGATGCTCTCGCTGCTTGCGATTCTGCCGCTGAGCCTGGGCGCGTTCCGCGTCTGTTTCCGGTGGGTGCTGCGCTGGCTTCGCAGCCGCGGGTTCAACCAGCGACACGTGCTGATGATCGGGACTGGGCGGCTGGCACGGATCGCGTGCCGCACGCTGGATCGCAACTCATGGACGGGCATCCATGTGGCGCAGTTCATCAGCCACAACGAGCACAACACGGGGCCGTCGGAGATCCTCGGGCGCCCGGTGGTGGGGGGGCTCGCAGATCTGGACAAGGTGCTGGAGGCCGAGCTTCCCGATGCGGTGTATCTCGCGCTCCCCAACGCGCGTTCGGCGGCGAGGCCGCAGCTGCTTCGCAAGCTGGAGCGCTACTGCCTTGATGTGCGCATCATTCCTGATGTGCAGCCTCGGTACATGCCGCACCGCGTGACGATGAGCGAGCTTGAGGGGATGCCGATTCTGTCGGTGCGTGAGAGCCCGATGGTTGGTGTCGGTGGTGCGATGAAGCGGCTGCTGGACATGTTCGGGGCGGCGGTGGGGCTGGTGATTCTGTCGCCGGTGCTGCTCATCGTTGCGGCACTCGTCCGACTGAGCGGGCCGGGGCCGGTGATCTTCAAGCAGCGGCGTGTCTCCTTGGGCGGGGAGCAGTTCCAGATCTACAAGTTCAGGACGATGGTCCACGCACGCCAGGAGCGCGATGAGGCCCGCTGGACGACGCGCAACGATCCGCGCGTCACGCGGCTGGGGGCGTGGCTGAGGTCAACGAGCCTTGATGAGCTGCCGCAGCTCCTGAATGTGCTCAAGGGCGAGATGAGCCTGGTGGGCCCAAGGCCCGAGCGGCCGGAACTGATCCTGCGTTTCCGCGACGACTGGCGCGGCTACATGCTCCGCCAGCACGTCAAGGCCGGCATGACCGGCTGGGCCCAGGTCAACGGCCTCCGAGGAGATACGAGCCTCAAGAAGCGCCTGCAGCACGACCTCTTCTACGTGCAGCACTGGTCGCTGGGCTTTGATCTCAAGATCCTGGTGTTGACGGTCTTCCGTGGGTTTGTGCACCGGAATGCGCATTAGAAGGGACTGGGGATTGGGGACTGGGCACTGGGGCAGAGCGAGCGAAAAGCGGGGGAAAGGCATTCGGGATTAGGCATTCGTGGTTAGGAAAGACCTTCGGAGCGGCGGCGCGGTCCGCAGGCGTCTCTCCTAATGCCTAACCACAAATGCCGAATGCTTCTTCCCGGCTAGCGCTTGCCCTTCTTCTTCGCGGCCTTCTTGGCCGCGGGCTTCTTTGTGGGGGACTTCTTCGTGGGCTTTGCTGCGGACTTCTTTGCCGCGGGCTTGGGGCTTGCCTTCTTTGAGGACTTCTTTGGTGCGGGCTTGCTGGCCTTCTTCGCGGCGGGCTTGCTTGTCGTCTTCTTTGCTGTCTTGCTGCTGGCCTTCTTGGCGCCGCTGACCTTGTCCGAGAGGCCCTGGAGGAGGCCGCCTGCGCCGGAGAGCGCGGCGACGGCGGCCTTGCGTGCGACCTTGCCCGCGCTGGCCGCGGCGTCGGTGGCGACGCTGAGCATGTTGCCGTCGGCGGCCTTCAGCGCGTCGGTGACGTGCGGGCGGATCTTTTCGCCTGCGCGGCGGGTCTCGTCGACGAGCGTGGTGAGCTCGGCACGGACCTGACCACTGAACTTCTCGGCGACTCCGCCGATGGTGGAGAAGAAGCCCTCTTCGAGGTCCTTGAGGTTGCTCGCTGCCTTGGCGAGATCTTTGTCCTTGAAGGTCTTGCCCCGGGCCTGGAGCTCCTTGACGGCGCCGCCGGCGGCGCGGGCGGTGGCGTCCAAGGCTTCGGAGAGGCCCTCATAGACCTGGCGGAGGTGGTTGGACTGCGAGGCGGGGATTGAGGACTTCACGGCCTCTGCGGTGCCGTCCATGATCTCGGTGACAACGTTCTTGACCTGCTTGAGGTCGAGGCCTTCGTCAAGGAGCTGGAGCGTGAGAGAGCGGACGCGAGCTCGGACGTCCTCGCCGCTGGCGATGATGTCCTTGGTGCGGGCACGGGCGTACTGGGGGGGAAAGGGCATGGCGAACCTCCTGCGTTGTTGATTCCATGGTACCGAAGTGTGGCGGAGATTGCGAGTGGGCTCGTTGGGTCGCGGGCTGGCGCCGGCAGCTTGACGGGGTTGCGCCGAGGCGGTGGGAGGGCGCGAATCCGGGGAAGAATGCTCGCTGGATTTGCGTTGAGCATTGCTGAGCATCTAGAGCAACGGGCTGAAGAGCTGCGCGGACTGCTCGATGAAGCGGCTCCACCAGGAGCGGGCTCGCCATTCATCGAGGTGGACCTGGACCGACTCCCGGATGTACTTGGCCTGCATGAATCTGAGCATGCCCGCAAAGTCCTCGTCGTAGATCAGCAGGCTGGTCTCGTAGTTGAGCCAGAAGCTGCGCCGGTCGAAGTTGGCGTTGGTGACCATCGCGAGGCTTCGGTCGATGACGGCGGTCTTGGCGTGGAGGAGGCCGTCGCGGTGGTGGAGGATCCGGACGCCAGCCTCGAGGAGTTCTTCGTAATAGGCGCGGCTCGCCGCGGCAACGAGGCGCGAGTCGAGCACGTCCGGCAGCACGAGCGTGACTGCGACACCCCGCAGCGAGGCGTTGACCAGCGCGGCCTGTGTTGCTTCGTCGGGGACGAAGTAGGGCGTGGTCATCGTGATCTCGTCTTTGGCACCAAAGAGGAGCGAGAGCAGCGCGTGGTGGATCGCCTCGGGCCTTGGGCCGGGGCCGCTGGGCACGACGTGGACGATCGAGGTGCCCGTGACGCTGGGTTCGGGAAGGAAGGAGTCGAGTGGCGGGAGTTCTTCCTCGGCGTCGAGCTGCCAGTCTGCGAGGAAGGTGGTCTGGAGCGCCTGCACGGCGGGGCCGGTCATGCGTGCCGTCACATCGATCCATGGCCCCACACCCGGGCGCGTGTTGAGCTTGAAGGTTTCGTCGGTCAGGTTCTGGCTGCCGCAGTAGCCGATGGTCCCGTCGATCACCGCGATCTTGCGATGGTTGCGAAGGTCGATGCGGGCCAGGAGCATACGGATGGGATTGACGGGCAGGGCGCCGACAACCTTGACGCCGGCGGCGAGCATCTCGCGGCTGATGTCACTCTTGAGGAACGACCTGCTTCCGACGCTGTCGACGAGGACTCGGCAGGCGACGCCGCGCTTCGCAGCGCGCATGAGTGCTTCACAGACCTCGTTGCTCTTGCTCTGCGGGGCCCAGATGTAGAAGAGGAGGTGGCAGTGGAGCCTGGAGGCGTCGATGTCGGCGATGAGGCGATCAAGAAGCTCGGTGGCGTGGTCGAAGAGATCGATGTGGTTGCCGCGGATGGGGGGCATGCCGCTGACGCGGGTCGCCAGTGTGGCAAGGGGCTTGAAGTCGTTGCCGAGTGCGTCCCAGTCGACCTCGTGGTGCCGCCAGAGCGCCATCGCGCGTTCTTCGCTGGTGCGTGTGAGGATCTCAAGGCGTCGTGCGCGACGGGTGCCGATGCCGGTCTCGCCGACGAGTCCGTAGAGGACAAGACCAACGACGGGTAGGAAGAGAAGGAGCAGAAGCCACGCCAGCGTGGTGTGGACCGAGACGCGGCGCATGATCACCCGGATCGAGAGTGCGATCCGCAATGCCCACTCCATCGCGAAGAGGATCACGGTGGTCCAGCCAACCGGCGTGAGCGAAGCGAAGAATTGTGCGAGTGTGGCGGACATCGGTGAGGTGACGGTACGGTCGGTGTGGCTTGGGACGGGTCCGGCGCGGCAGTTGTCGTGTATCTTCTACATCCAGATTGGCCATCCAAGGTGGCTCGGCTGTGTCGCAACCGGCCAACCGGCTGACTGCTTTGGGGAATCTTGCTTCGAGTGCATGCACCGGCGAGGGGCAGGATCAGACCACCCGGGCGATGGGTGATCCGAGCTTGGTGGGAATGATCGTCGCGCGTGCAGTTGGCGGTGATCTATCGCCGATGCCTACAGTCCTAACGCTCCCAACACCCGCCATGATTGGTGTGTGTTCGGGTCAACTTCGCTTGCCGTTTCAGACACGCCAGACACGGGAAGGCCCATGACCTCTGCCCAAAGCCGTTCCACCGCCGCGACGCTCCTTGCGGCTCCGGATTCGATCAACGCTTGGAACCCCGAGTACCTCGAGGCCGAGTTTGCTCGGTTCAAGGCGGACCCTTCGGGTGTGCCTTCGGACCTTGCGTCCTTCTTCCGCGGCTTTGAGCTTGCGCTGTCGGGCGAGGGCCCGCACGTGGGCGGGAGTAGTGGAGGAAGTGGCTCACCACTTGACCTCAAGATCTTCGCACTGGTGCAGGCGTACCGCTCGATGGGGCACGCCTTCGCGAAGATCGATCCGCTGGGGCGCAACCCTGCGCGCCACGCCTCGCTTGAGCCTTCGTTCCACGGGATCAGCGAGGCCGAGCTTGGTGCGAGCACTTCGATCGCCGTGATTCCTGGCAAGGCGAGCGCCACGGTGCGTGAGGTGATCGCGTTCCTGGATTCGGTCTACTGCGGCTCGATCGGCGCCGAGTTCATGTACGCCGAGGACCCGCGCGAGCGCGAGTTCTTCATCGCGCGGCTCGAGCGCGGCGAAGGTGCGTACACGCTCACCGACGCGGACCGCATCAAGATCCTCGACCAGCTCATCTCGGGCGAGAGCCTCGACAAGTTCCTGGGCAAACGCTACCAGGGCAAGAAGCGGTTCAGCGGCGAGGGGTGTGAGTCGGTCATCCCGCTGCTGCTCTGGATGACGGATCGCGCGGCCGAGTTCGGGACGCAGGAAGTCATCATGGGCATGGCGCACCGGGCGCGTCTCGCGGTGCTGAAGTGTTACCTCCAGAAAGAGATGCCCTCGCTCCTCACGGAGTTCGAGGAGAGCTGGATCGAGCCCGAGCGGCTTGGCTTCGGCGACGTCAAGTACCACCGCGGGCACAGCTGCGACTATGTCACGCCCAGCGGCAAGAGCGTCCACCTGTCGATGCTCAACAATCCCAGCCACCTCGAGACGGTGAACCCCGTGGTGCTGGGCCGCGTGCGTGCGAAGCAGGATCAGGTGGGCGACACGGAGCGCACGCGGATCCTCTCGCTCGTCCTCCACGGCGACGCCGCGATGTCGGGCCAGGGCGTGGTCTTTGAGTGTGCCGCGATGAGCGGGCTTGATGGGTACGGTGTTGGCGGCACGATCCACATCGCCACCAACAACCAGATCGGCTTCACGACCGATCCGGTGGACGGTCGCTCCTCGCGCTATTGCACGGACGTCGCGAAGGTCACGGGCGCGCCGGTGCTGCACGTCAATGGCGATGACCCCGAGGCCGTCGTCGCGGTGGCGCGGATGGTGGCGGAGTATCGCGCGAAGTTCAAGCGAGAGATCTACGTCGATCTCGTCTGCTTCCGTCGCTATGGACACAACGAGCAGGACGAGCCTCGCTACACGCAGCCGAAGATGTACTCGCTCGCGGACCAGCACCCCGGCGTGCCCGCGAAGTACCGTCAGAAGCTGGTTGGCGCTGGCGTGATCAGCGATGAGGCGGCGCAGGCGATCGTGGATCGCGAGAGCGCGATGCTTGACGCGGCCCAGGACGCCGCGAAGAAGCAGCCCGTCAATCCCGCCAATGACCCGGGCAAGAACCTTTGGAAGGGCTTCACGACCAAGTACACCTTCGAGTCGCCCAAGACGGGCGTCTCGATGGAGACGCTGAAGGAAGTCGCGGCCGCGATGGGCAAGACGCCCGATGGCTTCAACGTCCATCCCAAGCTCAAGGCGCTGCTCGCGGCCCGTGCGAACCTGCCCGTGCATGGCAAGATCGCGCACGCGGATGCCGAGCAGCTTGCGATCGGCACGCTGCTGGTGGAGGGGTACGACTGCCGCATCAGCGGGCAGGATGTCCGCCGTGGCACGTTTACGCATCGGCACGCTGCGCTGCGTGATGAGCAGACGGGCGAGCGCTACATGCCCCTCTCGAACGTGCGCCCCGGCAAGCAGGGTTCGTACACGGTCTTTGACAGCCTGCTCTCTGAGTACGCGGTCATGGGCTTTGACTATGGGTACAGCCGCGGTGCGCCCAAGTGCCTTGTGATGTGGGAGGCGCAGTTCGGCGACTTCTGCAACGGCGCACAGATCATCATCGATCAGTTCCTGGCGTCCAGCGAGGTGAAGTGGAACCGCTGGAGCGGGCTGGTGCTGCTGCTGCCCCACGGGCAGGAGGGCCAGGGTCCCGAGCACACGTCGGCGCGTCTTGAGCGGTTCCTCTCGCTCTGCGGCAATGACAGCATGGAGGTTGTGGCGCCCACGACGGGCGCGCAGATCTTCCACCTGCTGCGTCGCCAGATGTTGCGGAACTTCCGTAAGCCGCTGGTCGTGATGACGCCCAAGCGGTTCCTGCGTGTTGAGACCAGCCCGATCGAGGATCTCATCAAGGGTGAGTTCCAGCACCTGATCGATGATCCGATGTTTGCAGCAAAGGGCGGACAGGATACCAAGAACGTCACCCGCGTCATCTACTGCATGGGCAAGATCTACCACGAGCTTGCCGAGAAGCGGGATGGCGCCAAGCGGACCGACACGGCCCTTGTGCGTGTCGAGCAGATGTACCCCTTCCACGCGGATCTCGCCAAGCGTATTGACGCCCGCTATCCGGCCGGCGCGAAGCGCGTGTGGGCCCAGGAAGAGCCGCGGAACTCGGGCGCGTTCCTCTACATCGCTGATGCGTTCCGCGAGAAGGTGGGCGTGGAGCTTTCGTACGCGGGTCGGGCCGCGTGCGCCTCGCCCGCAGGCGGCAGCGAGAAGGCGTACAAGCTCGAGCAGGAGCGTGTGCTCGGAGCGATCCTCGGCAGCGAGGGCGTGGCGGGCTCGAACGGCACCAACGGCACCAACGGTGATCATGCAAGTGGCACCGAGGCTAAGGGTGGCGTGGCGAAGGCCAAGCGTTGAGTTGACGTGAGCAGACGTGAGCAAGCGTTCGCAGGAGTGGGTGTGCGTGCGAGATTGGGATTACTTTGAGCGTGGCCTTCATCGCTCGTTGCCAGAGTTGAACGGTGAGCGGGACCGAGTCCTGCCCTATGGGAGCCAGACATGGCCGTCGAGATCGTGATGCCACAGGCCGGCGAGAGCGTGACCAGCGGCGTGATTGCCCAGTGGCTGAAGAAGCCGGGCGACTACGTGAAGCGCGATGAAGAGGTCGTCAGCGTCGAGACCGACAAGGTCAATCTCGGCGTGCCCGCGCCCGCCGCAGGCGTGCTGACCGAGCTGCGCGTGAAGGTCGGCGACACGGTCGCGATCGGGCAGGTCCTCGCGGTGATCGATGAGAAGGCCACGGCAGGCGCAGCCGCGCCGGCCGCGAAGGCACCGGCGCCCGCTGCGACTCCGAGTGTCGCGCCGGTTGCGGCCGCTGCGGCTGCGAGTTCGAACGGCTCGGGCGCTTCGCACGATGATGTCCGCGCCACGCCGCTGGCGAAGAAGGTCGCGGCGGAGCACGGCGTTGATATCGCCGCGCTGCAGGGCACGGGCGCGGGTGGACGCATCCGTGAGCAGGACGTGATCGGCTTCGTTGAGTCGCGCAAGGGCTCTCCCGCGGCGGCTCCCGCGCCATCGGCTGGATCTGTTGCGGCGGCACCGGCCATCGCTGGCGCGACGCCCACGAACCGCGCAGGCGCCACGCGCGAGCGCATGACGCCGCTGCGTCAGCGCATCGCGCAGCGTCTGGTCTACTCCAAGCAGGTCACGGCGATGCTGACGACCTTCAACGAGGCGGACATGACCAACGTCATGGAGCTTCGCAAGTCGTACAAGGACGACTTTGAGAAGAAGCACGGCATCGGGCTTGGTTTCATGTCCTTCTTCGTGAAGGCCGTGGTGCGGGCGCTGCAGGAGATGCCGATGGTCAACGCCTCGATTGTCGAGGACAACGGCCAGATGGCGATCGAGAAGCACAACTACTGCGACGTGGCCATTGCGGTCTCAACGCCAAAGGGCCTGGTCGTGCCCGTGCTGCGCAACGCCGACACGATGTCCTTCGCTCAGATCGAGCAGGGGATCAAGGACCTCGCGACCAAGGCACGCGATGGCAAGCTCACGCTCGAAGAGATGACGGGCGGCACGTTCACGATCACCAATGGCGGCGTCTTCGGCTCGCTGATGGCAACGCCCATCATCAACCCTCCGCAGTCGGGCATCCTCGGCATGCACGCCATCAAGAACCGGCCGATTGAGTATCCCACGGGCTCGGGCCAAGTCGCGGTGCGTCCGATGATGTACCTCGCGCTCTCGTACGACCACCGCATCATCGACGGCGCGGAGTCGGTCGGATTCCTCGTCAAGGTGAAGAACTACATCGAGGACCCCAGGCGCCTGCTGCTCGAGGTCTAAAGCAAGCCCGAGTTCAGTCGATCTTCAGAGCCCCAACGCGCAGGCGTGGGGCTCTTTGCTTTCTGGCGTGGGGTCGTTCGTTTTCAGAACACCGATCACTTCATGCCAACTGATCAAGCAGGCCCGTCGCGGCCCTTCGGATCATCGCGTAGACATCGCGGAAGCCCTCGTCGCCTCCGTGGTACGGATCGGGCACATCGAGGTCGCCCGACTGCATCGCAAGGGCATCGAACTCGCGGAATCGCTTGACCCTCTCGGGTGGTGCGCCGCGCGAGATCATCGTGCGGACGTTGCTCTGATCCATCGCGAGCAGGAGATCAAAGCGTGCGTCGGCGTTGGCATCGAACTGACGCGCGATGTGCGAGGTTTCGTGGCCGTGCGCCTGGGCGATCATGATGCTGCGCGAGTCGGCGGGGCCACCGGCGTGCCACGCGCCCGTGCCGCAGGAGTCGAGCGTGAGACGATCGAGCACGCCGCGGTCGCGTGCCATGTCGCGCACGATCCAGAGGGCCAGCGGGCTGCGGCAGATGTTGCCAAGGCAGACAAACAGGAGCGCGTGTCGCGCTGGAACGTGGGGCGAGCCCGACGTGCTCGGCATGCTCAACCGATTTGGCAGGGGATCGTGTCGTGACATGTTCATGGGCTGATGGGTTCAGGGGGTCACGGTCGCACGACTACTCGGAGCGTTGGGGGTGGACTCACGAAGGAATGCCACGCTCAAGAGCGCTTCTCCGAGTGCCGCGATGATGCGATCGCAGGTGGCGTGTTCGGGCTTGACGAGTGATCCTGCGTCGTTGTCATCGAGACGCGCACTCCGGCCGAGCGTCGCAACCTGCTCGGAGAGTTCGAGTGCGCGGGCGACATCGGGCACCGCGATGGCGAGTGCGCGGGCGAGTGTTGCGGACTCAGAGTCCTTGGTGAGGAGCATCGGCGACAGCTTGCCACAGAGCTTCTGCATGGCGTCGCTCGAGCGTGCGACGACGGGCACGCCCGCGCCGATCGCGAGCGCGGCTTCGAGGCTTTCGATGAACTCGGTCTCGCGCGGCTCAACTCGAAGATGTGCGCCGGGCGGGCACAGGACCGCGGCGTCACAGGCCGCGAGCAGCGTGGGAAGCGCTGCCGATGAGATGATGCGCGGGATGTAGCCGGGAGCCGCCGCCTGGCGCATCGCGCGATTGTGATGCAGCGAGCCTGGTGACACGAGTCCCATGGCGTTGATCCCCGCCGAGTGCAGGATGCCGAGCATGCTCGCAAAGGTCGTGGCCGATGCGACCGTGGGATGATCGCCCAGGAGCGCAATCAGCAGCGTTGCTTCAGGAATGCCCAGCATGGTCCGAAGGCTGGCGCGTGAAAAGCGTGTGTGAGGTGCGCGAGCCCGCAGCGGTTCAGCGCACGCTGGAAGCGAAGCCAGCGGCCCGGACTCAGCGAGGTGGCCGATGACGCCCGAGAGGGCGTTGATGTGGAATGTCGGGGAAGAGTGGAGTGCTTCCAGGCTCGATGCGTTCATCGTGCCGCCCTCCCACTCGAAAGCGGCCTCGGGGTTGATGCGGTCGAGCACGCGCCTCAGCGTCGAGAGGCTGAGGCTCGGAAGCCCGAGCGCGGGCGAGACGACGCAGCGGGCGCGGATGCCAAGCGTTGCGGCGTGCCGCGCGGCCGCGGCGGATCCGAGCACGAGCACGTGGTGCTCAAGGTCACTGCGGTGCTTCACGACATGCGCGAGGAGGCAGATTGCTGCGTCGGGCGTCGCGTGCTCATTGGACGGGCCGGGGCCACCCCAGCGATGGGGTGCGAGGGGCACGGGCGAGATAACGTGGAGGATTCGCAAGTGGTGGGGCGCCGATGAAAGCAGACTGAAGAGGGAGGATGGATCGTGTGATCACTAGCGCGGGTCTGTGGCCTCACGCGTCTCCCACTTGAAGAAGAGTCTGGCCAGTGCCTTGCCGGCCTGCTGCGCCACGGACTCCTCGAGTGCGGCGAGTTCCGCGGCCGAGCGAGGCAACGCCCGTGGCGACTGAGCGAAGGGCACGACGAGCGTGTGGCCCTTGAACTCTTCGGGCCAGTTGCGAGGGTTCTCCGCGGCAACGTCGATGACCTTCACACGCATCACGCAGGCAGGCGAGAAGCTGATGCCGTCGCCCGAGATCGTGAAGCGGTCGATGGTGGCATAGACCATCACCTGCGCCTGCGCATTCTTCGTGAGGGTGGAGAGATCGGTGGGATCCGATGGTGACTCGCCGGTGGCGGCGTCGAGCGCGGCGCGGGGGGAGATCATCGCCGTCATGTTCGCGCGATCGATCAGGTCGCGTGTGGTCTGCTCGGCCATGACGAGCCTGAGCGAGCGGCGGCCAAGGCGGCTCGCGCGGTCGTCGATGAAGACGATGGTCGGCGCTTCCTTCGCCAGTTCATGCATGGCGGGCGTCGTGGGTGGACCCTCGATCAGCAGCGCCGCGGGACCGACGATGTTGCACGCGGTCATGGTGAGCGTGCCCAGACCGAGCGTTGCCATGAGGAGGATGTTGAGGGCGGATGGGCGCACGTGGTGAGACTCCGTCGGATGTGCAGCGGGAATGGTCGGTGGACGGTCAATTCGGCGGCCGGCTGTGGGTGCTTTGGTGCCGCCTCCCAGGAAACGCTCTAGTACTCCGGCTTGTATGGCTCCTCGTGCGAGTAGAAGAGCCACGAGGAGCGATCGATGAAGCGGCTGAGCAGTCCCGAGGTGACCTGCGTGCGGTTGAGATCATCGGGCCCGAGGCCGGACTTGCCGGGGAAGCGGACCGTGACGTTCCGCTGGAAGAGTGCGGTCTCGGTGCCGCGTCCGATGACGGAGATGGTGCCCGCCGCCACGCCATCCCACTGGTACATGTTGCCCGGCTCGTGCAAGCGATAGTCGAGAATGTCCACGAAGATCAGGCGATCGACCTTGCCCAGCGACTCCATCAGCTCGGCCCTGGGGCGAGCCTCCCAGCCCGGGTTGTTATACTGGAACGACAGCACGTCCGCAGCGGGGACAAAGCCGCCCGCCCGCGGAAGATTCGTCGATGCGCTGAGGCGCTCCGTCATGCGGACGGAAACGGCCTCGAGCAGACCGGGATGGTCGCCCTGGAGGGAGCGATCCGCCGCGACGATCACGGCGAAGCTCTTTCCCTCAAGGCCGACGAACTCGGCGGGCACGGTCTTGGTCGAAGTCTCCTGATAGACGGCCGCCATGCCGCCAACGAGCGCGCAGCCTCCTGTGGCCGCGGCGAGCATCGCGAGCGAGGAGAACGCGAGTGTGGTGCGTGTCATTCCTGTCATGCTTGTCATGCTCTTCATGCCTGCTGCTGCGGCGGTCGCACGGATCTTTCGCACGGCTCAGGACTCCTTGATCAGCATCGTTCGACATCGCACGGTTCGTGCGTCGGACCAACCGGGGATGCGCTGAAGTGCCGAGACATCTCGGGACATGCCCGTGCATGTCGCGGCATTACCTCGCTGCTGCCACGTGGGTGGCATGCCCAGTCGCAGCCCACTCTCGCAGCCGATCCGTTTCCGGCCGCCCGCGGCACTGATTCCGTCGCCAGAGTCTACGTCACCGCGACCTTGTAGGCCCAGGCCGCCGCGACAAGGCCCGCGATGATCCAGATCGAACGGGGTCGCGTCAGGCACTCGAACATCAGCCAGGCACGCCCGCCGGTCAGGACGGTGTGGAGCAGGATCCAGAACCCCATCGCGGCACCGAGGCAGAGGACCAGCCCCATCGGCTGCGCGATGAAACTGCGGAGGTATCGCCCTTCCGCAGCGAGCGCGAAGGATGTAGTCATGCCGCACGTGACGCACGGCTTGCCCATGATGACCATCCAGCCGCAGGGCTGAAGGCCCAGCTGCGTGTGCGTGCCGGACGTTGCGGCACCCGGCGTGAGCCAGGCTCCGGCACCGAGGACCGAGAGGATCATGATCGCGAGTGCGGCCGCGATGGCGCGGCCAGCGATGCCGGTTCGCAGGCCAGACGCAACTCGGGGCGGATGTATTGCAACGCCAGACGGTGTTTCGGCGCGAGGCAGTGACGCGAGGTCAGACATCGATCGCCCCCGCATGGAACCAGTGCGCCACGATCAGTCGAACTTGAAGACGCCCTTGCGGAAGCCGTAGACATACGCCACGACTGTCGTGAAGAGGAAGAACATGATGCGGCTCCACCAGAGGAGCCCATCGGCGCTGCGCGGCGCGAGGTCAACAAAGGTGTCGGCCCACGGGTAGAGGAAGATGATCTCAACGTCGAAGACGAGGAAGACCATCGCGATCAGATAAAACCGGACATTGAACCGCTTGCGGGCCGTGCCCACGGGGTTCATGCCCGACTCATAGCTCTGCCCCTTGATGCGGCCTGGACGGCGCGGGCCGATGAGCTGGCTCAGGACGATGTTGGCAACGCCAAAGCTGACGGCCATCAGCACGATGAGCGCGATGGGCAGGTAGCTGTTGAGGTTGGTGTCTGCGAGGGTTGTCATGCGAGGCCAGAGGATAGCAGCCGAGGGAACGCGCGGCGCGCACGCCCGCCGTGCTTGTCGCACCCAGCAGAGGTGGTCACTCCGGGGCGGATCGGAACCGACAGGCAGGCCTGAAGCCAGCGAGCGTGACGCACAGTCTCGCGTCGCGATCCGTGCCTGCCACTTCGGCAGCCCATACCCGCTCGTACAGCGTCATGACAGGGTCCGGGCGGCCCTCAGGGGGCCATGGCTGGGGGAGTGGGCCTAACCGACACCCTGCGGCGGTTGGCACGCGCGTTGCCGAGCGTCTTCCCGGGCCCAAGTACCGGCCCACGGTCCCATTCCCCCTTCGAGGGCCGGGTGGGGCTGGACGAAAGAAGCAGAACGCTGGAAGTCGGTGCGGTCCCTCAGTACCGCGAATCGACCATCCTCATCAGGACGTCCCCAACAGGAGCAGATTGACCCATGGCAGCCAAGGAACTCGTTTTCGACGTCGACGCTCGTCAGTCCCTCCTCGCCGGTGTTGAGAAACTCGCCCGGGCCGTGAAAGCGACCTTGGGGCCCCGCGGCCGCAACGCCGTGCTCGACAAGAGCTGGGGCGGGCCCACCGTCACCAAGGACGGCGTCTCCGTCGCCGAAGAGGTCGAGCTTTCCGACAAGGCTGAGAACATGGGCGCCAAGCTCGTGAAGGAAGCCGCGAGCAAGACCAGCGACGAGGCTGGCGACGGCACCACGACCGCGACCGTCCTCGCCGAGGCCCTCTTCCGCGAAGGCCTCCGCCACATCGGCGCGGGCGTCGATGCCAACGCGCTCGTCCGCGGCATGAAGCAGGCCGTCCTGGTTGCCTGCGAGAAGATCGACGGCATGGCGACCCCCATCAAGGGCAAGGCCGACATCCAGAACGTCGCCACCATCTCCGCCAACAACGACGCCGAGGTCGGCAAGATCATGGCCGACGCCTTCGACAAGGTCGGCAAGGACGGCGTCATCACCGTCGAGGAAGGCAAGAACATCGACACGATCGTCGATGTCGTCGAGGGCATGCAGTTTGACCGCGGCTACCTCTCGCCCAACTTCGTTACCGACGTTGACGCGATGAAGGTCGTCTTCGACAAGTGCCTCGTCCTCATCCACGAGGACAAGATCGAGAGCGCCGCCAAGCTCGTGACCCTCCTTGAGAAGGTCATGGCCGCCAAGAAGCCCCTGCTCATCATCGCCGAGGACATCACCGGCGAGGCACTCTCGACGCTCGTCATCAACAAGCTCCGCGGCACCGTGCAGGTCGCGGCCGTCAAGGCCCCCGGCTACGGCGATCGCCGCAAGGCCATGCTCGAGGACATCGCCGTCCTCACCGGCGCTTCGCCGATCATGAAGGACCTGGGCATTGAGCTCGACAAGGTCGAGATCAAGCAGCTGGGCCTGGCCAAGCGCCTTGAGATCGACGCCGAGAACACGACGATCATCGAGGGCGCTGGCGACACCAAGGCCATCCAGGGCCGCATCGCTCAGATCCGCTCTGAGATCGAGAAGTCCACGAGCGACTACGACCGTGAGAAGCTGCAGGAGCGCCTCGCCAAGCTCGCCGGCGGCGTTGCCGTTGTCAAGGTCGGCGCCGCTTCCGAGGCCGAGCTCAAGGAAAAGAAGGCCCGCATCGAGGACGCGCTCCACGCGACCCGCGCCGCAGTCGCCGAAGGCATCGTCCCCGGTGGCGGCGTCTCCTTCGTCCGCGCCATCAAGGCCCTTGAGAACCTTCCCGAGTACAAGGCCGTCTACGGCAAGCCCGGCAAGGGCGAGGAGAAGTCCTCCGAGGATGTCGGCCGCTTCGCGTACGACGCCGCGGCGGGCATCAAGACCGTGATCGATGCCCTCTCCGTCCCCCTCAAGACCATCGCCGAGAACGCGGGCGTCAAGGGCTCGGTTGTCGTCAGCAAGGTCAGCGAGGGGAAGGGCAACTTCGGCTACAACGCCCTCACCGACGAGTACGGCGACCTGATCGAGATGGGCGTCATTACTCCGGCGAAGGTCGATCGCCTCGCGCTCACCAACGCCGCCAGCGTCGCCACCATGCTCATCACCGCCGACTGCGTCATCACCAGCAAGCCCGAGCCGAAGGCCGCGGCCCCCGCCGGCGGCGGCGGCGGCGGAATGGGTGGTATGGGTGGTATGGGAGGAATGGGCGGCATGGGTGGGATGGGCGGAATGGGTGGCATGGGCTTCTAAGCCCCGCACTCGTCACCGTCCTTTCTCACGCCTCTCTCACTCCTCGCGCACCAGTCCGTCGCAACCAACACGACACGGAGACCATCATGGCCAAGGCATCCGACATCCTGAAGAAGACCGGCTCATCGATGACGCCCGCCGCGAGCATGTCGCTCGGCGATCCATCGCAGGAGAGCTTGCTTGCTCGCCGCCCCGAGGCGGAGAAGGACGCCAAGCACGACGACCGCGTCGCGGCCAAGAAGATGGCCCCCGGAACCCTCGGCCACGGTGCCGCCAAGGCCAAGGGCGGCGGCGGCGGGGCCTCGTCGCGTCCCAAGGTCTGATCGCAGTCTTCTGATTCTCGGCGGAGGCATGCTCTAGCCCGCTCTCCGCTCACTTCTCTCAGCTTTCAGTTGTCTCCCACACAATCCACGCACAGCGCACACCGCGCCAAGTTCATTGGAGATTCGAAATGGCAGTCAAGCCCCTTGAAGATCGTGTCCTGGTGAAGCCCATCGAGGGCGAGACGAAGACCGCCTCCGGCATCTACCTGCCCGAGGCCGCGAAAGAGAAGCCCGTCAAGGGCCAGGTCATCTCGACCGGCCCCGGCAAGCGCCTCGAGAACGGCAAGCGCGCCGAGATGAGCGTGCACTCGGGCGACACGGTCGTCTACGGCAAGTACGCCGGCACCGAGGTCGAGATCAAGGGCGTGAAGCACCTGATCCTCAGGGAGACTGAGCTTCTGGGTGTCATCGAAGGGTGAGTGCCGGAGGCACTCACGAGGGACTGGGGATTGGGGACTGGGCACTGGTGAGGGAATGGCGCGTGGGTGGAATTCGCTCACATCGTGACTTGCTGGTCTGGCAGAAGGCCATGGATCTCGCGGTTGAGTTGTACCGAGCCACCGCGGCTTTTCCCGACCACGAACGCTTTGGCCTCGTTTCCCAGCTCCGTCGTGCCGCCGTCTCCGTGCCGAGCAACATCGCCGAGGGATATGGGCGGGGTTCAACCTCCGACTACATTCGCTTCCTCAGGATGTCGCGCGGCTCGCTCTCTGAGATCGATACCCAGCTCCTCTTATGCGTCAGTCTCGACTTCCTCGCGTCCGATTTGCATGAACGACTGATCGAACGTGTCAACGAGTGCGGCCGAATCCTCGCCGCACTGATCCGCAGTCTCGAAGCCAAGCTGGCGACTGGCGATGGTGCAGTGAACTGAACCCCAGTGCCCAGTCCCCAGTCCCCAGTGCCTTCCGGAGAATCGCATGTCTTCCAAGCAGCTCATGTTCAAGGACGCCGCCCTCACCGAGATGAAGCGCGGCGTTGATCGTCTGGCCGAAGCCGTCAAATGCACCATGGGGCCCTCCGGCCGCCATGTCGTGATCGAGAAGTCCTATGGCGGGCCGCAGGTCACCAAGGACGGCGTCACTGTTGCCAAGGAGGTCTCGCTCCCCGAGCCCTTCCAGGCCATGGGCGCCAAGATGGTGAACGAAGTCGCCAAGCGCACCGCCGACAAGGCCGGCGACGGCACCACCGCCGCCACCGTGCTCGCTCAGGCCATCTTCACCGAGGGCCTCCGTCACGTCGCGGCTGGCGCCAACCCCGTCCATCTCCACCGCGGCATCAACGCCGCCGCCAACGCGGCTGCGGAGGCCATCGACGCGATGGCCATCAAGTGCAAGGGCAAGGAAGACCTCAAGAAGGTCGCCATGGTTTCCTCCAACTACAGCGAGGAGATCGCCGAGACGATCGCCGAGGCCGTCTCGCGCGTCGGCGCCGAGGGCGTCGTTGAGATCGAGGATGGCAAGACTGCCAACACCACGCTCGATTACGTCGAGGGGATGCAGTTCGACAAGGGCTATCTCTCCCCCTACTTCATGACCGACGTCAAGACCGGCGAGTGCGTGCTCGAGGACTGCTACATCCTTCTCAGTGAGAAGAAGATCAGCAGCCTCCCCGACATCCTCCCCCTGCTCAACAAGATCGCCGTCGCGGGCAAGCCGCTGATCATCGTCGCCGAGGAAGTCGAGAACGAGGTGCTGACCACGCTCGTCCTCAACCGCATCCGCGGCTTCCGCGTCGCCGCCGTCAAGGCCCCCGGCTTTGGCGACCGTCGCAAGGCCATGATGGGCGACATCGCGGTCCTCACCGGCGGCACGTTCCTCTCGGAGGATCTCGGCCGCCAGATCGAGTCGGTCGAGCTCTCCGAGCTCGGCCGCGCGAAGAAGGTCGTCATCACCAAGGACGACACCACGATCATCGAGGGCGCCGGCAAGAAGAAGGACATCGACGCCCGCGCTCAGCAGATCAAGAGCCAGCACGACAAGTCCACCAGCGACTACGACCGCGAGAAGCTCATGGAACGCCACGCCAAGCTCACCAGCGGCGTCGCGATGATCTCCGTCGGCGGCCAGAGCGAGGTCGTGATGAAGGCCAACAAGGACATGGTCGACGACGCGCTCAAGTCCACGCGGGCCGCGGCCAAGAACGGCTACGTCCCCGGTGGCGGCGTCGCGCTGCTCCGCACGCAGGACGCCATCCTCGCGGCCAAGAAGAAGAGCAAGAGCGATGACGAGAAGCAGGGCTTCGACATCGTCCTCAAGGCCGTCGAGGCCCCGATGAAGCAGATCGCGCAGAACGCGGGCTTCGACGGCGACCTCGTGGTCGAGAAGGTCAAGGAAGGCAAGGTCGGCGGGCACGGCTTCAACGCCGCGACCGGCGAGTACACCGACCTCATCAAGGCCGGCGTGATCGACGCAGCCCTGGTCGCCAAGACCGCCCTGATCAACGCCGCCAGCGTCGCGGGCCTCATGCTCACGACGGACGTGCTGATCACGGAGCTGAAGGAAGAGACAAAGGCCGAAGTCGGCGCCGTAAGCTAACGAAGAACCCTTCCATGCTCGAAAAGGCATGGAAGGCATTTTCACCACAGAGACACAGAGGCCAGAGAGGGCAGTCGCGCGCAGGACCTTTGGGAGGATTCGCAGACCAGATGTCGTTCGAGTTCTCCATCACGACGACAACTGATCGACTCCCGTCGGTGCAAGCGTGGAATGATGCACTGAGGGAACGCGGCTTTGACGTCTCGCTCGGTGACTTTCGATGGGACTCGCAAGCGGGTTTTCTGCCCGTGCGGGTAGCCTCGGTGCAGAGTGGCTTTGAGATGTACGTCGAGACCGTCGCGCAGAAGCGGTCGCTGCTTGGTCTCTTCAGCCGATCCGACCCCCAAGTTCGTCGAGTGACGGCAAGATTGGGTGGGTCGCACCTTGGGTGCACCGCAGCGGTCGTATCGTTTGCCGTGCTCGAGGCTCTCACCGGAGGGACCTACGCGGCAGATCTGGGCGATCCGAAGCTCCCGGCGACCCAACGAATGGCCGAAGCGCAGGGGACGTACTCGCAGACGCGCTTCCTGCTCGCACGACTCAATGAGCCCCTTGGTCTCGCGGCACAAGTGCCCGTTCTGCAAGATTGGGAAACCGAAGCTGCTCGGCAAGAGATGATCCAGAGCCTGCTTGCTCAACGCTCCATCGTGGAAGTGAAGGAAGGATCGGTAGTCTCCTACCGCTTGCACAAGGGTGAACAAGAGCGGCTCTCAGAGGAGATAGACCAAAGTAGTGAGATTGGAGAGTGACTATCTTCTCCGCGTTCTGCTCTTTCTGTCTCCCTTCCCAAACCTCCGTCTTCCTCTGCGTACCGCCTTTCTCCTTGCCCTCTCTGCCTCTGTGGTGAATCATGCCTTCCACCCGCGACTACTACGAGATTCTCTCTCTTGAAAAGACCGCCGACGCGGAGGAGATCAAGCGCGCCTATCGGCGCCTGGCGATGAAGTACCACCCGGACCGCAACCCGGGCGACACTGAGGCCGAGGCCAAGTTCAAGGAAGCCGCCGAGGCGTACGAGGTCCTCTCCGACGATCAGAAGCGGAAGATCTACGACCAGTACGGGCGAGAGGGCCTCAAGGGTGGCGGCGGCCCCGCTACGCACGACTTCTCGCGCATGGATGTCTCGGACATCTTCTCGATGTTCAACGACATCTTTGGTGGCGGCGGCAACGGCCAGCGCGGCGGGCGCGGGCGTGGCCCGGCACGCGGCTACGACCTTGAGACCGAGGTCGCCATCGACCTTGATGAGGTCCTCAAGGGCTGCGAGCGCGATGTCGAGTTCACGCGCATGGATGTGTGCGAAGGGTGCACGGGCTCGGGCGCCAAGCCCGGCAGCAAGCCCATCCAGTGCACGACCTGCGGCGGTCAGGGCCGCGTGCAGCAGTCGGGCATGGGCGGCATGTTCCGCATGGTCGTCAACTGCCCCGGCTGCGGCGGCCGCGGCCAGGTCATCAAGGACTTCTGCGAGGCCTGCCGCGGCAAGGGACGCGTGCCACGCAAGCGCAAGCTCTCGGTCAAGATCCCGATGGGCATCCAGGATGGTCAGGCCATCCGCGTGATGGCCGAGGGTGAGCCGCCCGCGCCGGAAGCCTCGCCCAAGGGCGAGGGCGTCCGTGGCGATCTGCATGTGGTGGTGCGCGTGAAGCCGCACGAGATGTTCCATCGTGATGGCGACCACCTGCTCCTTGAGATGCCGCTGAGCTTCACGCAGGCTGCTCTGGGCGCCGAGCTCGAGGTCGCGACGCTCGATGGCGGTGCAAAGCTCACGATTCCGCCCGCGACGCAGTACGGCGCCACGTTCCGGATCCCCGGGCGCGGCCTTCCGAACCTGCGCGGCGGTCGGCGCGGCGATCTCATGGTTGGTGTGAAGGTCGAGATTCCCCGCAAGCTCTCGAGCAAGCAGGAAAAGCTCCTGCGCGAGTTCGCGGAAACCGAAGACAAGGCCGTGCTCCCCGAGAGCCACGGGTTCTGGAAGAAGGTCAAGGACCTGCTGGGCTGATACGTTTGATCGTGCGGGGCCGATGAGGCACGCGGGTCAGGAGGTCGGCGATGGCAGGCAACTGGTGGCGGAGAAACACAATGGGCGGGCGCAGCGAGCACAATCAGCCGGCCAGGGACGAGGGCGCATCGGGCCGCCCCGCGGATGGCAACATGCCCGAAGGCGAAGACCTGATCGGCGACGCGTGGATGGGCGGCGATGATGTGGGCGGAACCGCAGAGAGCCCGCCAGGCGCAGGCGACGGCTCCGAGGTTGCCCGCCTTCGCGCCGAGCTCGAAGAGACCAAGGCCCGCATGCTCCGCGTGATGGCCGACTATCAGAACTACGAGCGCCGCGCGATCCAGAACCAGCTCCGCGCCAAGCAGGACGGCTCCGCCGACGTCGCGATCGGCGTCGTCGGCGTGCTCGATCACTTCGACCTCGCGCTCGGGCAAGACGCTTCGAAGGGCTCGGCAGAGCAGATCATCGCGGGCGTGCGTGTGATCCGCGATGAGCTCATCAAGACCCTCGGCCGCCACGGCGTCGGGCTCATCAATCCCGGGCGAGGCGAAGAGTTCCAGCCCGGCCGCCACGAGGCGATCATGCAGAAGTCAGAGGCCGACCTCCCGCCCGGCCATGTCGTCATGATGTTCCAGTCCGGCTACACGCTCGGCGATCGCGTCCTGCGCCCGGCCAAGGTCGCCGTCTCGGCGTGAGTCCGAGAGCCAAGTAGCTCGATGCGCGATGATGCGCCGCCAACGAAGGAACTTCCATGCCAACGTATGACTACCGCTGCAAGGCCTGCCACCACTCCTTCGAGCAGTTCCAGTCGATGAAGGATGCAACGCTCAAGACCTGCCCCTCCTGCGGCAAGAAGCAGCTGGAACGCCTGATCGGCACGGGCGGGGCGATCATCTTCAAGGGCTCGGGCTTCTACATCACCGACTATCGCAGCGAGTCGTACAAGAAGGGCGAGAAGTCCGCCGCGCCAGCGGCCGAGTCCACAGACTCGAAGGCAGCAACAAAGCCGACCACCGACAGCACGCCAGCACCGCAGCCCGCGGCCAAGCCCGCCGCGCCCGAGCCCGCGGCCAAGAGCACGCCAAAGTCCGAGCCAGCAGCGGCGGCGTCAAAGTCCGCGAAGAAGCGATCGTCTGGATCGAAGCGATAGACGCGACTCGCGGCAACGGCCGCGTGCATGAACGGAGCCACCAGATGCGCATCATCGGCCACGGCGTTGATCTGGTGGAAGTGGCACGCATCGCCGAGGTCCTGTCGCGGCATCCCGAGCGATTTCTGGAGCGAGTCTTCTGCTCCGCCGAGCGTGAGCGCGGCCTCGGAACACCGCGCCACGCGGAACATCTCGCCGCGCGATTCGCAGCGAAAGAAGCCGTGCTCAAGGCACTTTCAACGGGCACCGTCGGCGTGGGCTGGCAGGACATCGAGGTCGTGACGCTCGAAAGCGGTGCGCCGACGATCCACCTCCACGGACGCGGCGCCGACTACGCCGCGGCGCTCGGCATCACTGCGTGGCACATCTCACTCTCGCACACAGCGAGCATGGCGATGGCGTCGGTGATTGCGACTGGTGATTGACGCTGATTGAACTCAAGGGAGATGCGCGATCAACCGGGCCCCGCCGGTGCCGCGGCCGGAGTTGTCGACGCTGCTTCCGCGGCCTGCTGAACGCGGGCCTTCTCGGCCTCGCGTGCCGCGAGGAATGGCGTGAACGTATCCGTGTACCACTTGCGCCACAGCGGCGTGTTCCAGCCGTACTCGCGCGTCGACTGGCCCCACTCGCGCGTGGTTATGTCGGTCAGCGCGCGGTTCATGTCAACGCTGTACGTGATCACGACCGCGTCGATGACACGCAGCACCGTGCCGTCGGTCACGACGCTGAGCTCGGGATCAAACGCAACGGCGTTGGGGCCGACGACAGGCGTGAGATCGCTGACGAAGGCGGTCTGCGTGCCGACCGCGATCCACGCGAGTGCGCCTTGGCCGCTGCCGACGCCTCCTGTGCCAGCACCGCCGCCGCGCGGGCCTTGCACCTGGCCGTTGATGAGCCACGGAATCGCTTCGAGGATGCTGAGCGAGTTCACAACGCCGCAGGCGTTGCGGACGATCTTCTCGTCGCGCGAGGTCAGGCCCTGATACGCCGCGAGCTTCACTTCATCGGGCGTCTTGCCGAGCTTGCGGGTGCGATCGCGCACGCGATCGAGCGCGGCCGCGCGGATCTCTTCCGAAGGATCGAAGATCGCCATCCATCCCAGGCACGCATCGCCCTCGCGGCCTTCGTGATCGCGGAAGTGATCGAGCAGCGCGGTGCGGACGTCGATGTCTTCTTCGCCGTAGATTTCGAGGAGCATCGGGAAGTACGCGGCGTCCACGTACTCGCGCATCTTGACGATGCCTTCCTGGCGGATCTGGCCGCGGCGCTGGCCGAAGTGCGCGAAGCGGAGCTTCTTCATCTCCTTCTCGGCGGCCTTGCGGACCTTCTGCTGCGCGGCCCAGGCGCGGACGGGCGCGCTCTCGGGATCGATGATGTGCGGGCGGATCCACTCGGGGATCTCGTCCTCGCTGATGGAGGTCGGCGTGTCGCCGCCGCCGACGCTGGTTCCGGGCTGGACCATCTGCGCAAGCGAGAGCGTGCCACCGGCAGAGAAGGCGCACGCGAGGAGCAACGCACGAATGGTCTGGCTCATGGTTCGTTTCCAGTGTGCGGCGCGGGCGTACGTGGCGCGTGTTTCTGGCTGGGTCGGCATGCCGACGTCGCGGAGGTTTGCGACCTCACGGCAACTCGACGCTCGCGGCGGCTGCTGATTTGTACGGGCCTGCGCCGCGAAGGGTGCGAAATCGGAAGGATTTTCGGCGCGGAGCGCCGCTCGAGCCCGCGATCACTCCGCCGCGACGACTCTGGCGTCCTTGCCGACCCGAACACGAACCTGATCGGCTTCGGCGCGGGTGCGGAAGCGGCCGAGGCGCACGGCATGGAGCGGCTTGCCCTGTGACGAAGTGATGGTCACGACGCGTGCGGGCGCGATGGCGTTGAGCTTCGCGGCGGTCGAGTCGGCGGTGCGGCGGTTGCCGAAGGCGCCGGCTTGCACGCTGTAGCCTCCGGTGCTGGACTGGGTTGGGGTGCCGCCGGTTGTGGGGCGATTTGTGGTTGTCGGACCATGTCCAGCGAGTCGGTCGCCGATCATGACTCGCAGGGCGACATCGGCGACGATGCGCTCGCGCGCGGTCTCCCAGGTCTGGTGGGCCTTATCGCGCTGGCCGAGTCGAATCATCGAATCGCCGGCGTACATGAGCGAACGCGCGGACTCATCGCCCGAGAGCTTGTCGCCAGCCTTGTCCAGCAACTCGACCGCCGCGGCGTGGTCGCCGCTTTCCTGCGCGATGAGGCCGAGGGTCGCGGCGGCGTTGCCGGAGATCTCGCGGTCGCCGCTGCCGACGACGGGCGTGAGCCAGCGGCGGGCATCGGCGTTGCGATCGAGCGCGTGGGCGCTCATGCCAGCGTAGAGCGACGCGCGGTCGGCCTCGTAGCCGCGCGTGCGCTGGGCCTGCGCGGACGCGACCTCGTAGGCGCGGGCGTACTGCCCGGACTTGAAGAGGGACATGTAGTCGCCCGCGGTGCCTTCGGCCGCGGGCTTGGGGGAGCCCGAGCAACCCGCGAGCGGGGCGGCGATCATGAGTGAGAGCGCGAGTACGAGCGCGCTCGTGAGGATGCTGCTGATGCGTGTGACCTTGGAAGCCGTCATGGCGAAGGACCTCGTGGCGTGGTGAGCGATTGTGGCGGTGGGGGGCGCGTCGCTTCCTGCGATGGGCCACCCTGCGGGCTCTGGCTGACTCTGACATGTGCTGATTGCGATAGGATACGCCCCGCCGCGGGTTTAGTATCGTCACTTTGGTCCTCGCGGGCGGGAGTTTTGTGGGACTGAAGGCGATGGGCACCATGGACACTTCGGACACGCGAGGCACTTCTCGATGAGCATCCATTGGCCGATTTTGAAGCAGCTCGTTGCGTCGCGCCGGCGCGTCGTGATCGTTGACGACAAGCGCGAGTACACCGGGGCGATGCTCCTCGGGGCCGCGCTGCATGTCGCCGCGGCGATCAAGGGGCGATGCGAGTCGCGCACGGTTGGTGTGCTGACGCCGACGAGCGCGGGGTTTCCGATCTGTGCGCTGGCGGGGTGGATCCTGGGCAAGACGGTCGTGCCGCTGAACTACCTGCTCAAGCGCGAGGAGCTGCAGTACGTCATCGATGACTGCGGCTGCGACACGATCCTGACGGTGCAGCCGATGCTCGACTTCATGGGGTATGAGCCGGCCGTCAAGAGCCTCGTCAAGCTCGAGTCGATCGAGTTCAAGGGGATGCCGGATCCGACGTGGCCCGCGAGCGCGGAGGACTCGGACCTTGGCGTGCTCCTTTACACCAGCGGCACGAGCGGCAAGCCCAAGGGCGTGATGCTCAGCCACGGGAACATCACGGCCAACATCGGGCAGGTGCTCGGTTGGGTGCCGCTGAGCCACAACGACAGCGTGCTGGGTGTGCTGCCGCAGTTTCATAGCTTTGGGATGACGGTGCTGACGCTGTTGCCGCTGACGCACGGGATGCGGGCGGTGTACACCGCGCGGTTCGTCCCCGGAAAGATCGTGAAGCTGCTGCGTGAGCACAAGCCGACGATCTTTGTTGCGATTCCTTCGATGTATAATGCGTTATTACATGCGAAGGACGCGCAGCCAGCGGACTTTGCGGGTGTGCGGTATCTGGTTTCGGGCGGGGAGCCGCTGCCGCAGGCTGTGTTTGATGGATACCGCGACCGCTTCGGTGTCACGATCAACGAGGGGTATGGGCTGACGGAGACGAGCCCGATCACGAACTGGTGCCGCCCTGAGGAGTGGCGGCCGCACAGCGTGGGTGCCGCGCTGCCGGGTCTGGAGCAACGCATCGCGGACCCGGCGACGGGCCGTGCGCTGCCGCCGGGGCGCGATGGCGAGGTGCAGATGCGCGGGCCGAATGTGATGCAGGGATATTACAAGCTGCCCGAGCAGACCCGCGCGGTGTTCACGGACGATGGCTTCTTCAAGACGGGCGACATGGGGCGGCACGATGATGATGGGCACCTGTTCATCACAGGGCGCATCAAGGAAATGCTCATCGTCGGCGGCGAGAATGTCTTCCCACGCGAGATCGAGGAAGTGCTCAACAAGCACCCATCGGTCAAGGAGAGCGGAGTGGTGGGGCAGATGGACCCAATGCGCGGCGAGCAGCCCGTGGCCTTCGTCGAACTGCGCGAGGGGGCAACGCTGGACGAGACGGCGCTGAAGACGTGGTGCCGCGGAAGCCTGGCGGGGTACAAGGTGCCGGCGGAGATCCGAGCGGTGGAGGCACTGCCGCGGAACGCGACGGGGAAGATCATGCGGCGGGAGCTGAAGAAGATGGTGTAGAAGAGGGTTCACCACGGAGGACACGGAGGGGCACGGAGGGAGGCGGGGAGGCAGAGAGCGTGGCGTGAGGCAAACTTGGCGTCTTTGGTGACGCAGTCGATTCTGGTAGATCCCTCGGGAGGTGCTTTGTCGGTGCCGGTCGTGGAATGTTTGATGGGAGGCGCGGGCAAACTGGACTTCAAACACTGAACACCAGTGCATTGGCTGCACGCAACTCACCTACTTGCTCTTCTTCTTCTTCTTCTTCTTGGACTTCGGCAGGAGCTTCGCCTTCTTCGGCTTGACAGCGCGTGTCACCGGCTGGTCAACGCTCCACGTCCCTTCGAGGTTGAGTTTGTCGTAGCCGCGATCTTTGATCAGCGTGTCGATCGCGGTGGGATCCGCGAGGGTGAACTCGTCGTCGAATTCGGCCAAAAGAGCCTTGAAGAGCGGAGCCGCCATGTCGGCGGTGTGCTTGGGACCAAGCGCGAGATCGTACCAGCGGGCAAGATCGGCCTTGGTGATGATGCCACGAACCCGTCCGCCAAGTCCTACTTGCGTCAGCACGGCTTGACTAGCGTCTTTGTCCGCGTCCTTGCAGACGATCACGATATGTTCGGCGGAGATACTCTCGACGATGGGCTGAGTGTTCTGCACGTCAAGTGAGATGTGCTTGACCTGAATCGCCGGGCCGAAGTTGGCCCACAGGTCTACTCCGCCATCGCGCGAGTTTGCGCCACCGACACGGTAAAGCCGTGCGGGCACGGTGATTGACGGCGCGGCGGCGTCAACGCCCAGCGGCAGCTGACTCTCACGGGACATGCCGCAGCACGTCGCCTTTGGCCCCATCGGGGCCACGGGATGTAGCCACGGGTGGAGCGCAGCCCGCGTCTTCGCGGGCGGAGCGCAACCCGTGGAAGCGAAGTTGTAATCTCTCTCCTGCCCCGGAGGGGCAGAGGATTCGCGCCGTCACAAGCTCGCTCAGTCGAACACGCACTTCTCGTCGAACTCGACGCCGTGAGCGCGGAGTATCCGCAGAAGCTCCGACTTGAAGTCCTCTTTCCTGTGATGCTCGGCCTGACCGGCGATGTACTTCTTCACGGCCTCATCCTGCGACTTGCTGACAGAGAAGACGCTGTACCCCTCCTGCCACGCGAAGGCGGCGAGTTTCGGATACGTCTCGTGAACCCATTTCGACGACCGCGCTTTGACCGTGCGCATCAGGTCCGAGATTGAGCCATCGGGCCGCCAACGCAGGAACATGTGGAGGTGGTCCTCCACGCCACCGATGTCGTAGAGCACGCCCTTCTCCGCCCGCACGATGCCGCCGATGTAGGGATAGAGGCGACCCGCGACGTCTTGGGTGATCCAAGGCGCACGGCCTTTCGTAGAGAAGACGACGTGGAGCAGGAGTTGGGAGTACGTGCCGGGCATCGGGGATCCTTCGCCCCTCCGGGGCGAGGAGGAGATAGAGAGTGCCCGTTTCCACGGGTTCCGCGATGCTCAAAGCAGCATCGCTCCACCCGTGGCTACACCCCGTGGCCCCTTCGGGGCCGAAAGACACCGCAGACGGACGAATCGGAGAACGGCACGGCTGCCGTGAAAGGTTGAACCACTGGAGCGGCGTCAAGCAACCGCGACGGTCGCTCGCCATGATGCCGCAATCGTGGTCTGGTAGCGGCACTCGGCCTTCAGGGCCGCCGCCGGGTCAGGGATGAGGCGGGCGATGGGATTGGACTCGATGTTGCCGACGACGACAAGCCAGAAATCGGCGCGACGGGACGTAGCCTCGGTCCATTCGCGGTCGGTGAACGCGATGCCGCCACGCTTCTGTTTCATCCCTTTGACTTCGATGGCAATGCCGTCGCGCTCGCGTACACCGAAGTCGTACCCGCGTGCGAGCGCGCGGTGATCGAGAATGAGCGTTGGCGCGACACTCGCGATGGCTTGGCTATGCGCGAGAAAGAACTCTTCTGCAAGTCGGCCTGTTCGGAGCCGCTCGGCGACGTTGTGCATGCGCTCGGCGGGCTTGCTCAGTGGAGTCACGACCTCCTGCACAGCGTCGGGGTCGCGGGCCAGGATGCGGTCGATCATTTCGAGGAGCGCGGCATCGCTCACATCGCACAGTTCGCCCATGACGCGCTGGCGATTGGGCCGCATCGGGCGGTCCACCCATCCTCGGCGTGCGTTCCCGTGGACCGGATCGAACTCATCCCGCAGGTTCTTGATGGACGCGGGAGCCACATCGAGCAGCTTGCCCGCATCAGCGAACGCTGCCTTCCAGTTCTTGATCCCGCGAGCCTCCAGATACGCCTTGTCCAGCCGGCTCATGGCGTAACCCACGATCAGCGCGGAGGTCTCCAGCAGCGTCTTGCGCTGTGGCGCTTTGTCTCCTGATGGGGTACTCTCTAGGCGCATGTTCTGATTCCAGCAGTCACTTTCTGGAGGTTATCTCTATGAACTTAGATGGGAATGAAACTGAAACAGAGTCCATCGAACGCGCCGTTCAGCTCCTCGAAAGTCTCTTGTACATCGCGGACGGCGGACGGAGAATGTACATAGGAGAGTATGAGGCGACGACGATCCTCGCCTTGCTCATGGACAAGTCGTATCGCGTGAAGGTCACGTCACGGCTCGACGACTTTGCGGAGGTTGGAACCGGCGACTGACGCGTATCGCCGATGGTGGCTTCTGCGCGACGATGACGCTTAACGGCTGGCACGGGATCGCGGCGGCTGTGCAAAGCCGCGGCGGGATCGCCTGCCTTTTGTGCCGCGGTTCACCTCTGTGTTCTCTGTGCCTCTGTGGTGAACTGCTTCCGCGTTTCTGCGTTTGAGGAAGGGCCCTCCCTCACGGTCGGGCTGCATACTTGGGATGGTGTAGGAGGGAGGCGCAATGAAAAGACCCCTTGCGGGGTCTTGTTTGTTTGGTTGGGTTTGGCTGGGTTCACCAGTCGGGCCGCGGCGGCCGGACTGGTGGCACTTGGACTGGTGGCACCGGTCGCCGCGATTACTTGATCACGAGCATTTCGCGGTACTGGGGGATGGGCCAGAGGTCGCGTGGCATCGTCGTTTCGAGTTCGTCGCTGGCGGTTCGGAGTTCGCCCATGGCGGGGCGGACTTCGTCACGGATCTGCTCGGCGTGGGCGGAGACATCGTCGTGGTGGACGTCGCTGGCGGCGTCGAGCTTGTTGAGGGCGGCGCGGAGCTTTGCGACGCGCTCCATGTGGGCTTCGAGCTCGATGCGGTTGGCACCAGCATCGACGCCCGCGGCCTCTGTTGCGGCGACGACTTCGGCGAGCTCGGTCTGGTGGCGGAGGGCGGCGGGGAGGATCTGGGTGCGGGCGATGAGTGCCGCGGTCTCGGCTTCGATCAGGACCTGCTTGATGTACTTCTCGATGAAGACGTGCTCGCGGCTCTCGACCTCGACCTTGCTCAGGACCTTGAAGCGCTTGAAAACGTCGAGTGACTTCTTGGCGCCGATCTGCTGGAGGGCCGCGACGGACTCGCGGAAGTTGGGGAGGCCGCGGCGGGCGGCCTCTTCGTGCCACTCCTTGGTATAGCCGTCGCCGTTGAAGATCACGCGCTTGTGCTCCTTCACGATCTTCTGGAGGAGGACCTTGGCGGCGGCGATGAGCTTGGCCTGATCGGTGGCGGGGTTGTAGGACTTACCGAGGGCCTTCTCGAGCTGCGTGGCGATGTAGTCGAGGCTCTCGGTGACGATGGTGTTGAGGACGGTTGCGGGCCAGGCGACAGCGCCCGAGGAGCCGACGGCGCGGAACTCGAACTTGTTGCCGGTGAAGGCGAAGGGGCTCGTGCGGTTGCGGTCGCCGGTGTGGCGCGGGATCTGCGGGAGGGTCTTGGCACCCATGTCAAGGTTCTTGCCCTTGATGGTGCTCTTGGGGTTGCCGGTCTCGAGCTGATCGACGATGTCGCTGAGCATGTCGCCAAGGAAGATGGACATGATGGCCGGGGGAGCTTCGTTGGCGCCCAGGCGGTGGTCGTTGGCGGCGGAGGCGACGCTGGCGCGGAGGAGCTCGGGGTAGGAGTCGACGGCGCGGATGGCGGCGCAGAGGAAGACCAGGAACTGCACGTTCATGTGCGTGTCATCGCGCGGGTCCAGGAGGTTGACGCCGGTGCTGGTGGAGATGGACCAGTTGAGATGCTTGCCGCTGCCGTTGATGCCGGCGAAGGGCTTCTCGTGGAGAATGCACTGGAGGTTGTGGCGCGGGGCGACGCGCTTGAGCGTCTCCATGACGAGCATCTGGTGGTCGCAGGCGACGTTGGCGGTCTCGAAGATGGGAGCGAGCTCGAACTGGCAGGGCGCAACCTCGTTGTGGCGCGTCTTGAGGGGGACGCCCAGGCGATAGAGCTCGCGCTCGACCTCGCTCATGTAGGCCAGGACGCGCGCGGGGATGGAGCCGAAGTAGTGATCCTCGAGCTGCTGGCCCTTGGGGGGCTTGGCGCCAAAGAGGGTGCGGTCGCAGGCGATGAGGTCGGGCCGCGCGAAGTAGTGCTCGCGATCAACGAGGAAGTACTCCTGCTCGCAGCCGAGGGTGGCGTTGACGCTGGTGACGTTGGCGTCGGTGCCGAAGATCTTGAGGATGCGCATGGCCTGCGTCGAGAGGGCTTCCATGGAGCGCAGGAGCGGGGTCTTCTTGTCGAGGGCCTCGCCAGTCCAGGAGACGAAGACCGTCGGGATGCAGAGGGTTGCGGTGCCGCCGTTGCGGTTGATGAAGACGGGGCTGGTGCAGTCCCAGGCGGTGTAGCCGCGGGCCTCGAAGGTGGCGCGGATGCCGCCGGAGGGGAAGCTGCTGGCGTCGGGCTCGCCCTGGACGAGCGCGGAGCCGGTGAACTCGCTGAGGGCGCCGCCATTGCCATCGGGGACGATGAAGGCGTCGTGCTTCTCGGCGGTGTTGCCGGTCAAGGGCTGGAACCAGTGCGTGTAGTGGCTGGCGCCCTTCTCGATGGCCCAGTCCTTCATGGCGGAGGCGACGACGTCAGCGAGGTGAGCGTCGAGTGCCTCGCCGAGGTTGACGGTGCGAAGGAGTTTCTTGTACGTGTCCTTCGGGAGGCGCTGCTGCATCACGCGGAGGGTGAAGACATCCTCGGAGAAGCGCTCATCGACGCGGCGCGACTCGGCGCCGGTGCTGGCTCGCGAGGCGTGTGGGTGATGGTGTTCGTTCTTGGTCATGGTGACGCCATTCTCGTGGGTGATTGAATAGGTCGAACCGTTTGAGCTTGCCATCGAGGAGATTCCTTTGCTGGTGCTGGCTGGCGTGGTGGTTGTGCGGGCCATCAACGCGAGCGGGAGGCCCCGGGGAGCGCGATCTCCGGGGGGCCGAACTGGTGATCGTGCCTGATCGTGCCTGATCATACCGCGCCGTGAAACAGTTTCCGGAGCGGCGTTGAGTTCTTTGGGGACGGGTGGTCGGACGATGAATGTGGCGCGAGCGAAGCATGGTTGCCTGGGCCGGCTGGACCCAAGAAACCTATGCAAACACTACGGGCTGGGCTGCGTCGATGTGGCGGCGGGGGCCGCCTGCTGACGCTGGGCGCGGGTCTGCCGCTGGCCAACTGACAGGGCGTCCACAAGGGTCTTGGTGAAAGCCTCGGCCTCGGCGATGGGGTCCTTGCCGGCGCTGACGGCGGCGGAGAGGCGACGGACGAGGGCGCTGCCCACGATCGCGGCGTCGGCATGGGCGGTCACGGCGCGGACATGGTCGGGCGTACTGATCCCGAAGCCGCAGGCGATGGGGAGCGAGGTCATCTCGCGAAGTCTGGCCACTTTTCCAGCGATGTCGGGGGCCTGGGACTGCTCGCCGGTGAGGCCCGCTCGAGCGAGGAGATAGAGGAAGCCGGTGCAGGCCTTGAGGATTTCCTCGGCGCGCTGGAGTGGAGTGGTGGGGGCGAGAAGGAGGCTGAGGGAGATGCCCTCGTTGGCGGCGGCCTCGCGGATGGGGCCGAGTGCTTCGAGGGGCGCGTCGGGGATGATGAGACCGTCGAAGCCGGCCTGACGTGCGTTGGAAACGAACGCCGCGGGCCCGCCCCATCGGTGGACGATGGAGACGCTGACCATGGCGACGAGACCGGCCTTGAGCCAGGGGCGGATGGTGGCGACTTCTTCGAAGATGGAGTCAGGGGTGGTGCCGCGCTTGAGGGCGTCGTGCATGGCGGCGGCGATGACGGAGCCGTCGGCGATGGGGTCGGAGAAGGGGATGCCGACCTCGATGATGCTCGCCCCCGCCTTCTCCAGCCCCGCCAGAAGGAGCGAAAGGTCCCCCTTGCGCGGGTGGCCGCCGACGACGAACGGCATGAGGGCCGTTCGGTTGCTTGCTTGGAGCGAGGCGAAGATGTCGTCGATGCGGGACATCGGAACGAGCGTAGGGGGCGCGGCGCGTGATGGCGCGTGATGGCGCGTGATGGCGCGTGATGGCGCGTGATGGCGCGTGATGGGGCGTGTCGAAGG
>JBBASU010000009.1:0-21475 GCA_040399065.1 Phycisphaerales bacterium | reverse complement strand
GGCGCGTGATGGCGCGTGATGGCGCGTGATGGCGCGTGATGGGGCGTGTCGAAGGAGTTGTTTAGCCGATTACGTCGCGCAGGGACTCGAGGCCCTCGGTCAGGATCTTGGGGCCGTTCTCGGTGATCAGGACGTCGTGCTCGTAGTGGACGCTGAGGGAGCCGTCCTTGGTGAAGACGGGCCAGTCGTCGAGGCGGCCGAGGGTGTTGTGGTAGGTGTCGCCGGTGCCGACGGCGATCATGGGCTCGACCGCGATGAGGGTTCCGGGGGCACACTGCTTGCTGCCTTCGGGCCACTCGCTGGAGTAGGTGGGCACGACGTTAGCGACGTAGGGGGGCGTGTGGAGTGCGCGGCCGATGCCGTGGCCACCCAGACCTCGGACGCAGTGAAAGCCGCACTCCTTCTCAACGTGGTTCTGGACGGCCTTGGCCCAGGCCATGTAGGTGTTGCCGGGGCGGAGCTCACGGACGCCGCGGGCGAGTGACTCTTTGCCGCACTCCATGAGGCGGCGTGCCAGCGGCGAGGGCTCGCCGATGGAGTAGGTCCAGGCGGCGTCGCCGATCCAGGCGTTCGGACGGCCGTGCCAGACGCCGATGTCGACCTTGAGAAGGTCGCCCTGCTTGAGTGGCTCGCGCCGGTAGCCGGCTGTGCCGTGAACGACGCAGTCGTTGACCGAGAGGCAGGCGTGGCTCGGAAAGGGGGGGCTCTTGGGGACCTTGTATCCGTAGAAGCAGGAGCGGCAGTTGATGGACTCGAGGAAGCGAGCGACCTCGGCATCGATCTGCGCGAGCGTCATGCCCGGGCGGATCCAGGTGGAGAGGTGGCGATGGACCTCGACGACCTTCTGGGCCGCGGCGTAGGCGGCGTCGGCATCGGGACCCTTGATGACGGGGATTGGGGGCATTGGGTGGGAGGGTATGGGGGGCTGGGAAAAATTGCTAAATGGTCAAAGGGCTAAATGGCCAAAGTGGTCGGATGTGAGCTCGTTGGGCGTACGGTTGTTTGAGTTGGTTTCGGATGCGGCATCGGTCCTTGTTGGGCCGTGTGCCGGTACGCGCGTTTTTGCTTGAGCTTGCTTTGATTTTGATTCGCTCTGGAGATTGATTGAGCACTGGTGACGCTTCATCGCGGGCTGAGCCCATCGATCCTGTGTCGGTCATCGCGGCCCATACGGGTGTGGTGGCGATGGGGGATGCGATGGTGGCGGGGCGGCGCGTGGTGGCGACGGGGGCTGTGGGTTCGGCGCCGGCGATGCTTGCGGCGGCGCTCGCGCGGGCTCGGTCTCGTGTTGTGCTGCTGGTCGTGGCGCACCTTGATGATGCCGACGAAGTGTTCGATGAGCTTGAGGGGATCGTTGCGGTCCATCGCCTTCCGGCGATGGAGACGCTGCCGGGGGAGTCTGCACTTGCGACCGAGCAGCTGGCGGAGCGGTTGCATGTGGCGCGACTGGCGCCGCTGCTGAAGGGACCTTGCGTTGTCGTGTGTCCCATTCCGGCGCTGATGCAGGCGGTGCCGACCGCCGCGGCGATTGAGGCTTCGTCGCGCACGATCAAGCGTGGACAGAGGGTGAAGCCTCAGGATCTCACGGCGTGGCTTGTGGCTTCTGGCTATGAGCGCGTTGATGCGGTGGAGGAGGCGGCGCAGTTTGCGGTGCGTGGCGGGATCATGGACATCTTTCCCGCGGCGGCGGGTACGAGAGCTCCGGTGCGGCTGGACTTCTTTGGTGATGAGGTTGAGAAGCTCAGCGAGATCGACGTCGGGACGATGGCGACGGATCGGACGGTGGAGTCGGTGGAGCTGCTCGCGGCGAACGCGGGGCAGGCGACGCGCGAAGAGGGCGTGCAGTTTCTCGAGCTTGTGCCTCGCGAGGCGCTGGCGATACTGGTTGAGACGATGGAGGTTGTGGAGCAGGGACGCGGGTACTACGAGCGCGTGACGGATGCGAAGGGGATCTTCGGGCCGCCGGCGGTGCTGCGTGTGCTGGAGTCGCGCTTTACGGCGATGGCGGAGCTCAATCAGTTCTCGGCGGGCGCGTCCTCGGCGGATGAGCGTGTGGATCTGCCCTTCTCGGCGCTACCGGCGTTTGACAAGGAAGTGCCGAAGGCGGTCTCGGAACTGGGGCAGATCGCGGCGGAAGCGCAGCGCACGATGGTGCTCTGCCAGAGCGAGGCGGAGCGCACGAGGCTTGGTGAGCTCCTGCGTGAGCATGCGCCGGGCGCGATCGCGTCGGTGCGGGCGGAGGTGCGGTACTTGCATCGCGGGTTCACGATGGGGCCGGGGGAGGCCGAGCTTGGCGTGGGGGCGCGGCCAGTGCTCGCGTTGGTGCCGTACCACGAATTGGTGGGGAGGTTCGCCGCGAGGCGGCGGGGTGGGCGCGTTCGGGCCGGACGCGCGATGGACACGTTCCTGGACTTTGGCGAGGGGGACTACGTCGTCCATCAGGATCATGGCATCGCGCGGTTCGCGGGCTTGTCGCTGATGAAGCCGCGCGATCTGCCGATGCAGGTGCGCGGCGTGCGCACGAGTGTTGAGGGTGAGGCGGCGGAGTACCTCACGCTGGAGTTTGCGAGCAAGGCCAAGCTGTATGTGCCCGCGACGCAGATCGACAAGGTGCAGAAGTACATCGGCGGGTTCCATGGGAAGCCGCCTTTGTCGATGCTGGGCGGGCAGAAGTGGAAGAATCAGACCGAGCGCGTGGCGGAGTCCGTGCGGGATCTGGCGGCGGAGCTCATGCGCGTGCGCGCCGCGCGCGAGCACCTGCCGGGCCAGGCCTTTCCGGGCGATACGCCGTGGCAGCATGAGTTTGAGGAGGAGTTCCCGCACGACGAGACCGAGGACCAGCTTGCGGCGCTCGCGGAGATCAAGCGCGACATGCAGCGGGCGCGGCCGATGGATCGGCTGATCTGCGGCGATGTTGGATTTGGCAAGACCGAGCTTGCGATCCGCGGCGCTTTCAAGGCGTGCGAGTTTGGGAAGCAGGTCGCGGTGCTGGTGCCGACGACGGTGCTGGCTGAGCAGCATGAGCGCACGTTCAAGAGCCGCTTTGCGGGGTATCCGTTCCGCGTGGAGAGCGTGTCTCGATTCAAGAGCGATGCGCAGGTGAAGGAAGTGCTCGAAGCGCTGCGCAAGGGGCACGTTGATGTCATCATCGGGACGCACCGCCTGCTGAGCAAGGACGTGCACTTTGCGGACCTTGGGCTTGTGATCGTGGATGAGGAACAGCGCTTCGGCGTTGAGCACAAGGAGGCGCTGCTGAGGCTGCGGCTGACGGTGGACGTGCTGACGCTGTCGGCGACGCCCATCCCGCGCACGCTGCACATGGCGATGCTTGGAATTCGCGACATCTCGAGCCTGACCACCGCTCCGGTGGATCGGCGCGCAATCGTGACGGAAGTGATCCCGTGGAACGCCGCGCGGGTGAAGCAGGCCATCGAGCGCGAGCTGGCTCGTGAGGGGCAGGTCTTCTACGTGCACAATCGCGTGCACGACATCCTGAGCAAGGCCGATGACATCCGCAGGCTTGCGCCGGACGCGCGGATCGTAGTGGGGCATGGGCAGATGGATCCGCACGAGCTCGAGGCCGTGATGGTGAAGTTCGTGCGCCGTGAGGCAGACATCCTCGTTTCGACCACGATCATCGAGAGTGGCATCGACATTGCGAGCGCGAACACGATGATCATCGATGATGCGGATCGATTCGGCCTCGCGGAGCTGCACCAGCTTCGCGGGCGCGTCGGCCGCTCCAAGCACCGCGCGTACTGCTATCTGCTGCTGCCCAACGATCGCACGGTGAAAGAGGTGGCCCAGAAGCGGCTCAAGGCCATCGAGCAGTACTCGATGCTCGGCGCGGGCTTCAAGATCGCGATGCGTGACCTTGAGATCCGCGGCGCGGGCAACATTCTGGGTGAGGAGCAGTCGGGTCACATCGCGGCGGTCGGCTATGACATGTACTGCCAGCTTCTCGAACGCACCGTGAAGGAACTGGGCAACGAGAAGCCGCCGGAGCCGCCCAGCTCGACGGCGATTGAGATCGGCGCCTCGGGGATCATTCCGAAGGCGTACATCCCCAGCGACCAGCGCCGGCTGGAGGCGTATCGCAGGCTCGCGATCGCCGCGACGGCGCCTGATCTCTCGAAGGCAAGGGACGATCTCATCAGCGCGTATGGGCAGCCTCCGGCGACGACGATGCGGCTGATCGAGCTTGCCGAGCTTCGCATCGCGGCGGCGGCGCTGGGCGTGCGGACCATCACGATCCGCGAACGCGACGTGGTGATCTTTTCAAAGCAAGCCGAGGCAGTGGGGAAGGTCGTGCGCGCAAACGGGCCTGGCATGGCGGACGAGGCGACGGTCCGGGTGCTGCCGCCGCCGCAGCCCGGTGGGCTTGGCGAGGTGTATGTTCGGTTTCCAGAGTCATATCTGGAGCCGACCACGCTGCTGGCGGTGTTGCGTCGGCGCCTGGGGCTGACAACGACGCCGCCGCGGACGGAGGGCGGCGTTCGTCCGGATCGGGCCGGCGGGAAGAAGCGGCGATGAGGGGTCGCGAGTGGGGGGGAAGGGGCGCGGTTTGGGGTGCCGGGACCTGTTGGTTGCGCGCACCTTCCGACTCCCGACGTTCATAGGATACTGCGATGTCCGAACTTCCAACGTCTTCATCCTCGACGCCCGATCCCGTCACAATTGCCACATCGATGACTGATCGCAAGATCATCCTCTTGAAGCGCCGCCTCGTGCGCGAAGCGTCGACGGCGGTGGGCATGCTCGAGGAGTCCCTCGCCGCGCTCTGGGATCTGGATGTCGAGCGTGCTCGCGCTGTTCGCATTTCCGATGACGTCGTTGATGCGGAGGAGGTCGAGATCGAGCAGCAGTGCCACGAGCTGCTCGCGCTGCACAAGCCCTTCGCCCGGGACTTTCGCATCCTGACTTTCATCCTCAAGACCAACGCCGATCTTGAGCGCGTCGCGGATCACGCGAGCTCAATCTCCAAGATCACGATCCGGCTTGCGGAGCACGTCCGTCCCAGCCACACCGTCGAGTGGCCCACGGCGCTGGTTGAGCTCGGCGAGCGCGTGCCGGCGATGTGCCATGAGCTGATGCGGGCCGTGCTGGATGAGAACGTTGAGCGGGCGCGTGAGCTGGTCGCTTCAGACAAGGTGATCGATCAGCTCGAGCGTCGGCTGTTTGAAGAGAACATCGAGCGGCTGCTCGTGACGCCCCGCGAGGCCAGCGACCTCGCGACGGGCATGCTCATGGCGCGCCTTGGGCGCGAGCTGGAGCGCGTCGGCGATCTGATGGCCAACATCGCGGAGGATGTGGTGTATGTCGGCACCGGCGAGATCGTGCGCCACGCCAAGCGCCGCGGCGTCGTCCGCGGAACGAAGCCGCCGGAGAAGGCGTGATTCCAGCCAGCAAGGCGAGAGGCTTGATCGCTGAGCTTTGCTAGGCCCGGTCCATGAACGAACCCTTGCGGATGACCTGACGTCGCATCTCCATCAGTGTGAGATGTGATCGCAGGCGTGGCATCTCGAGCGTGAGGCGGTGGGCGAGATCTTCGGGGGTCCGGGGCACATCGAGTGCTTCGATGATGCGCGCCGCGAGGGGGTCGTTGATGGCGGGTGCGACCGAGGGTGCGGCGCTGGTTGCCGCGTTCGCAGCACCTGCAAAGAGCGACTCGGTACCATCGCTTATGGTCGCGGTTGGCGTGTACCTCGCGGCGTGCGTGCCACGGGCGAGGTGGCGCGTGGCGGCGTCGAGGCAGGCGATGACATCGGCCGGATCGGTGATGAGTGCCGCGCCGCCGCTCTTGAGAAGTTCGAGGCTGCCCTCGCTTGCCTTGGAGTCGACGCGGCCGGGGAGGGCCATCACATCGCGGCCGTGGTCTTCCGCGGCTTGTCTCGCGGTGATGAGCGCGCCCGAGCGCAGCCCCGCCTCGATCACCAGCACGCCGAGAGAGATGCCGGAGATGATGCGGTTTCGCGCCGGGAAGTTTTCTGCGTTCGGCGGCGTATCAAGCGGGAGTTCAGAAACGACGGCACCGGCCCGCGCGATGTCGGCGAAGAGGGACTCGTTCTCGGGTGGATAGCACTTGGCGAGGCCGCAGCCCAGGACCGCGATGGTGCGTCCGCCCGCGTCGAGGGCGGCGCGATGAGCCGCGGAGTCGATGCCGCGGGCGCCGCCGGAGGTGATGGTCATCCCTGCGCGAGCGAGGAAGCCCGCGAAGCGCCGCGACTGCTCAAGGCCGTAGCTCGTGCACGCGCGGCTGCCCACCATCGCGACGGGGTATCGGTCGAGGTCATGGGACCTGATCTCGCCCCGGATGTAGAGGATTGCCGGCGCATCGGGCAGGGGTGACAGGAGCTCGGGGTATCCGGGGCCACCCTTGGCGACGATCTGGATCCCCATCTTCGCGGCGAGATCCATCTCGGTCCGTGCGGCACTCAGCGAGGTCGCGAAGGACTCGGCGAAGGCCCGGGCGCGAGTCGCTCCGATCCCCTCCACCACGCGAAGCTCGGCCTGCGAGGCCTCGCAGATTCGTGCTGCGGTGCCGAACTTGGCGAGCAGCCGCTCGATCAGCACGGGACCAAGGCCCGGAGCCATCGTGAGGCGGAGCACATCAATTACCGAGGAGGCACCTTCATCAGTTGGCGCGGTGCCGCTGTCTTCGGCGGGCCTCTCGTTGTGCATCAGATCGCTCATGCGTCCCTCCTGCCATGTCGGACCCCGGTGCTTGATGCGTGCCTACTTCTCGGGTCCGACGGCCGGAAGGGCCGACGCGGGAACCTGGGGCGCGCTGGGCGGGGGCAACACGATCGACTCGGTCGAGACCGCGCTTGCCGCGAGCGCGTACGGGAGATCCTGGATGTCCTCGTCATCCCAACGCAGCGTCCGGACGTGCACCCGAACCGCCTCACGCATCGGCACGGCGGTGGCGATGTGCTGATCGACGGTGACCTGTGCCCGGAGGAAGGCCGGGTTGGGCTCGCGCATCGAGATGAAGACCTCGCGTGCGCCGGGTCCGTCCATCATGCGATCCAGGCTCGGGACCCAGCCCGGTGTCGGGGCCGTGATGATGGCGACGTGGAGATCGTTTTTGGAACCCATCACAACGGGCGGGCCCTGGTATGGCAGTGGATCGATCTCTGGTGGAGGCGGCGATGAGGCGCAACCGATACTGAAGACGGAGGTGGTCGTCACGAGCGCCAAGATCAGGGCCACACCGCTGGCGGCCGAACCGCCGCAGAATGGTCGTCGGGTGATCGTGGAGTGGCGAGTGTGTTGTGCATGCATGGGGAAGGTGCCTGTGCGGATCTTGGTGGGAATTGTTCGGTGCCGGAAGAGCATAGCGAGGTTTGGCGAGTTTGGTTGCGTGTCTCAGTGCGTGCTTGGGTGAGCGTGTGGGTTGTTTCGGGTGCCGCGCATCCGATGAAAGAGGGCTTCGATGCAGGTGCAACAGGTGGGTCGTACGGACCAGCAGGGGCATGTCGGACACGTCGGGCACGTTCGAGCCAAGCCCGATTCGGACAGGCTTGTGCGTTGGTCGGCGGTCGCGTTCGTTGCCGGGCTGCTGGCGGCGTTTGCGGGGTGTGAGACGGTCAAGGGGCTCCGTACCGACATCACCAAGGCGGCCGATGGCGTGAAGGGAGACAGCACCCCGTCGTCCGTCGCAACGATCGGCCCTGCGGCGTCGAGCATCACCTCCGAGCCGGACATTCGCGTGCGGATCACCGCTGGAGTGCGTGAGAAGGTCATTGGGGGTCCGGCGACGGTTGTGGTGAGGCTCTCCGGCACGGGTACCGGCGTCAAGCCTGCCGCGCCCGTGACACTGGCAACGCCCATCAAGATCACTTCCGGCCCGGCGGGCCTGCGCGTGGCCGATGCGGGCGGCGACATCACGACCTTTGACGCTGGGAGCCAGATCGAGGTGCTCTCGAGCGATGGTCGAGCAGAGGTGCAGGCTGCGGGAGGCACGCCGCTGCGGATGGAGAATGCGAGCTACCCCGGCTTCGTGCAGATCAAGCCGCGATGGAACGAAGACGCGACTCAGATGGACATCGTTGTGGTGATGCCGATTGAGTCGTATCTCCCGGGCGTTTTGAGCCATGAGCTCTTTCCGAACTGGCCACGCCAGACGAATGAGGCGCAGGCCGTCGCGGCGCGGACCTATGCGATCCATGAGCGCAATCGAGCCCGCACCGAGAATCGTCCCTGGGATGTCGAGGACACCGAGAGCGACCAGGTCTTTGGTGGCGTGACGCGCAACCCGATTCCCAATGAGGCCGTTCGCAATACAAGGGGTCAGGTTCTGACCAGTCAGGGCCGCCTGATCCGCGCGTACTACAGCAGCCAGTGCGGCGGGCGGCCGGGGAGTGCCAGCGCGGTCTGGCCGACGCGGAAGGGATGGGAGTTCAATCTCGCTGAGCCGCTGCAGGGCAAATCGCGCGACCACGCTTGCCAGCAGAGCACGCTCTATCGCTGGCAGATCACTCGCACCGACGATGATGTGAACAAGCGGCTACGGGCCTGGGGCCAGCGCACCAAGCACGAGGCCGCGACACTCACGCGGCTGAGACTGGTGGCGGTTGAGAAACGCAACGATGCGGACCGGCCCAACAGCTACACGCTGACGGACGACAACAGCCGCACGTACTCCATCCGGGCGGAGGAGCTCCGTGAGGCGCTCAATGAACGCGTCAGCGGCCTGCCCGCCATCACGCGTGAGAATCGCGTCAACAGCGGCGATCTGGAGCTTGAGGTCTGGGCTGATCAGGCCCGCATCCGTGGGCGCGGCTGGGGCCATGGCGTGGGCATGTGCCAGTGGTGCGCGAAGGGCTTTGCCGATCAGGGCAAGGACTGGAACACGATGCTCAGGCTCTTCTATCCGGGTGCGGAGGTTGTGAAGGCGTACTGACGATTGCTGGTTGCACAATCATCCGTATCACGATCATCTTGGGACTTCGCGGGGTGAGTGTGGCGATATTGCATCGGCCGCACGTCCGCTCAACGCACGGGTCATAGGATCCATCGGAAAGATGTGCCATATGTGTGGCCAATCCCGAAGTGCGAGGTTCTCGATGCTTGGGCCTGATGGTGGGCATGCTGGGATGGAGTGTGTGCGGGCGCGGCTGCACGCGGCGGGCTTGCGCGTCACGCGTCAGCGCGAGGTTGTGTATGCGGCGCTCTTCGCGTGCAGATCGCATCCCACCGCGGAAGAGCTCTTTCGCATGGTGCGCGAGCAGGATGGCGAGGTCAGCCTCGCGACGATCTACAACACGCTCGATGCGCTCGCGGCCGCGGGACTCTCGCGGCGCATCCCGCACGCTTCGGGGAGCGGGCCATGCCGCTATGACGCGGATATCTCGCCCCACGCTCACGTGACAATGCCCGACGGGCAGACGATCGACCTGCCGCCGGACCTTTCGGAGCGAGTGCTGGCGCACCTGCCTCCCGAGCTTGTCGCGGAGGTTGGGGCGCGAACGGGATGCGTGGTTGATCGCGTGCAGGTGCAGTTCGTTGCGCGCGGCTGATCGCACCTTGATGAAATCATGGCGTGCGAACGAAGCTCGCATGGAGTTCGAGCAGTGGCGCGTCGTTGATCTGGATGAGGCCGACGCTCGGGAAGTCAAGGTCGATCGTCGTCCAGAGGGACACAGAGACCAGCAGGCAGAGCGTTGCTGCGGCGAAGCGGTGACGGTTCTTCGTGAGGCCCAGGCCATATCCAACGGTGCCCATCGCCGCGAGAGCGGAGGCAAATAGAAGCCCCACAACCAGCGACGGCAGGTGGCGACGCGCCGAGGCGTTGCGGGTCGCGAGCAGATCGATGACATCATTGAGTGGTGGAAGGACCGCGTTGGTAATTCCCTGGTTCTCCGCAACACCCTCCAAGGCGATGCTCCACATCTCCGCGTGCAGCCCCTACAGGCGCGCGTTGATCATCATGGCCTCTTCGTGTCTCACGGAATCAAAGAGCTCGATGCGTGCAGCGGTATAGTCGCGCAGGTGGTTCTTGATCGATTCGCGCCATGGCGAGCCGAGTAGGTCCGCGCGCAGATACGCGGTTCCGATGGCGTTGGCCTCGCGGACGAGCACGTCCTGACGCTCGACGAATCGCGTGGTGGCTCCGGAGAACGAGAGTCCCAGCAGGAGTGCGAGGATGCCGAGGATGGCACCCTGCATCGTGCCGAGCTGGGCGACCTCGGTGCCGCCGAGCTTGGCGCGGATCCCGATGCGGCGTCCGACCTCCATCGAGAACCACATGGAGCCGAGGAGTCCGAGTGCGATGGCAAGCTCGATGAGTGGGATGACCATGGTGTGCATCGCGTTTCTGACCGATCACCCGTAGTGTGAGATCGAGCGGAGGATCTTGCCGTCGGCGCTGAGCGTGAAGAGTTCGGCCGCGAGATCGCCGGACATGCGGCGGTAGACGAGGATGACGCTCTCGAGGCCGGTGGTGACGAACATGGGGTCAAAGCGCAGGGTCGGGTTGCGCTCGAGGGCGCGGGCAAAGTAGTCGCGCACTGCGGGGATGCCTCGGAGGGAGCGGTCGTCGGTGTTGTTGTAGCGTTTGATGAAGGGGGAGGAGTGCTCGATGGCGGGGTCGTAGCAGGCCATGATGGCGTCGATGTTGCGGCTGTTCCAGGCTGCGTACCAGCGCTCTGCGAAGGCCTGAGCATCGGCGGGGGAGAGGGGGAAGGTGAGCATCGGGGGAGGGTAGCGGGGCGTGGCGGTGGGGCGGGGGTGGCGGCAGGTGAGGTGAATCGCGCTACAGGGCGGAATGAAAAACCCCGCGCTGCTGCGCGGGGTTGGTGCGGAGAAGGGGATGCAGGTGGGCGTTTACTGGACGGCGTTCCAGGCGTTGACGACGCCGCCGGTGACGCAGCGGCCGGTGAGGTTGGGGTTGGCGCGTGTGGTGCTCAGAAGGCGGTTCCGGACATCGAGGTACGTCCAGGACGGGTAGCGGCTCCAGACCAGCACGGCGACGCCGGTCACGTGCGGGGCGGCCATTGATGTGCCGGAGAGGTAGGCGTAGGCGGTGTTGCTGTTGCGGCTGATGTACGTGGAGAGGATCGTGGAACCGGGGGCGCCGAGGTCGACGCGGGTGGCGCCGTAGTTCGAGAAGGAGGAACGCACGTTGTTGTTGTCAATCGAGAGGACGGAGATGATGTTGTCCTGCGCGTAGCTGGCTGGGTAGAAGGGAGTGACCTCGTTGTTGATGTTGCTGTTGCCTGCGGCGCAGACGAGCATGTGGCCGGCGGCGCGTGCAGAGTCGACGGCAGCGTTGAAGGTGCTGCTGAAGCCCGTGCCGCCCCACGAGTGGTTGGAGATCTTGATGCCCTTTCCGACGCAGTAGTTGAGTGCGCTGATGCCTGCGGAGCTGGAGACGCTCCCGTTGCGGCTGCCGATCTTGAGCCCAACGAGGCGAACGCTCCAGGCCACGCCCGAGACGCCCGTGCCGTTGTTGCCCACCGCGCCGACCGTTCCGGCGGTGTGCGTGCCGTGGCCGTTGTCGTCGGTCGGGTCGCGATCGTTGTTCCAGAAGTCCCAGCCCCAGACGTCATCGATGTAGCCGTTCCCGTCGTCGTCGATGTTGTTCCCTGCGATCTCGCCGGGGTTGGTCCAGCGGTTGCCCGCAAGGTCCACGTGCGTGGAGCGGAGCCCCGAGTCGGCCATGCCCACCACGAAGGTGCTACTGCCGGTCGTCAGATCCCATGCGAGGTTCGCGTCGATGTCGGCGTTGGCGATTCCCGGGTCGCCGTTGACGGTCTGGCCGGTGTTGTTCATGCCCCAAAGCAGCGGGTAGGAGCTGTCGTTGGGCGTCGCGCCCAGGCGATAGAGGTGGTCGGGCTCGGCGTACTCCACGGCCCCGAGGGCTCCGCCGACCGTCTCGATCAGACGGATCGCTTCCTCGACCGCGAGATCCGTCGAGATGTGAGCGGCTCCGGGGAGGAAGCCTGGCCAATCCTGGATGATCCCGCCGCCGACGAGCTTGAGAAGCAGTTCCTTGTCTTCCGCCTTCGCATCCTTCGTGAACTTCACGAGCAGGCTGGTCGGGTCGTACTCGAGGTCGGGCTTCTCCTGAAGCGCTGCATCCCGACGTGCCCGCCACTCCGCCTTCCAGGTCGCCGCATCCGCTGGCAGGACAGAGTCGTCCGCCTTCGTCTCCGCTGCCTGAAGGCGGGCGTTCGCGTCGTCGGTCATCGCCGCAGCCGCGCCAGCGTACATCGCCAGCACTCCGACAGCCCACGTCCACGCGTGCTTGCGGAAGGTGATCCTTGCCATATGTGATGTCTCCGAGGTAACCAGCCGGGATTCGGAATTCGACTCGCCGCCCACGACCATCGCGGGCCGTCGGGCGCGAGCATACCACGGGATCGTCTTTGGTGGTAGCCAATTCGCGGGCGGCGCCAGCAGTGTGAGACGGTGCGCGGATTGGGATGGCATCGTCGGGGTGCTGCGGCGGGCGGTTTTGCAGGTCCGGCGTGGACCATTGCGGCTGAACCCTGATTCTGAAAAGCGTGCGGGGCAAGACCGTCGACATCCGGACTCTGCGGCGGTGTGGAGGCAGGCGCGGCGGAGCTTTGGCTGATTCGAGTTCTTGGATGTGTGAAGCGGAAGTGCGCTGCGTTGCTGCTGCTCACGGCGATGCCAGAACACCCGCGAGCGCGGTGCTCTCTGCGAGATCTGGTGTTACTTGCCCGGGGGTGTTACTTGCCTGGGGTGTTACTTGCCGGGATGGAAGAAGCTCAAGTGGAGCTCGGCGTGGCGGAGGTTGAGCTGCTCGATTTCTTCGCGGGGCATGTCGCCGAAGACGGCGTTGGGGTGGACAGGCTTGGTCGTGCGGATGCGTTCAAAGGCGTGTTGGAGGCGGGCGAGGCCTTCATCGGTGGAGAGGGGCTCGGTGAAGAGAGAGCCAGCTTCGACGCCGCGCATGCGGATGCCAGCGGGGAGACCCTTTCTGAGAAAGCGGCCCTTCATGAACTTGAAGATGAAGGCAACAAACCGCGGCGGCTTGGGCATGTTGGGTGGATAGCCGTCGTAGGGCGTGCTGGCCCAGCCGGCGATGTGGCCCAGCGCCTGACCAAGCGACCAGTTGCCGGTGTGACGGAGGCGACCCTCGCGCTCGGCGGCCGCGAGACGTTCGGCATCGGCGAGGAGATCGTTGATGGTGGCCAGGCGAAGGGTGCGACGCTCGGCCTTCTTGGTGTTCACGGGGACCATGGGCAACGATAGCGCTCGGGCGTGGGTGCTTGTGCGCGCGATCATGGCATCATCGCACGCTCATCGCTCGTTCAGAGCGTGCCGAGGATGCGTGCAAGCCTCGAGCAGAACTCCGCGCACGCTGCCTCATCATGTGCCAAACTCAGGTAGAGCTTGGTGCCCATGGGGTTGATGAAGATGTCGTTCTCGAAGAGGGCGAGCATCATGGCGCGGGCCTTGGCGCGGTCGCCCTTGATGGTGGAGCGGTAGTCGAAGACGGGCTCGCTGGAGAAGACGATCTGGCCGAGCGGGCCGTCGCCGATGACCTGGCCAACGTGGCCTGTGTCGCGGAGCGTCCTGCGGAGGCCTTCGCGGAAGTGCTCGCCCAGGGCGTGGAGGCGGTCGTAGGTGCCTGGGGTGCGGTAGAAAGCGAGGGCGGCGTTGGCCGCGGCGCAGGAGACGGGGTTGCCGCCGAGCGTGGAGGCGGTCCAGACGTAGTCGGGGTCGGTGCCGGCCTTGTCTTCGCGGACGATGTCCATGAGGTCGGCGCGGCCGCCGAAGGCACCGATGGGGAGCCCGCCGCCGAGAGCCTTGCCATAGGCGACGAGGTCGGGGATGACGCCGTACTTCTCCTGCGCGCCGCCGTAGGCGAGGCGGAAGCCGGTGACGACTTCGTCGAAGATCAGGAGGACGCCGTGCTTGGTGCAGGCTTCGCGGAGCGCGGCGAGGAAGCCCGGTCGTGGGGCGATGCAGCGGTGGAAGGGCTCGACGATGACGGCGGCGAGGGAGCCGGCGTGCTGCGCGATTGTGGCGCGTGCGGCGTCGGCATCGTTGTATGGCGCGATGATGATGTGGTTGTGATGGACGCCTGCGCTGGAGGGCTCGGGTGATGGGAAGGGCGTGGTGCCGGTGGGGAAGAGGCTGACGACGCCCTCGTCGTTGGAGCCGTGGTAGGCACCCTCGAACTTCATGATGCCCGCGCGATTGCGGAAGGCGCGCGCGAGGCGGAGGCAGTACATCGTGGCTTCGGTGCCGCTGGCGCAGAAGCGGACGCGCTCGCAGGCGGGTGAGAGACGGATGAGTTCTTCGCCGAGGGCGAGGGACTCGGTGTTGGTGAAGGCGAAGTTGGTGCCGAGGGGTGCGCGGGTGGTGACGGCGCGGACGATATCGGGATGGGCGTGGCCGGGGAGGACGGAGCCCCAGCCCATGGAGAAGTCGAGCATCTCGCGACCTTCGGCATCCCAGAGGCGGCAACCCTCGCCGCGATGGATGACGCGGACGAGATGGGGCGGGAGATTGAACTCACCGTTGGAGCCAGCGGGGAAGGTGGCGAGTGCGCGGGAGGAGGGGGAGGAGGGGGAGGTGTCGGAAGGAGTGGGCGCGGTGCGCGATGGCGCGGCGATGGGGGCTGTGGGGGCGGTGGTCATGTGGGAGGGTACAGATCGCGCTGCCTGACGCAGCGTTTAGAAGTGTCAAGATTGTGCGAAGGGGCGAACCCGAGAAAGTGGCAGTGCCCTCACGGGCAGTGTTGCTCCAACTTGCGGCAGACAGTCCATCACTCCGTGCACCGCCACACTTCCGCGATCATGTATGGCCCCGGCTCGGACGGGTCGGTGGTGAAGTCTTCCATCGCGCGGCGGGCGTCTTCGATGTTGTCGAGCAGGCACCAGCGGTTGATGGGGTAGTTCTTGGCTTCGTGGTTGCAGGAGAGTGGGGCGCAGCCGAAGCTGATGTGGTTGAGCGTGGTGCGCCCCTGGGAGCGCGGCGACTCGAGGAGCGCGATGACTTCGTGTCCGAGGCGTGTGGCGTTGGCGGGGAGTGGTTGGATGCGCTCGCCGTGATTGCTGTCAAGGCTGACCTCGAAGCTGACCGTGTCGGTGTCGCCGCGGCCGTAGCAGATCCAGGGGTAGAGGCGAGTGGCGTGGATCTCGATGGTTGGATCAAGCGTTTCGAGCGTGAGGGATGGATCAACCGCTTGGCCGAGTCGCACGGCCGCGTGGCGTGCGGCGTGCGGTGAGGGGTAGTGGAACGCCATGTTGACATGGTCCCACTCAGGCTCGCCGCGGCCGGGCGCGATGGGGGTGGTGAGGCAATCGCAGAGACTGGCGATGTGCGTGATGATGGTGGGAGAGTCGGGGAGGGGCGCGGCGGGGCGGCGGGCGCGGTAGCCGAGGAGGGTGGGGGTGGGGGTGATGGGCGGGGTGTTGGCCATGGGGCTAGCGGAGCCTTGAGCCCGAGTGGGTCTGCGGGTTCCTTGTCGCGTGCTGGGAAGCGTGCGAGAAGGTGGTTGACGGAGAATCGGACTCGAACTGAGAGGCTCGTTTGCGGAGCTCTGCGACGCCGCGGGTTGTCAGCATGTCTGGGTGCGAGGCACCCCAGAAGTTGATGCCGTGCGTGAGGCCGAGTACGAGGACGATCGCGTTGAATGTGATGGGTGACCCCGGGATGACTCGGGCGACCAGCAGCAAGACGGCACCGATCAGTACGTAACGCATGATTGCTTGCCAGCGCTGGATCTGATCCCAGTTGTCGCAGATCATCCGACCGACGGGGGCGGGCGCGATGAACCCGGCCAACAGCGTGGCACCTGCGATGAGGACGTGGCTCGCACTTCCAGTGAGTGCTGCAACACCCAGCACGACGAGTGGCATCAGGCAGGAGCGAAGGACCTCCTTCGGACCGATGTTCATGTAGTACCACTTGATTCGTGCGAGCATGGTCTACCTCCGAGTGACGCGGAGTGTAGTGGAAGTCCGCACGGCGGTGTTGGCTTATTCGTATCTTCTTCCCGCGTGATCGATCCAGCCTGCGCGGGTGGCGTCGCGTGTTGCGAACTTGGGCTTGTGGGTGAAGTGGAGGGTGCCGCCTTTTTCGGTCCATTCGTACTCGCCTCGGAGGGTGAGGCGGTCGCCGGGCTTGGCGGGGACGCGGTCGCTGGTGCAGGTGTTGTGGGCGACGAGGATGTTGATGCCGTCGTCGGTGCGGAGGATGAGGCGTTGGTGCGTGTCGGAGCCGTCGTAGGTGTCGCGGTCGTCGGGGAGGAGGCGTTCGACGACGCCGCGGGTCTCGACCCAGGTGTCGGAACGCTGCTCGTGGAAGAGGCGGGCGATGGTGCCTGGTGCGGTTGAGGCGGGAGATCGAGTGGAGGCAGGAGCGGAGCGGCCGCGGAACCAGCGGAGGATGGTGAAGGCCGCGACGATGATGGCGAGGAGGAGGCGGAGGAACTGCTTGAGCGTGCTGGCGCTGCTGCGTTTGGAGGAGGAGTTGGTGGGGCGTTGGCGCGGGGTGCGGGGCATGTGCTGGGGCTGCTGGGTGCTGAATCGGACGGGCGCGACGCCAGCATACGAATTGGGCGAGTGGTGTGCGGCGGACGTGTTGGCGGCGAAAGTCCTTCGTCTCTCAGCGTGGAGGGAACTGGACCAGGTCGGCTTCGAGTTGCTGTGCGACAGCGTCTCGTTGCCGCTGGCTTGTCGTTATACAAAGCGTGACGCCTTCTTGCCATCGCGATTCGCCACAGACGCTCGCCGGTACGGCTTCGGCTCGCAGCGTGACGCGAAAGGACCATGGTTCGTCTGTTTCGAGGCGGCCGAAATGAAGCAACGGCTCCATGAAGTGAATCGCCGACGTAGAGCCGGGTAAGGCACGCAGCCACTCGATCAAACCCGCGAGCTCGGTGGTCAGCAAACATGGATCGACAAAGTCCCATTGGTCGTCGGCACGTTTGACCCGACCTTCGACCATCAGCCAATTGCTGTCGGTGTCGCCGAGGCGGGCATGACCAGGAAACTGATACCGGAGTATCCGGAGCGAGAGTTGATCACAACCTGCTACTCCAAGGTAGGTGGACTCGCCCATAGGGAACCCTCGCGGCAGTTGTGAGTACGAATGGGTTGTTGCCACCTTACGGAGAACAGAAAACCATCCACCCTCACGCTACCCGATCCTCGTTCGCAGTCCCGCCCGCCGCATCGAGCGCGGCGGTGACCTTGCGGAGGCGTTGTTGGACGCGTTCTACGCACATGACGTGGGGGGAGAGGCCCATACTCAAGATTGTAGTCCCGCAGCGACTTCAGGATGATGCAAGTCGCGTGGGCTCCGAGGGGACGGCGCGAGGGCTGGGTGGAGAGCGGTATTTGCTTGGGACTTCGCGTGCTGTGGGATCACGCTAGAGTTCGCTCATGAAGCCTGATGAGTTCGCATTGCACGTTCTACGAGCGGGTGACTTGGCATGGGTTGCGCGAGCAAACTTCCAGTATTGGCTGGAGTACAACGCCAGACTACGCCGGAACGAAGTGCCCTTGATCGACGGTGACTTCTGGCAGCACTGGAGTCGCATGGTCTTTGAGTGTGTCGGTGTTCGGCTCCGTGCTCTACTCGACACGAAGGAGAATCGCTGGCCAACGACAATCTCGCTCGGTCGCGCGATCAGTGAGGTCGCAAATGGTGGAGTGGTGTTGTCCCGTTCTCACTTTGTGAATCAATGGAGTCAAAGTGATCGATGGAAAGAGATTGCGGAAGAAGCATTTGATCTAATATGTGGCGGGAAAAGAGAGGAGCATTATCCACGTCGGCTTGCCCAGCTTGACGTGAAGCGATGTGATAACTGGAGAAAGTCAATTGCCGATTGGGTTAATCACTCGATCGCACACCCGAAACAAGCCATCCCAGACGCTCCGTATCTCTTGAAGTTCGTGCGTGCGGCAGTTGGTGCTGATCGTCTAAGCAAGAAGTACTATTGGCTCGCGACTGGGATAGACCACCAATGGTCGATTGATACCTATTGGGATCCTGGCGCCACAGGCCGATTCCCACACATCGTCCGGTGAGAGGCACGAATCTGCCGACAATCTTGGATCTCGTCGAGTGGCTGGAACACCGGCTGGGGGGCCGGTGCCACTGGGATCATGTCATGGATTCATCGATCGTCATCCGCCGTCGCGCCCTGCTGAGAGTGTGAGCCGACCATCGTCCTGAGTGGACGTATCCAGAGTCCAAGAAGAACCATCCCTGCACCCGACAGGATCACGAAGAGCAGCACGATTGTGCGAAAGCGTGTGGCCTCCTGCTGTTCGCGCTGCGCCTCTTCGCCACGATTTCCCATTCCGCTCAGGCCATCGAGCCCCGCCGCCAGGATCACGAATCCGACACTGGTCAGCGCAAGCAACAGCCCGGCAGCGATCAGGATACCACACAAGGCGTTGCGCTCAGATCTGTTGAGCCTCGTCATGTCACCCCCGCGTCTCCACGGCTCATACCACCCGATCCTCCTTCGCAATCCCCAGCGCCGGCCTCACATCCACCTGCACCAACACCGCACCAGTCTTCTCCTTGTGCAACTGCTTGGCAGTGTCGGGATCAACATAGTCGCTGTGGCATGCGGCCTTGTCGCCAGACTTTTCGGCGCCCACCGCCTTCTTGGTCTTGTTCGCGAGCTTGTGGATCTCATCCGGCGAAAGCACGCCGCGCTTCGCGAGGATCTCCTGTTGCTCCGGCGTCAGCGCGGCGGACTTGATCGCGGCTCCGGCCTTTCCGTTCGCGCCCACGCGTTCGTAGCCTTCGGCCTTGCCGCTCATGAACTCCTGGATCTCCTTGCTGATGCGCACGCTGCACCAGTCGTGGCCGCACATGGCGCAGAAGTCGGTGTCGACGTCGAGGTCTTCGTCGTGGTAGGCGCGGGCGGTGTCGGGGTCGAAGGAGAGGTCGAAGTGCTTCTCCCAGTTGAGCGCGGCGCGGGCCTTGGTGAGTTCGTCGTCGCGGTCGCGGGTGCCTGGGATGCCCAGGGCGATGTCCGCGGCGTGGGCGGCGATCTTGTAGGCGATGCAGCCTTGCTTCACGTCGTCCTTCTTCGGGAGGCCGAGGTGCTCCTTGGGCGTGACGTAGCAGAGCATGGCGGCGCCGTGGTAGGCCATGGAGGTTGCGCCGATGCAACTGGTGATGTGGTCGTAGCCGGGGAACATGTCGGTGACGAGCGGGCCCAGGACGTAGAAGGGTGCGCCGTGGCAGAGGGTGCGCTGGACCTTGGCGTTCCACTCGATCTGGTCGAAGGGGACGTGGCCTGGGCCTTCGATCATGACCTGCACGCCGCGACGCCAGGCGCGTTCGGTCAGTTCGCCGAGGGTTTCGAGCTCGGCGATCTGTGCGGCGTCGGTGGCGTCGGCGAGGCCGCCGGGGCGGAGGCCGTCGCCGATGGAGAAGGTCACGTCGTACGTGCGGAGGATGTCGCAGATGTCCTCCCAGCGCGTGTACATGATGTTCTCCTGGTTGTGGACGAGCATCCACTTGGCCAGGAGAGAGCCGCCGCGGCTGACGATGCCGATGAGGCGGTTCTTGACGTGCTTGAGATGGGCGCGCCGGACGCCAGCGTGGATCGTGAAGTAGTCGACGCCCTGCTTGGCCTGATGGTGCAGGGTTGCCTCGATTGTGGGCCAGTCGAGGTCGTCGATCTTCTTCCCGATGATCATGGAGTAGATCGGGACGGTGCCGATGGGGACGGTGCTGTTGCGCAGGATCGCATCGCGGCAGGCGTCGAGGTCGCCGCCGGTGGAGAGGTCCATCACCGTGTCCGCGCCCCACTTTTCGGCCCACTTGAGCTTTTCGACTTCTTCGTCGGTGCCGCTGGAGACCGGGGAGGCGCCCATGTTGGCGTTGACCTTGGTCTTGGTGGCGCGGCCGATGGCCATGGGGTCGAGCTTGTGGGCGAGGTGGTTGATATTGGCGGGGATGACGAGGCGGCCGGCGGCGACTTCGTCGCGGACGGCTTCGGCGGCGCGGCCGGGGAAGAGGACTTCGAAGTGTGACTCGCGCTCGGCGACGCGGCGCATCTGCGGCGTGACGATGCCGAGGCGTGCGAACTCGAGCTGCGTGATGGGCTGGAAGGCCTTGGGGTAGGTGACGCGGAGGCGCTCGCCCTTGGCGGTGTTGAACTCGACGCGCTTGACGGTCTCGTTCATGCAGCAGGAGCAGGCGCTGGTGCCCTTGGTGCCGTCGTTGGTCGGGGCGACTTCGGCGCTGGGGACGTGCGGGTTGGCGCTGGTGACGCGGCCCTTCCAGGGGAGCGTCGCGCCGGTCGTGTTGAGCGTGTTTGGAAGGGATGATGAAGAAGAAGGCATCGAGGCAGGCGGCATCGAGGCATCGAGTGTGGATGCTGTTGAGAGCGAGGCGACGCTCCAGCCTTCGGGGAGGAAGTCCCAGGCGGTTTTGGTGCTGGGCGCGGGCATGCCCGGCGTATCAGGCGAAGAGAACATGAGCGGCCCACCGACGTCGTGCGCGTTGGCGAATGAGCCGGGCGTGGTGACGTTGGCCGTGCGGCCGGGATTGTGGGCGCCGCGGTGCGGGAGATGGGTTTGGTTGGTCATGAGGAAGGAGCTCCTTCGAGTGCTTGACATGAATTGCGTGGATTGTCGATTAGGATCAGAGTGTCGCGGCGGCTTCGAAGCCGCCTGAACGCAGCAGGCCGATGTCGAGTTTGTCGCCCTCGTCCAGGCCGGTTGCGATGCCCCGATATGGAGCCTTGCCGAGCAGCAGTCTCGGCCCCATGCGGCGAACTACCTCGCCGACACAAAGAAGTGTGAGTGGGACCATCAGGCATGTGACGATGTGGAAGTGCGCCTCGAAATCTTCTTCACTTTCAGACTGCGGGCGAAGCTCGTTGAGATAGTTCAGTAGTGATGGCTGCATGTAGCGACCATCTGGAAACCAGTCGGGGCGACAGTGCCAGTCAGGCTTGCGGACGTCGGGGTTGAACTTTGCCGACCCGCTGATGTAGAGCGTCATTTCGGTTCTGAACGCGTCAACGGCAACGTCTTCATCTAGTTCTTCATCGAGCGCTTCGTCAGCGTCCTCGTCATCGCCCTCGGTCATCATTTCGAAGAGACCGAACCAGAGGCCGTTGATTGACCCAGCTGGCGGGTCAGTCTGAAACAACTCGGTCAAGTGCTCCACGATGCCCTCGACGGACGGTTCCATGCAGAGGGGCGCCAGGCTCAGATCAATGTGTGCCGGGATGATTGGCCTTGCGAACTCGACGAGCTCTTTCGCGGCGGTTTCCAGCGGTGTGGCAGCCTTGAGATGTGCAAGGGCCATCTGCGGCGCGCGCTGTTCAGCTTCCCTGTCCATGAGACCTCCCAAGCAGAAGCGCCGGAGGCGAGCTGAGAGGCGATGGGTTGGATGCAAGCCGTCGCGAGAAAGGAGTGTCCAAGTCGCTTCCCTCCGCCGGTGCAAACCGGATCAGGTTCAACGGGTGCATCTCAGCGACGGCCCCGAATGGCCGCCGCGCCCCGAGCGT
>JBBASU010000008.1:0-135568 GCA_040399065.1 Phycisphaerales bacterium | reverse complement strand
CCAGGACCACCCGCGCGCACAAGGGAAATCACAACCCATCCGGAGGCCTTCGACCGAAAGGTCGAAGGTCCTCTATTCGTGCCATCGAAGTCGTCAGCTCTGCAACGACTTCGATGGTCTCCCACCTTCCCCCTGATTGCCTTCTTGCCTGCCTGCCTCTCCTATTTCCCGCTTTCCCGCTTTCCAGCTTTTCGCTTTTCGCTTTCCCCCCCGCCCGCCTGCTTCGCCTTCCCCGTACCTCGCCCCATCACGAGCACCCACCATGCAACCTCCAGTCCACCGCCTATCCTCTTCTCCCATGAACTATGACGCACATCAGCCGGTGATTGACGGGCTTGAGGCGCGGATCTTGACGATCCGCGACTCTCTTTAACTATGACGAGAAGCTGGCCAAGCTCCGCGCCCTCGAGGCGGAGATGGGTGGCGAGGCCTTCTGGAACACCCAGGAGCGGGCCAAGCAGGTGGTGGGTCAGGTGAAGCTTCTGAAGGCGCAGCTGGAGCCGCTGACGGCGGCGATCCGCGACTTTGGCGATGCCAAGGTTGCCTATGAGATGTCGCGCGAGATCAACGACGCGGACCTTCTCAAGGAGGCCGACACCAAGCTGCACGACCTCATGGGGCGCATGGACCGGATCGAGCGGCGCTCGCTGCTTTCTGGGCCGCATGATCATCGCAACTGCTTCCTCACGATCTCTGCGGGCGTCGGCGGCACGGAGGCCAACGACTGGGCCGAGATGCTCTTCCGGATGTACCTCTTCTACTTTGAGAAGATGGGGTTCCAGATCGAGGAAGTCGACAAGGGCTTCGGCACCGAGGTTGGCATCGACTCCGTCACGCTGCATGTGAAGGGGCCGTACGCGTTCGGCTATCTCAAATGCGAGCGTGGGTCGCACCGGCTTGCGCGTGTGTCGCCGTTCAACGCGCAGGGCAAGCGTCAGACTTCCTTCTGCACCGTCGAGGTGACGCCGGAGTTTGAAGAGTCGGACATCACGATCCCTGAGAATGATGTCGAGGTCTTCGCGTTTGTGCGGGCTCGCGGGCCGGGCGGGCAGAACGTGAACAAGGTCGCGACGGCGATCCGGCTGGTGCACAAGCCGACGGGCATTCAGGTCGTCGCGTCCACGTATCGCGATCAGCCGCAGAACCGCAAGCAGGCGATGAGCGTTCTGCAGGCCAAGCTGCAGCAGATCGAGGATGAGCGTCGCGAGGCCGAGATCACTTCCGCGCGAGGCGGCAAGCTGGAGCAGGGCTGGGGCACGCAGATCCGCTCGTATGTCTTCTACGACAACCGCGTGAAGGATCATCGGACCGGCTACGAAGAGTCGGACTATGAGGCCGTGCTCCGCGGCGAGATTGCACCCTTCATCGATGCGGAGCTGCAGCGTCAGCGCACAGAGAAGGAAAAGCTCGCGAGTGCGCGGAGCGAGTGAGTGAGTGAGGGCGAGGCTCGAAGCTATCACACGCGGCAACAGGCCGCGTAGTTCGGAGTTCAGTGCAGGCCTCGCTCGTGCAGGCGTGACATCAGCACCGCCGCGAGGGCGCAGCGCTGCGTGAGGCTTGCGAGTTCGATCCACTCCTGCGGCGTGTGGAGGCCGCCGCCACGGACGCCGAGGGTGTCGATGACGGGGAGACCCGCGGCCTGCAGGTTGTTGCCGTCGCAGACGCCGCCGGTCTTGCCGAAGGGGAGCTGTTGGCCGAGGGCGGCCGCGGCGTCGCGAGCCATGAGAGCGAGCTGCTCGACGCGCGGCGTCGTGGGCTTCGCGGGTCGATTCATGCTGCGATGCACCGTGGTTGACGGGAGCACGCCCGGCGGCGTGGCCATCGCGTCAACCTTTGCGGCGATCTCGGTGCCGATCTGCTCGGTGGGAAAGCGTGCGTTACCCCAAGCGCGGGCGTGATCGGGGACGACGTTGGTGGCGTGGCCGCCGTGGATCGGGCCGATGCTCGCAACGATGCCGCGGGATGCATCGGGGAGCGCAGCAACATTGAGCACTTGGCGCGCGAGCTCGTTCACGGCGGAGATGCCGGAGGCGAAGTCGCGACCGACATGGGCGGCGCGGCCGCGACACTCGATCATGAACTGCGCGCTGCCGGGGCGCTCGATGACGAGCGAGCCATCGGGGAGCGCGGGCTCGAAGACCAGGCCAACGTCGTGACCCGGCGCGGCGGCGCGGAGGGCGCGGTCGGAGGCGTATGAGCCGGTTTCTTCGTCGGAGTTGAGAACGAACGTCCAAGCGAGATCGATGCCCAGTTCGTGCAGGAGTTCGAGGGCGTGGAGTGCGACGGCGATGCCGCCCTTCATGTCGGCACAGCCGGGGCCGGTGGCGCGGGTGCCATCGGTGGAAGTGATGAGCTCGCGGAAGGGGCCGCTGGGATCATGGACGGTGTCGAGATGGCCACAGAGGAGGACGCGGGCGTTGCCGGGTGTGGTGCTGGCTCGCTTGCAGATGGCGGTGGGCGGCGGGACGAAGTCTGACTCGCCGCCAGCTTCGCCCTGGCTGAGCCACAGGGGCTTGGGGTCTCCGGGGACGAGCGTGATGGTGGCGCCGAGTGCTTCGAGGCGTGAGGTGATGTGGCCCCGGAGTGCGTCGAGGCCGGCGCGATGGTTGAAGCCGGTTGGGATAGCGACCCAGCGTTTGAGATCATCGACAAGTTGGGCGCTGCGGCGAGTTGCGGCGGCGGCGATGCGTTGCTCGGGCTGGGTGAGTGTGTGCGCGGATGGCATTGCGAAGACCCTTCATCGTTTGAAGGCTGGGACCCTTGGATGAATCAGTTTACAGCATCGTTGACGTGTGGCCTCTTGACAGAGGGAAGAGAGCCGGGGACCGGCACACCAACCAAAGCCACGTGGCCGATCACCATCCCATCGCGATCGGGAGCACGGTCATGCAGACCGACGCGGCGAGCATGATGATGATGATCCACTTGGTGGCCCTCACGGTGCGGTCGATGGCGAAGGCGTTGAGCGGTATTCCGATGAGGGCTTCGGCGCGGCGGCGGCGGTCGGCGATGGAGCCGTGCCGGAAACCCCATGTTCGTTCGCTCATGCCGTTGGAGGCGGCGACGATCGAGAGGGCTTCGCTCATGGCGCGAGCGGCGCCCTCGGTGGCGGCGGTGGTGTCTGGCCCTTCGGAGAGGCTGAGGTGCCTGACGGCGAAGGCGTCGGCCTGCCACTCGAAGCGGCGGCTGACGTGGCCGAGGGCCAGGAGCGCGGCGGCGAGGGAGGCGGCGGCGGCGAGGAGCGTCACGCGTTCGGGGACGGGCTCGTCGATTGGGATCGTGAGCCAGATCGCGAGGCTGTAGACCCAGCCCGCGAGGGAGACGACCGCGAGGACCGCCATGGCCATCCAGGCCATGTGGGCTCGCTTCACGTGCGCCACTTCGTGCGCGAGGACGCCTTCGAGCTGCCTGCGCGAGAGATGCTCGACGAGCGCATCGGTCAGGAGGAGGTATCGCACGGGCCAGAAGAGTCCGAGGATCGCGGCGTTGAGGACGGCACCATTGGTGCGCCACAGGAGCGGGCCGACGACGCGCACGTTGTGGCGGCGGCAGGTCGCATGGGAGAGGTCGGCGAGCTCGCCGCCGTCGATGCGGACGACGTCCCAGAGTGCGCGCAGGATTGCGGGGGAGATGATGAGGATCAGCAAGAGGCCCGAGAGCGCGGCGATGGGCTCTGCGAGCTGGCGGAGTTCGGGGCCGAGTGAGAGTGCTGTGATGAGGCGCTGCACGAGCCACGGCGAAGACTCGCCCCATGCGGTTGCGAGTGTGGCGGGGACGAGCGCGAGGAGGAGCTGGTGGCGGAGCGCACCGAGAACGAACTGCGATCGCGTGGGAGGGGCGCGCAACGGGCGGCCTTGATCGAGTGTGCGGATGAGTGTCGCCTCGCGCACGAGCGCGTCGAGTGGATGAAAGCTCCACCAGAGGCCGAGCAGGAGAAGCAGGAACGGAAGGACACAGAGGAGCTCATCGACGACGATGAGATCGCCGACGATCGCGCGAACCGAGTCGAGCCAGCCGAGCCAGAAGACGCCGATCGCGAAGATCGCGAGGGCCGCGAGGCGGAGCAGACCGAGCGTGCGTTCGGCGGCAATGAAGGGGCGGAAGCCACGACCACGCTCCATCGCGCGGCGGGAGATCATGCAGCGCAGTTGACCGACGCCCCAGAGCAGGAGCATGAGTGCGGGGACAATCAGCGAGAGCGGTGACGGGGCGGCGGGAGGGGCGACTGGAGTGGTGGCTTGACCACTCATGTCCGATTGGACATGCATGATGACGAAGGCGGCGATGACGAGAATCGGAATCAACGTCGCTCCAGAGGGTCAGGCGTGCCTTCCCGCAACTTCACTGCGTGCCTTGCCACACTGCAAGAGTACCGGGTCCCGGCACACCACCCCAAGACACCGACTGCTTGCGCAGTTCGGCTCGGAAGGACCGGTCACCCCCGCACCACCGCGGTCCAGAGTTCCTGGAGTCTCTTCACGGAGACTGGTGCGACGGTGCGGAGCTCCTGGGCGAAGAGGGAGACGCGGAGTTCTTCGAGCATCCAGCGGTACTCGTCGATCTTTGCGGGGTCGAGGCCGAGTTCCTTGCCGCGTTTAGCGAGGTCGAGGTAGGCTCGCCAGAGGGGGGCGAACTCTTCGCGGGCGCGTTCGTCCTTTGCGACTCCGGGGCCGCTGAGCTTGGCGATGCGTGCGTCGATGGCGGCGAGGTAGCGCGGGTACTGCTGGAGCCATTTCCAGGGCGTGGTGACGAGGAAGCCGGCGCCGAACATGTGCATGAGTTGCTCGCGGATCTCGCGGACGGGAGCCTCCCACGCCGCGGGCTGCTTGCCGGCGAGGCGGATCTGTGAGCCATAGAAGGCCTGCATGATGCGGTCGACGAGGTCGATGGCTTCCTTGGCGGCGGCGGAGAGGCCCATCTGGGTGAGCCTGCGGCGTGCTTCGAAGGCCTCGGGCGTGCGGGGCGGGCGATCCTGGCCCATCGCGCGTTCGGCGATGAGCTCGAGGAGCGAGGCCTTGAGCAATTGCGGCGAGCCCATCGTGGCGTACTGCACGCAGACGCGTTCGACGGTTGGATGCGCGTGAATGAGGCGGCGGACGTCGTCGGCGAGGTCGATGATGAGCAGGCGCCGGACGCCGCCGCGGGTGCTGGCTTCGGCGGCCTGCGCGGTCTCGAAGAGGCGCAAGCCCGCGGCGGACTTCTGGTCCACGAGGCCGGGGAACGCGGCGAAGCGCGTGCCGAAGCGATCAAGCTCGACGCGCTCGGGCAGGGGGCCGAAGTCCCACTTCTTGATACCGTCGCGGTTCCACTTCTTGGCGGCCTCGCCGCCCATCGGCACTTCGCCTCCGGGGTTGGTGGCGCGGATCATGGGCGCGAGGACGCTGCGTACGGCGGCGAGATCGCGACCTGTTGCGAGTTCTTTGCCATCCTCCCCCACTACCACGATGCGCATGCGGAGGTGGTCGGGGAGTGTGACGGATTCGAGCGCCTCGCGCGAGACATCGACGCCGCTTGAGCGCGCGATGGATTGGCGGAGCTGATCAAAGAGTGAGCCTTCGCCGAAGCGCATTACCTTCATCGCGGCCTCTGCGACCTGACCGGCCGGAGGCAGGACGCGCCGATAGTCCTTGGAGAGGCCTCGCACGATCGCCTCGATCTTCTCTGGAAGGTGCCCGGGGATCAGCCACGCGAGGCGGTCGGCGGTGAGCGATGCGAGCGTGGGGAGCGGGACGCGCACGGTGACGCCATCGTCGGCGTGGCCGACGGCGTGCTTGTATTCGAGCACAAGGCGAAGGCCCTGGCCTTCGAGGAAGTCTGGGTAGTCGCCCTCGTTCGGCGGCGTCTGGCCGGGCTCGATGACGTCGGCGGGCTCCAAGAAGAGGAGCCTGCGGTCGCGCGTGGAGTTGGCGTGGTACCAGCGTTCGAGGGCGGCGGCGGTGACGATGGTGTCGGGGATGCGCGAGGCGAACCAGGCGGCGCGAGTCTGCGTGTCGGCCAGGAGTGTTGATCTGCGGCAGCGGGCTTCCATGCCGCGGATGCGGGCGATGAGTGTGGCGTTGTGCGAGACGAACTCGCGCCGGCTGTCGAGCTCACCGGCGACGAGGGCGTGCTCGATGAAGAGGATGCGGCTCGCGACGGGATCAACGGTGCCGTAGTGGATGCGGCGGCGCGCGACGAGCTCAAGGCCCAGCATCTGCACGCGCTCGAAGGCGACGACGCGCCCGCTCTCGGCGTGCCAGTGCGGATCGAAGTAAGAGCGCTTGATGAGGTGCTGGCCGAGCTCTTCGATCCACTCGGGCTCGACGCCCGCGACGCTGCGCGCGTACATCGCGGTGGTGCGGACGACCTCGGAGGCCATGAGCCACTTGGGGCCGTTTCGAAAGAGGGCCGAGCCGGGGAAGATGCGGAACTTGGTGCCTCGGGGGCCGACGTAGTCGCCGGTCTCGGTCTTGAGGCCGAGATTGGCGAGGAGGCCCGTGAGGAGCGCACGATGGATCTTCGCGACCTGCGCGGCGTCGGCGAGGACCTTCGGCACATTCTCGAGATGCGTGACGTGGTGGCGCTCGTGGCGTGGGCCATTCTCGGTGCGGCCAGACTGATTGCGACTGTTGCTCTGCGGGTGGCCGCTGCGCTGATCGCGGGGGGCGGGCGAGTTGCGGCGATCGACTCGCTCGAGGCCGTTGCCTGACTGCTGGTTGCGATTTGGCGCGTGCGGCGGCTCGCTTCGGGGTTGGCCATGTGGGCCAGCGGCGCGATCGCCACTACGTGGCGGTCCTCCTCGCGCGGGTGCTTGTGACTGTGACTGTGCTTGCGAGACTGCGCGGCCGTGGCGCTGCGCACTCGCCGCCACGCGCCTGCGTTCCATGTCTGCGAGCATGCCGCCGACGAGGTCGGAGAGCTGCGCGTGGATCTCGTCCCACTCGCGCAGGCGGACGTAGGAGAGAAAGCAGGACTTGCACATCTTGCGGAGTTTGCTGCCGGAAAGGTGCCGCTTGTTGTCGCGCCAGAAGTGCCAGAGCTTGAGGTGGGCGAGGAAGTCGCTGCGCTCGTCGCGGAACATGGCGTGGGCCTCGTCGGCCTCACTCTGCTTGTCCAAGGGGCGCTCGCGCGGATCCTGCACGCTCATCGCCGCGGCGATGACGAGGACGGAGGGGAGGACGCCCTCCTCGACGGCGGCGATCACCATGCGGCCGATGCGCGGGTCGATGGGGAGCTTGGAGAGATCGCGGCCGACATCGGTGAGCTCGCCCTTGTCATCGACGGCGCCGAGCTCGTGGAGCGTTTCGTAGCCGTCCTTGATGAGGCGTGGATCGGGGGGATCGAGGAATGGGAACTCATCAACGTTGCCGAGGCGCAGCGCCTTCATCTGCAGGATCACGCTGGCGAGATTCGTGCGGACGATCTCGGGGTCGGTGAACTGCGGGCGCGAGGTGTAGTCCTCTTCGGAATAGAGGCGGACGCAAACGCCGGGGCCGACTCGGCCGCAGCGGCCCTTGCGCTGATCGGCGCTGGCGCGGGAGACGGCCTCGATCTCGAGGCGCTGCACCTTTGTCTTGGGTGAGTAGCGGTTGAGGCGGGCCATGCCCGGATCGATGACGAAGCGGATGCCGGGGACGGTGAGGCTGGTCTCGGCGACGTTGGTTGCGAGGACAATGCGCCGGCCGGGGTGGGGCTGGAAGACGCGCATCTGCTCTTCGGCGGTGAGCTTGGCAAAGAGGGGGAGGATGATGGTTGAGGGTGCGCCTCGGACGTGATGATTCTGCAGCATCTCCGCGGTCTCGCGGATCTCGCGCTCGCCGGAGAGGAAGACGAGCATGTCGCCATCGCCGTAGCTCGCGGCCTCGTCGACGGCCATCAGGAGCTGCTTCTGGAATCCTTCGTCGCGCTCGTCGAGACCGTCCTCGCCGGGTGGGCGATAGAGGACTTCGACGGGGTACGTGCGACCACTGACCATGATGACGGGCGCGGGGCCGACGTTGCCGCCCATGTCTGCGAAGTGGCGCGAGAAGCGGTCGGGGTCGATCGTTGCGCTGGTGACGATGACCTTGAGGTCGGGGCGTCTGGGCAGCAGCGTGCGCAGGAAGCCAAGGAGAAAGTCGATGTTGAGGCCGCGCTCGTGGGCCTCGTCGATGATGATGGTGTCGTAGGCATCGAGGTTGCGGTCACCCTGCGTCTCGGCGAGGAGGATGCCGTCGGTCATGAGCTTGATGAGCGTTGAAGGGCTGGTCTTGTCGCCGAAGCGGACCTTGTAGCCGACGACGCCGCCGAGGGGAGAGGAGAGTTCTTCGGCGATGCGCTGGGCGACGCTGCGTGCGGCGATGCGGCGCGGCTGCGTGTGGCCGATCATGCCATGGATGCCGCGGCCGAGGTCGAGGCAGATCTTGGGGAGCTGTGTGGTCTTGCCCGAGCCGGTCTCGCCACAGAGGACGATGACCTGGTGCTTCATGATGGCGGCGGCGATCTCGTCGCGCCGCTGTGAGACCGGGAGCTCATCGGGGAAGATGAGCTTTGGGACGAGTGCGCGGCGCTGCTTGAGGCGTGCTTCGGCTTGGTCCAAGAGGCGCGTGAAGACGGCAATGGGGTCGGGCGCGGGGGGCCGCGGAGAGTCGGGGCGGGTTGGCGCGGCGGGGATGGTGCGCGACTCGTTCGTGAGCGCGCAGAGCCTTCCGAGCAAGCGCCCGCGATCCATCGGCAGGCAAGCCTCGGCACGCGCCTTGAGGTTTTTGAGTAGTTCGTCCACGTCGCGTTGAACGGTACGCGAGGGTTGCGTGTTCAGCGGGGACGGAGCCTTCACGCTATCGGGCGGTTTGTAGAACACAGAGGAAGACAGAGGGTTGGGGAGGGAAACGGAGAGGAGAGGGACTGGGGATTGGGCACTGGGGGAGGAGAGGACGTGGCGGAGAAGCGGAGTGGCGGAGTGGCGGTGTTTGTCGCGTGCCTTGGGGATCCAGTTCACCAACGGGCAGGGCTTGGTTGACTGCCTCTTCCAGGTTCTTCTTCGTTCTTCTCCGCGCCTCCGCTCTGCTCTGCGTCTCCGCGTTCGATTTCTCCTGGTCTTGCTGGCTTCGGGCAGAGGACCACGATCATCTTCTCAGAGCAGAAGATGATCGTGGCACTTGCACTTGTGATGGCTTGGCTGGGAGCTCGGTCAGGGCTTGGGTGGTTGTGCCGCGGGGACTTCGAACATTCGCACGAGGGCGAGGCGATCGGCTTGGCCCTTGACGGGACCGATGAGGATGAGGCCGGGCTCGATGCCGGGTGAGGCTGGGGCCGGCCAGGCGACGAAGGGCTCATCAAAGAGGACGGCACCTTGCGCGGCGGGGCCCTTGACGCCCCAGGGTGCGAAGACGAGGCCGTCGGGCGTGGTGCAGTAGTAGCCGGGGGAGGTTGGTGTCGGTGAGGGCGCGGCGGTGATGCTCTTGGCTGCCAAGGGAACGAAGGCGCCGACGGTGGGATCCAGGAGCGCGGCGCGGCCGTTTCGTGGGCTGAACATCACGAGTGAGGCGCGCGAGGGCGCGTCGTCTGTATCGCTCGTGAGTGCGCCGGGTCGCATGGTGGTGCCGACCTGGTGGGCGCCTATGGCGTCGGTGCTTTCTTCGAGCGTGCGGCGGACGATTGCCGAGCCGAGGCTGGCGGCGGTGTCGCCTGCGCTCTTGCGAACCACGCGGATACCTCGGACTTCGAGGCCTGCGGGAGAGAGGACGAGGGTGTAGATGAGAGAGCCGTCCGCGCTGGAGGTGGGATGGATGTAGCCGCCGTCGCCGCCGGCGAGCGCGACGGACTCGCGGCCTGTGCGGTCGCGCATGACGAGTTCCCAGGGGCCTGCAGAGGCGACCGGGCGGCGGATGTAGATGAGTTCGCCCTGCGGCGTCAGAGAGGCGTGTGTGTTGACGCGGCCGTCGCGGACGAGCATCTCGACCTCGCCGGTGAGCCAGCCGATCCGCGCGATGTTGCGTGAGCCGTCGGGCTCGACGCGCTCGGCGATGAAGCCGCGGGAATCTGAGCCGCTGGCGAGCATCCAGCCGGGTTCGGGTGGCTGGGCCCACTCGATGGGACGCAGGCCCTCGGTGGCGAGTGCGTAGACGCGCAGGCGCGTGCCGATGGCGGGCTCCTGCGAGCGATCGGCGAGGATCGTGCCCCAGCCGGGAGCGTCGCCACTCTGCACGGCGACGAAGAGGCCATCGCCGGAGACCAGCGGCAGGCGCTGGCCGTCGTACTGCACGGAGCCGAGGGGAAGGATTGCGACCTGAGCGCGGGCTGTCACGGTCTGAGCACGGTTGGCCGGTGTTGCGACGGGAGAATCAGGGAGGCTGACGGGCGCGGCGCTACCGGACTTACTGGGTGATGGGAAGGGGCGAGAGCCTTCGCGCGGGACGCGTTCTGTGACGCAGGCTGAGAGCGTGGAGAGCGCGAGGATGATGCAGACGGAATGGGCGCGGCGCGTGTGCGCCGTGAAGCCAAGGCCGGAAACTGTGAGTCTGCTTGCGGGCGTCATTGCTCGGATCACTCGGTGGGTCCGGAGGCGGGAGATGTCGCTCCTGCGGGCGGGGCCGCTGGGACTTCGTCGGCCTTGCGCTCTGCGTCTGAGTCAACGGCCTTGCCGGAGACGTCCTCAAGGTCCTTGCGGTACTGCTGGAGGCGTTCGCGGTACGGCGCGTTGACGCCGTCGAGGTCGGTGGTGTTGTTGACGACGACGGGCGTGATGAAGACGAGGAGCTCGGTGTTGACCTTCTGCTTCTCGCGGCTCTGGAAGAGGAGGCCGATGAGCGGGATGTCGCCCAGGAGCGGGACCTTCCGGAGAATGTCGGAGTCTTCGGAGCGGAGGATGCCGCTGATGACGATGGTCTGGGCGTCCTTCACGATGAGCTGGGTCGTGGTCTGGCGGCGGTCAAAGATGAAGCTGTTGTTGGGGCCGCGATCTGGCGCGATGGAGGAGAGCTGGAGATTGACGCGGAGGTCGACATCGCCCTGCATGGTGATGCGCGGGCGGACGCGAAGCTGCACGCCCACCGAGCGGTAGTCGAAGGACTGCGTGACGGTGCCGTTGTCGGTGGTCTGAGAGTTGGTGGGGACGGAGACGTCCTGGCCATCGAAGAACTCGGCCTCCTGATTGTCGGAGGTGAAGATGCGGGGCTCGCTCATGATCGAGACGCCCTGCTTCTGGGCGAGGGCCTGCAGGAGGATGTTGAGATCAACGCTGGTGTTGAGGACCGAGGTATCAAAGATGCTGCCGGCCCAGTTGTTGGCGGTGCCGGTGGCGTTGTTGCCGATCGAGATGGCGTTGTCGCCGTTGGTGGGGTTGATGGTCTGGCTGCTCCAGCGGAGCCCGTACGCCTCGGAGTCCTCGCTCGACACTTCGGCGACGATCGCGGAGATCAGCACCTGGCGGCCGGGCTTATCGAGCTGGCTGACGAGGGTGACGATTGAGTCCTTGTATTCCGGTGGGGCCGTCACCATCAGCGCGTTCTGCCGCCAGACGGGGACGATGCGCACTGCGGCGATGAGGTTGGAGCTGGCGCGGCGGTCGGTGGGCGTGCGTGAGCGCTGCCACCAGAAGGCGAGCGAGTCGGTGGTGCTGATGCCGTCTTCGGCGGCGGTCTGCTGCGTGGCCGCGTTGTCGGCGGCGGCCTCGCTGAAGGGGCTGATGTTGGAGGAGCCCTGCGAGAGGCCACGCTCGGTGCGGCGGACCTGCGCAAGGGTTCCGTCCTGGGCGAGGAGGGCATTGAGCTGCTCGGCGAGGTCCTCGGCGGAGGCGTGCTTGAGCTCGATGATGGTGGGAAGGCCGACGGTCTGAGGCTGGTCGAGATCGGCGATGATCTTGTCGATCACGGCGAGGTTGTCGTAGCTCTTGCTGACGACGACGAGGCGGCCAGCATCGGGGATGGCCTGGAAGGAGAACTGGCCCGCGAGGCGCCCGACCCCCTGCGACGCGGCTCCGGCTCCTCCACCCTGCTGACCGCCTTGCTGTCCGCCCGTGCGGCCCGCCGCGGGGTTGCTGCGGCCGAAGAGGCCTTCGAGGAGGTCGCGCACCTTGACGGGATCGCTGTGCTTGAGGTCATAGACCCTGGGGACGACCGCTTCTTCGGGGAGGGCGAGGTCCCAGTGGTCGTTGATCTGGGCACGGATCTGTTGGAGGATGGCGGGATCGGCGACAACGGTGACGGCGTTCTGCTGTGAATTCGCGGAGACTCGAACCTCGCTGGAGGAGGCGGTAGCGGCTTCGGCGCCGGGCTGGCCGGCCATGCGGAAGACGGGGAAGTTGCCGCGGCCACCTTCCTGGTTGTTGTTGTTGCCACCGCGGTTATTGCGGTTCTGGCCCGAAGTGCCCGCAGCACCGAAGCCGAAGAGGTCTTCGATGTTGGTCTTGATGGACTCGGCATCGGCGAAGCGGAGGCGGAAGGTCTCGGTCTGGAGTGCGCCCGAGGGTGGACGGTCGAGGGAGCCGATGAGGCGCTCCATGCGCTGGAGGAGCGCCACGGGGCCCATGACGGCGACCTGGTTGGACTCCTCGTCGATGATGAGCTTGGCGTAGTCCGGGACTGCGTCCTTCACGATCTCACCGACGTTCTTGGCGGTGTTGTGCTTGAGCTTGAAGACCTTCTGGACGATGGCGCCCAGGTCGCGGCGGTTGAGGACGGAGACCTCGGGCGGGATCACGGGCACGTCCTGGCGCACGACCTCGCCGATGTCGCGGAGGGTGATGGTCGTCTCGGTCTCGACGACGGCGATGCCGTTCTGCTGGAGGGCCTGGAGGACAAGGTCGAGCGCCTGTTCGCGCGGGATGGGGCGGTCGTTGAGGACCGTGATCTTGCGGGTGAGGACATCCTGCTGGGGCATCACGACCTTGCCGGTGGCGGAGACGATGAAGGGAATGATCTCTTCGACGCTGGCCTGCTTGAAGGCGAGCGTGGTGGAGGGACCTTCGAGGCCGCGGCGGTTGTTGTCGCCGGGGGGGAGTTCATTGGCGGGTTCAACCACAGGCTGGGCAGCGGGCCCATCGGGCTGCAGGGCGAGGGCCGTGCCACTGGAGAGCGAGAGGCAGAGGGCGAGGGAAAGGGCGCGGTGGAGCGAGTGCGCAGAGGCGCGCGGGTTCATCGCTGCGGGCTGGCGGAGATCGGACGGCCGACCGTTGGGAAGGTCATTCACTGGCTGGATCACTGACGGGATCACTGATTCGATCACTGGTTCGATCACTGGCTGCATCGCTTGCTCCGCTCTGTTCGCTGGGGCCGCGCGTCCGGGCATCTGATCGCGCTGGACTTGTTCGTGCTGGACGCTTCTGCTCGTGGCTTCTGGCTGATGACTCAGACTCAGGGGCCATTGGCCGAGGCGGGAGTTGTTGTTCCCGGATCGGCGACGGGTTCTACTTTGGGTGGAGGTTCGGCTTCGCCCGGTGATGTGGGCGGAGGTGCGGCGGGGGTCTGGCCCTCACCCTGTGTCGGCGAAGCTGGCGGCGGGGTGGGTGAGGGTTCGTCGGCTGGAGGGGCGGGGTCCGTTGAGGGCGCTGGTGTTGGGGGCTGCTTGCCCGAGTCCTTCAGCACGAGCTTGTCGCGTGCGAAGAGGGGCACCGTGAACTCGACGCCCTTCCACATCACGATCGCGTCCCAGGGTCCGTTGACGCGCACGACCTGGAGATCGCCGCTGGCTTCGGCACCGGCCACGAGGCGCTTGCCATCGCGGAACCAGACGGTGTCGTTCACCATTGCGGTGATCGACGGCCCGCCGTAGGTGGTGGGCTTCGGCGCTGGCTTGTCGCTGGTGTCCTCGACGGGATCGGGCTCTGGCTCGGCGGCGGTTGGTGGACCGGGCACGATGAAGAGGCTGCGGCCGTCGATCTCCTTCACGAGCGTGGCGAACTGGCCCGCGAGCTCGGCGGTGGCTTCGGAGGAGGCGAGCTCGGGGACGCTGACGCGCGGGCCGATGATGGCCTTGGCGAGGGGCCAGCCGGTGAGGGCGGCCACGGCGAGGGCGGCGGCGAGGAGGCCCGCCGCGCCGCGTGCGCCAGCGCTGGACTCACGCCATGCGAGCCTTGCACCTTCGATCATTCCTGGGCGTTCGCTCGGTCGTGCGCTCATCGGCCCCGTGCTCCCTTCTTTGCGAGCATCCAGGTCTCGACTGTGAGTGAGGCGGTCAGGTTGCGGCCTTCCTGCCTTGCGTCGGATGAACGCAGGTGGACCATCGATACGGCGGTGACGAGGGGGTGTTTCTCAAGATCCGCGAGGACCGCGGCGATCTGCTCGGGCTCGCCCTGGAACTCGAGCGCGCGCGTCAGGCGATCAACACGGTTGTCCTGGCCGACCTTGGTCGTGAGTGCGCCTGGGCCCAGGCCGACGGTGCGTGTCGTGCTGGTCTGTCCACGCACGTTGTGCTTGCGGAGGATCTCATCGACGGCGCGGTTGAAGGCGAGCGGGCGCGCCTCAGGATCGCCGGGGAACTCGACCTTGCCGTATTGCTTGGAACCGAGGCGCAGCGTTTCGCCCGCGCGCTTGAGGTCGGCCTCGGCGAGCGCGAACTTCTCGAGCACGGCCTGATCCTGATCGGCGCGCGTCGAGAAGCGGTTCCAGGCGTCGAGCGCGGGCTCGCCGATCAGGAAGTACGCGGCGATGCCAGCGACGCCGATGGTTCCAAACTGTGCGGCCCGAGGGAGGGCCTTCCAACGGTCGCGAAGGCTCATGCTCCACCTCCGCGGGTTGCGTCCATTCGTGCCTTGAGCTTCTCGACCTCGGCACTGAGTCGCTCTTTGGTGCTCGCTTCGAGGTTTGGATTGGACCTGACGAAGGCGGCTCGCGTGCTCCACTCCTTCATCGCGCCGTTGCGATCCAGCTTGGCGATGGCATCATCGGCGATGGGCGCGGGAGGCTCGGTTGAGCGCGAGGGCGAGGGGCGGCGATCGGAGCTTGCGCCCGACGAACCACTCGCGCCACTGGACGAAGTGGAAGTCGTGCCAGATGAAGCGCCGCTCTCGTCGCGGCGCGACGACGTGCGTGCAACTGGCTTGGTTCCGGCGGGTGGTGTCGTGTTGGTCGCACCCTCGCCGTGCAGCCGCACCGCGAGAGGCGTTGCGACGAAGTCTTCGGGGCGCTTGGCGGGGATGAAGGGGCGGACGACGCGTGCGGAGAGGTCAAACTCAACGCCGCCGCCGGACTTTGATTCCTGGCGGCCGACACTGACCTCGGCGAAGATCTTCGTGCCGCTGAGGTTCTCGACCATGGTGTTGACGAGGTCTGAAGAGTCGGCACGACCCGAGATGGTGAGGGGCTGGCCGGGGGACATACGCAGGTTGGTGACGACGACGCCTACGGGGGCTTGCGCGCCAACATCGGCGATGATCTTGGTCATGGGCCAGCGTGTGGATTCGAGCTGGGCGTAGAAGGCGGCCTGGCGCTCGAGGGCGTCGCGTCCTTCGATGGCTTCGACCTTCGCGGCGCGAGCGTCGAGGATGGAGGACCGTGCCCAGGTCATGCCGAGCGGAATGAGGAAGAGCGCGAGGATCGCGGCGGCCGAAATCACGGCAGAGCGCGGGCCGCGGCCGATCCACTCGGCGAAGCGCTGCGGGAGGGAGAGATCAGGATCTCGCGCGATGGCGGTCATCTCGCCCAGGCCGCGCACGCTGACGCGCGAGTCGGCGGCGATCAGAGCCGCGCCGATGGCGAGGCCCCACGTGTCGAGCCACGCTTGCCCTTCGCGCATCCCGGAGATGCGCTTCGAGAGTGCAGTGAGCGAGGCTGGCTCCAGGACCAATCGGCGGCCGCTGGATTCGCTGCCTTGCACCAGGCTCGAGCGATCCAGGTCCGCCTCGGTCCCGCCCGCGGCGTCCCACGCGCCCGCAGCAGCACTCAGGACCTCCTGCTTCCAGGAGACACCGTCGCTCGCGTCGTCCAGGATCTCGCGGGCCACGGTGCGGGCGGGGCCGCTGGCGATGAGCGTGATGACGCCTTCGGCGGCGTCGATGCAGGCGGCGAGGCGGCCCGCGCCAGCGCGGAGCATTGCGAGGGCCGCGGGGCGCGTGGTCCAGAGTTCTTCGAGGCCGGTGGCGCCCGAGGTTGTGGTGTCGCCGCGCCAGCCCGCGAGCAGGATGCTCATGACGCCTGCGCGTCCTGCGTCGGGGATCGCGCCTGCGCTGCGGCGGTGGGCGGGAAGATCCTCGGGGAGTTCGGCCTCGGCGAGCAGGCCCGCGCTGGCGGCGAGGGAGGCCTCGCCGGCTTCGCCCGTCTGCTCTGGTGCCGCGGCCTGAACACAGCGGACGACGACGCTCCCACCGGGCGCGATGCGAGTGATGGTGGCGACGCCCATGCCTCGGAGGGCCGCGCCAGCCTGCGCGAGCGCGTCGGGGCCTTGCAGGTCGCGCGTTTCGACGATGGTGAGGGGGGCGAGGGGACTGAGGGGGTCGCTTGCGCGGCCTCGACGGACGATGGCGAGGCGTGCGCCCCCGGCGTGTTCATCGAGCGCCGCAAAGAGCGACGACGATGCGCCGGCGGGACCAGTCTGTGCAGCTCGGCTCTTCAACGGACCATTACCTCCCGCAGCACTACCGGCAGCGTTGATCGATCCAGCGTGGCGACGATCTCGACCTCAAGGCCGGTCAGTTCGTCGCGCCCGCGGCTGGTCACAATGTACACGTTTGATCGGGTTGTGAAGAGACTATACAGACTTGCGAGTTGCGTCCGGCTGATCCCCTCGACCGAGAGCAGGTCGGCGACGGACGTAAAGCCCTGTGGGCGGCTGGAACGCTCGGCGATGATGGCGTCTGCGATCTCGGGGCTCAGCTGCGGCAGGTACTGCAGCGTCTCGGCGGCGCAGGTGTTGAGGTTGAGCGCGCCGGGAACACTCGCGCCGGTGCTGCTGGGGGCGGTCATCGAGGCTTCGTTGAGGAGTGCGCCGAGCTGCTCCTCAGAGAGCGACTCGACGCGCGAGCGCTGGAAGCCCTGCGGCCGGATCACACGGGTGCCGGCGCGGATTGCGCCGTTGGCGATGTCCTCGAGCTGTGCGAGATCGAAGAGGATGAAGTCCGCGATGGACGTGGCCTGGCCACTCTGCGCGTATGCCACGATCGCGTCGGCCTGATCCGACGCGACGCCCGTGCGTGAGACGAGATCGCCCGCCTGCGCGCTCGAAAGGTCGATGCGTTCTTCGCCGCTGGCGGCGAGCACATCACCAACGCTCGCGGCGGTCAGGACGCCCGACCAGGCCGCATCGAGAAGACCATCCGCGTTGTCGGGGGGCCAGCTCTCATCGCCGTCGTCCTCGTTGGCGTCGAGCACACCGTTCAGGTTCCAGTCCTCGCCGCGGACGTCCTCCTGGATCACGCCCGCGACGAGCTCGAGCTCCGCGATGGAGCGCATCGGCGCGTTGCGAGGCATGATCTTCTGCGGGAGGCTCTGGTAGTAGCCGACTTCGGCGCCCAGCGGGTTGGTGTCGTCGTCGCTGTCGATCCAGTCAAGGACCGAGTCGGCGACGTCCTCGGCCATGATCGGGTCGAGCGTCAGCATCTGCTCGGCGGTGAGGGTGTTGATGTTGAGCTTGGCGTGGGCATCGGCCGGGCCGAGGACGCGCTGGCCGCGCTCGGTCGTTTCGATGGTCCAGGTCGCGCCGCGGATCTTGCCTTCGGCGACTTGGATCATGGAGTCCATGATGGCGAAGGCGTCGTCGGTGGTGGGATTCTCGGTTTCGTTCTCAAGGCGTGCGATGGTTGACTCGACGCCCGCGCGTGCGGCCCAGTATGCGCGAGCCCGCGCGAGGGCCTCACGCCCTTCGCTGGCCTGCGCGTACGACCAGGTCTGAAGGCCCGCAACAACGCCCGAGGCCATGAGGATGACGATGAGTGCGAGGAGCGTTGCGAAGGCGCGCTGACGCGGCTTGGACAACGAGATGGCCTGCGAGTGGTGGCTCATCCGCCACCTCCCGGCCTGCCGCCACCGCCACCGCCGCCGCCCCCTTGACCACCACCACCCTGGCCGCCGCCACCACCACCACCCGGAGGGCCGCCACCACCGCCGCCGGGAGGAGGACCACCGGGTCGGCCTGCGCCGCCACCACCGGGAGGTGGGCCACCGGGCGGGCGTGGGCCGCCGCCACCTGGTCCGCCACCTGCGCCGCCGCCTCCACCACCAGTGCCGCCTCCGGATGTGGTGGGGCCTGAGGTGCCTGGATCGGCGGGTACGCCGCCGGGCTCGGTTTCGGTCTCTTCTTCTTCGACGACTGGGATCGGGACGCGGTCAATCGCGACGAGCCTTCGTGATGTGGCGCGGGTCTTGCCATCATCGCCGGCGGCCTCCACCGAAATGCGGACCGCGTGCGGCATGCCATCACGATCTGAGTCCCACTCTTCGAACCACGCCTCGCCGTCGTAGGCGGTGATGGAGACCGACACGACACCCTCGACGAGGGACTCGGCGATTCCGCCGCCGTCGACGATCTCGTCCATCGCGGGATCGCGGCGGCCCCACAGCGACCCTGCGCCGCCAGCGGTTCCGACGACGCGGTACTGCGCTTCTTGCAAATCGCCCTCGGCCTCGCCGGCCTCACCGCGCACGGGCCTCATGGACTTGGTCAGGATGAGCAGCTCATCGCGGGCCGAGGGACCAGTGCCGCTATCGAGGATCGAGACGCGGGCGCTCAAGAGATCAGAATCTCGCGCGGCGCTCAGGAGGTCGAGCGAGATGCGTGATGCTGCGGCCTCGGCGCGGGCGCTGGCCTGCTGACGCTGCGATGCGGCGAGATTGGTGCGCCAGAGCTGGCCCGCGCTGACGGCGACGGCACCGGCGACCATCGCGCCGACGACCGCCGCGACGATGAGTTCAACGAGTGTGAAGGCGGGGCGCGAGCGGAGCTTGACCGGTACGCAGAGCTCTGTCGGCACGCGCAGCGTGGGCTTCGCGGCGACATGCGCCCGCGAACCGCAACGAACTGTGGCATGCTCGATGCTCACTTACAGACGCTCCACACTCTGTTCGGGCCTTCGGTCTGGGTCTGGCTCTTCGCCCAGACGTGGGGCGATGCGTGTCTCGACGGTTTCGGTTCGCATGGATGCGCCGTCGATCCATGACACAGTCGCCACGACGGTGAACGCTTCACCGCCGCTGCCACTGCCGGTAATCTCGATCTTGTAGCGGAAGTTCTGGAAGGGCTCCTCGCAGACGCCCTCCATATCGCCGAAGCGCGAGGCGTAGTCATCGGCGCCGCGCGCGAGGACGAGGTTGAGCTTCTCATCAAGCAGCATCGCCGCGACGCGGAGCTGTTCGCCCTGGGACTGAGCCCGCAGGGCGCGGCCGGTCATGGACATCAGTACCGCGAGAGCGGAGCCGACGATGACAGTGGCAACAAGCACGTCGGCGAGCAGCACGCCGCGGCGGCGAGCCCATGATCTGGATGTGAAGCGGGCGCGGCTCACCATGCCTGCTCCCCCTTGCCTTGGGCGTCGAGATCCACGACGGCCGAGGCCTCGGCGCTCTGGCCGGGCATCACCACGCGTGCGCGCACCGCGCTGCTCGAGAGCACGACGCGGTACGTCTCGCGCCGGCGCGAGTCCTCGATCACGAACGTCAGGTCGGGCCGGCGCCCCATCACGGGGAACTCAACCCGGAACTGCCCCGCGGCGTCGAGCGTGAGCGCATCGGAGAGTGCGGAGGTGACGATGGCGCTGCCCATCTCGGCGCGCGGCGCGAGCTGATCATCAACCCACGCAGCCTCGCCACGGGCGTTGGTTCCCATCTTCACGAGCTTGAGCGTGCCCAGCGAGCCGTCGAAGTCGATGGCGACGCGCTGCGTCGAGAGGGAGTCGCGCCGAGCGGCGGCGGAAAGCACCTCAGCCGCGGCCTCCGCGGCGCGACGAGCCTCACGCCCGGAAGTAGAGATGACCCGCGGCACCATGAGCCCCGCCAGCACGCCCAGAATGACCACCACCACGATGATCTCAACCATCGTGAAGGCGGGGGCAGATCTGAGCGGACGACGAGGCAAAGAGTTCCTTTCGTCTGGGTTCGTACTCGGTTGGATCTTCTACTGGACGACTGGCTGGGGAGTGATGCCGAGGCATTCGTGATTCGGCATTCGTGGTTAGGAGGAGCTGCGCACGAGCGTGACCCGTTCCGTCTTCCTAATGCCTAACCCCGAATGCCAAATGCCTTCTTCCTGCACCAGTGCCCAGTCCCCAATCCCCAGTCCCTTCTTCCCTCACTTCTTCCCATTCACATGATCCGCGTTCTCCCCCTCGCCGCCGGGCTGGCCGTCGGCCCCGTAGCTGACGATGTCGAAGTCCGCGTTGAACTGCGGCGGGATCACAAGCACATACATGTTGCCCCACGGATCCTTCAGCGCGTCGGGATTCTCGACGTACGGGCCCTTCCACGCGGCCTCGTCGATCGTGCTCGGACGCTCCCAGAGGATCGCGATCGGCGTGCCGGACTCGGGCAGGCCGTTGTCAATCATGTAGTTTCGCATCGCGGTCGCGAGCGTCGAGACGCCGCTCTTCGCGACGGACTCCTTGGCCTGACCAATGCGTCCGAAGATGCGCGGAGCAATGACCGCCGCGATGATCCCAAGGATCACGACGATCACGATCACCTCAACGATCGAGAAGCCCCGGCCTGCACGAGCTGCACGCCCCCCAGTTGTCCCGCCACGACCAATTCGCCTGACCATCACAATCCCTTTCTCGCAAGCCGCGGCTCGCGCATCAACTCTGTTGCCTTCCATCTTGCCCTGCCTGCCTGCTTGCCTTCCTGCCTGCTTGCCTCTTTCCGTCATCCCGACCCCGCCATCGCGTCCTGTACCTGAAGCAGCGCGAGGAAGACTGCCAGCACGATGAACCCGACCACACCCGCCATGAAGACCAGCAGGATCGGCGGCAGCGCCGTGGTAAAGAGCTTGATGCTCTGATCGACGCGCTCGTCGAAGGCCTTGCTGGCCTGGTTGAGCATCTGATCCAGCCGCCCCGAGCGCTCACCGAGGTTGATGATCTGCACCAGCATCGGCGGGAAGTGGCCGCTCTTTTCCATCGGCTCCGCGATGGTCGCGCCGCCCGCGACCTGATTTGTCACATCCTCGATCACGCCCTCCATCGCGCGATTTCCCAGCACGCCCCTGGTGATGCGCAGGCTCTGGAGGATCGGCACGCCCGCCTTGGTCAGCGTGCCCAGGGTCCGCGTGAACCGGGCCACTGCAACGTCCCGCATCAGACGCCCGATGATCGGCATCTTCAGCACGGTCCGGTCCTTCCAGAGCAGGAAGTCTGGCCGAGCGAAGAGCCGCGCAAGCCCGATCCCGATGAGCGCGAGGACGGGAACGCTCATGAACCAGCGCTCGATGAAGAGATACTTGAAGCCGTCGCCAAGGCCCTTCACCACGCGCGTCGGGAAGGGCAGCTGCGAGGGGGCGATGGGAAGCTTCTCAAGGATCGTCGGCACGATGAACGAGACGATCACGATGATCGCAAGGCCGACGAGACCGCAGATGATCATCGGATACAGCGTCGCCCCCAGGATCGACCGGCGCAGCTTGAGGTCACGATCAAGCAGGTCCGCGGCCTGCTCCATCACCTCGCCGAGCTTGCCGGACGCCTCGCCCGCCTTGGTGATGCTGATCGTCAGCGTGTCGAAGGGCTTGCCCCAGCTCGCCATCGCGTCGGCGAGCGATGTGCCGCCCTCGACCTGCGCAATCAGGCTTTCGAGCATCGCCTTCTGCTTCGCGGAGCGTCCCGAGCGAGCGAGCGTCTTGAGCGAGGTCACCAGCGGCAGGCCCGCCATGATCGCCGTTGCGAGCTCGCGGATGAAGCTCGCCATCTCCGCGCGCGACATCACACGCCCGCCAAAGTCAAAGCCGCCCGCAGCACCCGAAGACTCGTCCTGACCCAGCACCGCGCGCGACATGCCCGCCAGCGAGCCGCCCTGATTGGCCTGCTCCAGCGACACGGGCGTCAGGCCGCGCTTGACCACCTCACGCACCGCAGCGGCGCGATCCATCGCCTCCACCGTCCCGGTGGCTCCTCCCTGCGCGGCTTTGTACGTGAATGTGGGCATGGGTAAGGAAGTGGTCGAGTGGTCGAGTGGTTGAGTGGTTGAGTGGTCAAGTGGTCGAGTGAAAGACGCTCCGTGGTACGACTTTTGCGGGACTCCTGATCTTGGTTCTGTCACTAGACCACTCGGCCACTCGGCCACTTGACCACTTCTCCTCACGCCCCCTCATCCGTGTCCTGCGTCGCCCGCAGGACCTCGTCGACTGTTGTTTCGCCGCTGGCGGCCTTCATCATGCCGTCGCGGCGCATCGTGACCAGCCCCGGGCCCGCCGCGGCGAGCAGCTCATGTGGACTCAGCCTCTTCGCGATGCCAGCCCGGAGCTGCGGCGTCGTCAGCACCACCTCATAGAAGCCCACGCGGCCGCGCATCCCGGTGCCGCCGCAGGCGTCGCAGCCGGCACCCTTCCACGCTTGCCCATCGGGGAACATCGCCGCTTCTGATGGGCTGAGCCTGTGACGCTGCGCTTCAAGCAGTGGCGTCCTCACACGGCACTTGCGGCACGTTCTGCGACCCAGGCGCTGCGCCATCGTTCCCTCCAGCACGCTGGAGAGCAGGAACGGCTCCACACCCATATCAAGCAGTCGCCCCGCCGCGGAGATGGCGTTGTTGGTGTGCAGCGTTGAGAAGAGCAGGTGGCCCGTGAGTGCCGCACGCACGCTGATCTCTGCCGTCTCATAGTCGCGGATCTCACCCACCATGATGACGTCGGGATCCTGACGCAGGATGCTCCGCAGCCCATCCGCGAACGTCAGCCCGCGCTTGGGATTGACCGGGATCTGGTTCACGCCCGCGAGCTCATACTCCACCGGATCCTCGATCGTGATGATCTTGAGCGAAGGGTCATACAGCTTCGTCAGCGCGGCGTACAGCGTCGTCGTCTTGCCGCTGCCCGTGGGGCCCGTCACCAGCACCATGCCGTGCGGCAGGTCGATCAGCTTCTGCATCGAGTCCCGATCAGGCTCGCGCATCCCCAGCGTCGCGAGGTCGAGCTGGATGTTCTCCTTGTCCAGGATTCGCATCACGACGCTCTCACCATACAGCGTCGGCACGGTGCTCACACGGATGTCGATCTTGCGGGCCGCCTCGCGTCCATCGGCATATCGCAGCGAGATGTGCCCATCCTGCGGCGCATAGCGCTCCGCGATGTTCATCCCCGACATGATCTTGATTCGGCTGGTGATCGCCGCCTGCAGCTGCTTGGGAGGGCTCTCCTGCTCCACCAGGACGCCATCGATCCGGTACTTCACCGCGAGCTTGCGCTCAAACGGCTCAACATGCACGTCGCTCGCCCGCGCCCGGATCGCCTCGAGGATCACAAGGTTCACCAGGTTGATCAGCGTCGGCTGCTCCGCCATCCGGTGCAGGTCGTCGGCCTCGATGGCCTCAACGTTCGACACCAGACCATCCGCCGCACCATCCCCACCCAGCCGCGCACCCATCGCCGCCGCGGTCGTTCCATACACCTCGCGCAGCAGCTCCGCAAAGACCTCGGAGTTTGCAAGCACCGCCCGGACAGGCTTCCCCGCCGTGACGGAGGCCTCGTCCATGGTCTCCCAAGAAGGGGCCGACTCACACGCGAGGAGCAGGCGACGCCCGTCCATCGCGTACGGCACCACGCCGAGCTTGATGGCGCGCATGGCGGGGATGAGTGCCGCGAGCGCAGGATCCGCCGCTGGCTTCTTCGTCAGCGTCACGCCACCACCACCACCACCGCTACCCCCGCCCCCAGAAGCGACAGCCGCGGCCCCATTCGGAGCCGCGCCAGTCACGCCCACAACACCCAGGCCAGCGGTTTCGTTCATGCGTCCTGCCAAACGTCCAGCGACCACTTTTCTTGCACAACCCTGACGAATCCATCCTGCCCCAGTGCCCAGTCCCCAGTCCCTCCCCTTACTCCTCTTCCTCACTCGGCATCATGTCCGCCCACGGGTTGGGGTTCGCCGGGGGCTTGGGGGTCAGTTTCGCGAACTGATCGGAAGTCAGGATCTCCTTGATCTTGTCCTCGGTGGCCTTGTCCAGCTCGCGCCGGGCCTTGCGGGCCTCCGCCAGCGGGTTCTCGCCGCCCTGGTCGGGGCTCCGCCAGCTCTGCATCATGACACCCATGGTGCCGCCCATCTTCTCTTCCTGATCGTCGACGGCCTTGGCCCACTTCTCGTTGATCGGAGCCGCGTCACGAAGGTACGCCGCTCGGGCCGCCTCCAGCCGCTCGCGCTGCTCGGAGGAGAGCTCCATCGCGCCGGCCTCACGCATCTGCTTCAGGAGGTGCGGCTCACGGTAGATCCTCGGGTAGTTCTTCGCCGCGACCTCCGCCTCGAACTTCTCCCGAAGCTCGGGCGTCATGAACTCGCCCATCTTGCGGGCGTGCTCGCGGTTCGTGTCACGGAGCTGCCGCGCCACGTCCACCAGAGGCTTCATCATGTCCGTCATCGCATTCGGATCCTGGAACGCCATCGCGCCCCCTTCCTTCATGCGGTCCATCATCTTCGTCTGCATCTCTTCCGACGTGCGCTCGAGGTCCTTGAGCTGGCGATCCACCACGGACTCGTATTGCTGCACCGCCGCGTCGTACTCGGCGTTGTCCTTCGGCGCTGCCCCCGACCGCTCCGCGATCGCAACCAGGTCCGTCGCTGAGCCGCTCATCATCCCGAACCGCATCCCCGTCTCACGACGCCGGTGGCGCTCCACGCGGTCGAACTTCTCGAGCTGCTCGGGCGTGCAGATCATCTTGAGATCTTCGAAGAACTGGCCCTCGATCTTCTTGGCGCGCTCCGTCCACCCCTTCACGAGATCGGGCATCTCCTTCTGGAAGACGCCAAAGCCCTCGCCATCGCTGACGCGCTGCATCAGCTCGGCGTTCTTGGCCTGCATCTCTTCGCCCAGCACCTTGCTCTCGGCCTGGCTGGCCTCAAGAAGTGTCAGGGCAGTCTCTTTCTGTGTCTCATCAAGGCCCAGGATCTTCGCGTAGGCGTTCACGCCGCGCCGCGTGACCTGATCCATGCCGCCGCCGCCCATCATCCCCATCTGGGCCGTCGCGGTCTGGGTGGGTGCCAAGACGGCCACACCCGCCGCCAGCAGCGACGCCGACAAGAGCAAGGCCCGAACCGACATCGCCGCCCCACGACAGATACGCGTCATCATGAACGCACCCTTTCGACATGGAAGTCCGAAGGACCCCGACCGAAGACCGATCCCGCTGAGCCCCCCACCATGATCCCAGCATGAGCCCGCCAAGGGCCCCAGCCACCAGCCGCGCTGGCGTCGCAGTATAAACGCCGCAGCCGCGAAAGCGTTACCGCACCTGGATCGGGCCGCCACCCTGGATGGTGATGGTCTCCATGCGCAACTCGCCGTCGCCACCGGACTCGGCCTCCCGCTCCTTGGCGGCGCGGTCCTCACGGGCCTTCTTCAGCCGCTCGCGCTGCTTCTCGCTCATCGCCGACTCAAGCCGCTCCTTCGTCTTCTCATCAAGCTCCCGCCTGGCCTTGCGGGCCTCGACCAGCGCCTCAGGCTCGTCGCCGCTGCTGATCATGACGATCCCGCCGCCGCCCGCGAACGCTCCAGAGCCGCCCGCCGACTCCTGCTCGCGGATCGCGTTACTCCACCGCTCGTTGATCACCCTCGCGTCGCGCTCATACGAGTCGCGGATCTCGGCGACCTGCGTCCGCTGCTCGGGGGTGAGATCGTCCAGCGCGGCGGCCGCGGCCATGTCCTTCATCACCGCGGGCTCGCGGAAGACGCGCGGGAAGGCCTGCCGATCAAACTCACGCCGGAACGCCGCGCGGGCCTCTTCGGGCAGGAGCGCCTCGATCTTGCGTGCGTGGCGGTCGTTGGCCTCGGCAATCTTCTTCCCGGCTTCGGAGCGTTCCTTCATCGTGGCCTGCATCTTCTCGATGTCGATCGGCATGCCACCCCCGGGCCCGCCGCCCATCGCCATCGGCTCCGGCCGCGCCTGGATCAGGCGATCCAGTTCAAGCTCATAAGAGTCCATCGCCTCAGCCAGCTCGGGCGCTGCAAACCCCGGCGCCGCGACCGCGATCACGCGGCCAAGATCAACAGCCTCGCCACTGACCGTCGCCTCGCGGGCCGCGACCTCGCGCCGACGGGCCCGCTCAACACGCACGAATCGCTCGGACTGCGCCTCGGTCAGGATGGCCCGAAGGTCATCCATGAATGTTCGCTCGAGTGCTTGGCTCGTCGTCCTCATCGTGCTCGATGCCTTGTTGATGCTCTCCATCAGCCCGCCACGATCGTCGGCCTCCTCGGCAGCTCGGCGGGCCTCTTCCATGCCGCGCCGGAGCTCGGCACGGGCCTCTTTCATTTGCGCCGCGTACCCCTCGTGCATCGTCAGTGCCGCGGCGAGCTGCGTCTCATCCAGCCCAAGCATCACGGCGTATCGCTCGACCGAAGCCCGGCTGATCGCACCCGCACCACTTCCGCCGCCGATGGAGACGCGACCGGAAGTGACGATGCGCTGCTCCTGCGCCAACGCCCCGGGCACCAACACGCCCGCGGCCAAGCCGCAGACCAGCACCACCGCCGCACAGGCTCGCCCTGTCACTCGCCCAAATGAAAGATCGCGCATCGCAGAGGCCTCCACATCGCCCAGAAGAGGGCGGGCAAGGCAACTGCGATGCGCGACCGTGATGAATCCGTCAGAAACCCGTGGTTCAAGAGGCCAGCGCCACCAACGCGACCCGTTTAGACGCCGTCCATCTGCTGGCCGCCGCGCTGTCCGCCACCCCTGGGACGGCGCTGGCGCTCGCCATCGCCACCACCGGCTCCGCCCTCATCGTTCCCGCTGGGCAGACGCTCGACCTGCTCGGGCGTCAGGATCTTCCGCAGCTTTTCGACCGTGTCGTTCATCTGATCGCGGCGTTCACGACGCGCATCCGCCAGCGGGCCTTCCTGAGGACCGCCGCCGAACATCCGCATCATCCCCTCGGCCGTCATCGTCTCCTCGTTCTCCTGGGTCGCCTTGGCGAGCTTCTCGTTCAGCGGCTCCATCGCCCGGGCATATGAGGCCTTCAGCTCCTCGACCTGCGTCTTCTGCTCGGGCGTCAGGTCGTTGAGGCCCATGGCTCCGTCGATGGCGCGTGCCGCGCGGGTTGGGCGGTAGACCTCGGGGAAGCTCTGCTCCTTGAAGCGCTTCTCGAAGGCGACCTTCGCGTCACCCTCCAGCGTCTCCATCATGAGCCGGGCGTACTTGCGGTTGACGTCGCGCACGCGGGCCGAGGCCTCGCGCCCCTTCTCGATGATCTCGTTCATCTTCTCAGGATCGCCGGACTGGCGGGCCTCCTGGAAGCCCTCGGCAACCTCCGCACGAACCTCGTCGCGATTCTTGATCGCGCGGTCCATCTCCTCCTCGTAGCTCACGAGCGAGTCCGTCAGCTTCGCGCGGCTGTCGCCAAGGGCGGTCTTGATGTCCGGCTCATCCACCATCGCCACAAGGTCAACGCGCTCGCCGCTCATCAGCCCCTGCCTCGCGCCTGTCTCACGCCGGTGGGCCCGCTCCACGCGCTCGATGCCCGCGGCCTGCTCGGGCGTCAGCACGACCTTCAGGTCTTCGAAGAAGCCCTCGTCGAGCTTGGTGCGCTCTTCACGGCTCTTGCGCATGATGTCGCGCATCCCCTGCCACACGGACGGATCACGCGTCTCCTCGAACTCCGCGCGGATGCCGTCCATCTTCTCACGCATGCCCTCCTGCGAAGCGCGGGCTGCGTCCTGATACGCGTCAAAGAGCGTCGCCGCGGCTTCCTTCTGCTCGGGAGTCAGCGCCAGCATCTCGTAGTAGCGCTCGGCCTGACGCTGGCTGATCGGAGGCGTGTTCCCGCCCATCATCCCGCCCATCATCCCGCCCGGACCACCGCCCATGCCGCGGCGACCCTCGCCCGGCTGAGCCTGGGCGACGCCGCCACCAACAAGCACCGGCGAGACGGCAAGCACAAGGCCGCACGCCGCGACCAAGGCCCAGGCCCCGCGACGCACGCCGCTGGCCACGCTCATCGTCACGTTCGGAGCCGAGTTCATCTTCTTCGCAAGCATCGTCTTACCAATCATCGGAACTCTCCAGCGTGCCCAGAGGCACGGACCCAGCGACACGCCCATCCCAGCCACATCGAAGCTACTTCAAGGCCCGACCTGCATCAAGCCTGAACCCACAAGACCCGGTCGGACGATCTGCATCGTCCAAACCGCGTAACGCCCTGAGGCTCCTCCTATTGCCGACCCGACGCACTCCCAAGCATCGCACCGACCCGAATCCGGCCCAGGTCCACCACGATCCCGTCGGGCTGGTAGTAGTCTACGCCCATCTCTCCCTCTCCTAAGCTCGTCAGCACAAGACAGTTGCGTCCCTGACGGGCGGCATAGATGAGGTCGCCGGGGCTGGGACCTGCGTAGGCGGAGTTTCGCTCCTCCTGCGCGTGAAAGTGGTAGTGGGCGAGGGCGCGATCGCTCGAACGGATCATGTCGTCGCTCGCGATGAACTTGTTGTCCCCCTCACGCTGCCCCGGCCGCGGCGGGAAGAGCGTCGGCACCTTCCACTCCTGATCCAGACCCTTCGCCGCGAGCATGCCGCCGTACTCGGTCGTCGTGTCACGCCGATCCATCTTCGACTGCTCGTACCACGCCGAGACGCTCACGGGCCGCTGGATCTGCTCAAGCAGCACGAGGATCGTGAGCAAGTCGCCCCAGCGCAGCGATGCGGACCAGTTGTCCAGCGATTCAGGGACGATGTCGCTGGCCTGTTCAGCGGACCGGGGCGAGTGATCACGATCCTTCATCGCAAGGCGCACGTCCGCGAGCAACTGCTCACGCGTCCGCGTCACCCACTCGGGCCTGAATCGCGCGGCCCAGCGCACCGGCTCGGCATGACGCATCTGCAGTGGACCACGGTCCTGCACGCGCGCAATCGCCAAGGTCGTCTCGCTCCACCACGCCGCGTTGGCCGCGCTCTTGGGATCGCGCAGGCGCAGGGCCCACGTCAGTTCCTCACCCGTGACCGGGATCGCACGCAGCTCGCGCACGCTCGCACGAATCGTCTGGACGACTTCGTCACCCGCCGCGCCGCCCGCCTGATCCAGCATCTTGAGCCGCATGGTGCCTTCGCCATCGAGCCGCGCGAGCAGGTCCCACGCGTCGGTGCGGAAACGCTGCGACCAATCAAGGCCGTACGTCGGCGCGAGCTCGGGCGGATTCATGAAGACCTCGAAGACCACCTCTTCGACCGGCCGCCCGCCCGAAAGATCGCGGATCGCGAGCCGCTCGGCCCGATCCTGCTCATCGATCCGCTGCGGCATGGGTCGCGAGTAACTGCGGATCAGCGCGGGGATGTAGTCCTTCCAGCCCTTCTGCGCCGCCGTGCGCGAGAGGTCCACCACCACGATGCGCGAGTTCTCACGAGGGAGCAAGAGCCGCCCCATCGAGCGCCCCTCTTCCACGATCGCAGGATCAGAGTCATTGACCAGCGCCTGAAAGGCCGCGACACGCAGGTTCGGAGCCTCACGCGTCTCCCAGACCACATCCCGCATCGCCTGCACCCACGCGGCCTTCCCATCGGCCGACTCGCCCACGCTCTGGCGAGCAATCGGAATCTGCGCCGCACGGTCCTGCGCATCGATCTCGCGGTTGCGCACGTTGCCCAACGGCGTCGCCGCCACCGGCGCGCCGCCACCGCCGCACCCCTGCAAGCCGGTCACGCCCGTCGCGCCCGTCACAAGCGCCGCCAGAACCAGTGCCCAACCCGCGCCACCACGCCCGCGGCCAGAATGCATGTCACTCATAGTCCGCGACTGTAGCGATTCGCGAGCCCCACGCCCCCTTTCCGCCAAGCGCGCTACCCTTCCCACGTGAACCTCACCGCTCCGTCAACCCCGACCGCTCAGACCCCGGGCTCACCGAGCACCGGCGCTCCGACCGTGCAGGACAAGGTCGCGAGAGTTCTCTCGCTCATCCGCCCCGCCGTTCAGGCCGACGGCGGCGACATCGAGCTCGTGAACATCACGCCCGAAGGCATCGCCCAGATCCGCCTCCATGGCGCCTGCGTCGGCTGCCCCTCGTCATCCATGACGCTCAAGGTCGGCATCGAACGAAACCTCAAGAACCACATCCCCGAGATCCGCGGCGTAGAAGCCGTCTCCTGAGAGGGTGTGATTGAGCACGCTTCATTGTGGAGCAGGCATCCCGCCTGCCATCTTGCCGCTTTGCCTTCTCGCTCCCTCCTCTGCTTGCCTGCCTGCTTGCCTTCCAAGCACTCGATGCCCTCTTGAACCTCATCCCAACGCCCACGCACACAGCCCCCACTTCACCACAACCTACCCCACCGCCCCTCCACACCCCATCCCGATCCGCCCTCTTCCCTCGCTCCCCACCCCCACCCCAACGTCCCAAGAACCAGAATTCTGGTCCCATCCGCCGGATCTCTCTTCCTCTTCCCGCCGCGGCGTGGTATACCGTTCTTCGGTGGTGGTCAGCCATGGTGAGGCTGGCCCTGAGAGAAGCTCGGGATTTGGATGGTTCCGGGTGGTTGGTGGTGGGTCTTGGCCGGCAGGCCGCACGGAGTTCGCGCTGGATGCGCGGGGGAAGTGCCGCCGCGGTGCGACCAGGACGGGAGCGCCAGTATGTTGGTCATCACACGTCGTGAAGGCGAAGAGGTCGTCATCGGCGACCCAAAGAACCCAATCGGTGTCGTCCGCATCGCGTCCGTCAAGGGCGAACGCGTCCGCATCGCCTTCGACTTCCCCCGCGATGTCGAAATCAACCGACGCGAGATCGCCGACCAGATCGCCCAGCAGCCCCCAAGCGTGATCGGCGCGATCAAGCCGGAGACGGCATGAGGGCGGCGGCGTGAACGCCGCCGAGGGACCGGCGACTGCGCACGGAGGTCGGAAAAGACAGCCGTAAACGTCCATCGGCCCGCCCGCTTGCGGTGCCGTTGTCAGGATCCACGCCCAAACTCGGCATGCCCCCAGCCCGCTTCAGCGGGCTGATTGCGTGCGGGGGCCCCGCTTGATGACTTGGTGCGGTCGCGCATCTGAACGGCCTCCCCCCGGTGCCCAGTCCCCGATCCCCAGTCCCTTCTTCTTACGCCTCCGGCGGCATCCGGAATACTTCTCTGAAATTTCCTGCGAGGCGGTCGTCGCCTTCGCCTCGTGTGACCGCGTGGACGAGGTGTTTGCCGCCGACGAAGCAGCCCTTCCAGCTTTGGCCCATGCCGCCGAAGGGTTCCTGGCGGTCGCCTCTTGAGCGGACTGCGTTGTGGCCGACCTTGAAGGATCGCAGCTCGCCCTTGAGGCGTTCTGCGAGGGCGGCGTCGTCGGTTGCTACTGATGCGACGAGGTTGCCGTTGCTCACGTTCATCTCGGCGACCATCTGCTCGACGCTGTCGACGACGATGATTGAGTCCAGCGGCCCGAAGGGCTCGCCGTGGTAGAGCCTGCTGCTGCGGGGCAGGCTGAGGAGGCAGGCCGGCGCCATGTACGCGCTGGTGTCCTGGCCTGTGATGAAGCGGCCGGACTGGAGTGCGCCCTCGTAGATGGGCATCGCGCCGCCGACGAGTGCTTCGTCCCACATGCCGCGGAGTTCCTTGACCTTCTTCGCGTTGATCAGCGGGCCGAACTCGAGCGCTGGCAGCCCGTCCTCATCGCGCGCGACCGCGAATGGATTGCCGAAGCGCAGGCCCTTCACGACGCTGAGGTACGTGTCGAGGAATCGCGGCAGCAGCTGGCGCTGGACCACGAACCTTGGATAGGCCGTGCAGCGCTGCTTGGCGTACTCGTATCCCTTGCGCAGCAGGCCCGCGAGCAGGTCCCACTGCGAGAAGTCCCACACGCCCCACGCGTTCACGCCCTCCATCTCCAGCATGAAGCGCTTGCTTGTATCCACGAGGTTGAGCGCGATGTCGCGGCCAGTCGCGCGTCCACCGACGAAGCTCACGCAGTCGATGAGTTCGTGGCGGATCAGCGCCTTTGACAGCGGCCCGCCGGGCCCGCTCACGAGCGAGATCGGCACGCCGCTGCGCCGCGCGATCGCGGCGCACACGCCGATCGCGAGCCCGCCGCCGTCCGTGGGCGTCTTCGCGATCACGCTGTTGCCCGCCATCGCCTGCACCAGCACCGCATGCACCAGCACGCTCAGCGGATAGTTCCACGAAGCGATGTTGCTCACCAGCCCCAGCGGCGTGCGCCCCCGCACCATCGGCTCGATGTTCTCCGCGTACCACGCCACACCCTCGATGCAGCGATCGACGTCCGACGCCGCGAGCGCGTGGGGCTTGCCGATCTCCCACATCAAGCTCTTGATGAGGACCTCGTGGTGCGTGCGCATGCCGTCGAGCGTGGCGCGGACGCGCGCGACGCGCTCGGACAGTGGCGTGCGCGACCAGACGGGGGCCTCGTGGGCCGCGGCGTGCACGGCTTCGATCGCCGCGGCGGCGTCGAGCATCGGCAGCGTGCCCAGCACGGTGCCATCGACGGGCGAAGCAATCGCCTGCGGCGAACCGGGGCGGCCCCAGCTGCCTGCGGGCGTGCCGCCGGTGAGGTTGAGGAGCGCGCCATCGGCCGAGAAGGCTTCGGGTGCCGCGGCACGCAGCGCGGGCGCGACCGCGCTCCACTCGCAGCCGGGCTTGATGCGGAGCGAGGCTCCGCCCCCTCCACCACCAGACGCGGCATCCAATGGCTTGGTCTCGATGATGCGCGGCTCCCCTCCCCCCACTCCCCCCACTCCCCCCGTGCCACTCCCGCCACCACTCTGAATCGAACCGGAGTTGTCAGTGGCGGGGGCGGGAATGGATGTGCTCGACGAAGTTGCCATGTGGCATCATTGGCCAGTTGTTGGCCTGACAGGCCGTTCGCCCTGCTCGCGAGTTGTGCTGATGTAGAGCCAAGACCGGCGGGGACCGCCGGGCTACCCACGGATCGGCCTTACTCGGGCTTGCCGCCGGCCATGTCGTAGATCCAGGCGTCGCCGTTGCGGGTCCACTCCTGCACTTCGCCGGGGGCGAAGAAGAGGCCGAGCTCGCGGACGGCGGCCTCGGGGCTGTCGCTGCCGTGGATGAGGTTGAAGGAGTTGGAGACGCCGAAGTCGCCGCGGATCGTGCCGGGGGCGGCCTTGGAGCCGAAGGTGGCGCCCATCATGTTGCGGGCGATGGTGATCGCGCCGTTGCCGCGGAGGGCGAGGACGAGGACGGGGCTCGAGGTCATGAACTTCACGAGGCCGGCGTAGAAGCCGCGCTCCTTGTGGGCCTCATAGTGCGTCGCGGCGAGCTGGGGGCTGATCTTGGTCAGCTTGGCGCCGACGACCTGCAGGCCCTTGTCCTCGAAGCGCGAGATGATCTTGCCCATGAGGCCGCGCTGAACGGCGTCGGGCTTCAGGATGATGAGCGTGGTTTCCATGGTCAAACTCCGTGATAGGGTGATTCGGGCTGTGTCGGGACTAGATCGGGACTATGTCGAGACTATTTCGGGGCTGTTTCGGGTGAGAACCGGGCCGGGACCTCCACAGGAATCGGGCCGGATTCGGACGGATTCAGGAGCGAGGCCCGGACCCTGGATGGGTCCGGATCGCGAGGGGCAAGGGTAGGCAAGGCACCCGAGCAGAGGGCCTGCGGCGAGGGTGGAAGGGCCCGGCACGCGAGCGGTGCGGCGTCGAATGACTGGTCACCGATCCAAGAACTCCGCACCCCATGAGCCCCTCCCATCTGCCGCCGTGCCTCTCCGATTGCCAGACGCGACCACCTCGCAGCAACCACCATCTACCGGCCATCTACCGGACGACCGGACAATACCGCCGCGGCACGGGGAGGCAACCGAATCGTGTGGTTGGTCGCGATCTTTGCGCACGGGGGTGGACGGAGGGGAGAGATTTCTCGCGGCTCAGGCGGGACTGTCGCGTGAGGGGAGGGAGGTAGTGCGGGCGCGAATAGCGCGACGGTCCGATGGCCCTCCACGCTTGCGCGTGGCGCTCGGTTGACTTTGCGTTGGGGTGCGGTCAAAAGGTGAGATGGGTCTTCAAAAAGCAAAACACCCTGCCAGAGGGCAGGGTGTCTTCAAACGAGGCGGACGGGACTCGAACCCGCAACCACCGGATCGACAGTCCGGTACTCTAACCAATTGAGCTACCGCCCCTTTCGATCCTGACGCGTTCGAGGCTGGGTTTGGGGCCCGGCTTCGGACGGCGATGGCTGTCGACACCATCGCGGGGGGAAATCTAGGCTCCTCGCTGCGGTTGTCAAGCCGACCCGCTGGTAGCTGGGTCTACTTGGGGGCCGCGAGCTGGATGGTGTCGCCGTGGATGGCGGTGGCGCTGCCGCCGGGGCCGACCTTGGAGGCTGCGCCGAACATGACGATGACGGCCACGAGCAGGGCGACCGACGAGACGACGGCGAGGACTGAGTAAATGTCGGGCGAGCTGGAGCGGCGGCGGGCTCCGGCGGCGTTCTGCATTCCAAACTGGCTCATCGGACTACTCCCTGCGTTCGTTGTGTCCCTGCGTTCTTTGTGCCCCTGTTGGCTGGTCCAACGTGCGGGGCGAGCGGGTGGCCGCTACGGGACTTGTCCACGGAATTCAGACTCAGGTCCGATCGCGGAGCGCGATCGCGGCGTGCTTCACGCCCGTAAGGGACTTACATCGAGCTGCTCTGGACCATGTCGCCGACGCGGATGTCGCCGAGGCCCTGCTTGCCGATGGACCACTGCATGTCGGTCTGCTGGACGGTGAGGTTGCCAGCCCAGCGGCCGTCGCGGACGACGAGGAACTTCATGCCGTTGACGACGCGGTCGTTGCTGCCGACGGAGATCTTGACAATGTTGCGACCAGTGGAGGGGTGGGCGACGACCTCCTCAACGCGGCCCTGGATCATGGGGCCGGTGTAGATGACGGGGGCGTTGGCCGCGCTGGCGAGGCCGGAGGCGGCGCCACCACCAGCGAGCTGCTGGGCGGAGGTCTGCTTGATGGCCGCGAGCTCTTCCTGGAGGGCGCGGTAGTTCTGGTCCATCACTTCGCGCTGGGACTCGAGGTCGCTGAGGCGGTCCTCCATCTCAAGGCTGCGCTGGCGGAAGGAGAGCTCGTTGGACCGCAGGGTGGTGACTTCCTTGCGGTAGGAGTCGATGATGGTGGCTTGGGTGCTGGCGGTCTCGCCGAGCTCGGCGATCTTGCCCTCGATGCCCTGGCGAGCGAGCTCGGACTTGTTGCGCTCGGTGAGGAGCGTGGCGCGCTCGGCCTCGAGCGTGCGGACCTGGGCGGAGGCCGAGGCGTTGTCACGCTGGAGCTGCTCGATCTGAGCGGCGAGGCGCTGCTCCTTTGAAGCGGACTGGGAGGCGCCGGCGGCGGAGCTGGCGATCGCCGCGCTCTCGCGAGCGAGGGCGTTGCGGTAGTCCGCGAGCACCTTGTCGGTATTGACCGCGTACGAGACGGTCAGGGCCGAAAGGAGGAGGGCGAGCACGGAAGAGACGAGCACGAAGATCTTGGTAAGCGGATGCACGGGAGACTCCTGCTACGGGGCCGCACAACGGCCCGGGGATTCGACGTTCGCCACGTCAATGACAGGTCAACGACACTCGTCCGCGGCACGGGCAACCGGCGCCCGTGCCCTACTCAGGGGCCTATTCAAGCCCAAAATCAACGCCCAGGCATTGGGCGATACTGCATGAAACCCAAGCTGGCCCCAGCATTCTGGGAGCCAGATCCTCACCTTCTGAAACGCTCGCGAGCTGGTCCAGCCGCCCGAAGCGGGCACCCGGACCATCTGGAGGGGATGAGAATAGCACATCCTCGCCGAGCGTGCATCAAGCCGCCTCTTTCCCGCCACCCCCGCCCCCCCTCCAACTCCCCCTCCCCCCAACGCCAACATGACTGTCGCTGATCCGGCGACCAACTCCCGACACCCGCCAGATCCCGACCGGCCGCGAGAGGGGCGGCAGGGTGGGCTGGGGAGGGGGAGACTAGATTTCGGGGTTGGCGGCCATTTCCTGGATCGACGCTGCGACGCGGACTTCGGGCTTGATTTTGATGGCGACGTAGGTGAGATCGTCGAGCTTTTCGGCGGTGCCGCGGAAGGCCTTGACGTCGGCCTCCATCGCAACCGCCAGGTCGTTTGCGGTGCCGCCCCTGTGCTTACGGATCAGGTCCTTCATGCGTTCTTTTCCGTAGAACTCCTTGGCGGTGTTGCGGGTCTCCCAGATTCCGTCAGTGCCCATGAGCAGGACTGTGTCGGTTCCGAGGCCGGAGATGGAATGCTCGCGGTACTTCCAGTCGCCGTCAATGCCGAGGGGGATGTCCTCGGTGCCGAGCTCTTCGAACTCGTCGCGTGTGGGGTGGTAGACCATGATGGGATCGTGGCCGGCGCTGGCCCAGCGAATGGTGCCGGCGGTGGGATCGATGAGGGCGATTTCGAGGGTCATGAAGCGGCCGTGGCGCGCGTCCGCCGCGAGGACGCGATTGACACGGTCGAGCAGTGTCGCGAGCGGGTGGCCCTCTTCTGCGTAGGCACGGAGGGCGGCGCGGGCGGTGGCCATGAGGAGGGCGGAGCCGATGCCGTGGCCCATGACATCGCCGAGGGCGATGAGCGTGCCGCCGTGGGCGGAGCCGCGCACGTCGATGAAGTCGTAGTAGTCGCCTCCGGTGCTGTCGCAGTAGCGGGCCCGGCCGATGACGTCGAGGCGCGTGAGGTCGGGATCGTTCTCAGGGAGGAGGCTCTGCTGGACTTCCTTGGCGACTTCGAGGGCGCGCTCGAGCTCGAGCCTCTGGCGCAGGCCTCCGGACATTTTGTTGAGCTCGGCGGAGAGGGTCTCGAACTCGCGCGCGGCCTTGAGCTCGATGCGCGAGGAGAAGTCGCCCGAACCGATCTTGCGGACGTGCGCGGAGAGGGCCTGCACGGGGCGCGCGAGCTTGCGGCTGACGAACCAGCCCAGGGCGACGGCGCCGGCCATGGTGAGCAGCGCGGCGATGAGTGCTCGCTGCTGCACGGCGTAGGCGTCGGCCATGAAGGCTGCTTCTGGGAGCACAACGACCGCGAGCCAATCGATGCCGGGCTCGGGCGCGATGCGAACGGTCTGGACGCGGGCCCACTCGCCGCCGATCCGCGCGCGGGGTGGCGGCGGGCGGCCTGTCCAGGCGCTGCGGGGCCCCAAATGCTCGGCGACAGCGCGGGCCATCGGGCCATCACTGGCTTGGAGCTCGAGACGCTCGCCGGCCTGCGAGACTACGGCACCGTGCGATGCAGCGACGATCAGGCCTTCCTGATCGACGATGTAGACCTCGCCCTCTTCGGTCACGGGCAGGGTCTTCAAGAACTTGCTCAGGGCTTCGAGGGTGACATCGATGACGAGCGCGCCGACGGGCTTGCCATCGGGGCCGTTGATGGTCCGGGTGTAGCCGGTGCCCGTCGAGATCGCGCCGCCCTTCTGTCCGAACCAGAAGTAGACGGGGGTCCAAAGGGGGATCGGGGAGGACATGGCGGCCTTCCACCAGGGCCGCTCGCTTGCGATGAACTGATACTGACGGAGGGGCTCGGTGCTCACGACGCCGGATGGCGAGATCTCGAACTCGAAAGCCTCGTTGGGGCCGGGGCCGGGCACGCGACCGAGCTCAAGGCGGCCGCCGGGGCCGCGGAGCATCCAGGTTGTCTCGCCTTCCATGTTGGCAAAGCAGATGGAGTCCACGCGCCTGCTGACAACGAGGTCGTCGAGCATGGGAAGCTCCCAGGCGCGAAGGCCCTTGGTGGGCAGCGTGCCGCGCTCGACGCGGCGGGCGTAGAGCTCGCTGGTGCGGATGGCGGAGGCGAGGTAGCGCTCGGTCTCGGCGCTGATGTCGGCCGTGGCGTTGGCCACGACCTCTGAGCCCAGTTCCTCGGAGATGCGACGGCTCGTGATGATGAGCAGGCCGAGCATGAGCGCCACCGCAGAGACCAGCGGCGTCACGACCATCAGCGTTACCAGAGACCGAATACCCAGACCGCGACCCATTGCTTGTTCCTTCCCACGATGGCAGGTGACCCGCCCGAAGCCTGCGATGCCTTTTCACGACCGGACACGACACGCCATGAGCGACCCCGCGCCCAAACGCGTGATTCACCGGGGAGACCACCCAGTATGGGCGTTTCAATGTAGCGTCGGATCGTGTCGGTGCGATCCCTGGGGATTGCCTGAACGGAATCTGAGCAAAGCAAAATCCAAACAACAGGTGATGCACCGGACCGCGCAAGGGACGCGCACCTCCGCTACCCTCAAGCTTTGCCCCACTCGCACCGTGGATGATCTCATGGCGCCCCAAATCGTCTCCAGCCCAAAGCCCAAGCGTCACTCCCTGGCTTTCTTCAGGGAGTTTCTCCGCAGCCCCAAGCAGATCGGGGCTTGCTTCACCTGCACGCCCCACGTGGCGCGAGCACTCATCCGGGACATCGGACTTGAGAAGGCGACGTCGTTCGCGGAGCTGGGGGCTGGCACTGGTGCCGTTACCGAGGTGATTCGCCACTACCTGCCGCCGGACTGCAAGTTTTTCGCGGTTGAGCTCTCGCCCAATTTGGCGGACGTGCTCCGGCAGAATGTGCCCGGGGTGCAGGTGATCGTGGATGATGCGGCGAACATCAAGCAGCATTGCCGCCAGCTCGGGATCAACCAGCTGGATGGCGTGGTCTCAGTGCTGCCGCTCATGCTCTTCAGCCGCGAGCTGCAGAACAAGGTGTGTGGCGCGGTCGCGAGTGCCCTCAAGCCGGGTGCCTACATGACTCAGGTCACGTACCACGCTGATGGACTGCCAACGGCGAAGGCTCTTCGGCGCATGCTGGAGAACCACTTCACCACGGTCGAGCCGACGCGCATGGTGTGGCGGAACATCCCGCCGGTCTTCATCTATCGCTGCGTGCGCTAGCAGTCATGGTCCGAAGGTCACTGCGAGCAAAAGCGAGGTGGCGTCAGGCCGCCGTGGGCGCTTGCCCCGAAAATGCATGAATGAGATCACGCCCCAACCTGATCGTCCCGCGCCCGTGAAGCGTTCGAGCCCGCTCTGGGCCAAGGTTCTGCTCGTGCTTGCTGCGGTGCTCATGGCCCTTGGGATCTTCAAGGGGGCCACGACATCTGAGCCTGCGAAGCCCTCACCCAACGCGTCGGGGCTTGCGATGGGCTTTGGTGCTGATTCGTCTGGTGATGCGCGGTCTTCGGGGGCGACTGCTGCGTCTTCGACCACGTCGCAGGTTCCGTTTCGGCTGGGCTTCTCGTTCGCGGCGGCGTACGCGTTTGCGTATGCGGCTCGCATGTTCTTCAACTTCACGATCGCCTCTGCGGGCTTCATGATTGCCGCGCTTATGGGCCTTCAGTATGCCGGGCTCATGGAGGTGAAGTGGGTGGCGTCGGGCGAGAGGTTTGACCACTTTCATCAGTGGGCGCTCTCGCTTGTCTCTTCCGGCGAGACCTTTGTCAAGGGTCTGCTCCCGAGCGCTACGGCGAGCGCTGCGGGCCTCTTCGCAGGATGGAGGCGCCGTTGAACGCTGCATCGAGTGCCACTGGTGCATGCTCACGCGGCGGGGCTCGCGCTGTTTGCATCGCGATGCTCGCGTTGATTCCTGGCGCGATGGTGGTTGGCGGCTGCAAGGCTTCGGACCCCAAGCTTGCGGAGGCGTTTGCGGGGCAGCGTGAGGGTGTGCTGGCGCGCGCGCTGCGCATCTCCGCCGACATGCACGAGCGTGCGGCGTTGACGGCCGATGAGTCCCTGACCAACTCTGATCTCGCGGTGCAGGCGCGGCGCACGGACTTTGATTCGTACGAGGATGCACGCCGCGCGCTGCTCTCCACAGAGGGGCGCATCCGCGACGCGGGGAAGCATGCCGAGCGCGTTGAGTTTGTCGCTGCCGAGCTCTTTGACCAGTGGCGGCGGGACCTGCGTCAGTACACGAGCGACGATCTGCGTGAGCAGGCCCGCGAGCGGATGGAGAGCTTCGAGTCTCGCACCGAAGCGGCGATCGATGACTTTCAGGAAGCACGCGACACGATCGAGCCCGTGCGCCGGCGCGTGATCGACGCGGCGCTCTGGCTCAAGCACCATCGGTATCAGCCCTCGCCGCCGGACGCGACGCGCACGCCGGCGGATCAGGCCGCGATGGAGGCTGAGCTCGCGACGATGCGGGAGCGCACGGCCGCGGCCGTGGCGAAGGCCAACGCGCTCGCGAGCGAGCTTGCGCCGCTTGAGCCTGAGGATGATGCGGAGTGAGTGCGTGAATGAGCGAGCCGCCGCGCGAGATGATCGCGACGCTTGCATGATCGCTGCGCGGCTGGCACCTCGCGTGCGAAGCACTCAGTCGATGTATGGCGTAATCGCTGCGCCGCTGGATGTGTAGAAGACATCGCCGTAGATCTGCATGAAGGCGTTCTCGCCGAACTCGACGAACTGGTCGCCGATCGGTGCGCCGTCGATGGGGTCTTCGTTCACGAAGACGTTGTCGCCGTGCGTCCGCGAGCCGTTGATCGTCTGGCGATACGTGTATGGCAGTGAGTCGTTGTCGGGTCCGTTCTGGAAGGACACGCGTCCGTCGTTGAAGCCGACGTTTCCTTCCCAGGTGCGCTGGCCGCCGAAGATCTTGAGCCTCAGCGACTCGGTGCCCGCGGGCCCTCCTCGCAGGCGCCACGTGCCGGGCAGGCCGTCGTAGGCCGGGCCGCGATTGCAGAGGACCGCCTGTCGCGAGTCGAATGTGCTCTTCCAGCTTGAACCGCGATCACCAAACGGCGGCGTGTGCGCGTAGCTCGTGTTGCCAAACTGCCCGCCTTCGCGCCGGCCCGTTCCGGTGCCGCTCGCGCCGTTCTCGCCGGGGAAGCTCGCAAAGCCCGGGTCCCAGAGTGCGGCCTCCGGAATTCGTGCGAGGCTTGGGAAGGAGTACTCGTACTTGATGTCCTTGACGATCCGCGCGTTCACTTCTGCGGGCGAGACCAGGAGCTCGGGCGGAATAAAGCCGTTGTAGACCATCACCGAGAAGATGTTGCCCGTGTTGTCCTTCACGCCGCTGGGCTGGCCCCCCACTGCCATCGTCTGGTCGCCCCGGTCGAGCCGGCTCGGCAGCGGGTAGTTGTCGTCGTGCGTCGTCGCCCAGATGACCATGCCCTGGATCGTGCTGCGGATGTTGGAGGCGTCCTTGATCTGCCGCGCGGCGTCGCGAGCCTTGCCCAGCGATGGGAGCAGCAGGCTCACGAGAATCCCGATGATGGCAATCACCACCAGCAGCTCAATCAGCGTGAAGCCCTTGCGTCCCATGGCCTGACTCCAGTTCACCCGATCACCCACTTCCGATCCAACGAAATCCAATGCCACGATCATTCCGGTCACGTGCCACGATCATTCCGAGCTTTGGCGGAATGATCGTGGTCCGCAGCCCCGTCATCGCGCTACCGCCCCACCACCATACCGCCACCCAACCAGCAAGGATGCACGCTCCCAGCAGATCCTGCCGCGAGAATTTCGCCCAATCACCTCCATCACTTCGGGAGCCCAGCCAGCGGCACCTCCCGAAGCAGCTTGACCGGCGTTCCAGACTCTGTCCGCACACCCTTCAGGTGCTGCCACAGGATCATGAGCGCGCTCTTCGCGGACCAGTCCCGCACGGTGCCGCGGTCTGAGGCGATGAGGAACCGACGCACTTCCTCGCGCCGGTCTGGCGCGTCCATCGGCGACCTTGACACCCGCGCGATGAAGACTGTTCCCACGGGCTTCTCGGCCGTGCCGCCATCCGGGCCCGCGATGCCCGTGATCGCGAGGCAGTGATCAACGCCTAGCCGCTCCAACCCGCCCCGCGCCATCGCGAGCGCCGTCTCCGCACTCACCGCGCCGGGGCCGCCGGGCCCCACGAGCGCGGCATCAATGCCCGCGAGCGCGACCTTGGCCTCGTTCGCGTAGGTCACGAGAGAGCCGAGAAAGACACCCGAGCAGCCGGGCACATCGCCGATCATGGCCGACAACATACCCGCCGTGCATGACTCGACCGCGCCGAACGTCTCCGCCCTCCCGCCGCCGCGCCCCTTCAACGCGGCGACCACCGCGCCCGGCAGCTTCTCATCACCCGCGGCGAAGATGTGTGCCGCCGCGACGCTCCGCACCTGCTTCTCCACCGCGTCCAACGCGGCCTCGGCCTCGTCGGGCGTTGCGACTCCCTCAAACCTCAGGCGGCACGTCACGACGCCTCCCGAGGCCGTCGTTCCTACCAGCGGGTTTCGGCCGCGATCCATGAGCCCGCCCAGCCGCTGGGCCAGCTCCGACTCTCCGATCCCGAAGCAATGCAGGAACCGGCTCCGCACGGCCCACCCCGCCCTCGGCCTTAGGCGAGGCAGCACATGCGACTCGAACATCGGCCCCATCTCCTTCGGCGGCCCGGGCAGGCAGAAGACATCACACTCGCCAGCTGCTGCCCCCGCTCCTGCCCCCCCACCACCCCCACCGCCGCGGGCGATCCGCGCGTGCAACCCCGGCGCGGTCCCATGTAGATTTGAGAGGCAGGCCCCGCGTGATGGCCGCTGCGCCTGCACGGCGTTGAGCGCGGGCATGCCGCGCCCTCTCGCGGCGTAGAACGACTCCACCTGCGCGAGCGCGATCGGATCTTCCACGAGCGCATCGCCCATGGCGTCGGCCAGTGCCGCGCGAGTCAGATCATCCGCCGTCGGCCCCAGCCCGCCCGTTGAGATGATCAGGTCCACCTCGCTGGCCAGACGCTTCAGAACGGCTGTGTGCCGCCGCAGATCGTCGGGGACCGTGTCGATCTCAACCGGCACGATCCCGACCGCCATCAGCCGGCTCGCCAGCCATCGCGCGTTGGTGTCCAAGGACTGACCCAGCGTCAGCTCATCTCCGATTGAGAGGATCGCGGCGGTCCGATGCTCATGCAATGCCGGTTGGTGCATTCGTCACGATACGCAGAAAAATCCAACAGATCCCCAACGCGCAAGCGTGGGGGGCCGCAATCGCAACCCAGCAACCGAGCCCCACGCGCAAGCGTGGAGGGCCTCTTCTCCTGTAACGGCCAGCGGACCATGCGGCGGTACGAAGCCAACGCGAATGGAACCGTGGCTATGGCGGAGCGGTACTACTCCATGTACGATGATCGCTGGCGGGTGGTGGGCGTCTTCCGCGATGAGGACGCGACGCCCAAGGAGTCCTTCGTGAACGACGCGGCGGGGAATGATGGTCGCGGCGTGTCACTCACCGTGCCGCGGGCGGCTTGCCATCTTCCGCCTTCTTGGCCTCATTCATCTTGAGCTCATCAAGGTTGATCCGGTACGTCAGTTCCAGTGCCTTATCGGCCGCGTCGAAGCAGCGGAAGAGGAGGTGCGGCTTGTCGGCGTTGTCGCCGGTGGTGCCCTTCCACTGGATATCGATGTAGGCGTAGGAGTCCTTGGAGTTCGCAACCGGCGAGACTCGCGCGGAGTTGTAGACCCACGGCTCGTCCTGATTGATGCCGGCGAACATGATCTCGATCGCGTCGTAGCCGATGGCATCGCGGATGCGGCTGACCTCGCCGTAGTGCTGGTCGCCAGCGATGAAGACCACACCATTCGCCTTGCTCTCGCGGATGAGGTCAAAGAGGCGCTGGCGCGCGGCCGGGAACTTGGCCCAGGTCTCGAACTTTGTCTCGCGATCCAGCAGCACCTGATACCCCGACACGATAAAGCGGAGATCGGCGGGCTTCTTGAGCTCCTCGGCGAGCCAGGCCCACTGCGCTTCGCCGAGCGTGTCGGCGGTGTCGCCCGGATCCTCGCGGTTGAAGCGGCCATCGAGCATGATCACCTGCAGCCGCTCGCCAGGTGCGCCGAAGATGTCAGCGTGAAAGACGCCGGGGCGATCGGCGGGGATCCGATCCTCGTGCCGCCAGAACTTGCGGAAGATCGCGTGGCTCTGCTGCTTGAGGGCGTAGTTCTTCCCATCGTCGTTCATGCCGTAGTCGTGGTCGTCCCAGACGGCCATGAAGGTGGAGCGATCGCGCAGCTCCTTGAAGCCCGGCTTGGCCTCGAGCGCGGCGTAGCAGCGCTCGATGTGCGTTGGATCGTCCTTGGTGTCGGCGTAGACGTTGTCGCCCACCCACAGGACAAGATCCGGCGCGGCCTCAACATAGCGGAGCATCGCCGGCGCAGGGCGGGGCTGCTGGTGGCAGCCGATGATGGCCACACGCTTGACCGCCGCGGCCTGCGGCGAATCAGCCGGGGTGCTCTGGAGTGCGTTCGAAGCGCCAGAGAGCAAGAGAGCCGCCATCATGCCCGCGATCATGCCAAGTTGAGTCACCATCGCACACGCTCCTATCAGCCGTCGATGCACATAGAAATCCAGAGCGGAAGAGATCGAGACGACGCCTCGAGCATCGAAGATATTCGCGACGAGCCTGCGTGCGCATGATTCACCGTGAAGGTTGTGCGAAGCTTCACGCCAGCGCAGCAGGCACGGGCTAAAGGAGCAAAGCAACGTCATCGCAGCACGCGCGAAGGAGCACCACAACACGGCCCTAGGCGGCGCGAAAAGCGGCGCGCCACCCGACCGCTGGCGTTCGCACCGGTTCGCCCGATGATGCAAATGAGCCTTGTTTGGCAGGGGTTTCGCCGCCGAACGCGAGCGTGTGCGAAGCGGCGGCAATGGTGGGCAATGACCCCGATGGGGTCCGAACGCCCCCCGTTTCCTGCGGGAATACTGAGGTTACGACTGCAAGCGGCGTGAAAAGCGGCGCGCTTGGCGGCGATACGGCCCAACCCCCCACTTCACCCAAGCCCATAGACCCCGACCTCTCGGCCGTGGTGGCCGCATGGCCCGACCTCCCCCCGGCGATCCGGGCTGGCGTGGTGGCGTTGGTTCGCGCGAGCCAGTCCTGAAGCCGGATCGTCGGCGTCGTCGTTCATTCCAAAGCACCTCACTCAACCAGACACAAGGAGTCCAGCATCATGGCAAAGCAAGCTCGAAGCGTTCGTCCTGGCACTCATCCCGCCACCCCCACCGCCACCCCCGCGCCGACGCGTGCGGAGGCACCGATGCTCCCGGCATCGCCCCCGCCCGTGGCGGCAGCGGCTGGATTCACTGTCAGTGTGACGGCTGATCCCAACACCGATCCCAAGGCCGCGCGAGAGATTCATCGCAACACCATCGCCGGAGTGGTCTACGCCAACGCCATCTATCAACGCATCGGGACGATGCTGCCCGACTCGATCGCGCAGAGCGCCATGGTGTACGTCGCTGACCTCATCGAGCGGATGTCGCCACGCGATCCGGCCGAGGAGATGCTCGTCGTCCAGCTCGTGCTGACGCACGCGCGGGTGCTGCACCTGACGGATCTGGCCAATCGCCAGCAGGGGATGGAGCAGATCCGGACCATGCACGAGCACGCCGATCGGGCGAGCAACACCTACCGGCGGCTGATGCTCACGCTCGCCGAGTACCGCCGTCCAGCCGCGGCGACCTCATTCACGGCCATCCGCCAGGCCAACATCGCCAACCAGCAGGTAGTCCAGAACCATGAAAACTCCGGCACAAAAACGACGAACGAACAAGGATTCCCGCCAGACGCCGCGGCCGAAGACGCCCACGAAGGGCCCCCGGGGCTACCGGCTGACGCAGAAAGGCTTGGCGGCGCTGCGAGCATCCGCCCACCGGGTGAAGCCTTGGGAGCGCTCCACCGGCCCGCGAACGCCCGCGGGCAAGGCTCGGTCGAGGGTGAACGCCCTGCGGCACGGTGAGCGGTCGGCGGTGATGAGGGCGTTTCGTCGGGAGCTGCGGGAGCTGTCAAGCGCACTCGCCGCCGCACCGCGGCCTCGCCTCTGCATGGCCTGACTCTATCGCCTCGCTAAGAACGCTCTCGTCCGTGCCCTCGCGCAACGGGACCGCGGCATTGAGGCCGCGGAGGGCATTCATCTTAAGTCGGGATGACAGTACACCAATAAGAACTCTTCTTGGAGGGCGTTAGGGTATGGGAGCTGGGATACGCCGTTTGCTGAGCGCCAAGGCCATTTCGGGTCATTGAGGCCTTTGAACGCGTGATTGGATCACAGAGAATTTTCCAAGGCAGCCCTTATACCGGAGGGCCAGAAACCTTCCCGAGTTTGCTCCCGTAGACTTAGCAGTCGCTAACTCGTCCTCGACCCGGAGTGCACGCATGCCCTTCACGCTCGACCTTGTGGCGGATACCCACCCCGATTCTGACCCGGCGCTCTGCCTGATGCGGAAGAACGGCGAGCTGCCGACCGAAGTGCCGCTCCGGAGCCGGGAATGGGCCAGGAAAATGGTCAAGATTCTCCAGCTGGCCGTCGAGGAGGACCGCGAAGCAAACAAGGTAATGGTGCGTAGCGGGAAAGCCTTGGGCCACAGTGCCAAGGGCCTTTTGACGTTGATTGTCCGGGAGCTCCTCCTGGCCCGGCCGGGGGACCCGGAGCAATTCATCAAGCGTGCGAACGCCGCATCGATAGCCGAGGCGATGTTTAATGCCGCCGGGGCATCGTTCAAGAAGGAGGACTTCAACTTCAATGGGGTAGCCACCATGGTCAATGAGTTTTTCCCGGGGGCGAACTGCACGAACAAGGCGGTCGAGGACGTGGTCGAGCTTCTCAACCAGCTCGGCGACGGCTACGACCCCGACAAGCCTGGCAACGGGAGCAAGGGCCGCGGTCGGAATTCGAAAGCGGACAGAGCCAATGAGAGTGGCTCACTACCTGAAGGTGAAAGCAACTTAGAACTTGGTGCGGAAGACGTCTGGCAACGGCTTGAAGTCGCCTTGGCTGTCCTGCACTCAGAGGTCTACCCCGAATCTGAGCATGTTGACTTGATGGAAGTCTCCGCTCTTGTGCGGGGGCCGGCCAATCGACTCGCTCGCGTGCAGGAGTTGGTCGACAGGGATGTCATGCTCGCTCAATTTCCAAATGACCTGCATCGTTCCGTGGCGGCCTGCCGGCTGGTTGCAGCATCTGAGGCATCGCCGAGGGATGCCATGGCAATCGCACCAGTGAGTCGCTCAAAGAGCGTTCGACACACTCGGGTGCGTCGCTGTGCTGAGCTTCTGTGGAGTGTCGCAAGCCCGCGAGGGTTCGCACGGGCAGCAATCGTTCTGCTGGTCGTGGGAATCTTGCTCTGGCAGCTACTGCCGCAGGGAAGAAGCAAGGCAAGCGACCAGGCCTTCCTGCAACTCGTGGTGAACCCAACAGGTTCCAGAGTCACGGAGAACTTCTCTCTTGCTGAATGGTCAGCTCGAGAGACCATCACAATCGGCGGAGAGCAACGAGTCCAAAGCAAGCCAGTCACGGTGAGAGTGGCAGTGCTAGGAGTTCCTGAAGAACTCCTGTCTGGTGTGGTTCTGCAGTTGAAAGTAGATAAGATAAGCGGAGTCGACAGCGAACCGAGTCCATCGATTCGAAACGGAGAAGTCGTAGAAGTCGCTCAAGCTATGGAAGCGGGCGCTCGCTTGTACTTCGTCTCACGTTCAAGTGCTCTTGAAGAGGCAATCAGGAAGGGATTCCATCCGACAATCCGAATAGAAAGGGTGGAGAAGTAGCTCTGTTGTCGAAAGGATTTTTCCAAACCGTACTATCGGTGGACGGCTGTTGAGGAAGTGCGACAAGTTCGAATGCCCAATGTTTGAGTAACCAATCGCGCATAAGTCGTCTCACTGATTAGTGCGACACCTTCCACCGGCTCCCTTCAAAGGGGAGCCGGTTTTCTTTCTGGAATGCACGGTCTTAGCGGGAACTCCCGCTTAGCGGTTGAGTGGAGTTTTCCAAAAGGACCTAAGGGGTGAGGAGACACAAACAAACCCGCAGGCCTTACTCCTCGGCCTGCAAAGAAAGGATGCATCCGATGAACCTGCTCAAGAACAGTGCTTTGCTTGCCTTGGTGGTCGCAGGGGGAACGCTCGCTTCAGCACAGGCCGGCCCGGTCTCTGCCGCAAGCGATAGTCGGTACGAGGTGTCTATCTCGGCTGGAATCCGACACGTAGGGGGCACCAGGAAGGGAGCCCCCGACGTCCAGTCCTACGCGATTCCGTCGAGTTGCAACGGACGCACGTTGCGGCAGGTCAACGTCTGGGCTCACGACAACATCGGGAAGAAGAAGGAAGGGATTCTTCAGGTCAGCGTGTATGACGCCGATGGTCGGCTTCTTTACTCGAGTCCCTTCCTGGACGTGAAGAAGGCGGGAAGCATGTTGGAGTTCACCGTCGACGTGCGAGTCGAACGCGGCTACACGATTCGGCTTATCGCTGGCTCGAAGTCGGCGAAGATGTCTAGCGACGAGGTCGAAGTGCGGCAGGTCGTTGGCTTCTTCGACTGAGAGTGACCGAAGTTCTGCGGAGCTATCCGCTGAATAGGCACTTGGCCATGCATGTGACCGGCTCCACAGGGAGCCGGTTTTTCGTTATAACGACCCTCGAAAATGTCTGCTCAGGGATCGACTGCAGGAATTTTCCAACGGAAGCTAAGGGATGAGGAGACACTCAAACAAACCCGCGGGCTTTCTCCTCGGCCTGCAATCACGAAGGGATGACGCCGACCCGTTGATCGAACATACGCGCGAGTTCTTTCAGCAACGGCAACCCCCTTTCTGGAGACGAACCATGTGCCAGAACGCTTCGGGTCAGGACAAGTCTCAGGTCAACGCCGATCCCGGCGCTGAAACCATCACCCTGACGGTCGATCAGTTCGAGAACCTGCTTGAGGAGTTGCTCCCATCGGGCTCTAACATCCTTGCCGGGCTCGCCCAGAAGAGCGATCTCAACGCCGGCATCCTGTGGGAGAAGTGCACGCGCTGCATCGCGGGCTTCAAGACCTGCCTCAAGTGCGGTTTGACGGGCTGCAAGGTCCGTATCCGTCGCTGCTGATCGAACAGCCGGCCGCCCGTGTAATCTTCAACGCCCTGTCGGAGTCGCGCTCCGGCAGGGTTTTTCATTGCCCAATCGTGGCAAGTTCAACCGCTCGACATAATCCCACAGCCACGGGACGCGGTTTGAGCTTCTCGTAAACAACGATGGCCCTGGCACTTGCCGATGCCATCAAGCCTTCAAAGTCGGGGTGATAGTACACCAATAGAAATTTTCTTGGAGGCGTTATGGTCTGGGACCCGCGAATAAGCCGTTTTCCGAGCGCAAACGCGGTTTCGGGGCACTGGGTGACGAGCGGCAAGTCCTGACCTGCCCCCATTTTCCGTACCACCCGCTATGAGAGTCGGTGCATCGTACTGACCTCCGGCGCGTTCACGCACGCGTCGGGTTCCTGTGGCTCGTGGGGGGTAGAGGGGTGAGTTTGAGAGGGGAGAGGGGCCTCGTTTCCCCTCTCAAGGGCCGCGGCGAAGGCGGCCGGAGGGAGGTATCCCAGGCTGCTGTGCGGGCGGCGATGGTTGTACTCGTGCCGCCACTTGGCCGCCAGCGCCTTGGCGTCGTGCACGCCGTCGAACACCTCCGCGTTGAGCAGCTCGTCGCGCAGCCGCCCGTAGAAGATCTCGGCGTAGCCGTTCTCCCAGGGGCTGCCCGGCGCGATGTACAGCATCTCAACGTCCGTGATCTCCGCAGGCCGCGTGATCGCCCGTGCGAAGCACTCGCCGCCTTTGTCGCTCCTGGTGTGCCGCGGCACGCCACGGATCGTGAACGCCTCGATCAGCAGGTTCACCACATCGGTGCTGGTCATGCCGCGCTCGACTTCGAGCAGCACGCACTCGCGCGTGAACTCATCGACCACGCCCAGCCATTTGAGCGGCCGGTCGTGCTCGTCGCGATCGTGGATGGTCACGATCTGTTCCGCCGAATGCCATGTCGGCTTCATGGTCCAGAGTTTCCGGGCCGCGACCGGCGGCCGACGGGACTCTCATCATTGGTGGATCAAGATTTGGGGCGCAGGTCAGTTGCAGGCACAAACTGCCGACCCTCGATTGTGAAGCGGAGAGGGGGTGATTAGGGACGACCGATGCCGCCGTGTGCACGGCTTCGCCACCTACTTGCGTACGTCCAGCAATAACAAGGCTTTGTGGAGCTACGGTCTCCGACCGTCACTCCCAGTCGACAGACGGTTGTTGACGGGCAACCGGGGCAAAGACGGGACAATCTCACCGAACCACGTCAATCCTCCCCCTGCGGCCTACGCGAAGGGATTCTGGCAGAGTTGCTGCACCGTGTCGATCGCTTCTTGGACGTCCGCATGCCCGAGGTTGGGAGGGGCTGCGTGGCTGAGCTGATTCAGAATCGTTGATCGCATGCGATTGACTCGTTGGACCAGCGGGGCGGGGATGAAGTCAGCGACGGTCGCACCACGTGCGCGGTCGGCCTCTCGTTTCTGCTGACGTGACTCGATCCCAGACCACAACGCGTCCGCAGAGATCTTCTTGTGGTCCTTCTTGTACTTCACTTCGATCCCTTCGTCCTGGCACACACTGCGGAGTTTTGCCTCGAATGCGGACCGCGCGAAGAGAGCGGCAGCTCGGTAGTCGCCCGCCGCCAGATGCGCACGCGCCCGCTGCAGGTCTTCTGGCGACGGCTTCAACATCGGGGTAAGCCGACCGCCATCCTCGGTGGCCAGTAGTTCCCGATGGAACCAGTTGTCGCTCGTAGTCAGCGTCTCCTTTGCGAGATCAAACCACACCCGGTCGTGTGTGAGCATGAACCTCTGGTAGTGCTTGAACTCATCTCGCTGGAGGATCTTCAGGACGGGCAGTCGGTTCTGGAGTTCCAGCCCGATGAGTGCGTCGTCGAGTACGAGCAGGCGGCAGTACTGGTCGTTTGTCTGGTCGTTATCTGAGAGAGCTACGCCGGCGAAGAAAAGGCACAGGGCAAGCGCGGAGAGGCGAGCCTCATTGAGTACATCGTGGTAGTCGGAAAAGACGCGGCCTCGGAACTTCACTTGCGGGACCAGTTCCGCGCCCCGCATCGTGCGGGTGGACCTGTCCCAGCGAACAGCGACCTGCGGAAGGGTGATCTCCAAGTGGTGATTGCTGAACTCCCCGAGGTACTCTGAGAGCTTTGTCTGAACTTCCGGAAGCTTCGCGTTAAACGCGGCATTGAACGCGTTCGCCGCCAGGTTGAAGGCGTCGAGATTCCGCTTGTGAAGTGTCCGCGGCCGCCGCTCCCACACGCGTCGGGCCAGTGCGCCGATCGTGGGCTCGGTTCCTCCGCTCACGGGAACTCGGACGCCGTCCAGAATGACGCAAGCCACGAGGTCGAAGAGCTGCTCCGCCAAGCTCGTCGATGGAGTTCCAAAAACGCCGACATGCGGCGAGGGGCCGACGTTCGTTCTCGCATACGGGGCCGCCATCAGATGCGTGCGGAGCAAGACGCGGTAGTCAATGAAGCCCGCGCGTCTACTCGTGTCCACCAAAACAGATCGCTCCGCGGGTGAGATCGGTGCTGTTGCCGGGTTGGCCGGCACAACCAGCGGATGCAGGTTCTCCTCCCAGTCGAAGGCGCGATCAACCGTGTTACCGGCGGCGTCTTTGACCGGCAGATGCAGCGTGACTTTGGTCGTCCGGCTTGCATCCGAGAACTGATTGCGGTGCCTGTTGATGTCGTCGCCGCGTTCCTCCATGAATCGGCGGAGGGCCATGTACAGGGACGACTTCCCAGCGCCGTTCTCGCCGTGCAGCAAGAGGTTCTTGCCGTCCTTGAGATCAAGCAGGAATGGCTCATCAAACGCTCGGAAGCCTTGGATGGTGATCTTGGTGATCTTCATGGCTGCGGGTCTTGCCCATCACTGTCAGTCAGACTCCACCCTTTGCCGAGTTGCACGCGGGGCACGCGACCTGACCGTTCTCTACCGTGGTCTTGCCACCCTTTGACCATGCCACCTTGTGATCGGCCTCCCAGGCGTCCCATACGCACTTGGCACCCTGGCACTTCACGCGGACCTGGCAGGTCTCGTGATCGCGGCGGAAAATGGCGAGGCGTTGCTCGTGGGTGAAGAGTCGCTGCTTGTCCTTCTGCTCGATGTCCGGCACGGCCTCGAAGAACTTCCGCAACAGCAGCTCGTGCCGCCACTGGATCGAGTCCTGGGCGTCGGTGCTGTGGCTGGTTCGTTCCTTGTACGCGAGCAGCTCCGCGTCGCACTCGTCGGCCGAGAGATTGGCCTGCGCGGCCCGGGTTGCCTCGAAGGCAAGGAACCACTTCCGCAGCGACTCATGCCGCTCCGACATGGCGTATTTCTCCAGGCAGTGCGAGATGAGCGCGTAGAGCGAGATCACGCTGTACCGCTCAAGCTCGGGCGTCTTCTCTGGGAACGCCTGCGCCAGATAGTCGAGCACGCGGCGGATCTTCTTGGCCTTGTACCCATTGGGCTCAAAGTCCACCTGGCTCTCGTACATCGCGTTCAGGTTGGAGTTGCGGACATGGCACGGCCCGCCGTTGAGCTCGATCGCGATCATCTGCGCCGCCACCAGGTCGTACGTGAACCGACTGTCTGAGAAGGCGACCCGCGAGAAGACTGGGTGCTTGGCGAGTTCCTTCACGAAGCCCCGCATGTTGCCGGGCATCGCGTTGCGTTTCTCCTGAGCCTTCAGCGTCGTGCCGTTCTGGAGGCGGAGAAACATCTCGCGAACCTCATCCTCGCTTGTATCACTGAGGACGATCACGTCGAGGGCGTAGTTGTCAAAGCGAAGCCGTAGATCCTCGGGCAACTCGCCGTATGCCAGCTTCGCCACCGGCACACCGTCAATGTCGTCGGCGTCGCGAGGCAACGGAAACTCGCCGGCGTGGAACTCGAAGATGGCCCGCAGTCGCTGCTGTCCATCGACGACCTCGTACTTCTCCGGCGTCTTGCTGATCTTTCGCCAGTAGAGCTTGGGGATGTCGTAGCCGCGGAGGATCGTGTCGATCAGCAACTGCTTCTGGCCTCGGCTCCACACGGCCGGGCGCTGGAAGTCCGGATTGGTATCGATGCGGTTCTTGAACCCGCATACGGAGAGGATCGGCCACGGCTTCTTGCTGATTTCCATAGTTCACATCCCACTGCCTATGCCGGGCTTGCCCCCGACGACTGAAAGAGCCCACCGTCCGCGGCTGCTCCCTTTGACTTCGGTGCTTCGTAGCGCGTGTGCCAAGTCAATCCCAAGCAGGTCTCGATCTGACCCGACACCCGCAGAATCTGGTAGAGGTCAAGAGACTCGACCGTTTCGTGCTGCTTCACGTAGTTCGCCAGGTAAGTCTGCGACTTGGACTCGACACCATTCCGTGCACACACGAGGTATGCCACTGACTCAGCTTCCAGCTCTCGCTGGCTATGCCCCGGCCGCGTTCGCTCCGGAATACTGAGTGCCTTGTCGGGCCCAAGATGACCAAGGAAGAGGTGGCCGAGCTCGTGCGTGATCGTGACGAACTGCACGGCGGGCGAGTGATTCCGATTCAGCTGCATGCCGTACCAGCTCTTGCCCTTGGGATCGGCCTCCCGATGCAGAAGTTTGATCGATCCGGCGTTGGCATCGCCGCCGTCGAAGAGCTTGCAGGCAATGCGGCTCTTCTCCATGTGCTCGATGCATTTGGTGATCTGTGCCGCGTCGACAGCACCGCGGGCGAAGAAGGCCTCCACATCCTCGGGCAGGTCGTCTCCATCAGTGTCCTGCACGTCGTACACGAGGGCAACGGGGCCGAACGGCCAGAGAATGAGCAGAGGCCGGGCGTTCTCCTTCGGATATCGCCCAAACCGATCGGCCCAGTCATACGCCGAGGCCGCGTACTGCAGGCCCGGCTTCTGAACGTGCAGAAGCATGGCGTTGAAGGGCGCAAAGTTCCGGAGGCGTTTGGTGAAGTCCAGCAGCGCCAGGTAATCTTTGCTCGTCTTGTAGAGTTTGGACTCTTCGAGCAGACGGTCCAGCAGTGAGCGTGCGGCATCTTCCTGGGCCAATGCATCTTGACCGGCGGCGGTACTCATGCCCCGCCCTCGATGATCCGCACGGAGTCGAGCGTCTGGAGCTTCTCGAGGGCGACGCGAACCGGGTGCGAACTGTCGTAGGTGTCTTCAAAGGCCTCGCGCAGCTGCGGGAGCCGCTTATCATTGGGCACAGAATCGACCTCGGGCAACTTCGTCGGCGAGAGCGCATCGAAAATGCGAAGCCCGGCCCCATGCACCTCAGTCGTGAGGTAAAGTTCATAGACCAACCCGTTGAGCAACTGTTCCCAATAAGCGACCATCAAGTCATCCCGCGAGTTTGCTGGTGTCTGACTCGCCTTCAGTTCAGTTCTCGCGCTCGTAAGGCACTTGACGAGCTTTGCCACAACATCGTCCTGAGCCTTCGAGGGCCGCACAACTGGCAAGCTCCCGAAGTACTGCTTTGTGCACGTTATCCAGCCACCTCGAAACGTATTGCTCAATCGGGCTAACACCCAGAACAGAATAGATGAATTGAGCAGGCCGAGCAGGTACTCGGCAGAACACCCCGCCCGGTCACCGACGGAGATTGAGAACCCGCCGCTTGCCATGAGACACAGCTTGCCTTTGAAGCGTGATGGAATCGCTGCGAATGACGGTTGACCTGCCAACAGTGGTACCACGATGTCAGCATCGTCGTGAAGCTCAAGATTGCGAGGCGCGCTATACCCATACCACGCTCGAAACTGCTTGCGACGCTCTAACGCGGTCCTTCGGCTCGACAGGTACTTGAAGCAGCGTGGATACTTGTCTCGCAGCACTTTTTCTGAAATCAAACTAACGCCATTGTCCGAGTGCTCGTAGGGGTAAATGATCCGCATGCCCAAGTTGGGCTCAAACTCCCAGCGTCGAAAATCGGTGGCGAATACGGGAACGCGCAGCACTCCCTCCTCGATGTCTGTAGAGCCCGTGGCGACCATGAAGACTGAGTCATCGCCAGAGCTGCTACCCCGGCTCATGTCCGCGGGAAGTTCAAGTAACGGAGTTCCCGCTCGTCGTAAGTGGTCGAGGAGTGCATCTGCCGAGGCATCCGAGAAGTTCCACGTTGTGCTGGAAATGTCGCTGAACTTCAGGGCGCGGAGGTCGCCGGCCCTCGGGTTCGAAAGCCAAATGTCTAGGCTGTCTGCCACGAGCCAACGGCAGGTGTCGCTCTTTGCAGCGGACAAGAACAAGAGACACACGTAGTTTGTAGCCCCCGGGAACACCTGCTGGGTCCCAAAGTGTACGACGTGTCGCAGACTCCTGTTTCGAGCGATCATGCCGCGGAGTGGTTCGCCGTAATCGGTATTGAAGAACTTGTGAGGACAAATGTAAGCGAGGTATCCATCGGGCTTCAGCAAGCGCCAGCCGGCTTCAATGAACACGACGTACAGGTCGTAATTGCCTTTGCTGGCGCTTGTGTAGTGGTCCTTGTAGAATGCGACCATCGTCGGGTCTTTTTGCTTGAGCGTCTGAATGCGAATGTAGGGGGGATTCCCGATAACGATGTCGAACCAGTTCTCGTCGGGCTTGGCGTTCTTCGGCCGGTTGTCGTCGGCAACGGTGCGTCCAAACATCCATTCCGAATCGAAGAATGGGGCAGATGCGTTTTGGTCGTACGGGTCCCACGCTGCCAGCTTCTTAGCGGACTCGCGAGGAATGGCGTGCTGACGTTCGAGTAGCGCGGCGATCTCTTGCCGCTTGAGCTGATCATGATCCCGCCACTTTCGCTTGGTTGCCGGTGTGCGAGCGTTGAAGTGCTCGTGACGAATCGCCGCGAGTTCGGCTCGGAGCCGGTCAAGGTCCGCCGAAAACAGGTCGGTCTCTGCCTTGTCAATAGGGATGAGGGCATCGGCGGCCACCAGACGAGTTTCAAGGTTGGGCAAGGCCCTTACACCGAGGTTGGGCGCCTTGGAGTCGACCTTCTGATCGACGATGAGTGAGATGAAGAAGCGGAGCTTGGCGATCTGGGTCGCGATGGGCTGGATGTCGACGCCGTAGATGCAGTTCTCGATGAGGTAGAGCTTGCGGCTGAAGTCCAGGGCGTGCCGACGGCTGTTGAATGACTCCTCAATGTCCTTGATGCGGGCATCGACCTCTGCGAGCTGTTCTTTGGTGGCGCCGGCCGCAGCGAGGCGTTCGTTCTCTCGCCGGGTGTCGGCGAGGCGGTCGCGCTTCCAAGACTCGTTGTTTGGGTCGAGCTTCTGAAGCAGGTCCACCAGCCGGTGCAGGGCTCCCATAGGGAACGCGCCTGAGCCGCAGGCGGGGTCGAGAATTTTCACGCGGCCGATGGCTGCGATGAGCTTGTCCTTGGTCTCGGGCTTGATGTCCTTGAGCGTGGCCTTGTTGGAGAAGAGGTCTTCGAGGGCACCCTTGCAGCCCGGCACCTGCGTCGAGAGGTAGGACTTCAGGGCCTCATCGACCATGTAGCTGACGATCTCGCGCGGCGTGTAGAAGGCACCGAGGGCCTTGCGGGCCGTGGTGCGTGTGTCCTCGTTGTACGAGGCGAGCAGGTTCTCGAAGACCTTGCCGAGCAGCTCGGGGTCGAGGGCGATTTCCTCTTCGAGGGGGGTGTTCTCTTCGATCGTGAACTTGTAGCGGGAGAGGATTGCGAAGAGGCCCTGAACCTTGGCCTTCTTGGACCGAGCCGTACGTTTGTCTTCCTCGCCGTAGTCGCGAGAGAGATCGACAGTGCGTTCTGGGCCGAAGAAGAGGTCATTGGGGAGGTGGCAACCGAAGTCCTCGCGGTCGGAGAAGCCATCGAGAATGAAGTTGTCTTTCTTCTTGCCCGACTTGTCATCGAGGCAGTCGAAGAGCCCGCCGTTGAGGAAGGGGATCTTCTTGGAGACGGCCTCCCAGTCCGCGGCGTTGTTGAAGTAAGCCTCGTATCGCCAGAGATTCGTGACGCCGTAGTTCTGGTCGTATCGCTGCCCGGCCTTGGCCTTCTTGCGAAACTCTCGCTGCTCCTGCGGCATGTTGAGTGTGCCGAAAAAGAGGTTCTGCAGGATCGCTCGGTAGTACGTGGGTGCGGTGTCGAGCTTCTTGGAATCGGTGGAGGTCTGGAAGCCTTTCAGCAGCGCCCTCAACTGGCGATCGCGGAAGAGGTCCTGAGGAATGAGCCGCTTCTCGACCAAGAACCAGCAGAAGATGACCCGGGTCAATAGACGGATCAGGAAGAGCGATCGTTCCTGCTCGGTGTCGCAGTGTTGAGGGAGGCGAATGGTCTTGTCGTCAACCTGATGGTGGGCCCAGAAGTACCAGTCTGCGATCTCGCGATAGAAGCCCTTGGAGAGCTCGTAGGTGTCGAGCCGCTTGCGCCAGGCCTCGTGAAGGCTGACAAAATTGGAGACGCCGAACTCGGCGTCGAGATTGGCGCGTGCGAAGTCGTTGAGGATTTCCAGGTGGGCCCGGATGGGCTCGGCCAGGTGGATGTCCTTGACGAGCGTGACCTTATCGAGGACATCGCGGGCCTGATCCCGCTTGTGGAGCCGGCGGTGGATGATGCCGAGGGAGAGTCGGTCGCCGTGCTTGAGCAGGATGATTGCTGGCATCGGCAGCGGTTTGTTGACTGCCCGGATGATCCGCGAAAGGTCGGTGCGGCTGTACTGGCGATCGGGAAGTTCGGCCGCGAAGAAGAGGTACGACTCAATCTTCGATTGTTCCAGGGCGTTGGAGGGCACGAAGAGGCCATGCTGGACACCGAGCTCGGTGTCGGTGAGCTGGAAGAGCAGGTGCAGGGATTGGAGTTGGTCGATCGCCTCGATCTCTGGGGCGGTGAGCTTGCCTTGCGGATCGAGCTGTGCGCGGAACTGCGTGGGTGTCGCGATCGGGACGCGGCGGTCCGACTTGTAGCCGAGCGTCTCGAAGAGCTTCCGAGCCGCGTCCTGGAGCGGTTCGTTCTTGAACAACCCCAGGCCCTTTTCAATGGCATCACGCTGGTCAATCAGGCTTGGCATGACTTATTCGGGTTGCACGATAACGAGCCAAGTGACGAGGTCAAACTCCTGGCCGCGGGAGGAGGGCATCTCGCTGGCGGTTGGGAGCACGGCGCCCCTGCCCGACAACAACGATGTGGTGGCACGCTTCTGGAAGATGTGCTCGATCGACGCCAACGCCCGCTTGAGCTGGTCATCGTAATGGGACATGTCGGCGCCGTCCTTGGTGCGCTGGTCGAAGGTCTCACAGAGACGGTCGAACGCGTTTGGCTCCCCAGACGCCAGGTCGCGCATCAGCAGGATTGACTCCTTCGGTTGGGCGAAGCTGAATCGAACGATGCCGTCATCATGCACGTAGACGAGGTAGTACGGTGCCAGCGGATTGACCTTCGATGAATCGAGCTTCTTCGCGTCCTGTTCGGACTGGGGCACGGGTACCCCCTTATGGCGGAGGCAGAAGAGAACGCCGGGCTGGACGCGGGAGAAGAGGTCGGTCTTCGGGGGAACAACCGCGAATGTGCCTTCGGGCGCATCTTCGAGGGCTTCCCGATTGGATTCCAGGTAGCGGAGCAGGTCGAGTCGGAACTCGTCAAGGGAGAAGTCGGTGAGTGAAACGGAGTCGTCGAGGTCTTCAAGGTCGAGAATCTCGTCCTTCAGCCGCTTCAGCTGCCGGTCGCGGAAAAGGAGATCTTCCTTGATTAGGTCTTCGAGTTGCCCGGGGTCGAGCAGGTTGTCGGTCTGTGTCGCCGCGAGATCGACCAGGGCCATTCGAGCTTCAACGCGCAGTTTGATGCCGAGGTAGTGATCCAGGTCGGCAACAGGCCAGAAGTTAATCAGCTGAACCGAGTTGTTGCGGGAACCGATTCGGTCGATGCGACCAAACCGCTGGATGATCCGGACCGGGTTCCAGTGGATGTCGAAGTTGACGAGGAGGTCGCAATCCTGAAGGTTCTGACCTTCGGAGATGCAGTCGGTGGCGATCAGCAGGTCGATCTCTTCGCCTTGGTTCGAGAAACGCACCGTCTGGTCTGAGCGGCGCTTTGCCATCGGAGCGAAGTTTGTCAGAATGTCGTCGTAGTCCGTGCGGCCGAGGGTGGCCTCGTTGGAACCATCACCACAGACGAGAGCCGAGTGGATGCCCAGCTCTCGCTTTGCCCACTCCTGAAGGTGACGGTAGAGATAGCGTGCAGTGTCAGCGAAGGCGGTGAAGACCAGCACCTTGCGGTTAGGCTTCCCATCTCGGTTCACGGTCGGCTGCCGGACTTTGGTTTCGATGATGCGCCTGAGTTCGTTGAGCTTGCCGTCACGCTTTGGCGTCACGCTCTGCGTCTTCTCCAGCAAGTACTGCAGCTGAGTGCGGTCATTGCGCACGGCCTTGAGCCACTCGGGGAGCTTGAGGTGGGCCAGGTGAATGCGACGCCGCCCGCCGATCGTGAAGTCCTCGGTTTCGATATCCGGGTCTTCGAACTGATCCGGCGTGAGCGAGTCATAGTCGATCTCTGGATTCTCGTCGATGTGCTGCTCAAACGCGGTGATGCGTTCTTCGAGCCGGTCGATCTTGTCGATGGTGCGTTGCAGCGTGAGCCGAAACGAGTCCACAGAGCTTTCGAGGCGTTTGAGGAAGTTGACCTTCATCATCGCGATCAGGATGCGTTCGCGCCCCTCCTGAGTGAAGCTGCCGAGGATCTTGTTCTCATAGGCAGAGCGGGTCTCGGCCGGTAGGTCGTCCCTCAAAAAGCTTGACGGGTGGTAGAGCGCGAGCCGAAGCGCTCCAATCTCACGGTCGAGCTCCTCGAAGGAAAGATATCGCTGCTCCAGGTCGATCGGGGCGTGAATCGCTCGCGGCGGAGGACGATGAGGGAACCCGCCCAGCTTCTTGATCTCGCTCGCGTAGTAGGTTGCGATCTGGCTTCGAGAACGAGCGATGCTCAGGCCGTCAAGGAGCTTGAAGAAGTCACCACCGATGGCCGAGATCAGCTCGCGTGTCTTGCGTTGGCCCGGCGGGCGCTTGGCCCAGTTGGTGAAGTGAGTCTGGGCGACGCGTGTCGTCTCCTTGATGGACGGTATCGAGAGCTTCTCGGCAAACGCGGCGTCGGCGGCATCGTTGCGGGCCACGTCGCCGCCAGCAACAAAGGAGATCTGGTTGCGCAAGTCTGCGAGCTGGTTGTTCACGGGCGTCGCAGAGAGGAGCAGCACCTTTGTACGCACGCCAGCAGCAATGATGTCCTCCATCAACCGCTGGTATCGCGTCCGCCGCTCTCGCGTTCCGCCTGGGATCGACGTCGCGAGCTTGTTGTTGCGGAAGTTGTGCGACTCATCGATCACGACTAGGTCGTAAGCGCCCCAGTTCAACGTGTCGAGCTGGATGCCGTTGACAACGCCGGACTCCCGAGAGAGATCCGTGTGGTGAAGAACGTCATAGCGGAACTTGTCGTCTGAGAACGGGTTGAGGGAGCTCGGGTTCCGATAGATTGTCCAGTTGCGCGTGAGCTTCTTGGGGCATAGCACCAGAACACGCTCGTTGCGGAGCTCGAAGTACTTGATGACCGCGAGCGCGGTGTACGTCTTGCCGAGACCGACGCTGTCGGCCAGGATGCAACCGTTGAACTGGAGAATCTTGTTGATGGCGGCCTTGGCCCCGTCCTTTTGAAACGAGAACAGTGAGCGCCAGATGTCGGTGTCCGGGAGCGCAATCCGGCGCAGGTTCTCTTCCATGTCCCGCGTACCGTCGAGGTAGTGGCGGAACAGGTGAAAGAGCGTGAGGTAGTAGACGAACTGCGGCGACTGGTTGGCATGCAGTTTTTGCAAGTACCGCAGAACCTCGGCCTTCACGTCGCGAACAAGAACCGGGCTATTCCAGAGCTCATCAAACCACTGCTTGAGTTCAGTGCGATCGCGAGAACTGTCCACGACAAGATTCAGTTCAAGGTTGTTGTCGGCGGGCGCAAGGCCCAGGCCCGACACGGTGAAGTTTGAGCTACCAAGGATGGCGTCCTCAACACCACCGTTGGCGATGTGGTACATCTTGCCGTGGAGTAGACCAGCTTGGGTGATGGTCTTGATGTCAACCTTTCGCTCGATCCACGATGCACACTCCCTGGCAACACGCTTCTGCTGCAACTTGGTGGCCAGCTCCAGGTGGTCCGAGTCGATCACAAATGCTTTGCGTGCAGCGCGCTCGGGATCGATTCGATTGACAAAGGTCGGCTCGCCGAAGAGAAACTCCAGACGTTCAATCTGTTCGAGAGCGTCTTTCAGCGCGTCGTATGCGTAAATGGTGAAGTAGGCAGAAACAATGGACAACCGAGAGCCGTCCCGAATCTTGGACTTCAGAAAGTCTGCCACAGATCCCCTGGTGTGGTTGTCGCGCAGGCCCGAGTTGTTCGTTGCCGCGGCCATTATCTAGACTCCTTCTCGCGTCGTTCGCCGGTGATTCGCCGGGACAAGACCTCGACTTCACGGCGCTCATAGAGCCGGTAGCGATTGATCGGGTGGCGACGGGCCTTGAGTTTTTTAGCGCGGTCCCAGTTGCGGAGCGTGGATAGTGAAACGCCGAGCAGCCTGGCGGCGTCCCCGATGGTGAGCAACTCATCGCGGGTTGACGGGTGCTTGGGCAAGACGTTGCTCCGCACGAGAGAGACTCCCGAGTGTAGCAAACCTTGTCAAACCCAGCACCGGCTGCGGGAGTGGGTTGTTTGGAGACTCAGGGGCTTGGGAACGTGGGGCTATCGGCCGCGTGTGTGGTTAGCCGCGATGATGTCCGCGGCGACGTGCTGGATTAGGTCCAGAGACACCACGAGCGTCTCACTCTTGCCGTCATGGAGTTGGATGTCTTCGCCCGCGACCGAGCCTGTCTACAGCCCGATAGCCTGACAGACGACGAAGGCGACGGCCTCTGCTTCGGTCTCCCTCACGGTTTTGCTGGTGGCACGCTGGTCACCACGATGCAGAAGCTCGCGGGCGAGTTCATGGACGATGACCGAGAACTCGTTGGCCGGCTCCAAGCCAGACCGGATGCTGACCCGTCCGCCGCGTGAGACGCCGTCGGCTCCGGGCGGCAGGTCGTCGTAGTCGAGCTTGATGCCTCGCTCCGCAACCTGCTCTTGGTCCTGGTGAGGTGATGCTGAGGATCGCCACCCACTCGTGACGGCTCTGGAAGCTTCTGGCGGTCGGTCTGGGTCACGTCGAACACGTACACGTCGGGGAATCGGAGGATGGGCTTGGCTAGGTCGGATTGCTCCCGACTCCCCCAGGGGTCGGGCTTGTCCTCCTTCGCGCGGATGCTTGTGCGGGCTAGCTGGGTCAGGAAACACATGCCTGAGAGATGAGGAACCTAATCGACAGGACCCGCAAACCCAGTGCAATCAGCCGGATACGCTCGCGCCGGGTAGTCCACCGGTGTTGCAACACCAGGACGCACGACCCGGCGGGCGCGGTTCTCACCGTCCCGCGCCCGCCTGGTCGGCCCGATTGGACGGTGAAGCATGGACGCAACCCCCGTTGTGGCGGACGACCTCACGCGTTTGAAAGCAGTTCAGGCCCGCGTGCGAGCCCTTGCGCGAAACCACCTCTGGTTTGCCGATGCGATCCGCGCGTCGTTCGACGGCTTCATGGCAATTGGCGAGCGCCATACAAGCGAGAAGTCGGCGATGTACAACCGGGGGCGTCGGCTGGCTCGCGACCTTCTGGAGAAGGGGCGGTTGTCTGATCCCAACTCGAACCAGAGCGGCATTCCGTTGCTCATTCGCATCCAAGGACTGTGTCCATCTGACTTGGCAGAACGACTCGAACAACCCCGGCCGAGCAACGCAATGCCAGACATGCTGGAGCAAGAGGGGGCGAAGGCGGCCCTCGCAGCTCTAGACCGGGAAGAGGTCTTCGAAACCCGCGACCCGACTGACGGCGAGCGCAGTGAGGTGGCCGCGGCGATCGCGGCGAAGACTCACGTTTCCTTCACGTGGCGAATCCTGGTGGCCACCCCGTCCGACTGGCAGGAACCAGCCGACCCGCTCAGTTTGGAACGTGCCGACCTTGAACGCTTCTCCGACTCCGACTATCGCACCATCGCACTTCACCACCTGGGCGGACTGGCGGACGTGGGCGCATTGCGCCCCATCGTCCCAAAACCCATCGAGACGGGCCATAGCTTGCGTGACGTGTCCACGTACTTCGCTTGGCGGTTTCGGCTCCCGATCTTCGAAGAGGACCGGAACGAGGATCAGCCTCCGCTCAATCTTCGGGCGTTGCCCGTAGAAGTCGCTGAACAGATGCTGGATGACGTAGAGATCTGGGCGAAGGCCGAGGCCGCTTCGCGGGGCGAGGTGTTGGTCGGGAGCGGGTCAAGAGTGGCAACCGACGTAAAGCAGCCGCCTCACCCGGCGACGGCGCTGACTGACTCGCTTGACGCGCTTGTGGTCCACTTCTCGAACGCTCGGATTTTCCGTGACCTGGCGGAGCGCCGAAATCACCTTGCCGAAACGCACCTGAACATCGCCAACGCCGTCGGAATACAGGCAGGGGAAGCCCCGCATTCGAACGAGCTGCCCGAACTCGCCGAACAACTGAGGCGGAGAGTTCTCAACCCGGCATCCGCGGCGTGTGAACGGGCCCGGGCCGCGCTACGGGCTGGGGCTGCGGCCTGGCTGGACGGGTCCGGTGTGCGGTCCGTCGAACTGCTCACAACTCTGCGAGAAGCGGAGCAGGTCCTCGTGGCGCTGTCCATGGGCGTTGGCGATCCTCGCGTCATCATCGACCGTGACGCTGCGAGGATGGATGAGATTGGCGAGCGGTTCGCCCGCACCCGTGACGAAGTGGTCGCAGTGCTTGAGACACGCGGATTGGAGGCTCCGACCCCGCCCACGGTGTCGGTGTCGCCCGAGCTCGTGGATCTGCTGCAACGCACGGCTGCGGTGGACTCCAACGCGATCGAGCGCGCGGCCGAGCGTGTAGCGGAGCGAGTCATCGTTGCGTTCAACCGTGGTGCCGAAGACACGCCGGCAAGAAAGTTGCCCGAGTTAGGCACACGGGACACAGAAGCATGGCAGGCTTCACTGGTGGCAGGAATGACTCAGGCGAGAATCGCAGACTTGCTGAATCGAAAGCACCCGGGAGAGAACTGGACGCAGCCACGGGTAAGCGAGGCGATCAAGCGGGCGAAGGCCCACGCGGAAGCTAGCGGGCTGGCTGGCAAAGTAGCGGTGGCGCAATCCCGAGCGCCGGCCAGGACGTTGGACCCGTCTGCGGCGAACGCCGGACAAAGAACCGACGGAAGATCAAAGCACCTGCGGGAGAAAGCAAAACAGATCGCTGATGGAGAATAATCGCGGCCTCGGTATCGGCGCAGCAACACGCTGGATTCAAGCGGTATCGGTGAGTATCGAGGTTTATCGACAGATACGCGCCGGGTATACGGGGACGAGCCAAGTGGCCCGCCCCACCCGGAGTATCTTCGATGGATCAAGCAACGGAACTTCTGACGGCCCGAGAGTTGGCGAAGCGCCTCCGCGTGACGCCCGAGACTGTCCGCGCGTGGGCAAGGCAAGGAAGCATCCCCTCGCTGCGGCTGTCTCCCAAAGCAACGAGGTACAACCTGGAAGCGGTTCTGGCGGCTCTGACTGCCAAGATGGTGAAGGGAGGCACGCCCAATGCGTGACCATCCAAACAAAGCCGCCGCCACCTCGATCTCTCTCCGCCCCCGAGATGCCGCCAAGGCGCTGGGTATCGGCCAGCGAAAGTTGTGGGCGCTGACTCAGCCCCGCGGACCCATCCCATGCGTTCGAGTCGGTACCTGCGTGCTGTACCCGACCGGTTTGCTCCTGGCCTGGCTCGCCGAGGAAGCCAAGAAGGGGGGTGCGGCATGAGAGCTCCACTCGATCAACTTCTCAGCGCCCTCCGGGAGCACGGACACGAACTCCGCGAGACGGGTGACGGCTGGACCTGCTGCTGCCCTGCGCACGACGACCGGAACCCGAGCTTGAGCATCCACGCCGGCGATCAGGGCGGGGTGGTTTGGCGCTGTCACGCGGGTTGCGCGCAAGCGGCGGTGATCGCAGCTGTCGGGCTGACATTCCGCGACCTCATGCCCGACGCCCTAAGCCGGCTCAACGGACACACGCCCAAGCCCCGACGGAGTGGCGACGGCGACGAAACCACGCGGAGTCCCGCACGCGGCGGAGGTTCTGTCGCCGTCGCCAGCGTCACCAGGTCCCGGCAGACATTTGCCACGCCCGCCGCCGCGGTAGCGGAGCTCGAACGACGGCACGGTCGCCCGTCGTCGATTTGGAGATACCCCGATCCTGCGGACGAACTGGTGGGGCTGGTGCTGCGATGGAACCTTGCCGCCGATCCTGGCGATCCGAAGGGCAAGCCGAGAAAGCGCATCCTCCCAGTGAGCAAGACGGCCGCAGGCTGGATCATCGGCGGGATGCCAACGCCAAGGCCGCTGTACGGGCTGCGAGAGCTGTTGGCGACGAATCCCGGCGCTCGGATCTACATCACCGAGGGCGAGCCCGCGGCGGACGCGGTCCGCGCACTTGGGCTGACGGCAATCACAAGCCCGCACGGATCGAAGTCGGCGGCGAAGACGGATTGGTCGCCGGTGACTGGGCGTGAAGTTGTGATCCTCCCCGACCACGACGACGCCGGCGACCTGTACGCCGACGACGTAGCGCGGCTGGCGAGGGCTGCGGGTGCGAAGTCGGTGCGGGTGGTCCGGCTGGTTGAACTGTGGCAAGGGATGCCCGGAGGAGGTGACGTGGTGGACTATCTGGAACATCGTGGCGGCGACGCGGACGCGGTGCGGGCCGAAGTCGAAGCCCTGACGAACACGACTGACGCGGACACGGTGACACCGGAAGCCCCGGCGGTCCCCGCGTTCAAGCCCTTCCCCGCTCATGTTTTGCCCGAGCCGATTCGGGGATTCATCACCGAAGCGGCAAAGGCGATCGGTTGCGATGCGTCGTACATCGCCCTCCCCCTTCTGTCGGGGCTGGCGTCCGCGATCGGCAATACCCATCGGATCGAGCTCAAGCGAGGGTGGAGCGAGCCGGCGATTCTCTGGACGGCGATCGTGGGCGAGTCGGGGACTATGAAGACACCCGCGTTCAAGCTAGCGATGAAGGCCACACGTAAGGCCCAGGACCGTGCTTGGAGGGAGCATGAAGCAGAACGGCTCGCTTGGGAATCGGAGAGCCAGCGATATGACGCCGCGATGGTGGGCTGGAAGCGGGATGCGGCCAAGGCAACGCGCTACGACGCGTATGCCATCGAACCGCCCGAGAGGCCCATCCCTCCTGTCGCACGCCGGTACATCGTGTCCGACACCACGACAGAGGCACTCGCCCCGATCCTGTTGGGGAACCCTCGCGGCGTGCTGCTGGCCCGCGACGAGCTCGCCGGATGGCTGGGATCGTTCGACCGCTACGCGAAGGCAGGGAAGGCGGGCGCGGACTCCGCACACTGGCTGTCGATGCACAACGGCGAAGCCATGACGATCGACCGCAAGACCGGGACACCGCCCACGATCCATGTTCCATCAGCATCGGTGAGCATCACGGGCGGGATTCAACCGGGCATTCTGGCGCGGGCGCTGGGGCAGGAACACTACGAGAGCGGCATGGCAGCGCGTGTGCTGTACGCAATGCCCCCGCGCAAGGCGAAGCGCTGGACCGAGACCGATGTGGACGCGACGACAGAAGCGGCAGTGGCAGCGGTGTTCGAGCGGTTGTTCGCCCTAATGCCGGACACCGACGAGGACGGAGAAGACCGACCCCGGTTGGTGACGCTGGACGACGATGGGAAACGGGCGTGGGTGCGGTTCTACAACGAGCACGCGACCGAGCAATCCGAGCTGTCGGGCGATCTGTCGGCGGCGTGGAGCAAGCTGGAGGGGTATGCGGCCAGGTTGGCGCTGGTGGTTCACCAGGTGCGCTGCGCGGCTGGTGACACCACGCTCCGCGATCCGTCGCGCGTTGATGAGGCGAGCATCGGAGCGGGTGTGATGTTGGCCCGGTGGTTCGGTGACGAAGCCAAGCGTGTCTACGCGATCTTGTCCGAGACTGATGACGAACGGCAGACCCGCGAGCTTGTCGAGTGGATCGGTCGCCACGGCGGTACCGTGACGGTGCGTCAATTGACGCGAGGACCACGCGAGTACCGGGACGCGCCTGATCCAACGGCCAAAGCCGAGAAGGCGCTGGGCGAACTGGTGGCGGCGGGTGTCGCGGTGTGGATTCACAATGACCACGACCCCAAGGGCGGGCGTCCGACGGATCGGGTGCGGCTGGTGTCGCGGCGTGGTGACAGTGGCGACGGCGACGAAACCCCTGTGAACGCCGGGAATCGCGTAGGTTCTGGCACCGTCGCCATGCGTAACGATGCCAGTTACCACAGAGACCATTTGCGACACGATCCCCGCTGAAATCGCCGCGGCACCATCACTATTGAGGCTCGTGGCTGAGACAATGTATCGAGGTTCAGCTGATCAGCTGAGCGGCCACGTAGAAGAAACCCGAGCTCACTAGCGGCACACTGACCAAGAAGAGGATGCAACCTGTACCTTCGAACTGTGTCCTGAAACTGTCGATCGCCTCCCACGACAGAGCCGCGTTGGGTTCCAAAATTGTGTGAGTTCCCCAAGGTTGACCCACGATGCGCAGTCCAACCTCAAGGTCTTCTCGACGACGGCCTCTCCGGAACACTTGGTAGGTCTCATGAGGATTCGACCTTGGATCATGCGAGACTTGATGTACCTGCGCGTCGAATCGGCCCGGCTCACCACCGGCTACGTCGGGAACAAGAATAAAGTACTGGCCAGACATGTTGCAGCGATACACGCGACTATGAAATGCACCAGCCAACTCGTATTTACTCTTCGCCATGATCAACTCCTCGCCGGTGTGAGCACACGCACTTCCCGAGACCACCTGGGGCGGCATCAAGTCAGCCCCCAATGCCCCCGATCCGGTCCAGCTGGTTGCCCTCGACGTATTAACGATTCTAAGTGTACCGCGGGCGACGGCTTGTTGCCGCGGTCGGTCGAGTTCGTCCCATATGCCCAAGCGGGAGGCGACGACGCCCTGTACATGTTGGGCGAACGGCTGGGCATCGCGGTCGGGCCGGCGATGCCAACGCACCCTGGATCGCCCGCATGGCTGGTGGCGGTCGGGGAGCCGATGGGGATTGGTTGCCACGCGGCAACGCATCGGGTACACTCTGAGCATGGGTCAACTGACAAAGGCCATAGCAGCGGCCGTGAAGGCGAGCGATCAAACGCCCTACGCGATCGCCAAAGGCGCGGGCGTGGCCCGTAGTCAACTGTCGCGACTGCTGAGCGGTGAACGCGGGATGAGCACAGACACCATTGAACGACTTGCGGACTACCTCGGGCTGCGAATCACGATCGAGCCCAAGGACAAGAACACGAAGGATCGATGACCCATGGCAAACATCGCAAATGACCCCAACGGCTTCAAGCGAATCTGCTTCACCGACCTGGACGGTGAGCCCAAGGCGATCCGGCTCGGCAAGGCGACCGTGAAGGCCGCGGCGTCTTTCCGCCTGTGGGTGGAGGAGATCCTGTCGGACCTTGAGCTCAACCACAGCCACGGCGCACGACTCTGCGCGTGGCTCAACGATCTCTCGCCGAAGATGCACAAGCGACTCGTGAAGGCGGGTCTGGCCAAGCCGCGTGCGAGCATGGCGGTGGTGACGCTCGGGAACCTGCTGGATCGGTTCGACGCCGCGGCGACGGTGAAGGATGGGACGCGCACGACGTACAAACAAGCCCTCGGGATGCTCCGGGAGCACTTTGGGGACTCGATGCCGATCCGGTCGATCACACCCGCGCACGCCGACGAGTGGCGCAAGGCCATCGGGGAACCGGTGACGGTGAAGGCGGAGGATGGAACGGAGACCACCAAGCAGCTCGCGGCTGCCACACTCGCAAAGCGCGTCAAGGTCGCGAAGGCGGTCTTCCGCAAGGCGGTCCGCTGGGGCTTGATTCCCACCAGCCCCTTTGCCGACCTGCGTGCGGGTTCACAGTCGAACGCTGATCGCGCTTTCTACGTCTCCATTGAGACCATTAACGCGGTTCTGGCCGCGTGCCCTGACGACGAGTGGCGGGCGATCGTGGGTTTGTCTCGCTACGCCGGGTTGCGATGCCCCTCCGAGGTCGCGGCCGTTCGATGGGGTGATATCAACTGGGACCGCGGGCGGCTCATGGTTCGGAGCAGCAAAACCGCTGGCCATGAAGGTCACGCGGTTCGGGTGGTGCCCATCGACCAAGCGCTGCGGCCGATCCTCCAGGACCTGTTCGACCGCGCCGATGTCGGCGTTGAGGCCGTGGTGCCGCGGCTGCGCGATCCGGGAATGAACCTCCGAACTCAGTTCGAGCGGATCATCACCAAGGCGGGCATGAAGTCCTGGCCTCGCCTGTTCCACAACATGAGAGCAAGCTGCGCCACCGACTGGATCGCGGAGTATCCGGTCCCCGATGTGTCGAACTGGCTCGGACACTCGGCCACCATCGGCGCGGCCCACTACTGGCAGCCGCGCGATGCCAACATGGACCGTGCCGCGGGCATGGATTCCGAGGCCTCAAAAAGCGGCGTGAAAAGCGGCGCGCAAACGGCGCGAAAAGCGGCGCGCCACCGGACCGCTGGCGTTCGCACCGGTTCGCCCGATGATGCAAATGAGCCTTGTTTGGCAGGGGTTTCGCCGCCGAACGCGAGCGTGTGCGAAGCGGCGGCAATGGTGGGCAATGACCCCGATGGGATTCGAACCCATGTCCCTACCGTGAAAGGGTAGTGTCCTAGGCCGGGCTAGACGACGGGGCCGGCGGTCGATGAGCGGGAAGCGTAGGCGCTTATGCCGCGGCTTTGCTTGCCCGCGCTACTGGCGGTCTGGGGTTTGCAGGGGCGGCGGGTCGTCTGGGCTTGCGCTGGTTTGCCTCGGCGATGACCGCTTGAAATCACCGCGACACCCCCACCGGGCCCCAATGATCTTCCCGAATGAGCCTGCCGCCTGATGCCACGAATCTCCCGATCACGCCTTGGCCGCTGGGGCTTCAAGGGCGCGAGGGGATCATTGTCGGCGGCACGTTTGATCCGCCGCACGCGGGGCATGTTGCGCTTGCAGCGGCCGCGCGCGATGCGCGGGCACCGGGGGCGGGCCTGGTCTTCGTCCCCGCGCATCGATCTCCGTTCAAGCAAGGCGCGCGCGAGCAGACCAGCGCGGCCCATCGCGTCGCGATGCTGCGGCTGGCGATCAGCACCGCTCCCAACGCGGCGGTGTGGACCGACGAGATCGACCGCGGCACCAGGGTGCCAGAGGTCCCGAGCTACACCATCGACACGCTCACACGTGCGAAGCAGGTCGCGGCCGAGCAACTCTCGAACCTTTGGATCATGCTCGGCGCGGATCAGATGGCCCAGCTCCACCGCTGGCGCGAGCCGCGCGGCGTTCTGTCGCTTGCGCGGCCGATCGTGCTGCTGCGGCCGCCACTCGACACTCTCCCGGCACTGCGTGAGGCGATGGCGGGCGTGATGGAGCCTTCGGCAGCGCACGAAACATCGCAGGCAACGCAGCACGAATCGCGCGCCGCCGTGCGCCGATTCTGGAGTGAGGCCGAGCTTGATCTTTGCTGCCGCGACACGGTCGCACTCGATCCGCGCTTCGCGCCGATCTCTTCCAGCGCGATCAGGTCAATCATCGCCGATCGCGGAGTGGCCGCCGTGCCACACGGATGGCTCGCACCCGAGGTCGCGACGTACATCGGCGAGCATGGGCTGTATCAACGGTGATGCTCGAAACGGCATCACGCTCGCCGCGGCAACGCACCACCAGTCGCGCCCGTGGCGGGCGGACTGGTGGCACCGGGCTTGTCTTGACGGAGCCCCGCGCCACGAGGTACACTCCCTTCCGAGGTGGGCACTGAAACAAGGCAGTTCGGCAAGGGGCCGTCCAGAGTGGCGGAGCCCGTTCGAAACGCCCGAGTTTCGCCCCAAAGAGCCTCAGAAAGCGCACCGCTTCATGCCCCATGAGCCTCAAGAGTTCTCACGCCGGTCGGTCCTTCGCTGGCTGTCCGACGCCGTCTTCCTGCCGCTCGCTCTGCTCTACACCTTCTCGGCGGCCGCCTTCGGCTGCAGTGGCAGCATCGAAACCAACAACATCAACCAGGATCCAAACCGGGCCCTTGGGACCTTCGAAGTTCCCTCTACGTTCACCGAGCCCACATCCGCGGTCTACTTCAACTACTGGATTGATGGCGACAGTGGCATCTCGCCCGATGCCGGGCGGGTGCTCGAGCAGGCCATCGGCCCGATCCGCTGCCGCGCTCGCATCACGATCGTGCCAGGCTCCATCCTGTACGAAGAAACAGCAACCGAGACAGCCACGGGCAGAACGATGACCGTCTCGATCTCCGGCATCTGGACCTACGACAGCTTCACGCGGCTGCGAGTGAACTGGGGCACGGCGATCGTGACGGCATCAACCTTCCCGTCCACACCAACCTTCGCGCTCGCCTCGGTGGGAACGCGGATTCAGCAGCCGCAGCCGGGCGACATCATCTTCGCGAACTCTTCCTGGAGCCGCCTCAACAACGTGCTGCCGGGCCCGGTCGATGGCGTCTTTAACCGGACAAGGTAAGAGAGTGGTCATTGCATCGCAGCGGGCAAAGTTCGCATGATTGAGATCTCCCTCCAACGTGTGCTCGTGTGCGTGCTCGTCGCGGCGGGCGCGGGAGTCGCGGTGTGGGCCGGGTTGGGTCGCGGCACGGACCGGGGTAGCGAGCGCCACGGTGAAGTCTCTGATCAAATCTCGGCACCGGTTCCGAGAGGTTGGGACTCGGAGACACTCAATGACCACTGGAGCGCGTATCGGGAACTCATACCGGTCCCGAATGGCGTCTCGGGGGAGGCACTGCTCGCCTCACTTCCTCCCGAGCTGATCGCGATGGCCCACGAGATGAGTTGGACCGAGTGCACCAACTCGGGGCTGGCGCTATTCCTGGAGAGCACGTTCGACTATGACGATGATGGCTCACTCGGCGACGATGAGCGGATCATCGCGGTTCGGGCTATGCGTGATGCGGTCTGGCCCGATGCGTTTGCCGATGCCAGCGACGAAGGAGCTCGAGCGAGCAACGAGTTCTCCGGTGCAGCGGCCGCGATTGAACTGAGCCCGCGCGATCGGCGCCTCTATCACGATGTCGACGAGGCGCGGCGGCGCGACCTCGAGGAAGCGGGGGGCACCGGCAAACTGGACCCGGCCGTGCGCGACCAGATTATGGGCCGATTCACCATCGAACCCGACGGTCATCTCTCTGTTGCCGAGCTTTCGCGGTTCATGGCCCGCTACAACGTGGGCTCGGCCGTTGCGGATCTCGACGGTGACGGCGCGATCAACGAGTCCGACCTGCGTCTCTTTCTCAATGTCGCCAGCCCAATCGAAGACCAGGAATACGCGAAGTGAGTGCGACACTCGGCCACTCCGTCTGGAACGCACGCGCCGTCGACCCCCGCGGCGGCGCGGCGTGAAGCGTGCTTTCATGGCTGACCGTTCGCGTGGCCACGCGCCTGATCACTCAACTCATCACGCGCCTCATCACGCGCCTGATGGCACGAGCCTTCCCAGCCTCGGCACACTCTTGCGCAGGTACCTCGCGTTTCCGGCAACGTCAAGACCGTCAAGCTTCTTCGCCTTCGTGCGCTCGTGCAACCCGCACGTCTTCAGCCATCACGCGCACGACCGCGCCGACTATCTCAATCACGTGTGGCGCGCGGGAGGGCTGCACTTCTGCCGCGGCTGCACAACGGTGATCGTGTGCACGCCGCTGGCGTTCGCCGCTGCGATCGTCACGCGCTGGCCCGCCGAGATCCCGACCGCGGCGACGGCGTCGACCTTCGTCCTGCTGCTGGCGTTGTCGCTGGTCCCGCTGCGCGATGGACCACGGACGATGCTGCACGACCTGCGCCGAGTTGCGCTCGGTTGCCTCCTCGGCTCCGCCGCGGCGTACGTGCTGCTGTGCAACGACTGGGTACTGCGCAGCGTGGTGCTGGGCGTGTACCTCGCAGTGCTCGCGGGCAGGCGGGTGCTGCGAAGAAGGTAACGCAACGCAGGTGTGACACAGGTTTGACACAGGTTTGACACAGGTGCCACCAAGTCCGCCGCAAAGCGGCGCGACTGGTGGTTCCAGTGCTCAAGGCGAGAAAGAAAAGCACCCCGGGCTCGCGCCCCGGCGCTCGAAAGGACGTCGCTCCAAACGAAAAGCCCCAGGCGCGGGCCCGGGGCTGAGAGTTTGGAACTCTGGTGTTTCCTGGTCTGGTTCAAGATCGCGACAGCGTTCGTGCCTTACTTGCTTCGTTGACATGCCCGCACTCCGGGCACGTGGTGGTGTTGAGTCCCTTCAGCGAGTACGCACACTCGCCGCAGCAGCCACGGCGACGGCGAAGGTAGCGGCGGGCGCGGGGGTAGAGGCCGTAGACGAACCAGATCGGAACGAGATAGAGGAGGATCGAGGCGAGGAGGCGGCCGTAGTGGATGTCCCATCGCGGGGCGGGGGCGCTGTCCCCCGGGAGCGGGACGGCAACGAAGTCGGATGTAATGCTTATCGCGAACGCCTGTCGCCGAACAAGGAACCTGATCGGAAATCCAAAGGCGGCCTCGTCAAGTAAATCATACGGAGTCGAAGGATCACTCATCAGGTCTTCTGCCGCGCTCCAATTCGGCATCTGGGCTGCGTCGGACAACTCTCGAACAATCGGATCTACTTCAAAGCGCGGTGAACGAACGGTCGACATCACATCGCATGTGAATCCGATCCCACGACTCCATGCAATCATGGATCCGCTTTCGAGGTCGGTCCACCGCAGTTCAAAGTGGCGGCTTTGGACGATCTGACCACCCATCACTCCTGGAACTCTCGGAGGCACTACCTGCATAGCTTCAAACTTGTAACCATACCCGAGAGCCAGGATGTGACAGAGAATGCAGAGCAGGAGGGTTGACGCTATCTGGCGAGCGCGAGTCATGGGCAAGCGCAGGGTGGAACCCAGCCTCCCAGTTTGGTCACTTCGAAACCGCATGGCAGACCCTTCCGCACCGTCATCGAGTTGCCCACGAGGCCCCTCCGTCGCAGTCTGCCACGGTCCTTGGACAATTGCAAGTCAGAGTTTCATGAAGTGAACGCCTTACGGCGAACCGGCAGCGACATGATCCACGCAAACGACGAAAAGAACCCCGGGCTCGAAAGGACGGGGCCGGAAGAGAAAAGCCCCGGGCGCGGGCCCGGGGCTTGGAGTTTGAAGGTCTTGTGCTTCCTGGTCTACTTCAGGATGGCGGCAGCGTCCGTGCCTTCGTTGACATGCCCGCACTCCGGGCACGTGGTGGTGTTGAGTCCCTTCAGCGAGTACGCACACTCGCCGCAGCAGCCCCGGCGAAGGCGAAGGTAGCGCCGGGCGCGCGGGTACAGGCCGAAGGCAAACCAGATCGGGACGAGGTAGAGCAGGATCGAGGCGAGGAGGCGGCCGTAAAGGATGTCCCAGCGGGGGGCGGGGTCGCTCTCGCCGGGGAGAGGCATTTCACGCCAGTTGCCCAAGGAGTCGATGTAGCCTGATTTGCGGCGTACTACTACGCGAATGGGAAAGCCGACCGATACTTCTCGGAGCCAATCCAGCTGAGTATTGCTGTCAGAAATCCACTCAGAACCCATGCTCCACGCCGGACCGGCACCGGGCTTCACAAAATCTCTGATAGTCATCGTTCCCGGGGCGAGCTGAACAGGTTCTCTCCTGAATGTCATTAGAACGTCGCACGTCAATCCCGGGTTTCTTCGCCAAATGAGCATGTCCCCGTTTGGCAGATCCTGCCACCCCGTACGAGTGTACCGAGCGGTCGCCTTTCTTACGGCCGGGTTCACTTGCGGAAGACCTACATTGCTTGGATCGAGTGGTGTCACGATTCTACTAGACTCGTACGCGATCCCATACCAGATCGCACCGCCGTGGAGCAGGAGAACCAGAAGCAAGACACCAACTGTCCTGAACATGCGCATCACAGACACCCGCAGGCTGCGCGGACCCACCCTCCCAGTTTGTTCACTCCGACTCCGCATGGCAGCCCCCTTTCGCACCGTCATCGAGTCGCCAACAAGGCACCTCCACCGCAGTCTGCCACGATCCTTGGGCAATTGCAAGTCAGAATTTCATGAAGTGAACGCCTTGCGGCGAACCGGCAGCGACATGATCCACGCAAACGACGGAAGGAACCCCGGGCTTGCGCCCTGGGGCTCGGAAGGAAACGAAAAGCCCCGGGCGCGGGCCCGGGGCTTTGGGTTACTAGGTGATTGCGAGCTCTTTAGTACCGGTAGTGCGTGGGCTTGTAGGGGCCGTCCTTGGACATGCCGAGGTAGCTGGCCTGATCGTCGCTGAGGACCGTCAGCTTCGCGCCGAGCTTATCAAGGTGCAGGCGGGCGACCATCTCGTCGAGCTTCTTGGGAAGCACGTAGACCTTGCCCGTCTCATACTTGGTGCCCGAGAGCGTGGGCTGGTTGTTGGCGCTGGCCCAGAGGTCGATCTGCGCGACGACCTGGTTGGTGAAGCTGGCGCTCATGACGAAGCTCGGGTGGCCCGTGGCGCAGCCGAGGTTCATGAGGCGGCCCTCGGCGAGGACGAGGATCGAGTGCTCGCGGTTGCGGCCGCTGGCGCTCGTGCTGAAGACGAACTCGTCGTACTGGGGCTTGATGTTGACGCGCTTGACGCCGCTGTGCTTGTAGAGGCTGGCCATGTCGATCTCGTTGTCGAAGTGGCCGATGTTGGCGACGATCGCCTTGTCCTTCATCTTCTTCATGTGCTCGACCGTGATGACGTTCTTGTTGCCCGTCGCGGTGATGAAGATGTCGGCGGTGCCGAGGTAGTTCTCGAGCGTGTTGACCTCATACCCCTCCATCGCGGCCTGGAGCGCACAGATGGGGTCGATCTCGGTCACGACCACGCGCGTCCCCTGGCCCTTGAGCGCCTGGCAGCACCCCTTGCCCACGTCGCCGTAGCCAAGCACCACGGCAACCTTGCCGCTGAGCATGACGTCGGTGGCGCGGTTGAGGCCGTCCACGAGCGAGTGGCGGCAGCCGTAGAGGTTGTCGAACTTGCTCTTGGTGGCGCTGTCGTTCACGTTGATCGCGGGGATCATGAGCTCGCCCTTGGCCTGCATCTCGTACAGGCGGTGCACGCCCGTGGTCGTCTCCTCGGAGACGCCCTTGATGCTCGCCATGGCCTTGCTCAGGCGGCCGGGGTTCTTCTTCATCTCGGAGGTGATCAGGTTCAGGATCACGCCCCACTCCTCAGAGTCGGTGCTGGCGTTGAACGCGGGGACCTTGCCCGCCTTCTCGAACGCCGCGCCCTTGTGCAGGAGGAGCGTGAGGTCGCCGCCGTCGTCCAGCACCATGTTGGGCATCTGGCCGTTGGCGAAGTTCAGGAGCTGGTTCGTGCACCACCAGTACTCATCCAGCGTCTCGCCCTTCCAGGCAAAGACGGGCGTGCCCTTGGGGTCGACGACCGTGCCGTGCTTGCCGACGACGACCGCCGCCGCGGCGGAGTCCTGCGTCGAGAAAATGTTGCACGAAGCCCAGCGCACGTCGGCGCCAAGCTCAACCAGCGTCTCGATCAGCACGGCGGTCTGGACCGTCATGTGCAGCGAGCCGGCGATGCGGGCGCCCTTGAGGGGCTTGCTCGCGCCGTACTTCTCGCGGAGGGCCATGAGGCCGGGCATCTCGTGTTCGGCGAGGCGGATCTCATGGCGGCCAAGCTCGGCCTGCGTGAGGTCCTTGACCTTGAAATCAAGGCCGCCCTTGGTGGACTCGGGGACGAGGGTCATGGGTTTGTTCATCGTTGCGGACATGTCGGGCTCCTCGGAAAGGGACTGGGGATCGGGGACTGGGCACTGGGGAATACAAAGACAACACTGATTACTATAGTGAGGTCACGATGTATCGATTACTATGTTCGTTACTACATCACTTCTTAGATTCTCTTCTCAACCACTTATTTTCTGCATCGCTGCGTCGCTACTGGCTCTTCTTCCCCGTCGCGATGAAGAGGGCCGGCCCTCTCGCCTCGGGCTCGCCCGCGAGCTCGTGGTACCTGATATCGACGAGCCCGGCGCGCTGCATCATCTCCGTCATCGCTTCGCGCGAGAATCCCAGATGCTTGTGGCCCATCGTGCGCCGATACTCGTCGCGCTCGTGGGCCACCATGTCGACGATCAGCACCGTTCCGCCGCCACGCGAGGTCCGCAGCACGCGCGACATCTCCGCGACCGCCGCCTCGGGACTGTCAAGATGGTGCAGCACCAGCACACACACCGCGGCGTCCACGCTCGCGTCCGCCAGCGTCGTCGCGTCCGCGGGAGCTTGCACGAAAGTCACATTGCTCTGATCCGCCAGCCGCTCGCGGGCCGCATCAAGCATCGGACCAGACAGATCCACCGCAACGACGCGCTCAACAAACGGTGCCAGCGACTCTGCGGCGTTTCCCGTGCCGCAGCCAAGGTCCGCAACGACCCAGTCGCGCCGGATCAGCCCCAGCATCGCCAGCGTCGTGAACCGCGCGCCAAACAGCTCCGTACGGACCGCGTCCCACTCACCACCGACGCGCCCGAAGAACGAAAGCGAGTCCGTGCGGCGATCCGCAAGCACGGCCTTCAGCCGCTTCTGATCCTCAATCCACTCACCCTCGCGCGCCAGCGGCTCCCGAAGCGCCTGCCACATCGCGCGAGCCTCGGGCGTCAGGTCATCCTGCGTGAGCGAGTACAAGCTCGCCGTTCCCTCGCTCCGCCGCACCAGCCACCCCGTCTCGCTCAGCAGCTTGAGATGCCGGCTCACGGTGCTCTGAGGCATCTGCACCACGCGAGCAATCTCACCGACCGATAACTCCTGGGCCTCCGCCAGCCGCAGAACGCGGAGCCGCGTCTGATCGCCCAATGCGGCGATTCGGTCGATCAAGGGGATGGTCTGGGAACGCTTCATCCGTTTATCCGGATATATGGTAGAAGCGTTCCGAGGGGACGTCAAGGGGCAGGCGGGAAGAGGCATTCGGCATTCGTGGTTAGGCATTCGTCAAAGACAAAGAGGCCCGACCGTCCGCAGGTCTTTGGCTTGACTAACCCCGAATGCCGAATGCCAAATGCCTACTTCCCACTCTCCGCCGCCCTCGCCTGATCCAGGAACTCCACGCCCCGCCGCAAATGCGGGATCACGATGCTGCCGCCGACGATGAGGGCGACGTCGAGGGCTTCCCAGATCTGCTCGTCGGGGATGCCCGCCTTGACGCACTGGTCGATGTGGTAGGCGATGCAGTCATCGCAGCGCAGCACCGCCGACGCCGTGAGTCCCAGCAGCTCCTTCGTCTGAGCCGAGAGCGCGCCGGCCTCGTAGGTCTGGCCGTCGAGGCGGAAGAAGCGCTTGGTGACGAGCGTGCCACCCTGAGCGATGGAACCATCAGGACGCGAAGCACCCGCCGCAGCACGCGCGGCGTCCTCGCCCATGATCCGAGCGTTCATCCGAGTGCGGTAAGCCTGGAATTGTTCGTATCGAGTCACGGGGGGATTCCAAAGGGCCAAATGGTCAAAGGGCCAAATGGCCAAACAGGAAGTGGTCGAGCGATCAAGTGGTCTAGTGCCAGAATCAAGAGAAACGCTCCCCTCTCGGGGAGCGTTTCGGAGTTTCATGGTAGAGGCGAAGGGCTAGGCAACCGAACACCCCCACTGCGATGCTGCGTCGCTTGCGACCCGCATCGCTCCTCCCCCTGCCTGCCTGCATGCCTTCGTGCCTGCTTGCCTTTCCCCTTACTTCGCCGCCTCATACTCAGCGAGCGCGGACTTGAGCGACTCCTTCATCTCCTCGGGCGCGAGCTCGATGGCCTTCTTCTGGAGTTCGATCGCCTTGGCCTTGTTGCCCTTGAGGAAGTGGGCGCGGGCGAGGGTGTCGATGATGGAGCCGTCCTTATCACCTTCGATTGCACTGGCCTGCGTCGCCGCGGCGAGCGCGAGGTCCAGATCCTTGGGCTCGATGCCGCCAGCGGGATCGACAATCGACCACGCGATGCTGTTGAGGGTCTGGCTGTCCTTGGCGGCGATGGCCTTGTCGACGATCTGGCGGCCGATCTTGGCGGCGGCCTCGCTGTCGCCGGCCTTGAGGAGGGCGAAGTACCTGGGCTGGAGAGTCATGCCGGCCAGGGAGGGCATCGCGGCGGCGACCGCGTCGAACTTGGCGATCGCGGCCTTGGGGTCCTTCTCAATCAGGCCATAGCCGGTCATCATGTCCTTCATGAGCGAGTCGAGGCGGGCGGGGTCGGTCGCGCTGTTCCAGGAGCCATCCACGACGCCCGCAAGCACCGGGTCGAGCAGCATCGGGTGGCCGATGAAGGCGATCTTTCCGGCCTTGTCGACGACGAAGGAGCAGGGGATGCCGCGCTGGCCTGAGGCCTTCATGAAGGCGTCGTTGGTGGCAGTACCCATGTCCCAGGCGACGGTGTAGCCCATCGTGTCGCCCTTCTCCTTGACCATGGCCTTCACTGGCTCAAGCGTGTCACCGAAGCCCTCGCTGGCGACGCCGATGATCGTGACGCCTTTGTCCTTGAACTCCTTCTGGAGCGCGGAGAGGTGCGGCATGCCAGCGATGCACGGGCCGCACCAGGTGGCCCAGAACTCAACGACGTAGACCTTGCCGGGCTCAAAGCCCTTGACCGGCTCGCCCTTGAGCCACTCGGCGATGGAAAGGGCCGGTGCGGCATCGCCGACCTTCAGCTTGGAGCTGGCGGCAGCGGCTTTGGGCGCGGCGGCAGGAGCCGTTTCCTGAGCGAACGTGGCTCCGGCCGCGAGGCAGAGAAGCGAGGCCGACAGAGCAAGGGTCAGCGTGCGAACGGTGGGCATGGGGACCTCCGTGTTGGAGAGGGGACTGCGAGCGGGCACCATCGCGACCACAGGACGCGATACGCCGCGACACCGCGCGGCACCCACAACTTCGCCAGAGAACGATACGGCGGGAGTGGGGTCGGGGTTACCGCGGGGGTGCCGGGATTTGGGGGAGTCAGGTGGGCTTCGCCACCACTTTCGGGCCATCGGCTCGGAGTGATGGCACCGGACCTCTACAGGCGCTCACGGAGGTCGAGATCGATCCTGGGGAACCAGCGTCTGGCTCTCGCGGCGTCGAAGCACTCGGGCAGGGGCGCTTCGCGGTGGGCCAGGACGTACTCAATGATGGCCTGAGCGACGCGTGATGGAGCGCTCGCGCCGCCGCACCAGTAGTCATGATCGAGCCATGAGAGCGTCAGCGCATGCGCTGTGGTCTCGCCGCCCGGGTGCTCGACGAGCACTTCCCAGCTCCAGCCGCCGGGGCGCTCCTGCTCTGAAGTCAGCGAGACTTTCGGGCGCAGTGCGTTCTTGGGCTCTTGGACCGAGGCGCGAGGGGCGTGCGATGTGGGGTCAAGGCTCATGTGGCGTGAAGGACCAGTGCTGGAAACCACCGGGACGAAACCATCGGGACAAAGACGCGGCGGGGCGTACGCAGGCGATCAGGTGACACTCTACGATGGAAGGTCGATGGACCGCAGCGGTGGATGGTAGAACAGAGCGCACGAGTGTCATCACGAAAGGCTTCCCCTCCCATCGGCCAAGGCCGGAGGAATCCTGAGCAGAAGTCCCAAGCCACCGTGCAGTATCGTGAGAGCGTCGAGCCTTCAAAGTCGTATCTGCCTCCCTTGGCCGTCCAAACCCGTGACTGACAAAGACTGACGCAGACTGACACACCCCAGCACACTCCATGCACCGACCGCCGAACGTGAGGCCCTTGAGACGATGACGTTCCTCCTCGAAACAATGCGGCTTGGCCTCTCGAACCTGCGGCTGCACCTGCTGCGCTCCGTGCTCACGGCGCTTGGCATCATCCTGGGTGTCGGCGCGGTGATCATCATGTCCTCCTTGGGCGAGGGCTCCAAGCGCGAGGCACTGGCACAGATCGAGCGGCTCGGCGCTCGTAACATCATCGTGAGGTCGCAGCGTCCGCCCGAGAGCCAGACGCAGCAGGGCGGTGGGCAACGCTCGTTTGTCAGCCGCTTCGGAATCACGCGGGCCACCCTTGGCGTCATCGAGGAGAACTTCGTCGACGCCGAGACGATCGTGCCGCTCAAGGAGGTCGGAGGCCAGATCCTCCGCAACGAACGTCGCAAGACGAGCCAGGCCTTCGGGACGACACCGGACCTGCTCGATGTCGCGAAGCTCAGCGTGGATCGCGGACGCTACCTCAACGACGGCGACATGCGAGAGCGCGCAATGGTGTGCGTGATCGGAACCGAAGTCGCTAAGGACTTCTTCCCGCTCGAAGACCCGCTCGGACAGACGCTGCGGATCGACTCGACACCCTTCACGGTGGTGGGCGTGCTCACACCGGTCGGGCTTGCGGGCGGCGCGGGAGCGACGCTGATCGGTCGCGACTTCAACCTCGACATCCACATCCCCATGACCGCGGCCCGTGAGGCCTTCGGAGACACCGTCGTTCGGGGATCTTCCGGCAACTTCCAGGCCAACGCCACAGAGGTCTCTGAGATCATCGTCACGTCGCGCGATCGCGAGACCGTGATGAGCGATGCATCACGCCTTCGCCGCATCATGGAGGTGCGGCACCCCGGCCTCACCGATGTCTCGATCATCGTTCCCTTCGAGCTGCTCGAGCAGGCTCGTAAGACCGCGCTGACGTACAACCTGGTCTTCGGCTTCATCGCGGGCATCGCGCTGCTCGTGGGCGGCATCGGCATCATGAACATCATGCTCGCGAGCGTGACCGAACGAACGCGAGAGATCGGCATCCGGCGCGCCATCGGCGCCACGCGCAAGCACATCCTCTGGCAGTTCCTCGTAGAAACGAGCGTCCTTTCGGCACTCGGCGGCGTCGTCGGCGTGTCGCTCGGTGTTGGCGTCTCGCTCATGCTGCCGTGGCTGATCGACGTGCTTCGCGACGCCGCGTTCATGGGCGGCGCACTCGGCAACGCCAGCCTGCCGACGCAGGTCACCCTCGCCTCAATCATCATCTCCTTCGGCGTCGCGGTCGCAACAGGACTGATCTTCGGCATCTACCCCGCGCGACAGGCCGCACGAAAGGACCCGATCGAGGCATTGAGGCACGACTGAGGAGGAAGCGAAGCAGCGAGAGAGCGAGAGAGCGAGAGAGCGAGGCAGCGAGGCAGGGGAAGAAGAAGTCATCGCGTCACAATCACGCCCCGGTTCGTTCGCTTCTCACTGCCTCACTGCCTCACTGCCTCACTGCCTCACTGCCTCACTGCCTCGCTGCCTCGCTTGATCGCCGCCTCGCTCAAAGAAGAACACCCCCGGGAGCGGTCCCGGGGGTGCTTGAGATGAACCCTTCGAAGTTCAGCGGACTTACAGCTTGAACTGCTCGGTGAACTTCTTGATCGAGTCGTTGAGGCCCGTGAGCTTGCCCTTCCAGTCGTCCCATGTCTTCTGGAGCGAGGCGGTGTCGAGATCCTTAAGGCCGCCGGCCTGATCCTTCAGCGAGTTGAAGGTCTTCTCGATCTCGCCCAGGGCGCTGGTCGCGGCGGGCTTGACGGCATCGGGGAGCTTGGCGACCTTGTCCTTGAGTCCAGTGATCTGGGTCTGGGCCGTTTCGAGGAGCTTGGGCGCCTCGGCGAGGGCCTGCTCCTTAAGCTTCGTCAGGGCGTCGCCAGCGGCCTTGGCCGCGTCGGTCGCCGCGGCCTGTGTTGCGTCGGCAGCGTTCTTGGCGGCGTCGGTGCCAGCCTTGGCGGCGTCAGAGACGGCGGCGGCCCCGGCCTTCGCCGCATCGCCCGCGGCCTTCGCGCCCGCATCAACCGCGCCGGCCGCCTTGTCGATCACGCTCCCGGCACCTTTGCTAGCCGGCGCGGATTTCTCCTCGCAGCCGACCGAGGCCAGACCGGCGAGCATCACGAGAGCGGTGGCAACTTGGAACTTCATCTTCGGACTCCTATTCTTAGGTAAAACAACCGGCGTCGCGACCGAACGATGGCGGCGATTGAGATCCGGTGTGCATGAAAGCGGACTTGCGAGTATATTCTCGGTCCTGTCGCCAGGTTCGCGATCAGCTGGCCATTCTGGCCCCGTGATCGAAGGGCGTCGGTGGGTTGTCTTGTGACGGCTCATGAAGGCCGCGACGCGAGCTCTGCTGATCTGCGCATGGTGCCCGATCAACCCGAGCCTCGCGCCGCACAATTGAAGGAGACAGACATGGGAATCGTGAAAGAGTTCCGCGAGTTCGCGCTGAAGGGCAACGTTCTGGACCTCGCGGTGGGCGTGATCATCGGCGGTGCCTTCGGCGGCATCGTGAACTCGCTCATCAAGGACATCATCATGCCGGTGATCGCGATCCCGGGCAATGTCGACTTCACGAACAAGTACATCGGGCTGACCCCCACGGTTCGCGAGGCCCTCGAGGCCAACCCCAACATGACGCTCGACGCCGCCCGCGCCATCGGACCGACGATGGCCTACGGCTCGTTCGTCACGATCGTGATCAACTTCCTCATCCTCGCCGTCTGCATCTTCATCGTCGTGAAGGCCTTCAACACGGCGCGCAAGCGGTTCGAGGCCGAGCAGCCCGTACCGCCGCCGCCGGGGCCCACGATGGATCAGAAGCTCCTGACCGAGATCCGCGACCTGCTCGCCAAGCGCTGATCGATCGCGTCGCGCTCACGCGGCTGTGAGCCGGTGTGCACATGCAAAGTCCGAAGCACTGCAAACGAAGGAGCCCAGGGTCGCGGGACCCTGGGCTCTTGTGCTTTTGATTGGGCTGCTGAGCGTGACTGGGCGTGATCGAGCGCGATGCGGCACTGTCGCCGCGTTCCGCCGTGTTCAGGCCTTCGTTTCGTCGCCGCCGTCAACCTCATCGTGACCGTCCGCATCGTCCGGACCATCCGCCTCGACCTGAGCCTGGATCTCCTTCTCCAGCTCCTCGATTGACTTCTCTTCCTCGACCTTCTCGCCCTTGGCACGCTTGGCCGCCTTCTCGGCCTCGAGCTTGCGCTTGAGGCTCTCGACGCGCGGCTTGTCGGGGGAGATGATGATCGATGCCTGCTTGCCGAACCAGCGCGGCGGCTGCTCGAGCTTGCAGATGTCCTGCAGACTCGTGAAGCAGAGCTTGAGGTTGTCAAGGCCGAGTTCGCGGTGCGCGATCTCGCGGCCCTTGAAGCGCTGGGTGAACATGACCTTGTGGCCGGCCATCAGGAAGCGGCGGGCCTGGTCCACGCGGATCTGGATATCGTGCTCGTCGATCTTGACCGAGCGGCCAAGACGCAGCTCCTTCATCTCCGTGGACTTGGAGGCGGCGCGCTGCTTGCGCTGCTTCTGGCTGAGCTCATACTTGTACTTGCCATAGTCCATGATCTTGCAGACCGGCGGCCGGGCCTCGGGAGAGATCTCCACGAGATCCATCCCCAACTCCGTCGCCTTCTGCACGGCCTGGTTGGTCTCCATGACGCCAAGCATCTCCTCCTCCGGGCCGATGACCCGGACGGGGGTGATGCGGATCATGTGGTTGACCCGCGTGCGCTGCACCATCGGACCCTGATCACGGCTGAATCGACCCATACGTTCGCTACAACTCCTTTCGTCCAGGCAAGGCGGAACACCGCCAAGGGCCGGACACCTTCAACTCTGACGGGCGCGACCGACGAGGGCCGCGCGGAACTTGATGCTTGACCTGATGCTGGACCTGATCATGATTGGGAACTCGGCCGCTCGCAAATCATGCGACAGGCCGCGCACGCTCGCGCTGGACTGATGCGCGGATTGCGTCGCAAGATGGATCGTTGGCTGGCTCATAGGAAGCGCGGCCAGAATGGTCGGGAGCTGGGAACGACGAAGTCCGCGGGCCTCTGGCCCGTGACTTCACCATATTCTCCGAGCCGCGCGTCGACCAATGAGAGGCTTCCTTCGGGGATGGGCGTGACCGAACAATGAGCAACCGGCACTGCCGGGGGTCCGCCGCACCACTACCTGAACAAGGCTACCTACCGAAACCCGCCTTGGCAAGGGCCCAAAGCGGGAAATGGCAAAATGGTCAAATGTTCAAATTGCCAAATTTCAGGCCTTACTCGAGGGCAGCCGCGCCTGAGATGATCTCGGTGAGTTCGGTCGTGATCTGGGCCTGACGGGCTCGGTTGAAGATTCGGGTGTACTTCTTGCCCGCCTTGCCGGCGTTGTCGGTTGCGGCCTTCATCGCGACCATTCGGGCGACGTGCTCGCTCACGATGGCGTCGTTGAAAGCCTGGAAAAGGAGGCTCTTGACGGCGGCCGGGAGGAGATCGTTCAGGAGTTCGGCCGCGGAAGGGGTGAACTCGTAGATCTGCTCGGTCGTGGTCGTCTTGGCTTGGGCCTGCGCCTTGCTGACCGCGGGCGTCTGGAAGGGCAGGAGCTGCATGACGGCCGGAGTCTGGCGGCCCGCCGAGATGTACTTCATCGAGACGATGCGGACCGAGGAGATCTCGCCGCTGAGGAACCGCTGCGTGTACTCCTCGGCGAGGGCTCGAACCTTGTCGTACGTGGGCTTATCGCCGAACTGCGTGTGGACGCGGGCGACGTTGACGTTAGCGAACTTGAGGAAGCCAACACCCTTCTTGCCGACGGCGTCGATGGAGCCCTGGCGTGCGTTGGGGTTGGCCTTGAGCATGGCCATGAAGGCACGGAGGACCGAGCCGTTGTATGGGCCACAGAGGCCGCGGTCGGAGGTGATGACGAGGGAGAGCTCCTTGCCGCCGGGCTTGCCCGGCTGGAGGAGGGGATGGGTCGTGTCGCCAAGGCCGGAAGCGAGCTGGCCAACGAGCTCGAAGAGGGCCTCGCTGTAGGGCTTGCCCGCGACGGCCAGTTGCTGGGCGCGTGCGAACTTGCTGGTGGCGATCATCTGCATCGTTTTGGTGATGCGACGGATGTTGCCGACGGCCTTGATGCGCTTCTTGATCTCGCGAGTCTTGCCCATAGGGAGGCAAGGATAGGCGGGATTTTGGAGGGACTGGGGACTGGGGACTGGGGACTGGGGACTGGGGACTGGGGACTGGTGAGGGGAAAAGCGACCATCGACAAGCGGAGCTGGCGCCGGGCCGCTCGACAAGGGGCCGCTTTGCGAGTGCTCGGGTTCGGAAACCGGCCGGGAGGCCGGTGCTACTGGGCCTGGCGGGCGATGCTGGCCGACACCTCGCGGCTGAGCCAGGCCCTGGCGAACGACCAAGACTTCTTGACGGTGGCCGGGGAGAGGTCGATCGCCGCGGCGGTCTGCTCGATCGAGAGGCCCGCGAAGTAGCGGAGCATGACGATTCGGGCGGCTCGCTCGTCCAGGGCTTCGAGCTTCTTGAGGGCTTCGTCCAGCGCGAGGATCTCGTCGCTTGATGAATCACTGAGTTCGCTCGAGACGTTCATCGCCCCTGCGGCGACGGCGTCGTCGTGGAGCTCGACGCGAGCGATTCCGCCGCCGCGCTTGTGCGTCTGGCGTGAGCGGGCACGCTCGATGAGGATGCGGCGCATGGCGAGGGCGGCGGCGCCGAAGAAGTGGGCACGACTCTGCCACGACGCAACGCTGGGATCGTTGTCGCCCACGAGCCGCAGGTACGCCTCGTGCACGAGCGCGGTGGGCTGGAGCGTGTGGCCCGCGCCCTGACGGGCTTCTCGCCCCATGTTCGCCTGAGCGAGGCGGCGAAGTTCGTCGTAGATGATTGGGAGCAGATCGGAAGAGGCCTTGGCATCCCCCGCCGCCGCGGCGTAGATGAGCACGGTCACATGGCGCGGGTCATGCGTGACCTGCGTCGAGGTTGAGAGGATGGTGGGCTGATCTGACCGTGGTTCGATGGGCATGCGCATCTCCAGCGAGACATGCGAGAAGAGTGTGCGTTGGGGATCGCAAATGGCCTGAGAGTCACGCCCGGGAACGTGTGATCAGGCATTCGGCATTGGGCATTCGTGGTTAGGGAGGGCAAAGAGCAACGGAAACTCGCGGCTCTTTGTACTCACGAATGCCTAACCACAAATGCCCAATGCCTGGCTTTCCCCCCAGTGCACAGTCCCCAATCCCCAGTCCCTTCCTCCTCACACATTGAAATACTTCGCCTCCGGATGGTGCACGATGATGGCGCTCGTGCTCTGCTCCGGATCGATCTGCCAGTTCTCGGTGAGCACGCAGCCGATCCGGCTTGGGTCCAGGAGCCGGAAGAGGATGTCCTGGTGGCTCATGTCCGGGCAGGCCGGATACCCGAAGGAGTATCGCGAGCCGCGGTAGTGCTGGGTGAAGAGGTCCTTGATGCGCGGGCTGTCATCGCCCGCGATGCCCAGCTCCTGACGCATGCGCTTGTGCCAGAACTCGGCCAGCGCCTCGGCCGTCTCGACACCCAGGCCATGCAGGTACAGGTAGTCCGTGTACCGGTTCTGCTCGAACAGCAGCTTGGCCTCTTCGCTGGCCTTGCTCCCCATCGTCACGCAGTGCATGCCGATGATGTCCGTCTCGCCCGACTCAATCGGCCGGAAGTAGTCGCTGATGCACAGCCGCTTCTTGTCCGGCTGGCGCGGGAAGTTCAGCCGCTCGCGCTCGACGCGCTTCCCCGGATGTGCCGGGTCCCAGATCACGAGGTCATCGCCATCGGCGTTGCACTCGAAGTACCCGTACACCACGGCGGGGCGGAGGATCTTCCGAGCCTTCGCATCGGCCTTGAGCTTCTCGAACATCGGAACGATCTGATCCTCGAGCAGCGCGTCATACTCTGCGTCGCTGAGGGCACCCTTCTTGATCTGCCACTGCCCGCGGAAGAGAGCGACGGGGTTGATGAAGGGGTAGAGGTCATCGAGATCGAGGCCAGCCGACTCGCTGGTGATGACGCGTGAGCCCAGGAAAGGGGCCTTCGGGACGGGATGATCCGTGGAGACACTGCTGCGGACGCGCGGCGCCGTCAGGGTCGTCGTTGCAGTGGCGGCGGGCAGAACACCGCCCGGGAGGGCGGTGCTACCTGTATTTGCCGCGGCGAGCTTCTCGATGCGTGAGCGGTTGATCGTGTCTTCGGCCGCGCTGCGCTTGGTCTGGCGTTCGTCGATCTCGCGCTCCAGCGTCTCGGTCTGCCCACCCATGATGAGGTCCATGGTCCGCAGCCCGTCGAACGCGTCCTTCCCGTAGAAGAGCTTGCCGGAATAGACCTTCCGCAGGTGACCCTCGCAATAGTGCCGAGTGAGCGCGGCGCCACCGAGAATGACCTTTGGCGAAAGGCCCTGCTCGTTGAGCTCCTTGAGGTTCTCCTCCATCACGTTCACGCTCTTGACAAGCAGGCCCGAGAGCCCGATCGCGTCCGCGTTGCTTTCCTTCCAGGCCTTCAGGATCTCGGGAAGCGTCTGCTTGATGCCGATGTTGAGGACCTTGTAGCCGTTGTTGCTCAGGATGATGTCGACGAGGTTCTTGCCGATGTCGTGGACGTCGCCCTTCACCGTCGCGAGGACGATCGTCCCCTTGGCCTGGCCCGCCACCTTCTCCATGTGCGGCTCGATCTGCGCAACCGCGATCTTCATCACCTCCGCGCTCTGCAGCACGAAGGGGAGCTGCATCTGGCCCGAGCCAAACAGCTCACCCACGGTCTTCATGCCGTCGAGCAGGTGATCGTTGATGATGTCGAGCGGCTTGTACTTCGCGAGCGCCGCGGCGATCGTCTCCCTAAGCGCTTCCTTCTCGCCGTCGATGATGTGGGCCCGCAGCTTCTCCTCGAGCGTGAGTTCCTTCTTGACCTTCTTCGTCGCGCCGGGGACCTCGGCATCCTTGAAGAGCTCGATGAAGACCTGGAGCGGGTCGAAGCCCTCCCGCCGCCGGTCATAGATCAGATCCATCGCGGCGTCCCACTGATCCTGCGGGATGCGGTTCTTGGGCAGGATCTTGCTGAAGTGCACGATCGCGCTCGTCAGCCCGGCCTGCGTCAGCTCATGCAGGAACGCGCTGTTGAGCACGATACGGGCCGCGGGCTTGAGCCCGAACGAGCAGTTCGAGAGCCCCACCGTCGTCTGGCACCGCGGAAACTTCTGCATGATCCGCCGGACACCCTCGATGGTCTCAAGGCCCGAGCGGCGATCGCTCTCCATGCCCGTTGAGATGGGCAGCACCAGCGGGTCGAACATCACGTCCTCTTCCGCCAGCCCGTGCACCTCAACGGCCCGACGCAGACCGCGCTCTGCAATCGCGATCTTGCGGTCCGCCGTCCGCGCCATCGACGCTTCCTTGTCCTCGTCGATCGACCCGATGACCAGCCCCGCCCCGTACTTCTTCGCCAGCGCCGCAATCACATCGAACTTGTGGTCCCCGTCCTCGAAGTTCGCCGAGTTGATCAGGCACTTGCCCCCCGCGTGCTTCAGCCCCGCCTCGATCGTCGCCACCTGCGTCGAGTCCAGCATCAGCGGGATGTTCACCTGCCGCACCACCCGCCTCACGATCTCCGCCATGTCCCGAGCGTTGTCGCGCCCGGCATAATCCACGTTCAGATCCAGCACGTGCGCGCCATCATGCCGCACCTGCTCACGCGCCAGCGACACGATCCCGTCAAAGTCCTCCGCCTCCAGCAGCTTCTTGAACGCGCGGCTGCCGCTCGCGTTCATCCGCTCACCCACGATCAGGATCGAGTTGTCCTGCCGGTACTCCTGCGCCGAATACAGGCTCGTCACCGCGGCCTTGGGTGCTGACAGGAGCGCGGCGGTCTTGCTGCCACGCTTCATGAAGTCATCGACCATGCGTGAGAGCATGGCGATGTGATCGGGCGTCGTGCCGCAGCAGCCGCCGACGATGCGAACACCATCGGTCTCCACGAACTTCTGCATGGCTTCGGTGAAGGGCTGGGGACCCAGCGGGAACTCGGCGCGGCCTTCGTGCAGAATCGGCAGGCCAGCGTTGGGCATGATGGAAACGGCACGCCGCAGACCCGGCGCACCCGCGAGGGATCCCATCGCGCCCCAGTGCTTGCCCAGCCAGTGCACGTGCTCGGCCATCTCCACCGGACCCGTCGCGCAGTTCAGCCCCAGCGACGTGATCGGATACCCCGCCAGCGCCTGCGCCACAGCGGAGATCTCACTCCCCAGCAGCATGGTCCCCGTCGTCTCAATCGTCACCGACACCATGATCGGGATGTCCGTCGCGGTCTTCCCAGCCTCCGCCAGCGCTGCCATCACCGCGTTGATCACGCACTTGACCTGCAGCAGGTCCTGACACGTCTCGATGATGAAGCAGTCAACGCCGCCCTCGATGAGCCCCGACGCCTGAGCCTTGTAGCTCGCGAACATCGACTCCCAGTCGATGTTCCCCAGCGTGATGAGCTTGGTGCCGGGTCCCATCGACCCCGCAACAAACCGCGGCTTGTCGGAGGTCGAGTGCTTGCGCGCCACATCGCGGGCAATCGACGCCGCGGCCATGTTGATCTCGCGGCAGCGATCCTGGAGGTCAAACTCCGCGAGCACATGCGGCATCCCGCCGAACGTGCACGTCTCCAGCACGTCCGCCCCCGCCACCAGGAACGACTCATGGATCTCAGAGATCACATCGGGCCGCGCGAGAACGAGCACCTCCGGGCAGTTCTCCTTGCCCCAGAAGTCCTTCTCGATGTCCAGATCCCGGGCATGCGTAGCGGTGCCCATCGCGCCATCAAAGATGATCGGCTTGCGGGCAAGGGTCGAAAGGAAGAGGCTGGGCATGTGGGTCGTGTCCTGGCTGCGTGCGGGTCAGTTCGGGCGATCAAACGTGCCGCAAACCGCACCCACTGAGCAAGCGAGAGGAGATGACCGAAGGGCCAAAGGCCCGAGAATCGCTTGCAGCCAGGGCCGACTTCCACGGCGTGATCCGAGAAACGAGACTAGGAAGAACATGGACGGGACTAGGAACAAAACCGTCCATCCATCTATCCGGATGAACGGATAAACATAGGCGAGCGGGTCGATTGTGTCAATTCAGCGCACCGCGAGCCGCTTTGACTCGTCTCACCGCACCGCCCCTCCCACCCACGCAATCCTGGGCGGCGCGAAAGTGGTCGTTGCTATCCTGACCGAAGCGTTCGATGGTGCGAGGCGAGAAGGCCGGCCGCGAGCGTGCTGGAGTCTCGCGTTTGCACGCCCGCAAGCCCGCCGTTGGATTCATCTTCGCGACGCTGCTGCTCGATGTGATCGGGTTTGGGCTGCTCATTCCGGTGGCGCCCAAGCTCGTGCAGTCGCTCATGAACGACGGCGCCGGAGGGACCGAGGAGCAGGCCGCGTGGTACTACGGCGCGCTGATCGCCACCTACGCGGCGATGCAGGTGGTCTTCGCGCCGATCTTGGGCGCGCTCTCCGACCGCTTCGGCCGACGCCGCGTCCTGCTGGTTGCGCTCCTGGGTTCGGGTCTTGATTACTTCGCGATGGCCTTCGCGCCGGTGCTCTGGGTCCTCTTCGTCACGCGGGCGATCAACGGCATCTCGGGCGCGAGCATCACGGTCTGCACGGCCTACATCGCGGACGTCACGCCGCCGGAAAAGCGTGCCGCGGCGTTCGGCCTCGTCGGTGCCGCCTTCGGACTTGGGTTCATCATCGGGCCCGTGCTTGGCGGATTTCTTGGCTCAATCGACATCCACCTGCCCTTCTATGTCGCCGGTGGCGTGACGCTGATCAACTGGCTCTATGGATGCTTCGTGCTTCCGGAGTCCCTGCCCCCCGAGTTACGCCGGCCCTTCAAGCTCTCTCGCGCCAATCCCTTCGGCGCTTTCTGGGGCCTGGGCAAGTACCCGCTGGTGGCGGGGATGGCATCAGCGCTCTTCATGCTCAACCTTGCGATGTTTGGCCTGCACGCCACGTGGGTTCTCTACACCGCACATCGATACGGCTGGAACGAGTTTCAGGTCGGTCTCTCGCTGACCATCGTTGGAATTGGTGCCGCGGTGGTGCAAGGTGGACTGGCGCGGAAGATCATCCCCGCGCTCGGGCCGGGCGTACTTGGCGAGAAACGGGCGCTGCTGATTGGCATGGGCATCGGTGTGCTCGCGTACATCGGCTACGGCGCAGCAACCGAGGGGTGGATGATCTACGCGATCGTCGTCGTTGCGTCCATCGGCGGCATCGCGCAGCCCGCAGGACAGGCGCTCATCACGCGGACGGTCAGCCCGAGCGAGCAAGGTGCGGTCTCAGGAGCGCTCGCAAGCCTGCAGAGCGTGGCGAACATCCTTGGGCCGCTGATCGGAACCACCGTCTTTGCGTGGGCCATCTCCGACCGCGCGGTGTGGCCACTGAACGCGCCTGGACTCTCCTTCTTCGTCGGCGCCGCGCTCGCGCTGGTGGGCATGCTGCTCGCGGCTCGAGCCGTGCGGATGGTGGGCAGGTCCGAACAGAACGACACCGCAGCAGAGACTCGCAGTAGCAACGGCTGAATTGAAAATCTCCCACCGCGCCTCTCGACGCGGATGGGAAAGGTCAGACTTTCACCGGCGCGGCCGAACCCGCCTCACCCTCGTCCGGAGGCTCGATGGGCTTGGGCGGCCGATCGCCATAGTCCATCTCACCCTGCAGGTAGAGGCTCAGCACCCGCATCGCGTGCTGCTGCAGCGCCGTCTCAGGCTTCGTGAGCGACGCCTTTCCGATCGAGCAGCAGTCGCCACTCTCCCGGATCCGGCAGTGCTCCAGAACTTCCAACGCCGTCCGCACCCGCGGCGGCAACATCTCACTGTAATAGCCCATACGTGTTTCTCACCAACTGCCGGCACACCAGGTGCCGGACTCGGAACGCTTCGATCAAAATCCAGCCCGGACCGCCCTCGCCACCGTGCCAACAAGGCACGGTCAGCAGACGAACCGGCAGAACGCGTCCATCCCGAAGGAAGGCCGCACGAATCAACGGAAATCGCAGTTTGTAAAGGTCTTCCCCGGCGTAGCCAAGGTGGGCGTCAGCACGCCATAAGGAGTGGTCCACGCCATGCAGACATCGGGATGTATTGCATGTGTCACTCCGAGGCATACAACGACGCGGTGGTCAGGCGGCACGGACACTCCGGCCGCAAACGAGCAATTACGATAGCCCCGGTGCACCGCCGCCGTCCACTCCGAGGCGCAGGCGAATGCAACCACGCACCGCGCTTTGCCAGAAACCGTCCCGCCACCCCTCGACAACTCCCCTCACCCCCGCATCTTCGCAATCGTCCCCGTCGTGCTCTTCCCCGGCACCAGATCCACCAGCTCCACGCGTCCACCGTTGGACTCCACAAACTCCGCCCCCACGACCTTGTCCTTCGTGTAGTCAGCCCCCTTCACCAGCACCTCCGGCCGCAGCGCCCTGATCAGCTCCAGCGGCGTGTCGTCTCCGGCCTTTCCGAAGAACACCACCGCCCCCACCGACTCCAGCGCACCCAGTACCCGTGCCCGATCCTCCTGCGAATTGACGGGGCGAGACTCACCCTTCAGCCTCTTCACCGAGGCATCGTCGTTCACGCCCACCACCAGGAACGCATCCTTCCCGCCCGCCTGCCGCGCCTTCTCCAGCAGCGTGACGTGTCCGCGATGCAGGATGTCAAAGCACCCGTTCGTGAACACGATCGGCCGCCCCGTGCTGCGGATCGCCGCTGCCTCCAGCACCGCCTCCTCCACCGTCCTGATCTTCCCGCGGTCTTCGCGCGACCTCAGCAGCACCTCATGGTGCACGCGCTCCAGCGGAATCGGCTCAACGCCGAAGATCTCAACCTCCAACCCCGCCGCGGCGTTGGCGAAGCGCACGGAGTCGGCCCACGTGCAGCCGTTCGCCCTTGCGGCGGCAAGCCCCGCGAGGAACATGTCTCCCGCGCCCGTGACGTCATACACCTGCCGCGCGGCGGTGGGGACTGCGAGTGGCTCCTCGCCGCGCTGCAGCAGCAGCGCCCCCTGCTTGTCGAGCGTGAGGACGCACGCCTCAAGGTCCAGCTGTTCCATCAGCCGCCGGCCGAGTTCTGCGTTGTGCGCCGCGGAGCCATCGGTGCCGGTCTTCATCGCGGTAGCGACTTCGGCTTCAGTTCGATTCGGCGTGATCGCCGTCGCGCCGCGGTACTTGGCGTACGAGGCGAGTCGCGCCGGATCGACCATCACCGGCTTGCCCGCGCGCCGCGCCATCTCGATGACCTTTGCGCAGAGCGCGGCGGAACAGACGCCCTTGTTGTAATCCTCGATGCACACCACATCCGCAGTCGGGAGAAGCCGCTCGAACGAAGCAAGGAGGCGTGACTCGACATCGCAGCTGATTGCGTCGCTGCTCTCAAAGTCCACGCGGAACATCTTCTGCGGATGGCGAGCCTGCGCAAGGCCGATGAGGTTGAGCTTTCGCGTGGTGGGGCGTGATGGATCGGTAGTCAGATGCGAGGCATCGACGCCGCTCGCCGCGAGCGCCTCGCGCAGGCGACTTCCCGCCTCATCATCCCCCATGACTCCAAGTGCCGTGACCTTGCCGCGAAGGGCCGCGAGATCCATGCACACATTCGCGCTGCCGCCGGGTCGATGCTCGCGCCGGCGCACGTGCAGCACCGGCACCGGCGCATCAGCGGAGAGCCTCTCGGCATCGCCGAAGAGGAGCTCATCGAGCATGAAGTCACCGATGACGAGGGCGTGAAAGCCCTTCCAGTTCGCGAGCGCGGCGAGGAGCGTGTCCATTCCCCCTGAGTGTATGGGGAGTGGCGCGAGTGTGGGCCGGGAGCCTGCGTTCACTCCGACCTCATGGACTCGCGGTGCCGCTCGATGGACTCGCGCAGTGCCCTGTCAAAGGCGGCATCGTCGCTCAGATTCAGTTCGAGTCGCGGGCGTGCAACCGCACATGGCCATGCCTCGGGCCGCACGCGCCGGAGCTTTGACCAGTCCTTGTCCGTCACCATGATCACATCCGCATGCGCGGCCCGAGCGCGATCAAGCACCATCGCGATCGTTGCTGGCTCGTACGCGTCATGATCGCGGAGGGTGAGCACATCGCACGGCGGCACGCCCGCCGCACGCTGCACCATCGCGACAAACCGCTGCGGATTCCCGATCGCGCAGCAGACCATCACGCGGCGCCCCGAGAGCGCCGCGGCAGCCACCTCGCGGTCGTCCACATTGCCCGCATCTCTCCAGAGCAACCCCGCCCAAGCGTGCTCACCCCGCAGGATCGAGAGGCTCGCGTTGATGGATCGAAGCTGCTTCTCGATTGTCGATGTCGCCGCGCCATCGGCATGCGTCAGCACCACAAGCCCCGCGCGCGCGGTGGACTCAACCGGCTCACGCAGCCATCCACGCGGCAGCAGCCGATCCTCGAACGGGCTTCGAGTCACGTCGATCATCACAATGTCAAGATCCCGCGCCAGGCGGCGGTGCTGGAAGCCATCGTCGAGCACTACAACGTCCGACCTCATCGCTGGACCGTTGCTCGCATCCTCGCGAGCATCGCCGTCGGGCTCACCCAGCTCAGACTGCCGCGGGCTGTTCAGCGAGTCCTGGCCGCTTGATGCGACATCCTGCTTGGCCTCTTCCGCGAAAAGGTCAAGCAGACCCTCAACCCTGTCGGGCCTGGCCACGACCGGAACGCTGGGAAACTGCCTGAGGTACGCATCTTCCTCGTCGCTGCGCCCGCCGCGCTTGGCGCCGTAGCCGCGCATCGCGATGCAGGGCGAGTGCCCCATCGCGATGAGCATCCGCACCACCCGCGCGACCATCGGGCTCTTTCCAGTGCCGCCGACGGAGAGGTTGCCAACGCTGATGACGGGGCGATCCAGCGCGACAACGCCTCTGCCCGCGTCGAAGGCGCGATTGCGCCGAGCGATCTCCCAGCGATACACCGGCTCCAGGACCACTCCGAGCGGACTGAGCCACGCCGGCAGCGGGCCGCGAGCGTGCGTCGAGTCGCTCGCTGGAACTGGTCTGGTTGGCTCGCCCGGTTGCATCGATGGGGACCATACCCCGGCACCGCCTCGAACGCGAGTCGGTCCGCCCGAGCCGCCCAAGTCCGAGAAGGGGCCGCTTCCGACCTCGCGGACCCGTCACATGGTCCAACTCGGGCGAATGTGCTGGCATTGCGGCGTGCATGGGGCATGATGATGGTGCGGGCCGGGAGGTTCGCACCAGCACTCCGGCGGCATCGACTCACCTCAGCGTGGATTGAGTCGGTGGCCGGGGCTGGTCACGAGGGAAAGACATGCTGACGACATCGCTCCTGATCGCCGCCGCCGTTTCGAGCCAGGTTGCCGCCGCCACCGCCGGCCCGACCATCGACGCGCAGCGCACCGGCTTCACGCGCCCCAACTCCGGCGTCCGCCAGCTCGCCACACCTCGCGCGTTCCCGACGAACGTGACCGACAGCGTCCGCCGCCCCGGCTTCGGCGGGCGGATGTGGATCTCCTCGTCCGTCGGCTCCTTCGGCCATCAGGAGCCCGGCCCCGCGGCCTACGGCGCTAACGCCGGTGATGACACAGTCATCTACGGACGCATCGGCCACCTCGCCATCTCCATCTCTCCCTGGCAAGCCCAGGCCGAGCCCCGCCTCGAGGCCGCCCGCCAGGAATGGCTGAAGGAAAACAACTTCACCGGCGGCGTCCGCAGCTTCGTGAACGATGCCAGCCCCGCCGCTCAGGCGATGGCGAGCAGCGGCGCGGCGGAGGCACCTTCTGTGCGTGTTCGCACGCCCATCACACCCCGCGGCGTGATCGAAGTCTCACCAGAAGCCACCAAGTTCCGCCAGCGCATGCAGGTGCGAGCCACTCCTCACACCGTCGTGGTGCGCCCGGCGATCGCCGTCGCCGTCGCGGAGTAACAGCCCGACTCACACATCCAACGAGGGCAGGCTCAAGGGCCCGCCCCTTTTGCGTGAACCGCTCCGCCGCGCCGCATCCGCGTGCGCTTCGTACGATGTGGCGATGTCGCGTCTTCCCTTTGATCCCAAGAAGATGGCGGTGCAGCCGCCGACCAAGGCGCCTCGGCCACCAGAACGTCTGCTCACAGTCTCTGACCTCGCGGCGCGCATCGACCGCGCACTCCGCGATGGCTTTCCCACGTCCGTTCGATTCCAGGGCGAGGTGGGCGGCTTCCGCGATCGCACGCACTGGTACTTTGACCTCAAGGACGACAAGGCCGTCGCGTCGTGCGTCGTCTTCGCGTCGGTGGCTCGCAAGATCGGCTTCACGCCGCGCGATGGTCAGCAGGTCGTCGCCTCCGGTCGCGTTGAGTTCTACGCCAAGGGCGGCAAGGTCTCGGTTATTCTCGATTCCCTCCAACCCGCAGGTCAAGGCGAGAAGGAACTCGCCCTCAAACGCCTGATCGAGGACCTCCGCCAGCGCGGATGGCTCGATCCGACCTCGAAGAAGGCGCTGCCAACATTCCCACGCCGAGTCGCGGTCGTGACCAGCGCGACGGGGGCCGCGCTGCAGGATGTCCTGCGCACCATGCGCGATCGCTGCCCCGCCGTGGATGTTCTGATCTGCGATGTGCGTGTGCAGGGCGACGCCGCAGCCGCAGAGATCGCGGCGATGATCCGCTACCTCTCTGAGTCGCACGCCAGCCTCGGCATCGATGCACTCCTCCTCACCCGCGGCGGCGGCTCGATGGAGGACCTCTGGTGCTTCAACGAGCTCGTGGTCGCCGAGGCAATCCACGCCTGCCGCGTGCCGATCGTCGCGGCGATCGGCCACGAGACCGACACGACCATCGCAGAGCTCGTCGCCGACGAGCGCAGCGCCACACCCACGCACGCGGCGATGCGCCTCACGCCAGATCGCGCGGCCCTCTCACGCCAGATCGCAACGCTGGAGCAGCGCGCTGTTCACGGCGTTCGCTCGTCGCTCCGCGAAGCGGGACAGTCGGGCACGGTGGTAGAGATGAGGCTCCTCGGCGCCGTTCGCACGCGCCTTCGCAGGCAAGTCGCAGTCGTCGAGCAACTCACGACGCGCCTCGAAGGTCAGCGGCCGCAGGCCGTGCACGCACGCCTCATCGCGAGATTGCACGATGCCGAGCGCGCACTCGGCACCGCCGCACAGAGCGCACTGGCCCGCGCACGCATCGAGCTCTCCCGCCCCTCGCTCCAGCGAGCCATGTCGCACCGGCTCGCGATGGAATCAGCACGCGTGAGCTCCGCCGCGGCACAGCTGCACGCCATCAGCCCCACGCGTGTGCTCGATCGTGGCTATTCCGTCACACTCCGCGCCGATGGACGCGCCGTGCGAACGCCAAGCGACGTCGCCCCGGGAGATCCGCTCACCACGCGCCTCGCCGAAGGCACCATCCGCTCGACCGTTCAAGGCGCAGCCATCGCGCCGCGCCTGAGCGCCAGGCGCAAGCCGCGCGCGCCCGACACCTCGCCGGGCCTCTTTGCTTCGGAATAGCTGCGCAGGATTTGAGACAGCGACCTACGCCGCGAGCTTCGTCCCGCGCTGAACAAGACGATTCACATACCCCGTCACCTGCTCGACGATGAACTCGCGATGCGAAGCATGGAACGCAAAGTCGAACGCGCCGCCGAGATAGAGATTCTGCCCGCTGTCAAGGTGCGTGTGCGCGATGCGGACCGTCATCCCAACCGGTGCCGGGATCTCGGGGCGCAGATCGACCTGGCACCACACCAGCCGCGAACGATTCGCCGCGGCGTGGTCATCACGCGCCACGACCAAACCAAGCCCACCACCACTCAGGTTCATGAGCTGCGCACGGAAGGGAGGGCCAACTTCCGGCAGGAGCGTTGCTTCACCAGCCTCAAACGCCCCACGATCACCACGCTCGATGGACTGCACCAGCGCCCTGTTCGCAACCTCGGCGCCAACAACGCTGGTCGGATCAAGCAGGGGCCAGCAACTGACGTTGGGGAGCGTGAGCGACGCGGTCGAGACGCGCAGGAACTCGCGCCGGCTGCATCGCTCGACCGTCTCCGGAGCCGCCAGCGTGACCGATGCCGGCCCCTTGCTCGATGGCGGCTGCACCGCGAGAACACGCGTACGAAAGAGCCAGCGATTCTGCCCGACGGACATCGTCGCGATGACCTCAAGCCCCGCCGGAATCCGGATCGGCGAGCCCGCCGCGGCAGGATGCTCGACGACAATCTGCGACTCACCAACGTTGAAGAGTCGAACACGCCACAGAAGGTCGGTCCCCGTCCCGGGACCCTCCTTTGTCCCTGCGCTGTTCGCAGTTGTCGGCGCGTCAGGCCGCGCAATCGAGAACTCGATGCCCCCGCCACGCTGGGCGATCTGCTGAAGGAGGTCACGCCAACGCTCTGTTCTTGATCTGCTGGCTGGCACTTGGAAACTCCATGTGGCGCACACATCCCCGACGACACGCCGCTTGGCTCATCGGGAGTTTCTCACCCGTGCTTTGCGACAACCACCGCGCTCGGGAGCCAGTTGAGCGAACTTTCGTGGGGAATTCAGACTTTCGTGACAGAGTCCGTCCGAGAAAGCTCGGTCCCGTCCCCGCGTGAGGGGAGCCTCGCGCCACCGCAGCTCCACTTCGCACTGCTCAAGTCCTAAGGCACCCGGCGGATCTGCGCCGCGAGCGCTCTGGCCCGCTCAAGCGTCGCCGCGCCTCCCGAGTTGAAGCGAGCTTCCATCAGCGCATCCGCCGCGCCGATGGCCAGACTTCCCACGGCAGGGTCGCGCACCGCGACCTCCTCCGCAAACGTCCGCAGCGGCATCCACGCCGGCTTCTCATGTCCGCGCTTGCGAAGCGCCGTGAGCATCAACCCCAGCGCACGCATCTGCTGCGGCGTGAATGCCCATCCTCCCGCCATGCCAACGCGCCGCGTCTGCCACCATCCCACGATCGCCCTGCCGATCAGCACCACCAGCGTCACCGGCACGACCACCATCGAGACAAAGGCCAGCCCCCACCACCACGGCCTCCCGCCCATCCGCTCACGCAGCGGCCTCAGTGAGGTGGCCAGATTCCAGAGCGAAGAGTCAACCCAGCCCGCGCTCCCGCTGCCCCCGCCGAGAAGCCGCTCCCGCGCCCCCTGATCAAACGAGATGATGGACCCATCCCACGTCGCCTGCACCGCGTCAAAGAGCCGAGCCACCCGCGTGAGGAAGCTGCGACGCTGCGCCGTCTGCAACGCCGACAGCTCCGACGGCGGCGTCGGATCAAAAGTCTCCCATCTCCCAACACCAACCTCCGCCTCGACCCACGCGTGCGCATCCGCCTCGCGCACGATGTACGAGCCCGTCGACTCGTCGAACTCGCCCGCGAGGTACCCCGCCACCACGCGCGAGTCGATCCCCACACCCCGGCAGAGCGCCGCCATCGCGGACGCAAAGTGCTCGCAGTGCCCAGCCCGTCCCTCATGGATGAACCAGTCCGTGGGATCATCCCGCAGCGGCGCCACCGGCCCCTCCAGCGTGTACGTGAAGTTCGAACGCATGTAGCTCTCAATCGCCCGCGCCGCCCCCGCATCAGCATCGCGTTCACGCAGACTCGGATCAGGCTCGATCCCCGCGTCCCTCAGAATGCGCGCCGCGGTCGTGCGAACACGCGCCACGGGGAACGAGATCTCCCGCCGCACATTCTCATCACTCCCCATGGCGGCCGCAAGCTCAGACCTCGAAGCCCCACGCATCGCATACCGCACCTGGTACACCCTGGGCCAGCCACCCTCAAGCCCGCCAATCACCGCAGGGCCCGTCTCCAGCAGCACATCCGTCGCGCGCGAGAGATCAATCAGCTCCACACTCTTCGGACGATTCACAGTAAAGATCGGTGTCGAGCGAGATCCCGCACGCCGGGGCGTCACCTCCAGCACGCGCTCGTTCCCCGCCGCGTCCGTCGTGTCGAAGGCCAGCGGCTGCGACGACTGCCGACGCACGCGCTGAATCTCCAGCGTGTCCCCGCGGTGCCACCGCCCACGCTCATACGTCGAGAGGACCACGCCCCGCATGTGCAGCGGCAGCCCCTCGCCACCGATGTTCCGGTCCATCCCTTCAGAAAAGAGCCGAACGTCCATCACCGTCGTCTGAGACTCGCTGATGAGCCCGCCGCGTGAGAGATCAACCTGATTCGTAAACCCGGTCGTCCGCCCGATCGCAACCCCGCCCCATCGCCCAAACTGCTCCTGTCCAATGCCCCGCGGCACCACAATAAAGAGCACCACCGACACAACAACGCCCGCAAGCAGGCTCAATCCTGCAACAACCGAAAACGGCCGCGACACCGAGCGCCACGCCGTCTTCCCCGCGATCCCAGCCTGCCGCTCACTCTCCAGAATCTGGAAGAGCATCGCCGCCGCTGCCAGGCACGGCACCATCAGCACCAGCGCCAGCCCCATCGGAAGCGAGGTCCCCGTCAGCACCGCCCCCACCGCCAGAAACGCCGACATCGTGAGCAGCTGCCCATAGTCGCTCGCCTCGCGCTTCTCCCACAGCTTCAGGACCACGATCGCGCACAGAAACGCCGAGAAGGCCGACACGAACTCGCCCGTCTCCCAGGCCCGCAGGCTCGCCCCACCCAGCACACCCAGCAGCAGCACATTCGCCGCCAGCCGAGGCAGACCCCACGCGTGCTCGACACTCTCACCCCGCCGCCGCCACTCGGTGAAGTACCACCCCGCCACAGCGGGCACCACCATCGCAACCGCAAGCCCCGGCGCACGCTCCGCCAACGCATACGCGCACAACGCCAGCGCCACCGTCAGCAGCAGGCAGACGCGGAAGACATCAAGGATGGTCACGCCCTGTTTCATTCAGCTCTTCAGACTCCACCACGAAGCCCGCGCCACCGAACCAGCGCCCGTCCCGACGCTCGTCGCACCACCCAGCGCCGTGATCGACGGAAGCTCAACACCCGCATCCTCACTCCCGAGCCCCCGCGCATCCCCCCGCCCATCGATCACTCGAATCCGCGTCGCGGCCTGCCCCTCGTCGTCGCCACTCTCGAGTCTCGCGCCCGACACCTCCGCATCGATCGCCAGCGCTTCAAGGATCCGATCCGAGTTGCGCGATCCCCCGGGCCCAAGCCGCACGGACCTCTCCCCCCACCGCAGCCCGACGCGCCATCCCGCGCGCGACGCCGATCGCGCGAGCCCCGCCGCGACCGAGATCACGCGCTCCGCGCCCGCGCCATCAAGCCCCGCCACCACCGGCTCGATCACCACCCGCCGCGACGAGCGATCGCTCATCTCGCGAACCAGCGGCCTCCCCACGCGCGCCGTCGCACGCCACGCCACGCTCCGCAGCGAGTCCCCCGAGCCAAACTCCCGCAGCGAGAAGAACTCCTCTCCACTCCGGCTCGGCCGCGCCTGCGCACCCGCATCATCGCGACCCCCAAGCGACATCAGCAGCCGCCGCGGCACCACCGCCTCCGCGGGCCGCACCAGCACCTCCTCGGGGATGTCAAACGTTACGCTCTTGCCCACAAGCCCAAACGGAAAGCTCGTCGAGATGCGCACGCGCCGCAGCCGCATCACCCCGCGCCGGCCCGGGACAAACGCCGCGAACGCCCCCGTCTCGCCCCGCGCAGGCATGTGCGCCACCATCGCGGTGATCCGGGGCTCGCCAGCGCCCTCCACATCAAGCTCCTCGATCAGGAGGCCAAAGCCCGGCGTCGGCAACCCCCGCCGCAAAACCCGATATTCGATCTTCGACTCGGTCCCAGCCTGCAGCACACCCGGCAGCACGCGCCGGATCGACAGCCCGATGAAGACCCAGCCGCTCAGCACACCCGAGACCATCAGCCCCGCTACCGCAAGCCCGAAGAACCAGAAGAGCAGGTTGTTCTGCCCATTGACCGCGCCGATCACCATCACGCCCGTGGTCAGGACATACGCCAGCCCGCCCATGCCAAAGTGGTACCGCCACGAGGGCCGCCGCGGCCGCAACCGCGAAGGAGTCCTCGTCAGCATGGAACGCACGGCACTCACCATGTGAAAATGGTACGGGCCAACTCTTCCGAGCAGGTCGATGCTCCAACCCGCCCCGCCCGGAGCACTACGCCGGCCTCAACTCCGTCGGTGCCGGCAGATCCTTGATGCTCGCAAGGCCAAACTGATCGAGGAACTGCTTGGTCGTGCCATACAGCAGCGGCCTTCCAAGCTCCTCCGCGCGGCCCTTGATCGTCACGAGCCGCCGATCAATCAGGCTCTTGAGCACCTCGCCGCACGCAACGCCGCGGATCGACTCCAGCTCCGCTCGCGTGATGGGCTGGCGATACGCGATGATCGCCAGCGTCTCGACGGCCGGGCGGCTGAGCTTGGACGACAACCGCTGCCGATGAAAGTTAGCGATGACGCTCGCGAACGTCGCAAGCGTCGTGACGCGGTGCCCTCCGGCCAGCCGCGCGATCCGGAAGCTGCGTCCAGTCTGCTCGTACGCCGCGTTCAACTGCGAGATCGCCTCATCGACGGTCGCGAGCGCGTCCTCACGCGCCTTCGCGTCCATCGGGGGCCTCAGCACATGATCATCAGCAACCTGCGCATCCTCGGGCACGAGCCCGATCGCAACCGCAATGCGATCCGTCGGGATCGCGCGATCCACGCTCATGAGCAGCGCCTCGACCTTGGGTGCGAGTTCCTTCGCCGCCGCCTCGCGGGCCGCCGCGGCCGCCGCAGGATCGATCGCTACCGCGGCACCGATCATGCCACTCTCGGATGGCTCAACCTCGACCGGGCTCTTGACCCGGTTGCCGCTCGTGCTCCGCTTCGACGCCGTCGCCATCCACGACTCCTTCCGCTCGCGCCACAACACACTGCTTGCGCCGCAACATACTGCGCCGGGACTCCGCCCCGGCATCACCGACCTGCTCTTACTTGCTCTGAACGTGCGCTGACATGCTCTGACATTCACTCAAAGTACGTCAAAGACCGGGCAAGCCCAACCAAACCGACAGCCAGCCGCTCGAAAGCCCCGCTTCACCCAATCAAAGCCTGCAAGAGTTCCGGCACTCCCTGCCCGCGCGTCGCCACCGTCTCGAGGATCACGCGTCGCCCCGCCACATCCCGCAGGTCGCGCACCAGCTCGTTCTCGCCGGGGTGATCCGCCTTGTTGCAGACGAAGATGTCGGCGATCTCGAGAATTCCAGCCTTGTCCATCTGCACCGCATCGCCCATCCCCGGCGTCAGCACGACCGCCGTCGTATCCACAAACTGCCGGATCTTGGTCTCGTTCTGCCCCGCCCCCACCGTCTCGACAAAGAGGAGGTCGATCGCGTCCTTCCCCTCAAAGGCCCCGCCCGCAAGCTCGATGATCTCCGGCAGCGCGTGGTAGTCCTCGCCGCTGATCGCCAGACTCCGGTAGTAGACGCTCTCGTCCAGCGTGTTGAAATCCACGCGCAGACGGTCGCCCAGCAGCGCGCCCCCCGTGATCGGGCTCATCGGATCAAACGCAATCACCCCGCAGCGCCCGCTGAACCCCGCCCCCTCCTCCCCACCCGCGCGGCTGCGACGCGTGAACTCCGCCACCATCTGCGCCACCAGCGTGCTCTTGCCCGCCCCCGGCGAGCCCGTCACACCAATCACCCGCCGCGGCCGCCGCCGCTTCGCACTCGCACGGACCCTCCCATCCGCGTGCGCAATCGAAAGGTCCCGAGCCAGCTGCGACGCCGCGGAACCCTGCGGCACCACCTGCTCCCGCACCTTCACCGTGTCGCACACCGCCTGCACAATCTCCGCAAGGCCAACGCCCGTCGTGAAGCACCGCTTGATGCCCCCCTCAAGCAGCTTCGGCAGGTCCTCCTGCGGCAGAATCCCACCCATGTACACCGTCAGGTCCGGCCGCCCAAGCTTGGCCAGCTCCTCCACTAGCCGCGGCCCCAGCACCAGGTGCGAGTTGCTCATCATCGACGCGCACAGCACATCGCAGTCCTCATCTCGCGCTGAAATCGCAAGGCTCCGTGGAGTCTGCCACAACCCCGAGTAAATGACATGCACCCCAGAATCCCGCAGCGCCCGCGCAATCACCTTCACACCCCGGTCATGCCCATCCAGCCCCATCTTCCCAAGCAGCACCCGAGGCCGGTGCGCCAGCGAAGCGCAACGATCCTTCTTCTCAAACTCCGTGGTCGCGACATTGAGGGTCGTAGTCATAGACCCAATCGTAGGTCCCCGACCCAAAGTCTCCCCGCCTCGGGTAGGTCGGTCGTCCCGACCGACTCTTCTCCTCCCCCGTCTAACCCTCCTCCCCTTCCCCCCTCCCACGCCGCTGCCCTCTCGGGTAGTCTGATCATCAACCAGATCCGAACCTCCCGCCGCCACGCTACTCCACGCCTCCAGTTCGAGCCTCGCTGCGAACCCATGAGCCTCATATGAGCACGACTCCCACAAACGCTGTCACAGCACTCGACACGCACAATCCCCACGCCCTCACTTCGCCGCAGCGCGTCTACCTCTGGCTCGTCTCGGTCAACATCACTTGCCTGCTGCTGGCCAACATCATCGGGGCCAAGCTCTTCCAGCTCGAGCTCGACCTCGCCGCCATCGGCCTCTCGGGCAAGATCCCCATCGAGCACACGATGGGCATGCTCCCCTTCCCCATCACCTTCCTCCTGACCGACCTGGTCAACGAGTACTTCGGCCGGCGCGCCGCACGCCGGATGGCCTACCTCTCCTTCTCGATGGCCGCCCTGACCTGGTTCCTGATCTACGTGTCGCGCCTCTTCCCAACCCTCGAGGGCATCCCCGGCACCGCCACCAACGCCGCCTTTGAGAACATCTTCGGTGCCGCGGCGATCATGTACATCGCCTCCATCATCGCCTTCCTCGCAAGCTCCCTCCTCGACATTTACCTCTTCTCCGTCTTGAAGCGTTTGACCGGCGGCAAGATGGTCTGGCTCCGCACCACCGGCTCCACCGTCGTGAGCCAGCTCTTCGACTCGTTCCTCGTCACCTTCCTCTTCTTCTACCTCCTCCCGAGACTTCTCGGCAACGACGCCGCAACGCTGCAGTTTGTCATGCAGACCGCCGTGACCGGCTACGTCCTCAAGTTCTTCATCGCCGTCGCGCTGACCCCCGCCATCTACGCGGGCCGCTGGGCAATCCGCCGCTTCTTCGGCATGACGCCGATCCCCGCAAGCAGCGCGTGATGGCATGGTGCCCCTTTCCCAGCGCGCCGAGCGTTCGTAGACTCTGCCCTCAACGTTGCGATCAACTTTGCGTTCGTCGGAGTTCCAGCCATGTCCAGCCTGAATGTCATCCTCGGTGTCGTTGCTGCTGGTGTTGTCGGCGGCACGCTTTACCTCGCCGCGACATCGGGCGCCACCAGCACTTCGAGCGCCCCCAAGTCTGGCGGCCGCGCCCCCGCGCCCGCCGGTGACATCACCAAGGCCGCGCCGAAGGTCATCGGCCCGCCGCCAGGCGCGACGTTCGCTCCCCCCGATCCCGCCTCCGTGATGGGCTCGATCCTGGGCGTCCGCAACCCCACCGAGCGCGATGTCATCGCCGCCAACTGGAACAACCAGTGGGTCCCCAACGAAGGCTGGGAGGGCGAGGTCGTCGAGGTCAAGCGCGAGCTGATGGAAGGGGGCTACTCGATCCGCCTCTCCTTCAACACCGGCAACATGCTCCGCGACTTCTTCGTCGTCTGCCACGTTCCCGACAACGATCAGGACGTCCGCAAGGGCGATCGCGCCAAGGTGCAGGGTCGCATCGACAAGGTCGAGCAGATTTCTGGCGGCCCGGCACCGATCAACCGCATCCTGCTCAAGAGCGGGCGCGTCGTGCAGCTCATCCAGATGGCTCCGCGCTGATCGCTCATTCGCGACCCAGCACCGCCCACATCAGGCCCGCAGCACCGCGACCACAAGCGAAGCAAAGATCACAAGTCCCATCGCAACCGCGAGCATCAGCTGACGCGCGTGAGCGGGCGCCGCAACGGTCGGTGCGACGCGCGGACTGGGATCATGCCTGCCACCGGGCGTCATGTCTCGCGGCACATGCCTGGCTCGCCGCTCGTCTGCGCTGCGTTCCGCGCGAGCCAGCACCTCGCCATGCCGCGCCGCATCCTGCACCATCGCGATCGTGAGCTGCGCCTCAAACGGCCGCAGGCCCTGCGACTCCGCGGCCGCAGCGAGCTCGCGGCGCGTCTCAGGCCGGATGATCGCCGCACGACCACCCTCGATCGACTCCTCCACCAGCTTCGCGAACGCCAGCCGCGCACCATCCGAGCGGCGCGCCGCCGAGGCATTCTCATACGCGATGAATCGCGACGACTCGATCCTCCGCGCCGCCTCCTCGCGCTCCGCCGCAACGCCGCGGCCAAACTCCGGCCCCGCGACCATCTCCGAATCGCGCCCGCCCCCAGCAGCCTCGCCGCGCCTCCCCTCGCGCGCGCCAGCACCACGAGATCCCGACGACTCCTGCGTCCCCACCAGGCGCAGCGGCGTCCGGCTCGGGCCGCTCGCTCTGGCAGGAGCCAGAGGCGGCTGAGAGGGTGGCTGGGCGGGTGGCTTCGCGGATTCCATCTCCCAAAGGGTACGACCTGCGCCGCAAAACGCAACCAATCTCCAGCCTTCGGAGGAGGTACCTTTCAGTCTGTTCCGTTTCCGGGTCGAAGTTCCATCGGTCAGCCCGCAGAGAATCGCTTTGCCCAGCCTCGTCCAGCACAAATCCCTTGAACCAGCCCCCCAGCCCATCTCAGTCCACACTCGACGACGCGGCAACCCCGCCCATTCGCGTCGTCACACTTCTCGGACCCCTACCACTTCCCGATCTTTCGACCGCGATTGATCAAGCCGCCATCGTCACCCGCCTCGACGCGCTCGCTCGCCGCGGCAAGCTCGCGGGCTTCGACGCCAAGCGGCCCGGCTCGTCACCGATCCTCTTCGAGCTCGAAGCGCCCGGCACGCCCTTCGATCACTCGCTCGTTGCAACCACCGCGCACACCGGCGGCGAGACTCGCCTCTCGCTGCGCCTCCGCATGCTCCCAAAGCTCCCCGTGATCTTCGGACTGCTCATCCTTTTCACGATCTGGCCCGGTGTCTGGCTGACGCACTCCATGCTCCGCGCCTACTTCTCGTTCTACACCTATCCGGAGTGGATCACGTGGGCGTGGTACATCCCCTTCACGGTGCTGCCGCTGCCGTGGATGCTGGCGCGGATGATCCGTCAATCGCGTGCCGCGGCGTACGCGAGCGCCCTCAAAAGCGTCGAACTGCTCAAGACAACGCTGGATGCGAAGGTCTCTGATCGTGCGTGATCAGCACGTGATCAGCGCGTGATCAGCACGAGCTCAGTGCCGCATCAGCTCACATCACTCGGCACGTGCAACGACCGCGTGCAGCGTGTACGCCGCGGCGTGACGATCATGCACGCGCACGTTCCATGGCACATCGTGCCTTGACGCGACCAGCCTCGTCGACGCGAGCGACGCGGCATTCGCGCCCGGAGTCAGCAGCATCTCAAGCACGCGCGAAGGATCGCCCGCGCCGTGCGCACGCTTTGAGTGGCCGCCGAGCCACGCCTCCATGCGCGTGGCGCCCGCGTTCCAGTCGTAGGGCGTGCAGACCATCAGAACACCGCCGGGCCGCAGCACGCGCCGCATCTCGCGCAGCAGTTCCAGCGGCGAGGCCGTCACATCCAGCACATTGATCGCGACCACCACACCGACGCTCGCATCCGCAAACGGCAGCATCGCGCCATCCGCGCACCAGCCATCCACGCGCCCGGCGCACTCGCGCTGCGCCTCGCTCAGCAGAATCTCCGTTTCGTCATAGACCGTGCCCGAGCGCCGCAGCGGAACGCGCGCGTGCCCGGTCGCAAGCATCGACTGAAAGAGCCGCACCAGCGGATAGAAGAGATCAACGCCCAGCGCAGGCCCGCCAGTCAATCGCGCCAGCTCCAGCGTCACGCCACCCGCGGCACAGCCGATCTCGAGCGCCGGCCCCTGGATCTCGCCGCCAGCCATCTCGACCATCGACGCTAGCAGCCGGCGCGCCTGGCCCGCCTCAGGCCGGATGCCGTAGTGATCAAGCCCGTACGTCGACAGATACTGGCGCGCGTGTTCGAACCACGTCCCCGTTCCTGCGCAGTCGCCGAGAAGGTTCTCGATCTCATCGTGCATGGGCTCGCGCCGCGTGAGATGGTGCAGGTTCGCCGCGACGAATCCGCGCGCATCCGGCACCAGCAGCGGCACACCGTCGATCACCGGAAACTCCGCCTGGCACGAGGGCTCAAAGCACTGCACGATCGCGCTCGCCGTACGCGAATCGGGCTGCTCAAAGACGCGCGAGAGTTCAAGCCTGCCGCCGACACGCCCGGCAGCGCGGCAGGCCGGACAGACCGCGCCAAATGTCGACAGGAATGCTTCAAGCACGGTCGCCAGCCCTCCGCTCGGTCAACCGTTGATGATGACCGTCGGCGCGCCCGGTGGCAGGATCATGCCCGTCGGCGCTGGGATTGGCGCGACGCACGAGGAGTGGGCCGTCATGTCGGCGACGCGCGCTGCGGGGAGATTGCTGATCATCACCGTGGCAGAACCCTTCGAGATCATGCCCGGTCCGCCGGGCGTGCACCCGGGCAGCGAGCACGGGGCACTCTGGTCCGTCGCGCGGGCCGCGGGCTTGTTGCCGACCATGACCGTTGTCGCGCCCGGCGGGACGATCGCCAGCGGCAGCGCCGGATGCGGGATCGGCACCGGCGGCGTGCCCGGGTGGAGCATGTGGCAGTGCGGACCGGGCTGGAGGATGTTGTCACCGACGCGGGCTGCTGGAGGCATGATGATCTCCCGCCGGAGTCTACCACGCCGCGGCCGACTGCACCATGATTCCCGCCGCTATCCTGAGCACATGACGGATCCCAACACGCCGCCCCAGACCGCGATGGTGCCCGCCGCCACCCCCTCCTCCCCCTCTACCGCCGCAACGCTCCCATCCGGACGCACACTCACGGTTCGCCCGGATGCTCAGGGCGAGGCGATCGAAGTCCGGTCGGCATCGGGCGATCTCGAGCTTGCGCTCGTGCTGACGCCGGAGGGGCCGGTCCTCAAGCTGCGCGGCGTGCGGCTGCAGCTGGACTCGACCGAGTCGGTCGACCTCACGTGCAAGCAGTTCAACGTGCACACTCAGCAGGGCATCAACCTTACCAGCGAGGGAGAGTTCCGCCTCAAGACACAGGGTCAGAGCCATCTCGATGCGGAGCTCATCCACCTCAACGGCGGCGACCGAAGCGGCTATCCCGATGAGGCCAACGCCGCGAAGATCATGGCTGAGCTCGCACCCAAGCTGGCCGAGCAGGAACACAAGCTCCTCGAGGCGCACCGGGCAGCAGTTGAGGCGCACGGCCACAAGCACTGAGCCGGCTGCGCTTCCGCGATGCGATCAGCACACCCTACTGGGCCGGTGCCGGAGCGGGCTCGGTGGGCTGATCCTGTGCGCCCCCTGCCGGCGCGTCCGCGTCCCAGCCGCCGCCGAGTGCCTTGTAGAGAGCAATCAGCGAGCGCGAGACGTTGATGCGGCTGATGACGAGCGCCTCCTGCGCGTCGTAGAGGGCCGACTGCGTCTGGAGGACGTTGATGAAATCGCCGATGCCGCTGGTGTAGCGATCGGTCGCGAGCGAGACGGCCTGGCGATTCGCGGCCACACCCTCTTCCAGAACGCCGCGCTGGACCTGATCCTGCACGAGCGTCGTGAGGGAGTTCTCAACCTCTTCGAGCGCGACCAGGACGGTGCGCTCGTAGGTCAGGACGGCCTGTTCCTCGCGGGCCTTCGCGGCCTCGATGTTGTTGCGGATCGCGCCGCCATCAAAGAGGCGCCAGCGGATCTGTGGAGCGATGGACCAGCGACGGCTGTTCATGTCGATCAGGTCGCCGATATCGCCCGACTCGAGCCCGAAGCCACCGGTGAGCGAGAACTTCGGGAAGAGCTCGGCGGTCGCAACGCCGATGCGGGCGGTGGAGCCGGCGATGCCGCGCTCGGCCTCGCGGATGTCGGGGCGGCGCCGGAGCAGATCCGAGGGAAGTCCGACGGGCACCGACGCGGGCGGCTGGGGGAGCGTGCCTGGCGCGGTGAGGTCCGCGACGAGCTTGCCCGGCTCTTCGCCCAGCAGGACCGAGAGACGATGGGCCGACTGGCGCAGACCGGAGTTCAGCGGCGGGATCTGAGCCTCGCGCAGCTTGAGCTGAGCCAGGGACTGAGCGACTTCGAGGTCGTTGGCAAGGCCAGCGCGAGCGCGCGACTGCGTGAGGTCGAGCGTTTCCTTCTGGGCCTTGACCTGCTCGCGGGCGAGCTCGAGGCGATCCTGGAAGCCGCGGAGCTCGATGTAGTTTCGTGCTACCTCGCTCAGGAGTGTGACGAGGACGCCACGACGGCTCTCCTCGGTGCGCATCAGGTCCGCGTCGGCTGCTTCGATGCCGCGACGGATGCCGCCGAAGACATCGATCTCCCAGCTCGCGTCAAGACCCGCCTGGAAGAGGGTGATGTCGTCGTTGGCACCGGGATTCGGGAAGTCCAGGTTCTCGCTGCCACGGCTGCGGCTTGCGGCACCGCTGGCGTCCACGGTTGGGAAGAGATCAGAGGCGGCGATGCCGCGGAGTGCACGGGCCTCACGCACTCGGGCCGCGGCGATGCGCAGATCGAGATTCTGACCGATGGCCTTCTCGACCAGGGAGTCGAGCTTGGGATCGCCGAAGACGCTCCACCAACGCTTGAGGTCGCCCGTGTCGCCAGTCACCGGCGTGGTGGTGAGGCCCGCGGCGTTCGCCTGATCGAGCGCGGTGAAGGAATCGGTCAGCTGCTTCTCGGGAGCCTTGTAGTCGGGACCAACCGTGCACCCTGAAAGTGCGGTGAGCAGCGCGGCGGGAGCGATCGAGGCCAGGATCGCGCGGCGGGTCGTCTTCGAAGGCTTCATTTCTTGACCTTTGGTTGTGCGGCAACTTCCGCGTGTACTGAGTGTTGCTTCAAACAGAACTCGAACGGGCGTTAGCATATCCGATTGTGGAGACAGTTTCACGGGGTGCCTGAGGCGGCGCCAGTGCCTTCTGGCGCGGGCGCACGATCCACCGGCTGGGCCTCGATGTACACATCCATCTGCTGCCCGACATAGATCGGAAGTCCCGAAGGGTCAAACGCATACACCACCTGCAGCACGCGTGTGTCCACTCGCTCGGTGCTCTCGCCCGTGAGCGATCGCTTGGGGATCACAAAGGGCTCGAAGCGCACGAAGGTGAGCGTGGTCTTGATGTCCTTGTTCCCTCGCACGAAGGCCTCGGCCCGTGCGCCGGGCTTCACGCGCCAGGCCTCGTGCTCATCAACATCGATCCGCACATGCAGCGGATCCACACTGCCAACGAGCATCAGGGGCGACGTGAGCGGACCAGCCTGCGCGAACTCACCAACCCTGATGTTGGACTGCAGCACCTGTCCATCGATCGGTGCCCGAACGATCCGCCGATCGAGCTCGATCTTGACGGCCTCCACGGCGGCCTGCGCCTCGGCGACCTGCGACCGCGCGACCGCGATGTCGGGGGCCCATGTTCCGGCCTTGAGGAGTGCGACCTGGGCCTGCGCCTCGGCAAATCCGGCATCGGCCTGTGCCACGCGTGCCGCGGCGGTCGCGACCGCGAAACGACGCCTTGCGATCTCTTCGACGGAGAGGGATCGCGCATCTTCCATCGCTTCGGCGCGTGACAGCTGCGAGTTCGCTTCGTCGAGGACCGCCTGCGCGGCGCGCTGCCCGGCCTGCGCCTCTACGACGCGTGCTTCTGCCGGAGGGATCTGCTCGGGCCGGGTGCCCTGGAGGAGCTTGTCGAGCTGCGACTGGGCCACGCCCACCGCGGCCTCGCGCGAAACGAGCTCGGCCCGCAGCTCGCGCGGATCAAGCTCGAAGAGGACGTCGCCCTTCTTGACCGTGTCCCCCACCGTCACCGCAATGCGCTGCACCACGGCCCCGACCGGCGCGCCCACGGCGATGTTCTGTGACGATGCCTCGACAAGCCCCGAGCCGGCAACGAAGGCGCTGAAGGGTGCCTTGGGCGGCTCGATCACCGGTGGCTTGGCCTCCGGCGGCCGCGCACCGGCCACGACGGTGTAGACCGCGAAGAGGACGCCAGCGATTGCCAGCAACGGAATCAGGTACGCGCGAATCATGTGAGTTCCCTTGGAAACAGGCCTTCGAAATGGGCCATCAATGCAGGTCTTCATCCGTACAAATTTGGTGACGTCTTCAACTCTGGTCGCTGATCGTGCGATCACTTCCCCTCAACGTGCTGCGAGGAAATCTTGTGACCCTGGCCGGTCGTGATGCTCACGATGTGGCCGTCGTCCATCGTGGCCATGCGATCGGCGAACTCGAAGATGCGCTGATCGTGCGTCACGACCACGAGGGAGAGGTCGCCGCCACTGGCGACCTCGCGCAGGAGTTCCATGACCTTCTGCCCCGTCGCATGATCGAGCGCGCTCGTTGGTTCATCGCAGACGAGCAGCCTGGGCTTGTGCACGAGCGCGCGAGAGATCGCCACGCGCTGCTGCTGGCCACCCGAGAGGCGGCTTGGGATGTCGTTCACGCGCGTGCCGAGCCCCACGCGATCGAGCATCTGCTTGGCCTGCCTCAGCGCCTCGGACCGGCGCATGCCGTTGATGAGCAGCGGCACCGAGACGTTTTCCGCGATCGTGAGCGTCGGGATCAGGTTGAAGGCCTGGAAGACAAAGCCGACGTTCTTGGCTCTGAACGCCGTGGTCTTGTCGGCGCCGAGCTTCTTGAAGTCCTCACCCAGCACCGTGCACTCACCCTCATCACGATCGAGCACGCCGGCGACGACACTGATGAGCGTGGTCTTGCCACATCCTGAGGGGCCCACGAGCATCATCATCTCGCCCTGGTGCACGTCAAGGTCCACGCCACGGAGCGCGCGCACGGCGGAACCACCCTTGCCATAGGTCTTGGTCACGCCGCGGCATCGCACCGCGATGGGGCGACCAGCGAGCGCGCTGGTCACGTTTGCCGCGGAGTCGGACATCAGACTCTGCATGTTCCCCGTCCCTGGTGCCACGACCATTGCAGTTCCTTTCGAACACCAATCCACTCAGCACGAACCCATCAAGCCTTGAAGACAACGCCGGGTTCAAGACGGAGCACGCGCACCGCCGCGAGCATCGCCGAGGCCAGGCAGATCAGCATGATCCCCACGCACGCGCCCACGAGCAGCTGCCACGGCAGGTGGAAGCCCACGCCCGCGAGCCCCATGAAGCGCCCGGAGATCGACGCGATCCCGGCTCCGAGGCCAAAGCCCAGAAGCCCCAGCACCACGACCTGCGTGAAGATCATTCCGAGCAATCGCACGTTCGAGAGTCCGAGTGCCTTGAGCGCGGCGAAGAGGCGTGCGTTGTCCGACACATACGTGAAGAAGGTCTGACCACAGACCAGCAGCCCGATCACAAAGCCCAGCCCCACCGTGATGCCGAAGTTGATCAGGATGCCGGTCTTCAGGAGCGTGTACCACATGGTGAGGGCACCAAAGTCCGAGCGTGTGCGGGCCGCGAGCCCGGTGCGGGCCGTGATGTTCGCGGCGACGGCCTCGGCGGACTCGCCCTCCTTGGCCTTCACGAGGACGTACGTGAGCTGCTTGCGCTGGGGCGGCGCGAACCGGACCGCGCGGCCGTAGGTCGTGTAGATCACGGGCTGCCAATAGAAGGCCGTCGCGTTGTCGCAGATGCCCACGACCCGCGCGAAGTTGTCGTTGATCGAGAGCGAATCGCCGACGCGCAGGGGGCGCTTGGTTCCGTCCGGGAGCGTCATCGCAAGGTCGCCGTTGGCGGCGGCCTTGTCCACGATCACGCCGTCCCCCTGGCGCAGGTCTTCGAGCGTCCCCTCGATCATCCGCGTCGGGCCGCCCATCAGCGTCGCATCGTCGACGCCGATGATCGTCGAGAACTCCTGCGTTCCGTCCGCGAGCTGCACGAGCAGGTTGTTGCGATACATCGGCAGGGCCCACTCGACACCCTCCACGGCGCGCACGCGCAGCAGCGCGGTTTCTTGGAGCGGCTTGGGATCCTCGGTGAAGCGCACCTGCGGGTCCATCACCCACACATCCACGTGCGGCGTGTCGTCGATGAAGGCCCACATGCGCTTCGTGTAGCCCATGAAGATCGCCGCCTGCTGCGTGATCAGCGTCGCGGCAAAGGTCAGGCCGATCAGCAGCCCCAGGTACTTGAGCCGGTCGCCCATCAGCATCTTGATCGCGAGGAAGTTCATGAGTGTGCCTCCGGCGTTGCGGCCCCTGCCCCCGCCACGCGCGGCGTGGCGACCATCCCATCCAGCACCGCGTCCAGCAGCAGATGCGCTGAGCGCTGCGGCGAGCGGAAGTCGACCCAAGGATCATGCCCGTGCGTGATGAAGAGCGACACGACGCCATGGGCCGAGGCCCAGCACATCTGCGTCACGACGCCGACATCGGTGTAGGGTTCCTTGAAGCGTCCCTGCTCGATGCACGCCGCGACGGCGTGGCGGAGGAAGGCGTATGCGTCCTCGTCGGGGTTGCCGTGCCGGATCATCTTGGTTTCGTCGACCGCGTCGAGGCGCTCGCCCTCCTCGGGCGTCGGCCACGCGGTCATGAACATGAACGTGTAGTGGTGCGGATGAGCGAGGGCAAAGTCCACGTACGCAGCGCCGATGGCCCGGACGCGCTCCACCGGATCCTCGATCGCATCGCCCGTGCGCATCGCCTCGCGCAGGAGGCCGAAGTCCTCCTCGCAGAGGGCCGCCATGAGCGCTCGCTTGTCCTCAAAGTGGACATAGAGCGCGGCGGGGGTGTACTCGATCGCCTCCGCGATGCGGCGGAGCGTGACCTTCTCGAACCCATCGCGCACGAAGAGGTCACGCGCCGCGGCGAGGATCCGCTCGCGCGTCGCGTTCCGCTCCCGTGCTCGGCGTTCCTGAGATCCCATCGCGACGCTGGCTCCTGCGTGAACTGGCCCTGACGGATTCCGCTCTGAAAGAGACCCCGGGGAAGCATTGAACACGATCAAGCCAGTGAACGTCGTTAGTTTACCTTCGAACAGACACTCCATCAAGCGTGTACGCTGATTCACCGGCAAGCGATTCACACATTCTGTTAAACCACTGATTGGCAATCACTTACGGATTGCGGCAACGACGCGATTCAGCCCTTCGAAGTCGCGAAGCACCCGAACTTCTACTAGGAATTCGTTCGCCTCGAAGAGTTCTCGGGCCTGATCGGCCCGGGCATCGGCGATTTCGACCAGCACCATGCCGCCGGGCTTGACCATCGCCGCGCCGTGGCTGGCGAGGGGGCGGATGAAATCGAGCCCGTCGACGCCGCCGCGGAGGGCCCCGTGCGGCTCGTGATCCTTGACGTTGGGCTCGACGGCGCGCCACTCATCGTCGGGGATGTAGGGCGGGTTCGAGACGAGGTAGTCGAGCGCGGCGTCGCCGCGCGTCGGCGGATGGTCGCGCAGCGGCGCGAGCATGTCGCCCCGCAGGAACTCCATGCGATCGATGACGCCGTGCCGCTGCGCGTTGAGGCGTGCGACCTCGAGCGCGTCGGCGCTGATGTCGCTCGCGACGGCCCGCGCTCCGCGCAGGTTCTTGAGGATCGCCACCGAGATGCACCCCGAGCCTGTGCAGACATCGCCGATGAGCACGCCCTCGCCAGTGGCGTTGGCGCTGCCATGCGTAGCGCGATGGTGCTGGAGCACTTCCTGTACGATCGTCTCGGTTGCTGGGCGCGGGATCAGCACGCGCCGATCGACGTGGAAGGGCAGGCCGAAGAACCACCCCTCACCCACGAGATACTGCACGGGCTCGTGCTTGAGCGCGCGTGCGACAAGGTCGCGCAGCGACTCACGCTCCAGCGGGCTCGCGGGCCGGTCCGTGTCCATGTACAAGCGCAGCCGATCGCAGCCGATCACGTGCGACAGGAGCAGCTCGCTCATCAGCCTGGGTGAGTCCAGCCCCTTCTTTGTGAACGCCTCGCCCATCCACGCCAGCAGGCGGCGTGTCGTCCAGGTCTGGGCATGTGCGGAAGGGCTCGACATACGCAACGGTATTGCCATGTGAGAGCGAAGTCGCCATCGAATGTGCCATCGAAGTCGCCGCGGCTTCGCGGCGACTTCGATGGCGTCCAGATCTGTCACGCGTCACACCTTCCGCAACCGGATCGGACCCTTCGCCGTCGACCCATCCACCGCGCGCCCGCCCTGGGTGATCTCGATGGAGCCCTTGGCCACCAGCCGCCGCGCCGCCATGCGGGCACGTTCCATCATCGCCTCCCACGGGCCCTCGTCACCCGTGATCCTCCGCGCGGCTTCGGATGGGCAGATCGTGCCGCCGCCGCGGCGCGCCCCAAGCAGTTCCATGATCGCCCGCTCGAGCGCGACGTCGGTCGCGTCAAGCCGCCCCTTGCGGCAGGCCTCCGAGCAGACCTTGATGTTGTCCCAGTCGCGCTCCCACTTCTTCCGCCACACGATGCGGCGGCCGCAGACCTCGCATGGCTTTTCTGGAAGTGGCTTGGTGGGCATGAGGATCCGGTCTTCGCGTGTCGGTCGCGTTCCGATGCTCAATTGCGGCACAAGGAGCAATCTCGCAGGGACCGGTTCACCAAGGCACCAGCCTCGGAGAGGCTGGGCCACCCAGGACGCCGGCGACTACCCTCTCGCGATGACCACGGCGGCCACCAGCGGCGCAGGGTGCAAGCCCGGCGGAGAGAAGTCAATCGCTACGGCCGCGCGCACGGTCTCCCTCGGCGTACTGCCCGCCGCGCCCGCCAAGCCGCTCAAGCCGCCGGGCTGGGGCTCCACCAGCATGGGCCGCTGGCGTGCCATCGTCCTCATCACCGTCAACGCCCTCATCGCGGCCCACATCGTCCAGTGGATCATCACGGGGTTCACCGTCACGCCCGTTGAGCCCAGCGAGTCGATGTACGCCCTCGAGCTTGGCCAGGTGAACGCGGGGTTCATTTTCTTCATCGCCGCGCTCGTCTCGACCTTCCTCTTCGGCCGCTTCTTCTGCGGCTGGGGGTGCCACGTTGTCGCACTGCAGGACCTGTGCGCTCATTGGATGCACAAGCTCGGCGTGCGCCCCAAGCCCTTCCGCACGCGCCTGCTGCTTTATGTGCCGCTGCTGCTGGCGCTCTACATGTTCGTGCTGCCCACGTTCAATCGCCTCGTCCTCGGTCCCGCGATGGAGGCCGCGGGCGTGGGCTGGCCCGCGTGGCTCTCGCTTCTGGTCGGTGAGCTGCGTCCCTTCCCCGGCTTTGACAACCGCCTCATGACCGAGGACTTCTGGAAGACCTTCCCCGCGTGGTACGTTGCGATTCCCTTCTTGGCCGTCTGCGGCTTCGCGACCGTCTACTTCATGGGCAGCAAGGGATTCTGCACGTACGGCTGCCCCTACGGCGGCTTCTTCGCACCCTTGGACAAGGTCTCCATCGGCCGCATCGTCGTGAGCGATGCGTGCGAAGGGTGCGGCCACTGCACCGCGACGTGCACCAGCAACGTGCGCGTCCATCAGGAAGTCCGCGACTTCGGCATGGTCGTGGATCCGGGGTGCATGAAGTGCCTCGACTGCGTCAGCGTCTGCCCCAACGACGCCCTCTCCTTCAAGCTCGCCTCACCCGCGATCTTCGCGAAGCCGCGTACAGAAGAAGCCAAGGCCGCGGCGAAGTCTGCCGCGGGTTCCGCTTCCCGCCGCCCGGACTATGACGTCTCGCGCGGCGCCGAGGTCGTGCTCTTTATCGCCCTCGTCGCGCTCACGCTCTCCTTCCGCGGCATGTTCGGACAGGTCCCGCTCCTCATGGCCGTCTCGCTCGGCGGCATCGGCGCGTTCCTCCTCTGGAAGCTCTGGCAGCTCGCCTTTGAGCCGCACGCGCGCCTCCAGAACCTCCAGCTCAAGCACGCCGGCCGAATCAAGCGCGCGGGCTGGATCACAATCCTCCTCGCCGTCCCCTTCCTCGCGATGGGCGTCTGGGGCGGCGTCGTCCGCACCATCGCCTACATGGGCGACCTCGAAGATCAGAAGATCACGCTCACGCTCGACCGCGTCTTCGCACCCGGCTACGTCCCCTCGGAAGAGCACAAGGCCATCGCGCTGCGCGCCATCTCGCTCAAGGAGCTCTCGGGTTCGCGCTTTGAGTTGAGAGACGCCGCTGGCACTGGCTCTGGCACGCGCGGCATCGGCTGGCAGCAGGGCCCCTCCACGTGGGTCCGTCTCGCCTGGCTGCGCGCCGTGGCGGGCGACCTCCCCGGCGCCGAGCGCGAGCTCCGGCGCGCCATCGATGAAGTCACGCCCAGCGACGAGTGGGTCAGTGGCCTCGCCGATGTCATGCGCCTCCAGGGACGCGGCCCCGCCGCCATCCGCGAGATGTACGCCGCGCTCGTCGAGAAGCACCCCGATCGCCACAGCCTCCGCACCACGCTCGCGACCATGCTCACCGAAGACGGCAAGGCCAACGAGGCCCAGGCCGCGGCGAGGCACGTGCTCGGGTTCACGGGCCGTCCGCGGCCAAAGGGCCCCGAGGTCGCCGCCGCCGCGAGTGTGCTGCTGCAGCTCGGCCTCGTCGATGAGGCCTCGCGCCACTTGGACGAGTGGATCGCGCGCACGAACGCCGCGCCGCTGCATCTCCTGAAGGCCCGCGTCCTCGCAAGCCAGAACAAGCCCGCGCAGGCCGTCGCGCAGGCCAAGATCATCGTGGCAAGTCCTGAAGAGGCCGATGCGACAGACGCGCACGCCGGCGAAGTCATCGCCGCGGCGAACCTCATCGCACAGCTCGGTGAGCCCGACACCGCCCTCGCCGCCCTCGACCAACTCGCCAACTCACGCAAGCTCGGCTTCCACCAGATCCGCCTCGCCCGCGCGCAGATGCTCGCCCAGCTCGGCCGCGGCCCCGAAGCCATCCTCGACGCACGCGAACTCCTCGAAACCACGCGCCTCCCAATCCCCGACCCCGGCGAGGTCGCCAGCGCCGCCGAACTCCTCCTCGCACAGGATCAGACCGCCATCGCCCTGCCGCTCCTCGAACGCTGGACCACGCGCTGGCCGCAGGCCATCTTCCCAAGAGTCGCCAAGGCCCGAGCCACCTTCTTCAGCGGCAAGCCCGACGAAGCCATCAAGCAGATGCAGGCCACCATCGACCTCGACCCCACCAGCCCACTCCTCTGGTCACTCATGGCCGAACTCCTCGAAGCCGCCGGCAAGCCACAGGAAGCCCAGGCGGCGGCCCAGAAGTCAGCCCAGTTTGCGGGCCAAGGGCAGCAGCCGCGCTAACCCCCACAATCCCGCTGACCCTCACAACCCCGTCAACCCGCAAACCCACAAGCCACCACACTGGAAGACTGCCTGCAACCCTGCTACCCTCAGGGTCCAGTTCGGGCGATTAGCGCAGTTGGCTAGCGCGCTTCCTTGACATGGAAGAGGTCCCCGGTTCGAGTCCGGGATCGCTCATTTCGGTTGGTTTGTCGTCGGCCGCTTGCGGTCGGTGTCGCCGCTGGCTCGGTGGCGTTTTGCAGCTCTCACAAACCCGCCATCTCTGAACACCGCTATCCTCTGCGTCGTTGTCACGCCGTGACTGCGGGGCTCGCCCGCGCAGCGACAGCTTCGACGTCCACAGCCCGACGCCGCCATAGCTCAGTTGGTAGAGCAGCGCTTTTGTAAAGCGCAGGTCAGGGGTTCGAGTCCCCTAGGCGGCTTTTACCGCGTGTTCCAGCATCTGCCCGCTACCGACGCGGGCTTTGCCACGGCCGCATTGCCCTTTCCGCGTAGCCTGCGTATCTTTCCCTCCCGCGGGAAACCGCGTCAGGTCTTGGGCGTGTGCCGGAGTGGACAATCGGGGCAGACTGTAAATCTGTTGGCTAACGCCTTCGGGGGTTCGAATCCCTCCACGCCCATTCGAGAATCTTGCAGCGAAGTGACGGTGGTGGCAGTTGTCTGCGATTTTGATCTCGTCCGCGAATCACCGTCCGAGACCTGCACCCGCTCTCATGCCACTTTCTTGAGTTGCTCCCGCGGCCCGAATTGCTGCGACGGCCCGGCTATCGCGCGTGCAGTTGAGATGCCAAGGCGCTCACCGAGCAGTTGCCAGCGTATCGAGTACACTCTGGGAGCCTTGCTCCAGCTTGATCGCACCCGACGAATCGGAGATCCCCTCATGAAGCGCACTCTACCGATGATCTTCACCTCGGCCCTCGTCGCCACCACACTGATCGCGTGCTCGTCGCAGGAGAAGCCCAAGGAGTCCGCTCAGGCCGCCACCGCGACCGAGCCCCTCCGCGTGGAGCGCGCGATCGAGACCTCGGTCACCGCGACGGTCAAGCAGGTGAACTACGCGACGCGTGAGGTCACGCTCGCCGACCAGTCGGGCAACGAGCTGACGATCGTGGCGGACCAGAGCGTGCAGCGCCTGAACGAGGTGAAGGTCGGTGACGAGGTGGTCGCCGTCTACCGCGCAACGCTGGTCGGCGAGCTGCGTGAGCCGACGGCCGAGGAAAGGGCAAACCCGATCGTGGCGGTCGCCGCCGCAGGGCGCGCGCCCATGTCGTCCGCCCCCGCGGGTGGTGTCGGCACCATCGTCCGAGTCGTGACGACGGTGCAGGCCATCGACCTCCCGAACATGCGGGTGACACTCCAGGGTCCGATGGGCGACCTCGTGATCGTGAAGGCGCGGAACAGGCAGAACGTCGAGAGGCTCAAGATCAACGACACCATCGTGATCACCTTCTCCGAGGCGATGGCTGTGTCCCTCGAGCCAGCCAAGAAGTAGCCAGGCGGCGCGAGCGGGTTTCCGCAGTGACCACGCACGCTCCCCTCGCTCTCACGCACCGCCCACGCTCTTCGCGCCCCACCCGGTTAAAGGACGCGCCCCGCGATCCTCGCGCAGGATCTCGGACCAGCACACGCGAAAACAGTGCGTTTTCAGCCGACTTTGAACCCCTTTCATTGAACTTGCCGCGCCCTGTTGTATCGTCACCTTCGGAGTGATCCGCCGGGTTCTGGCGAGAGTTGTTGTCGCCGCCGGTGATCGTTCCGAAGTGGAAGGGAGTGCGAGGGCGCGTCTCTACGCCGCACCCATTCGCAGTTCAGAGAGAGGAAGATCATCATGAAGACCTGTGTTCTCGCCAGCACGGCCGTCGCGCTCGTCGCCGCCGCCAGCACCAGCGCCAGCGCCGGCACCGTCCGCGTCTCTTACACCCCCTTCCAGGCTGGCAACGGCGGCGAGTTCCGCGTTGTCAACGTCGCGGGCAACGCCGGCCAGCGCGGCATGGTGAGCGACATCACCGCCGCCAATCCCTACGACCTTCAGGGCGGCGACGGCTCGACCGCCAGCTACGCCCACCATGATGACTTCCAGACCTTCTGCATCGAGCGCAACGAGTACGTCTCAAACAACATGCTCTACACCTTCACAATCGAGGACGGCTCCCGCAACGGCGGCTACTTCGGCGGCAACCCCGACCCCATCGGCAACGCCACCGCCTGGATCTACACCCAGTTCCGCCAGGGCTCGCTGAGCCGTTACGCCTACAACGGCGCGGGCGTCGCCGCCACCGCCTCGCAGTTCGCCGTCACGGAAGGCTTCAGCACCTGGAGCCAGGCCGCCGGCGCAGGCGATATGGACCAGGAAGCCCGCCGCGAGCGCGCCGCCCGCACGCTCCAGACCGCAATCTGGTTCCTCGAGGGCGAGCTCCGTCAGGCCAACGACACCCAGCTCACGACCCTCCCCGGCACCGCGCCAGCCCAGAACGACCGCTCGAATCCCAACGGCCTGAACCAGGCCGAGTGGGATCAGCTCATCGCCTGGGTCAACGCCGCCAACGCCTCAAACTTCGTCAACACGACCGTGAAGGCCCTCAACATCCGCGCCTTCACCGACGTGAACAACAACGGCTTCTACGACGATGGCGACATCCTCGGCGCCCTCGCCCAGTCGCAGCTCACGCTGATCCCCCTCCCCACCGCCAGCGGCCTTGCTCTCGCAGGCCTTGGCGGCCTCGCCCTCCGCCGCCGCCGCATCGGGTAAGCAAGATCGATTCACAAACACCGTCCCCCTCAAGCAGGACGCCCCGCGGCGTCCTGTTTTCATTCCCCCCTCCCCACTCCCCCTACCTGCCTGCAAGCCCGCACGCCTCTTTCCGCCCCCTCATTTTCGCTTTTCGCTTTCCGCTTTCCGCCCGCATGCCTTTTTCCGTCCCCTGCCTCGCTGCCTCGCTGATCGCTGCCTCGCTTCCCTTCTTCATTTCCCGCTTTCCCGCTTTTCGCTTTCCTCCCCCCTGCCTCGCTGTTGTCGGCCGCGAAGCGGCCGGGGTAAGTAGTCGGGGGTCGCCGCGAAGCGGCACCCCCGATACGGCCGCATCAAGCTCAACGCACCGCGAAGCGGTGCAGGTAGACCGTGATCAAACGCACCCGCACCGCGTCGCGGTGCACTTCGAAAACCAGCCCCTCTCCGGGGGCGCCGCGTTCGCGGCTGCCCCCGGCGACTTACCCCGACGGCTCCGCCGTCCAAGCAGTCCATGCGGAAACCCGCTCCTGGACCTTACCATCGATCCGAATCCCGCTGGCCGCCATGTAGCCCTCGCCACGTCGCCACGTCGCTTCCCCTCTTCATTTCCCGCTTTCCCGCTTTTCGCTTTCCTCCCCCACTTATTGGACCCCCATCCACCCTCCCAACCCACCAACCTCCTTCAAACCACCGAACATCCTGCAAAAATTTCACTTTTTACCCCATATCCCTGTTCAGGTAGACTTGTTTCGCATCTGCTGGGCTGTATCATCACCGAATACGAGTAAAGTAACCCAAGGGAATTTGCTGGCAGCTTGTGCGTCCAGTCCACTTGGGCTTCTCGATGGAGTAGAGAGGACTCGCGGCGGGTGTTCGAAAACAGCGTTCGAAAAGGCTCTTTCCGGATGGGCCTCACAGCGCTGAACACGACCACCAACGCGGGCCACGACTTCGGGCAGTACTCGGTATGGAGATCTGGAGATGAAGAGTACGATGATCATGGCGAGCCTTGTGCTCGCCGCTGCGGCGGGCGCGGCGCAGGCGGGGACGGTTAAGATAAACAACAATACAGGCGTCAGCTTCGGTAGCGGCGGAGAGTTCCGCGGCGAAGTTCAGACCGGCTGGGCAGGCGTGACTGGGACGGCGTCCGACATTGGCGCAGGCTTCCGAACCTTCTGCGTCGAGCGCAACATCTTCTTCACGCCGGGAACGACGTATGCCTTCCAGATCGAGACTGTTGCTCGGTCGGGTGGCGGAGGACCCAACCCCGATCCCATCTCCATCGAGACGGCATACCTGTACACCAAGTTCCGCACCATGACCCTCAGCGGCTATCGCTCCGACACGGATGCCAATCGGGCCCTCGATGCGGGCTCGCTCCAGCTGGCTCTCTGGCGCTTGGAGGAAGAGTTCACGGCCGCCCAGTTTGCCACCAAGGCCACCCTCCTGGCTGCTATCAATGATGGCCGTTGGAATGGCCTCACGGACGACCAGTTCAACAAGGCCAACGCCTTCATCGCCGACGCTACCGCCAACGCGTCGTCGTTCTTCAACAGCAACAGCAACAACGTGCGAGCCCTGAACATCTTCGCTGACAACAACGGCAACGGCGTCTATGACGCTGGCGTCGACGGCGACATGCAGTCCCAGCTGACCCTCATCCCCCTCCCCACCGGCGCCGCCCTCGGCCTGGCTGGGCTGAGCGTCCTGGCGATCCGTCGCCGCGCTGCTCGCTAAGGGTGGGCTGATCCGCCTGGACAGTCAAGGTCGTCCCGTCCGGAACCCGCCCAGCGTGTCTCATCTGTGCGAATTCTGGACGAACCAGACCATCGGGCCCCGCGGCGGCTTGAACCCCGCCCCTGACCCGATAAAAAAAAATTCCACAAGAGGGAGGCGACCACCGTTGCCTCCCTCTCTTTTTTCTGGTACTCTCGAACTCGGTTCATTCGGAACAGATTCCCCAAGTTCCCAGCCCCGCCCGACAGCCCCAAGACCCGCCCCGCCCAAGAGCGGCCCTCCCGGACGCCACCCATGAACACCATCCACACCAACGCAGCCCTCGCCCTGACCCTCGCCGCGGCGAGCGTTGCGCACGCGGGCGTCACGGCGATCAACACCTCGCCCACCACCGGCCGCTCGCTCGCGAGCATCATGAACGAGCTGTACACAGGTTCAAACGCGGAACCCTCCGGTCTTATCGGTGTTCAGCTTGACTTTGGCAACTCCGTGTATGCCAATCGCATTCAGGACACCGACTCGCTTGGCGGCATCGGTTCCGCGCTCCCCTTCGATCTCGGCAACGGCAGTGGCCGCACCGATCAAAACTGGCTCGCTGGCAACGGGACCATTGAAGTAATCGGACGCTACTCGACGTCGGTGCAGTCGCTGAGCCTTGAATTCACCTCTACCGGAACGTCGACTGGCCTTCCCATTTCGTTCGCAGGTGACAGCACGCTCACTACGGACGTCCTTAACTCCATCGAGATCTCAGCAGGTTCTTTCCGCTGGATCCGTTCCAACGGGATCGACCCCGATCTCTCCTCCGAAGCATCTCGCAATGCGAACGCGGCGGACCGCATGGTCGCCTTCGAGATTGATTCCAGCAATCCCGACGCGCGCTCGTTCATCATCGCCTTCGAGACCGGCGATGACAACGCCTTCAACGACCTCGTCGTCGAGTTCGTCATCACCCTCATCCCCCTCCCCACCGGCGCTGCGATGGGCATGGCTGGCATGGGCCTGCTCGCGATCCGCCGCCGTGGGGTTCGCTAAGTGGAGTGGGGACTGGGGATCGGGGACTGGGGACTGGTGGAAGGCCGAAGGCCCTTGGATCAGCGACCTGGACCTCGATCCGCAGTGAATTCAAAAACTCGAAAGGGCGAGGACAGATGTCCTCGCCCTTTTCTCTTTTGGCTCGCGTGCCCCGAAGGCAATCGCGTCGTTCCACATAAAGCCCCGTAGGGGCGTTGGGGCTGAGGAAGGCTCAATCGCAGCCCGCGGATCGGTCTGTTCTTCGGATCTTGCGACTGCCCAGGGCGTGCCGCGTCTTACTTCGCCGCGGCGTTGGCCTTGGTGGCTCTTGCTTGTAGTGGCGGAGAGAGTGGAGTCTTGATCGTGGCGAGGCGTGCGAGCGACTCGCTGGCCTTCGCCTTGTCGCCCAGTGCGAGGTGGCTTTCGGCGGTGCCAAGGAGGAGGTCGGGCATCATTGGTACCAGCGTGAGCGCGGTGGTGAAGGTGGCGAGCGCTTCGGCGGGCTGGCCTGCGGCGAGCTGGGCCTGGGCGAGCGTGTCCATGTAGTTCGCGCGCACCTCGCTGGGCTGGTCCTTGGAGAGTTCGATCACGCGCTTGGCCATCTCGACGGCCTCGGGCAGGCGCTCGCGCTTGCGGACGAGCGAATAGGCGAGGTTGTTGAGGACCGCGATGTCGTCCGGCGACTGTGCCTTGACCTCGGTGTAGGCGGCGATGGCGCCGTCGAGGTCGCCGCTGAGGTCGAGGGCGTTGGCGAGGATGCGCTGCGCGGCGATGCGGATGCTTGGGTCGGCTGCGGTGTTGGTCGACGCGGTGCGGGCCGCGGCGATGGCGCTCGTGAGCGCGGCGGGGTCGCCGGTCTGGATGCCGATGTCGAGCCAGGCCTGCGCGAGGATGACGCTCGTCGTTGGTGACACTTCGGAAGAGCCAGCGGCGAGGCTGCCGAGCCACTCGCGTGCGGGCGCGGTGCCGCTGGGTGCTGCGGCCATGGTGCGCGCGAGATCGATGGCGAGCTCGATGAGTCGCGGCTCGGTCGCGAGCGCGGGATCGATGATCGCACGGGCGGGTGCGAACTGGCCGGTGCCGATCATCGCCCGCGCGAGGAGGTTGAGGCCTCCAACATCAGGTGGCATAGCGCTGACGATGCTCGCCCTGTACGGCTCAAGCACCTTGAGCGCTTCGGCGGGCTGGTTGAGGTCGATGTGGCAGGAGGCGATGAAGCGATCCGCGTCGGCGGGGTTGCTTGACGTAAGCTGGCGCCAGCGCTGGCCCATGACGAGGGCTTCGGCGGTCTGGCCTCCGGCGGCGAGGGCCGAAGCGGCGAGGCGCGCACCGCGGAAGTCGCCGGGGAGTGCATCGGCGGCCTGGCGTGCGGCGGCGAGCGCGGCGGAGGTGTTGCCCGCGTTGAAGTGTGAGCGAACCAGGAGCGCGCGGACGTCGATCTCGGTTGGATATTGCTCGACGATCTCGGTGAGGCGGCGGCTGGCGCGGGTCCAGTCCGGATTTTCAACAGCGAGCGACTTCATGACCTCGACAACGTCGCGCAGGACGGGGGACATGTCGGGGTTGCTCGCGGCCTGCGCGAGGGTGGCGAGGCTGGACTGCAGCGAATCATCGCCGCCCTTGGTGAGGGCGATGGTCCCCTTGAGCCAGCCGAGGCGTGCATCGGTGGGCGCGATCTTGAGGCCCTCTTCGACAGCGGCGGAGGCGTCGTCGTTGCGGCCGGCCTTGGCGAGGAAGTCGGCGAGCTGGGCCCATGCGGCGGCGGCCTGCGGCGCTTCGGTGGCGCTCTGCGCGGCGGCGCGAAGTGCGGTCTCGACTCGCTCGGGCGTGGCGTACCGGACGAGGAGCTCGTTGGAGGCGGCCTGCTTGCCGGCGGCGTTGAGCGCGGCGTCGGGGAGTGACTGGATCAGCGCGAGTGCGCCGTCGAGATCGCCGCTCTTTGCGAGTGCGTCCGCCGCGGCGAAGGTGGCGGCGGCGGAGGTGGGCTCCTTGGCGCGGGCGGCGGCGATGTCGGCGGCGGCACCGGAGGCATCGCCCATGCGCGTGCGCATCGCGGCGGTCAGGAGCAGGTCATTGCTGGTGCGGCGATCGCCCAGTGCCTCGGAGTCTGCGAGTGCTTCGGCGAGGAGGCCCTGGTTGGCGAGGAGCTGGATGCGCTCGCGCCGGATGCCGTCGGGGACGGCGCCGATGAGCGAGAAGCGGCGCAGGGCGCGGTCGGCATCGGGGCCGCGACCGGAGGCCTGGAGGATGGAGATGTACTGCGGGTAAAGGTTGGGTGCACCGGTGACGTCGATGGCGCGTTGGAGCGTGTCGGCCGCGGCCTTGCGGTTGCCGATGAGGTTGAAGGCATCGGCGAGGATGACGGTGGCGAGGACGTCGCGCCGGTCGGCCTCGACGACGGGCGTGAGCGACGTGACAACCTCGGCCGCGACCTTGTTGCTGCGCTCAAAGGACATGCGGCGGCGCGCATCGAGCACGCGGAATCGCGAGGAGTTTGGGCCCAGCGGATCGCGCAGGGCGGTGACGGCCCGGGCGATGAGATCGGCGTCGGTCCAGGCGACTTCGGAGTCGGCGATGGCGAGCAGGACGGTGATGGGTGGGCCCGGAGGCGTGGGCACCAGGACGGCGGCGTTGTAGATCGCGAGCGCGGCCTTGGGATCGACGTTCTCAACGGCGCGAGCGAAGAGAAGATCAAAGGAGGAGCGCTGGTCCGCAGGCGCCATCGCCGCGGCCTCGTCGAGGAGTGCCCGTGCGGCGGGGACGCCCTGCGTCGCGGCGAGATACGCGGCGTTGTAGCCAAGGAGGACGCGGTCGTTGGGATTGGCGTCCCGGAGGAAGGTCAGGAGCTGGCCGTGCAGGCCGGCGGCGGCGTCGGTGCTGGAGTTGGGATTGGCACGCAGATCAGCGCCGCGGGCGAAGTTGAGCAGACGCAGGGAGATCTCGAGCAGCGGCGGGCGCTTCTCCGCGATGATCTCTTTGATGAGCGTCTGTCCCTTGTCGGGCTGGCCGAGGGCAAAGGCAGCCCAGGCGCGCATGCCCAAGATGCTGGCGTCCTTGGCGGCCTCGCCCTCGAACTTGGACATGGCCTCGGCGAGATTCACGAGGTCGGTGCGCGGCAGGTTGCCCGCGTCGTAGGAGATGAGCGCGGCGTAACCGACGCTGAGCGCTTCGGCGAGCGCGGGACGCAGGCTGAGCGCGACGCCCGCGCTCTCGCGAGCTTCGGTGAGGCGGCCGGACTCGACCTTCATCTGAACGAGGCGGCTGCGCGCGACGCGCCACGATGGATCGCCCATGGTGCGACCGGCGCCGACGATCGACTCCATGAGCCGGATCGCCTCGGCGCGTTCGCCCATCGGGAAAAGCAGTTCGGCGAGGAGGAACTGTGCAAAGCCCGGTCTCGCGTCGAGGCGGATCGCATCGGCGAGGCTCTCGCGGGCCTTTGCATAGTCGGCGGCGCGCCGGGCGATGATGCCGCTGGCGACGGCGGACCAGTAGCGTTCGGCGGGGTCGAGCTGCGCGGTTCGGGTGGCGAGGGAAGCGGCGGCGGCGTTGGCCGCAGCGACATCTTCCGCCGTGCCGCCGGTGAGCAGCGCGAGGACAACGGCGCGGCCGGAGGCGGACTCGGGCGACTTGATCGCGGCCTGGGCGTGCGTCGCCGCGGACTCGAGGCGGCCGAACTTCCAGTCGCGCTCGGCACGCAGGTCGTTGGCGAGTGGGGCGAACTTGGTGTTGGTGGAGAGCGTCTGCAGGAACTCGGTGACGCGCCGATCCGAGTCGGGCATGCGCTCAAGAAGGCTCAATAGGTCCGTGAGCTCGTCGATGGTCTCAACGGGGAGGAGCTGGGCCTGCGCGAGGAGCGCTTCGAGCTTCTCGGTCTCTCCAGCGGCACCGGCGGTGCGGGCGGCGAGGAGGTGCAGGGCGAGGCTCTTTGGATTGTCGGCAAGGACGGTCTGGGCGCGAGCGAAGATTGCGCCGGCGTCCGCGCCCGAGAGGCTCATGACCTCGATGGCGAGCTGGTGGGCGAGTGGGTTCTTGGGATCTGCGGCGATGAAGGCATCGGCGGCCTTGGCGGCTTCTTCCCAGCGTGAGGTGGCGACGAGCGCGCTGACGTTGGCGCGATGGGCCGCGGCGTTGGTGGGATCGACGGCGATCAGGCGCTGGGCGAACTGGCGCGTCTCGGTGAGGAAGCCGAGCTGCGTGTAGAGGTCGACGGCGAGGGCGAGGGCGTCCTTGTCCGTAGGCCGCTGTTCGAGGGCGAGATTGACGATCCCCGCGGCCGAGCCGAGGTGGCGCCGGTTCTCCATCGGGACCTGCGCCCTCGCGCGTGCGAGCATGATGAGCGCGTCGGCGTCGGTGGGATGGCGCGAGACGTAGCGGCCGTAGCCGTCCATCGCGCCGACGAAGTCGCTCTTCTCAAAGGCGGCTTTGCCCTCAACCAGGCCAGCCTGGGCGCGGCGCTCGCGAATGAAGTTGCGTGCGGCGACCGCACCACCCGCGCTGGCGGCGAGGAGGCCGGCGATGGTGAGCACGATGGCGAGTTTCTTGGTCCGTCGATTCACTGAGGATCCCCCGGCGGCGGAGTTGGGTGGGCCTTGACTCGTGGGGCCGCTTCTTTCGGCGAGAGGCCCGCGATCTGGCAGATGGTATCAAAGATGATGCGGAGATCGAGGCCCAGGCTCTGGCGCTGGACGTACTCGAGGTCGTAGCGGACCCACTCCTGGAAGTCGGTGCCCGCCGCGCGGGTTCTGCGCACCTGCCAGAGGCCGGTGACGCCGGGACGAACGGAAAGGCGCGCCTCGCGCCAGGCGGGACAGAACTGGTTTTCCTTGTCGGGGCTGGGGCGCGGGCCGACGACGCTCATGTGGCCGAGCAGCACGTTGATGAACTGCGGGAGCTCATCGAGCTGGAGCTTCCTGAGGAGTCGGCCCGTGCGCGTGACGCGTGGATCGTCCTTGATGAAAAAGTGCGCACCGTCGGAAACGTTGGCAGAGACGAGCGCGGCCTTCACGCGTTCGGCGTTCTTGACCATGGTGCGGAACTTGAGGCAGGGGAAGTCGCGTCCGCCGAGCGTCTGGCGCTTGTGGGCAAAGAAGAAGGGGCGGCCATCCTCGAGATAGATCGCGAGCATGATGAAGGGATAGATGGGAAGCGTGGCGGCGAGGGCCGCGAGGGAGAAGAGGATGTCGAAGAGGCGCTTGCCGGAGCGCGAGACGCGACCGACGGAGCGCGGATCGGAGATGAGCGGCGGCTTGGCAAACATCTCACGCCAGTCAATTGGAGATGGCGGAGCAACGGGAGATGGCGGAGCGACGGCTGCAGCACCGGCGGCGTTGGATGGAGCATCCGGGATCGCGGTCGGACCAACGACGACCTGGCCGGGCTGGAGGTTGGCATTCGCCCCGACCCAGACCGGCGCGACGAATCGCACGCCGGGTGGCACGCGGACGGACTCATGGACCCAGACGCCCGCGTCGTAGCCATAGACGGTGTCGATGGCGCCGCGCGGGTCCTGCCATGTGGTAAGGAGTGCCTTCAGGAGGCGCGGCGCATCGGCCTGGACATCGGCGACCATTCCATCATCGCGCCAGGGCAGCACGCTGCCCCGGACGTGGGCGGCCTTCATGGCGCGATTGGCCTCATCGAAGGAGGCCGCCTTGGACCAGTCGAGGGCGAGGTCGCGGTCCTCGGTGAGCCAGGCGCGGCCGATGGCGCGGGTGTGTGATCGATAGACGCGGCGGACGCCGATGAAGCGACCCTGCACATCGGAGGCAACGCGCTCCTGGTACGCGCGATCTTGCTGATCCACCAGGCGCAGTCGCACGCTGCGCGGCTTGAGCCAGCGGAGTCGCTCGAGCACGCGCGTGGGATCAAAGAGCAGGAGCGTGCCAGCGTCGAGAAGGAGGTAGAGCTGCGGACCGATCTGGATGGGCTCGGAAGCGCCAGCCCGGACGACCTGCACGCAGCGCGCGGCCCAGAAGCGGTCGTGGAAGGCGCGCGTGTCCATACCCCAGAGCATGCCCCCGGTGGACGCGAGGGGCTCCACGCCGGGAAGGAGCAGCGGATCTGAATCAAGGCCGGGGATGGAGGCGAGCGAGGTCATGAGGCGTTGGGCTTCTCGGGTGCGGGCTGGGCTGGACCAGAAGCTGGGCTGCCGCTGAGAGAAGAACGCATCGAGAGGAGAAGTGGCGAAATGGGCGCGTTGGCGGGGCGTGGGCGGGGACGGCTGGTGCGATCCGAGAGGCTGTGGCGGCTGACGGAGGCGCTGTAGGAGCTGGAGAGGTAGTCGCCTCGGACGGCGCGGTTGAAGACAAAGCCTGCGACCGTGCCGCCGAGCTGGCGGACGCGCGCGACGGCGGCCTTGACGATGCCGGGGCGCTGGCCACGGGCGACGACCAGGAGCGTGCGGTCTGCGATCTGCGTGAGAAGGCTGGCCTCGAGGCTGCCCAGGATGGGGCCCGAGTCGATGATGATGGTGTCGAACTGCGTGCGCAGGGACTCGATGAGCTTCAGCAGATAGGGGCGGTTGAGCTGTTCGGGCTGGAAGTCGTCGCGGAGGCCAACGGGGACGATGCTGAGGTGATCGCCGATGGGGAAGGCCTCGGGGAGCGTGCCCTCCGCGGCGGCGTCGCGCAGGCCGAGGCGCTCGGACATGCCCAGGCGATACGAGAGCTGGCAGCCGAGAAGATCGATGTCAACGAGGACGGTCTTGTGATCGGAGATGGCAAAGGAATGAGCGAGGGCGTTGGCGACGTAGCTCTTGCCCTCGCCGGCGGTGCCGCTGCTGACGAGGATGGTGAGGGGCGCGTCGTCGGAGCGTCGCGCGTTGTTGAGAACGCCCCGGACGTGATGGACGCTGTGGGCGGCAAGGTCAAGCCACTCGGGGCTTGAGTCGTCCACGTGCGGGAGGACTTCAAGGAGGGGAACAGAGAGCGTGGAATCGTCGATGTCGTCGGCGAAGCGGTAGCCGCCGCGGGCGAAGCCAAGGAGCCAGATGAGGCCGACGCCCAGGCCCATGCCGCCGACGAAGCCCGCGCCGGCGAGGGGGATTCGGCGGTCGGTGGTAGGCGCGAGAGGAGCGTCGCCACGCTGGAGGATGGAGATGCGGCCTGTCTTGGTGTTGTTGCGTTCGACCTCAAGGGCGGTCAGTCGCTCGGTCGCGAGGTCAAGTTCCTTCTTGACATCTTCCTTTGTCTCTCGGACGGTCTGCAGCTGCTGACGGGCGGTACCGATGTCGCGAACCTGACTGCTGAGCGCCTGGTAGCCTGTCTCAAGGAGGGCCAGTCGCTCCTTGATCTCCTCAGCGTTCATCTCACCAGCGACGAGGTCCTTTGGTCTCAGCTCGGCTGCTGGCTCGGCGAGCAGTTGCTCGCGCAGCAGATCGAGCTTGGCGTCAAGCTTTGCGAGTCGCTCATTGAGGTCGACCATCACGCGGTGCTGCGGCGTGAGGTTGGCATTGTCGCGAATCGCTGCTTCGATTGCGCGGCGGGTGGCGAGGAGGTCCGCGAACTCGGCGTCGGCACGGGCAAGCTCATCGTCGTTCGGCTTGGCTGGCTCGGCGGGAGCCGCGTCAGGGTCCACCGGAGCCGCAGGCTTGGCGAGCGCGAGGCGCTGCTGGAGCTCCATGCGCATGCGATCCTGCTGTGCGAGGAGCTCGGACTTGCTTCGATGCTCGATCTCGATGTCAGCCGCGCCCGATCGAGTAACGATCTGGGCTTCTTCGAGCCGCAGACTCTCAAGGCGGCTCCGCCGCTCACGGATGTAATCTGTGAGCGCCCGCTCCTGGTTGCCCGCTTCGAGCCCGAAAGACTCGTCCTTGAGCTCATCGTACGAATCGACGATCGCGTTCACGGCGGCCTGTGCCTTGGCGGGATCGGTGTGCTTGAAGACGACCGAGATGATCTGGTCTCCGCGCGAGCGCCTCACGTCGAGGCCGTCAGCGAGACTTTGCTCTCCCGCGCCGCTTCGATCCCATCCAGCGGTGGCGAGCCGTTCATTGCCGAGAGCGAATGTGATGACTCGGCGACTCTGGAGCAAGGTGGCCTGTGCTGCGACGAAGGAGTCCCAGTCGGCCATCTGGCTGTTGTCTTCAGTCTGGAAGAGGATCTTGGCCTGAGTTGGCGCGACGCGCACGAGGGCGACGCTCTGGTAGATAGGCTTGACGAGTGTGTAGCCGAGGAAGGCGAAGATGACGCCGAGGATGAGGCCCAGCGCGATGGCGTAGGGGTAGCGGCCGCGGAGGCCGCGGTGGATGATGAGGAGCGGGGTGGGCTGGGCGGGCGTGCCGGGCGCGGCACCGGAACCGCCGCTGGGACCATGTGGGCCACCGGCACCACGAGGATCCTCGCCGCTGGTGCCGGCCTGCGGGGCCGGATCGAAGACGGAGAGGGAGGTCATGGGCTGGGCTCCTGGGCGCGTGATGGGGCGAACGGAGCAGACGACGTTGCGTCTGCGAGATCGGTGAAGGGCACATCGGTGATCGAGCGGAGGATGGGCCGCAGCGCGTTGGCGACGTCCATCACGAGGCGCTGGCTCACCTCGGTGGGCTGAGAGTCCGGCGTAATCATCATGATGTGGGCAGCGCCCAGGCCGGCCATCTTCGGCGAGCGTGCGGCCAGATCAACGGCGACCATGTCGGGGGCGAAGGAGAGGTCAGAGGCCGGTAGGACGAAGAAGCTGGTAACGGTGATCGCGTCGTCGGCGAGTTCCTGCTTGCGGCCGAAGTGGTAGCGCGTGGCGCTGACCTTGGACTCATCCAGGTCGAGCTCACGGCGCTCGCGGTCGCGCTGCTCGGTCCAGCCGGCGTTGGGATAGCAGACGGGCGGGTAGTGGCCAGCGAGATCGCGGACGTCCTCACAGTGGACGATGACGAGGCTGACCATGTCGCCGCTGAGCGGGTCGCGGTATACCCGCTGGAGGATGACGTTGGGGTTGAGCATCGCGGCGGCGGCGGCGACGACCTCGATGTCGGTGCCGACCATGGGGCCGACGGAGTAGGGAAGCGCGCGGACGCGATCGCGGATCTGAGCGAGGTACTCGGGCGAGGCGGCCGGGCGGGCGTTGGTGAGCGTGCTCCAGGTGAGCATGGCGACCAGGAACACGCCGGTGACGATGACGGGCGCGCCGATGGTCTTGAGTGTGCTGGTGATGGGACTTGGCATGGTGGTGCGAGGTGCGGGAGGTGAGGAGACGATGCGGCGCGAGGCGTGTGTGCGAGATAAATCAGGAACTGACCGCGTAGTTCACGGTGCGGAACTCCATCCAGCGCATGAGTTGCAGGACGGCCCAGAGGATGCCCAGCGCGAGGACGAGAACGGCCCAGCCACTGACATCGTGGAAGAGGCCCGCGTTCTCCTTGCTGGTGTAGCCATACATGATGGTCGTGGGAACCAGGCGGATGATGTTGACCAGGAGCGCGATAACCGGGCTCAAGAGCAGGAGCACCAGCCGCACGCGATTGCGCATCGAGAGTGAGAAGGCAAACGCGAACGTGACGAGCGCGAGCGAGCCGACCATGCGCATGCCGTTGCACGCCTCAGCGACGGCGACGGCCTCACCATTGATGTTGAGGATGTTGCCAGCGCGCGTGATGGGAAAGCCGCCCAGGTCCAGGATGACCTCGGTGGCTTTGGCGGAGATCTCTTGAAGCGGGAGGGCAATCTGGTGGCGGAGGCGTCCCGGAACAGGGAGGAGGAAGGCCAGTGCGATGAACGATGGGAGAAACTTGCGGGCAAAGGACGTGCCGAAAACACAGACGATGGCCGCCCCGGCGGCGACGACCGCCGCGCCATGCCAGAGAAGATCGATGCCGTTCCGGAAGCCGATTTCGCCGGCGACGATGGCGCCGACACAGACCACGCCGCCGATCCAGCTCGGAGTGATGGTGCAGAAACGCAGGCGATCGGCGCGGATGATGGCAAGCCAGATCGCAACGGGCAAGGCGAGGATGATGTGTGACTGGTCCTCGCGCTCCAGCGCGACCGAGAGCATGTCGCGCCATGCGGCCAGGCAGATGAGCACGGCGAGTGCGACGAGCGCACACGCCGCAAGGACTTGCGACAAGCTGAAGACCCTGGCCAGTTTCATTGAGCCCTTCCCACGAAGATTCCTGCCCCCTGCGGCCGCTTCCCTGAACTCCCCCCCCCCCCCCCCCCCCCCCCCCCCCCCCCCCCCCCCCCCCCCCCCCC
>JBBASU010000007.1:18151-139091 GCA_040399065.1 Phycisphaerales bacterium | reverse complement strand
CATTTATTCTCGGACCCACTATTCCGCTCCGGGCTGAGATGGCCGGTTGCCGCATCCATGCGAGACTCCACGAGATGAGAGTGAGATGGGGGAGACTTACGCGCCGCGGACCTATCGGGGCGCGAACGAACACCGATCCAAGTATACCTCCCCCTGGTGCCCCGCGTCCAGACGAACCGGAGCCGCCAGAGATGGCCCAGGGCGAGCTGGATCGTCCGGCGGGAGAGGCCCAGGCGGCCGGCCAGCTCCTCCGCCGTCGTGCGGAGCATCCCGCCGGCGGCGTGTACCGCCTCCAGGACGCGGCGGGCCGAGTTGGGGAGCGTTGCGACGCTGATCGTGCTTTGCATGGCTAGTAACCCCTTCCGAGCTTCAGGACGTCTTCCAGGTTGACCAGCTCCACCGTCATGCCGGAGGGGAAGCGCCAGAGAACGAACTTGATATCTCCGCGGGCGACGCCGCGGGTGATCGACGACGCGCGCAGCTTCGTGAGATGGCGAGCCCAGGCCGCGGGGACGTACTGGGCGTCACACTCGCGAAGGAACTTCACAAGGTCCGCCGCGGCGGCCTTCATGGCCTCGCGGTGCTTGTCGCGGCCCGGATACCAGCTCCGCCGGACGGCCGCGAACCACTCCGCCGGCTGGGCCTTGCGGGTAAAAAGTTTCTTCGTCGCGCGAGGATCGAACGGGCTCCGCTTGCCGGGCTTGGCCGGCGTCGGGAGAGCCTGGGCGGGTGCAACGGGTGTTGTCTGTGCAACGTTCTTTGCTTTGCCCTTCCCGGCGTTGGGCGTGCGAGGGGACGGCCGGGGCTTGTTCTTGCGAGCCATACGGGAACTCCACGATGTCTAGATGGCGAGGCCGCGCGACTTCAGACGCGCGTAGGCCGCGGCGACACGAGCCGCCGCGGCATCAGAACCACCCCGATCGGGGTGGACTTTGAGCATGAGGGCGCGGTAGGCCGCGCGGATCTCTTCAGGGGAGGGGACGGAGAGGCCGGGAAGGCCCAGCTCCACAAGGTCGGGATCGGGGCGGGCGCTCGCCGCGGAGCCGCCGCGAGGGCGGAGCCGGCGGCCGACGGTAGAGCTGGGGTGCGCGTCCTGGGGAGCGCGGTACGCCGCACGAGGCCGGCGATTGGCCGCGGTCCGCGCCTTGCTCGCGATGGCCGCCGCGCCGACCGCCACGAAGGCCGCGGCGATCTGATCTAGGATCGACGGGCCGCCGGCCGTGTGTGTGTCGCGAAGGTCCGCGAGGATCTCGCGGACGAATCGGTCGGCGGCTCGCCTGGATGATCGGGACATAGTGAAACTCCACGAGAGAGGAGACGTTTAGACTCGATCAGAACTTGCCGACGCCAGCGCCTTCAGGGAAGGTCGAACCGCCTGGGCGAGCCTCCACCGATCCACTGTTGCCGGCCGCAAGTGCGCCAATCGCGACCACCGACGCGAAGGCCTGGGCGACGAACGAAGGGCCGCACCCCTTCCCGTCGGCAGGGTCGCACCGCTCGGGCTCGCCGGCGGACGCCGCCGGCGAGCTGGATGCAACGTTCGTTGCTTTGCACGTGCGGATGGACTCCCAACCGGGCATTAGGTTCCCTCCGCGGGTGCGGGCGGGAGGGCGAAGGGGCCGGTGTGGTCGAACCCGCGGCGGCGGGCGCAGTCTCCCAAACACTCCTCGACTTGCTCCACCGTCTCGAACGCGAGGCCTTCGCCCTCCAGGTCGAACGGGGCGACGACGAAGAGAGTGCCGGGCATCGTCGGGCGCGAGACGTCGGCGAGGAAGTACGCGCCAACGGCCACGCGTTCCCGCCGGGCCGCAACGGAACCGGGCGCGGGTGTGGCGAGTGCGGCCTTTGCGGCCTTGCTGAGCCTGGGGGCGCGAGGCTTTCGGGCCTTCTTCTTCTTTGCCATGAGGGGACTCCGTTTTGGGAACGTTTGTTGTCCTCGCGATCGCGACGGACAACGTTTGTTGCTCGCCGCCGGCGACGATCGCCGGCGAGTTATGACGTCCAGCGCTGCGTGTTCTCGGTGAGGCCGATACCGACTTGGATCATGGCGTATCCGTTGATGCGCTTCAGGCCCAGAGGATCGAAGTCAAACGCGCCGGCCTTGCCCACGAGAAGGATGTCGAGAGAAGAACCCTCCGGGACGCGCCGAACCCACGGGGCGAACGATCGCGAAACTACCTTCTCGCGAATCGCCGGCTCGGTGTACGTCCCGATGGGGAACTTCTCGTAGTGGATCAGGCCCGGAGGCTTGTTCCTGGGGAGGCTGACGGCGCTGTAGTCTTCAATCGGCATGACGCCGGGAAGGGGAACGCGCTTGAGTGCCCACGTGTTGGCGGGTACGCCAAGGTTGATGCCGACCAGGATGCCGACGTCCCGGCTCGTCGGTGCGACGGTGTCGCCGATTCCCCAGTTGATTCCGGTCGCGGGACCAGGAACCACGCCGGCGGAATCGGGCGGGAGCATCGTCATGGCGACACTGAAGACCGCGAAGTCGTTGGGGATCTCGCCGCCAGCGCGGACCGTGCGGAGGCAATAGACCACGCTCTCATCAGGATCAGGACCAAAGCCCACGGGCGGCGAAGGAATCGACGTGAACCACGCCGAAACAATGTCAAAGCTCGGGAAGAGGTCCGTGAAGGGACTGCGGGGCGCTGTGCGCGGGCCGTGCGGCTCGATTGGCTCCGCCGGCGGGAGGTTTGCATCGAACGTGCCGGGGAGGCCTGGAACGCCGCGGATCGGGCCGCGGCGGGGACGCTTGGGAAGGATCATGGGGAGGCTCCTACTCGACCCGGACACTCGCGACCAGGACAGGACAACGAACGTTGCACCGCCGACGTCGCCGCCGGCGGTGCAACCGCGGAATCAGTTGGGGACGACGATCCCTTGGAAGAGCGCGACGCAACGCACCGCGATCGGGGCGGCGTTGATGATCGTGAGGTTGATGTTTTCAGAGGGGAGAACGACGGGCTGCGCTTCTGTCAGATAGACCGGGCCGCCGTCGGGGCCGCGGAACCAAAGGGGGACCGGACAGGCCTTGTTCCCGCCGATCTGCCGATTGTTGAAGAGGAGCTTTGCGCTGAGAAGAGAGTAGTTGTACCACGTGTTACTTCCGATCGTCGGGGAAGGCGCGTCGGTGAACGGAGTGCCCGCGATCGCGCCGCCGGAGGCGACGGCCGTGTATGCCTGGAGCTGTTGCGAAGTGATGACGAACGAACCGCCGGTTCCGTTGCGGACGCTGCCGGCCAGCTCGCCGGCGACGGGAACGTCTACGCCCTCGAAGTCCACGATGAGCGTGTCGTAGTACGCGCGGGCGAGTCGATCCGCGCTGAAGGATGCGCCGAGGCCGTCCAAAATCTCCATCATGTTCTGTCGCATGTGCGGGCTCCGTGTTCGGGGGCGAGTGTCGGGGACGCTTGAAACAAAGCCCCACCGCGGCCGACAAGGCCGCGGCGGGGGTCGTGGGGGGTTGGGTTTACGTCGTCTCGGTCAGAATGCCCTCAAGCGCCGCGGTCAGGACGAACCCGCCGACGACGTTGGTTCGGGTCTGCGTGAACTCGACATCCAGCTCGACGGCATCGTCGGGGTAGATGGCCCAGGGCGGAGTGAAGGCGTACTTGTTGCTCGCGTCGGCAATGCCGTTGTTCAAGGTCGCGATACCGCCGGTTGCGGTCGCGACCACCGCGCCAGTGCCGCCGAAGATGGGGCCGCCGCCCCAGGGGAACTGCGTCATACCAACCCACGTGCGCTCCACCTTGCCGACCTTCAGGCGCACAATGCAATTCTTCAGGGCCGCGGCGATGTCCGCGGCGAGCTGGAAGGGGTCGATCGCGGTCGCGCTGAAGCCCAGGCCGGTCGCGGTCGCTACGCCGGCGACGGTTGCGCCGTGGTCGATGCTGAACTTGAGATGCTGGAGCCAGAAAGCCGACTCGCCGGCGACGATGTTGGTGCCGCTGTTGGCGTTGGTGACGCGGGCGGCGCGGGCGACGTTGAAGAAACTGGCGCGGAGGCCGGGCGTGATCGCCGCGGGAACGTCCACACGGTGCCAAAAGTCGTGCTTCTGGAAGTTGACGCCGTCCCACCAGGGCGACATGGGAAGGATGCCGTTGCCGGCGATGCCGAGGCCCACGCTGTTGTGGGCGGCGGTCACGAGTGCGGTCTTGATCGAAGTCTTGGGCATGGGTCAGGATCTCCATTCATGCGCCACGAGTCGCGGGCTGTGTGAGCTGCAAGGAACGCGGGGACGATTGACCAGGAGAAACAAAGCGTGCGGGGGGGTGTCTCTGCCACCCGTTGGCCCACCCGCACGCCAGGAGTCGGCGACGGGCCGCGGCGGCCTAGTTGGTCATAAGGTCGCGGAGGTTGGCCATGCCGGGTTGGCGGATGCTGCCGATGCCGTCCAGGCCGGGCTGAGTGATCCGCGAGCCTTGCGACGGGACTTCGCTGGGGAGAAGTGCGTTGTTGTTGCCAACGCCGGCGTAGCGGTACTCCAGCTCTCCAGCTCCGACGCCGGAGATGCGAGCCGCGGGGATGCGGTTCTGGGCGACGTCCCACGCATCCAGGCCCGCGGCGACGAGGCCGCCGACGATGATCCAAATGCCCTTGTCGCGGCCGAGGAAGCTCGACACGAGGCCGCCGCCGACGATGGCAACGCCGGCCTTCGCGGCGACGCGCCCCCAACCCTCCTGCATCCAGGACTGTTGCGGGAACTGTTCCGCGAGCTTGTCGATACCCTTCTCGACCAGGACGAATCCGCCGGTCGCGAGTGCGCCATTCATGGCGTAGCTCTTGAGCTGAGCGCCGGTGGGGACGATCGCGAACCCGCCGGATCGGCGGCCCTTGAACCCGCCGCGGCGCTTGCCGCCCTTGCGACGCGAACCGCCGCGGGCGGCGCTCGCGACACTCCGCACAATCGACTTGACCGAGGCCGCGGAGAACCCGCCGCCGCCTCGCCTGCCTGCCTTCTTTGCTGCCTTGCGCTTTGCCATGCTGGGCGCTCCGTGCCACGAGGGATCGAATGAACCGGCCTACGGACGCTGCGCCGGGGTGCTATCGGGTTGACCCGGCGGAGTCCGTTCCGCCGGCGGGGGACAACGTTCGTTGCTTATCGCCTGGAGAAGAGGAAGAGGCCCCCCACCACCGCGGCGAGGAGTGCGAGAGAGCCGGCGGCCTTCGCGGTCTGATCGCCAAAGCCGGAGCCTGGAGGAGCCGCGGGCGGGTTGGGGATGCCGGGAATGCTGGGCGCGGGCGGCGGGGGTTGGTTGGTTGGCGTCGCGGCGGCGCGGCGTTCCCAGTCCACGAGCTGAGCGTTCACGATGATCTGTTGGGCCGCGGCGTTGGCGGCGGCCGTCGCGAGCGCGGGCTTTTGGGATATCCAGTACATGGCGACGACTGCAACGCCGGCGACCAGGACCGCCGCAAGCGCCACCACTGTGGCGGCTGCAAGAATCGTGAAGGGCTCTCCGACGCCGCGCGAGAGGATCCGATCAACCGTCCCAGGAACCGCGTTACCGCGGCGCTCTTCAGCTCTCGCCGCCTCCACGAGCTGGGCGTCTACCGCCGCCTCCAGACGATCCATCTCGCCCACGAGCCGGAACATGATGTCCCGACTGTTGAGGCCGCCGGCGGGGAACTGGAACCCGCGGCGGGCGAGGGCGTCTATACGGTTACCGAGCGCCGCCGCCCCGCCTCGTGTCTGGGCGTTACGTCGCTTCATTACCGCCAGCTCGTCCTGAAGCTGGCGCTTGCTCTGTGAGGTTCCGAATGGAAGTGCTGAAGCGACCATCGTTGTGGATCTCCGCGTTTGCTGGCTTCTCTGTCTCTTGCGCGCTCTCTGGTATCACTCTGGTCTTCGTGATCGCCGACGCCGCTAACCCCACCGCGGGATACTCCACGTGGGTTTTGGCGAGCTTTTTCGTCTACGCGGCGAGCGCCGCGATGCTCGGCGGCGTTGCTGCTGGCGTCCTGCTATCTGCGCGATCCAAGCAACACAAGGGCCGCGAGGCCGACCAGGACAAGGCCGCCTGAGCCGGCGGCGGCCTGGGCCGGCGCTTGCTGCACGTACTGGATCTGAGGGGCCGCGGGCTGGGCCGCGGGCTTGCTGCCAGCGCCGGCGGCCGTCGCGACCGCGGCGATGATTGGGGCGGCTCCAGGAACCACCGCGGAGACGATCGGCGCGGCGACCGCGATAATGTCGCCCAAGCTGTCCTTCACCTTGCCAAAGGCCTTGCTGAGCCACGAGCCCACGCCAGGGCCGCGGACGCTGCTTGCGGCCTTCACTTCCGCCTGGGCGAACGCGAAGACGTCGCGAATCAGCTTCTCCGCGTCGGGCCGCGGCATCGTGCGAAGGGCCGCGCGACGCTGGGGAGACGTCATATTCAGGAACGTTCCAACCGTGACGATCATGGGGAGACTCCGTTCTCGGACTTCCTAGCGATAACCCACCGACTGACCTTGTAACCCCGAACGTGACGCGCTCGAGCTGAATGCAACGAACGTTGCACTCCTGCAGGAGATTCACCTCGAGCGCAGCGCGTTCACCTCAGCCTGGAGAGACTGGACTTGGGCGCGGAGGTTGGACGTTTCGCGCTCCATCTCCTGCATCCGAACCGCGTACCGGGTGCGCATCCGCACCGCGGTATCGGAGTTGCGGACGTCGTAGGAAGCGCCGCCGTAGCCGACGCCGCCCACGCCCTCGCCGTCGCCCTCGAACTGCATCCGCTCCATCGCTGAAAGCTCGCCGCGGCTCGCCCTCATCATCCGACCGATTCCCTTGCCCATCGTGCTACCTCCGGGGGATGTACCCCGCTTGTGTGTCCATCCGTTCCAACCGTGATTCGATGCGCTCGATGGACTTCGCGAGCGCGTCAACGGTGCTTCGTACTTCGCCCAGCTCGCGGTACATGACCACGCCGCCGCTCGTGCCGGCGATCGCCAGCGCCAACACCGCGGCCTGAAGGGCCTTCGCGACGTTGAAGTCGGCGGGAGCCTTGTGCGGGGGCGGGATGTAGGCCGCGGCCTGGGTCATGGCTTGCCCTCCGGGCGGGTTGCCGCGGCCTGATTCGCGAGCATGTGAGAGTGAAGGGCCGCGCGGCGTGAAGTCCGGTCGCGCTCGTTGTCGCCGGTTGCGCCAACCGCCACCGCCCAAACGGCCGTCGCGGCGCTTGCTTCGTCGGGCTTGGCGGCGAGCCTTGTGTACGCGCTCCAGACGTAGCGGCGGAAGACCGCGTAGCCCAGGGGGATCGCCACCGCCACGCCGCCCACCACCGCCAGGACAATGCACGCCAGGACCGCGCCGTCTGCGACGACGACGCCCCACGCGAGGAGGATGTACCGCGCGAGAGAGACGCCGGCCAAGCCGGCCAGGGCCGTCGCGGCATCTCGCCCATCCAGGCCGATCGCGCGGCCGGCCGGCAAGAATGAACCGATCAGGGCCGCCACGCCCACGAGGCCCAGGGCGAAGAGGACGAATCCCGTCCACCGCTTCACCGACTCCGCGAAGTCCGCACGAGCCGCGAGCCGGGCGCGAGACTTGATGACCAGCTCGTCAACGCGGGCCGCGGCCTCCGCCGCCGCGGACTTCACGCGCTCCTGGGTGCCGATCCGCGCCAGCTCCGCGGCCTCGCCGTCGGGCGCGACGTCGGCGGATGCAACGATCGTTGCATCGTCCTGGATGCCGGCGGCCTCGCCCTCCGCGGCCTCGCGGGCGGGATCGACGCGATAGCCCTCGCCGCGGGAGCATCCCGCGAGGAACGGGACCAGGACCAGCGCCACGAGGGCGAAGAGAAAAACACCCCGCCGGACGCAGCGCGTTCCGACGGAGTGCTCGTGGACTGGGGAGAGGGGGGCGCGCACCGCTTCAGACTCCGGAACGTCGGACACGACGACGGTGGGTGGCGAACCGTCGCGAGAACCGTATCGACGTCCGATAACCAAGTCAACCAGGCCGACGAAGACCACGAAGAGGGCGCGGAAGATGGGGTTTTGGACGACGACGGCCGCGCATTCCATGAGGGTGTCAGACAATGAACACCTCCCGCTTGGCCCACTTTGGCCACTGGCCGGGGCGTATCTGCTCCTGGGGATCGAAGGGGATCGCCTGGGCGACGTTGACGCCGCCGGACGCGAGCCGCGGGCGGACGGTGATTGGCCAGGAGCAATAGAACACGTGATGGAACGGCATCGACTCGGACTCACTGACCAGGACAAGGCCGGTTGGAAGGTCCACCGTCTTCAGGATGGCCGCGGCGAGAGTGGCGCGATCGTCGCAATCTCCCTCCGCGTATCCGCGCTGCATGATCTCGCGGGCCTGCCGTGCGGGCGTGCGGATCTCCTCGACTCCCGGCCGGTCGTGCTTGCGCCTGTAGTTTTCGGTGAGGACCGCGTAGAGCGCCAAAAGGAACGCCGGCGCTGAGGCCGGCGCGTCGGTGAGATTCGCGGCGGCCTTCACCCGCTCCACCACGTAGCCGACGCTGGGCGAGCGCTGTGCGACTTCATGCCACACAAGCTCTCGCATCTGCTGGACGACTTGACGCGCGCCGTCGTCGCCGGCGCTGATCGGAACGCGCTTGATGACCTTCGCCGCGATCATGCTTCACCTCCGGTTGATGGCGTGTCGTCGCCGTCCACGAGCTGGAGAAGCGACTCGACGGCTTGTGTGACGTACTGGAGTTGGCCGGCGAGCGCCGGGCATCCCTCCACGAGCTGGGCCGCGGCCTTATCCGCCTCGATCTCGCCGAGCGTCGCGCGGATGGCGGGTAGCGCCGGGCTCGCGATCGTGAGCCGATAGAGGAGGATTCCCGCCGTTTCGGTGTCGGTGCCAAGCTCAATGCTCGCGACCAGGGCGCGGCAATACCGCACGATCGGAACGCCGGTTGTCCGCTCGAACTCCTCTAGGACGGGGAGGACGAACGGCGCGGGCGCTGGGGCGGAAGGCGCGGGAGTGGCCGCGGCCTGGGCGGGTGCAACGTTCGTTGCTTGGACCGCCGCGGGCTGGATCGCCGGCCGCGGCGCGGCGGCTCCACCGACGGGGGCGGCGGGCCGACGGGTGCTGAGGACGCGCTCGACAATGCCGGCGAGCTTTCCTAGGCCCTCTGTTCCGTCGTCGCCGCCGCCCCCACCGCTGCCTTTGATCCGGTCTACCAGCTCCATCGCCTGGGCGATCTGGCCCACGCCGGACTTCGCCGCGAGTGAGGCCTCCAGGAGCTGAGAGAGAAGCGCGTCTTTGAATGAGTCCGCGGGCTTGGCGGTGCTGGCCTTGATTAGCTCCAGCGTTGTCGCCTGGGCCTGGGCGAGCTGAGTGGACATGAACTGGAGGAGAAAACCCGCCTCGCCGGCCGGAGCGCCGCCGGCGACTCCAGCGCCGCCAGGACTCTGCAACGAACTTTGCACGCCGCCGGCGGTGGGGCCTTCGACTTCGACGTTGATGCCCGTGCGATAGGTCCGGCCGACTCGGAGCTGAAGGGAATAGCGGCCCGCGCCCCACTTGGACGCGAGGCCTTCAAGGTCAAAGCTCGCGACGTCCCCGCGGCCGGCGTACTTCTTCGTCCCGTCGATGAGTCGCGAGACTTCGACATAGGCGTTTGAAACTCGCTCCGCACGAACGGCATCGACCGCGGCGAAGAAAAACGCGAGACGGTCGTCGTCGTCCATGCCGGCCGCGAGGGGCCGCGGAGTCGGTGCCGGGACCGTGCCCGGAGTCGGGGCCGCGGGCGTTCCGGGAAGGGGTCCGCCGTAAAGGTCTGTATCGTTCATGGCATGGCTCCAATGTCTGCGACGAACCGCGCGGACTTCTCCGCGGCGGCCTTCAGCTCCTCCGCCACGAGGCCGGCGAGACTCGGATGGGCCGCGAGGGTGCGAATGTTGCGACGGCGGCCGGTCATATCCGAGTCGATCGCGCCGCGGGTGTGCCGCGAGAGTCGCGACCACGCGCGATCGAGCGCGCCAGTGAGCCGGCCGGGCTCCGCGTCGCGAATCGCCGCGAGAATGTCGGGATCGACGCGAACGGGCTCGGGGATCGTGTTGCGGCGAGTTTCACGAGGCATGAGCCACCGCCTCCCGGTTGGCCGCGTGAGCGTGAACGCCGAGAATCGCGGCGAAGACGTCGGGCCGGCGGACGATGCGAGTGCGGAGCTGCGCGAGTGAGTCCGCGGATTCGCTGCGAAGTGCGCCGTGTAGCCACTTCGCCTCGTAGCTCGAAAGCTCGCCCAGGCCGCGCCGTGCGGCCTCGCGAAGTGCCGGCTCGGGGAGGGTCGCGACGTACTCCGACCAGCGCCGGGCCTCGATGTCCTGGGCCTCGCGGCGGGCCTTCTCCGCGGCGTCAACGGTGAACTTCGCCGCGAGACTCGCGGCCCGCTTCTCCGCGGCCTCGCGGCGAGTGCGTGCCAGCTCCGCGGCTTGTCCGGACGTGACCGCGAACGCGACGAATCGCCAGCTCTGAGCCTTCGCGTCGTCGCCCTTCGCGCCCTTCGCCTGGGCGATTCCGAGTGCGACGTCGATGGCGGCCTGGATGACGTCCGGCGGGTTGTGCGAGAGCTGCCGACGGAGGGGGAGATGCCAGATTCCGGCGAGGAGCGCGAACGAAGGGCCTTCTCCGCCCAGCTCCGTCGCATTCTCGCCACCACCACCGCTCCGGATCGGTCCGGAGGTGGTGGTGTTCCTGTATTCACTTCGTGAATACAAAATCCCAGTATGGATAGGGGCGCGAGCAAGCGCAACCGCAGGCGCAACCGCAGGCGCAACGGTTGGAGCGTGAGAAGAGGCCGCGGGCGACGTCGCCGCCCAGTCCTCGCGGCAAGCGCCCAGGACAGAACCGGGACCGATGAGCGAGCCGCCGCGGCGGCGCTTCAGCTCCGCGAGGTTGGACTCCACGCGCTCGCGTGCGAACGTGCGGAAGAGTGAAGTGATCGAAGGCCCAGGCCCATCCCACGTGAAACCCAGGCCGATCAGCTCCACCACGAGCGCATCATCGACGGCGGGCAAGCGTGCCGCGCGACGTCGGGCGTCTTCTAGTCTGTGCGCCGTTCCATCCACGAGGCCCGGAGCATCGACCGACGCGGGCCGCTCGATCAGGACAGGGTTATCCGCGAAGGGCGGGGGCGGCCTGTTGCCGCCGCTTGACACTTTCCATTTATTATAGGACGTTTTGGAAAGCGAGGGGGACCCACCCAGGCAAGCCCTTCATCGACCCGCTCGAGCCACCATCACCACTTCCCAGAAGACGGTCAACTTGGTCCCCATCGCGCTGCCGCTTGATGCCGCCCCCAACCCCCCAGACACTCTCCCATGCCCACGCCGCTCCAGCTCGACTTCCATCTCCCTCTCACCATCAACGACGTCGTCTCGGTCGCGCGTGACCTTCGTCCGGTTTCTCTCGCGAAGCCCTCGCGGGCCCGCATGGTCGAGGCCCGGCTCGTTGTGGAGTCGCACCTCTCCGATGGCCAGCCCCACTACGGGATCAACACCGGCTTCGGCTCGCTCGCCAAGCAGCGCATCTCCGACGCCGACCTCGCCACACTGCAGCGCAACCTCATCCGCTCCCACAGCGCTGGCGCGGGCGAACTCCTCCCGGACGAGACCGTCCGCGCGATGATGGTCGTCCTCGCCGCCTCCCTCTCACGCGGCCTCTCCGGCGTGCGGCCCGTCGTGGTCGACACCCTCCTCGATTTCCTCAACAGCAACATCACCCCCGAGGTTCCCAGTCTCGGCTCCGTCGGCGCCTCCGGCGACCTCGCCCCACTCGCGCACGTCGCCCTCGCCCTCATCGGCGAGGGTTATGTAAAGCACAAGGGGAAGCGCTCCGCCGCCGCCAAAGCCCTCGCCAAGGCCCGCATCAAGCCCCTCACGCTCGCCGCCAAGGAAGGCCTGGCCCTCATCAACGGCACACATCTCATGGCCGCCAGCGGCACGCTCCTGATGCACGACGCGACGCTCCTCATGGATGCCGCCATCTCGGGCCTGGCCATGTCCATCGACGCCTGCCGCGCCACCGACGCCTTCCTCGACGCTCGCCTCTACGAAGCCCGCAACCACCAGGCCGCGGCCGAAACCGCCGCCGAAGTCCAGCGCCGCCTCACCGGCAGCCAGATCATCACCAGCCACGTCGAGAACGACCCACGCGTCCAGGACCCCTACTCCCTCCGCGCCGGCCCCACTGTTCTCGGCGCCGCCCTCGACGCGATGCAGTACGTCGGCGACGCGATCTCTCGCGAACTTCAGGCCGTCACCGACAACCCGCTCGTCTTTACCGACGCTCGCAAGGGCCAGCGTTCCATCGTCTCTGGCGCGAACTTCCACGGCATGCCCGTCGCCATCCCCCTCGACTTCCTCGCAATCCCCATCGCCCACATCGCCGGCATCAGCGAGCGCCGCACCTACCTCATCACCGGCGCCTTCGAGCCCGAGAGCCACCTCAAGCCCTTCCTCGCGCCGCGCCCGGGCCTTCAGAGCGGCCTCATGATCGCCCAGTACACCGCGGCGGCATGCGTCAACGAACTCGTTGGCCTCGCCTCCCCCGCTTCCGTCGCCAACGTCCCCACCTGCGCGGGCATGGAGGATTACAACTCCTTCGGCCCCCGAAGCGCCGCCAAGGCCCGCCGCGCCATCGAGCTCGCCCGCATCACCGTCGCCATCGAGCTCCTCTGCGGCGCCCAAGGCATCGAGCACCACCGCCCGCTGCGCTCGGGCAAGGGCGTCGAATCAGTCCACAAGGCCATCCGCCGCGTCGTGAAGCCGCAAACCGATGACCGCCCGCTCGATGGTCCGATCAATGCCATCGCGAACCTCATCGAAACAGGAGCAATCGCCGAGGCCGCCGAAGTCTGATCCCCGATCGCATCCACCCCATTCCGCGAAACCGAATCCAACGACTCACCCACACGCCGCGCGGCCCATCCCGGAGTTCATCACCATGACCACCCACGCCACCTCCAAGCCCAGCAAGCTCCCCGGCAAGCCCGCACGTCCCGCTCCAGCCTCCCCCACCGCTCTCCCCGGCGCCCGCACCGTCCGCGCGCCCCGTGGCCTCGAACGCACCTGCAAAACCTGGCAGGCCGAGGCCGCCCTCCGCATGCTCATGAACAACCTCGACCCCGAGGTTGCCGAGCGCCCCGAAGCCCTCGTCGTCTACGGCGGCCGCGGCCAGGCCGCCCGCTCCTGGCCCGCCTTCGACGCCATCGTCGCCTCGCTCCGCACTCTCGAACCCGATGAGACCCTGCTCGTCCAGTCCGGCAAGCCCGTCGGCGTCGTGCGCACCCACACCGATGCGCCCCGCGTCCTCATCGCCAACAGCAACCTCGTCCCACACTGGGCCACGCAGTCCCACTTTGATGACCTCGCCCGCAAGGGCCTCATGATGTACGGCCAGATGACCGCGGGTTCCTGGATCTACATCGGCACGCAGGGCATCCTGCAGGGCACCTACGAGACCTTCGCCCAGGTCGGCCGCACACACTTTGGGGGCGACCTCCGCGGCAGGCTCTGCGTCACCGGCGGCTGCGGCGGCATGGGCGGCGCTCAGCCCCTCGCCATCACGCTCGCCAAGGGCACGTGCCTCATCGCCGACGTCGACATCGCCTGCCTCGAGCGCCGTCGCAAGGACCGCTACCTCGACGAGATCGTGAAGGGCCTCGACGCCGCCATCGACACCGCAGTCGCCCACGCCGCCGCGGGTCGCAACATCTCCGTCGGCGTTGAGTGCAACGCCATCGACCTCCTCGAACGCCTCCTCGAGCGCAACATCACACCCGATGTCCTGACCGACCAAACCTCCGCGCACGATCCACTCGTCGGCTACATCCCCGAAGGACTCACCCTTGCTCAGGCCGCCGAGCTCCGCGCCCGCGATGCCGACGCCTATCAGCAGCAAAGCCTCACCTCAATGGATCGCCACGTCCGCGCCATGGTCGCGCTCCAGGAGCGCGGCGCCGCCACCTTCGACTACGGCAACAACATCCGCCAGCGCGCCAAGGACCACGGCTTCGCTGGCGCCTTCAACTTCCCCGGCTTCGTCCCCGCATACATCCGCCCACAGTTCTGCCTCGGTCGCGGCCCCTTCCGCTGGGCCGCACTCTCGGGCGAAGCCCGCGACATCTTCGTCACCGACTACGAGATGCTCCGCCTCTTCCCCGCCAAAGAGAGCGAGTACAACCAGCGCATGCACGACTGGATCTTGGGCTGCCACGCCAACCCCGAGGCCCTCCTCGCAGGCCGCATCGACGACTGCCGCCCCAAGTTCGCCTTCCAGGGCCTCCCCGCCCGCATCTGCTGGCTTGGCCTGGGCCAGCGCGACAAGGCGGGCCTGCTCTTCAACGACCTCGTCGCCGCGGGCAAGGTCATGGCCCCCATCGTCATCGGCCGCGACCACCTCGACTGCGGCAGCGTCGCAAGCCCAAATCGCGAGACCGAAGCCATGAAGGACGGCACCGACGCCGTCTCCGACTGGGCCATCTTGAACGCTTTCGTCAACATCGCCAGCGGCGCCAGCTGGGTCAGCTTCCACCACGGCGGCGGCGTCGGAATCGGCTTCAGCCAGCACTCCGGCCAGGTCATCGTCGCCGACGGAACCAAGGACGCGGCGCGACGCCTCAAGAACGTCCTCACCAACGATCCCACCATGGGCGTCCTCCGCCACGCCGACGCGGGCTACGAGGACGCGCAGCACTGCGCCGACGACAAGCACGTGCAGATCCCCATGCGCAACTGGTGAGGTTCTTCCTACCCACCCTTGTGGAGCAAGCGTCCCGCCTGCCACTACACCAACCTACTTCTTCTCTTCCCTCCTTCCTCCCTTCCCTGCTTGTGTGCTTCCTCCCTCGTCCTCTCCGCTTCACATCCCCGCGTTATCGCCCCTTTCGCTTTCCTCGATCTCTCATACAATGAGTTCACATGGCCATCGGCTCCCTCCTCCTCCAGCGCGGCGTTCTGACCAAGGCCCACCTCGACCGGGCCGTGGCGGAGCAGCGCGTCAGCGGCGAGCGATTGGACCGAGTCCTCATCCGTCTCGGGCTCGCCAGCCGCGACCAGGTCCTCGCCGCCGTCGGTGATCAGTTCCACATGCCCGTCGTGGACCTCAGCACCATCGTTGTCGAGCCCGCCGTCCTTTCGGCCCTCCCCGCAAAGCTCATCTTCAAGCAGCGCTGCGTCCCCATCGCCAAGGAGAACGGCACGCTCAAGATCGCCACAAGCGACCCCTACGAGCTCAGCGTCCTCGACGAGCTCCGCCTCCTCACCGGCTGCACCATCGAGCTCGTGCTGGCCGACGACGACGACCTCGCCAAGTTCATCCGCGCCAACTACGGCGTCGGCTCCGACACATTGGACGCCATGGCCGGCCTCGACCGCGCCGGCACCGTTGAGGTCAAGCCCAAGGACGACGACGCCGACCAGGCCCAGGAAGCCTCCGTCATCCGCCTCGTCAGCGACCTCCTCGCGGAGGCCGTTGACCAGCGCGCCACCGACGTTCACATCGAGCCCTACGAGCACGAGCTTGCCGTGCGCTACCGCATCGACGGCGTGATGCAGCGCGCCAACATCCCCCCCACCATCCACCGCTTCGCCGGCGCCATCGTCTCGCGCCTCAAGATCATGGCCTCGCTCAACATCGCCGAGAAGCGCCGGCCGCAGGACGGCCGCATCGCCTTCCGCCATCGCCCCGCCAACGGCGGCCCGGTGCAGGAGTTCGACCTCCGCCTCTCGATCATCCCGATGCTCTTCGGCGAGGGCGTCGTCCTCCGCGTCCTCAGCAAGACCGCCGTGCTCCTTCCACTCACCGACCTCGGCATGCCCATCGGCATCCGCGGCACCTGGGAAAAACTCATCGCCCGCCCGCACGGCATCCTGCTCGTCACCGGCCCCACAGGCTCGGGTAAGTCCACAACGCTCTACGCATCGCTGAACCAGATCGTCTCCGACGAGATCAAGGTCATCACCGTCGAGGATCCCGTCGAGTACCACGTCAAGGGCGTCAACCAGATCCAGGTGAATCACAAGGTCGGACTCGACTTCGCCGCCGGCCTGCGTTCCATCCTGCGCCATGATCCCGACGTCGTGATGATCGGCGAGATCCGCGACAAGGAGACCGCCGAGACGGCCGTGCAGGCCTCGCTCACGGGCCACCTCGTCCTCTCAACGCTCCACACCAACGACGCCCCCGGCAGCGTCACGCGCCTCCTCGACATGGGCGTCGAACCCTTCCTCGTCGCCTCAACGCTCGAGGGCGTGATGGCCCAGCGCCTCGTGCGCCGGATTTGCAAGTCCTGCGCCGCCGACTACACGCCCGCGCCCGACGACATCCCCAAGGACCTCAACCTCGAACCCGGCCAGATCCTCCGCCGAGGCACCGGCTGCCGCGAATGCCGCAACACAGGCTACCGCGGTCGCCTGGGCGTCTACGAACTGCTGCACCTCTCGGAGGCCTGCCGCCACCTCGTGATCGAGCGAGCCAGCGCCCCCGCCCTCGCCGCCGCCGCCCGCAAGGAAGGCAACATCGCCACCCTCATCGAGGACGGCCTGACAAAGATCCGCGAAGGCAAAACCACAATCGAAGAAGTCCTCAGCGCCATCGCCGAGTGATCCAAAGACTCGATGCCTCGATGCCTTCTTTCCATCAAACACGTATCGCGCTCAATCAGAGCCTTCGCAAAGCCTCCGATTGAGCGTGAAAGCCCGTAACAACTTGCACGAGGTCCGAGTCGTGCCGCGGCTCCCCCTGCCTCGCTGCCTCGCTCATCGCTGCCTCGCTCGATGGCTGCCTCGCTCCCCTACATCTTCGTCAGCCGCGCATACTCCAGCACCAGCGTCTTGCGCCCCACACCCTTGAACTCCACCTCAACGCGCGCTCCAACGCCCGGCGTCACCGACCGCACCACGCCAACACCAAACTGCGGATGTCGCACGCTGCTCCCCACCGGGAACGGCACGTTCATCGTGGCAGGGCGCGTGGCCGCGCGTGCGGGCACCTTCGGCGACGTCTGCTCGGCATTCCCGTCGTTTGCTTCTTCGGCGTCCCACTCGCTCCCAGCCAGGTCCGCGTACGCGTCCGACTGATCGCTGATAATCATGTGCTCCTTGGGCATCTCGCTCAGGAAGCGGCTCGGGATCGTCCGGTCGATCATGCCTCGCACCGTGCGGTACTTCGCCGCCGTCATGAGCAGCCGCCTCATCGCGCGCGTCACGCCCACAAAGCACAGCCGCCGCTCCTCCTCCATCTCGCGCTCGCCCCCCTGATAGCTCGAGATCGCCCGCATGTGCGGCAGCATTCCCTCCTCCATCCCGATCATCGCAACGCCATGGAACTCCAGCCCCTTCGCCGCGTGCAGCGTCATCAGCGTCACGCTCCCCTGCGACGGGTCCACCGCGTCCGCGTCCGCCACCAGCGTCACGCTCTCGAGGTACGCCCGCAGCATCGCCAGCAGCGGCGGCGTCTTCACAAGCTCGCCCAGCGGATCCGCGCCCGCCTCCGGCGCCTCGTTCGCCGCGTCGCTCGCCGGGTCATACTCGAGTTCGAACTGCCGCGCGGAACTCACGAGCTCATCAAGGTTATCGATGCGCTGCTCATCGGCCTCGTTCTTGCTCGTCGCGGCCTGCTTGACGTACATGTCCCGAAGCCCCGACTCACGCACGACGCGGTCCACAAGGTCCGCCAGCGACCCCGAGATCGCCTCCCCCATGAACGTGCCGCCACCGGTCCAGCCATCCACCAGTTCGATGAACTTGATGCAGCCATTACGCGAGCGCCCCGAGAGCTCCGGATCGCGCACGCACTCGCGCACCGCCTCCAGCATCGGCATCCCCTCGCGCTCCGCGAAGGCCTCGATCTTCTCGACCGTCGAGTCGCCGATGCCGCGCGTCGGCGTGTTGATGATCCGCGAGAGCGAGACGCCATCCGCCGGATTCGCCACCACACGCAGGTACCCCAGCGCGTTGCGCACTTCCTCACGCTCAAAGAACGCCGTCCCCCGCGCAATCGTGTACGGAATCCCCGCCCCGCGGCACGCATCCTCCACCACGCGCGACAGCGCGTTCGTGCGATAGAAGATCGCCATGTCCTTCCACGCCACCGGCTCCGCGGCTGGCCCGCCGCCCGCAGGCTTCGTGTTCGGCCCGCCAACATGCAGCCGCTTCAGCCAGTCCACCACCAACTCAGCCTCATGCCGCTCATCGCGGCAGAGCGCCGCCTCCACAGGCTCGCCCCCGGAGCGCTTCGTGAAGAGGTCCTTGTGCTTCCTCAGCTTGTTGTTGCGGATCAGCGTGTCCGCGACCGCCAGGATCGGCGCCGTCGAACGGAAGTTCTCCCCCAGCGTGATCACGCGGCATCCCGCGTAGTGCTCCTCAAACTCCAGGATGTTCGCGATGTCCGCCCCGCGCCAGCCGTAGATCGACTGGTCCGGATCCCCCACCACGCAGAAGTTCGGCACTCGCGACACGCCTGCGCCGCCACACTGACCCCCGCCGCCCGCGATCAGCGAAGCGATCAGGAACTGCGCATGGTTCGTGTCCTGATATTCATCCACCATCGTGTACTGCCAGCGATCCTGGCACGCCTGCCGCACCTGCGCATCATCACGCAGCGCGCGGGCCGTCAGCAGCAGCAGATCATCAAAGTCCACCGCGTTGGCCCCTCGCAGCGCCTTCGTGTACCCGCTATAGACCTTCGCCACCATCTTCGAGGAGAAGTCGTGCGCCTGGGCCGCGAACGCTTCGGCATCCAGCAGCTGGTTCTTCGCCGTCGAGATCGCGCTCAAGACGCTCCGCACCGGGAAGTTGCTCGTCGAGAGCTGCAGCGACTCGATCACCTTCTTGCACAGGCTCGACTGATCGCTCGTGTCGTAGATCGTGAAGTTTTCCTTGAGCCCCGCGCTCGCCGCGTGCTTGCGCAGCAGCCTCGCGCACAGCGCATGGAACGTCGTCACCGTCAGCCCCCGCCCCGCGCGGCTCTCATGCCCGCCCAGAATCGTCGCCACACGCTCGCGCATCTCCCCCGCCGCCTTGTTCGTGAACGTCAGCGCGAGGATCGACCACGCCGGCACGCCCATCGAGATGAGGTACGCGATGCGCCGCGTGATGACGCGCGTCTTACCCGACCCCGCCGCCGCGAGGATCAGCACCGGCCCCTCCGTGTGCACGACCGCCGACCGCTGCGGATCCGTCAGGCCCTCGAGGAGGTCATGACCGACAGGTCGATCGGAAGCACCCGCATGCGCGTCACTGCGCGTTGGAGCCTCGCCCGCGCCGCTCGAAACTTCTGTGTGCCAAGTGCCCGTTCGCTTCTGCGTCATCGCTGCGGCTCCGCCGTTGATTCAGGCGATCCCTCGCCTCGTTTAGGAGCGTATCCGAGAGGCCCACTTCCATCACGGCACCGACATGGGACTCCGTGACGTGTTTCGCCGAGCTGTAACATCGCGGCACCTTCCGATTCAGCTTGGCGAATGCCCCTGTTCGGAGTCGGACTCTGGCTCCGTCCCCTCGGAGTTCGGCACGGGCCCCTGGCCCGAAACGGATCGCGTGACCAGCGAGATGCCCTCGGGCAGCGCGTCCTGCACGCGTGCGAGCACATCGCCCGCGATGCGGCGCGAGAAGAGCGTGCGCCGGCTCTTGCCCATGATCAGCGTGTCGCACCCGAACGTCACTGTGTAGTCCAGGATCTCGTCGGCAATGTCGGTGGCCGTCACGTAGATCGGGAAGAAGGGCACGCCCGCCCGGCGCGCAATCGACGCGACCGTACCCAGCGCCTCCTGGGCCGCGGGGTCGTCCTCGAGCCGCGGGATCTGTCCCGGCTGGACGTCGAGCATGCGCAGCGTGCGCACATAGATCGTAAAGAGCGCGGCCTGGCGGCGTCTGGCAAGATCAACCGCGAACTCGGCATTGTCACGGCCGCGTGCCGCGAGCATGATGCGCGCCTTGGACGCCGGCAACTGGCGCGACGCGTCCTTGATTTCCTGCAGCCATCCCGCGGCGGGCGTGGGCAGAGGTTCACGCGTGGTGCTCGCCGCCGCGGCTCGACGGACGAAGAACCGCGCAATCAGCACGCCCACGATGATCGAGCCCGCGAAGTACGCCGCGTGCGGCTTGGCATAGACGATCGTCAGCCCGATGGCCGTCATCAGAATCCCGATCGCAAGCAGCCCGCGCCGCTCCCAGGGGCCGATGGGCAGCTCCTTGCTGTGCCAGCAGCAGAGCATGTTGATCGCGATGGCCCCCACCACCCCGATCGCGTACAGCTCGCTCAGCGCCTTGTCGTCGTGCACGAAGACCAGCACCAGCGCCGGGAACAAGCAGCTCAGCACAAGCCCCACCCATGGCACGCCAGAATAGTTCAGCTTTGTCAGGCCCTGCGGCAACTCCCTGTCCTTGCCCAGCGCATAGAAGACCGAGACCATCGCCATGATCGCCGTGTTCACCGCGCTCAGCAGAAGCAGTCCGAAGACCACCCCCGACACCATCGCGATTGCGTCGCCCGCGGACTCTCCGAAGATCCTCGTCGCCGCGTGGTCCGCCAGAACCTTGACTGCCGTCTGGCGGTACTCGAGCACCTCCGGAGTCTGGTCCTGAATCGCCTCGAACGCCGCGAGCTGCTCGGGCGTTGCATCCGCCCGCGGCTGGAGCCCGTCCGTCAGACCCATCCGCTCCTGGAACCGAACGAAGTCGGGCGTGGTCGTCTCGATCCGCCCCGGCAGCGCGTTGATCGCGATACCGAAGATCATGTTCAGCAGGATCACCTCAAAGAGCACCGGCCAGATCGTCCGCTTGGCCGTCCGCTCGACGGGCTGCTTCATGAGGCCCGTCATGCTTGCGACGGCCTCGACACCCGCGAGCGCAAGCACGATGCGAACCAGACTCTCCCACATCTTCCAGGCGCTCTCGACCCCGTCAACCGTCGGTTTGGCCGTGCGCAGCCCCTCGGGCAGCAGCGGGATGCACATGATGCCGATGAACGCGGACATCAGGATCGCCGCGACCGCGATCACCAGCGCCAGCCGGCCCGCAGAGCGCGCCCCGAGCCAGTTCACCACGCCCAGCACGAAGATCGTCCCGATGGACGCCGAGACGATCACGGCCTTGCTCTCAACGCCAAGATAGTGGAAGGCTTCCACCGCCGAGAGCGCGGCCGTCACGATGAAGTCGCAGATGAGGAGCGTCGCGGCGATCACCGCAAGGAGCGGGCTGACGCGTCGCGCCGCGGAGTAGACGCCACCACCATCGGGGAAACAGCGGCAGACGATCGTGTAGCCCCACGCGACCGCCGCCATGATCAGCGACATCACGCCGAGGTAGTAGATCGATGCGTGCCCCGTGAAGTAGAAGGCAAGGCCCAGAACGTAGAGGCGACTCGTTCCCCAGTCTCCGAAAAGGAGGGGACCGGAGTGGAGCCAGCTGAGCGTGCGTGGTCGGCTTTCGGCTACGAGCATGAGGCCCTGAGCATAGAGGACACGAGGCTCCACTGCGCAGAAGCCGCCACAACGGGTGTCGGCTCCGGTCCGGCGCTACTTCACCAGCTTTTCGAAGGCCTCAACCATCCGGCCGATCCCCTCGTAGACCTGCCATGGGGTTGCGGCCCCGTCCATGTACGCGGGGGTCGTCACGACCTTGTTGGTCTCGTCTAGGAATGCCTCGGTCACGCCCTTGGCGATGTTCGAGGAGCCCATCGTTGCGATGGCTTCGGCGGTCGCGGCATCGGTCCCGATGGTCACCTTGCAGCCGGGTCCTCCCGAGCGGGTGCCGAGGACGCGAGCCGCGAGGACGGGCGCGATGCAGCAGAGGGCGATGGGCTTCTTGGCGGTATGGAAGGCCTTGATGACGCGCTCGACATCGGGCTGCACGGTGCAGTCCGAGCCCTTGGTGGCGAAGTCGCAGAGGTTCTTGGCAGCACCGAAGCCGCCGGGGAAGGCCAGGCCGCCGAACTCGATGGGGTTGAGCGTGGCCAGCGGCTTGATGTCGCCGCGGGCAATGCGGGCGGCCTCGACCATCATGTTGCGGGTCTGGCCGCTGACGCTCTTGCCGGTAGCGTGGTTCACGACTTCGGCCTGCGGGGCGTCCGGCGCGAAGCACTGGTAGGCGACACCGAGCCGAGCCAGATGGATCAGGATGCTCACAGACTCGTGGATCTCGCTCCCATCGGCGCGGCCCGAACCAGAGAGTACAACGGCGACGCGCTTTGACATGATCAGGGCTCCTTGCTGCCTATGCGATGGGCGGCGATGCCGACCGTGATGACTGGAGATGCTATCAGGATCAAGGGGCACGGCGCGAGTCCGAGATTCTGGCTATCTTCCCGGCCATGGAACAGGTTGCCGTCTGCTCGTGGTCTCTCCAGCCGACCGATCCCAGAGATCTGGCCGAGAAGGTCCGCCGCTGCGGCATCGGCGCGGTGCAGCTTGCGCTGGATCCTCTTTGCAGCGGCGGCTGGAATGAGGGCGAGACGGTCGGGGCGCTTCGCGATGCGGGGGTCGAAATCGTCTCGGGGATGATGGGCACGATCGGCGAGGACTATTCCACGCTGGAGACGATCCGCGCCACCGGCGGCGTTCGGCTCGATGCGAACTGGGATGCGAACCGCGTGGCGGCGCGGACGGTTGCGGGCCTTGCGCAGCGGATGGGGCTGGCGCTGGTGACGTTTCATGCTGGATTCCTGCCGCATGACGCGGGCGAGGGGGGCAAGCGGGGCGATCCCGTTCGCGCGATCATGCTTGATCGGCTGTGCGCCATCGGCGAGATCTTTGCCGCGCATGCTGTGGGGCTCTCGCTCGAGACGGGCCAGGAGGACGCGGCCACGCTGGTGACGGTGCTGGATGAGCTGGCGGAGCGTGGGTGTCATGTGGGTGTCAACTTTGATCCGGCGAACATGATCCTCTACGGGATGGGTGATCCGGTTGCGGCCCTTGCGATGCTCGCGCCGCGTGTGCGGCAGATTCATGTGAAGGATGCGAAGCCGTGCACGGTTGCGGGGACGTGGGGCGAAGAAGTGGTCGTGGGGACCGGCTCGGTTGCGTGGCGGGAGTTCTTTGCGATGGTTCAAGAGCGCTGCCCGGTAGCGCGGCTTGTGATCGAGCGTGAAGCGGGGACACAGCGCGTACTCGATGTGATCGCGGCGCGGCGACTGATCGAAGCGATCGGACCTGGGGCAGTACAGCAGCAGGAGCAGCGTCGTGGCTAAGCGAGTGTCGAAGAAGAAGAGTGGCGGCGCATCGTCCAGCAGCGCGCGGCCGATTGCAGTTGGCGTGATTGGGCTTGGCTTCATGGGCACGACGCACGTTCGTGCGTACGCATCGGCGGCGGCGGCGGGGTTTCCGTGCCGCCTTGCTGCGGTGTGCGATCCCGATCCAAAGCGTCGCGCGGGACAGATCAAGGTGCAGGGGAACATCGGTCCGGGTGGGAGGCAGCGGCTCTTTGACCCTGCAACGGTGCGCGGCTTTGAGCACGCGCGGGACTTGATTGCTTCTCCCGAGATCGACGCGGTAAGCATCTGCACGCACACGGACACGCATGTGGAACTTGCAATCGCGGCAATCCGTGCCGGCAAGCACGTGCTGGTGGAGAAGCCGGTCGCGCTTCGATCGACCGAGGTCGCGAGGCTGGACCGCGAGATCGGGCGAAGCGAGGCGCGTGCGGCAACGCGCGGCGAGCGCGCACCGATCGTCATGCCCGCGATGTGCATGCGTTTCTGGCCGGGTTGGGACACGCTCGCGGACGCGATCCGTGAACAGACGTATGGGAAGCTTCGGTCGCTGACGCTGACGCGCATCGGCAGCGGGCCGGCGTGGTCCGCGGCCTTCTACCGCGATGTCTCCCGTAGCGGCGGCGCGCTGGCGGACCTGCACATCCACGACGTTGACTTCTTGTGCTGGACGCTGGGTGTTCCGACGCGAGTCTCGTCGGGCGGGACGGCCGAGCACCTCACGACGACGTACGCGTTTCGTGATTCGGGATCTGCGCGCGGCGTCGAGCATGTCGCGGCGGAGGGGGCTTGGGACCTGCAGCCGGGGGCCGGGTTTCGGTGCCGCTATCTGGCGTGCTTTGAGCATGCCACGCTTGAGTGCGAGCTTGTTCCGAAGCCTCGACTGCTGGTGCATCGGGGGCCTTCGACGCGCGAGGTCAGGCTCGCGCCGATCACGGGGTATGACGGCGAGGTGAGGCACTTCATCGATGCGATCCGTGGCATCGCGCCCGCGCGGGCGACGATCCGTGAAGCACTCGATGTGACGCGCGTGCTTGAGGCGGAGCGCCGGAGCCTGGGCTCGGGGCGCTCGATCACTCTCGGGACACCCCCGCGCGGGGTGGATCGGCCCTGATCTCGCGGGCCTGATTAATCACGCGGTCCCAGTCGAAGGCCGGGCCCGGATCGACCTTGTTCTCCGTGATGTGGAAGTGACCGACGAGGCCGGAGAATGAGGCGAGTTCGTCTGGCTTTAGCGTGCGGGTGAGGACCTGACCTTCGGGATCGCGCGGGGCCTCGATCGCGAGTCGCGGGAGTGCGGCGTTGAGGGCGGCGGTGAGGTGGGCGAGGGCGTGGTACTGCTCATCCGTGAGATCCGTCATCTCGTAGGTGGTGCCGTTGATCTCGCCGCTGATGCGTCCGGGCCTTGAGGCGTAGCCGACGAAGTTGGGGGTGCGGATGCCGCCATCTCCGAGGCGGGCCGGAAGCACGACGCGTGGTCGAGCGTCATCGCCTTGGTCGGTTGTGTACCACGTGTCGAGGGGCGATGGCTTGCCGGGTGGGTACGCGCCGATATGGGCGATCTCGATGCCGACGGAGCGGTCGTTCGCGATCGACGCGTGCCAGGCGCGCTCCTTGACATCGAGCGTCTGGTAGATCGTCCCGTCGAGATCGAGCATGAAGTGGACGGAGAGGCCGCGCTGGTCGTGGAGGACTCGGAAGCAGGTGCGGCTGGTGCCGCAGACGTCGTAGTGGATCACGAACTGATCAACATGCTCCTGCAGGAGCGCGAGGGGCCAGCCACCACCACGGACCTGCTCGCGCTGAGCCTCGCTGAGGCCGGCGCGGAGTCCGTAGCGGTTTGGGGAGTCGAGCCCGGCGGCGCTGCTCTTCCAGTCGCTTGCTTCCCAGGGGGCGAAGCGTTTTTCAACGCGGTACGCGTCGTAACCGCCGGGATCTGTCCAGAGGACCACGGGGACGCCGGTGTGGAAGTACTGGCCTGCGACGACCATCTCGTCGCCCTGGCGAGGGCTCACATCCCCCACGCGCGGCGCGGCTGAACAACCGGTGAGGCTCGCGACCGCGGCGAGGGTGGCCGCGGCGGCGAAGACGAGAAGGATCCTTCGCGGGCCGATGCTCATTCGCCGGGCTCCGAGCGGCCTTCGCCTCCGGTGGTGCCGCTGTGGGCCGGGGCGTTGCCTGGTGTTGATCTGCCATTGAGGAGGTTGGTTGACCAGCCCCACTCTGGACACTCGGACTCAAAGGCGAGGCCCTGGCGCAGCGTGACTCTGAGCGCGTGGCGCGGTGTGCGCTCGCCGTGCGTGAGGACGAAGCGCGGGGCGGGGCGGCCCTTCTCGCGGGGGCGGTAGTTCGCGGCCCACTCGATGAGCCCGGACTTGCCCGCGTGGGCCGAGAGGCCGCCGAGGGTGTGGACCTTGGCCCGGACCGCGATGCGCTCTCCGAAGAGCTTGATGAACTTGGCACCTTCGACGAGCTGGCGTCCGAGCGTGCCGTGGCCCTGATAGCCGGTGATCAGGATCTGCACATCGCGCTTCCAGATGTTGTGCTTGAAGTGGTGCAGGATGCGGCCGCCGCTGCACATGCCAGAGCCGGCGATGATGACGGCGGCACCCTCGACCTTGTTGAGGCGCTGAGAGTCTTCCGCGGACTCGGAGAGACGCAGATCGGCGAGATCGAGGGAGAGGCCGCCATGCTTGCTCTGGGCGATCTCATCGAGCTGGGTGAGGTACTTGCGGTAGAGCTGGGTTGCGGCGATGGCCATCGGGCTGTCGAGGTAGACGGGGAACTTTGGCGTGCGACCATCGCGCACGAGCGTGGCGAGCACGTGGACCATCAGCTGCGCACGGCCGACGGCGAAGGAGGGGACGAGCATCTTCTCGCGCGCCCAGACTGCCTCGCGGACAACGCCGGCGGTCTCTTCCATCGTGTCGGTGAGCGAGCGGTGGTCGCGGTCGCCGTAGGTGGACTCCATCACGACGACATCGACCTCGCGGCCCGGCTCGGGGATGGGGGGCTCGGGATCACGCAGGAGCGGGATCCCGGTGGGGCCGATGTCGCCACTGAAGATGATGGTGCGAACCTGCGCGGACCCATCCGCGGCACGATCCTCGAGGCGCATGTCGATCGAGGCCGAGCCGAGCATGTGGCCCGCGTCGGAGAAGCGGACTCGGATGCCGGGCGCGACTTCGAAGGACTCGCCGTAGGGACGGGGCTGGAAGCGCGGCATGATCGCGTCGATCTCGGCCTCGGTGTAGAGGGGATGGACGGGCGGCCCGCCGCGGCGGGCGTTGCGGAAGGTCTGGCGTTCGGCGTCGGACTCCTGCAGGCGAGCGGAGTCGCGCAGGAGGATGTCGCAGAAGTCGCGGGTGGGAGGCGTGCAGTAGATCTTGCCTCGGAAGCCCGTCTTCGCCAGGAGAGGGAGGCGACCGGAGTGGTCGAGATGCGCGTGGGTGAGGACGACGGCATCGAGGGACGCAAAGTTGATGGGTGGAAGGCGCAGGTTGCGGCCACGCTCTTCGTGCGTGCCCTGGTGCAGGCCGAAATCAACGAGAACGCTGGCGGCGTTGGTCTCGACGAAATAGCACGACCCGGTGACTTCGCCTGCGGCTCCGAATGTGGTGAGTTTCATGGGTGGGCCTCCTTGGTGGAGCGACTCACGGGGACCTGGGCTCTTGGGATCGGCCTCGTGACGCTCATGCAGCAAGTGTGGCGTGTGCTGGCGGGAGGTCCAGTGAAAAGGAACTTGGTCCGCGATTTTGCGCACGGGGGCGGTATGGAGTTGTCAGATTTTTGAGTTTGCGCGTGCTGCACCACCAGTCGCGCCGCTTTGCGGCGGACTGGTGGTGCCTGTGTCTTACACCGGAGTTGTGCTTGGGATTAGCCTCGTGCGGGGGTGAGCAACTGTTCGGGGTTCTGCAGTAGGCTGATGACTTCGGCGAGGGCGAGGGCCGCGGCGGCGCCGTCGACAACTCGGTGGTCGCAGGCGAGGCTGAGGGGGAGGAGGAGGCCGACGCGGAAGGTGCCCTTGTGGACGACCATGCCCTCGCGAGCGCGGCCGACGGCGATGATGCCGGCCTCGGGGTAGTTGATGACCGGGGTTGCGAAGCGGCCGGCGTGGCTGCCGACGTTGCTGATGGTGAAGGTTGAGCCGCTGAGCTGATCGCGACCGATGCTGCGGCTGCGGGCGCCTTCGGCGATGGCGTTGATGGCGCGGCCGATCTCGAGGACGCCCAGGCGGTCGGCGTCCTTGATGACGGGGACCATGAGGCCGCTGTCGGTGTCGGTGGCGATGCCAAGGTGCACGCTGCGGTGCTGGATGATGGAGGCTTCGTAGGCGGCGTCGTTGGGCTTCTCGTCAACGGTGGCGTTCAGGGCGCGGAAGCGGGAGTCACCAAGGACGCGGCACATCGCGGAGCAGACGAAGGGGAGGAAGGAGACCTTCTCGCCGCTGGCGCCGGCGAGGCGCTTCCGGAGGTGGTCGAGTGCGGAGACGTCGGCCTCGTCCATCACGGTGAAGTGGACGGCCTGGTTCATGCTCTCGCGCAGGCGGTTGGCGATGGTGCGGCGCACGCCACGGAAGGGGATGCGGATGGAGTCTTCGCCTTCGGGGATCGCGACGCGTGGTGCGGGCGCGGGGGCCTGCGGACGCGGGGCGGGGCTCGGAGCGGGCGCAGAGGCCGCACGCGGGGCGGCGGCGACTGGTGCCGGGGCGCTTCGCGGCGCGGGCGAGCCAGCAGCGCGGACGTCCTTCTCGAGGACTCGGCCGCCGATGCCGCTACCGCTGACGGAATCGATGTCGATGCCGAGGTCCTTCGCGAGGCGGCGGACGGCGGGGGTCGCGAGGGCCTTGCCCGGCGCGGCGGACATCCCGGCCAGATTGCCGCTCATGTCGCCGACGACGGTGCCGGCGTCTTCGGTGCGTTCGGTGGGCTCGGGGACGTGGTCCATCAGGTTGCCCTGGGCGGGCTTCTGGCCGTTCTCTGCGGAGCGGCTGGCCTTGGGCTCGGGCTTTGCGTCGGCCTTGGGCTCGGGCTTGGGTTCGGAGGTTGCGGCGGGCTTCTTGGCGGCGGCTCCGCCTCCGTAGACCACCAGCGGCGTGCCGACCTTGATGACCTGGCCGGGCTCACCGTGGAGCTCAGCGATGGTGCCGCTGCGGGGGCTGGTGACCTCTACGAGGGCCTTGTCGGTCTCCATCTCGGCGAGGACTTCGAGTTCGGTGACGACCTGACCGACGGAGACTCGCCACTTGATCAGCTCGGCCTCCGCGAGGCCCTCGCCAAGATCGGGGAGCAGAAAGACGTTGGGATCGTTCGACTTGGCATGGCCCATCGCGCAAGACTCCTATGACGGCGCTTCTCTGCCCCCGGCCCTTGCAAGGCGCGAGGCAAGGAGCAAGGATACACCGGTCGGGAGCCGGATTGAAATCCGGTCCCCCTTGGGTCACTCCCCCACTGTCGCCAGCGGCGCCGAGCCGACGCCGCGCATGGATCTCTACCCCTGAGCAAGACTCCTTCCAACGTTGTCCGTGAGCTTCCCCGTGATCCGATCGATCTTCTGAAGGTGGCGCGGCTGGAGCAGGCCCGCATCGCCCTGGGCACCAGCGAGGTGGCCGACAGTTGGCGCCCGTGCGCGGGCGGGACTGCCGCGATGGGCACGCCGGGCACGTGGATCAACGCCATCTACGGCGCGGGGATGGCGGGCCCGGTGGATCCGGCGGAGATCGCGGAGGTCGTGGCGTGGTACGAGGCGGCGGGGATCGAGCCGCGGATCGAGGTCTGCCCGTATGCGGATCAGTCGTTTCATGACGCGCTCATGAAGATGGGATTCGTGACGCGGGGGTACGAGAGTGTGCTGTACAGCGAGATCGATGCGACGCGCCGGTACGTGCCTCCTTGCACGCCACCGGAGGACCTCACGATCGAGGTCGTGGACTGTGACAACGACGAGCGTGTGCGTGAGTTCGCGCTGACGGCCGTGGGCGGGTTCATGCCTCCGGGGGAGTCGCCCGCGGCCCAGTTTGTGGAGCTCTCGATCACGTGCGCGAGGCATCCACGGACGATCTGCATCGTCGCGAGGCTGTCGGACGGGCGCGCGGCGGGTGCGGGCTCGCTGGAGGTTCACTCGGAGATCTGTGCGCTCTTTGGCCTCTCGGTGCTACCGGAGTATCGGAGGCGTGGCCTGCAGCAGGCGATGATCGCGTGGAGGATGAACGCCGCGGCCGATCGCGGGGCCAAGGTGGCGACGATCGGCTCCAAGCCAGGGATCCCGACGGAGCGGAACGTGCGGCGGATGGGCTTCTCGGTGGCGTACACGCAGCCTGTAATGGCTCGTCCGCGTGCTGGACTGGTGCCGGTCGCCGGCGCGTGATCCGCCGCCTGGGACGCGCGGCGCTACTCGAAATCGCGTCCCGCGACGAGCGCGCTCCTGAACTTGGCTTCGAGCGCGGCCTCCGCCGCGGGCTGGGGGTGGAGCTCGAGGGGCATGATGAGCGAGAACATGGAGCCGCCACCGGGCTCGCTGACGAGCTGGATCTCGCACTGCAGGATCTGGGCGAGTTCCTTTGAGATCGCGAGGCCCAGACCCGTGCCGGTGTGCTCCTTCGTGTGGCCGGCGTCTCGCTGGTAGAACTTCTCGAAGATGCGTTGCTGATCCTCGCGCGGGATGCCGGGGCCGTTGTCAATGACGCTGACGCGGACGCGCTCCTCGGCGGCGGTGGCGCTCGTGACCAATCGCTCGGCGCGGAGCGTGACCTGTGGCACGCGGCCCGTGCGTGATTCGGGCTCGACGAACTTCACGGCGTTGGCGAGGAAGTTGAAGACGATCTGCTGGAAGCGCTTCACGTCGGTCATCACGCCGGGAACATCTTCGGCAACATCGAGCGTGAGGACGACGCCGCGTTTGTCGGCGAGGGGCTGGAGTAGGCCGAGCAGGCCCTCACAGGCGTCGTGGAGGTTCATGCGCTCGACCTTGACATCGACCTTGCCAGCCTCGATGCGGGCCATCTCGAGGATGGAGTTGATGAGGGCAAGGAGGCCCTGGCCAGCGTTGATGATGTTGGAGAGATAGCGGAGGCGTTTCGCGACGCTCGGTGGCGGGTCGGGCTTCTCGCTCTCGGCCTTGGCTTGGTCCATCAGGAGGTCGGCGAAGCCGATGATCGAGTTGAGCGGCGTGCGGAGCTCATGGCTGACGTTCGCGAGAAACTCGCCCTTGACCTTCGCGGCCTGGTAGAGAAGCGTGTTGGACTCGGCGAGCTCGTGGAGCTTGAGATCGAGCGCGGAGTTGATGGACCTGAGGCGATCCTGGCCGCCTTGCAGGTCCGAGAGCATCTGGTTGAGCGTGCCTGCGAGCTGCTCGAACTCATCGCCGGTTGCGATCTGTGAGCGCACGGCAAGATTGCCCTCGCGGACGCGCTCGGTCGTGTCGCGCAGCTCGCGGACGGGCTCGAGCACCAGCCGGCGCGTGATGATCGAAAAGACGAGCAGCGCGAGCACGAGGACGGCAGAGCCCGCGGAGAAGAGGAAGAGCGTGTTGAGCGCGAGGAGCTGGCCGGCCTCGGGACTCCGGCGCTCGAAGACGACGGTGCCGACGAGGCGTGTGCCCACGGTCGTTGCGACCTGCTGCGGCACCGCGAGCAGATAGACGCGGGTCAGGCCGACCCAGCGAGCCTCGCGATACTCGCCCAGGCCGAGGTCGGCTCGGAAGGCCTCCAGAGAATCACGGATGAAGGCCTCGTCGCTGGCGGTCGCGTCGGCAAGGGAGAGCTGAGTTGCGACGATCCCTGCCCGCTCCTCGCGCAGCGTTTCGCCGATGCGTCGAGGGTTTGTGGTGTCGGTGGTGTTGCGATCCGCGAGGTCCTCACCCGCGCGGATCCAGGCTCCGACGAGCGCCTGTGACACCTCGAACTGACCCTCGTCCACGAGGCGCGACATGCGCCACCAGGGCAGAGAGAGGGCCGCTACGACGATCAGCACGATCGCGCCACCAAAGAGGAGAAGGCACTTGTTGGCGAGCGACATGCCACGCAGCATCGGGGCATCGTACGGCGATCAGGCCATGGTTGCGCCGCGGCCATGTCCGGACGGAGTCTGTCCGCGGCGAATCGATCAGTCCCTCTCTACCACGTCGACCACGCTCCCGGCGTCGTCGACGAGCCCGAGAACGAGATTCCAGAAGGCCGTGACGTGCCGCTGCTCGACGCGGGTGGCACCGATGGCGACGCGGATGGCGTAGCGGCCCGGCTGCCCCCCTACGGACGGAAGGACCGTGTGGGAGACGTAGGCCTTTCCTGAAGCATTGATGTGTTCGAGGAGTTGCCTCGTGCGGACATTCGCCTCGCCTCTTTCCGCTTCGCTGCGTGGGCGGAGGCCGAAGCAGATGAGGTTGGTGGTGCGCGGCGCCAGGAGTTCGAAGCGGGTGTCGGCACGGACCTGTTCTTCGAACCAGATCGCGAGCTGGAGGTGCTTCCTGATGTAGGCCTGAAGGCCCTCGAGCCCATAGTGGCGCATCACGAGCCAGAGCTTGAGCGAACGGAAGCGTCGACCGAGCGGGACGTGCCAGTCTCGATAGTCGACGACCTGGCCGCTCTGGCTTGCTTCGTTCCTGAGATACTCGGGCGTCACGCTCATCGCGTCGATCAGGCGGCGGCGATCACGCACCCAGAATGCGTCGCAGTCAAACCCGGTGAGCAGCCACTTGTGCGGGTTGAAGCAGAAGGAGTCGGCATGCTCAACGCCCTCGATCATCCATCGATGCTCGGGGCAGACGAGCATCGCGCCGCTGTGGGCCGCGTCGACGTGGATCCAGACGCTCCGGAGAACTTGCGTTCCCTCGTCGCTCCCGGCGAAGGTCGCGTCCCGGATCGCGTGTGCCACCTCCGCGAGGGGGTCAACGGCGGTGACGCCGGTGGTGCCGAGGGTGACGGCGACGAAGAAGGGAACACGCCCCGCGGCGAGATCCTCTCGCATCGCGGCCAGCAGAGCATCGGGGCGCATCCGCCACTGTGAGTCCACGTCGATCAGGCGGATGTGGGCGTGGTCCTCGGGACCGTCGGCGATGCCCGCGACCATCGCTGCTTTCAGGATCGAGGAGTGTGCCTGGCCGGAGGTGTACGCGACGAGCTCGGGGCGCGGCGCGTCTGGGCCGTGGCGGGAACGGTGTCGCTGGACCGCCGCCCGCCGGGCCGCCACCATCGCCGCCAGCACGGCCTCGCTGGCGGTGCCCTGGATCACGCCGCCGCCCTCGCCGTCAGACCGGAAGAGGAACGATTCGGGCAGGCCGATGGCCTCTCCGAGCCAGTCCATGACGCGCATCTCAAGCTCGGTGCACGCGGGGCTGGTGAGCCAGAGCATGCCCTGCACGCCCAGGCCCGCGGCGAGCATCTCGCCCAGCATCGCCGGCTCGCTCGTGTTGGCGGGGAAGAAGGCAAAGAAGCTCGGCGACTGCCAGTGGGTCAGGCCGGGCAAGACGATCTGGTCAAGATCATTAAAGACTGCGTTCCATTCGGTCTTCGCATTGCTTGGATCAGCGCCAAGCCCTCGACGCGGCGGATGGAGGGGCAGAGCCGCCAGCACATCGCCGGGCATGGACTTTGACCGCACCGCGTGCTGCTCGATGCCCGCGTGGTAGGCGCGGATCCAAGTTCCCACGCGGGTGGTGAGGTCCGCGAAGAGGGCGGGGTCCATGTGGGGCACGGGTGAGGGTGCCGTGGGAGGTGGTCCCGCGCGAGATGGATCGTGTTGGGCCATGGCGGAGCGTACCGGGCTCGCTGGTCGGCATCGGCCTCGAGCTCCGGCGGGCGCACACACTGGCCGCCCCTCGGTACACTCCCGCGGCCCTTCAGCCAGATCCCCCATGACCACACCACCACCCATCAACCCGAGTCAGACGGATGCCTCAAGGCCGGGCGGGCCAGCCCCGGCCCCGCGCGCGGCATCGAACCGGATCCTGAGCAGGATGCTGGAACGGCTGTACGCGTCGATCGCCGGAGGGCCTTCGATCAACTGCCGCCCGCACAACAGCCGCCAGCGGATCGATCTGGCTCTCCTTACGGCGCTGGCGGACGTGAAGCCCGGCGTGCTGCTGAGCGGACTGCTGAGCAGCGAGGCGACGGCGTCGATCACGGCCCGTGTAGCGCCGCCGCCGGGAACTGAGTCGGGCCGGTTCGGATCTCGAAGCAAGCGTCCAGCTGCGGAGAACGGCCAGGACACCGCTGACAGTTCGGGGAAAGACGATGCGATCTCCAAGCAGCGGCGCGACTACGCGCAGCAGCAGTCGCTGCTTGGCAAACTCCGTGTGATCATCGATGAGGCGAGGACCTACGAGAACGACACGGGTGTGTATGTGCTCAACGTGGGGTTCCCGATCCTCTCGCTGCCGCCGGGGGCTGGGGCCGCCGGAGTCGGCGCGGTCGGGCGGCGGGTGATGGCGCCGGTGGCGTTCGTGCCCGTGGCCGTCACGGTACGGGCGGGGGCGACGCCGGTCATCGACCTTGCCTGCAAGGAGGGCGAGGTTGATCGCGTGATGCCCAACGAGGCGCTCCTGGCTTGGCTTGAGCAGCAGACGGGTCGCCCGCGGCCGGACAACCTGTACTCGGATGAAGAAGGACGGGACCCTTGGAAGGAGCTCCGCGCCCTTGTCACGCACGTCACGACGACGCTGGCGGTGCCAATGCCGGAGGGCTTCGCCAGCGGTGCTGCGCCCGAGAGCATCGAGCTCGCTTCGGTCCCGCGTGCTGATGACGCCCCGGCGAAGCCAACGATTCTGATGAGCGCGGTGCTGGGCCTCTTTCCCGCTTCGAACCAGGGTCTGCTGAGCGACACGAAGGCGATGAACGCTTCGGCAGAGCCTCCGAAAGGCCCCATCGAGAGCTTTCTGCGAGCAGGTGTCTCGCTCGAAGTTGAGGCCGGTGAGGAGCCGGGCTCTGGTCAGACAAGTACCCCGGCGCGGCTCCTCGCTGGCGGACGCGACTTTGCGAACGAACGCTTTGTGGCCCCTGTGGATCCGTGCCAGGCCCGCGCGGTGGAGCTTGCCCGAACCTCGGCGGGTCTGGTCGTGCACGGACCGCCGGGCACGGGCAAGAGCCAGACGATCACCAACATCATTTCTGATCACCTCGCGCGGGGGGAGCGGGTGCTGTTTGTCTGTGATAAGCGGACCGCGCTGGACGTTGTCTTCAACCGGCTGGAGCATGTCGGGCTTGGCGGGATGTGTGCGCTGATCCACGATCCGCAGCGGGACCAGCGTGATCTCTACATGAGCATCCGCCAGCAGCTCGAGGCTCTGGTTGAGGGCACTCCGGTTGCCAAGCCCCGCACCACAGCCACCGACAAGCTCGCGAAGATCGACGCGGAGCTCATCCAGATCCACGCCGAACTCACGGCGATCCACCGGGCCCTGATGGATGGGCCCGAGGCTTCCGGGCAGGGCGGGCAATCACTGCACGAGCTTGTGGGACGCTGGCTCGACCTCAGCCTCGGGCACGAGCCGACGCCGCAGGAAGACGCGGCGCGTCAGCTCGGGACTGCCACCCCCCTCCAGGACCTCGCCGACGCGGAGAGGCCGGTGCGGGAGATACTCCGTCGTGCGGTGGCGGTCGAGTGGCGGGGCCATCCGTGGGCGGGTGCGATCGGGCTGAACCTCGCGCAGTTCCTGGACCGCCCGATGGAGCAGATCAGGGCGACGTGCGCCGGGCTGCCTCGCCTTGGCGAGCAGGCCGATGCCACGCGGCATGAGTCGATCGCTCCCTTCTCCGCAACCACCTCGCTCGATCAGCAGGCGGCGGCCCGGGCCTCGATCGCGAGCATGCTGGCTCGGGCGCTGGCCGAGTCCGACGATCCAACCCGCAGGCGATGGGCCGCGGCCCGCCCCGACGAGGTGCGCCACGCGCAGCAGTCCCTGGCGGCGGTCGCGCTGGCGATGGAGTCGCTGCGTGCGGGCCCGCTCGACGCGGAGTTGCTCGCCTCGATCGCCGGGCGCTCCCCGTCGGCCTCGCTCCTGACCGATCAGATCGCCTCGCTGGAGCGATACCTCGCCGTCGCCGGGTCGTTCTGGCAGTTCCTTGCGTTCTCACGCAAGAGCGCCGCGTCGGGCGTGTTGGCATCCCTTGGCCTCTCGCTCTCTCCCGGGAACGCGTCGAGGGCGGCGACGTTCCTCGGGCGGCTCCGGGCCGCGGTCGTGGTGGAGCAGTCCCTCGCGATGTTGTCGGGCCGGACGGCGCGGCCATCGGCGCAGATCGACGTTGGTTCGTTGATCCGCGAGCACGGCGCTCACGAGCCGGTTCTCGCGCTGCTCAGTCAGTCCCAGGAACCCAGCGTTGAGATGCTGCAGGGTCCGGTGCGCGAGGCGCTGAGGTCCGGACCCGGATCGTCCGAGGCCCGCTCGCTTGCCGATGGGCTTGACCGCTCGGCGCTGCGGGCTCAGGCCCTCACCCGGCTTGAGCTCTCGCTGGCGCAGGCGGGGCTCTTCGCTCCGGCGTGGCTCGCTGAGCAGGCGGCGTCGGCTCGGAAGGGTCACGCCGCACTCCCCGCGATGCAGGCGCTGGTGGATCGGCTCCCACAGCTGGACGAGGTGGTGCGGGTGCGCGACCTTCTGGATCGAGAGCCGGATCCATCGCGGCGGAGCACGCTGGGCTCCCTTCTGGAGAGCGGCCTTTCCGAAGAGGAAGCGATGCCGGCCATCGAGCGAGCCTCGCTCCACGCTGAGATCTCGCGGCGTCTGGCCGCCGCGCCCGCGATCCGGACGCTCGACCCCAAGCGAGCGGCGGAGCAGATGAGCCGCCTGCGCACGCTCCAGAGCAGCAAGTTCCCGCTCGTCGTCGACGCCGTCTCGCTGCGTTGGGATCAGGTTTGGCGCGAGCGACTGGTGGCCTCAACCGGCAATCGGCTGAGCAGCCTGGGCGCGCAGGTGAAGCAGCGTCTCATGACCAAGGGCAAGAACGCGATGCGGCTGCGGCAGGTCATGGCGCTTGGTCGCGGGATCGAGGGTGGCGATCCGATCATGGACCTGCGTCCGGTCTGGATGGCCAGCCCCGAGACCGTGGCGCAGGTCTTCCCGCGCGAGGCGGTCTTCGATGTGGTGATCTTCGATGAGGCGAGCCAGCTGCGACTCGAGGATTCGCTGCCGATCCTGACGCGAGCCAAGCGGTTCGTGATCGCCGGCGATCCGAAGCAGCTGCTCCCGACGCGGTTCTTTGAGTCGGCCCTTGCGGAGTCCGAGCAGGAGGAGATCGAGACCGACCAGGACATCTTTGAGGTCAGCCAGCGCGAGATTGAGGACCTGCTGACGGGCGCGCTCTCGCTTGACATCCAGCAGAGCTATCTGGACGTGCACTACCGCAGCCGCAACGCCGACCTGATTGGCTTCAGCAACGAGCACTTCTACGGCAGCCGTCTGCAGGCCATTCCGGCCCACCCCAGGAACATCGTCTCGACACCCGCGGTCCGCCTGCGTCACGTCGGAGGCGTCTATCAGGACCGCACCAACTCCGCGGAGGCGGACGCCGCGGTGGAGCTGGTGAGGGAGCTGCTGGCACGCCCCAAGGCGCCGTCGATCGGCATCGGCTGCTTCAATGTGGCCCAGCGAGACCTGATCGTCGAGCGGCTGGATGAGGCGGCGGAGCAGGACCCGAAGTTCGCGAAGTTGCTCGCCGAGGCACGCGAGCGGCGAGGCACGGGCTCGTTTGATGGGCTCTTCGTCAAGAATCTGGAGAACATCCAGGGTGATGAGCGCGACCACATCATCATCAGCACGACCTACGGGCCGGACGCGAAGGGCTGCTTCTACCGCAGGTTCGGGCCGCTGGCGATGCCCGGTGGCGGACGTCGGCTGAACGTGCTCGTCACGCGTGCGCGTGAGGCCGTGCACCTGTTGACTTCGATTCCGCGGTCCGAGTACGCCGCGCTGCCGCAGGCGCCGGAGGGGAGCACGCCCGGCGGCGGCTGGCTGCTGTTTGCGTACCTCAAGTTTGCGGATGATCTCGCGGCAGGTTCTGATGCGCCGGCAAGGCCGAGCACGCTCGCGATGGTGGCCGACGGGAGTCCTCGCGCGAGCCCGATTGCGGTGGCCCTGGCGCGGCATCTTGCCGTCGCATCGCCCGATGGCGACACTGCCGTCAACTGCGGCAACGAGGGCTTCCGGATTGACCTCGCACATCTTCCCGCTGGTACGGCCACCTCGGAGGCCATCGGCGTCCTTTGCGATGGGGCCCGCTACCTGCCTGCATCCGGCGATCCCGTCGGCTGGGACGCGTTCCGCTGCTCGATCCTTGAGGGGCAGGGGTGGAAGCTGAGGCGCGTGTGGGCACCGGAGGTCTTCCGCGACGCGCAGGCGTGCGTTGAGCGGCTGCGGCGGGCGTGATGCCTCCAGGGATTGTGGCCGGGAACGCCCGGCGCGGCTGACTGCGCCGTCAGCTTGTTACTCGGGCAGCTTGGCGAGCTCGGCGTGGACGCGGTCGGCGAGTCGCTTGACCGTGTCGGCGCCGAAGTCAAAGACCAGGCCGGCCGAGGCGAAGAGCTCGGGGAGGGGCTTGCTGCCGCCGAGGGAGAGGGCGCGGATGTAGCTCTCCACGGCGGTGGACTCGCCCTTCTCGATGCTCTGCAGCCAGAGCTGGAGAGCGCCGAGCTGGGCGATGCCGTACTCGATGTAGTAGAAGGGGTGGCTGAAGAGGTGGAGCTGACGCTGCCAGCCGTTGGGGCGGTACTGGGAGATGCCATCCCACGAGACGACGCTGCCGAAGCGCTCGTCAAGGCCGAGCCAGAACGTGGAACGCTCCTCGCGGGTGTGCGTCGGGTAGCCGTAGACGAAGTGCTGGAAGGCGTCGATCGTGGCGATCCACGGGAGGAGCAGGACGCTGCGCTTGAGCTGCATGCGCATGGCGCGGCGGAAGTCCTCCTCGCCGGAGTAGAAGCCCTGCTTGCCGTCCTTGGAGGGGCCCCAGTGACGCATCGTCAGGAGCTCCATCGACATGCTCGCGACCTCGGCGAACTCGATGGGGCTGTGGCGGTACTCGACCTGCGGCTCATCGACGCAGAGCATGCTGTGGAAGGCGTGGCCCGCCTCGTGAACCATCGTCTCCACGTCCTTGTGCAGGCCCGCGGCGTTCATGAAGATGAAGGGGCGGCGGGAGCGGTCCTGCATGTACTGATAGCCGCCGGGCGCCTTGCCCTTGCGGCTGTCGAGGTCCATGAGGACGCGGTCGATGTCGCTGGCCTGTGTCACGCGCTCGGAGCCGTCTCCGAGCTTGGCGAACATGCCCGCGAGGCGGCCGTCGAGACGCTCGAAGGCGACGCGGCTCTTGCGGACCATGTCGGCACCGCCCTCGAAGGGGCGCAGCGGGCCGCGGCCCTTGACGTCGACGGAGAGGTCCCAGGGGCGGAGCGCGTCGACCTTGAGGAGGCTGGCACGCTCACGCTCCAGGGCGCGCATGAGCGGAACGACGCCTTGCTCGACGCCATCGTGGAAGCGGCGGCAGGCGTCGACGCCGTAGTCGAAGCGGTGCTTTTCCTTGTACGCAAAGCCAACGTAGCTGGTGAAGCCGGAGTTGGAGGCGACCTTGTGACGCAGGGAGATCATCTCGTCGTAGATCGCGTTGATCGCGTCCACATCGCGCAGGCGGCGCTCGGCCACGGCCCGCCACGCGGACTCACGCACGGCGCGGTCGGTCAGCTCCTGATAGCGGGCCATCTGCGGGAGCGTCTTCTCCTGACCATCGAACTGGACGGTCATCGCGCCGTTGATCTCGTCGTACTTCTGGCCGAGCTTGGCGAGCTCGGTCTGGAGGGGGATGTTCTCCTCGCGGAAGAGATCGACGTCGGCCTTGGCGCCGCGCAGCAGGACGCCGTAGCGACGCTCGTCGAGGCCGTGACGCTGGGCGAGCTCGACGAGGCGCTTGTCGAGCTCGAAGGAGAGGGGCTTCATGCGCGGCTCAACCTGCTCGATGAAGGCCAGGTACGCCTGGCTCGCGGCCTTGTCGTCCGTGTTGCAGGTCATCGCGATGTAGAGGCGGGCCCCAGACTCTGAGCACGCGGCGGCGAGCTCGCTGCGGTCCTCGAGCCATGTGACGAGGTCGGCTGCACTGGAAACGGGTCGCGAGAGGAGAGAGCGGAAGAGCGCCTCGACATTCTCAAACTTGGTCGCGTCGAGGGGATTGGGAACGAACGTGGCGGAAGCAACCATCATTATCTCCTGCCCCCCTTCCCTCCTGCGCCGCAGCTGGAGGCCGCGGAGGAAAACGTCACGGAAGTCTGTCCGGGTGGAACCTGAAGAGCGAAGCGTAGCTCGATCCGTAAAAGAACGCGAGCCCGCCATCGCTGGCGGGCTCGCGGAAGAGGGTCGTGTCATGAGCGACGGACTTATCGCATCAGATCGCGGAGGAGCTTCTCCTGAGCGTCGAGCCAGTTCTTCCACTCCTCTGTGGCACCCCAGCGGAAGAGGATCGCGTTGGGATTGTTCTTGACCATGCTCTTGATCTGCTCGAGCGCGGTCCTCGCCCTGCCCACAAAGCGGGCTCGCTCAGAGCGATCCTGCTGCTGGGCGGCGATCTCGACGGAGGTCTGGAAGTTTGTCACGAACCGCTGGAAGTTCTGCTCGTCCGACTTGGTCTGCTTGCGGAAATCCATCTGCATCTGCTCGGAGCGAGAGACGGGCCACGGAACGCCCGCAACGCGACGGCCGACCCAGTGGAGCTCCTGAAAGCCCATGGCCTTCTGCAGCTCTTCAATGGTGTCGACCGTGCCGGAAGAGAACTTGACCTTGGCGGCCAAGATCGGGTTGAAGGTGAGAATCTCGCCGGGACGGTTGACGACGATCTCGCCGCTGGTGTCATCGGGATACCAGCGGACTTCACCCTCGGGGGTGACGGTCGCGGAGAGGGGCTGCTGGACCTGCATGGCCCGCATGATGAGGGGGTTGTGCTGGCCACGGGTTGAGATCTTCTCCATGGTGTAGAGGATCTTCTCAAGCTCGAAACCTTCGACGGGGCGATCCGAGCTGCCAGCAAAGGCCGTGCAGGAGCCGTAGCTGCCCTGGGTCGTGAAATAGATCTCCTCCATCGCATGCCCCGTCATGGCGGCAGCTGAGATGGCGTAAGAGATCCAGCCCACGGTTCTGAACCGAGGCTTGAACTCGTACTCGATGACGTCCGAGAGACGCTGGATCTCGATGAGAGCTCCGCCGCCGGAGTGAATGCGAAGCACGAGAACGCCAGTCTTGTCGGTGCCGAGTTCCTTGTCGAGCGTGGGGAGCGCCTCGCGCAGAATCGAGGCAACCATGAAGGTACCGACCATGTGGCCGTTCTCACGATCGCCGAGGGTGAGGACGAGCGCCCGCGGAACGCCGGGGGGATACTTGTCCTCGTCGGTGGCCGGAGCGACAGGAGCGACTGTGAGGGCGGGTGACGTAGACGCGGGTGTGGTACCGCCGCCAGCATCCGCGGGCGTGACGGCGGGGGCGGTGGTCGAGACGTTCTTCTCGACGCGAGCGATCTCCGAAGGGGAGAACATCTGCTCCGCGACGAGACCACCGACTGAAGTCTTGATCCAGACCGCGCCGGACGCTTCGCGAACAATGGTTCCATCGATGGTGCGGCCGTCCTTAAGAACGACACGGTCGATGGCAGATGCCAGGGCGGAGAAGCCGAGTAGGGACGCGGCGACTACGACGCCTGCGAACATCCGCGAGTAGCGGCTTGACATGTGCTTCACTTGCGAACTCCTGATCTTGAGTGAATCGACGCGTGCAGTGTTCCAAAACACCATTCAATACCTGTAAAAGAGGGGCTCAGCGCCGATCGGCCAGCTGAGCAGCGCGGATCTGGTCCTGGATCAGCGTGAGCTGGGCGAGATCGGGCAATCCGTCCTCGCCGATCGCGAAGCCATTCTCGTTGAGCCAACGCGGAGGGAGGCCCTCACCGAAGCGACTCAGGACCTGCTTCATTTGCTCAATCTTGCTGATCTGGGAGCTTCGAGCGTTGCGGCGATCCGTCCACTCGCCCTCAACTCGGATATCTCCGTACTCATCCCGCAGACGACGCAGGTCGGCCCTCGCGCTGATCAGGCCTCGTGACCAGTCCCGCATGATGTTGTCGGCACGGGACTTCACAAGGTTGGCGCTGGTGTAGCCAAGTGCCTGCAGGAGTTCATCCTGAGAAGAGACCGTGCCCTTTGAGAGCCCCAGCATCGTGGCGAGATCGGCGGTGATGGTCAGCACATCGTTGCCCATGCCGCGAGCGATCTGCTCGATGTTGTCTGCGTTGGGTCCGGCCCCGTCGTCGGTGAGGAGCAACTCGCTAGGATTCGCCGGGTATCCGGTGACGAGAACGGGCTTGCCATTCTCGATCCGAAGGGTGTAGACGTCGCGAACCATGGTGAGGGCTCGCGTCAGCTCTTCGGGCTGGGGATAGCCGCTGTGATTGACCCAACCCACCGCGGTCTGGAGGCTGGCCGCGAGCCACTTCTCAAGGACTCGGCGGCTGCCACCGATGCCGAGAATGTTGGTGTCCATGCTGCCGACGCCGCCAAGCTTCCCCTCGGGCGCGAAGTAGATCTCCTTCGAGACGAGCGGGATGAAGGCCGTGCCACCCATGGCCTTCTTGACCAGGGTCACCATCCGAGGAGGCTGGAGGCCTGCGGTCTCCCAGTCGCGCGGCATCTGCTGGATCAGGTGGGAGAGGATTGGCTCCACATTGCGAATCTCGCGCGCCGTGGTGGCCTCGGCCTCCAACTCTGCGTCCATGAACTGCTCAGCGGTAAAGACCGTGTTGTTGACCACAATGATGAGCGTGTCGGCCTTCTGATTCCGCGCGTCGCGGAGGGCCGAACGGATGGGGCTCAGCGTGATGTCCTCGGCGAACTTGCCGGTCAACTCCATGACGTACACGCGATCACCGACGATGCCCTCGGTCATGGCGGCAGACTCGGGCTCGGCGGGGAGCGCGGCGGGCGCGGCGGTCGGAGCTGCGGGGGCAGCCGAGACGGCAGCGCCACGCTTGATCTCCAGGATCTCGCTCTTCTGGTATTCGGTCTCGAAGGGGATGCCGTGACTCTCGCCCTTGAACTTCATCGCGACCGGCGTCTCGGAGACAATGGTGCCGGTCAGGACGCGACCGTTCTTGAAGATCAGCGTGGCCTCGACGGGGCCGGAGGCTGCGGGCGCGGCCGCGGGCTTGGTGGCGGGGGTTCCGGCCTGAGCGAAGGCGGTGCCTGAAGCGGCCACGAGCGCCATCGCGGCCAGACCAGCAAAGAGACCCTTGAACGCCGGGGTGAATGCCGGAGTAAGTGCCGGAGTTCTGATGGCCCTGATCTTCGTGCGTGCTGCGTTCATCGAAGGTCTCCGTGATCTGTGCGTTGGCGATGACTGACTGAGTCCACCTGGACTGAACCGGACTGTATTGAACCGTAGCTGAGGCAGACACCCTGAACTGATCGAGCCGGACATCTCTCCGTACACACTTTCGATCGAGCTTGTTCTCGACCAAACCCGTCTGGACAAGGCTGCATGCGGCTGGAAACGGCGCGGTGGTCCAAAGCATACCCAAACTCGACCCTGCCCGATCAGACGCCGATGGTTCGGGCAAGTTCCCGGCCTTCCTGAAGATTTTTGACTCTTCCTTCCAGCTGTGCGTCGTAGACCTGATCCAAGATCGATTTGAACCGGGGCCCTGGCGCAAGTCCCATAACGATGAGGTCTTCTCCCGTGACGAGCGGCGCGGGGTTCAGGCCGATTCCGTCAGCCGCGAGGGCGGCGACGTCGCGTTCGGCGGCCTCCACTCGGTCGCGCCAGCGGCCGCGATAGGCATCGAGGCCCAAGCGGAAAGCCGGGCTGGCGGCGGCCCGCTTCCGGGCTGCGACGGAGAGTTCCGACCAGACGCCAGCGTGCGATCCGACGACGACCGCGCCGTGGAAGAGTGCCGCTCTCATTCCGTCCCGCTCGTCGTTACTAAGATCCAGGGCGTCGCGCCAAGCGGCGACGACACCGGGAATGTCTGCAGAGTCTGCAGCGGCGTTGCAATCGAGCGCCCACGCCGCGAGCGCGGCCGGGTACGGGGCAGTTGCTGGAAGCTCGCCCAGGCACCGCCCAGATCCAGAGAGAGAAGCCTCGCTGCCGAGAATTGGTTCTTCGAGCCACAGGTCACAGAGCAGCCATGCCCCGCGTGCACGCGAGGGATGCAGCATCATCCGGCGGACTTCGTCTCCGATACGTTCGCGGCTGATGCCGCGAAGTTCGGAGGCGTGGGCGCGGATTGCGGCGGTGGTCGCCTCTTCAATCTGGAAGCCGAGCTTGGCCGCGAGGCGGGCGGCGCGGAGTGCACGAAGGTGATCTTCCGCGAGACGCTGCTCTGGATCGCCAACAGCGCGGAGCACCTTGGCGATGATGTCGGCACGACCGTTGACGTAGTCGATGACGAGGCCATCCACGCCCGGCATGGCCTCCCCCACTTCGCCCTCGCCGGTCGGATCAAGGAAGAGGGCATTGACCGTGAAGTCTCGACGAGCGGCGTCTTCCTCCGGGCTGCTGAATCGCACCGAGTCGGGGCGGCGTGCGTCCGTGTATGGGCCATCGCTGCGGAAGGTCGCGACTTCGACTGTTTCGGCACCGAGACGCACGATCACCACGCCAAAGCTCTTGCCGACTTCTCCCGCGCGAGGAAAGAGTGAGACGACGCGCTCGGGCACCGCATCGGTCGCGACGTCGTAGTCGCTCGGCTCGAGGCCGAGAATCTCATCGCGGACGCAGCCACCGGCGAAGTAGGCGACGTGGCCCGCCTGACGCAGCGTGCGCACGATCTTCTCTGCCGCGGCTCGCGCGGGACCGTGGTTGTGTCGCATGGGCGGCCCATTCATGCTCCATGCTAGAAGCGTGAGGAGGGGGAGGAGCGCAACAGAGCCAATTCATGCTGATGTCTTGGTCGCGGGCATGGTGCGCGAGTGCCACACCTTCGAGACGCCCTGCCTGACGCGCTGCACGGCGAGGGGCGCGACGGCGCAGCCAGCGAGGCAGCCTGCACGCATCATCTGCGTGCACGACTTTGCCTTGCTTACCGCCGCGTTCGCGGCAACCGCCACGCTTGCTTTCGCTCGGCCCAGCGGCGTCTGAGCACGGCGGAGTCTCTCGGCTTCCAGTCGCCGCTCGCGTTTGCGGATAAGCAGGATCGATCCGGTTGCAGACCCGATGGTCGCGAGGATCCAGAGGAGCACGCCCGAGACACCGGGAATCGCGCCACCGGCGACAAGTACCATCGAGAGCACCGAAAGCACTGCGCTGGCGGCGAGCGTGGCCACGAAGCCTGTTCGGAGCGCACCCGTAGGACGTGGCCTTGGCCGCGGCGGGATCGGGCGTGAGTCGACGACCTCGAAGGCGCGGCCCTGGCTCGCACTGCGGAACGAACCGGCGGGCGGCGTCCCTGGCGGGGCATCGCCTGTAGGAACCGCCGCCCGCCGTGATTCCTCGCTTTGTGATTCGACGCTGCGAAGGCCGGCCCTGCCCGCGGGAGTGGGCGAGGCCTGACCCGAGGCTTGATCATCAAATGCCCACCAGAGAAGCCCGTAGCCCATCCAGAGCGCGCGGACCGGCATCGTGGCAGCACGCCACAGCAACCAGGGTGTCACGGTCAGCATGTTCACGGTGCGGCTCCAGCGGTGGCGCGTGCGCGCCCGACCGTTGGTCGGAATCTGGGCGACTTGGTTTCGTGGCTTGCTTCGTGTTCGCCCGACTACTCGGCTGGACTCAGTCACGCCGCCGGACGCGGATGGGGCGAGTGCCCATCTCGAATGTCATGCCTCGCCCGAGCACGTGCAGCGTGGCACCTTCGATGTGTGCCGGGCCCCGGAAGTTCTCGAATGCAAGCACGCCGACGAAGCGGACGCCTGTGCCATCGAGCACGACGAGGCTGGATGTTGAGTCGGGTGACACCAAGACTTCGCCGCGCTCGCCGACGCTGACGCGGCATCCATCATCCAACCACAGCGCGATGACGGAGGGTTGGCTCGCGAGGGTTCGTTGCGTGCTGGCGAGCACCTCCCACGTGTCATCGCCCGCGAAGGTGCGGCCGGAGACAAGGACGCCGGGCAGCTTGCCCTCCCCCGAGATGAACGTTGGGCAGCCGTCGGGCGTGCTGCCGCCGTTAGGTGGTGGCACGGACGCCTCACGCACGAATCGCAGAAGGCCAAGCCTGGAGAGTGCGGCATCGTTTCCATCGAGCGTCATCGCTTCGAAGGCGCTGTCCGCGATTGCGTCTGGGTGAGGGTTGGGATGGACGGAGTCGGGGCGTGTCAGGACCTCGCCACTGGTGGCGTCGAATCGCGTGCCGGGGAGAAGCTGCGAGTAGCGGATGTTTGTAAGCGTCGGGGGCGTTGGGGAGGGACCACGATCAACGATCGACGTGGGTCCGAGCCTCAGAAGTGTTGCGGAGTGGATGCCGAAGACTTCAGCGACACCGTCGGGACCGACGATGACTGCGGTCTCGGGATCGACGCCGATACCGAGGACGTCCTGAGCATCATCGCTGTCAGGATCAGAGTTACTTGCGGTTCGCGCTGCTTCGCGGCGTTCGCGTACTTCTCCGAGCATGACCGCAAGCCGCGCGACGCGGCCGCGCTCGGTGAAGTGCGTGTCGAAGAGGACGCCGGGGACGAAGCCGAAGAAGCCGTGGGTCAGTGTCAGTTCTTCGTGGCGTCCATCCGCGAGCGCTTCGGTTGCCGAGAGGGAGCCCTTGTTGCTGTCGTACGTCCACTCGCCGAGCACGGCGCAGCCGGCGCTGGTGCCTCCGACGACGCCACCCTTCTCGAAGACAGAGCGGATCGCACCTTCGAGCGCGCCGCCACGCCAGCGAAGGACGTAGCGCGACTGATCGCCACCACGCATGAAGATCGCGTGGGCCGCGGCGACCTTCGCGACGATCGCCGGATCGTGCGGGTCCACATCGTCGGGCGTGTCAAGATTCTCGGCTTCTGCTCCGGCGGCGATGAGTTCGGCGCGGCGCTCGTCGACCTCTTCGAGGCGAGTGGCGCCGAGGATGATCACACGCGGCTTCTCGTTGCCGGCCGCCTTGCGTGCGAGCTCCACGATCCGCGCCATGAGCGCGGCGCGGTTCTCCGGCGTCGAGCCAAGCCCGCCACCTTCGGCCACGACCCACCCCTTGCCGCCTTGACTCTGTTCCTGATCATGTCGAGCGTGTCGCATCTGCTCAGATTACACGTCCAGCGCAGAGGCCGCTTGACCGTGCTTTCGACGCGGTCGCAATCAGGCTCCGCCGCCCATCGCGGCGTAGACGCCGACGGTGATTGCCGGTTCGAAGGGCCCCCACTCGCGATGATCCTGGCCCATGCGTGCGACAATGTCGAGGTACTGGCGTCTGGGCATCGACGCGGCACCGAACTGGTCCAGGTGCGGATTTTCAAGCTGCGCATCCAGCAGCACAAAGCCACGCCGTCGCAGGTGATGCACGAGGTGGACGAGGCAGACCTTGCTCGCGTCCGTGCCGCCGAGGTCGGGCCGAGAGAACATCGATTCACCTGCGAAGACCGCACCCATCGCGAGCCCGTAGAGGCCACCGACAAGGCGCCGCCCGCTTGGAGCCGCGGCGTCGGAGATCCATGCCTCGATGCTGTGCGCATGGCCGTGCTGATGGAGCATGACGAACCAGGAGACGATGTCCTCGTTGATCCAGGTCTGCTCACGTCCCTTCGCCGGGCGGGCGCAGGCGCGCATGACATCCTCGAAGGCCTCGTCGGTGGTGAGGGTCAGGTTGCCGCGCCGCACGGCGGCGCGCAGTGAGCGTGAGACGCGGAACTCTGATTCATCCAGCGGGACAATCGAACGCTCACGCGGCTGGACCCACTCGAGCACGCCCGTGTCCTCTTCGAACATCGGAAACCAACCTTCCCGGTAGAGCGACATCAAGCGAGCAACCACCCCGCGCTCCGCCTCGGGCGTGAGCGTGCCTGCGGCGATTCCTGGCCTGGGTGGCACCCTCGGCATCGGACCCACTCCTCCTCATGTGATCGCTGGTGGCACGAGATCAAGATCCAAAGAGCGTTCGATGCCGCGCGCAAGATGCAGCATCGTGGCCTCATCGAACGCGCGTCCCACGAGCTGTACGCCCACCGGCAGACGCGAGTCACCCAAGCTTGCGAATCCGGCCGGAACCGAGACCGCTGGCAGTCCCGCGAGGTTGATGCCCACGGTGTATACATCCTCCATATACATCGCCAGGGGGTCCGAAGTCTTCTCGCCGATGGCGAAGGCCGGGCCTGGTGCCGTGGGCATGAGGATCGCGTCGCACCGCGCCCATGCGGACTCGTAGTCGCCCAGGATCAGTCGGCGCACCTTCTGTGCGCTCGCGTAATAGGCGTCGTAGTAACCGCTGCTCAGGACGTGCGTCCCGAGCATGATGCGGCGCTTGACCTCGGTGCCGAAGCCCTCGGCGCGGCTGCGTGAGTAGAGCGTCTCGAGTGAATCGGTCGACGCGACTACTGCGCGGCGGCCATACCTGATGCCATCGAAGCGTGCGAGGTTCGAGCTCGCCTCCGCCGCGGCGACGATGTAGTACGCCGCGATGCCGACATCCGTGTGCGGCAGTTCTACGTCGACGATCTCGACGCCGAGAGATCTGAGTGCGTCCGCGGCAGTATTCAGCGCCCCGGTGACCGCCCCGTGGTTTGCCTCGCTGCGAGCCTGTCGCGGAATGCCCACGCGGAGTCCAGCAAGCGGGAGTTCAAGCCCCGCAACGAGTGCTGGCGCTGGCTTGGCGGCGCTCGTGGCGTCGTGGGAATCGATGCCGCACAGGACTTCGAGGCAAGTCGCGGCGTCTGTGACGCAGGTTGCGATCGGGCCGATCTGATCGAGCGAACTCGCGTAGGCGACGAGGCCCCACCGGCTCACGCGTCCGTACGTCGGCTTGACTCCGACGAGCCCGCAGAAGGAAGCGGGCTGGCGGATGCTGCCTCCCGTGTCGGAGCCGAGCGCGAGGGGCGCGATGCCCGCGGCGACACCCGCGGCTGAGCCGCTCGATGAGCCGCCAGGGACGCGCGAGGCATCCCACGGATTCCGTGTCACGCCGAAGGCCGAGTTCTCTCCCGATGAGCCCATGCCGAACTCGTCCATGTTCGTCTTGGCGATCGGCACAGCCCCGGCGGCGATCAAACGCTCGACGGCGGTGGCACTGAAGGGCGAGTGGTAGGTCTCGAGGAACTTTGAGCCGCAGGTCGTCGTGCCACCGAAGCCGAGTTCATCACCGACCGCGCGAAGGTCCGGTCCTGTTGCGATGTTGTCCTTGATCAGCACGGGAACGCCGGCGAGCGGCAGACGCTCGCCCCTCGCGACGCGTGCGTCGACGTCGGCCGCAATACGCATCGTCGCCTCTGGCGAGATCGCAAGTGTCGCGTGAAGGCTTGCGCTGCGACTCTGGGCTTCGAGTGCCGCCGCCGCAAACTGAACTGCGGTGCGTTTGCCGAGCGACACCATCGAGGCGACCTCGCTCGCACGCATGTGGGAAGAATGCGGCATTAGACGCCTCCCTCGCTATCGCCGCCACCAACGACCTTTGGCACGACGACGAACGGCCCGTCCATTGCTGGGGCCATCGCACGAACCTGTTCGGTCGTCAGCGTCACTCTCGGCACGTCACGATCGAGACGGTTGCCCTCACCCGAAGCGTGCGTCAGGGGCTCGACGCCCGCGAGATTGAGCGAGCGGATGCGGTCCATGTATCCCAGTACGCTCGCAAGACTCCCTCGTGCGGCGTCGATCTCGGGATCGGAGAGTTCAAGGCGAGAGAGCCGAGCCACGCGGCGCACTTGCGCGGGCGTGATCGCATCGTCCGTCGCGGCACCGCTCTTGGCGTGTGGTGTTGATGTTGGTGGGTTCACGGCGCGAGTGTATCGGCCTTGGGCGCGGTCGTTCCTGAAGTCCCTTGAGAATCCAGGCCGTTCGTGCCACGGGTCATCTTCTCGATGGCGCGCTTCGCGAGCAGTCCGATGAAGATCGCAATCGCGATCGAAAGCCCGATACCCACTGCCCATGCCCAGGTGGGAAGCGCCTGCTCCAGATTCTCTTTCGTGAGGTCCTTCACGCCCGCGCCGATGATCACCGCGAGGCTTGATCGCGGCAGCATTCCGATCAGCGTGCCCACGATGAAGGAACTCCGCGGCACCTTCACCGAGGCCATGAGCAGATTCATGAGCGCAAAGGGTGAGTTGGGAGGCAAACGCAAAAGCAGAACCATTCCGGTGGTGCGAAACCAGCCTCGACGTTGGTCGAGCAGCGCGTCGCGGACCGCTCGCCACTTGGGCTTCTCATCGATCAGCTTCTGAACTCGGTCGCCCGCGGCACGGCCAGCGATGGTGTATCCAATGAACGCGCCGCCAGCGAAGCCGAGAAGTGCGGCGGGAATCCCCATCGTGATGCCGAACGCGAAGCCGCCGAGGGCGCTCTGTGCGTAGGTAGGCAGGAGTGCCAGTCCCGCAAGGATCGCGAAGGCCACGACGTACATCACGACGCCGATCCCCGCATGCGATTGCAGCCAAGGTCCGGTGGTGCCCATGGTCGTGAAGAGGACGATCGAGCCAAGCGGCGGCAGCACCAGCGCACCCATCGCGAGCGGCGCGGCCAAGCCGAGTCTCCGCGCAACGGACCACGGTGATGCCGCCACAGTCCATGGCGGCGGTACGACAGAACCCGGCACGGTCGGCGGGGTCGCCGACGGTGCTGATTCCGGGGTGGCCTGTTCATCGACGGACGACGTGCTCATGCGCGGGCTTCCACTCCTGAGGCGGTCCATCTTGCCACGAACGCCTCATACTGCGCGGCCGTATCGATTCCAACGCCGCGGCATTCGCCAACCACGCAGCGGATCTCGTGCCCGTGCTCCAGCACGCGCAACTGCTCCAGCATCTCAGACCGCTCCAGCGGCGTCGGCGAGAGCGTCACGTACGTTGCGAGGAAGCCAGCTCGATAGACATAGAGGCCCACATGCCTCAGCGGCGACGCCGCGGCGTCCGCGCCGGCTCGCACATGTGGGATGAGCGAGCGAGAGAAGTAGAGGGCGCGGCCATCGAGCCCGAGAACGACCTTGACGATGTTGGGATTCGACGCGTCCTCACCGGGCAGGAACGGCGTTGCAACGGTCACGACGGGAACGTGCTTGTTGCGAGCACCATCCGCGAGCATCGCCTGAACCGCGGCGTCGATCACCGATGGCTCCATCTCGGGCTCATCACCCTGCACGTTGACGACAACATCATCGGGCGCGAGCCCGAGACTTTGCGAGGCCTCATGAAGGCGGCTGGTTCCGTTTGGATGATCCGCGCGAGTCATGACGCACTCGCCGCCGAACGCGAGCACCGCCGCCTCGACGCTCGAGTCATCGGTCGCGACCACAACGCGATCGAGGCTTCGAGCCCGCCGCGCATTCTCCACGACGTGGCGGATCAGCGGCCAACCCGTGGTGCTGGCGAGCACCTTGGCCGGGAACCGCGTCGAGCCCAGACGCGCGGGGATGACAGCGACGACTCTCGCCACGATCTCGCTACGCCCCCTTCGCGGCGCGCAGTTCGCCAAGGGTCTTCTTGATGGCCTCACGCCGCTGGCGGATGTCGCGATACGTGATCTGTTGAACAGCGATGGAAGAAGCCAGCTTGTCGGACTCAATGACGGCATCGAGATCGCGATCCGCCTCGCCCTTGGTCTGGAGCGCCACCATGAGCCAGTATCTCAGCTCGAGGTTGGTCTCGGGCATGACCTCACGCATTTCGAGGGCCTGGCGGAAGGTACCGATGGACTCGTCGATCCACTCGATCTTGAGGAACGACTGACCGAGCATGAGGAGCGCGGGGACGCGGTTCTTCGGATCGGCCTGGGCTTCCTGGAGGCACGTGATCGATTCGTTGTACTCACCCACGGCAAAGAACCGCTTTCCGAGCTCGAACTTGCGGGTGAGATCGCTCGGATAGGCCTCGACGCGCAGCTTGAACTCATCCAGCTCAAGACGGGCGAGCTCGTCCTGCGCCTGCGCGAGCATGCGCATGACGGCCTCTTCCTGCGGCGCGCTCTCGAGCATTTTCTTGAGCGACTGTACCTTGCGTCGGGCCTGCCGGATGCGGATGTCGCCGGCCATCTCGCGGAAGCGGAAGGCCTTGGTCTCCGCGTGGGCCTTCATGTAGAGCACATGGGCGCGCTCTTCATCCTGGGGCCGTCCGCGCTCGAGCAGGAGCTTGCAGTATTTCTCGATCGTGGGCAGGTCGCCCGGACGCGACTCAAGCTCTGCCTTGGCCGCGAGGAGGAGGCGGTCGATGGTCTCATCGGTCTTTGAGATTCGGTCGGACTCTTCGAGCTGCTGCTGCTTCTGGGCATCGCGGATGTTGTCGCGGAAGCCTCCGGTCTGTCCGGTCTTGTCGTAGCCGCCACGGGTCATGGTGGCCTGGGCCGCGAGCTCGCGGATGAAGGCCTGGAGCTGCCCATCGGTTCGATCAAGATTGAGCGCGGCCTCGGCCGCGCCGACCGCACGGTCGTAGGCCCCGAGCGTTGAGAAGCACTCGGCGATCTTGAGGAGCACATCCTTCCGCGTCTTCTTGTCGCGCACCGCCGCGGCGAGAACACGCGTGCCGACCCACGTCCCGGGCTCAGTAAGCTTGAGCTTCGCGGCCGCCTCGAGCACACGAATTCCCAGCATCACTTCCGTCGGGCGATGACCCCACTCCAGCAGCGAATACAGGTACCGGTCCACGTCACCCTTGCCGGAGACAGACCTGTAGACCTCTTTGCCGACGGGCTTGTTTCCAGACTTGGTCAGCCAGCCATCCATCGAGCCAAAGAACCCCTCGAGCCCCGCAAGGCTCGACGGATCCCAGCGCAGGCCGTTGAGCCACGACTGCACCGCGTATTCGAAGTTCTCCGTCTCGTGCACGGTCTTGGCGTGCGTGAAGAACCGCAGCGCCTTCTCGGGCGAGAAGCCACCTTCGCCGCTGGGCGGCGTGCCACCTGGATTGCCCGGTGTCCCCGCCGGTCCACCCGATCCGGGCGGCGTTCCACCGGACTTGTTCGAATCGTCGTTCTTCTTGCCCCAGAACACCAGGTTCACCTGCCCTTGCTGAGGGGACGCGGCCATCGCCGCGCCACCCGGATTCCATTCACTCCGTCGGGCCACTCCCGACGCTCCGCCCCTCCGCCCCTCCACCCCCCGAACCTCCAGTGTACGAACTCCAAAGGCCCGTCGCCGGAATCATCCGCCGACAGGTTTCGACCTTCTCGCCACCCCGTTGATGCCCCCGTGCGATGGGACTCCTCAGCTCAAGTCCCGACCAGCTCAACCCAGATACGCTTGCCCGATGCCGGTCGATCCATCTTCACTCGCGGTTGTCCACTACCCGGACCCCATCCTCCGCCGCAAGGCGGCCACGATCGTCCTGACCGACGAGGTCCGGGCGGTCGCTCGTGCCATGATCGAACTCATGAAGGACGAGGAGGGCATCGGCCTCGCGGCACCGCAGGTCGGCCTCGCGTGGCGGCTCTTCGTCGCGCACGTTCCTCCCGGAGAGGGCCGTAAGCCAGCGGACGACCCCGCCACCTGTCAGGCCTCACCGATGGTGTACATCAACCCCGTCCTCTCCGCACCCGAGGGGCCGGTCGAGCCCTTCGAGGAAGGTTGCCTCTCACTCCCCGACATTCGCGGCACCGTCTTCCGGCCGCCCGTCATCACGATCACCGCAACGGATCTCGAAGGAACGAAGTTCACGCATCGTGCGGGCGGACTTCTCGCCCGATGCTGGCAGCACGAGATGGACCACCTCGATGGCGTCCTGATCATCGACAAGATGCCTCCGGCATTCCGGATGCGGGCCAAGCCGATCCTCAAGGAGCTTGAGGAAGACTACGAGTCGCGTGGTCGCAGCTTCTTCTAGTTCGTCCCATTCACGTCACGCCGCCTAGATCTCGCATGCGCCGCCGACCACCCAGCGGGCGATCGCCTGCGCATCCATGAGATCGACGTTCTCGTCGCTGTTCACGTCGCCGTCGAGCCAGCTGTCCTGCGCGGAGGAAAGTCCAACGAAGACCTGCGCCAGATCCTGCGCGTCGGCTAGGTCCACGCTCCCATCGCGGTTGTAGTCGTACTCGCACGCTGGCAAGCAACCGCTACGCCCGCAGAAGAGCGGCAGCCGGATGATCTCGCTCGTTGCGACCCCGCCTTCGGCCGCAGCATCGGCAACGCCCCACTGGGCGTAGAGGACCGTGCCGTCTTCCCAGGCCCCGTTGGCCAGTGGCCAGAAGAGTGTGGCGTATCCATCGCCGGGGCCCATGCCTGGCGCATAGACAGGTCCCATCTGCCACATCGGCGTCACACGCCCATCAACCGGCGGCGTGGTCGAGAGCCAGAGCACGGCGTCAGTGCTGCCCGCAGCCATGTCCAGCCCAACGCGGAAATCGAGGTTGCCGATCATCGCGGGTGAGTCGAGCACGAACTGCGGCACAACGCCGCCAAGCCCCGGAGTAGCTCCCTCGCCTGTGAAACCTGGCAGCCGCGGCGTCGACTCGCCGTACAGCACGGGACGGTCGAAGGGAAACGTCTCGTTCGCGACGCGCTCATCGACGAATCCGTTCTCCAGCAGATCGCGCAGCGGATCAAATTCATCCTCGAGAATCACAACCTGCGTCACCAGAGGATCAATGTTGTCCTCGAACATCGGCGGCGCATCCACCGTGCGTGCGTAGAACTGCAGCACCTCATCAAGCGACCTCATGCGGCCGGTATGCATGAAGGTCCGCTTCAAGCCCGTGTTCCGAAGGCCGGGCGTCTTGACGCGCCCCTGATCCTCCGGGTTGCCAGTGACACCCGCGCGCCCCGGATCCTCCGCCGCGGGTCGCACACCGACGTTGCGGAAGGTGTGATCGGTGAAGAGCGGCGGCTGATGACAGTTGATGCACGCCGCGGACTGGAACGCGATCCATCCGAGCCGCTGGTTTGGCGTCAGAGCTTCAGTGTCGCCAGCTTCAAATCGGTCCCAGGGCGTGTCGTCAGAAATCAGCGTGCGCTGATAGGTCGCGATTGCCAGGATGATGCGAGCGGGCGTCACTTCCGCATCACCAAACGCGCGGGTGAACAACTCCTGATAGTCCGGCTCACCCGCGAGCGCCGCCGCCACATCGGCAGGCAGGTCCGTCGCGAGATCGAGCGGCCTTGAGCGAGCCAATTTCTCCGAGACGATCGTCCAATCGATGTTCGCGTGCGACATCTCAACCGAGCTGGTCGGCGGCCCGGCTGCCTGACTCTCGAGCGCGCCGCCAGCATTGATCACCACCTCATTGCTGAGCGGATCGCGGAACTTCCCGCCCGCTCGCCCGTCCCAGAAGAGGTTTGGCGCATAGGCCGCATTGATCATCGTGGGCGCGGACTTGGGCGTCACCTGACGACGCAGCGCGAACAGCGCGTCACGCACGAAGGAGCCGTTTGCCTCAGACCTGATCACTCCGACAGAACCAAGCGTGTCATCGTCCGTCGCAATCAACCCGTCATTGCCAGGATGGACCGCGATGCGGCCGTCCGTCCCGCCGCGTGCGGGAATATGGCACGTGGCACACGCCATCGTTCCACCCGAACTGAGCTGCTCATCCCAGAAGAGAATCTTGCCCAAGACACGCTTTTCTTCGGTGATCGGGTTCTCCGGCGGCACCGGCACCGGGGGCAACGCTCGGGCCGCACCCGCCGCAAGCGACAGGAGCATCACGCCGCACACGCTCGCCCAACCCGATGTCAGTCCACGCATCTCTTCAATCTCCCGATCTCGCAACACATCGCCGACTGAGCCGCTCACTCTACACCCGTACGGACGCCGACGCTTCCCGGATGCAACGGACGTGAACGCACACTGAAGTGCCTACCTCAACTAGACCACGCACTCGATCCCGCTGCCACCAATCTCGCGACGCACGCCCGCAGCACCCACCCTCCCAAACAGCCCATCACCGAGTTCACGGACCTTCACCGGCCAACCCGAATAAGCTCCCCTCATCTCACTTGCGGTCCTTCAGCCGCGCGGCCATGACCTGCCCACCCGCCGTGATCAGGAGCGTTCGCCCGTCGGCACCTCCCACTGCAAGGTTGGAGGCGCCCTCAATCGGAAGCATGCCCAGAATCTTCCCATCAGGACTGATCGCGTAGATCGCGCCAGGACCCGTTGAGAGAATCGTGCCGTTCGGCAGCACCCGCAGCCCATCCGCACGCCCACGCCCTTGGATGTCATGATCCTTTGAAAGCTTGACGAGACTGACGAGCACGCGTGCTGGGAGCTGCGCCGGGGCAGCCTCTTCGCCGGGCTTTGCGGGTGCCGCGACGGGCGCGGCGGTCAGATCCAGCATCATGATCTGGCCGTTGCCAAAGTCATTGACGTAGAGCGTCTTCTCATCAGGTGAGAGTGCAAGACCATTGGGCAGCTTGATGTCCCGATGCAGGGCCGTCAGCGTTCCATCAGTCCGCAACGCGTACACACCACTGAACGAGAGCTCGAGTTCCTTCTGGGGCGTGAAGAAGGTCGGATCCGTGAAGTAGACGGTGCCGTCCTTCGCCACGACCAGATCGTTCGGGCAGTTCAGCCGCTTGCCCTCAAACTTCGCCGCGAGCTCGATGGCTTCCTGTGGCTTTCCATCCTTGATCTCAAAGGCCGTCACCCGACGCCCCTCAGACTCACAGTGATACAGCAGGCCCGAAGGCGCCACAGCCGTTCCCAACGCACGCCCAGATCGCTCGTGCATCAACACCGGCGCAACGGCCGTTCCCACGTCAACCTCCCACCGATACACGCGTGCCGTCGGCACATCGCAGAACACGAAGTAGCCCGGCCCGGCCCCGGTCCCGGGAATCCAGCACGGGCCTTCCGTAAATCGGTACCCCTTCTCCACCACCACTGGCGCTGCGGCCTCAAAGGGCGTCGTCCGCTCAAAAGGATCAGGCTTCACCGCACCGGGCATCCCCGGCAGCTCCGGCGTCGCCGCAGGCTGAGTGGCGGGCGCGCCCTTCTCAGGCCCCTTCTGCGGGGCCAACTGCTGAGCAAACGCATTCGTGCCAAAACACGTGCCGACCCCGGCTACCGCCACCCACGCCGCAACGCCAACGAGGAAAGTCTTCATGCCCAATGCTATGTGGATCGGAATCCCGAAGGCACCGACGCCAGAGAGCCCAAGTGCACCGACGACGCTGCGGCGTTAACCCAAGCGACGCCCGCAAAATGCCCGCACCAGAGACCGCACTCTCAGCCCGATTCGGTGGGGTAGAGCGAGATGGAGCGCGACCAACGCGAGCACTTTGGAGAGCGTCGGGGTGGGTCGCAAACTCTTGCAATCGCGGGAGCAAGCGACGCGGTGCGGCATGGCGCGGCGTCAAGCGGGCAAGTTGGGGATAAAGGATTTGAACCTTTACTAAGTGAGTCAGAGTCACTCGTGCTACCGTTACACCAATCCCCAAAGATCAGGACATCAATCAGGACAACAATCAGGACAATGATCGGGCCCAAAGACCGGGCCAGTCGAGGCGGATTCTAGACGCCGCGCCGCAAAGGGCAAGCGGCCATCTCGGGCCCTTCTTCCCCCCGACATCGAGGGATCTTCCAACCCTTCCCCAATCTGTGCTTGGCCCTCGCTTCATCGCGAGTCCCGCGCTCCGCGTCGATTGCGCAAGGACCCGCGCGCCCGAGCTGGGTCCAGGCCGCGCCCACGTCCGCGCCTCCTTCTCAACCAACTTCCGCATCGAGTCAGGATTCGCCCGAACATTCACCCTACCATCGTGCGTACATCCGCATTCACCACGGAGATCCTCATGCGCCGTCGCCAGATTGCTCGCCTCTCAGTCGCTTCTTGCCTTGCCCTCTCGTGCGGGCTCGCCTCTTCCGCCTGGGCCCAGTCCAGCACCGGCAGTGCGACTTCGGCCGCTACCTCAGCCGACACCAGCTCCCCTGAGCGACTCCGCGACGATCTTCGCGCCCTCGTGCAGCAGGCCCGCGACCGCGTCTTCCCCTCTCTGGTCAACATCTCCGTCATCACCGTCAACTTCATGGGTGGCAAGGAGACCAAGGGCGGCTCCGTCGGCTCCGGCACCATCATCTCGCCCGAAGGCTACATCATCACCAACTACCACGTCGTCGAGAGCGGCCGCCGCTTCCGCGTGACACTCGCGGATCGACAGGAAGTCGGCGCCACGCTCGTGGGCGAGGATCCGCTCACCGACCTTGCCGTCCTCAAGATCAACCTCGACGAACTGACCGACGCCAAGAGCCTGCCAGTCGCGACCTGGGGTGACAGCGACGCGCTCATGGTCGGCGACTACGTCATGGCGATGGGCTCTCCCTTTGCCCTCTCACGCTCCGTCACGCTCGGCATCGTCAGCAACACCGAGCGCGTCTTCACGGCCGGCGCGGGCGACGAGATGGACGAGATGGAGTTCAACCCCGGCCAGCGCACCGGCCTCTTCACCCGCTGGATCCAGCACGACGCCGCCATCAACCCCGGCAACAGCGGCGGGCCCCTCGTCAACATGCAGGGCCAGATCATCGGCATCAACACCCTCGGCGGCACGAACATGGGCTTCGCATCGCCCAGCTCCCTCGCGCGCCCCGTCGCCGAAGCACTCGTCAAGCACGGCACCGTCCCGCGCAGCTACGTCGGAGTCGCGCTCAAAAGCATCAAGCGCAGCGACTTCACCCGCGGCGCGATCCTGAACAGCGTCGTCGAGGATGGCCCCGCATGGAAGGCTGGCCTCCGTCCCGGCGACCTCATCCTCACGATGGATGGCACCGACGCCACGGCACGCTTCCCGGAGCAGATCCCGGCCCTAGCCCGCATGATCGCCGAGAAGCCCATCGGCTCCAACCTCGTCATCACATTCGAGCGCGCAGGCAAGGAGAGCACCGCCACGATCGTCACCGAGAAGCTGCTCGCAGATCGCGGCGACGAGGCCGCGCTGCGCACGTGGGGCTTCTCGGCCCTCCAGATCACCGAGCAGATGGCCAAGGACCGCAAGCTCGAATCCACGAAGGGCGCGATGGTCACCGGTGTTCGCAGCAGCGGCCCCGCCGACACCGCCGAGCCGCAGATCAACCCAGGCGATGTCCTCATCGCCATCAACGGAACCAAGATCGAGTCGCTCAAGGATCTCGTCGAGCAGTACAGCAAGATCATGTCCGTCGAGCCCGCGCCCGAGAATGTCCTGATCGAGTTTGACCGCCGCGGCAAGAACCACGTCACCGTCATCAAGCCCCGCCCGGACAAGAAGGAAGATCCGCCGCGCGAGCTGCCCAAGGCCTGGATCGCCGTGGCGACGCAGCCCGTGCTGAAGGAGCTCGCGGCCCAGCTCGCGAGCCAGCTCGGCCACGCCGACGCCCAAGGCTTCCGCGTCACGCGCATCTACCCGGGAACGAACGCCGCAGGAAGCGACCTCCGCACCGGCGACGTGATCGTCGCGCTCAACGGCGAGAAGATCGCCCCTCGCACGCTGCAGGACGCAGGCCTCTTCAACCGCCGCGTGCGCCAGCTCACAAGCGAGGGCGACGCGATCCTCTCCGTTCTCCGCGGCTCAGAGAAGCTCGACATCAAGGTCCCCCTCGAGCGCACCCGCATCGGACCCGAAGAGGCCCTGCGCGACCAGAACAAGGACTTCGACATCAGCGTGCGCGAGCTGACGTTCTTTGACCGCGACGACATGCGCATCGATGACGACGCCAAGGGTGTCCTGGTCGAGAACACCGAGCGCGCCGGCTGGGCCGGCCTCGCGGGCGTCTTCCCGGGCGACCTCCTCCAGAAGGTCGGCGACGCGGAGATCACCGACATCCCCTCCTGGCGCAAGGCCATGACCGACATCGCCAAGCGTCAGCCCGAGAAGGTCACTTTCGTCGTCCTCCGCGGCACACGGACCTTCTTCCTCTTCGCCGAGCCCGACTGGAAGCCCCAGACCGAGGCACAGGCGAAGGAGGCTGAGGAGAAGAAGTAAGGCAGAAGACGATCCACCACAGAGACACAGAGTGCACTGAGGAGAGCGAAAATCTGGGAAGCGAAAAGCGAAAGCGAATCGAAGTAAGTGGATTGAAGGCACTGACCTTGCCATGACCTTTGACCTTCCGCACGAACAGTGGACACGAGTTCCCGGGCCGAGGATTCTCCTCTTCTTCTCGCTTTCCAGTTCTTCGCTCTCCAGTTCTTGGCTTTCCACTTGCCTCAGTGCACTCTGTGTCTCTGTGGTGAGTCTCTTCTGCCTTCAATTTTCGCTTTTCGCTTTCCCGCTTTTCGCTTTCTCATGCCCGAAGACGCGCCCATCACGCTGACCTCGCGGCTTGACGAGCTCCCGGGCGTCTCCGCCCGCGTCGCGAACGACCTGCGTGGACTTGGCATCACCAACCTCGGCCGCCTTATCGTCCACCTTCCGATGCGTCACGAGCGGCTCGAGGCGGAGACCACGATCGCGGAGCTGGTGCCTGGCAGCAACGTCGCGGCCCGAGGCGAGGTCACCGCGACGCGCCCCGTCCGTCATGGCGCACGCCCGCGCTTCGAGGCCGTCGTGCTCGACGAGACCGGCCGCCTTGATCTCGTCTGGTTCAACGGCCTCTACATGGCCGAGCGAATCAAGCCCGGCGTTCGGATCCGCGTGCAGGGCATGCTCAAACGCCGCGGCCCGCAGCTCCAGATCGTCAATCCCAAGGTCGAGTTCTTAAGTGACGACAAGGCCGCCCCCGCCACGCGCGAGGCCGGCCTCCGCCCCGTCTACCCAGCCAGCGAGGCCATCAACTCCGCCGCGATCGAGCGTGTGATGCGCCACGCCCTCCCATTCGCGCTGCCACTGATCGAGGACCATCTCACCGACGCCTACCGCGCGCCACGCGAGCTCCCCGCCCTCTCCGACGCATACCGGATGCAGCACGCGCCAACGAGCGAGGAAGAAACGCTCCGCTCGCGCCGCCGCCTCGCGTACGACGAACTCCTGCAACTCCAGCTCGGCGTCCACCTCAAGCGAGCCCACCTGCGCCAGACGCTGCGTGCCCCCGCGCTCGCATGGTCGCCCGAGATCGACCGCCGCATCCGCGAGCGCTTCCCCTTCACGCTCACGCCCGGCCAGGAAGAAGCCGTCCGCGCCATCGCCGCCGATCTCGCCAAGTCCGTCCCCGCCAACCGCCTCATCCAGGGCGATGTCGGCTCAGGCAAGACCATCGTCGCCCTCTACGCGATGCTCATGGCCGTCGCGAGCCAGAAGCAGGCCGCGCTGATGGCCCCCACTGAACTCCTCGCCGAGCAGCATCACGCCTCCATCTCGCGCATCCTGGACGGCACCAAAGTCCGCGTCGAGCTCCTCGTCGGCGGCCTGCCCCAGATCCAGCGTGACTCCATCCTCGCGCGCCTCGCCTCGGGCGACATCGACATCCTGATCGGCACGCACGCGCTCCTCACCGAGTCCGTGCGCTTTGCCGACCTCGCCGTCGCCATCATCGATGAGCAGCACCGCTTCGGCGTCCACCAGCGCGCCACGCTCCGCGAGAAAGCAACCGACGAGGCCTCAACGCCCCACGTCCTCGTCATGACCGCAACGCCCATCCCGCGCACCGTCGCCATCACGCTCTTCGGCGACCTCGACGTCTCAACCATCAAGGGCCTGCCGCCGGGCCGCCGCCCGGTGCGGACCACCGTCGTTCCCTTCGCCCACTCGCGCGACGCCTACACCGACATCTTCTCCCGTCTCGCGGCGGGCGAACAGGCCTTCATCGTCGCCCCCGCCATCGAGGCCGGGCTCACCGGCGCAGGCGCCGACAGTTCCACCGAACCCATCCGCGACGTCCGCACCGTCATGCGCGATCTCGAACTCGGCCCCCTCAAGGGCTTTCGTCTCGCGGCACTCCACGGGCAACTCTCGCGCGCCTCGCGTGAGACCATTATGGAGCGCTTCCGCCTCCGCCAGATCGATGCCCTCATCGCCACCACCGTCATCGAGGTCGGTGTCGATGTGCCCAACGCCACCGCGATGGTCGTGGAGCAAGCAGACCGTTTCGGTCTCGCCCAGCTCCACCAGCTCCGTGGTCGCGTCGGTCGAGGCGAAAAGCTCAGCGTCTGCTACCTCATCGCCGACCCAAAGTCGCCCGAGGCCGAGGCACGCCTGCGTGTCATGGAGACCATCTCCGACGGCTTCGCACTCGCCGAAAAGGACTTCGAAATCCGCGGCCCCGGCGAGGTCCTCGGCCTCAAACAGTCCGGCCTGCCGCCCTTCAAAGTCGCCGACCTCGTGCGCGATCGCGCACTCTTGGACATGGCCCGCCGCGACGCCGCCGAGTGGATCGCCCGAAGCCCAACACTCTCCTGGCCCGAAGAAGCACTCATCAAGCGCCGACTGCTCAAGGCCTTTGGCGAGGCCCTCGGGCTCGCCGATGTCGGTTAGGCATTCGCGGCAATCGCGCTCCGCTGCAGGCGAAGGAGCCTGATCGGCCCACGCAGCATCTCAATCGCAACGATTGTCATGATCAACGCCGCAATCGGACCAAGCCCGCACAGAAGGATCCCCACCGTCGAAAGCAGCGGCCCAAGCCACGCCATCATCGTGCAGAACCGCTCCATCTGAGCCGAAGGCACCCGCGGCGCCAGCGTGCGAAGGTACAGCATCGAGGCCACTGCTCCCAGGATCTGCGCTACAAACGCAATCCCCATGATCACGATGTAGGCAACGAGCCACGCAGTCAGCGGAGGGAAGAGAACGGGAAACCCAGTGACTCCGCCCGGTCCGGGCGTCACTGGTTGCACCGGCTGCTGCGGAGCCATCGCCGTCGCAAACTGCGGGAAGAGCTGCAGAATTGCAGTCACACTCGACATCGTCAAGCTGAACAGCAGCGTTGCTCGCAAAATCCGCCGCCAGTTACGCCCCTTGTCGAGCGACGCCGGGCCATCACGCCGCGCCGGATCCGGCTCGCTCAGCCACCACCATCCAAGCACGCCCGCGGCCGAGAGCGCCACGCCGGTGAAGATGGCCGTCAGATTGATCGCCCCCGGCAACCACGCCGGCAGCGCACCCTGGCCACCCGCGATACCCATCGCCGCACCCGAAAGCCCTCCCAAGAGCCCCAGCACAACCGAGAAGATGAGAGTCGCCTCAACCAGCACCGCACCACGATGCAGCCGCGTCAGCTCCTCATCACCCGCAAACTGAAGCAAGTCCCCCTTCATCGAGTCCGCCACCGACCACCCACACTCAGGGCAACACATCTCGCTGTTCAGGCCGCGCAGGCTATAACCGCACTTCAAGCACGGAAGCTCGCTCACCACCGGCTCCGCAGGCAGCGGCGGCGGAGGCTGCTCGGGATCGACCTCCTTGACACCCGCGCGCAGTAGCGCATCGCGCACCGCCTCAACGACATGCTCACGCCCACAATGCTGGCACTTCCAGCTCACCGCAAGCGGGTTACCGAAGAAGCTCGCGCCGCAGGATGTGCATGTGAGTGCCATGCCGCTCACTCGCCGTAAGGCGAAGATGACTTCCGCGCCACCACCGTGATCGTCGCGGTCGTCAGGTCATCCGCCCGGAAGTTGAACGGCGGCGCGAGAAGCACATCCGGCACCTCGTTGTTGATCCTGTTCTGGATCCACGCCTGAATGTCAAGCCCCGCCTCGATCACCCACTGCCGCAGCTGGAACTGCGTGATCTTGTTGAGCGACGAGTGGTGGTACCCCGTCGTGAAGCACGGCTGCGGGTAGACCTCCTTGAACTCCGCCTGGTGCCGCAGATGCCCCCACGGCTGGCTCCGCTTGAAGTACGGGCACTGCGTGCAGTCCTGTGGCGTCAGCTTCTTTTCCATCGAAGCGTCCCAGGTCCAGGGCAGCTTCTTCATGACGTCGAGCCGGTGCGCTTTGCTTGCCTCGCACTTCTCCGGCTTCTCCCAGCACGCCGGACCCTGACGCTGGATCTTGTTCTCCGCGCCGTAGTACAGGAATCCGTGGTCATGGCTCCCCACTGGCTGGTAGTAGTTGTCGTGATTCGTGACAAACAAGCCCCCCGGCTTCAGCAGCCGCCCGACGATCGGCAGCTGCTTGGGCAGGTTCAGCATGTGCTCCGTCACGGTGTTCGCAAAGACAAAGTCGTACGTCCCATGCCGCGACCGATCACTCGCGTAGTCCTCCAGCGAGATCTTCCCGAACTTGATCTGCGGAATGTGCCCCATCGTCTTCTGGCACTCCTCCGTCCACAGCCACGAGTCGATCGCATCCACATGCGCCGCCCCGCGCTCCACAAACAGCAGCGCATACACGCCAGCCCCGCACTCCCAGTCCAGAATCCGCTTCCCCACCAGATCATCAGGACGAATGTGCCCGTTCGACACCAGCGACATCACGACGTTGTTGTACCTGTGGTACAGCTCGGTCAGGCCAGGCCCCTTCTCAAGCACACTCTGAGCCAGCGGCGGCAACGTCTCAATCGCATTCGACATTCGGAACTCCAAAGCTCAACCACATCGCAAATCACGACCCAATCTGACCGGGCAACCTGACCACAATCACGTCAGCCGGCTCCATCCCGGACACTCCCCACTCCACATTCCCCCAGATTCTGCTACCCTATAGCAAGCCAGCTAGAAGGGCAACCATGCCACCGGTTCCCTGCCCGACTTCCGCCCTAGCGTATTCGGGCATTCAATCCCCAAGCGGCCATCTTGCGAGGCATCCCTCTTCACACCGACATGAATTTCTCGCGTTCCATTTCGGCCTCCCACTACCAAGCCGCCGCGGCTCGATGGGTTTGGTCCGCGATCCTGATCGCCCTGATGCTGCTCGGTCAGTCTCCAGCCCTCGCCGGCGGCGTCCCCGGCACCAGTTGCAACGTGCCTCCTACTTCGTGCTTCCCCCACCTCCCCTGCGCCTGCGACACGCAGCCACACTGCCCCCTCTGCTTCACATCAACTGAAAGCCCACGCAGCCAAGGATCCGCCGCCTGCTGCGGCTGCTGCATCCGCCGCTCCGTCCCATCCACTCCCGACCGCGAGACCACACGCACTCGCGTCCCAACCTCGGACCGGGCAGTGGCGATCCCATCCCCCCGCCCCAGTGTTGACTGGACGCTCCTCGCTCCAGCCAACGCCCGTCGCGGCACAGCGCCCGGTCTCTCCACTCCCTGGCTCACGCGCGACGCACTCAAGCACGCCCATCTCTGCCGCTGGACAACCTAGCGCGTTACGCCCATCGAGCATCGATCGCCTCCGAGCCGTCCGCGCAAGCCGACGCGCTCACCCGTTCACACTCCTGGAAACCCCCACCCCACTCGGGCGGCCACTCAAGGCCGCGCGAAAGGAATCATACATGAAGACGCCCACCTCCAATCGCCTCCTCCCTCGCTCAACGCTCATGCTCCCCACGCTCCTCTCCCTCGTCACCATCACCGCGCTTCTGGGTGGCTGCGCCGCGTCCGGCCCCGCCACCACCGAAGCCACGCCCGGCGCCATCAAGACCGACATGGACGAAGGCAAGGTCCACACCGCCTCAGCCTCCGACGCCGCCCTCCTCAAGAGTGACGAGCCCATCGCCAACAACACCGTCGTCCTCTTTGCCAACGGTCTGGGCTGCCCGCAGTGCGCCAGCAACATCGATCTCCAGATCAAGAAGCGCGTCCCCGGCGCTCAGAGCGTCTACGTCGATCTCGCCGAGGGGACCGCCACCGTCGACATCATCCCCGGCACCAAGCGTCGCCTCTCCCCCAAGCAGTTCGAGGACATCGTCGGCGACGCCGGCTTCACCCTCGTCAAGCTGACCAGCCGCTAAAGGAGGCGAGGATGCGCTACGCGAAAACGAAAAGCGAGAACGAAGAGGGGAAGGCACCAGGGACTAGGCACTTGGCACTAGGAAAGAGCGAACGCGGAAGTTCTATTTCTCGCTTTCCCGCTTTCCCGCTCTTCGGTTTGGCCTTCCTGCCGCTCGCAACAGCGAGCGCGCAGGAAGCCATGTACACCGCCGCCGCCACCATGCCAGGGCCGGGCAACTACGTCCTCCGCCAGCAGGTCCACTTCTGGCAGTTCGGTTCCAATCCCAACGATGGCAGCGCGGACCACTCCATGGTCGAGCTGCACAACGCCCTCGCTATCGGCCTCGACCGCGGCATCGCCCTCAACCTCGCGGCTCCCGTCTCCTGGGAGAGCAAGTCCTTCACCGACGAGACCATCGAGGACGACGAAGGCTGGGGCTTCGACGACCTGGAAGCCAACCTCAAGCTCCGCGTCTACCAGAACGACACCGGCGGCATCAACACCGTCCGAGCAGCACTCATCGGCGGCCTCAAAATCAACACCGATGATCAGTTCTACGCGAGCCCCTTCATCTCCGGCGTCATCACCATCGTTCAGGGCCGCCACGGCTTCAACCAGGAAGTCGGCTTCACCCTCAACCCCAACGGCCTGAGCCCGGACGACAACATGGGCGGCGACGGCCCCTCCGATGCCATCCACTTCAACTCCGCCTACGTCTACCGGGTCTTCCCCGAGGCGTTCCAGTCCGACACCGCCGGCGCCTGGTACGCAACCATCGAGATCAACGGCCTCTACGAAACCAACGGCGACACCGAACTCCGCTGGTCCCCAGGCTTCATGTACGAGGGAAGACGCTGGGGCTTCGAGATCATGGCCCAGTTCCCTCTCTATCAGGAAGTCGACGACCGCGCCGAACTCGATTGGGCCCTCGGCGTGGGATGGCGGTATCTCTTCTGATCAAAGTGGTCGAGTGGTCGAGTGGCAAAGTGGTCGAGTGAAGGAGAACCAGGGTTCAGCCCGGGGTTCCAGCACCCAACGACCGAAGGCACTTGACCACTTGACCACTCAACCACTCGACCACTTCTTCCAAGAGCAACCCTACACTGACCCGCACCAAACCCGGAGCCCCCATGCCCTTCACGATCAAGCCCGACGACGCGCTGACCGTCGATGCCGACAACCTCAAGTACCTCGACGATCACGTCGACACCGGCGACCGCTGGGTGCTCAACTTCGGCCCCCAGCACCCCGCCACGCACACGACGCTGCGCCTCGTCCTCGAACTCGATGGCGAACGCATCGCTCGCGTGACGCCGCACATCGGCTATCTCCACAGCGGCTTCGAGAAGCTCGCCGAGAGCCTCGACTACAACCAGTATGTCACGATCGTCAGCCGGATGGACTACCTCAGTCCCATCTTCAACGACATCGCCTGGCACGGCGCCGTCGAGCGTCTCTTCAACATCGAGCTCACGCCCCGGTGCAAGGTCCTCCGCACGATCATGTCCGAGGTCGCGCGAATCCAGAATCACCTCCTCTGCGTCGGCGCAGCGGGGCTCGACCTCAACGCCTTCACCGGCTTCATCTACGCCTTCAACGTCCGCGAGAAGATCTACGACATCTGCGACTACGTCTCCGGCCAGCGGTTCCACCCCGACTGGACCCGCGTCGGCGGCCTCATGCAGGACCTCCCCTGCGCCGCCAAGGGCGACGAGACCTTCAAGGCGATGGTCAAGGCCCTGATCCACGACGAGGTCCCAAAGGCCGTCGCCGACCTTGAGAACCTCCTCAACCGAAACCGCATCTTCATGGACCGCACGCAGGGTGTCGGCGTCATCTCCCGCGCGGACGCTATCGCCTGGTCCCTCTCAGGCCCCATGGCCCGAGGCAGCGGCGTCCGGCGCGACGTCCGCAAGGACGCCCCCTACCTTTGCTACGCCAACAACTGGGACGGCCAGGGTGCCGAGGCCGTCAAGTTCCAGGTCCCCGTCACTGAAGTCGGCGACGCCTACACCCGCTATCTCGTCCGCGTCGAAGAGATCAAGCAGTCCATCAAGATCATCGAGCAGCTCATCGACAAGATCCCCCAGGGCCCGGTCGACAGCTTCGCCGACGGCAAGATGGTCAAGCCCAACAAGAAGGACGTCTACGGCTCCATCGAAGGCCTCATCCAGCACTTCGAGCTCATCATGACCAACCGCGGCTGGAAGCCGCCGATCGCCGAGATGTACGACTGCCAGGAGTCCGCCAACGGCGAGCTCGGCTACTTCATCGTCAGCGACGGCGGCCCGCGCCCGTGGCGCGTCAAGGTCCGCCCCCCCTGCTTCCTCAACTACTCCGTCATTGCCAAGCTCACCGAGGGCCACATGCTCGCCGACGTTCCCGCCGTCATCGGCTCCATCAACGTCGTCGCCGCCGAACTCGACCGCTGATCTTTCAGAGCCGTCGGCGCGAGCCGATGGTGCTGTGCTGTTTCAACAAAGACGCCCTTGCATCTCGCAAGGGCGTTTTTCGTTCCTGGGATGCGACGGGGCGTCACGCTTGGTGGTTCCGGCTGTCCTCAGAACCCCAGCTTCCCAAACGTCTTCTTCATCCGGTCCGCATTCACCTGCTGCGCCGCCTTCGCAGGCTGAGCCATGCGAGCCTGCCCCAGCACCGGAGCCCCGGGCGTCATCGACTTGGTCTTGGAGGGCAACTGCCCCGCCTTGAACGTGGACGCCGCGCCCGGCTTCGCGACCGCCTTGGGTGCGGGGGTCGAGCTCGGCTTCGCACCGGTAATCTTGGCCGCGGTCTTCGCCGTGGGTGCGGGCTTCGCGCCTCCAAGACCCTTGCCGCTGGATGGGCTGCCTGACTTCGACATCGATGGGCTCCATATGACCCGCACGCGGCACCATCGCCGCCCGGTCGACGCTCAGGATACCAGCCAGCTACACCCACCGCCAATGAAAAAGGCCCGCAAGCGCTCATCGCTCGCGGGCCTTGGGTTTCATCCTGATCGAATCACTTCGCCTTCGCGAGCAGCTCAGTCTTCTTGCTCTCGCTCACCTTGTCCCACTCATCGATGCAGCCCGCGCAGCAGAACCCGACCTTGCTGCCCTTGAACATCACCGTCACGGCCGGATCGATCGGGTGGTCGGGCACGATCGGGCACTTGGAATTGGCCAGCATGCCAGCATTCGCGCTCGCCGCGGCGGGCGAACCCTTCGCATCGGCCGCCTTGTGGTTCGAGCAGGCGCCAAGACCAGCAAGCGAGGCAACGGCGACAAGAGCAATCATCGTGCGCATCGGATCAAATCTCCTTACGTTCAGGACACACTTCCAGACCACGTTCTGCACAGCAGAAAGCCGTGACTTTGGCATCATGGGCCACGCCGTCATTCTAGCGCAGGTGGGGGCTACGCGGGCCGCCCACTCGAGGCGACGCTCGTTGCACTCTGCACAGGCTGCCCCTCGATCTGCAGCCTCAGAAGCTCCGCATACCGCCCCCGCCGCTCCAGCAGCTCATCATGCGACCCCGCCTCGATGATCGTCCCCTTATCGAGCACAACAATCCGGTCCGCGTGCCGGATCGTGCTGAGCCGGTGCGCAATCACGAAGCTCGTGCGCCCGCGCATCAGCCGCGAGAGGCTCTGCTGGATCAGCAGCTCGCTCTCGCTGTCCAGGTTGCTCGTGGCCTCATCAAGGATCAGAATGCGCGGGTCCGCGAGGATCGCACGCGCAATTGCAATCCTCTGCCGCTGCCCACCTGAGAGCCTCACGCCGCGCTCCCCCACCATCGTCGCGTACCCATCATCAAATCCATTGATGAACTCGTGCGCGTTCGCGTCCTTCGCCGCCTGCTCCACCTGCGCCCCCGTCGCGTCGCGCCGCCCATACGCAATGTTCTGCGCAATGGTCCCATCAAAGAGCAGCACGTCCTGCTCCACGATGCCCAGGAGCCCGCGGTAGCTCCGCACATCAATCTCGCGCAGGTCAACCCCATCTAAGAGCACGCTCCCGCCCGGTCCACCATCGGGCGCCCGCGTATCAGGGTCATAGAACCGCGCGATCATGTTGCACAGCGTCGTCTTCCCCGAGCCACTCGCCCCCACCAGCGCGATCACCTCGCCCGCCTTCACCGCCAGCGATACACCACGAATGACCGGCGTGGGCTCGGGGGTCTCGCCATCATCCTTCTTTCGCTTGACACGCGGGTACGTGAACCACACGCCGCGAAGCTCAACATCGCCGCGCGTCTCGCTTGCTTCAACCAGCCGCTTCCCCTCACTCTCCGCAAACTCCTCCGCCTCCGCGAGCAGATCCAGCACGCGATCCATCGCCGCCAGATTACTCTGCACCGCCGCGGCCGAACTCGTGAGCGACTCCAGCGGCCCCAGCAGCATCAGCAGATACGCCGAGAACATCATCACATCACCGATCGTGAGCGTTCCTCGCAGCACCTGCGTCCCGCCATACACCATCACCCCCGCCGACGCCGCGGGAATCAGCACGCTCCACGCGATCTCTACGATCCGCGACCACCACCACGTCACGATCTCGATCCGCGTCATGTAGTGCTGGCCCGCCGTGAACCGCGCCGACTCGGCCCGCTCCCGCGAGAAGCCCCGCACCACGCGCACACCCGCAAAGACCTCCGTCGTCGTCGCATCCACACCCTGCCGCACGGCCTTCGCATCACGAAACAGCGGCCGGATCTGAGCAATCCAAGTCCGGTGCGTCAGCCACACCGCCGGCAGCAGCATCGTCGCGCCAGCCAGCAGCCGCCAGTCCACCCACGCCAGAATCACCAGCGTCCCCACAAGCTGCACGATCGCCCGCCACGGGTTGTAAATCAGGCTGAAGAGCAGCTCCCCCGCCGTCCCCGCATCATCGCGCAGCAGGCTCGCAATCCCGCCGCTCTTGTAGTGCTGCAGCCGATGCAGCGGCAGCCGACTCGCACGCTCAAACGCCCGCGTCCGAAGCTGCACCTGCACGCGCTTGGTCACGCGCGTTACCTGCCAGCGCCCCAGCGTTCCCAGCGAGACCGTCACCACCGCCAGCACGATCATCACCGCGCCCAGCGCCCAAAGAAGCTGCTCGCGCGACCACGCGTCCGTGAACGACCGGATCCACGCAGGCAGCCCCTGCGGCCCCGGCTCGGGCAGCAGCACATAGTCAATCGCAATCTTCGTCGAGGCCGGCAGCCCCAGCCCCAGGATCGTTGTCACCGTGAGCGTGAGCAGCGCGAGGTAGATCCACGGTCGATGATTGACGCCGCCACTGGGCGTGCGCCCCGTCATCGCCCAGAAGCTCCGCAGCAGCGCAGGGAACGTCCGCGCCCGCTTCCAGGGCTCCTTCGCGCCCCCCGGCGCGATGGTCTCCTTCAGCCCGCCGCGCCGCGCGTAGTCCTTGTCGGCACGCCGCTTCTCGAGGTAGTCCCTGAGCCGGAGTCTGCTGCTGGTGGTGCGTGGCTTCAACGTGGCATCCTACGGCCGCTGAACCGGCCTCCGCCACACACCACATTCCCCGATTCCTAAGCCCTACAGCCCAAGCACGATGATCGCGATCCACTGCGCATCCTGCAGATCGACGTTCTCACTTCCATCAATGTCACCATCAAGCCAGTCCGGCCCCGGCGTGATCAGGCCCACCACCACCTGCGCCAGATTCTGAGCATCCAGCAGGTCCTCGTTCTCGTCGCGGTTGATGTCGATGTCCGGCGGGCAGACAAGCTGAGTCAGCGAGACATCATCCACCGCCGCCTCAACGATCGAGCCGCTCCCAAGGTCCCGCGCGACAAACCGAATCCGAGTCTGTGCCGAGGGCTCGCCAGGCAGCTGGATCTCGCGCCGAACCCAAGCGCCCGCATTCTCCGTCACGAGCTCGATCTGGCTCCACGTCGCGCCGTCATTGGTCGAGATCTGCACGGGCATGCTGTCCGCATTCGGACTCGCCCCAGCGTTGTTGGAGTACCAGCGCGAGTAGACGAGCTTCGACTGCAGGATCCGCGGGAAGCGCCCCGGCGGCACCGCATCGATCCGCGGGCTCGTCAGCGTCGTCGCGCCGCCGTCCACGTCAAAGCTGCCAACGCCAGAACCCGCCGCTGCGCCCGTGATGTAGCAGAACTGCCCGCCCGGCGTCACCTGCGTTCCAGGCTGCGCCGCCGTCGCCTGAGGCACCGCCCGCTCCCAGATCCCCGCCGTCGCCGCATCCCCCGGCGCACCGATCGTCCAGCCCCGATCCGTCTCCATCGTGTCAACGAAGCGCGTCTGAACGTCGGCCCATCCGACCGTGAGGAACGCCGCAGGCACCGATGCCGGGTACGTCACCGTCGTGCCCGACTGCGTCTGAACCTCAAAGTAGAAGAACGTCGTCTGGTTGCAGTTGCCGGCCGGGAGCTGCACGCTGTACGTCGAGCCCGAGACCGGCACGAGCGGAACTGTCTGGAAGTCAGCGCTGCCAAAGGGCTGCGTCTGATACTTCAGAACAGCCGTGGAGGGCGAGACCGCCTGTGAACCACTCTGGATCGTGACCGTCAGCGGCAGCGACGTTCCAGACCGCGCAAACTCCGGAATCGGGGCGGGGAAGCTCCATCGCACAGGCTCGGCGACATACTCCGCCAGTTGCAGGACACCCTCGAAGTTCTCCGTCGCCGTGGGGATGATCTGGTCCGCAGGAAGCACAAAGCCGTTGGTGCCGGTATCGCGAAGTTCAATCGTCCACGAAAGAATGCCGCGCGCGCCATACATCCAGTCCGGAACCACGCCCGCCGCCGGGTAGATCGTCGTGTACGCCGGACCAGCGGTGTATCGGAGGCCATTCATGCTCTCGATAGCATCAGCGAGCATGTCGTCGAGCTGCGCAAACAGCGGCCGATCCGGCGGCATCTGGCTCGTGTATCCCCACGGCGACAGGATCAACTGGCTGAAGCTGTGAAAGTCAATGTGAGCCGCGATCCGAGGGTTGGCGATCACAAAGTCGCGGAGCGCCTGCGTCTCGGGCTCGCTGAATGCCGAAGGACCTCGATAGGTATCGTTGTTCTGCGTCCCGCTCGAGCCCTCGCCGCCCCACTCGTACCCCCAGTTGCGGTTCAGATCGACACCGAACGACCCACCCGGATTCGGCCGCCGATTCTTCCTCCACAGCCGGTTGTTGGGCGTCCACGAGAACTCGTACCCGTCCGGGTTCACCACAGGAACCACGATGATCTCGGCCCGCTCAAGGGCCGCCCGGATCCGCACATCGCCCGCGGCGTAGCGTTCCAGCATCTGGTCCGCCACGAACATCGAGGTCATGTGATTGATCCACTCGCGCGCATGCTGGCCGCCGTTGATCAGGACGACCGGACGCCCGCTGCGCGGATTTCCCGGCAAGTCCGGCGCGCTGAATCGAATCCCCCGGATCGGACGTCCCTCGAGGCTGTTGCCAAGCACCACGAGCGAAGAAAGAGTCGGATGCGCGGCGGCCAGCGCGTCCAGCCGCGCGTTGATCTCCGTGAGCGTGCGATACGTCGTGAACCACGCGATGTCACGCTGCATGTTCGTCTGATCGATCTGCGCCCGCTCTGCATCGATCAGCGCCTGCACATCAGGCACCATCACCTCAGGCTCAAGCCCAAGCCCAACCAGCGCCGCCTCCTGTTCGGGCGTCACCTGCACATGCAGCGGCCCAACGCCAATGCGGCAGTCCCACACGTTCGTCACGATCTGGTTGACGCGCATCAGCTCCGCCGCGCTCCGCACGTTGATCCGCACCACCTTGTGCCCGTTGTACGGGCCTTCGGGTGCCGACTCCTGCGCCGTCGCCTTCCCAGCCCCCGCGAGCAACACCGCGCAAGCCCCCACCTTTGCCATCATCGCCACCGAACGCAACATCGAAGAACGGAGAAGGCTGCTTCGCATCGTCATCCTCTTCAGGCTCGCCAAAGGAGCCGCTTCGCGACCAACACACACCTCGAACACACGACACCCTTCCCCACACGACCCCATCACGATCCCGTCACGACCCCACCTCAGCCCCGACCCACCCCCGGAACCTCCTCCAGTCGGGTATTGTGACACAACCCGCCCACTTCCGCCAGCACCATCTGAACTTGTCCACCCAACGCGACGGAATCTCACCATGCCTACCCCTCCCAACCTCGGCCCGTTCACCCTCCGCCGAATGCTCTGCGCAGCCATCCTCTGCCTCGCTTCCTGCACCTCCCAGCCCGCCCCCTCTGCCACTCCCGCCCCCTCCGCCCACTCCGGAGCCAAACCCACCGTGTTCACCCACGCCGCCGTCGCCTCAGACCACCTCCTCGCCTCCAACGCCGGCCTCGAAATGCTCCGAAAAGGCGGCAACGCCGTCGACGCCGCCGTCGCCACCAGCTTCGCCTTATCGGTCGTCCGACCCTACTCCTGCGGCATCGGCGGCGGCGGATTCATGGTCCTCCACCTCAAGCACGACCCACGCAACCCAGCCTCCGGCCCCATCCGCATCGCCCTCGACTATCGCGAGACCGCGCCCGCCTCCATCCGCCCCGACACTTTCGAGTCCATTCAAGACCCCCACGCCCAGACCCATGGCGCCAAGGCCGTCTGCGTCCCCGGCAACGTCGCCGGCCTCCTCCATGCCCTTGATCGCTACGGCACCCTCCCGCGCGAGGTTGTCCTCGCGCCCGCCATCCGCCTCGCCGAGTCCGGCTTCGCCGCCGATGCCCACTACGTCGAGATGGCCCAGGAAGATCAGGACGTCATCCCCTGGCTCAAGAAGGACCCCGCCCGCATCGCCCGCTTCAGCTTCCTCTGGGAACGCTACCTCGATCGCGGCAACGTCAAGATCGGAACACGCATCACAGTCCCCGAGCAGGCCCGCGTCCTCCGCCTCATCGCAGAGCGCGGCCGCGCAGGCTTCTACGAAGGTGACGTCGCCGACGCGATCATCCGCACCGTGAAGAACGATGGCGGATTCCTCACACACGAAGACCTGCGCTCCTACGCCGTCGCCGAGCGAGCTCCACTCGTCAGCGAGTTTCGTGGCCTCGACGTCATCACCATGCCGCCACCCAGCTCCGGCGGCATCGTCATCGCACAACTCTTCGACATGCTCGAAGCGCGCCCCGATCTCCTGGGCCCCGCCACCGACACCTCCCGCGCAGGCGGCCACAACACCCCGCCCTACATCCACCTCATCACCGAGTGTTTCAAGCACGGCTTCGCCGACCGCGCCCGTTGGATGGGCGATCCCAACTTTGTCAACGTCCCCCTCGCCAGACTCCTCGATCCAACATACACGAGCGCACGCGCCGCACTCATCAACCCCGCACGCACACTCTCAAACGACGCCTACGGCACCTCGCCCCTTCCCCCCGAAGATCACGGCACCAGCCACCTCTGCGTCATCGATGCCATGGGCAATGCCGTCGCCTGCACCGAGACCATCAACCTCATCTTCGGCTCCCTCCTTTGCGTCCCCGAATACGGCTTCGCCCTCAACAACGAGATGGACGACTTTCTCACACGCCGGGGCGAGGCCAATGCCTTCGGCCTCGCGCACGCCGAACTCAATCGCCCAGCGCCCGGCAAACGCCCCCTCTCCAGCATGACCCCCACCATCGTCTGGGATCCAGCCGCGGGCCAGGGCGGCTCCATGCGCCTCATCGTCGGCGGCGCAGGCGGCCCACGCATCATCTCCGGCTCCGCACAAGCCGCACTCAACGTGCTCCTGTTCAATATGCCCGCCCACAACGCCGTCGCAGCGCCCCGCTTCCATCACCAGTGGCAGCCCGACACTCTCCAGCTCGAAACCGCACTCATCACACCAGCACTCGAAGCCGATCTCAAAGCCAAAGGCCACACCACAAGCACCCGCAAGTCCGTCGGCAACATCACGCTCATCCGCGCCAAAGACAACGCCTGGGACGCAGCCAGCGACCCAAGAAAAGGCGGCGTCCCAGCAGGCTACTAAAGCAAACCCGCACCAAGCAACCCCATCCCAAATCCAGCCAAGACCCCGCATCCCACTCGATGCCTCGATGCCACATGCCCCGATTCCTTGTTCAATCCGTCCCTCTCATTTCCTCTCCTCTCCGATCCCTCCGCTCCTCTCCGCAACTCCGCGTTCGCATTTCTCCTGCCGCAGTGCCCAGTCCCCAATCCCCAGTCCCTCTCATCTCCCCTCTCCATTTTCGTTTTTCGCTCTTCGCTTTCCCGCTTTTCGCTTTGATGCCCCCAGTCCCTTCCCCTCTGTCTCCCTCCCCAACCCTCCGTCTACCAGCTGCGTTCTATAAATGGCACACTTCTCTGCGAGCCAGCAAAGTCGCAATCCGTGCGCACAAAACTGCAAACCAATCGCGCATCTCGCACGATTCTCCAAGATTATTTTGCATCGAGAATCCCAGCCCCAAACCCACCTCACCCTGGTTTCCACGACACGTTTGTGCGCACAGGCGAGGACTCGACCAGTGAGTGTATAGGCCCGCATCATTTCGGCCCAAGTCAGAGTCGCCGGCCCAGTCAAAGGCCAGCACCGTGCACCAGCACGAAGCCAAGGCCCGGTGGTCCAACCGGCGGACTCGTAGACGAGGGATCGAAAGAACCAAGCCTCGCGGTCGTGCCCAAACAGGTCAGCAGAGAGGTTGCTTGCGATTCCTCTTAAAGCCCCTGTCAAAGTCACGCCCGTCGTTGTGCCCGCGAGACAAAGCCGTGCTTGCCCGTAGCAAGCAACGCCAGGACCACCCACGCGCACAAGGGAAACCAGCTCAAGAACGGAGGCCTTCGACCCAAAGGTCGAAGGTCCTCCATTGCCTTTGGTCCAAGTCTTGTGTCTCCACTTGCTTGCCTGAGTCCCTGCCTCATTTTCGCTTTTCGCTTTCCCGCTTTTCGCTTTCACTCCCTCCCCTCCCTGCTCGCACCAAGCCCGTATCCTTCCACCCATGACCACTGCCCAGCAAGTCCAACCCGCGGTTCGCAACACGGCCCACGAGACCTCCTCCGAGCGTCTTCTCTCTGTGCGCGATCTCAAGGCCTACTTCCCCATTCGCACCGGCCTCCTCCAGCGCGTCACGGGCTACGTCAAGGCCGTTGACGGCGTCTCCTTCGAGATCGGCAAGGGCGAGACCCTCGGACTCGTCGGCGAGTCCGGCTGCGGCAAGACCACCGTCGGCCGCGCCATCCTGCGCCTCATCCCCACCACCGCTGGCAGCGTCATGTTCGACGGGACCGACATGCTCGCGGCACGCGGCGCAGTGCTCAAGGGCCTCCGCCGCAACATGCAGATTATCTTCCAGGATCCCGCAAGCTCCTTGAACCCTCGCATGCGCATCGGCACCATCCTCGCCGAGCCACTCCTCGTCCATGGACTCGTGACGGACAAGGCCGAGCTGCGTGAGCGCGTCGCCAACCTCCTCGTGCGCTGCGGCATGCCCAAAGCGGCCGCCGACCGCTACCCCCACGAGTTCTCCGGTGGCCAGCGTCAACGCATCGGCATCGCACGGGCTCTCTCCCTCGAACCAAAGTTCATCGTCTGCGACGAGCCCACCAGCGCACTCGATGTCTCCATCCAGGCTCAGATCATCAATCTCCTCATGGACCTCCAGTCCGAGTTCGGCCTCTCATACCTCTTCATCAGTCACGACATGAGCGTCATCCAGCACGTCTGCAGGCGCATCGCCGTGATGTACAAGGGCAAGATCGTCGAGTCCGGCACACGCGACGAAGTCCTCTTCGACGCGCAGCACAAGTACACGCAGAGCCTCCTCAGCGCCGTCCCCATCGCGGACCCAACCAAGAAGCGTCAACGCGTCATCTTCGACGGCGGGGCAATGTAAGGAGGAAAGAATGCACTGGGGACTAGGCACTGGGCACTAGGGTGGGAATGGGCCTTTTCGCTTGGATCACATTCACCCTCCCTCTTCACCGCTTCTTCTCTGTGTCCGCTGTGACTCGGTGGTGAATCTTGGCCTTTGCGAACGCCGGAGACGTGATTCGATGAGCACCGCAACAACCATCCGATTCGCAACCGAAGCCGACGTGCCCACAGTGCTCCGCTTCGTGCGCGAGCTCGGTGAATACGAGAAGGCCCTCGATCAGGTCGTCGCGACGGAGACCATGCTGCACGAGCACATGTTCGGCCCGCTGGTCCCCGGCCGCGCCCGCGTCGAGTGCCTCATCGCAGAGACCGATGGCGAGCCACGCGGCTTTGCCCTCTTCTTTCACAACTTCTCGACCTGGCTCGCGCGCAGCGGCATCTATCTCGAAGACCTCTACGTCACGCCCGCCGCCCGCGGCACCGGTCTGGGCATCGCACTGCTCCGCCATCTCGCCGCCATCGCCGTCGAACGCGGCTGCGGCCGCATGGAGTGGGCCGTCCTCAACTGGAACGAGCCAGCCATCAAGTTCTACGACTCCATCGGAGCACTGCCACTCTCCGAATGGACCTACTACCGCCTCAAGGGCGACGCACTCGCGGCTCTTGCCTCCCAGGCACAGACCCAGCACTCCACGTCGCGAAACCCAATCCACTAAACTCCGAATCAGCACCGAGCGGAGAAGCGTCCGGGCCTGAAGCCCCAAACACAGGAGCGAGCCATGACGACGACCCAGACCAGCAGCCCCACGACAGCCCAGCCCAACAACCAGCCCATGATTGAGTCCGACCGCATCAACGCGCTCGCACTCTGCGTCATGGCGTCGATGGCCGACGGCGGAAAGAGCGACACCGAACGCACGCACCTGCGCGACATGATCGCCTCGCTCGGCGACAACGGCTCCAACGAGCTCGCAACGCTCTACGGCAAGGCCGCCATGGGCCAGCTGGATGCGGCGGCCGTCGGTGCCAAGCTCTCCAGCCCCGCCGCCAAGGAAAGCGCGTTCCAGATGGCCGTGCTCGTCTGCGAGGCCGACGGCGGACTCAACGATGCCGAGACCCGATTCCTCCAGAACCTCCAGCGTGCCCTCGGCATCGGCGAAGCCGTAGCAAGCGCCGCACTCGGCCAGGCCGACGACGTCCTCGCCGTGAATCTCGCGACGCCGCCCGCCGCGGTCGCCGCGATGATGACAACGCCCCCGCCGCTTCCCGTCGCACCGAGCGCCCCCGGTGCTCGCACAGCCGATCCCGCAGCCTCCAAGGAGATCGACGCGGCGATCACGAAGTACTCGGTCCTCAACGCCGCGCTCGAACTCCTCCCGCAGAACCTTGCCACCGCCGCCATCATCCCGCTCCAGGTCAAGATGGTCTACGGCATCGGTGGCCGCTATGGCTACTCCCTCGACACCGGCCACATCAAGGACTTCCTCGCCACCATCGGCATCGGCGCCACATCGCAGGTCTTGGAGAGCTACGCGCGCCGCATGCTCGGCGGCCTGATCGGCACCTACGGCGGATCACTGGGCAGCAAGATCGGCGGTATGCTCGGCGGCTCCATCGGCGCCACCGTCGCAGGAGGTACCGGAAAGGCTGCGGGAACAGCCGTCGAGTGGGGCACCGGACCTCTCATGACATTCGCAACGACGTACGCGATCGGCCAGGTCGCCAAGGCCTACTACGCCGGCGGCCGCACCCTCTCGACGGACATGCTCCGCCGCATCTTCTCCGAGCAGACCCAGCAGGCCGCATCGATGTACGAGACTTATCGCCCGCAGATCGAGCAGCAGGCCAAGGGTGTGAACCCATCGCAAATCCTCGCGATGGTGAGGGGGCAGTGAATCGTTCACGCGAGCGCGAAGCCGCTCAGGCCGCGCAACGGGCCTGCGCCAGCAGCCGGTCGTATCGGGCGCGATACTCGGGATCACGAAGCACCGTGTACGCCTTGCTGATGTTCGAGAAATGGATCGCTGCTTCGGCCTCAGTGTTGCAATCCGGGTGGTACTGCTTCGCCCGCGCGTGATACGCAGCCCGGATCTCGTTGTCAGAAGCGGTTCGAGCAACGCCGAGGATCACATACAGATCCTCAACTTCGATGGTCGCAACGGTGAGCTCGCTCATTCGCTGGCCACCACTCGGGAGAGAGGCATTCGCCGTGCAGCCAGGACAAAGCGATTCGAGAAGAGTCCGTAGTGCCACAATATCGGTTTCAACGAACCGAAGGCCCATCTTCGCCGCGCTAAAGAGCGGACGCGTCACCCACACGACCTTTGCTACAACCTTAAGCGAGCCCGAGTCACGCTTGATCGTAAGCTGGAACACATCATTCACACGGATCGGCGACTCGCCCTTGCAGCGGATGCGCACGCCAGAGAGCGAGATGTCCTCAACCTCTCCGAGCACGCAGGAGAGACCGATGGCCGTGTAGCGATCGGCCGCGCGGTTATTCGCCGACCCGCCCCAATTGAGGCCATTAGATTTCCACCATGACGTCATGACGGGACAATCGGGCCGACGACGACATCGATGCAGCGGTGATGCCGAGTTGGATCCGAGCACACTGGCTGATAGTGCGGACTGTGACGGTTATAAGAGCAGGGAAGGGGATGGTGATGAAGACTGGTCCACTTCGCTATATCACTCTAACCAAGCACCGCCCGGTCCCAGATCGCAAGGTTGATCATCGGCCACGCGAGCCGGAAGAGCCGCTGCGGCTGGGCCGCGACCGTCTGGATCGCCGCGACCGTGAAGCACTCCTGCACGAGCGGGCTCGCGTGCAGTTCGCTCACGTGCGCCTCGAGCCACTGATCGAATGGCAGCGGAAAACTGGCCTTGGGCCGCGAGATAATCGCCGGCGGCACCACATCCGCAAAGGCCCGACGCAGTGCAATCTTCGTACCCGCAGTGCCGCCGCTCCCGTCGAACTTGAGCGACATCGGCAGCGACTCAGCGAGCTCCGCGATCGCGATGTCCGCCAGCGGCGTGCGCCCCTCGACCGATGCACGCATCATTGCAGTATCCAGTCGCGCCAGCAGGCCCGCCAGATTCACGCGCCGGAGAAGCCGCAGTGTGAGCTGCAGCGGATCATCATCGCAGTCGCTCGCAAGCTGCTGGAGCTGGTCCTCGTACGCTGCAACAAGCGACTCGTCCCGCTCGTTGCGCGCGAGCAGATCATCGTTGAGCAACGCGTGCTTGGAATCCGATGGAATCCATGCAGCGTCGGCGAGCACGTGGATCGCGAGCTCTCGCATCGATGGCGGCGACTGCGGTCTGCGCGATGCGAAGAAGTTCGCCGCATTGCTCATCGGAAGCTGGTAGCCCGCGAAGAGCTCATCGGCTCCCTCGCCGGATATCGCCACAACGTTCCCGTCCCGGCGCAGTCGCGCCGCGACCTCATAGATCGCAACTTCGTTCGGCGTCGAGAGTGGAATGCCGATTCCTCGCACCATTTCGGGCCATCGCTGCGTGAAAAGCTCTCTCGTGATGTGGGCCTCAGCGTGGTGCGTGCCCAGCGACTGAGCGACATCCCGCGCGAACGTCAGGTCATCCGCAACTTCGGCACCATCGCGCAGTGCCGGTGCTCCCGCGGCGTACGTCCGGAGATTCTCACGCAGCGTTCGCCTCGCGAGCGTCGCGGTGATGGTGCTGTCAAGCCCGCCGCTGAGCAGACAGCACGTCGGCACATCCGCGCGAAGGTGCAGCGCCACCGAAGCCTCAACCTCATCACGCACCCGATCGATGAGATGCGCAGCACGCACACGCGTGGCGATCATGCGCCGCGGCGATTCAGGCGTAACATCCCGCGGCGTCAGCAGCGGATCATCAAGGCTGAACTCGAGTGCCTCGCCGGGCGCGAGCGCTCTGATCCCCTCGAACATCGTGCGCTCACCGATGTCACTGCGCAGTGTTGTGCGGATGGTCGTGAGGTACGAGTTGAGCGTCGTGAAGTCCGGGCGGCGCGTGATCCATGGCAGGCGCAGCAGCGGTCCAACCTCGCTCGCGAAGGACACTGTCGCAGCGCCGCCAGCGATGTGACGCGCCCAGAACAGGGGCTTGATGCCCAGGGGGTCACGCGCGAGAAGGATCGTGCGCTGCCGCGGATCATGGAATGCGAAGGCAAACATGCCGCGGAGTCGCGCGAGTGCGCCGGTTCCCCACTCGCACAACGCCGCGAGCAGCGTGTGCGTGTCGCACGTCGATTCGAAGGCATGGCCGCGAGCTGCAAGCAGCCGGCGCAGGTCCGCGTCGTTGTAGATCTCCCCGTTGTAGACAAGCGACGGCGAGTCCTCGCTCGAATGCCGCGACCGATCCAAGGTCGCGGCGATGATGGGCTGGTGGCCCGCTTCGGTTGTATCGATGACCGCGAGGCGGCGGTGTGCAAACTGCACGCTGCCGCGGGTCAGAAGCCCAGCACCGTCAGGACCACGGTGCGCGAGGAGATCGCGCATGACCGCAAGGCGGGCCTCGTCCATCGGGGGCGGAAATCCGGCGGGCGCAAAGAGGCCCACAATGCCGCACATACTGCGAGTATCGGGCAGCCGTGGCCAAGATCGACAGGATTCACGACGGATGACCCTTCCGACATCAACAGAATCCGCCCGCCTGACGCGTGCGGGGCCTCGTCTGGTCTGGTAGAGTGTCGGCAGCGGCGGACTTCGTTGCCGCCGGTTCGTTGTGTGCCCTCGGATGAACGCGCGACCTTGCATGACTCGCGTGAGCCATGCGATCCCTGTCCCGTGTGATCGGTTGATCTTCGGATGAACCTGCGGCACGCCACTCCGGCGTGCTGGCGAAGGAGGCGCTGCGATGCGAAGCGATTCGATTCGGAACTCTCTCAGGCTCGATGCGGACGGAACACTCGGTGGAGGCGGCACAGGCACGGGCGGCGGACTCGGAGCTCCGAACCCCGGCGCGCCGGTGCGACTCGACGCGGGCTCGCCCAAGATCCAGGCCTTCACCAACACGGGCCTCGCGACGGCAAAGAAGCACGAGGAGAACTGGAAGCGCTCACCCAACGCAACCGGCGCGGGCGCGATCCACGTTCGGACGTTCCACTGCAAGCTCTCTGATGATGCGATCACGTTCATCGATCAGCAGGTCAACGAGTGGCTCGATGCGCACCCGCAGTACGAGGTGAAGTTCGCAACCAGCAACATCGGCGAATGGTCGGGCAAGCTCGGCAAAGAACCACACCTCGTGGTGCAGGTCTGGGTGTGACGGCAAGGAACGTGAATGCTCTACGACAGCCCGTACCCGTACGAAAAGTCCCGCATTCAGGCCGCCGCGCTCTACTGCTCGGACGGACGCGTCGGCGCACACTTCGATGACTTCCTGCACAACGGCCTCTCGCTGCCGCGCTACGACCGCGTCTCACTCCCCGGCGGCCCCGCCTGCCTCGCGGGCCACCCGCAGGCGCACCTCGAAGAGCAGGGTGTCGTTGATGAGCTGAAGTTTCTGCTGGAAGTGCACGGCGTGAAGCGAGTCGTCCTGCTCGCGCATCAGGGGTGCGCGTTCTACGCCACAAGGCTCGAACTCACCGAGCCCCGCCTCGAACTCGTGCAACGCGCCGACCTCGTCCGAGCCGCCGCGTACGTACACCGCGTGACGGGCATCGAAGCCATCGACGCCTACTTCGCAAGGCTCGTGGACGGGCGGGTGCGGTTTGAGCAGGTGGAGGTTTGAGGGGGGAGCGGACAGTGTTCTCCTGACAGCCATGCTTTGCCATTCCTTGCCAAAGCTTGGCTGCTTTGCTACAATTAGGTCATGTCCGAACCAACCTCCATCACGATGAACGTCTCTCTGCCCGAACTCCTCAAGAAGTACGTGGATGGAAAGGTCTCCTCCGGCTTCTACGGATCGGCAAGCGAGTTTGTGCGTGAAGCGATCCGCGAGAAGCTGATGCGTGAGCAGGAGCGAGAGCAGGCGAAGGCCGAACTCGCGTCGAAGCTGATCACAGGACTTGACAGCGGCAAGCCAATCACGTTTACCGATAGCTACGCCGCCAGCAAGAAGCGGGCACTCCGCGGCCGCATCAAGGCTCGCCACGCGAAGCCATGAAGTATCGACTCCGCATCCTCCCCGCTGCCGATACGGACATCGATGAGGCCGCAGCGTACATCCCGAGTGACAGCCTGGATCAGGCGCTCCGACTCTACGACAGCGTGGATGCGACGTTCAGACTCTTGCGTGAACAGCCGGAACGTTGGCCGGTGTACAAACTGGATCATCCCCGTCTGCAAGGCGTGAGGCGATGCTGGGTCGCAGGGTTCCCCAACTTCCTCGTCTTCTACAGGGTGGAAGGAAGCGTTGTTGAATGCTGCACGGAGCAAGAGACATTCCTGCGATGCTTCGCCAGGCTCCGTCTGACGAGTCTCAGTGAGCCGCGCGCTGCCGAATGGAACTCTGCTGCCTTTACCCGCCAATATCCATCCGCATCTGCATCCCTGCGAACTCGATGCAGGCCGCGGTGGCGTAGGCGTTCTCTCGCGCCTTTGCGAGCGTGTCACCCAGTGCTGTGACGCCCAACACTCGGCCGCCGCTAGTCACGATGTTTCCGTCAGCGCCTCGCTTGGTGCCCGCGTGGAAGACCATGGCGTTCTTGCGTGCCGCAGCTTCGTTGAGACCTGAGATGATCGCGCCGCTCTTGGGCTTGTCCGGGTAGCCCTCGCTGGCCATGACGATGCAGCAAGAGGGCCGCGGATCCCACTCGACTCTTGCGTCTTCGAGGCGGCCCTCGCAGGTCGCGAGCATGAGTTCGAGGAGGTCGCTCTTGAGGCGCATCAGAATCGCCTGGCACTCCGGATCACCAAAGCGTGCGTTGAACTCCAGGACCTTCGGGCCTGCGTGGGTGAGCATGATTCCTGCGTAGAGAACGCCGCGGTACGGGATCTCTTCGCGGCGGAGCGCGTCGAGGGTTGGGACGAGCACATCGCGCTCGATGATCGCCATGGTGGCGTCGCCGAGCGTGGTGCTGGGGCAGAAGGCACCCATGCCGCCGGTGTTGGGGCCCTGGTCGTTGTCGCGGAGGCGCTTGTGGTCCTGGGCCGGCGGCAGGATCAGGAGCGTCGTGCCGTCGGTGATGGCAAGCACCGACACCTCGGGTCCTTCGAGGCGTTCTTCGATGAGCACTCGCGAGCCTGCGTCGCCGAAGGCCTTCTTGACCATGATGAGGTCGATGGCGTCGATGGCCTCGTCGAGTGTTCCGGGGACGATCACGCCCTTGCCCTTCGCGAGGCCGACTGCCTTGATGACGGGCAGGTCATCGCGAGGTGCGCGGTATGCCTTCGCGGCGTTGGTTGCGAATGCAATGAGCGCGCTGGTGTCGCCGCCGGGGAACTTGAACGCGCCGCTGTCCTTGATGAGCGTGAGGTCGGCGCTCGTGAGCTGCTGCTTATCGAGCGAGGCGCGCCCGACGCGGAGGATGGCATCGAAGGCGCGGCGGCGGAGTGCCGCATCGCCGATGGCTTCGAGGCGCTGGAGCAGACCCGTCAGGCCATCCTCTTCGCCGATGCGGCTCTCGAGGTACTGCCGCGCGCTCGCGGCGTCGGCGAAGGTGCGGCCTTCGCCTGTGGGGATCGAGGCGCTGCGCATGAGCGTCTTGGCCCACGACTTGTCGCCCTCGATGCGTGCTGCCTCGGCCCGCGGGCCAAAGACGCGGCACGTCGGAGTCTCGAGCTTGTCAGCGAAACCCTCGACGAGCGGATCTTCGGGGCCGACCACGACGAGGCCGATCTTGTTCTTCTCGATGAACTGCTGGAGGCGGTAGATCTCGCGGATGCTGACAGGAACGCCGACGGGCATGCACAGGGACGCAAGGCCCGGATTCTCGGGATGCGTGGTGTAGAGGTTGCCCAGGCGCGGCGAGGATTTGAGCTTCCACGCGATGGCGTGCTCGCGGCCGCCGCCGCCGATGAGAAGAACGTTGACCTGCGTGGACGCGTCGGACATGCGGGAGGACTCCAAAGGGGAGAGAGACACGAGCGGAGCGGAGATCTGCGGGGCGGGAATGCAGGGAAGCAACGGGAAGATATGCGAGGTGAAGAGCGTGTGAAATACGGGAGGGTCACGAGCGTCGAGGGCGGGAGGTGGCGAGAATGGGGACTCGTGCTGAGGGTTTCGAAGTGGTGTCGAGAGCGCGGCGGGTCGGCCTGGTCTGCTGGAGATCGTGATGATGACGAGTGTGATTGCGAGCCTGATGGCGGCGGTGAGTGTGGCAGCGGGCGCGACATCGCAGCCCGCTGCTGAGGAAGCCGCGGCGTATCGCGAGCTGCCGATGCACAGAATACAGGTGATCGGGAGCCATAACAGCTACAAGCGTGCGCCACAGCCGGAGCTGATGAGGCTGATGTCGCTCGCGAGCCGCGAGACGGAGGGGATCGATTACGGCCACGTCTCGATCACGGATCAGCTCAACCTTGGGCTCCGGAATCTGGAACTTGATGTGCTGCACGATCCCGAGGGTGGGAGGTATGCATCGCCGCTGGGAAATCGGCTTCTCGTTGAGGCGGGCGGGGTGCCGTGGGAGTTTGATGCCAAGGGCGAGCTGCGCGAGCCGGGGTTCAAGGTGAGTCACGATGCGGACTTTGACTTCAGGTCATGGCATCACACGCTGGCCTCAGCGCTGGGCACGATGCGTGAATGGTCCGAAGCGAATCCGGGGCACGTACCGATCATCGTGACGCTGAACTGCAAGCAGGGGAAGGGGCACGTGCCGGGCGCGGTGGATGCGGCCGAGTTTGATCTCGCTGCGATGCGTGCGCTGGACGCGGCCATGGCTACCGGTGTTGGGGACGCGCGGGTGCTGAGACCCGACGCTGTGCGTGGCGAGAGCGCAACGCTGCGCGAGGCGGTGACGGCACGCGGATGGCCGACGGTGGAGGCCGCGAAGGGGAAGTTCGTGTTTGTGCTAGATGAGGGTGGGCAGACGCGGGCACGATATCTGGAAGCCTTTCCGGGCTTGCGCGGAGCGGCGATGTTTGTTGATGTCTCGCCCGATCAGCCGGAGGCCGCGCTCTTTGTGATCAATGATCCTGTGCGCGACGAGGCGAGGATCCGCGATCTCACGGAAAAGGGTTTCATGGTGCGAACACGAGCGGATGCCAACACGACTGAGGCACGGCGTGAGGACTTCACACGATTTGAAGCGGCCAAGCGGAGCGGGGCACAGATCATCACGACGGACTACTACATTCCCGATCGCAAGTTCAGCGATCGGTACGTGGTGCGGTTTGATGATGGCGGTTTCGTCCGGCAGCGGCCAGCAAGTCCGTGATGCTGCTGCATGCAGCTCACGCCGACGTTCGGACGGGCCTTTGCAGCGTCGAGGCTCGAGCAAGCGACAACTCAGCGTGAGCAGAGCCGTCCCCAGATGCACCGTGCACGGAAGGTTCGACCAGCCCCAAACATTCCGCGATCTGCACAGCGTTGAGCGCTGCGCCCTTGCGGAGTTGATCGCCGCAGGCAAGCACGCACCATCGCGTGGATCGCCCGGCGGCATCGAGCGGCGTGCCTGGGTCCGGGCGGATGCGCCCAACCAGGACATCATCCCCATGCGCTGCCTTCAGCGGCGTTGGGAAGTTGCTCGTCGCCCGATCGTCGATCACTCGCACTCCGCGGGCTGACGCGAAGGCCTCGCGCACCTCGCGCTCGCTCGCGGGGCGCGAGAGCTCGACGGTGATGGCCTGCGTGTGCGCACGCAGCACCGGCACCCGCACGCACGTGGGCGTGATGCGGAGCGTCGGCAGGCTCCAGATCTTGCGTGCCTCGTCGATGATCTTGCGTTCCTCGACGTTGAGGCCCGCATCGGGCTCAACAGCCGAGTCATGGCTGAAGACGTTGAAGAGGCAGGGCTCGCGGAAGTAGGTCGGAGCCTGAGCGCGGCCCGCCGCCGCGGCGTTGACCTGACCCAGCAGATCATCAATCCCGCCCTGCCCAGCGCCCGAGACGGCCTGATACGTGGCGAGGTCGATGGCGGCGAGGCCAAACGCGTTTCGCAGCGGCTCTAGCGAGATGGTCAGGATCACCGCCGAGCAATTGGGATTCGCGATCAGCGATGGCCCCTGAGCGAGCGTTGCGTGATTGATCTCGGGCACGACCAGCGGCACGTCCTGCCGCAGGCGGAAGGCCGAGGAGTTGTCGATCGCGGTCGCGCCCGCTCGGATGGCGCGGGGCGAAAGCTGCTGAGCGACATCAGCGGAAGCGCAGAAGAGCGCGACCGAGACGCCCGCGAAATCGCACGTGTCGGCGGACTCCACGGTGACGTGGTCACCCGCGTATGGAATCAAAGAACCCACCGACCGCTCACTCGCGAGCGCGACGATGCGGCCGCGATCAACGCCGCGAGACTCAAGGATCGTGATGGCCTCCCGCCCGACGACGCCCGTGGCGCCGATGATGGCGATGAGGTCCGAACGGGTACGTTCAGCCGACATGGTTCACCTCCGCCGCGACGGGCGTACCGATGCGTTCCGTGCGTACTGCGCTCGCCTCGCGCGTAGCGCGCTGCGCGCCGTCGCGTGCTCGCGATCCGACGAGCCGCGCGACATCAAGCAGATCCGCGAAGACCGCCTCGCTCGTCGGCCAGCGGCCCGCACCAGCGCCGTCTCGCACATGCACCCTTCCCGCCGCATCGGTGATCGCGATGCGGTTCGAAACGCCAGGAACGAGGTGGAGCGGGTGCCCCTCGGGAACGATGCACGGCCCGACGCCCCCCTCGACCACGCCGCCGCTCTTCCTTGCCCAGCCAACGAGGCGCAGTCGCTGGTTGCCCGTGCGCTTTGCGAGCAGCCCGGAGAGCTCGGCCCCGAGCAAGCCGCGCTTGGTGAACTGCGCGATGGGTGCATCTGCGGCGAACGCGGCCCGCGCAAGCAGCACGAGCTTGTCGAACGCATCGCTCCCGTCAAGATCACGCGTCGGATCCGCCTCGGCATATCCGAGCCGCTTCGCCTCTGCGACAGCGGCATCGAACGTCGCCCCCGCCGCGAGTCGATCCAGCACGAAATTGGTCGTGCCGTTGATGACTCCCTCAAACGACGCCACACCAACGGCCTCACGCGTGGCGATCACAGTCTCGATCATCGGAACCACGCCGCCCACCGCCGCGCTGTAGCGGAGTGTGACGCCGCGGTCTTCCGCAATGGCTTCAAGCGTCTGACCCTTGGCCGCGATGAGCGCCTTGTTCGCCGTGACAACGTGCACGCCCTTGGCGAGGGCCCGTTCCACGAACTCCCCCGCGGCGGTCGTGCCGCCGATCACTTCGACCACGATCTCCGCCTTCTGCACGGCGCGCTCAGCATCGGTCGTCACCGGCACAGAAAAGTCCGCGTGCTTCGCGGCGTCGCGCACGAGCACGCCCGTGACCTCGAAAGTCTCAGGCGTCGCGAGCAGGTGCTCGACCACGCCCCGACCGACCACGCCGCCGCCAAGGACCGCCACTCGCAGCGGCGGAGCCTTCGCCGCCGCGTGCCACGTGGTCGCGTAGTCCCCAACGCTCGACACATCCTCGCGATTGAACGCGCCAACCTCAAACGCCAGCCCCCGCTCGCGGCAAAGACGCACGGCCTTGTGCTGCACGATGCCACCATCAAGCGCGAGTGCCCCGTCCCACGACAGCGTTCGATACCGGCGTGCCGGTGTCGCCGCCGCCACGGCCGGGTCGCGGTCGTACAGACCATCCACGTCCTTGATCAGGCGGCAGTGCGCATTGCCCAGCTCGCTCGCAATGAAGAGCGCCGTGAGGTCCGAGCCGCCACGCCCCAGCAGCGTCAGCTGCTGACGATCACCGACACCGACGAAGCCCGGCACGACCACGACGCGGACTGCATCCAACGCCGCGCGAAGCGCCGCGAGATCGATGCTCGCGGGATCAGCGTCCGCGCCGCTCCCCTTGGTTCGAAGTCCCAGCGTGTGCGGACCAAGCACACCGGCCGGAATGCCCGCACGATCGAGCGCAAGCGTCAGGAGCGACGCGGTCGTGAGCTCGCCGGTCGCGAGGAGCATCGCGCGTGCATCGGTGCAACCGGTCTGCGAGATGGAGTTCGCGGCACCAAGCAGCGCATCGGTTGTGCCCTCAAAGGCAGAGACCACGGCGACCACGCGATGACCGAGCCTCAGCCAGCGATAGATCTCGTGCACGCCGCGTGAGAGATCCTGCTCATCGCGCAGGACCGAGCCGCCGAACTTGAGCACGGTGATGGGATCGCCGCCAGCCGCCGCGGCGTGATTGGTTCCATTCAGCGGGTGCGACATGCGACACCTCCCTCGGCCTTGACGCTGCCCACGACCACACCAATGCCCGCCGCATCAACCGGCTTGCCCTCAACCACATGTCCAAGCCGCGCCCCCACTTCAACGCCGATCGCGATGGCCTGTTCCAGATCCGCGATGACCTCCGCAGGATCCTCAAGGCCGACAGAGAGTCGCACGAGCCCGTCCGTGAGTCCCACGCGGTCGCGCTGCTCCCTGGGCACATCCGCGTGCGTCATGCTTGCCGGGTGCGTGATCAGCGTCTCAACGCTGCCGATATGCTCCACCAGGCGGCAGAGGCGGACGCTGTTCATGAGCGCGCGGCCCGCTTCGACGCCGCCGGCGATCTCGAAGGCAATCACGCCGCCGTGCCCGCCGATGTGCTGCGACTCCGCAAGGTCGCGCTGCGGGCAGTTCTGGAGGCCCGGATAGCAGACACGCGTGACGCCCGGATTGCCCGCGAGCCACTGCGCAATCTCCAGAGCATTCTCGCTCTGTCGCTCCAGGCGGATCGGCAGCGTCTTGAGCCCCTGCAGCGTGACCCACGCGTTGAAGGGCGTCTGGATCGAGCCCGTGCACTTGCGGATCCAGCGCAGCCGCTCGATGAGCTTTGCGTCGCGGCTCGTGACCGCGCCACCCAGCGCCGCCGAATGGCCATCGATGTGCTTGGTCGTGCTGTAGACCGAGACGTCCGCCCCGAGCTCCAGAGGCTGCTGCAGCACGGGCGTCATGAACGTGTTGTCCACGACGCAGACCGCGCCGGCAGCCTTCGAGAGGCGTGCGATCTCGCGCACGTCCGTCAGGACCAGCGTCGGGTTCGCGGGCGTCTCGATGAAGACCATCTTCGTCTGGGGCGTGATCGCCCGCTCGACGTTGCGAGTGTCAGTCGAATCAACAAACGTGCTCGTGATGCCAAGCTCATTGAGCACCTGTCGGAAGAGGCGCACCGTGCCGCCATAGACCGCCTCGCCGATGACAGCGTGATCGCCGGCCCTCAGCAGCGTCAGAAAGAGTGCCGTCTCCGCGGCGAGCCCCGTCGAGAATGTCACCGACGGCGGCGCATCCTCAAGATCGCCCAGCACGCGCTCAAGCTCATCGACCGTGGGGTTGCCAACGCGCGAGTACGTCGGCCCGTCGCAGACGCCAACCTCAGACTGCAGGTACGTCGTGGACTGCACGATCGGCGTCACGAGCGGCCCACGCGTGCGGCGGCCTTCGAGCTTGCCGTGCAGGGCTGTGGTCGAGGAGGAGGCGCGTCTGGAAGCGGAATACGACTGCTCGTGCTTGTTTGAACGTGGAGTGAGCGACATCGGCCGTGACCTTTCACGGCACCAACAGAGGCCCATTCTCGACGTGGGTGGCGGGCAACACGCCCGTCATTTGCCGGATCACGCCGCCTGCACATGGCTCTCGCCACAAGCAAGTCGCACGTTCGGCCGCATCGGTGCCCACGTCGGTGGGAGCCTCGGCACCGCGGCGGGAAACACGACGATTCGCGTTCCGGCTCGGTTGCCGCCCGGGCCCCTGGAGGGACACGGGTCTCTTGATGCTGAGAAGACAATACCCCTGAGGCTCGCGGCGGTCAACTGGGCGGCGGGACTCCATGTTGCGATCGCTTGCCGCGAAGATTCAAGCGATTGCGCTTTGGCGAGGGGTTGGTTCTTGGCTGCTGAAGACACCGGCCGGGAGGCCGGTGCCACTTAAGGCAGACCACCTCAACCCGAGCGAAACCCTGTCGCTTGCCGTGGATTCCGTGTGGTGATCCGTGTGGAACTGGTAGTATGTGCCTTGAATCCCCTCGAGCGTGCGTTGACGCGGGGATCGATCGGCCAGGACGGCCGCCGGGCGGGTTCGCCCGGGTTTGGACCGCATGGAGGCGTCCATGGGACTGCGTCTTTCTCGACTGACATTGCACGGCTTCAAGAGCTTCGCCGACAAGACCGTGTTTACGTTCGACGATCTCGTCACGGGCATCGTCGGACCTAACGGCTGCGGCAAGAGCAACGTTGTCGATGCGATCAAGTGGGTCCTTGGCGAGCGCTCCAGCAAGAGCCTGCGCGGGACCGAGATGATCGATGTGATCTTTGCTGGCTCCTCAGGGCGCAAGCCGCTTGGCATGGCGAGTGTCGCGCTGACCTTCGAGAACCCGCTCATGGACGCGGCGGAACTCGCGCAGCTCTCTGTGAAGCCGACGCTCGTCGCGGACGTTCCAGCGGAAGTCGAGTTGCTCGAAGCACGGGATGAGAGTGCAGAGAGCGCAAGTGAGGCCACAGCCGATGCCGCTGCTGGCGACACCACAACCGTCGCTGCCACTGAAGCCGCGGCCGTTTTTCCCACGGAAGCAACCGCAGCCACGCCCACTGCCGCCGAGCCCGCACCGGCACCCGCACGCCGCCGCCCGCTGGGCGTTGATGCCGACGTTGTCGAGATCGAACGTCGCCTGTACCGCGATGGCGAAAGCGCGTATCTGATCAACGGCCGCGGGGCGCGGCTCAAGGACATCCGCGAGCTCTTCATGGACACGGGCGTCGGTGCCGATGCCTACTCGATCATCGAGCAGGGCAAGGTCGATGCGATGCTGATGGCGAGCCCTCAGGAACGCCGCAACATCTTCGAAGAAGCCGCGGGCGTCGCGAAGTACAAGCAGCGCCGCATCGAGGCGCAGCGCAAGCTGGAGCGCACTCAGGTCAATCTCAAGGGCACACGCGAGCAGCTCGAATCCACCGAGCGGCGCCTCAAGCTTGTGCGTGGGCAGGCCGCGAAGGCTCGCCGCTTTGTGGAGCTTGACGTCGAGCTCAAGGCCTGGCGATCCGCGCTCGCCTTCGAGGTCTATGACGACCTCCGTGGCCGCCTCGAGGGCCTCACGAGCCGCCAGCAGGACCTCGGCACACAGCGCGAGTCCGGCGCCGTTGCGCTCGGCGAGATCGAGCACGAGAAGCAGGAGGCCGAACTCCGCCGCCAGGAACTCGGCGCCCGCCAGCGTGAGCTTGAGCAGGAGCGTCTGCAGTCCGTGCACGCTCAGCAGCAAGCCCAGCAGCGTCAGGGCATGCTGGAACGCGCCGTCGAGGAGTCGGTGCGACAGGCCGCCGCAGACCGTGCGCGTCTGGGTGAGATCGAGCAGCGCCGCATGCACGGTGAGGCTGGCATCGAGGACGCACGCGAGTCCATCGCGGCTTTTTCTGAGCAGCTCGCAGAGGCCGAGCGCAATCTGCAGTCCGCTGGCGCCTCTCGCGCGGGCGTGCTCGAAGTGCTGAGCGAACGCCGCCAGCAGTACTCCACGCGCCAGGCCGCGGCCCAGCGCATCGAGCGCGAGCGTGCGGGTCTGGTCGCCTCGATCCAGGGTGAGGTCCGGCGCTGTGAGGGGCTGCGCGAGCAGCTGGAGCGACTCGCGGTGAAGCGAGGTCGCCTCGGCGAGGATCAGAAGAACCTCACATCACTCGGCGAACAGGCAAAGACCACACTCTCTCAGTCGCAGAGCAACGCCGCGGGACTTGAGGTCGCGCTCACCGAGCTTGAAGCTCGCGTCGGAACGATGGGCACCGACCGGCGCGACCGCGCACAGAAGGTCGCCGAGCAGGAGCGTGAGCTCGCGAGGCTCGACAGCCGACTTTCCACGCTGCGCGAACTCGTCGAGACTCGCGCGGGCTTTGCAGAGGGTGTGCGTCAGGTGCTCGAGGCCAAGCGCAAGGGCGGCTTCGCGGGCGTGCTCGCGCCGCTCGCGGATCTGATCCGCACGGCAGATGGCATCGAGGGCGATGTCGCCGCGGCGATCGAGGCCGCGCTCGCCTCTGATCTTCAGGCGCTGGTCGTTGACTCCCTCGACCGCGTTCCATCCGCCGATGAGCTCGCTTCGCTTGCCGGCCGCGTCTCGTTCCTCGCGATGTCGCTGCCCGCCGCCGGTCCCGCGATTCAGCCGACCGCGATGCACGCGGATGCCGAGCTAGCGACATCCGATCCCACATCGCGCGTCGTCGCGCTGCGCTCGCTGGTGCTGGCGCGTGAGACTTCCGGCGCAACCGACTCGGGAGCGCTTAACCGTCTGCTGGACCGCCTTCTCGGGCAGACCTTCCTTGTGACCGACCTCGACGCCGCGATGCTCCTCGCGGCGGGCCCGATGCGCGGCGCCCGCTTCGTCACCCGCCGCGGCGCGGTGATGGACGCCTGCGGCCGGATCCACGCTGGTCCCACCGGAGCTGAGGACTCCGCTGGCGGTCTCCTGCGCCGTCGCGCCGAGATGGAAAAGCTCGGTGCCGAGGTCGCTCGCATCTCCGAGGCCGTGACGCACGAGCGTGAGGAGCTCAATCGCCTCGACGCGGAGGCCGCGGCCCTCTCAACACAAGCGAGCCAGACCCGCGCCGCCCTCTCGCAGGCGCAGCGCACCGCGCTGCAGGATCAGAACAAGCTCGAACGCGCGCAGGCCGATCTGGCGCGACTCGATCGCGAGGCCAAGGGTGTCGAGCAGGAAGCAACGCAGCTCAGAGAGCGCCTCGCGAAGCTCGATGAGGATCGCAAGGGGCTCGAAGAGCGCGCCGCGAGCCTGGGCCGACTGCACGAAGAAGAGTCCGCCGCGGCAGGGGCACTCGAGGGCGACCTGCGCTCGATCCAGATGCGGGCCGACGCCGCGATGGAGCAGATGACGCAGGCCAAGGTCGAGGTTTCTCGCCTTACCGAGCAGGCCACCAACGCACGCCGCGACCTGTCACGCATGGAGATGGCACGCGACGAGGCGATCCGCTCGCTCCGAGATCTCTCGGTGCAGGTTGAGCGTCAGGAAGCACGGCTGGTCGAGCACCGTGCGGGCATCGAGCAGGCCATCGCGCAGGGCGCGACGTCGCGCGAACGTGCCGAGAAGCTCGCGACGAGCCTCGCCGAACTCGCAACATCACTCGCAGACGCCGACCGCACGTGTTCAGAACTCGGTGGACGCCTGCACTCAGCGCGTCAGACCGTGACGACGCTGGAGCGCGACTGGCACGCGCTCGAAGTTTCACGCCGCGAGCTCGAGGTCAAGCGAGAGAACCTCGAAGAGCGCACGCTGCAGGAAGTCGCGATCGATCTCACACTTGAATACACCGACTATCGCGAGATGATCCAGAGCGGCGGCGTCACCCGCATCGACACCAGCGAGGCCGCACTCCGCATCGATGCACTTCGCGACCAGGTCAAGAAGCTCGGCCACGTCAACATGGACGCGATGACCGAAGAGCAGACGCTCGAAGCGCAGAACGAAGGCCTCGTCAAGGCTGTTGCTGATCTCGACAACGCCCGCGTCCAGCTCACCGAGCTCATCGAGACGCTCAACTGCGTCAGCAAGGAACGCTTCACCGAAGTCTTCACGCTCATCCAGCAGAACTTCGGCTCCGAGCGCGGCATGTTCCGCAAGCTCTTCGGCGGCGGCAAGGCCGAGGTCCGCCTCATGCCCCTCATCAAGGAAGTCGAGCAGCCCGACGGCTCCATCGCGAAGGTGGAGACCAACGAGATCGATGTACTCGAAAGTGGCATCGAGGTCATCGCCAAGCCGCCGGGCAAGGAGCCTCGCTCCATCAGCCAGCTCTCCGGTGGTGAGAAGACGCTGACGGCTGTTGCGCTCCTCATGAGCATCTTCCGCAGCAAGCCCAGCTGCTTCTGCGTGCTGGACGAGGTGGACGCCGCGCTCGACGAGGGCAACGTCGCACGCTTCAACCAGACGATCCGCGAGTACACCGACAAGAGCCGCTTCATCGTCATCACGCACAACAAGCGCACGATGCAGTTCGCCGACCGGCTCTACGGCGTCACGATGCAGGAGCGCGGCGTCTCAACACGCGTGTCGGTCAAGTTCGATCAGGTCGACAAGGACGGCAAGATCCTCCCCGCGACGGTTTCCGCAGAGATCCAGGCCGCGCCGCTCATCGAGGTCACGCCGCGCGGACGAGGCAGCCGCAAGCGAAGGGCCGAACTCGCCGCCAGCAGTGCCGTCGAGAGCACTACTGAGAGCGTTGCTGATCCAGCCCAGACCGCAAGCCTGAACTGACACCACCGAGGAAACGCGGTACACCCATTTTGTGGCCGCGCACGGGACGCGAGTCCGAAAACGGAGAGCAGGAACGCACGGCGATGCGGGCTGTGACTTCTCTGCGGGGCCGTGCGCGGCCCCGGATTCCCTCATTTCTGGCCGCAAGCCAGCCGCATGGCATGCTGGTGACATGAGCACTCCCCAGCGCGTGGAAACGATCCCCTACTTTGGCAAGTTTGATTGCCGCCGTGCCTTTGCGTTCGGCGCAGCCCCCGGCGCGGTGATGATCACGATGGCCATCGGCATCGCGACCGATCCCGAGGCCAGCAGGGCGATGAGCGCGTACATGCCGCGTGTTGCGCAGCATTCCAAGGTGCAGATCGCCGCGACCGACGTGCGCAGCGAGGCCGTGATCGAGCAGGTGCCTGACAAAATCGGGCGTTGAGCCGCCACGGTCGGTGGCTCACCGATTGGCGATAAACCTGCGGATCGCAAGCCCCGCAGCTTCGTCGGTCGCCTTCGTGGCCTTTGGCCCGCCCTGATTGCACACGACCAGCACCGCCATCTGCTTCTGCGGCGCGAGCCACGCGACGCAGAACCACATCGTGTTGCTGCCGGCGTGCGTCAGTACTTGATCGAGCCGCTCGGCCGGCAGCGCGTCATCGTCTTGGCCCTTCGCGGCCTTCTTGGGCTTGGCCCAGGGACGCTGCGTCACAATCCAGCCCATCGCATAGCCATCCTCGGACTTGGCATCCACAGTGCCCGTCGAGGTGTGGAGTGTCCGCAGCGAGTCCTCGCTCAGTGCGAGCCCCGGCGCGTCGTCGCGTGCGCGCCCGGTCAGGTGGAAGCCGACGAAGCGGCCCCAGTCGTCAAGCGTCATGTGCATCGTCCCGGCCGGCGCAATCGCCGGAGGATTGTCCGCCCCGGCACCCGGCTCCAGCGGCCTGCCCGCCAGGATGTGCCCGCGCGGCTGATCGATGCCATCGCCATCGTCCTTCACGGCGATTCCGGGTGCGCCGAAGCCTGCGGAAGTCATGCCCAGCGGCGTGAAGACTCGCTCGCGCGCGAGATCTTCCCACGCTATGCCGGTGAGCTTCTCGGCCATCGCGCCCGCGATCGCGTACCCCGCGTTGGAGTAGATGTACTGGCGGCCGGGATAGCCGGTGGGTGGGCGTGTGATCACGCCGCGAACGAGCTGCTCGCGCTGCTGCGTTGGCGTGCCTTCGCGTTTCACGAGCTTGGCCCACAGACCATCGGCATCGAGATCCGCCGGCGCCCCGGCGCGATGCGAGAGCAGCTCTTCGAGCGTGACCTTGCCCCACGCGGCGTGGATCTTCTCGACGTCGTCACGCAGCACCATCGACGGCGAGGTGTGCCACGCGAGCGTGCCATCGTCGACGAGCGTGGCCATGACGGTCGCGGTGATCGCTTTGCCGCAGGAGCCAATGTGCCATTTGTCGTCGAGTGTCGCGAGATCGGGAGCGCCCCGCTTGCGAACGCCGCTGACACCGCGTGCGATGACGGTGTTGCCATCGAGCACCATGATCGCCATCGCTGGAAGATCGTGCTTCTTCAGGATCGGCGCGAGCATCGCGGAGATGTCTTCTGGTCCCGCGGCTGATGCCGCAGCCGGTGCGGCAGCTTCGGGCTGCGCCGCCGTGGGCTGCCCCGCGGAAAGCTGCATTGTGAGCGCAAGCGTGATCGTGCTGGCGAGGACGAAGCGAATCATCTGTTCTCTCCACAGCTCATTCGTGATCAACACCGCAGACACACTCGCTACGCACTCGCCTGCTCCGGCGGGAGCACACCACCAACCAAGTCAGAGACGCGCGACACGCCCATTCTTTTCGCCCACTTCGCAAGGCCCGACGCGACCTTCACTGGGCAGCGCGGATCGGCGAAGAGGCCGGTTCCGATTTCGACGGCGGTCGCGCCGGCAAGGATGAACTCCGCGGCGTCTTCCCATGCGACGACGCCGCCGATGCCGACGATGGGTGTCTGCGTCTGCTTGCAGATGCCGTGGTACGCATCGTGCACGAGCTTGACGGCGATAGGGTGGATCGCGGGTCCGGAGAGGCCGCCACTGCCGCGGGCGAGCTTGGGCTTCTTGGTCCAGACATCGATGGCCATGGCGGGCATCGTGTTGCTGATGCACAGTCCATCCGCGCCGGGGCGCTGGTTGGGTCCGGCTGGCTGCGAACCCGCGGGCTCGATCGCGGCCCGCGCCATCGCGACCACGCCCGGCCGCCCGACGACGACCGGACTGAGCTTCACGAAGAGCCGCGCGCGCGGCAGCACCGCCCGCACCGCCCGGACGAGCTCGCTCAGGAGCGCCTCATCGCTGCCAAACTCGCAGCCGTGCTTGACGTTCGGGCACGAGACATTGAGCTCGACACCCTGGAGGCCGGGGATCTCGTTCATCGCAGCGCAGACACGCACGAAGCCATCGACGGAGAACTCGCTGACGGAGCCGATGACGCGCGTCGGGACCGCCGCGACGCGCGGGGCATAGTCGCGCACGAAGGCATCAACACCCACGTTCGCGAGGCCGATCGCGTTGAGCATGCCGGCCCTGGTCGGGAGGATGCGCCACGTCTGGTTGCCGTCGCGCGGCTCGACGGTGATGGACTTGGTCACGATGCCGCCGACCTCGCGAAGGTCGACGCAGTCGGCCATCTCGTCCAGCGTTCCCGCCGTCCCCGCGGCGAGGAGGACGGGCGTGGCAAGCGAGATCCCGGCGAGGTTGGTAGCGAGACTTTGGTCGGGCACGGGCAGAGCGTACCCAGCCCGAGCCATTGGCGACCGAGCCGTCCGGAGAGCCTGTGGCAAGGAGGCCCGGCCTCGCTGGATGGGCCCGCCGGGGCGTACGGTTGCGTTATGGACATGACCGCTATCAACGCACGCATCGCGCAGTTTGAGAATATGGTCCGCGAGGGGGCGGATCCGACCAACGACATGGCCTGGTTCAGCCTCGGCGGCGCGTACGCGCAGGCCGGGCGGCCCGCCGACGCCGCCCGGGCGTACACACGCTGCTTCGAACTCAATCCGGCGATGAGCAAGGCGTATCAGCTTGCGGGCAAGGCGCTGATTGATTCGGGCGATCGTGACAAGGCGGTTGGTGTGCTGGCCGAGGGGTACACGTCCGCCGCGGAGCGTGGGGACCGGATGCCGATGAGCGCGATGGGCGAGATGCTCGATGCGCTGGGCGTGAAGCGGCCCGAGATTGCGGGGAAGGCGGCGGCCGCGGCGATGGCGCCGCTGCCGGATGGGACCTTCATGTGCAGCAAGTCCGGGCGGCCGGGGACGAAGATGAAGAAGCCGCCATTCAGGGGCGTGGTGGGCGAGTGGATCTTTGAGAACATCTCCAGCGAGACGTTCGAGGAGTGGATCCGGCAGGGAACGAAGGTGATCAACGAGCTGCGGCTGGATCTCTCGCGCGATGAGGACAGTGAGAAGTACGACTCGTTCATGCGCGACTACCTCGGGCTGGATGAGGAGACGCTTCGTCGCATTCGTGATGAGAAGCCGGTGTGACTCAAGGCTCGCGCAACGCGACGGTCGGCGGCGTGCTGGGCCGCTGGGTGTGCTTGCGCGACGTGCTGAACAGCGCGGTACGCTGGTGCCATGAACTACTACGAGATCTGGGTGAACCTGCGCGAGTCGCACAAGGACCTTGAGTTCAGCAAGGCCGTGCATGGCTACATGGAGCACCTGCGCGGGCGGGGCGTGATCGAGCACTGGCGGCTCACGCGGCGGAAGTTTGGCTTTGGTCCGCCGGGGCTTGGTGAGTTCCACATTTCGATTGGGTGCAAGGATCTGGCCCAGCTTGATGCCGCGTTTGGCGTGGTGGCGACGCGGGCGGGCGAGGTTGAGCGGCTGCACCATCCGGTCTACTCCATGGTCACGGACTTCACGAGTGCGCTCTATCGCGATTTCCCGGATCCGGAGCGTGTGACGACGCCGAGCGTGTGAATGCAGGCACGCCGATCAACGCATCATGCCTCCTTGGCGCAGTGTGCCGAGCATGAGCGTCTCGACGGGTGTTGAGGTGTCGACGGTGACGAGGGCGATGCCGCGGGTGCTGGTGGCGGCCTTGAGCGCGGCCTGATGGCGTGCGAGGCCGAGCCGGTAGGCGTTGATCGAGGCAGGGGTGATGGTGACGTCCGCGCCGCGGCCGGTTTCCACATCGGTCAGGCGAAGATCGCCAAGGAGCCCGCGCTCGCGTTCGCGGTCGGGGTTGAGCTCGCCCGGCGCGAGTGTCTGCACGCAGTACGTGTCGAAGCTGGACGCAAGCGCGCCGCTCGCGCGGCCGGCGAGGTAGTTGAGACCGTCGTCGAAGCCGCCTTCCCAGAGGTAGTCGGAGATGATGACGGTGATGCCGCCGCCAGCGCGGGCGAGGGCGAGGCGGCGCATGGCCTTTGCGAAGTCATCGCGTCCGGCGCGAGCGGTTCCCGCGGCTGGCCGCTGTCTCATGGACTCCAGGAGGAAGTCGGAGGCGAGGCGGAGGTTGCGGCGGCCGCGGATCGGTGCAAGGAGCGAGGCGGACTCTTGCAAGGCGGGGTCCTTCGAGGAAGCGTTGTTGGTGCTTGCGCCCCCACCACCAAAGGTCATGAGCGTCACGCGATTCTGATTGACCAGGCCGACGTACGCGAGCGCGAGGGCAAGGCGGTGGGCGTAGAGGAGCTTGCCGGGCTCGCCGGTGTCCATGGAGGCCGAGGCATCGACGGCGATCGTGAGCGCGAGGTCGGTCTCCTCGCGGAAGACCTTGACGACGAGGCGATCGAGGCGTGCGAGGACGTTCCAGTCGATGTGGCGCGGATCATCGCCGGGGGTGTAGTTGCGGAAGTCATCGAACTCGACGCTCTGGCCGCGGCGCTTGCTGCGGCGTTCGCCGGGGAGTTTGCCGCTGATGACTTTGCGTGAGAGGACGTCCAGCCGATCCAGCCGCGCGGCGAGGCTGGGCGGGAGGAGGTCCTCCAGCGTGCGGATGGGCGGGGTTGTGGTGGTGGCGAGCATGGTTGGTACGCGTTGTTCTCGGCGATGTGGCCTCAGGCACGATATGGTGCGGGAAGAGGGTTGGCGTGTGGCAGGGGCGTGACTGCGTGAAGAGAGCCCTCCCTTACGGTCGGGCTGCATATTTGGGGTGCGTATTTGGGCTGCGTATTGACTGGATGATGAGTGGACACCTGTCCGTGTGAGGACCCGATCATGACGAAGGCCGTGCTGTTTGCGATTCTGGCGGGGATGTGCTGGGGGCTGGGTGAGCTGGTGACGAAGCGTGTGCTGGCGAGTCGCGAGATTGGGCCGATGGGGCTGCTGGTGATGCGGACGCTGGTGGCGCTGCCGCCGTCCTTGATTGCGTTCTGGTTGCTTGCGCGGGTGTGGCCAAGTGAGACTCCCAAGCCCCTGTCGGCGAGCACGGGTGTGCTCATGATGGCGCTCCTGGGTTCGGGTCTGCTTGCGGGGTTCGGCGGCGTCTTCTTCTTCTACCGTGGGCTCGCGGTTGGTGAGATCTCGGTCGTGAAGCCGATCGCGTTTGCGCTCGCACCGGCGATCGCGGCGGTCTGCGGGTGGCTCTTCCTGGGTGAGTCGATGACGGCACGGAAGGGTGTGGGAATTGCGCTGCTCATTGCGGGCCTGGTGCTGGTGACGACTGGGTCGCATGGGCACTCGCCGAAGCCGGAGGGGGAGGGGGTGCCGGGTGCGGAGAAGTAGTTGGGGGTGGTGTTAAACTTGGGATGTGGCCACACTCTGGGCAAGGGGCGGCGGCGGGGAGGCCGGCTCGCTGGTAGCGGCATGAGGGGCACTCGCCGCGCCGGGTGTGGCGGCGGAGGATGCGACAGCGCCATCGGGACCATGCCTGCGTGAACATGATCACAATGACGAGCCACGCGGCTCCGTGCACCGCGAGATTTCGCCAGACTCCGGGCCACCATGGCGCGAAGCGGGGCACTCCGGGTGGTGCCGCTCTCATCAACCCTCCGGCAGAGAACTGGCGGACTCTGAGGCAGTGGTAGGGCCAGCCGGTGACTCCCTCATCCCATGACGAGATGGGTAAGTCGACAGGCGGCGGCCATGTCATCCAATCCGGAACAAGCGTCTCTTGGATCGGTGGACCGACAAAGGACGGCGAGTAGGCCTGCCAGCGGGCGCGGACAGCCGTGCGCAGATCGTCAATCGCGATTGACTTGAGATCACCGCCGTCCGACCGGTTCACCGAAAGTCTGGGAAAAACGCCGTTCTCGTACGACTGCATGAACGTGACCGAGCGAATCTCGTGAACATCCATCATGACGCTTACATGGCCTCGCGAAGCTCCACGGGAGATGAGAATCGCCAACGCCAGCGAGTTTGAGAACACGGCGAGGCAGATTGCCAGCAGAAAGATGCTCACTGCACGCCAGATCATCCCGTTGCCCCGCGCGTTCATCGAACCTCCCTCCTGTTCGATCACTTCTTCCCCGGCTCGCCAAAGACCGTCTTGTGGATCACCCCTGCTGGCGTCTTCTGCACCGCCACCTTGATCGACTTCGCGGGCTCGGTCGTATGCGACACACTTCCTCCCGGGCCGGGTCGGGCGACTCTGAGCATGGGTGGGTTGCGGTTGGTGGGGACGGGGACCGTCACCATCGTGGGTTTGGTCTGGACCGGGCCCTTGGCCGCGGCGGCGTTGGCGGCTTGCAGCGCGGGGCTCTTGCCGATGATGCGATTGATCCGCGTCATGTCGGCCTTGGAGTTCGGGGCCGTCGCAACGCCGATGGGCTTCTTGGCGGGCGTCCCTTCCGGGTTCATGGGCTTCTTGGGATCGAGGCGGCCCGCAAGCTGGGTGTTGGTGATGCCCGGGCCGTGACGCTTCTGGGCGTGGCCATCCAGGGGCTTGCCGAGGAACGTCCCTTCGCCCTTCTTGGCGGGTGCGCCGGGGCGATTGGGGCTGGGGGGCTTGGTGCCGATGGGCGGCGGGCCGCCCTTGGCCGGGCCGATGGGTTTGGGTTGCGGATTCAGTCGCGGCGGAGATCCTGGCGCGGCGGGAGCCTTCGGGACCGAGCCCGGGGCGATGGCCTTGGGCGGGATGCCCTTTGGTGGGCTGCCCTTGAAGGCACCCGGGAGCGGAGTCGGTGGCTTGGCCATGTGTGGTCCCCTGCCTTTCGTGTGGCCCATGCCGCGGCGGTGCGGGCGGGCCTCGTTTATCACGATACCAGCGCGCGGGGCGGCGGGCCAACCTGAAAGCGGCATGGTCGCGAACTTTGCGCACAAACGCGGTACAGAGTGGTAGAAATCTGCGAGCCTGAGCGCGTCGCGGGCGCTCGCGAGGCGAGTCACGGGCGCGCCGTGATCGCCTTGATCGCCGGCCAGTAGGGGCTCGACTCCAGCGTCTTCGTGAACTCGGCGAGAAACTTCTCGACATCGCCCGAGTCTGGGTTCCATGCTTCGCGGATGAAGGCGAGGCCTCGGTCGTAGTGGCCGGCGTAGATGAGGTCGAGTGCCGTGGACCAGACGCGGGCGTCGAGGCCTGTGACTGGTGTTGTGCGGTAGTCGAGGGCGAGGGCCTGGAGGGCCGCTTCGTCGAGGCGGGGCGTGCGCTGGGCGCCGGTCTCGTAGAGGCGGAACTTGCCGTCGCGCCATCGCAGCGCGACGCGCGGCTTGGGGGAGGCGACATAGGAGGTGTTCCAGTACGTGAAGGTCCAGTCGGCGGTGAAGAGCTCCGCGACGCCCGGGGTCTGCGTCGGGATGAGTGCGCCGCCGTTGGCGAGGTCGATCTGGGCGATGGTGCGGAGCGTGGGGCCGAGCTCGATGACGTGAAGCGTCTCGCAGCAGTGGGCCCCGCCGGAGAAGCCGACGATGGCCAGATCGGGAGTGCCGTCACCGGTGATGTCCTCGCCCATGCCCAGGCGCGTGGGCGCGTTGGCCATCGCGCTGCCCAGCGTGAGCTTGTAGTCCTCGATGGCGATGGGTGGCTGGCCTTCGCGGGAGATCACGATGCGCTCGCCGAAATCCTCGGGGTCGGTCTTGGTGTAGTGGCGGACTTCGTGCCCGGCGATGGTGGTCGTGGCGACGAGCTTCCAGGTGGGCATCAGGGCGTAGTAGATCCGCCAGCGCGCGTCCCAGTAGAGGCCGGCGGTGACGGCGAGGATGGCCAGCGTGAGGAGAGCCGCGGCACGGAACGGGTGGCGCCGACGTCCGAAGAGCGAAGCTTCAGAAGGGGCGGCGTGGCCGCACTCGGGGCAGGTACGACCTTGCGTGCCGGAGAGGTCGTAGGTGCAGGCTGGGCAGCGGCGGCGGGAAGCGTCGCCACTGCCTCGGATGGCGAGCAGGGCCGCGATGAGGGCGGGCACGCCGAGGCACGCGACGACGAGGAGGACGGGCCATGAAGGGATGGAGGCGGAGATCACGGGCGAGCGTAGTTCGAGCGGGTGCGGCGGGCGTGACGGGCATTGCAGAGGGCGTGCAAAACGGCCGTGACGGATCGCTGCCAGGGGCATCGGATCGGTCGGGAAGAGTTCGCAATCGGGCGAACAAATCATGCGGGTCGGCAATACGATTTGACGGAGGCTTGGCGGCGGTGTTGTTCGGCATTGATCTGGCCGGGCGACCTGTTCATTGGCGAATCGTGAATACAGCCGGTTGGAACGGCCTGACAGAATGAGGACCCATGCAGCGAGTTGCACACGTTGGTCGGTCGATGTTGCCCGCTTGGCTGTGTAGCCTGATCGCACTGGCGGCGGCGGTTCTCGCGCCTGCCGCGATGATGCCGGTCGCTACGGCGCAGGATGAAGTCATCGTGCGGCTGGTGGCGGACCGGACGGCGGTGCGCCCCGGCGACCAGCTGGCGATTGCGATCGTGATGGAGATCGCCGAGGGGTGGCATACGCACACGAACGATCCGAAGCCTCCCGCGGCGTGGAAGGGATTCCGCGCGATCCCGACGATCTTGACCGTGGGGCAGCCCGTGGGAGCGCGCGTTGGGCCGGAGCAGTGGCCCGCCGGGAAGGTGTACGAAGTTGATCTTGGAGGCACTGGAAAGCCAGAGCCGTACGCGATGTTCTCCGGCGTGGTGGTGGGCTTTCTGCCTGTGATCGTGGATGCGAATGCGACGGGGTCGGTGAAGATCCCGATCTCGCTCTCTTTCCAGGCGTGCGATGACAAGATCTGTCTCTTCCCGGCGACCTTCGAGGAGACGGTTGAGCTGGCGGTCGAAACTGGAGTTGGCGCGGATGGGAGGGTGGTGCCGATCACGCGAGTGGATCCCCCACTCTTTGCGGACTTCAGGAGCGCGGTCTTCGCGGAGATGCTGGAGGGGAAGATCCCGGCCAAGCGGCTGGCGTTCAACGTCTTTGGGTTTGAGTTCTCGATTGATCCGAGCGGGCCGACGGGGCTCGCGCTGCTGCTCTCGCTCGCCGCACTGGGCGGGTTCCTGCTGAATCTGACGCCGTGCGTGCTGCCGGTGATCCCGCTCAAGGTCATGAGCCTCGCGCACTCGGCGGGGCAGAACCGCGCGAAGACGCTGTGGCTTGGCATCGTGATGTCGGCGGGCGTGGTGGCCTTCTGGCTCGTGCTCGCGACGCTGATGGTGACGCTGACGCAGTTCAAGGCGATCAACCAGCTCTTCCAAATGGCGTGGTTCCCGATCGCGGTGGGCATCTTCATCGCCGTCATGGGCGTGGGGATGCTGGGGCTCTTCTCGTTCCAGTTGCCGGGGATGGTCTATCTGGTTGACCCGAAGAAGGAGTCTGCGTTTGGTTCGTTTGTCTTTGGCATCATGACGGCGGTGCTGAGCACGCCTTGCACGGCGCCGCTGATGGGGACCGCCGCGGCGTGGAGCGTGACGCAGCCAGCGTGGGTGACGCTCTCGACGCTGGGGAGCATCGGCGCGGGCATGGCGGTGCCGTACCTCGTGCTGGCGGCGTTCCCGCAGCTTGTGTCGCGCGTGCCGCGGGCGGGGCGCAGTGGCGAGGTTGTGAAGCAGGTGCTTGGGCTGCTGATGCTGGGCGTCGCGTCATTCTTCCTCGGCACGGGGCTTGATCCCTTCGTCCGTGAGCCCATCGATCCGGCGACAACGTGGTACTGGTGGGCGGCGTTCGCGTTTGTCGCGATGGCTTCGATCTGGATCGTGTGGAACCTGATGGTGCTGAAGGCTGGCGTGGTAGCCAAGGTCTTCTGGAGTGCCGCGGCGGTGATGCTGGCGGGCTCGATGCTGCTCATCACGCTGCGCCTGACGGACAAGGGGCCGGTGCCGTGGGTCGCCTTTACGCCGGAGCGATTCGAGCAGGCCCAGAAGGACGGCAAGGTCGTGATACTGAAGTTCACGGCGTCGTGGTGCCTCAACTGCCACGCGCTCGAGAACACGGTCTTCCGGGATACGGAGGTCGTGGCGCTGATGCAGGAATCGGGCGTGGTGCCGATGAAGGTCGATCTGACGGGCGATAACCAGCCCGGCAACGCGAAGCTGAAGGAGCTCATGTGGGTCGGGATTCCGTACCTTTCGATCTCCGGGCCGGGAATTTCTGAACCGATTGGCTATGACAACTACACACCGACGATGGTGATCGAGGCGGTTGGCAAGGCTCGCGGGGCGGGCGCAAGTCCCGGCAAGATGGGCAATTCCGATACGGGCGGGGGCGTCACAGGCGGCACGCCCGCCACAGCCGGGGCGGCAGCGTCTGGACCGCCGGATTGACACTGTGATGGGTGGGGCGTATGTTTCCCTCTGCCGATGGAGTGTGGCGGCGATGTCCGTACTCGATCGGGTTCGGAACTGTTCTCGACAAGTGCATACGCGGGCGTAGCTCAGTGGTAGAGCGCTACCTTGCCAAGGTAGAAGTCGCGAGTTCAAGTCTCGTCGCCCGCTTTCAGGAACGGCCCTAGTCGCAAGACTGGGGCCGTTTTCGTTTTTGGGGGCGGCGTCAGCTTTCCGACCGAATCCTGAGGAACCGGGGAACTGGCCTCGGTCGAATCCGGTCTAATGGTGGCGTGACGAACGAACAGTTGAACACCGCAATGAGCGACCTTGAGCTGCTCCGCCGCTACTTTGCGGGCGGGGACCGTCGCGACTTTGCGGAACTCGCGGCGAGGTACGAAGCGCCACTCCTCGGGCTCGCACACGGCCTCCTGAGTGGTCGGAGTGATCTGGCGCAGGACGCGGTGCAGGATGCCTGGATGCGCGTCGTGCGAAGCGGCAAGCACTTTGAAGGCAAGAGCAGCGTCAAGACCTGGCTCTATCGGATCGTGATCAATCGCTGCGCGGACCTGCGGGCGCGGCATGCACGAAGGGGTGCTGCGGAGTGGAGCGAAGATCATGCGGCCGCTGGGACCGTTCCGCCGCTTGAAGCTGCGGCCGTTGTCGCCAGTGAAGCGTCGGATTGCCGTGCCGGGCTGCGACGTGTGATGGAAACGCTGCCGGAGGGAACGCGGCTGATTCTGCTGCTTTGCTATCACGATGGGCTGGGGCATGATGAGGCCGCGGAGGTGCTGGGGCTGCCGGTGGGGACGCTCAAGTCGCGGCTTGGGCGTGCGTTGGAGGAGTTGCGATCGCGGCCAGAGATGCAGGAGTATCGATCATGAACCACGCAACACACGATCGACTGGAGCGCGACCTCGGAGCGTTGACGACGTGGGAGGGTGCGCCGTCGGCGCTCTGGGAGCGGGCGAGTGGTCCCGGCGAGACGCGATCGGGCGCGGCGGGCCGGGCGGCAGGCTTGATGTCAGGATTGCTATCAGACTTGGTGCCGGGCGGCGTGTCGAGGGCGTATGCCTGGAAGGTCGCGGGTGCCGCGGCGGTGGCGATCTTGTCGGTGGGGTTCCTCATCGGTCCAGCACTGACGTCCGTCGGCAGCGCGCGATCTAGACCACCGACCGCTTCTCGTGTTGCGTCGAGCGTTGACTCAAGTGTCGCCGATGCGGCGCGCGTCCCGTCGAGCGCGCCCGTTCTGCCCAGCCGCGACAGCGTGGTGTTGCAGCGACTGGACTCGGGACTCACGAAGAGCACTCAGTCGGCCCAAGGGCCGGCCTCGACGAGCCCGCAGGCCGACGTCGCGCCGGTTCGGCAGGTCATCCGCCGCGCTCAGATGGACCTCAAGGTCGCGGACGTCCAGATTGCTTTCAGCAAGGCCGCGTTTCTGCTGTCTGAAGCTCGCGGCGAGTTTGTCGAGGAGTCCTCGCTCACGGGGCAGGCTCCTCAGCTCACGGGAACACTTCGGCTCCGTGTCGCGTCGAGCAGGCTCGGCGAGGTGCTCACATCACTTCGTGGCCTTGGCGAGGTGATGGGCGAGTCTTCGACGGGTGAGGACGTCACGGATCAAGTTGTTGACGTTGAGGCCCGGATCCGCAACGAGCAGCGGGTCGAGGCAGAGCTGCTCGCGCTGCTTGAGTCACGCCGCGGTGCGCCGCTGGCTGAGATCCTTCAAGTGCGGCAGAGTCTTGCGAGCGTGCGTGAGTCGAGTGAGCGGTTGATTGCGCAGCGCGATCGACTCTCCCGGCTGGTCTCGCTCTCAACGATTCTCGTGACGATGCAAACCGACGCCACGGAGCCGACTCAGGGTGCCAACGGGCTGATGGACCGCCTCGGCCAGTCACTCCGCGACGCCTGGGAGTCGGGAGCCGAGGCGCTCATCGATTCCCTCGCGTTCATCGTGCGGGTCTTCATCGGCGGGCTGCTGTGGTGGATCGTTCTCGGTGTGATCGCCATCGCAGCACGGATCCTCTGGATCCGGCATGTGCGTGGCCTGGCTCGCGAGCCTGCGCCGCGCGGCGTCTAGCCAGCCCGCGGCACGTCCGCCAGCATCCTCCGACGCAGTTCCGGTGTCGGTACCTCACACACCGCGGCTCCGTAGATCCGATGGCGATTTCGGGCGATCAGCCGATACACAGCGTCGCGGATCGGTCGCGGGATCACGAGCCCGCACGCACCGAGCAACGCCCACGGCTGCGTAAGGTGCGAAGCGATGCGTAGCGAGGCGGTGGAGGAGGTGTGAACACCCGCCGCGTCGATCAGGACCATCGTGTTGCGGGTGTCGGCCACGGCCCTAGAGCCGAGCGCCCGCTTCCCTTCGGGGGATTCAAGTGGAGCGAAGCGGAGTGTGTCGCTTGGATTGCGCCGGATGATCCACACTACCGATGCGTTGCAGAAGGCGCAGTCGCCGTCGAACAGGACGATGGCGTGCTGTGCGGGTGTGGGCTCGGACATGCGTGAATCGTATTCAGTCGGTGCCCGGGCGCGGCTCCGCGGCGGGCTCCACGTGCACCAGCACGTCCGCGACGTGCGGGTTCGCGGCACGAACGGCGTCCTTGACGCGGTGGGCGAGCGTGTGGGCCTCGCGCACGCTCATCGTCGGCGCGACCCAGACGTGCATGTCGATCCAGTAGCGCACGCCGCTCTTGCGGGCCCGCGCCCGCTGCACGAGCAGCACGCCATCAACAGTGCGTGCCGCGGCCATGGCCTCATCGCCGACGTCCGCCGCGTGAACATCCATGAGCTCGCGCACCGGAGGGATCATGAGCTTGATCGCGTTGAAGAGGATGAGGGCGGAAGCGAAGAGCGCGGCCCAGTCGTCCGCTGGTGCCCACGCGTCCGTGCCGGTGCGGTAGCGACCGATGAGGGCAATCGAGATTCCGATGAAGGCGGCGATGGAGGTGATGGCATCCGCGCGATGGTGCCATGCATCGGCCTGTGCGGCCGTTGAGCCTGCGGCGTTCGCACGCCGGCGCTGCATGCGAAAGAGCGTCTCCTTCACGATGATGACGATGACCAGCACCAGCAGCGTCCACCATGCGGGCGTGTGATGCGGCGTTCTGATCTCGCGAACGGCCTCAACCGCGATCGCAATCGCCGCGCCCACGAGCAGCAGCGAGACCGCGAGGGCCGCGAGCGGCTCTGCCTTGCCGTAGCCGTAGGGCGTGCTCTCGTCGGGGTTGCGTCGCCCGAGTCGGATGCCGCCATACACGATGGCCGAGCCCACGATGTCGGCGAGACTCTCCACCGCGTCCGCGACCAGCGCGTAGGAGTTACCCAGCAGTCCCGCGACGAGCTTGATGAGCGAGAGCCCGCCGTTGATGAAGATGCCGGCGAGGGCGAACCGCTCGGTCTGGTCTGGCGCGGTTGGTGTGGTCACTGCCCGAGTCGTTCTGGGTAGAGCGACGCCGCGGGCAGGGCCCGTGCGCCGGTGCTCGTCGCCACGCTGAACTGGCCGCCAGCCCAGATCGACGCCGCGCCGAACGCGCCGTCCTTCCGCAGTGCGTAGAACTTCACGTCGAAGTTGGGGCGGCCCTTCGCATCGCGCAGGCGTTTCTCCTTCGTGTTGTCCGCAACGCGCTTGGCCGTCTCGAGCGCGGCCTGCGTCGGCGTCATACCGCGCGACATGAGCTCGACCATCGTGAACGCGGCGAGGTTGACGATCGCGGCCTCGCCACGCCCCGTGCACCCTGCGGCACCGATGTCGTTGTGGCAGTAGTTGCCCGCGCCGATGATGGGTGAGTCGCCCACGCGGCCGGGGATCTTCCAGTTCAGGCCCGACGTCGAGGTGCAGGAGGCGATGTCGCCCTTGCCCGTCACGATCGAGCAGTGCACCGTGCCCGTCACATCCATCGTGTACGGGCGGCCGGCGTGCGTGCGGCGGAGCGTGATGGGAGCCTGCTGCGGTCCCTGCTCGCCAGCGTCGGCCAGCGGCTTGGGAATCTCGTCCCAGGTCTTGCCGAGTGGCGCGTCCTTCTCATCGTCGTTGAGCCAGTCGTCGTCCTTGGAGCGGTTCTCCTTCCAGCGCATCCACTCCAGGCGTGCCTTCTCGGTCAGGAGGTTCTCCTCGCGGAAGCCGTGGGCCTTCGCGAATCGCAGCGCCCCTTCGCCGACGATCAGGCAGTGGTCGGTGCGCCGGAGCACATGCAGGGCCACCATCGCGGGGTTGCGGATGTTGCGCAGGCTCGCGACCGCGCCGGTCTTGTGCGTCGGACCGTGCATGACGCAGGCGTCGAGCTCGACGATGCCGTCCTCGTTGGGGAGGCCGCCCAGCCCCACGGAGTCATCCTCCGGATCATCCTCAATGATGCGGACGCCCTGCACGACGCAGTCCGCCGGGTCGTACCCCTCGGCCAGAAGCGCCATCGCACGCTCGGTGCAGCGCAGGCCGTTGAAGGACGCGACGGAGGCGATGCCGCGGTGCAAGTCGCCCTCAAAGGCGTCTGCGGCTCCCGCGGCGGGCGATGGGGCCTTGGTGGTGCTTGGCTGGGCCCGTGCATGGCCTGTGGCCAGACCCGCCGCGGCACCGAGGGCGAGCGGCGTGCTCGCGAGGAAGAGGCGGCGGGAGAGATCGGACTTGGCGGATGACGAGGACTGAGTGTGATGCTCCATGTCGGGAGCCTACCGCGCCGCGTCAGTCGCCGTCCAGCACGGGCGGAAAGTCCGCCTCGTTCTCAGGGGCGAGGGCAACGGCCGTCGCGAGGCCCTCGATGAGCATGTCCGGAAGGACGACCTCTGTCGCCGTGACCTTCACCCAGGGCTCGGCATCGGCGTGGAAGTCCGTCGCGGCCGGGAGCGAACGCGTGGCGGCGTCGCTGCGCCGCTCTGCGGCAAAGAAGAGCAGCCACTGACCAAGGTGGACGCGGGCTTCCTGCTGGCCCGACATGACCAGCGCTTCAAGGCGATGGCCCGGCTGGTGCAGTCCAAGGGAGATGTCGTAGACGGCGGCGTCGAGGAAGGCCGCGAGGGCCAAGTCGGGAGTCGCCGCGCTGGGAAACCGCCGGCTCGCAGTGACGAGTGCCGCGTCGATCATGAGCAGGAGCGCGGCCTCTCGCTTCCACTGCCCGTACAGAAGCTGAGCCCGCTCCACAAGCTCGCGAGGAGAAGTCTGCGGCGGGGTGTGTGGGTTGGCGTCGGACATCGAGCAGTTGTAGGAGTGTCGGGGACCGGCACACCACCCAAGACGCTGCGGGATCACCCCCCCGCGCTTCCCTCACCGCCCGGCAGCGTCATGCTCCAGGGATTCAGGTAGCTGTCGATGTCGGCCTTGGTGATCTTCTTCCCCGCGTTGTCTGGAGTCCCCACCACCGTCTCGTACGCGAGCTGGCGGACCGTCTTCCCCTCCTTGAACGCCTGCTTCGCGAGGCCCGCGGACTTGTCGTAGCCGATGACGGGCACCAGGCTCGTGCACATCGCCAGCGAGCCCTCAATGAGGCTCTGGCAGCGGGCCTCATCGGGTGCGAGGTCCTTGAGCAGATTCACGCGGAACATCTCGATGCCGCGGGCCAGCAGGTGGATCGAGTCCAGCGTGTGATGCGCCATCATCGGCATCGCGACGTTCAGATCAAGCAGCGAGCCGATGCCGCCCAGCCCGCCCAGCGTCGTCGCGTGCGTGTTCCCCAGCACGCTGCAGCAGACCATGATGAGCGACTCGCAGATCACCGGGTTGACCTTCCCCGGCATGATCGACGACCCCGGCTGCACCGCCGGCAGCACCAACTCGCCGATGCCACACCGCGGCCCCGATCCCAGCCAGCGGATGTCATTCGCGATCTTCGTCAGGCTCGTCGCGATCGTCGCCAGGTGGCCACAGGTCTCGACATACGCGTCCTTCGCGGCCTGGGCCTCGAAGTGGTTCGCCGCCTCGCGGAAGTGGACGCCCGTCGAGCGCGTCAGTTCCGCGGCGACCATCGAGCCGAAGTCCTCGTGACAGTTGATGCCCGTGCCCACGGCGGTGCCGCCGATGGCGAGCTCGCCCAGCGTGTGCAGTGCCCGATGCAGTCGCTCCTCGCTGTGGCGCATTTGAGCCGCATAGCCGGAGAACTCCTGCCCAAGCCGGATCGGCGTGGCGTCCTGCAGGTGCGTGCGGCCGATCTTGACGATCTTGTCCCACTGCTTGGCCTTGGCCTCAAGGTCCTCCGCGAGAGCCTGCACGGCCGGAAGCAGTTCATCCTTGATCATCACCGCCGCGGCGATGTGCATCGCGGTCGGGAAGGTGTCGTTGGAGGACTGGCCCATGTTCACGTGGTCGTTGGGGTGGACGCCGCCAGCCTTGAGGTACGCCGCGTCCTTGGAGGAGCCAATCGGCGCGTGCCGCCGCAGGCACACGATGTTGGCGATCACCTCGTTGGCGTTCATGTTCGTCGAAGTGCCCGAGCCGGTCTGATAGATGTCCACCGGAAAGTGCATCGCGAGCCCGCCGAGCGAAGCAAGCCCAGCGGTGATCTCGTTGCAGGCCTCAACGATCAGGCGAGTGCGGTCGCCATCGAGGCGCTTCAGGCGGTTGTTCGTCTGGGCGCACGCGGCCTTGAGGATCGCATACGCCTTGATCACCGCCTCCGGCACCGGCCGCCCCGAGACCGGGAAGTTCAGCACCGCACGCTGCGTGCTCGCCCCATAGAGCGCGCTGGCGGGCACCTGCATCTCGCCCATCGTGTCCTTCTCGGTGCGAGTGGGTGCGGGGGGTGTCCGCACCGATTGCGACTTGCTCGGCGCGGCGGCCTTTGCTGCGGAAGCGGGCTTGCTGGATGCCGCTTTGGCTCGGGGAGCCTTGGCGGGACGGTTCTTGCTGGTGCGTGCGGGCTTTGCCATAGTCCGGGAGTGTAGAAGTGAGAAGGCGGGTTGAGAGGGCAAGTTCAACGGAGCTTCCGGGCGAGTGGACGCTTGCCAGGGTGCAACCGACCGGCCGTCGGTTCGGTACAGAAAGGCAGCCTTGGCAGCCGGATTCGAACCGCTTGGCGGCGGGCACTGCAGGGCTGTCGGCTGAGGCACCTGATGCCGCGGCCCGCCCGTGTGGGAACCGCGAAGGTCTGGGCGGGTCTAAGCATGTCGTAGCGTGTCTGAGCGTGCCTGAGCAAATTGCCCACAGGGCGTCGCGAGGCCAGGCTCCGTATCGTTTCATGGACGCACGTTCGGAGGCGACGCAGAGATCCGAGCGATGGCAGCCCTCACTGGAGTTTTCACATGGCCCAGGTCCGATCCCGGTCGTTTGGCTCGCAAGGCTTGCTCGCTTGGCATGTGTCGCACACGTGCCGCGCTGGCACGCTGGCGCTCGCGCTGATCGCGGGCACCGTGGTGCAGGTGATGAGCGTGTCGGCTGAGGCTCAGACCGTGACTCCCGCGGCACCCAAGCGGCCGACGCGAGGCCTGCCCGATCCTGACAAGCCGTTGGCCCCGGTGCAGCCACCCGCGCCAGCCTCACCCGCGACGCCGGGCGCGCCCGCCGCGCCGGGCAGCACGCCGGGCAGCACGCCGGGCATGCCCGCTGCAACGCCCGGTTCAACCGAGACCAAGAAGGAGCCGACCTGGGGACCCATCGTCACGCGCGAGCGCGAGCGGGACCTTCTCTTCCAGGTTCGGATCCATCTCAATTCTGATTCGGTGCGTGACACCATCACTTACACCGATCCTTTCTCGGGAAAGACCGTGACGATGCCGAACCCCAAGCCCTTCGAGTTCCTGACGATGGGCGTGGTGTGGCCTGTGCTTCGCGAGTCTGCGTCGGCCGTCACGTTCCGGAGCGACATCAAGGGCGTCCTCAAGATCAACGATCAGATCGCGGACGACACGCCGACGATGCTCCCGAACTACCCGGGCGGGATCATGCTGGCGCGGTTCGACGCGGGCGACAATCAGAAGCCGATCTACTGCCGCCAGGTCGATCTCGAGATGGAGATCCCGGTGCGGTGCTATCGCACGGTTTACGACGAGGCCGCGGCACTCAAAATGAGCTGGCCATCGCGCTGGCCCGAGCAGGCCACCTCGATCATGGCGCCTCAGCTCTTCCTCGAGCAGGGCATTGATACCGACGGCAAGGTCAAGCCCTTCGAGACCACGATCCTGGACGCGACCATCGACCGCTGGCTGAAGCAGGAGCGCATCAGCAAGCCCAAGGACGTGCCGCCCGCGCTGCTCGCGAAGATCATCACCGGCAAGGTCTGGCGTGATGTCGCGCTCAACAACGATCAGTTCCTGACCTTCAAGCGCACGGGCGAGGTCAGCGGCTTCAACACCAAGCCCGCTGAGTGGACGCTCCGCGACGGGCGTGGCACGCAGCTGGATCTTGCCATCACGCTCGCGACCGCGCTGCGCCGTACGGGGCTTCCTGCGCGGCTGGTCATCGGCCATGACAACTCCGGCGGCGACGGGAAGTTTCTGAAGGGTGACAACAAGAGCGCGCGGCCCACGGCCTGGGTTGAGTTCTGCCTCTATGACGAGAACGCCAACACCGTCAACTGGGTGCCGATCGACATCGCGCGGCTGAAGAAGTCCAGCAGCCGCCCCAGCGACATCGCTCGCCCCTGGAAGTACTTCGGCACGCACGATGAGATGGACCGCATCGTTCCCTTCGCCTTCCACCTGCACCCGCCGACGGACGTCGTTGCGTACGGCTCGCCGGGAATCTGGGGCTGGTTTGTCACGCCCGCGCCGCCGGCAAAGGCTGAACAGAGCCTGAGCTTCATGAGCACGCTCCGCTCCACGCGCGGCGGCGAGCCCAAGCGCGAGCCGGGGGAGAAGTAGTTGCCAAAGGGCTAAATGGACAAAGGGCTACATGGCCAAATCGTCCGATGGGAGGCCGGATTTTTGCTCATGGCAGGAACGTGTACTGCTCGGTCGTGTTCACCACGCCCGGTGGAACTTCAACGCGCATGCGCACGTGCATGTCCATGAAGAGCAGGTTGGCCTCGACGCGTGGCGTGCCGAACCAACGCATGCCGCGGTCGCCGCCCTGCTGATAGTTGTAGATCGGATGCGTGCCGACGACCCACGTGCGCGAGGGCTGCGTCAACGTCGGCAGGCGGCCGCCGCCGGGCGGGACCAGTGTTGTGAATTCATCGCCATCCAGCGTGTGGTCGTTGAGTGTGTACGAAGCGCCGATGAGGTCGTACATCGAGTCGGTACGCGCGAACACTGGAATCGGAACGCCCGTGTTCAGGGCGCCGCGGTCAATCGGCGAGCGAAGCGCGTCGACGGGAAAGACACCCGGCTCAGAATCCGGCGGGACCTCCGTCGAGATGAGATACGCGTTCAGCGGCCGCCTCTCCGCTCCGATCTCGCTGATGCCGTAGAAGGGAAGTTGTCCCTTCTTGCCGGCGAAGAGGCTGCCGATGATGGACTCCCCGCCGCCGGGGAGCGGCCCCTTCCGCTGGGGGAGCGAATCACGCGAGTCAGAGATGTACGCCGTCATCGCCACGCCGATCTGCTGAAGCCGGGAGCCGCAGACGGTGGTCCTGGCGGAGAGCCTCGCGCCAGCGAGGGCCGGAACAAGCAGCCCGATCAGCACCGCGATGATCGCGATGACGACGAGGAGCTCGATGAGCGTGAAGGCATGCGTTTTCACCGGGCGGAGCGTAGTGGTGACCTTTCAAGCGTGCCGGTCGGCGACATGTGGGGTCCGACCTCCCCGTCAGGACCGCGCGATCCCTGGCAATTGCCACTTCCGCAGCCGAGGTATCGGACCCCTCCATCCGACTCGCCGCCGCCCGGATGCGGCGCTACACTCTTCCCCTTGAACCGCCCCGCACGGCCCATGCCGGGTGTCGCGATTCTGGATTCCGCTCGCGGCTGCCTCTTGGCCGCATGTGCCACCTTAGCTCAGCGGTAGAGCGATGCTTTCGTAAAGCATAGGTCTGGGGTTCAAATCCCCAAGGTGGCTCTTTGCGCGCATGATGTGGCGGGCCCCTTGATTGACGGGCCGGGGTCGATGATCCGCCGCGGCTACTCGGTCGCCCAGCGGCGTTTCGCGAGGGGCTCTTGTCCCGGCAGCGGGGGGAGCTCGACGCGCTGACCCGTCTCATCCTCGAGCTTCAGCAGCTTGGCCCCTTGCGATCGCAGCTGCGCGAGCTGGCGGCGGCCGATCCTCGCGCGGATCTTGACCGCCGAGTCGATGTAGTCGCGCGAGATCACCTCGCCGCGCGTCTCGATCAGGTGGATCGTCTTTGAGTCCGAAAGTGGGACCGTGACGTCGAAGACCTCGATGCCGCCGAGGGCGATGTCGCGAACTCGGCTGGTCAGCTCGGCGTGGCCCATGGATGGATGGTCGGCAGTGCCCGGGAGCGCGCAGAATGGAATCGCACCGGGCACCGCGCTGGTCCAGACGAGCAGCTCCGCGTTGTCACCGAGGCGATCGGCCTTGTTGAGCAGCAGGATCCGCTGCGGCGGCGTCCACTTCAGGCCTTCTTCGTTGGTCGTCTCGCGCACTTCGTCGAGGAGCTCGTCGAGCACGGCGTTGACAGCCTTGTAGTGCAGCTCGGCCGCGGGGTCCGAAACGTCGAGGACGATGAGCAGCACGTCCGCATGCGTGGCCTCCTCGAGCGTGGCCTTGAACGATGCAACCAGGTGCGTCGGGATGTCGCGCACGAAGCCGACCGTGTCGGAGAGCATGACGGAGATGCCCCCCTGGCCAAGGTCCCACGCGCGTGTGCGAGTCATGAGCGTCGCGAAGAGGCGGTTGTCCGCGTAGGCGCCACCCTCGGTCAGGCTGTTGAAGAGCGTGGACTTGCCGGCGTTGGTGTAGCCGACGATGCCGACGGTGAAGTGCTCGGCCTTTCGTGCCGCGACCTCGCGCTTGCGACGGGCCTGGATGACGGCGAGGTCGGCCTCGAGATCGTTCTTCCTGCGCTGCACCAGTCGCCGATCGATCTCGAGCTGCTGCTCGCCGGGACCGCGCGTGCCGATGCCGGTGAGGCTGCCGCCGCCCTGGATGCGTTCGAGATGGTCCCACATGGCGCGAAGGCGCGGGAAGGTGTACTCGAGCTGCGCGAGCTCAACCTGCAGCTTGGCCTCGGCGGAGGTCGCGCGGCTGGCGAAAATGTCCAGGATCAGCTCCGAGCGATCGACGATCTTGCGATTCGTGACCTCTTCGATGTTGGCAATCTGCCTCGGCGAGAGATCGTGATCGAAGATGATCGTCTTGGCGTCGAGCGCTTCGCAGAGTCCCTTGAGTTCCTCGACCTTGCCCGAGCCCATGTACGTGGCCGCGACGGGACGATCCAGCCGCTGCGTGAGTTCCCCCACCACCACGGCTCCGGCCTGCTCCGCGAGGGCCCTCAGTTCGCCGAAGGGATCACGCACGTCGTACCCATCATCGGGCAATCGGACCGCGGCGAGTACCGCACGCTCGGACTGGACTTCGAGGCTTTGACGATCTTTGGCCATAGGTGTTCTTGGAGGCAGCGGGCAGGATCACAGGTATATCAGGTGCTATACAGACATGACACGCGCATCAGAAGACTCAGCGGCGGCGCTCCTTCGCGAGCGCGGCACGATCCACGAACCACCGGAGCTTGTAGTTGCCGCCCTCGAGCACCACGTCCATGCCCACCCAGCCAAGGTCCCGCCCCTGCATGCCGTCGAGCGCGATGCGATACGTCCTGTCGCCAACGGGACGCAGGAAGAGGCCCGGCGTTGACTCGCCGCCGGGCATGCTATTGAAGAGCGCGTCGATCTCGGCTCGTTGTGACTGAAGGAAGTCGAAGGCAACGCCCGGCTCAAGGCCGCGGTCCCTGAACTCGAGCTTCGTTGCCTCGCTCAGCACCTGATCGACAAAGAGGTCGCGCTGATCTTCTTCGAGTGTGTTGTGGATGTGGATCATGAGGTGACGCACGCTGCGCGCGAGCAGCTTCACCTCGCCGGGTTCGGTCACGACCACGAGATCATCCTCAGAGAGCTTGCCGGGGTCCTCGTAGTCACCCAGGTCACGCTTCACGGCCATGCCGTACTCCGCGCCGGGCAGATTCGCGAAGAATGGGTTGACGAGCGCCTCCTTCTTCTCGGGCTGGCAAGCGGGCAGAGACACTCCACACGCGCCAAGCACGAGCGACCAGAGACACCACCGCCCCCACCGCGACTTCCTCGCGTGTGGAGCACCGCTGAAGATCGCGTGCAACTCGCGCGTCATGGTGCCGCACCCGCCTTGGCGGCGAGCGCCGCGGCATTCTGCACGGGGACCATGACGGGGGCCGCGCGGCCGCGACGCCAGAAGTCGTGCACCAGATACTGGTCCTGCGATTCGGGCGCATCGGTGCGTGCGTGGCAGCCGCGGGATTCATGCCGCCAGAGGGCCGAACGCGCGACGAGCGAGCTCACGAGGAGCATGTTCTGCACCTCCCAGCCCGCTGGCTCATCGAAGATCTTGTCGAGCGTGTAGCGGGCCCAGAAGTCGATCATGTCCGCGACGCCCGCGAGCTTCTGCGCGGTGCGCTCGATGCCGACGTTCTTCCACATCGCGCTGCGAAGGCTCGATCGAACGTCCGCGAGATCCAGCTCGCCCTTGTCGGAAGGACGGATGTCGCTGACGATCGGCACCGGCGCGGGACGCGCGGCGAGGATCGGTCCCCAGCCCGCGGGGCGCGAGTGTCCGTTGCCGTTCGCGGTTCCGTTCGCGTGTACTGAGCCGTTTGGTGCCGCGGTGCCCTTCATCTCAGCGCACGTCGAGCCAGCGATCGCTCCCATCACGAGCCCCTCGAGGAGCGAGTTGCTCGCGAGTCGGTTGGCGCCATGCAGCCCGGTCGAGGCGGCCTCACCCACGGCGTACAGGCCCGGCACATCAGTGCGGCCATGGTCGTCGGTGCGAACGCCACCGACCATGTAGTGGGCCGCGGGATGGACGGGGATGAGGTCCTTGGAGGGATCAAGCTTGAACTGCTTGAGGAGCGCGGCGATGCCGGGGAACTTGATCGCGAAGCCCTCGATGTGGCGGCAGTCGAGCCAGACATGGCTGCCACCCTGCTTGGCGAGCTGACGCACGATGGCCTGGCTCACGACATCGCGCGGAGCGAGCTCTGCAAGCGGGTGCACATCGGTCATGAAGCGGTGGCCCGAGAGATCGAGCAGGTGAGCGCCCGCGCCGCGAACCGCCTCGCTGATCAGGCTGCGTGAAGCGCCGGCGAGATAGAGCGTGGTGGGATGGAACTGGACGAAGGCCATGTCCGCGAGCGTGGCCCCGGCGCGATACGCCATCGCGAGGCCATCGGCCGTCGCCGGCGCGGGGTTGGTCGTCTCGCGGAAGAGCATGCCCGAGCCGCCACTGGCGAGGATGGTCGCCTTCGCCCAGATCATCTGAAGACCATGCTTTGGATGGTGCGTCACGGCGCCCATGACGGGCGAGCCCGGCTCGTCGCTGGGCGTGATGAGGTCGAGCGCGAAGCACTTCTCAAACAACCGCAGATTGGCTGTCTTCTGCGCACGATCCGCGAGCGTGCGAGCGAGCTCGCGTCCGGTCTCGTCGCCGCCGGCGTGGACGATGCGGGCGGTGTCGTGCCCGCCTTCTCGCCCGAGCTGCGGCGAGCCATCGGGCTTGAGATCAAGCTTCATGCCCCAGTCGAGCAGCTCGCGAAGTCGCTTGGGGCCGTGCTCCACGATCATCCGGACTACCGGCTCATCGCAGAGGCCTGCGCCGGCCTCGAGCGTGTCGGCAACATGCCGATCGAAGGTGTCGTGGGGATCAAGAACCGAGGCGATGCCGCCCTGAGCCCAGGCAGTATTGGACTGGCGCGGATCGGCCTTGGCGAGCACGATGCACTCACCGTGCGCCGCCGCCGCGATCGCGGCACGCAGACCGCCAACCCCAGCGCCGATCACCAGCGTATCGGTGAAGATCTGCGGCAGCAGCCCCGATCGAAAGGGGATGAGGTAGCGGCGTTGGTCGAGAAGGCCTTCCATGAGTACACAAGATCCCTCGGTCGATCCATTCCGTCGCGATCGGCACTCCGTCGCTCAGCGTTGCGAGGTTCGCTCAGCGGCAGCCGCAGCCTCCGCCGCCACAGCCGCCAGACTTCTCAGCGCCGCCGCAGCATTCGCCACTCGCTTCTTCGATGGGAGCGGGCCCGAGGATGAGGTCGAGCTTCTTTTCCAGGAACTTGGCGTGGTGCTCGAGGTGCCAGATGTACGAGACGAGAATGTCACGCAGCGTCATGACGCCACGAATCGGGTGCATGCCGCTGCGCGACCAGGCGGAGTCCTCGAGCGAGAGCAACCATTGCCCGGCCCACTGGCGGTTGGTGTGGATGACCGCCATCGGCCCGCCGAGCGCGTTCATCACGCGAGCGTGGTCGGCCTCGGGATCGTCGGCGTATCCCTCGTGGACGTTGCCGTAGAGGTTGGCATCGACGAACGCGTCCTCATCCCAGTTTGCGAAGACGGGGTTCTCCTCACCGACGACGCGGCGCATCCGATGGATCGCGGCGAGGTCGGCATCGGCAACGTGCCCGACGAGCACCCGTACAGGCCAGCGACCCACGCCCGCGTCGGGCAAGAACGCCGTATCAATCTGACGCTCGTTGAGCTGGAAGACGCGACGGTCAAACGCCTCGACGCCGCGCCGGAAGCGCGAGATGAGTTGGAGCGTCGGAAGTTCGGCCAACTGCTCCTTGGACAGGAAGACAGGGGCGCGACGCTGTGACGAACCGCCGCAGCAGCCGCCGGATTTGGGGGACGCGGCGGACTGATCCTTGGAGGCGGAGTTGGTGCTGGCGGTCTGGCTCACTTTGGGGCTCCTGTGCGGCTCGGTTCGCTCCCTCGCCTCGGACAGATCACCGTTCATCGTAGGGTCCGCGATCGGCTTGAGACGCGGGCTGCGAGGGGCGTTCCGATCGGCTGCGAACCTACGCTGCAACCATGACGAACCCGCCCAGCACGAGTGAGCCCGCCCACCCGGATCGTTCGCTGGCACTGCGCGTGTCGACGCTTCCGCGCGACACGAACCACTACGGCACGATCTTCGGCGGCGTGATCCTCTCGTACATCGATCAGGCCGGCGCGGTCGAGGCTCGCAAGCAAGGCCGGCACCGCTGGGTGACCGCCGCGATTGATCGCGTGGAGTTCCGCGCGCCCGTGCGCGTGGGTGATGTTGTCAATCTCTTCACGGCTCCGGTGCGGCTCGGCACCAAGTCGGTCACGATTGCGGTGCAGGTTGAGGCCGAACGATTCACCACGGGCGAGATCGTGCGTGTGACCGACGCGACGGTGACGATGGTCGCTGTGGACGAGAAGGGCGCACCGATCCCGTTCAGGATGCCTTCAACACTCTGACACGGCTC
>JBBASU010000007.1:0-18051 GCA_040399065.1 Phycisphaerales bacterium | reverse complement strand
TCTCCGAGCAAACCCGCGCGCCCACATTTTGCAGACCCAACGAACAATTTTCTGAACCCTCACGCCAGGTTCGACCGTATTCAGTAATGACGAAAGTCCCACTCGACGGCCGGGCCTCGGCACGATCGAGCGAGTGGCGTGGTTCGCGGCGTTCCTTCCGCGAATCACGACGGTCCCCGGGCGACGGCCCGGGGGTAAGAGTCCGGCGACCGGGCGTATCTCCCGGTGGCGGCTGGACGGGTCCATTGCGAAAGGAGGTGATCCAGTGGTTGACTGTGATACGTGTCAGGGTTCGCTTCAGGGGCTGCGTCTCTAAGACGCCCTCGACGGAGCTGCGTCCGCAGCCCGCAGCGGCTTGGACCGCGTGAACAGCTCGCAAGGGAGTTTCTCCCACGCGAGCAACGAAGGTGCAAGCCAGAGCCGGCCTCCCAGATGGGAGGCCGGTTTTTTTCTGCGCACGCCGCACGCCGCACGCCGCGACGATCTCGCACAAAAAGACAGGAGCCCCGGACAAGGCCGGGGCTCCTGTGGCGATGCAGAATTCACCCGCGGGCAGACGCCGCGAGGTGCAGACTTAGGCGCGGCGGCGGCGGCCGGCGATCAGGCCACCCAGGCCCAGGAGCGCGAAGGCGCCGGGGGCGGGGACGACCGTGAAGTACTGGTTGCCGTCGAAGTTGCCGAGGTTGGTCTGGCTGAGGTTGCCGAGGTTGCCGAAGCCCTGGGGGAGCGAGCCCAGGAACTGGTTGGAAGCAAAGCCAGCATCGCCCGAGGTGATGAAGGCCATCACGCGAACCTCGCTGATGCTGGCATCGCCGAAGTACGCGGCGAGGTCGATGTCGAACGCCCAGCCACTGTCGGCCGTGAGCGCGCCAGCGGCCGAGCCGCCATCAACGCCGAGGGTGTTGCTGTTGTCCCAGCCGAAGTTGACGCCAGCCGCGCCAGCGACGTTGCTGAGGGGGAGCGAGCCGAAGCCGGGGCCGGTGGCGATGTCAAAGCCGGGTGCGCCGTTGAGCGTGAAGCCGCGGACGCCGTAGAAGCCGCCGCCGACCTCAACGCGGATGCCGCGCTCGGGGGTGAAGCCCGAGTCGAAGGTCAGGCCGGTCATGTTGTTGATCTCATTGAAGCCGCCGTCGGAGTAGCCGCCAGCGAGGCTGCTGACGCCACCCGCGCCCGAGTCCATGAAGAACCAGAGCTTGTTGAAGTTGCCCTCAAGGTTGCCGGTGGTGAAGAGCTTGAGGCGACCGCCGGAGATCGTGCCCCACGCGGCGTTGAGCTCGCTGCCGCCGTTGCTGCCCTGCGTGCCGCTGGAGTTGCCGAACTGGGTGGGGTTGGCCTGAACAGCCAGGAGGGGGGCGCCGGCCGTGGCGGCCTGAGCCTGGATCCCGCTGCCGGACTGGGCCATGGCCGAACCCGCAAGGGCAGCCACACACATTGCGCTGAGAACGATCTTCATCTCTATCTCTCCATCGAGGCCCGCCACACAAAGGCGGGTATTGGGTGTCTCTCGCTGGCACAAACCAGCAACGAAAGGATAAGCCCGCAAAGGAATTGCGCCAAGTGAGAAAAGCACCTAGCCTCGAGAATGATGTCGATTCACATCTTCGGACCTTGGTAGGCCGGTGGAGGTGTGGGGTACCGTCTCTGTTATTGGACTTTGAGGGTGGGAGCCGCGGGTGCCTCGGGAACAGGCGACGGCGGCGTTCCGAGGTAGGTCAGGGCGCGTTCAAGCACTCGCCGAGCGACGGGGCCAGCCGTTGCGGAGCCATACCGAAGACTACGCGGACCCGGACGCGGTCCCGGATCATCGATGACCACCACAACAACAAGGCGCGGCAGTTCGATTGGGCCTCCGGCGATGAAGCTGCTGTTGAACTGGTTGTCGAAGTAGCCGGTGGAACCGCGCGGACGCCGGAAGCCTTTCGGTGCAGCGCCGAGCGGGATTTCGGCGGTGCCGGACTTGCCGAAGATGCGGTAGCGCCAGCCGCCTTCGGGCTTCTCCATCTTGGCCTCGACGTTGTCGGTAACGCCGGACAGCACGGCGCGTGTCAGCTGGGCGATGTGCGGCGGGAGGACGCGGTACTCAACACCGGGCCCCTCTTCCTGCTCCGCGGCCGTCATGCGAAGGCGCGGCAGCGTTCCGGCACGCTCGCCGGTGCGTGCGAACGCGGAGAAGGCGCGGGCCATCTGCACCGGGGTCACGGCAATCTCATGGCCGTAGGCGACCGAAGTCTGTGAGTACTTGGACCATTTGCCCATGGCCGTCACGATACCCTCGCCCTCGCCGGGAATAGGCCGACCCGGCACGCCCACCCCGGTGGGCCGACCAAAGCCGAATCGCACGACCGCATCGCGCATCTGCGCGTAGGTCAGACGTTCAGAGACTTTGATCATCCCGATGTTTGAGCTGTTGATGAGAACTTCGGCCCAGGTCATCTGCTGACGCTTGGTGACGTCCTCGATCTTGCGTCCATACGCGGTGGACCAGTGCCCCCCCTCCGTATCGATGATCTCCTCGGGCCTTGCCAGGCCGAGTTCGGTGATCGTTGACCAGATGAATGGCTTGAAGGTCGAACCTGGCTCGTACACGTCTTCGATGACCCGATTGCGCCCGAGTGCCGGGTGGACCAGCCGCGCCGGATCGGGCTTGATGGTGCGGAAGCGACGCTGGACACTGAGGAGATCGGGCTCGCGGACGGCAGGCGGCGCTGCCTCGCCGCGTTTGCGCGGTGGCGGGACCGGTACCCAGGGATACTCGGCAGCTTCGGGGAGATCGCGGATGATGTCCTGCATCGCCAGAACCTCGCCAGTAGCGGGATCCACGAGCAGAATGCGACCACCGGCGGCGTTCGCATCGTTGACACCACGATTGATCTCCTCATCGACGATGCGCTGGAGTTCAAGGTCGAAGGAGAGGCGGATGTCCTTGCCCGGAACCGGAGCGCGGACTTGGCCCGGATCGATCCAGAGGGGCTGGCCCCTCGCATCGCGGACGAACCGGATGCCTCCCTCGGTGCCCTGCAACTGATTATCGAGGAGCATCTCCGCACCCATCTTGCCCGTGTCATCGAAGCCGACCTTGCCGACGATGGATGCGATCTCGCTCCCGCCCACGAACTCGCGGCGTTGACGCTTCTCCAACTGGACACCCGAGATTCGGAGCGTTGCGACGGCTCGACCCTGCTCCTCAGTCAACAGGCCACCGATTGGGATGTAGCGGATAGGCTTTCGGGTAACTGGATCGACAGGCGCAGCGGCAATGTCCGGCTTTGCCGGCTGTGCAGGAGCGACTGGTGCCGTGGCGTCCTTGGTCGCTACGAGGTGCTTGCCGCGATTGCGCGGCGGCGGAGGCTCGGGAAGGGCCGCGGCCCGGGCCTTGTTGCGTTCGATCCCCCAGATGATCCACGAACCCACTTCATCTGCGGGCAGGCCCATCGCATCAGCAAGGCGGACAATCTTGGCGTCCATGTCCTCGGGCTTCGTGCGTTCGAGGAAGGCCACAGGATCAAAGATCACGCGCTCGCCGAGCGTGGTCGTCGCGAGCACGCGGCCTCGCCGGTCGAGAATATCGCCACGGACGGGAGGCTCGGGACGCTTGGTGGTGCGGGGCTCGATGTGCTCGACGAGCGGCGCTTCGGGCGCGATCTGGAGCTGCGCCACGCGGCCCATGAGCACGCCCATCGCGCCAGCAACACCAACACCAAAGAGGCCGGTGACGACGGCGAACCGTGTCAGGCCGACCCTTCCGGCGTTGCCTACGAGCGAAGAGGCTGCTGCTGACGGACGCGAGAGTCTTGGAAACACTGACATTTCAGAACCTCCTGCTTGCCACCGGCAAGGGGCGAGCATCCAAGACGCGCGGTGAGCAGAACCCGCTCACGCTTCCGCTCCATAAGCAAGTGCTAGCGGCGGTTTTCATCGGTCCGCGCGACGCGTGGAGGCGTTGATTTGGAGGGGGGCACGGTGCGAGGGCGTGGAGATGTTGACGCGGTCTTTGGAGTGGTCTTCGTGGCCGACTTCGTTGGTGGCTTGGAAGCCGCCTTGGGATCCGACTTCGCAGGGGACTTTGTGGACTGTGTTGATCGGGCGGGCGGCTTGGCCTTTGTGGTGCTGGCCACTTCCGCACGCCGCGTTGCCGGCGTCTGTGCGGTGCGAGTCGGGCTTGGCGTGGGTGCGACGGTCTTCTTCGCTGGCGCGTTTGCCTGGGTCGTCGCTTTCACGGTGGCTGGCGTTGATGACGGGGTCACCGTGGCCCGCGCGCTGCGAGACCGTGGCGCACCCGCGGGCTCATTGAGCCTTGGAACGATCGGGAGCACTTCACGGCCATCCGCGACGACCCAGTCAGCGGGCAGTCCGGTCGGGATGCTGATGACCGGCTTCATCGGACCAAGGTCGTTGGCCAGAACCCGCACGGCATGCGGCGTGGTGTGCAGCGCGATCCTGGCGCGGAGTTCCCAGAGTCGCTCATCGGCCGCCTGGATTCGCAGCTGCGCCCGAGTCAGTTCGCTGGCGACCTGAAGTCGCTGCTGGCGCAGCGCGAGCAGGCTGCACCCGCCCGCGCCGATGGCTACCACAAGAAGTGCAAGCTTGGCAAACATGCGTGTCGCTTCCTCGGCCGCGCCCCCGAACATGCCGCGGCCTGACCGTCGCCTACTTCTCGGGAATCTGGAGCGTCATGCCAATGACGACGGTGTTGCGGTCGCGAAGCTTGGCCTTGTTCAGCGCAGCGATCTCGTCGGCGCGCTTGCCGCTGCCGAGCGTCTTGCGGGCGATGCCGATGAGGGTGTCGCCGGAAACGACTGTGTAGGTACGGACCTTGGAAGCGGCAACGGGCTTCGGCAGAACTTCCACAGGAGCGGGACGAGCCGACGAAGCAGAAGGAGTCCCGCGCGTGGGATCGGTCGGAATGACACGCTCGCGGCTGGTGCTGGCGGAGCCCGAGATTGCCTCAGCGGGCGGGAGCTTGATGCGGACGCCGATGCGCACTGCGCCGTTCTTGGCGATGCGATCACCGTTGGCTTCCTGGAGCTTCTTCCAGAGGTTGCCATCGCCGTAGTACTTCTTGGCAATGTCGAAGGCGCTATCGCCCTCCTTCACCACGTGCCAGCGTTCGGGCTGGGCGGGCTGGACGGGGATCACAGGGCCCGGACCAACGGGGGTTGGGACGATGCCAGTGGGCGGTTGAGTTGGGGCGGGCGAGTCTCCGCTACCGGCACCAGGTCCATCGAGTCCCGCCCCGACTGGAAGCCCATTTTCCAACTGGCTTCTCAGGTCATCGAGTGCGCTCCCGAGCGTGGAACGACCACCAGTGGTGCTGGCCACTTCAGAGCCAGAACCGGGTCGACCAAGCTCGAGCTCCACAGGCGCGGCCTCAGGCCGATCTGCGACGCGAGTCACGGTGGCGGCATCGGGAACCTGCTCGACTGCGGGGGAAGCAATCGGACCAGCCGGCGACTGACCACCCATGGCGACACGCCCATCTCCGATCGGTCCTGTCGGCGCGGGCACTGAGGGACGCCCACCAGTGAGTTCGGCGGGGGTGATCGGTGCGCCCGCGTCCACGAGGGACGAGCGTGGGTCGAGGTCCGAGGCAAGCTTGGAAGTCCGAGCCTTGGAGAGGTGGTCACTGATGAGGATCGTGACCACCAGCACAAGGAGGAATCCGACGATGAGAGCGAGCTTGAGTTCTCTGGTCACGTGCTGTGCATCCCTGCGCCCGCCGCCGGATCGGCAGGCTTCGAAGACCAACCTGTTCCGACGCCCGGCGCCATCCTTGGCCCGAGACACTTCGCCGGAGAATACGAGTCCGTCGCCTCCCGGCGAACGGCCGCAGTGTAGAACGCGGCGGAACCCCCGTCGCGCAGTTGTCGAACCCAAATCAACTCTTCACGACACCCGTGCCTTCACGAGACGTCACGAAACGGCCAGACACCACTCAACACGAACTCCTTGAGCGTAGACCCCTGACCAATCCGGGAGCGAGAGATCGGGCACTATCGCGACTCACGAACCCTTCGAGCCGCACGCTTTGACACGAGCGGAAGCTGCACACACCGAAGCTTGGCCGACCGAGACCTTGGATTCGAGGCTTGCTCAGCCTCACCCGGAGTCACGGTCCCGTTGAGCAGATCCTTGCCACCACAACCCACGACCTTGGACACCATCGACTTCACGATCCGATCTTCAAGACTGTGGAACGAGATGAAGGCAACCTTCGCTCCCGGACTCAGCCAGCTGCCCGATGCCCCCGACACGCCATCGCGAGCACCTTCAAAGACCGCCTCTGCTTCACGAACCACATCCGACGCGAACGACTCAAGACTCCCGAGTTCGTCATTGACCGCGATGCGAAGTGCCTGGAAGGTTCTTGTTGCTGGGTCGATCCCGGTGTGCGATCCCGGGAGCACGGACCGGACGAGTTCGGCCAACTGGCCCGTGGAAGATATCGGCCCCTGCTGGCGCGCCTGAGCAAGTTTTTGAGCGATCCTCGCGGCGTGTCTCTCGTCGCCCAGTTCGGAGAGAATCCGGGCCAGTTCACGCTCCGGGAGCCCGTTGACCAGATCCGCGGCGGTGGACCGGAGCGCGGGATCGAGTCGCATGTCGAGCGGGCCATCTCGCATGAACGAGAAGCCGCGGGCGCCATCGTCCATCTGGTTGCTCGAAAAGCCAAGGTCAGCGAGCACCAGATCTGCGGAGCGGCCAGATCCGATCAGCAGCCGCGGAAGGAAGGCGAAGTTGCCCGTGATCGAATCGACCTGCAGCACGTCTGCGCCAGCACCCTCCGCCTCGCGAACCCGGGCCGTCGCGCGCTCAAGATTGGCTGGGTCGGCATCATTGAGAATGACGCGGCCGCCGGGCTGGAGCCTGGGTGCCACTAGAGCTGCGTGGCCACCAAGGCCGGCCGTGGCATCGAGGTACGTCTGGCCGGGGGAGGGCGCGAGGGCATCGAGGACCTCTGCGCAGAGCACGGGGATGTGTGAGCCTGAAGGTGTGGGCACGCCTTGAGGCTACGCGGCGCGTTGAATCGATGCGCCGGCAAAAGAAAACCCGCGGACGCCTTCTCAGGCTGGCCGCGGGCGGAAGAAGGAACGTTCCCCCCGTTCCCCTCGGCAGCGTCCGGGGTCTGGACGTTGCCATAGGGTGTACCGGGTGGAATCAGACGGGTTGCAATTCAATCACGAAATATTCAGCGGCGGCGACGGGTCGCGACGAGGCCACCGAGGCCGAGAAGGGCAAGAGAGCCAGGGGTGGGAACGGTGGCGAAGGCCTCGGCGAACGTCGTGGTGACGGCGACCGAGGCGATGTCCACGCCGGCCGTGGGGTTCGATGAGGTGCCGAACTGGGAGATGATCACGCCGCTGAGGGACGTGATGTCGCTGTTGGCGCCGTTGAGCTGTGAGGCGAACTCGGAGTTGTTGCCGCGGTCGCTCGACGTGGGGTTGATGTAGCCGAAGATCTCATCGTTCTGGTCGCCGGCGTAGGCGTCGTAGGCGATGATGACGTTGACGGCCTGGCCAAGGGGCAGGTCAGAGCTGAACTGGAAGGGGTTCTGGCTCTGACCCGTCAGGCGCATCGCGACCTGGAAGGTGTTGGGAGCCGTGCCAGCGCGGAAGGCCACGCGAACGTTGGCAAAGGTGCCCTGCTTGATCGCGAGGATGTACGAAGGGTTGTTGGTCACAGGAACCGAAGTCACCGTGAGGCGGCTGGCGAGGTAGAAGGACTCGTCAGCAACGACAGGTGCGCTGAAGAGGTTGGCCGCGTCCTGGTTGTTGACGATTTGGCCGCCAACGACCTGGACGACGCCGCCATTAACCTGGAGCGGGAGGGTCGTCTGGGTCTGCTCCTGCGTCCAGCCACCCTGGCCGACGAGGTTGCCGTTGGCGAAGCTGCCGAACTGGCTGTTGACGTACACGGTGGCCTGAGCCACGCCCGAAGCGGCCGCAAACGCGGCGACGATACCGATGGCGCTGATCTTCATCTGTCTCTCCTTGTTCGACGCGGATTCCTCCGCGGACCGACAAGGATTGGCGCGGCCCGGGCAAAAGTCGCCCCGGGCGGCTCCGCCCGGTAGTGAAGATCTGAACAAGAGCCCTGAAAATGAGAAGAGGCCCGGCAGTTGCCGGGCCCCGGGGGAGATTATCAGACCGTGTCCGCACTTCAGTAAATGTCCGAGGCCGCGGCTTGCCGGCCCGGAGTCGACACGGATCGCCGAGGATTCAGTGGGCGGGGTCAACGCCACTAAACGCAACGACTCTGTTGGTCACGCTGTGCAATCAGCGACGACGACGCATCGCGACCAGGCCGGCGGCGGCAAACAGGCCGACGGCACCGGGGGCGGGGATTGCATCAACCGTGATGGCGGCGCCCAGCGGCGTGACGTTGTCGCCGACCAGGCCGATGGCCCAGGCGGTGTAGACCTGGTTGTTGGTCACGCTGATGCCGGGCAGGTCGAGGACGACCGTGCTTGTGCCGGCGAGGCGGACTTCGAGGTTGTAGGTGCCACCGGGGACGCTGATGTAGCCGCCGTTCTCGCGGAATGAGACGTTGGGGAAGAGAACGCCGCCGCCGGCGAGGGCGATGTCAACGGCGGGCGCGTTGACCGAAGCGTGCACGAAGCGGAGACGCGCGGCCGTGGGGCTCAGGGTGTTGTCGTCGATCAGAACGATCGGCGCGAAGGCGGGGTTGCCGCCGAGCAGGCCCGTGGCGGCGATGGTGTAGTCCGTGTCGGCCGCGAGGGCGAGATCGCCGTCGAAGACGACGGGGTTGCTCGCACCGGCGGGCACGATCTTGAAGTTGTACGTCGCGCCCGGAACGTCAACGTAGCTGCTGACGTTGCCGTACGAGAGGCCGGTGATCGGGCTCAGTGCGTTGTTCACGAGCACGTCCACCGCCGGAGCGTTGGGCGAAGCGTGGAACGCGCGGACACTGGCGTCGCCGGCGAAGGCGACGGTGGACAGGGCTGCGGACAGAGCGATAGCGGTTGCGTGCATGGCGCGCATCTCGGATCTCCTGCTCCCCAGCGAGAGGTTCGAGAATTGAATCGCGTACGCGAAGGTGCGCGAGACGACGAACGTCGTCGATCGTGAAGATGCCACGTGGATGTCGCGATGCCAGAAAAAGGATGTGATTTCCGGACGGAACTGAGGACATTGCGTGTTGGTGGCTGGTGGAATCAATGGATCCGTACGGAACACTCCGTGACTCCCAATGGAATCCCACGGCAACTCACTCGGTCAAAAGCAAACGCCCAGCCGAGACGGCCGGGCGTTTGTTCGTTTGATCAACACCGTTGCAATCACCGGGTCGAGATCAAGGCAATGCTGATCAGTCCTCGCCCTGCGCCTTCGTGAAGCCGTCGGCGCCGTCGATCTCCTGCAGCTTCTCGATGTGGACCCAGCGGTGCTTGGCGCCGAGCTTGGCGAGGACGGGGAGGAGCGCCTCATCGGTGAGGTCGCCCGTGCCGCCCTTCTCGGCGCCCACGCGGAGCATGCAGCGGCAGCGGTACTGGTCGACGCAGTCGGTGATCGCGCCCGCGCTTGGGTAGACCTTGGTGCCGCGGTTGCTGATCATCTTGAGCTTGAGCGCGGTCCCTTCGAGGGCCGCTTCGACTGAAGGGCCAAGGATGTCAGGCTGCTGGGTGCTCGTCACGAAGATGTCCGCGCCGACGGTGCGGAGGGTCTTGGACTTGACGAACTCGGGGTCGCTGGAGAGCTTGGGGAGCTTGATCTCCTTGTAGTCGCGGACCTTGTACTTCTCGCTCTTCTTGCCAAGGTTGGCGATGATGCGGTCAGCAAAGCCGCTGGTCGTGAGGGTGTTGGGCTTGTCGTAGCCAACGACGTCGCCCGTGCCCACGCCCTGGCGGGCGCACTCTTCGAGCGTGTAGAGGACCGAGTGCTCGATCTTCTGGGCCGCCTCGAACTCGTTGATGTAGCGCAGCATCGCCACGCCGCTCATCAGCACCGCGGTGGGGTTGATGCAGTTCTTGCCCGCGTACTTGGGCGCGCTGCCGTGGACGGCCTCGAAGATCGCCACGTCGTTGCCCAGGTTGGCGCTCGGAGCAAAGCCCAGCCCCCCCACCAGCGCGCTCGTCAGGTCGCTGATGATGTCGCCGTTCATATTCGTCGTCACGATGACGTCGAACTGCTCGGGCTTCTTCACAAGCTGGTGCGCGGCATTGTCAATGATCACATGCCACGACTGGATCTCCGGATACTCCGGCGCGATCCGCTCGAACGTGCGCTTCAGCAGCCCCTCCGTCATCTTCATGATGTTCGACTTGGTCGCGCACGCCACGCTCTTGCGCCCCTCCGACCGCGCGAACTCAAACGCCGTCCGCACGATCTTCTCGCACCCCTTGGCGCTGATCAGCTTGAGGCACTGAGCCACGCCCGGCGTCTGCATGTGCTCGATGCCGGCGTAGAGGTCCTCGACGTTCTCACGCACCACCACAAGGTCGATGCCGCGCCCCGAGTAGGGCGTCTTGACGCCCGGGATCTCACGCACCGGACGGATGTTCGCGTACGTCTCAAAGAGCTTGCGGAGCGTCACGTTCGCCGACTTCTCGCCGTAGCCGACGGGCGTGCCGAGCGGGCCCTTGAAGACCAGCCGCGTCCGGCGGATGCTCTCGATGGTCTCCTGCGGCACGCCCGACGGGATGCCGCGCTTGAAGACCGACTCACCGGCGTCGACACGCTCGAACTCCAGGTTCACGCCCGCGGCCTCGATGATGCGCACCGCCGCGGCGACACACTCAGGGCCGACGCCGTCGCCAGGGATCAGGGTGCACAGACGTTTGCCGGAGGGGGAGAGAGGCATCGGGAACTCCTTGGGGTTTCGGGCATGAGCCACCCTGAAGGGGCGGGCGCAGAACCGCATTTCTACCGGTTGAGCAGGAGTCTATTGCCCGACTCAAAGCTGCGTGAAGAATTTGCGAATCCCGACAAAGTGGTGCGTTACCTAACTGACAGGACTCGGGGTTTGTGCCTCGCACGGCTGGGCCGCCTCCGCGGTACGCTCCGAGGAACCGTGCTCGGCGCGCGGCGGGGCCACTTCGGGCTCGGCTTCCGGATCAGCGTTGATCAGGTTGATCAGAGTGATACGCGGCGGCGTGTTTTCCGTACAAGGTTCCGTACAAGAGGCGGAAGTGGCGTTCGGGATGTGTTGATGCCCGGACGTGGGAGAATGGGTTCCGATGTTCGATGTGCTCTTTTCGCCGCCCGCTGTGTGGTTCACGATCCCCGCGCTGCTGGGGGCGGGTGTCTTCTTTCTGAAGATCATGCTGATGATCTTCGCGGGCATCGGACCCGACCTTGATGTCGGCCAGCCCGATGTCGTGGACGTCAACGCACACGGCGATACCACAAGCGCGTTCCAGATCTTCTCCGTTCAGAGCATCATGGCCGGGCTCATGGGCTTTGGAGTCGCCGGCCTTGGGGGGCTCGAAGCGCTCGGGCTGAACTTTGGCTGGAGCTTTCTTCTCGGTGTGCTGGGCGGTGCGGCGTTCATGGCCGTTCTGGGGGCGATGCTCCGCGGCGTGTCGACGCTCGCGACCAGTGGCAACATCTCGCCGGGCACCGCGATCGGTCAGGAAGCAGATGTCTACGTGACCATCCCCGCCAAAGGACAGGGGCGGGGTCAGATCAAGCTCGTCATCAGCGGGCGGCAGCGTATCTACACGGCCGACTCAACCGGGCCGGAGATTGCAAGCCAGCGGCGAGCGCGGATTGTCGCAGCACACGCCGACAGTTCGGTCACGGTGGAGGCCGTCTGAGACGCCTCATGGATTGCTTTGGGAAGCACGCATCTGAGTCAGCCGTTACAACAGAGGGAGCCTCGTGATGAGCGTTTGGTTGGTTACTTCGGACCTGGACAGCGTGATGAACGTCCCGATGGTTACGCTGGCACAGTTGCGTCCCGGGCAGGACGAATCGGGCAACCTGGGGCCTTTGATCCTCGCGGCGGCCCTGATCGGCTTTCTCCTCCTGCTCCTGTTTGTGAGCATCTTCGTCGCGCGCCAGTACAAGCGATGCCCGAGCAACCGCATCCTTGTGATCTACGGGCGCGTCGGGCGCGACAAGAGCAGCAAGTGCATCCACGGTGGCGGCACGTTCGTCCTGCCGCTGGTGCAGGACTACGCGTACCTCTCTCTTGAGCCGCTGGTCATCGAGATCCCGCTGCAGGGCGCGCTCTCACAGAACAACATCCGCGTGAACGTGCCCTCGAACTTCACGGTCGGTGTCTCGACCGATCCGGTGCTGATGCAGAACGCGGCCGAGCGACTGCTGAGCCTCTCGACCGAGGCGATCCGCGAGCAGGCCCAGGACATCATCCTCGGCCAGTTGCGCCTCGTGATCGCGACCCTTTCGATTGAGGAGATCAACAAGGACCGCGAGAAGTTCATGCGGCTCATCAACGAGAACGTTGAGCAGGAGATCAACAAGGTCGGCCTGCAGCTGATCAACGTGAACATCCGCGACATCACCGACGAGAGCGGGTACATCGAGGCCATCGGCAAGCGTGCCGCGGCGGAGGCCGTGAACCGTGCTCGCGTCGAAGTCGCGCAGCAGGAACGCGACGGCGCAGCGGGCGAAGCACTCGCGACGCGCGAGCGTGAGGTCAGTGTTGCGGTGCAGCTCGCCGCGAGCGTCGAAGGACAGAAGAAGAGCGAGCAGACACAGCGCATCGCGGTCGCGGCCCTTGAGGCCCAGGCGATCAAGGGCGAGAGCGAGAGCAAGCGCGAACGCGAGATCGCCATCGCCCAGCGCGAGGCCGAGATTGCAACGGCCAAGAAGCAGGCCGAGCAGGAGCAGCGCATCCGCGTCGCCGAGGCCGAGGCCCAGGCCGTGACGGGCGAGAACGCCTCGCGCGAGCGCATCGCCAAGAGCCAGGCCCAGCTCGCCGAGATCGCGGCGGAAGGTCGGCGCCGCTCCGAGGTCGCCGCCGCCAACGCCGCGCAGGCCATCCTGATCGCCCAGCGCGAGCAGGAACTCGCACGGCTCGGCAAGGAGCAGCTCGCGCCACAGGAGATCGAGAAGCAGCGCATCGCCCTCGCCGCCGAGGCCGAGGCCGAGAAGCTCCGGCGCGAGGCGCAGGGCCAGGCCGACGCCATCTTCTCCAAGTACGAGGCCGAGGCCAAGGGCGTCCAGCTCGTCATGGAAGCCAAGGCCGAGGGCTACCGCAAGCTCATCGAGGCCTGCGGCACCGATCCCGCCGTGGGACCCACGCTCCTCCTCATCGAGCAGCTCCCCAAGCTCGTCGAGCAGCAGGTCAAGGCCATCCAGGGCATCAAGATCGACAAGATCACGGTGTGGGACCAGGGCACCGGCGGCGGCAGCGGTGGCGGCGGACGCAACGCAACCGCAGACTTCCTCTCGGGGCTGGTGGGCTCACTCCCAAAGCTGCATGAACTCGCTGAACAGGCGGGTGTTGAGCTGCCCTCGGCACTTGGCAAGCTGCGGACCCGCGCGGGGGATGCGATCGGGACGCAGGGTGCTGCTGATGGCGCAGCGAAGAAGGCGTGAGGATGCGTTTAGACACGCGTAGAGGAACCTGACGGCTTCGTCTTTGCCCATGCGTAGGGGGTCTTGAACATGCGAGTGGCGCCGGGTGGCCGTCGCCGGAGGATCAGAGATGTCGCAGATCAACGATGGGCAGCAGGGAAAGAAGGGACTCGGCGCTGGAGCGATCATCGGGATCGTCATCGGCGTTGTGGCCTTGATTGTGCTGGTGTGCGGTGGTGTCGGTGTGGCACTGCTGCTCCCCGCACTCGGAAAGGCACGGCAGGCTGCCCAGCAGACCGTCGCGATGTCGCAAGCGAAACAGCTGGTCATGGTCGCGAACGAGTACGCTGCATTCAACAAGGACTTCCTGCTCTCTCAGGCGAATTGGTCCAATGAGGTCTCGGTGTTCGTCGGTGACCCCTCAACTCAAGCGAGTCTCCTCGACGACAACCCACGCGTCGAGGGTTCACCTCCCGACTGGATCTATCTGTCGCCGATCCCTCGCGAGGGCGAAGCCCACGCAAGGATGGCTGACATCATCAACCCTGGTTCAACGGTTCTTTTCCACGAGAACCTGTCACGACTCCCGGAGCGTTTCGACATGGTCGTGGTCGGGATGGCGGATGGATCTGTGCAGATGATGTCGCGGGCTGAGTTGATCAGGATCGCAACCGCTCAGTCGGCAGGCAACACACCGAAGTAAGCGGCGCCAATCGCCGAGCTTCTTTATTGGCGGGGCGCAGTCCTACTCGGTCGCGACTCGTGGAGCGGAGGTGGACCATCGCACAGGAGGCTCACGACCAAGTCGACTCTACTTCGCAGCGCGCCGATCGGCTGCGAAAGAGGATCGGGTGGACCTTGCTTGCGCTCTGGATCCTGCTCTTCGCAGTGCCCACGGCAGTGCTGCTGTCGCTCACCGTGTGGAACAGTGCGGGGATGGGTGCACGGGCCAAGGCAAACGCGGCGGCGGCGGCGGCACCCCTGCCACCTCCAGCACCCGCGCCACTTCCCCCGCCGCCGACGGCACCGAACCCTGGGGGCGCTTCGCCAGTACCAAACGGACCGTGACAGGAGCCGCCGCTTGAATTCCGTGTCGAACGAGCCTGATCTCCGAGGGATTCGACGCACTCGGATCATCGCACTCGCGAGTGTTGCGGTGACCGCAGCGGTGCTGGTTGCCGTGAGTCCACTGATACGAAGTGCGTGGCGAGAGTCGCAGCGACAGATCGCGATGGAGCGGATGAGGGACACGCTCAAAGCGCTCCGGTACACCGCGATGGAGCGCGGCGGGGCACTTCCGCCCGCCACCGGCTGGGATCGAGAGCTGGGGTACTTGGAGAAATCGGAAAGCCCGCGAATGCTCGACAGCGGACGCATCGAAGGCCCGACACCGGACTGGGTCTATGCGCCGCCGATACCAGCGCCCGGACAGACCCACGCGGCGCTCAGCGAGATCGAGCAGCCTTCCATGTACGTTCTGCTCTACGAGGACACTTCGCGACTGCCATCGCAGTACACGAGTGTGATCGTGGGCATGGCCGACGGATCGGTTCAGATGATCGATCGCGAAGAGCTCACGTCGCGTCTCGCAGAGCAGACTGCAAAGCAGGAAGAGGTGAAGGCAGGAGACTCTGGTGCGGGGCAGGAGTAGTCAGCGGTGTGTGGCACCATCGGCTAATGCCGACGGCTCGGAAGGATCAGCGACCTCGCGTCGGTGCTTGTTTCGCGCCGCCCTTTGGTTCTGAGCTCCACCCCATCAGAATCAGCGTCACCGCACCGATCAAGATCGGAATCGCGGCCGTCGGCGCCATGAACCCCGCGATCATCGCGGCGCCGATCATGATGAACCCGATCCGCCGCACCTGGCGCATCGCAAACGTGCCACGGAAACGCGGCCCACCGGGCGGTGGCAGCACCGTCCCCGGCTCGGGCTGGCCGACATCGACCTCGCTCCAGTCGAGATCGACCGAGTCCTGCTTGTTCTGCTTCATCGCCGCGGCGGCGCGGCCGAGGTCCGCTCGGCGCACCATGACCTTGATCGGGTCCGTGTAGCCGCCCTCCCACTGCAGCATGTTGGCCCCCGCCGCGAAGACGCGAGCGGGGATCTGCGCTGCCTCCAGCGTCGCGGCAATGGTGCGGCCCTCGAACTCGGTTCGAGCCGAGGTAAACAGCACGAGCTGATCCGGGTCTGGACCGATCCCCGCCGGCTCTGGCCGCGGCGTGCGTGGATCGGGGCGTGCATCTTCCGGCGGGCCGAAGGAGCTCACGAGATCCTCTCTTCGCGGAAGGTGTACGTGACGGCCCGCTCGGTGTGCGCCACGAGGATCCGCTCGACGAGCCCCGGCGAGGCCGCAATCGCCTCCGGCGCATTCACGCCGGGCTGCCTGAAGCGGCCCGCAAGGATCTCTCGCGCGACGATCGCCGCCGGGAAGGCCGTCGTGCGCGACATGCTCGTCGCCTGCGTCGCTCGGTGGTAGAGGTCAAAGAGGTCGTACACCACGCGCACGCGCGAGCCGCGCGAAGGGCCTTCCTTCCTGACGCCGGTCGCGAGCACACGCATCACCGTCAGGTCCTCCTCGCCGGGCTGGTACGTCCACTTCGGGAACATGAGCGTGCTCGTGAGGTCCAGCGGCCGCACCATGGCGTCCCCGACCTTGATGGGTTCCTGGGAAAACAGGCCCGTCTCTCTCATCACGCGCATGAGCTCGATGTGCCCCGGGTACCGCAGCGTCTTCTCCTTCATGAACGGGACGGAGAGTGACGTCGTCAGGCTGCGGAGGCCGTCGGTGTTGAAGGCCTCCAGCGTGCCCACGCCCGCGAAGTCCAGGAGCTCGGGCTCGGAGAGTGCCTCACGCGTGACGACCTTCCCGTGCTCAACGAGCCGCGCCGGCCGTGTGTACTCCTCGATCACATCGCTGGGTGCGAACGCGGCCTTGTACTCAAAGGGCCAGCGCCGCTCGCGTGGCAGCCCCCCGACATAGATCTCAATCGTCTCGCAGGGATCGAGCATCGCCGCGAGATACGCGGACAGGATGTGGCTCATCCCCGGCGCCACGCCGCAGTCCACGACGCACGTGACGCCCTTTTCTTTCGCCCGCGCGCTCATCGCCGCGAAGTCCTCGCCCATGAAGCTGATGTCGACGTAGTTCTTCACCGCATCGATCACCGCGCCCAGCGCGGCGAACCCAATGCGGCTCGAGAGCGCCCCCACCACCATGTCGAACCCCACCGCGAGGCGCGTGACGGCCGCGGGATCAGAGAGATCCGCGCGGTGCGGCGCGACGGTGCGGCCCTGTGCCTTCGCATGCTCCACCGCGCCGGCAAGGTTCCCCTCACGCACGTCCGCGATCGTGACGCGATGCGACGATTCCATCGCAAGGTCCGCGGCAATCACGCGGCCGACCATGCCGGCGCCAAGGACGAGGATGTTGGCCATGATGAAGCTCCGTTCCGGGTCGTTGTTCCGCGAGACTGCGACCAATGAAGGGTACGAACGCTGATGCCTCTGGCTGACGGACCGGCGGGGACCGCCGGGCTACCCATACTCACGGCATCCACAGGTAATAGATGCCGCCCGTCTCCATCGGGTTGCCCAGGCCGCCCACAGCGCCACCAGGCACGTTGAGTTGCACGAGATTGAACTCACGCTCACCCTGCTGAGCCCCCGCCGCCGCTGGCCCCGCGGCATACGGCGTGCGTGCAAGCTCGCCCGCCGTCACGTATCGCACGAGCTGGGCCCGCTCCACGCCCGCAAGCGCCTTCGCCCGTGCATGGGCCTCGCGCACGCCCCCGAGCGAGTCAACGAGCCCAAGCTCGTGGGCCCGTTCACCGCTGAAGATCCGCCCATCCGTCGCCAGCCCAACGTCCGCCTCCTTGAGGGCCGGCCGCCGCGCAACCACGAGCCCGCGGAACCGCGCGTACGACCCATCCACCAGCTCCTGCAGGACCTCAAAGTGCCGCTCCTGCATCGGCTCCAGCGGATTGGCCATGTCCTTGTTCGGTCCCGACACGACCGACCGCGACGTGATGCCGATCATGCCCAGGCCCTTGCTGACATTGACCGTCGGCACGATCACGCCAATGGACCCGGTGATCGAGGTCGGCTCCGCGACGATCTCATCCGCGCCGAGTGCGACGTAGTACCCGCCGCTCGCGGCGACCTCGCCGATGCTCACGACCACAGGCTTGCCGCTCCGCTCGCGGAAAGCGCTCAGCTCGGTGTACAGGATGTGGCTCGACGTGACCGTGCCCCCTGGCGACGAAACCCGCACGATGACGGCCTTCACGCGCGGATCCTCCTCGGCAAGGTTCAACTGCGCAATGAAGCGGTCCACCGGGTTCTCGCCGCCGCCAAGGAGCGTCGGCCGGACCGAGTCCACGAGCAGGCCGCGCAGCTCGATCATCGCGACCCGCTGCGAGCTCCTCGCGTCCTTCTCCAGCACCACCACGGGCTCCAGGGGCTCCGGACCCGGCAGCAGATCCACGCGGATCGTGGGGCTGCACGCGCCGAGCAGCATCGCCAGCCCGCAGACCGCGACGCCACGCGCGGCACCCC
>JBBASU010000006.1:0-143371 GCA_040399065.1 Phycisphaerales bacterium | reverse complement strand
CACACCCGAAAAGTGCCGGCCCTTGGGTTCAGACACCTGACATCAGGAACCAGCAGAGTCGCTCAAAGGGCATCATCAAGCCAGATTCCAGGACCTCCCGAAGAGCCTCGCCCGATCCTGAACTGATCGTTGATTCCATCATCACGCTTGATCAGAGCGGCATTATCCAGTCCGCCAGTGCTTCGGTCGAGCAGCTCTTCGGCTGGACGCCGATGGATCTCTTAGGGCGGAATGTCAAGGTCCTGATCCCTGAGCCCACGCGGTCTGATCTGGACCGTTACCTCGATCGGTACCGGCACGCGGACAAGGCCAAGAGCCTCGAACGCACGCGGCTCGTCGATGCGGTTCGGAAGGATGGCAGCCCGATTCAGATCGAGCTGTCGATGTCGCGTGCTGACCTTCCGAACCACGGCATCGCGTACTTCATCGGTATCATTCGCGATGTCAGCCGCCAGATCGAGCTCTCCGCCGACGGCGTGGACGAGCGCACTCGGCTGCAGCGGCTCCTGGTCGAGCAGACGCGAGCCCTGGCGACGGCGAACCTGCGACTGCAGCTCGCGGACCGGCTGGCCTCGCTCGGGACGCTCGCCGCCGGGCTCGGCCACGACATGAACAACGTGCTGCTGCCCGTGCGGGCACGCCTGACCGCGCTCGCGCATGCGGGCATCAACGACGCAGCACTCATCCATGTAGAGGCGGTGCAGCGATCGATCGCGTATCTGCAGCAGCTCAGCGAGAGTCTGCACTTCCTCGCGATGGACCCCGAAAGCGAACGCGCGGGCCTCGACGGTGACGGCACCACCGACATCGCCTACTGGTGGCGCCATGCGGGGATCCTCCTTCGAACCGCCCTGCCGAAGCGCATCCGCCTCGTGATCTCAATCCCGACCGACCTGCCCGCGGTGCGCGTCGCGCCGCACTGGCTGACTCAGGCGATGCTGAACCTGCTGGTGAACGCCGGAGAGGCGATGCCAGCGCGTCGAGTCAACGCCCGTGTCCGTGTCTGGGCAGAGTTGAGTCCCGACGGCACGATGGTCCGCCTTGGTGTCACAGATAATGGCCGGGGCATGACGCCCAAGATCAAGCGTCGGGCCCTTGATCTCTTCTTCACGACCAAGCCACGAATGATGGGGACGGGCCTGGGACTGCCACTGGCTCAGAAGGTGGCGCTCCGGGCTGGTGGCGACCTTGAGATCCGATCCGTGCCGGGGAAGGGAACGACGATCGCTCTCGTGATGCCCGCGGCCAAGGACGCGCTGATGGTGATCTCGGAGACTGCGCCCGTACAGAATCGCACGGCGGCAGTCTCGCTGCGGGACGAGCGCACCTCGGCGCTCGTTGCCCAGCTGCTCGCCAAGGCCGGGCTCATGCTCAGCCCAACCAAGAACGGGAACCCCGGGACGGTCAACGTCTGGGTTACGGATCCAACGCGTGAGTCGCTCGCCGCCGCCACGCGCTGGAAGGCGCTCGATGCTTTGCGGATGCTCGTTGTGGTCGGGCTACCGGCGAAGCGGCAGCGTGCTGCCTGGGAGGCGGCCGGTGCGAGGATCATCGATCACCCCGACGACTTTGAATCGATCCGCCACACGATCAGCCTCGCCCTGCTCGACACCATTACCGACACGATTGCCGCCACGGGCAAGACAGTCACCACAAAGGGGACACCATGAAGCAGTCGCAAACAACCATGTCCGCTCAGCCCGCCGCCACAGTTGGGACCAAGCTTCATGGGAGTGTTGGAGAGGAGCGTGGAGCGCTCGAAGGACTGACTGCAACGGGCGTGCTCCGAGTCTTGTGCGTTGATGACCACGTCGTGCTCGTGGAGGGCCTGCGTGCCTTCTTCAAGATCGAAGGAAGCATCGAGATTGTCGGCCGGCTCTCCTCTGCGGCGCGGCTGCTTGAAGAGGTTGATCATCTGCTTCCCGACGTCGTGATCCTCGACATCGAGATGCCCGGCCCCGATGCCTTCGAGATGACGGACCGGATGCGCCGCAGGCATCCGGAGGTGCGCGTGGTTGTTCTCAGCGCTCACATTCGCGACGCCTTCATCTCATCGTCGTTCAGGGCGGGCGTCTCGGGGTACTTTGCGAAGTCCGATGATCTGGAAGACATCGCCCGCGGCATCAAGGAGGTCGCTCGCTCGGGGCGCGGCGCCTTCGTGCTCGGGCCAAAGGTGCGCGAGCGCTGCCGCCCTCTGATCGAGGGGTCAACGCGTTCAAAGATCGCCCATGGCGCGACGGACGAATCACCCGTGGATGCCGCGGCACCGAAGACGCTCCTTGACACACTGACGCCCCGCGAGGAGGAGATCCTTCGCCTGATTGGCAAGGGCCTCTCGCGGACGCAGATTGCCAGCGAACTCTGCCGCAGCGCGAAGACGGTCGATGCACACCAGAGCCGGATGATGAAGAAGCTCGGCATCGAAGCTCGTGCGGATCTGATGCGCTTCGCAATCCGCGAGGGACTGGCGCAGGCGTAGATCATCGCGGGACATGTGGATGAGTGCGATTGACGGTGCGAGCTGTTGAGGGGAGCGATCGAGAATCTATTCGCCATGGTCGCGAGGTGATGCCGGGAGCATGATTGGTCCGGTGGGAGACGCATTCGGCGAACCTCATTCGCCGCAGCGCTGAACCCCCCTGTCGACGCGAACGTTCAGAATCGCGACGCAGCACCACCACCGCCCCCAAGGGCCTAACTCAGGAGATTTCACATGACCACTCCCAACATCAACCCCACGCGCGACGCGAACAGGGATCCCATCAGCGGAATGCCGGGAGCGCATCCCGTGGGCGTCGGTCTTGGTGCCATCGGCGCTGGCGCGGCGGTCGGTGCGGCGGGCGGCGCTGTGGCCGGTCTCGTCGGTGCACTGACTGGCGCTGCTATCGGCGCTGTCGCGGGCGGGTTCGCCGGCAAGGCGACGGCAGAGGCCATCAACCCCACGATTGAGAGCAAGTACTGGTCGGAGAACTACGCGCAGCGCCCCTACTCGCACTCTGAGTATGGCTATGAGGAGTTCGAGCCCGCGTATCGCTACGGCTGGGAGAGCTTCGGCAAGCGTGGCCGCGAAGCATCGAGCTTCGAAAGCGTGGAGGCCGAGCTCGGCCGCGGCTGGGACCAGACCAAGGGCCACTCGCGCCTCGCGTGGGATCAGGCCAAGCAGGCAACCCGCGACGCCTGGAACCGCGTCCATCACTCCTCGCAGTCGGGCACGAACACGCAGCAGAGGCGGGACGCTTAAGAAGACGAGCCTTAGGAGAGAGACCGGCATGTGACCGGCAATACAAGCGGAATCCCCTCACCGAGGGCGCGCGGCGAGAGCCCGTGCCTTCGGATTCTGGCCCTCCTGCGAGCGTGAAGTCGCGACAGAGAGCGTCTCGCAAGCGGGAGCAAACAAAGAGGCCCGGAGCTTTCGCTCCGGGCCTCTTTCTGCTTCAGTATGTGTCTTGATCAGGCCATCACTTCACGAACAGCACGGTCGGTGAAGTCAGCAGCACGGGCTCCTCACGCATCAGCATGAAGGCCTGCCATGAAGGCGCAATCTGCCGCCAGGCGCGCTCGCCGAGCACCTGCCGCCCCAGCGCGGGCACGAGGCCGGGACCGGCGATGCCAGCCTGCGACGCGACGCCCGGAGCCTGAACGAAGCCGCCCAGCGCATCCTCGATGGCTTCGCCGAAGGACTGCGGAGCCGGATACTCGCGCACCTCGAACTCATCCAGGCTCAGGCTCTGGGCGAGTGCGCCGATGGCCTGATCGATGCCGCCGATCTCGTCGGCCATGCCAAGGCCGATGGCGTTGTTGCCGGTGAAGAGGCGTCCCTCGGCGGTCTTGCTGAGATCGATGCCCTTGCGGCCTGCGGCAACGCGGCTGGTGAAGAGGTCATAGGTCTGCGTCATCTTCGCTCTGACCTCGGCCTTCTGCGCATCGTCCCAGCCCGAGGCCGAGCCGAACATGTTGCCCCGAGGCCCGCGGCTGCGCGTCACGACCTTGACCTGGCCCATCTCGTACAGGCCTTCCATGCTGATCTTGCCGCCAACGACGCCGATCGAGCCCACGATGCTCGAAGGATTCACGTAGATGCGATCACCCGCAACGGCGATGTAGTACCCGCCGCTCGCGGCCATCGATCCCACGCTGACCCACACGGGCTTAGTCTCAGCAAGGCGGCGAACGCCCTGCCAGATCACCTCGCTCGCGGTCGCGGAGCCGCCCGGCGAATCGATGCGCAGGACGACGCCCTTGATCATGTCCTCCTTGCGGATCTCTTCGAGCGCCTTGCGGATGGTGCGGCTGCCGACCGAGCCGCCGCCGCCCAAGATCCCGCCGCCGGTGGAGTCGCCATCGACGATGGCGCCGTTGATGTGAACCACCGCGATGGTCTCATCATCAACCGACGTGTCGGGCGGGGCCGAGAGCTGCTGCAGCAGCGCGAAGGGATTGGACATGTCCAGCTCGCTCTCGCCCGAGTCGAGCAGATTGCGCGACCAGGAGAGAGACTCGCTGCGGCCCTCGGCCACGGTCGCGGACAACTCCGGGAGGTCGATGGCCTGATCGATCAGGCCCGCTGCGACGGCGTCGTTCGCATCGCCCATCCACAGACGCTTCATCGCCTCATCAAGGCGCTCGTTGTTCATGCCCGGACGCGCAAGGAGCGGCGCACGCAGGTTCTCGTACATGCTGTCGAGCAGCTGGTTGATGTTGAGGTCCCATTGCGGGCTGGGGGAAGAACGCGACATCATCTCGCTCGCGCCCTTGTAGTCGCCCACCTGCACGAAATCGGCACGGAGACCCGCCCACGAGAGCGTGTCCGCGAGGAACATCTCTTCCATCAGCATGCCCGGCAGCATCACGCCGGTGCCCTTCTGCGCCAGCACCTGATCTGCGAAGCTCGCAAGGACCAGGTCCATCGTGCCAAAGCCCTCGCTGAAGACGAACGTGCGGCGTTCGCCGACCGCATCAAATCGCTTGATCGCCGCGCCGATCTCCTCCGCATGCGTCAGCGACAGCTCGGCATCCTTCAGACGGACAACGAGCACTTGATACCGCTCATCCTCCGATGCGGTATCGATCGTTTCAATCACGCTGCGCACCGTCGGCTGGGGCTTGCCGAAGAGCATCCCCATCGGCGCGCCGCGCTCGGGCAGAGCACCCTCGATCTCGAGGTACGCAACCTTTGGCCGCGTGTCCTGCGCGTGGGCCGTCTGCGCGAGGCCTCCGATCGCTACCATCGCGGTCGCGGTGCCCGCGACCACACCGATTGTGTTGACCATGCTGTTCATTCTGCTCAAGCTCAGCTCCGTTCGACGCGTTCGTACAAGCGACATGCACTGCTCCTTGCGGGCCGCGGCCCGCGGGTTCGTTTGAATCTCATCCATCCATAAACCTGCCCTGCACTTCACCACTCCGTTCCAGATCTACAGCTACTCGTATCCCAGCCGCTCCAGATCCTCCTCCGACAGCCCAAACTGGTGCCCGATCTCGTGGAGCAGCGTGATCCAGATCTCCTCATACACGCGGTCATCTGCGTTCTCTGTCCCGTCTCCGCTGACCTCATCCCAGCCGCCAGCCTGCGCAACGATCCCCTCGCGAAACAGGTAGATCGTGCTCGGCGGCTCGCCGCTCTGCTCGAGCGATGCCTCGGTGAAGGAGTGACCCGAGTGCAGGCCGCAGAGCTCGGTCGGATCCTCGATCGGATCTCCCTCAACGCCCTTGAGCATCTCCGGACTCGGCACATCCTCCACGACCAAGGCGACCTCTTCAAGCAGATCTCGCAGCGCCTGCGGCAACTGCTCCAGCACTTCCTCGACCAGCGCGTCGAACCGATTTTGCTCCTTCTCCGTCAACGATCGCTCCGTCCTGCCCCCTAAGCCCTGCCACCCTCTGCCACCCCTTGCGGCCCACCTTCTACGCATCGCTTCGAACATCGTTTCCCAGCAGTTTCGCCAGCGACAAGGGTGGCTGGAGGATCACACCCCGAATCCGCCAGCAGTCCACGACCACCCCCGCGAGCCCAACTCCAAACAACGTCCACGCCGCGGCGGTCACCATCGCCCCAATCGGCAGCGCCAGATCGCTCCACGCGCGATCCTGCCACATCGCCACAGCCTGCACCAGCTCACCCACCGCCGCGATCAAAACCACGACGGCCAAGACCCGCATCGTCTGCCGATCCACCTGACCAGACCGCATCAAAAACGACCGCGCCTGCAGCAGCCGGGCCACGGGCCTCAGCATCACGATGATCATCGCAACCAGCACCATGGCAAGCAGCACCGTCCATGGCTCATGGACCCGTGCGCTGACCGCGCGACTCACGACCAGCACCAGCGGCACATGCAACCCGACCCCCGCCGCCGCGGCAAGCGCCATCCCGCGCCGGATCCCGCCATGGGGCCAGAGCAGCGACGCCGCCGCCCCCACGCCGGACACAATCACCGACGCCACGACACCCCACGCGAGCCACGCCATCACCTCGCGCGGCATCCAGGCACCCAGGAACACCTCCGACCGCATCGCCGACGTTCCAACCACCGCCGCCAGCGCGCCAACGCTCCACGCCACAAGCCCCCAGGCGGCCAGCCGCGGCACATGAATCGTTCGAAGCTCGTCCGCCAGCGGATCCACGACCAGGAGCAGCGTCGCCCGCACCGGCGTGGCGCACTCGGGACACACGGACCTGATCGAAAGTCCACGCAGGTCGTACGCACACCGCGCGCAACGCAACTCACCCGCGAGTTCACTCGCAAGCCCCACTCGAGCCGCCAGCGGCGAATCGAGATGATCCCCTCCCTCGACCGGGCCAGAGCCCGTGTTCTCCCGAGGCATCCAGAGAGCCTAGCCGCCTGTCACGATCCAGGTTGTGACGATCCAGAACGAGCCCCCGCACGCTCTTTCCTATACTCGCCGTCCCAGCCTGGACTTTTCGCCGCGCTCGGCCGCAACCACAAAGGGCTCAACAGGATCCACTCCAGCATGACCGACGCCATCCAAAGGCTCCACGCCAGCATCAGCAAAGTCCTCTTTGGCAACAGCGCCGCGATCGACCGCGTCTTGTGCTGCCTGCTCGCGCGCGGGCACCTTCTCATCGAGGATGTGCCCGGTGTCGGCAAGACCGTGCTCGCGACGGCCCTAGCCCGCTCGCTCGACTGCACCTTCTCACGCGTGCAGTTGACGCCAGACCTCCTCCCCTCGGACATTCTCGGCGTCTCCGTCTATGACAAGGCCAGCGGCGGCTTCACCTTCCAGAAGGGGCCCGTCTTTGCCAACATTGTCCTCGCCGATGAGATCAACCGCACCCCCCCCCGCACGCAGTCCGCGCTCCTCGAAGCCATGAACGAGGCAACCGTCTCCGTCGATGGCAAGGTCCTTGTGCTCGACCCTCCCTTCATGGTCATCGCCACGCAGAACCCATTCGACTTTGAGGGCACGTACCAGCTCCCCGAGAACCAGCTCGACCGCTTCCTCATGCGCATCAGCCTCGGCTACCCAAGCCCCGAAGAAGAATCGCGAGTCCTCGAGCAGCGCCCCGCCAACAGCCCCCTCCACACCCTCTCGCCCGTGCTCTCCAAGAGTGAAATCATCGCGCTGCAGGCCCGCGTCGACGCCGTCCGCGTCGATCCCGTTCTTCGCGACTACATCGTCTCGATCGCGACCGCGACGCGCAAGCACAAGGCCCTCGTCCACGGCCTCTCGCCCCGCGGCTCGCTCGCGCTCGCGCAGGTCGCGCGGGCCCGCGCCCTCATGCTCGGCCGTGACTACGTGATACCCGACGACATTTCGACGAGCGTCGTGCCCGTATGCGCCCATCGCGTCATCGCCAAGAGCGGCTCGACCGACACAGCCTCCCTTCTGCGCGAGATCATGCAGACGATCCCCAGCCCGGCCTAGCCGGCCCGAAGGAAAGAAGCAACCCATGGCCCGCCTCGTCAAGCTCACCGGCACCGCGCCCATCAAGATCGATCCCAACCTCGCGCCCGGGGCCGAGCCGCCCGCCCCCAACGTGCGCCCGTGGCCGCGCGACGAGCAGGGGAACCTCAAGGTCCTCTCCATCTGCACCTGCGGCATCTCACTCAAGTTCCCCTTCTGCGACGGTGCCCACAAGGCCTGCAAGGACGAGGACACGGCCACCGTCTACACCTACGAGACGGGCACGCGGGCACCGATCGGCCCGCAGCCAACGCCGCCAGCCGCAACCTGAATCGCGGCACTCGTTCTAACTCGAAGCACTCGATGCCTTGATGCCCCGTGCCTCGATGCCTTCTTCAGCATCAACCATTAGGCTCGAAAGCACCTCAATCGGATGCATCGACTCCCGAGCCGCCCCATCATGGATCTGATGGCGGCAGCTCGTCCCCGTCGCCGCGATGATGTCCTCCGCCGCCGCGCCCCGAGCCGCCGGCAGCACCGCCAGCTCCCCGATCTTCATCGAGAGGTCGTACCGCTCGCGCGTGTAGCCGAACGAGCCCGCCATGCCGCAGCAGCCGCTGTCGAGCACGACGAGCTTGTCCCCCACCACGCGCCGGAGCACCGCCGCGCTGCTCTCCACGCTCCAGAGCGCCTTCTGGTGGCAGTGCCCATGCAGCACCACGCGGCCGCGGGGCTTTGCGAATGACGGCCGGCGCGGATGCTTCTCCCACCTAGAACCGATGAACTGCTCCGGCAGCATGGCCTTCGCCGCGATTGCCTTTCGCACGTCCAGCGGCGTTCGGACCTTGAGCTGCAGCCAGTCGTCCTTGATTGCAGAGAGGCACGACGGCTCCGCGACCAGGATCGCCACGATGCCCGGATCCAGCGCGAGCGGTGCCAGACGTTCCAGCGTCGCATCGATCTCCTCAATCGCCTGCGGCAGCAGCCCCATCGAGAGCTTCGCACGCCCGCAGCACCCCGCATCCGCGAGTTCGACGCGATATCCGCACGCACCCAGCACGCGCCGCGTTGCAAGCCCGATCCCGGGCTCGTTGAACATCGTGAAGCAGTCACCAAAGAGTGCCACGCGAGGCGAGCCAGCCGCCGCGTCGACTTGAGCACCACTCCCCCACTGCCGCGCGAGCGACCGCGAGAAGCGCGGCAGCGAGCGCCGCGGATCAATCCCCAGCACGCGTCCCGCGATCGCGCGGGCCCACGCCTGCGTGCTCGCCCAGTTCGAGAAGGCAGGCATGACGGAACCCAGCCGCGAGAGCGTCCGGATCTCGCCCATGATCCGCGCCGCCAGCGGCGTGCCGGATGTCTCGAACCGCTTCGCCGTGTACTCGGCCTTCAATCGCGAGATGTCCACGTTGCTGGGACACTCGGTCTTGCACGCCTTGCATGAGAGGCAGAGGTCCAGCGTCCGGATCGTCTCGGCGTCGTTCCAGTCCGGCGTGAGTGCGCCCCCACCCTCGCGAAGCTGCCCCGTGATCGCAAGCCGCAGCGCGTTGCCACGCCCGCGCGTGCTGTGGCGCTCATCGAGGGTCGCCATGTAGGAGGGGCACATCGTCCCGCCCTGTTTCTTGCGGCACACCCCCGAGCCGTTGCACATCTCGACCGCCGCGTCCAGTCCGTGCTGATCGTCGTACGAGAAGTACGTCGCTATTCCGTGGTCAACCCCGACCTCGCGCCCGGCGGGCTTGACGCGCAGCGACTCAGTGATGCTCTCTACCGGACGCGGCCGGTCGCCCCCAACATCAACAATGTTGCCGGGATTCAGGAGATTCCGCGGATCGAAGATCCGCTTGATCTCCTTGAACGCCTCCATCAACTCAGGCCCGTAGTAGTCGGCAAGGAACGGCGTCCTCACGCGTCCATCACCATGCTCCCCCGACATCACGCCGCCGTGCTTTCTCGCGAGGGCCGCGGCCTTCTCCGCGATGGACCGCATCGTCGCGCGGTCCGCCTCGGTGTGAATGTCAATCAAGGGCCTGATGTGCAGCACGCCCACGCTCGCGTGCGCGTAGTACGCCGCAATGGTGCCGTGCTCGGCGACCATCGCGCGGAACTCCTTGACGAACGCGCTCAGGTGCTCCACGGGCACCGCGTTATCCTCGACAAACGTGATGGGCTTGCGCGTGCCCGGAATGCCATGCAGCAGCGGTTCACCAGCCTTGCGCAGCTTCCAGGCCTTCAGCTGAGCGGCGCCGTCCATGTGCAGGTCCAGCGCCACGCCCGGCACCGCACGGCGCAGCGCGTCAGCCCGCTCGCGCACCTCCGCCTCCGAAGCACCGAAGTACTCCACGTACAGCACGGCCTTCAGCGGGCGTCCATCCGCCGGCCGCGGCATCATCTCCGCGTACGCGCGGTACTCCGCGTTCGCGAGGGCTAGGTCCACGATGGTGTCATCGAGCAGCTCAATCGCAGTCGGGCCCGTCGCGAGGATCGGCACCACCGTCGCGATGGCCTCATCAAGATCTGAGAACCCCAGCGTCGCGAGGGCCTTGGCCGCGGGCCTGGGATGCAATCGCAGCGTCGCGCCCAGCGTCACCGCGAGCGTCCCCTCGCTGCCGCAGAGCAGCGGCGCGAGATTGATCGCGCCCAGCACGCGCTCATCCACCGGCTCACCATCGCGCCAGCCCGCACCCTCCATCTGCTTCAGGATCACATCGAGCTGGTACCCCGCACTCCGGCGCAGCGTGCGCGGGAACCGCTCGCGGATCAGTACCGCGTGACGCGCCACCACCTCCGCCACACGCCGCGTGATCTCCATCACGAGCCCGTCGCGCATCGCGGCTCCCTCCGAGAACTCCACAACCTCGCCGCTCGCGAGGCACGTGCGAATCGCCTCGACATTCTCGCTCGTGCGGAAGTACCGGATCGACCGCGCCCCCGCGGCGTTGTTCCCGATGCACCCGCCAATGTTCGCGTGCCGCGAGGTCGCCGGATCCGGCGCAAAGAAGAGGCCCGTCGAGGCGATCTCATCGTTGAGATCATCCACCGTGATCCCCGGCTCGACATACGCCCCGCGAGTCTCTGCCGACACCCACTCCAGCCCGCGGCAGTTCACCGAGAGATCAATCACCACCGCCTCGTTCGTGCACTGCCCAGCCAGGCTCGTCCCCCCACCACGAGGCAGGATCGGCAACCCCAGCCGCGCACAAGCACGCACCGCCGCCACAGCGTCATCAACATCACGCGGAATGATGACCGCCAGCGGCTCGACCTGATACAGCGAGGCATCGGTCGCATACAGCATCCGATCATGCCGCGACAGCCGCATCTCACCCTCCACCATCCCAACCAGCCGCCGCGCCCGCTCCTGAAGCGAAGCGCCCAAAGCCGCACCCGCAACTCGCTCAACCGGCAACTGTGGAAGCGGCAACGTCGTCATCAAGCGCACTGTATCGGCGCGGCCGCTCCCACGGTGCCTGAACAAAGACCCAGAAGGTTCACCACGGAGCCCACGGAGGGGCACGGAGAAAAGCGGGGAGACAAATGTGAAGAACGCCGTGTCAAGATGCTGGCACTCGACCTGCGGCCATCATCTCGAAATCCTCATTTGGCCATTTAGCCCTTTGACCATTTGGCCATTTGGGAGCCTCCCCAGTCCCCTCCCCCGTAACCCATTCGTCACAACGCATCCCACTCCCCGGAACCCGGTACATTGTCCTCCGTCAGACCACACGGCCACACGGTTCTGAACAACCCGTCCCCCGCCCCAGGAGACCCTCCATGCTCGTCCGCACCACCTGCCTCCTCATCGCCACCATCGCCGGCTCCACGCTGACGCTGCTCCCCGCAACGTCACTCGCACAAGCCCAATCCCAGCCCGTCAGCCAGCCCGCCCAGTTCGCCCCCACCACCGAAACCCTCCCCATCAAGCGCATCACCCTCTACCGATCGGGCGTGGGCTCCTTCGAACGCCGCGGCCTCGTTGATGGCGACGCCACCGTCCAACTCCGCTTCGGCGCCGATCAGATCAACGACATCCTCAAGTCCATGGTCGTTCTCGACCTCTCCGGACAGGGCCGCGTCGGCGGCATCTCCTACGCCTCCAAAGAACCCCTCGCACGCCGCCTCGCCTCCTTCGGCGTCAACATCGCCGACGAGCCCGCGCTCGGCACCATCCTCGGCCGCCTGCGCGGCTCAAAGGTCGCCATCGATTCCGACGAGGGCGCCATCACCGGCACCATCCTCGGCGGCGAGACCCGCCCCGAAGCCAGCGGCAACGCCCAGCAACCCATCAACGTCCCCTACCTCAACATCCTGACCGACGGCGGCATCCGCTCCGTCAACCTCACCAAGGCCCGCGCCGTGCGCCTCTTGGACGCCGGCCTGCGCGAGGAACTCGACAAGGCCCTGACCGCCCTCGCCGAGTATCGCCAGGACACCACCAAGACCGTCGATGTCTCCCTCGCCGGCGGCTCCGGCCGCGAGGTTGTGATCGCGTACGTGCAGGAATCGCCAGTCTGGAAGACCAGCTACCGCCTCGTGCTTCCCGATGCCCGGCCCAGCGACGCCAAGCCCAACGAAGCCGGCAAGGAGAAGCCCGCCGACACGTTCACGGTGCAGGGCTGGGCCATCGTCGAGAACACGACGGATGAAGATTGGAACGACGTCACACTCTCGCTCGTCGCGGGCCGACCCGTCTCCTTCCGCATGGACCTCTACGAGCCCCTCTACGTCTATCGCCCTGAGATTCCCGTGCCGACGGTGCCGGGCGTGATGCCCCGCGCATACGAGGGCGGCATCGCGGATGCCGACGGGAACGTGGCGGAACTGGCGCTCGCCGGAGGCGAAAGAGGCACTGAGGATTACTCTGGCGGCTTCCGAATGAAGGCCGGCCGACCCGGCGCAGGCGGCGCCCGCGGCACAACGGGCAACCAAGGCGTCTACGGCGACATCCCCTCACCCGCCGCCGCCATGGCCCCCGGCACTCCACCCGTCTCCGGCAGCGCCATGAGCGAGTATGGCGCGACATCGCAGGCCCGCGCTGTCGAGGCCGGTGAAGTCTTCCAGTTCGAGCTCCAGCACCCCGTCACCGTCGCGCGCCAGCGCTCGGCGATGCTGCCGATCCTCGCCGCGCCGATCGAAGGTCGCCGCGTCTCGATCTTCACGCCCGGCGACAACACCAAGCACCCGATGCGCGGCGTCGAACTCACCAACACCACCGGCAGCCAGCTCATGCCCGGGCCCATCTCCGTCTTCGATGGCGGGGCCTACGCCGGCGATGCACAGATCAATCACGTCCCCCTCGCCGACAAGCGTCTGCTCGCGTACACCGTCGACCTCGACGTCGTCGTGACGCCCGAACAGAAGTACGAAGAAGATGTCCGCAAGATCCGCATCGTCCGAGGCCTCATCGAGTCCACCACGCTCCGGCGCAACTCCACGACCTACACCATCGAGAACAAGGACCAGAAGCGAACCCGCAGCGTCATCATCGAGCACCCGCGCATGCCCGGCTTCGAACTCGTCGCCCCCGCCGGAGGCGACAAGGCCGAACGCACCGACAGCGCCCACCGCCTCGAGGTCGAGCTCGACGCCGCCAAGAGCGGCAAGCTCACCACCGTGCAGGAACGCACCGACGCGACCAGCATCGCGCTCACGAGCATGAATCTGAACACACTCATGGCCTACGTCAAGAACGGCAAGGCCTCAGACGCGGTCCTCAAGGCCTTCCAGGAAGCGGGCCGCCGCCAGGGCCTCATCATCGAGGCCACCCGGCGGATCGAAGCACTCGAGAACGAACGCCGCACGATTACCGAGGACCAGACCCGCGTCCGCTCCAACATGGGCTCCATCGACCGCGCGAGCACCCTCTACGCCAACTACATGAAGAAGCTCACCGAGCAGGAAACACGCCTGGATCAGATCGTGAAGCTGATCGACGAAGGCCAGACCAACCTCGCCCAGACTCGAAGCGACCTCGAGAACTTCCTCGCAAACCTCAACGTCGAGTAACGGCCTCGGGTAGCTGCCTCGGGTGGCCCGGCGGTCCCCGCCGGTCTTCAACCGCGCCACACCACGCCAAGCCCCTCCAAACCGAGGGGCTGTTTTATTACACCAATTCACGCACTACCATCAATACACTTTGCAACACATTTGACCATTTAGCCATTTGCCCATTTAGCCATTTGGCACTCCCCCCCCAAACATCTCCACCAGCCGCTTCCGCCGATACTCAAAGATCCCCGTCACATCCGGCCCCACCAGCCACCGCTGCACCAGCGGCCCGCCCCAGTGCGCGTACTCCACGCGATCCTTGCAGAGCGTGCCGCCATCGCGAGCCTCGAAGGTGTGCTCATGCCGCCAGAGGTGGTACGGCCCCTTGAGCTGCTCATCAACGAACCGCTTGCCCGGCTCCCATGCGCTGATCAGCGTCCGCCACCGCATCGGGAACCCGCGCAGCGAGATGCGATAGTCAATCAGCGTCCCCTTCCCCATCGGGATCGGCTTTGGCGTGAGGATCCGGAAGTTCAGCATCGGCGGCGTGATCTCGTTGAGATTGTGCGCGTCCGAGAAGAACCCAAACACCTCGTCGATGGGTCGAGCCAGCCAGACCTCGGTTTCAAGCACATGAACCTTCGGCATGCCGCCTCTTTCGCCGCAAGGCGTCGGATCGATTCAGACAGGGCCGATTCAGACAGGACCGATTCAAATCGTGCCGCGAGGGACACGTCGCGACCGTGCTTCCCAGACGTGGACGACTCCCACCGCCGCAATGCAGCCGGTCATGTTGCAGACAAGGTCCCAGCCCGTGTTCACATACCCGCCGACGTTCGTGTTCGGGAAGATCAGCGTGCCGACGAACTCGATCACCTCGTTCATCCCGCCCAGCCCCATCCCGATCAGCCCCACCGCGAGCGAGAGCCCGAACCCCAGCGAGGGCGGGATGATGTACGTCGCCCGCAGCCCTGCCCACGCCGCGAGCGTGCTCACAAAGAAGCCGTACGCGTGCACCACCTGGTCATACTTGGGCAGCCACGGCGAAACGCGCATGTTGTAGAGCGTCCGGTTGGTCTCGCCCGGATCGAGGTACTTCGCGTCGATCGGGATCGTCCCGCCCGCCAGATGCACCGCGCCCCACGCCGCGAGCCCAACCAGGATCGGCACCGGAATCACCACGCGCCGGTGCATCCACAACACACCCAGCACAAAGACCACCAGCCACAGCGAGTAGTAAACGAACTCCCAGTTGCTCGTCGCGACCGAATACCCCAGCGCCGCCAGCGTGTAGATCGCCACCAGCAGCAGCATCGCGGCATGTCCGCGAGACTGGATGAACGGGCGCGCGCCCTGAACCCCCTCTACCTGAGTCTGTTCCATGCCCCTCTATCGGCACGGCCGCGGAACAACCCTCACTCAACTTCAGGCCCGTGCAATCCCAGTCCCGCAGTACAGGCACCTCGCATACCGACGCGAGACCGCCCGCCCGCACTTGCCGCAAGTGCCCGCGTGCATCTTCATCGCGTCCAGCTTTCCATCCGCGATCCCATCGCGCAGGTCCACCTCCGCGACCTTCATCGCGACGTCCTCCTTCGTCAGCCCAAGCCGCGCGACAAGGATCTCAAACATCGCCGTGTTCACCAGCGCCTGCCGCTCGATCTGCTCTTCAAGCGCCGCCACCCGCGACTCCAGATCCCTGATCCCCGAGTTGGAAGCACGCCGGATCTCCTGAATCTCACGCTGCTGAAAGAAGTCCCAAAGGTCCATGCGATCCTCCCGCCTCAAGTGGCACCGCCCTCCCGTGCGGTGGCTTTAACATCCATCATTTCCCAAGCGCCGCCAGCAGCAAGTACGCCGCGATCGGCAGCAACGCAAGCAGCTGCACCGCCCATCCCCAGACGACCAACGCGGCCGACGCGGCCGACCGCTTGAGACTCCACGCCGCGAGTGCAGCCAATCCCCACCCGCCGGCGGCCAGCACGTGCACCCCAATCACGATCACCACGGCCACAGCCCAGAGAGGCTCCTCCTGCATCAAGGCTGCCAGACCGTCCATGACAAACCAACCAAAGCACGCCGCCGACACCACGATCACGGCCCCGACGCACCACAGCGACCACATCATCCATCGACGAAGCCGCATCTCCCAGCCCCGAACCAGCATCCGCGGCCAATCCGCCCCACACTCGGGACAGCACGCCGGCCGAGGCACGATCCTCGGATAGTCGCAGCGAACGCAGACGCCAGCGTCCATCACATCAACTCCCTCAAGTAGCACCGCCCTCCGCGGCGGTGTCTTTGCTCCCCCAACTCGCCAACGGCACCCGCTCCCCGCACCGCCAAACCCAGGGCCACCCAACCAGCCCCGCGCGCGCCGGATTCTCCGCAACGTACCTCACCTGAGCCCGCCAATCTGCCTCGCCACGCACGAAGTGATCGTACGACTCCTTCTGCCAGACTGCCCCCATGCCACCCAGCGCCAGCCGGATGCGTGTGCCTGTGAAGCTCTTCCACGAGTGCAGCACGCTCGACAGATCAACGCCTTCGCGTGTACGAAGCACGGCGTGGACGTGGTTTGGCATGATGCACCAGGCGTGGAGGTCGTAGCGTTGGCCGTCAAAGTGAAGCATCGCGTCGCGCACGAGCAACGCGAACCGCGCCTCCCTCAGCATGCATGAGCCAGAGCCTTGATCGAGCCATTGCTCGATGCGATCGCTATGCAACTCGGCGAGCCGTTCGCTTTCATGCTCGCTGATCGTGCGTCCGAGGTCAGCGGCGCGGTCCACGATGTGCTCGCGCTCCCTCCGCCATTGATCCAGCACTTCGGCTGGCAGGCTGTCGGCGAGTCGGAATGTGACCGCGTAGATCGCGCCATCGAGCCTCCAGTGCGGCAGGTTGGCACCTTGCCGTATCTGGAACTCGCGAGGGTGCTTGTTCATGTTGGGATCGGGTTGGGAAGACACCGCCCCGGAGGGCGGTGCCACTCCTACAAATTCCCCCGCCGCTCCTGCTCCAGCTCCAGCGCCTCAAACAGCGCCTTGAAATTCCCCTTGCCGAAGCTCTGGCTCCCGCGCCGGCAGATGATCTCAAAGAAGAGCGTCGGCCGGTCCTGCAGCGGCTTCGTGAAGAGCTGCAGCAGGTACCCCTCGTCGTCCGCATCCACCAAGATCCCGAGCTTGCGCACCGCCTCATGGTCCTCGCGCACGGCCTCGTGCCCGTGGCTCTTGAGCATCGTGTCCACGCGGTCCCACACCTTCGCGTAGTACGCGTCCGGCAGCGTGAGGAAGTCCACACCCCGCCCGCGCAGGGCCGCGATCGAGTGCAGCTCATCATCCGTCCGCAACGCCAAATGCTGCACGCCCGGCGTGTTCTGGTGCCAGTCGAGGTACTCCTGGATCTGGCTCTTCTTCTTCCCCTCCGCCGGCTCGTTGATGGGCATCTTGATCAGGTTGTTGCCGCTGGCCATCACCTTGCTCATGAGCGCCGAGTACTCGGTGGAGATGTCCTTGTCGTCGAAGTGCTTGAACATCGTGAACTCAAGCACATCCTCGTAGAACTTCACCCAGTAGTTCATCTTCCCAAGCTCGACGTTCCCCACCAGGTGGTCGACGTACTTGAGCCCGCACGGGTTCTTCTTGTTGTGCTCGTTGATCGAGATCAGCGTCTGCGCACCCGCCCCGCCCCCTCCGCCCGCCATCTTCCGAAACCGCGGCATGAACAGCCCGCCCTGCTTCACGTTCGTCAGGTCGTACTTGCCCGTGCGGCTCACGAACGTGTGGATGCACCGCCCGTACGTCCGGATCGCCGCCGTCGTCACGCTCCCGTGCTCATCGCTCACCGTCCGCGGCTCCTGCGCAGACATCGCCCCGTTGCTCACGGCCTTCTCCCACGCCTTCTCCGCGTTGTAGACGGTGAACGCCACATCCTTGACTCCGTCGCCATACATCGCGACCTCAAGCCCGGCCGGGTGCTCCACCGTCAGTGCGCTCGTCAGCACGAAGCGGATGTTCCCCTGCGTCAGCAGATAGTGCGAGGCATCGCGCGAGCCCGTCGTCAGGTCGCTGACCTCCTCGATCTGAAAGCCGAAGCAGTGTGCGTAGAAGAACGCCGCCTGCTTCGCGTTTCCCACATGGAACCGCACATGGTCCACATCGATCAGGCTCAGCGGGTCGTTGGCAAAGCTCGGGGAGGACGAGGTCTGGCGTGCGACGCTGGTCATGGCGTGTGCTCCGGATTGGGCCCTGTACTTCTGGGCCAACCAAGTGTAATGGGCCAATCAAGTATAAGCCCCGCCCCCTCTCCCCTCACTATCTCGGCAACGACTCCGGCGGCGTCACACGCTCAACCCGCGGCGTGCTCCCACCACTCGCCCCGTTCTTCGCAAGCACCGCCTCAATCCGCCCCAGCCGCGACCGCTGCTCATCGCTGAGCTGCGTTCCAAACTGCGCCCGCACCCGCGCCAGCACCGCCCGCGCACTCGGCCGCGCCGCCGCCAACTCCGCACCCCGAACCCACGCCTCCACAATCCCCGGAGGCGACGGCACCACCGGCACCACAGGCTCCGTCGGTTCAACGGGCACCGTCTCGGGCTCCGGCGGCCCTTCAATGCCCTCTTCCCCACCCTGATCCACCGGCACGAACACCGCGTCGTCCGCATCAATCAGCTCAAACCGGCCAAGCCCCGCCAGCACCGCAATGCGCAGCTCAAGCAACCCATCCACCTCCGCAGGACGCGCTGTAAACGGCGATGACTCGATCGTCGCCGCCGCCGCCTCAAGCTCTCCACGCTCCACCTGCGCCGACGCCAACAGATACACGCCCCGCCCGATCGCCCGCCGTCCGTCCGGGTTCGCCATCTCTGAGAGCGCGCGATCCTGCCCAACCAGCAGCGTCAGCAGTTGCGACCGCAGCGCCGGCTCCACCCCGTCAGCCATCAGCGCCGTCAGCAGTTCCTGCGACGACAAGCCCCGCGCCAGCCGCAGCAGCCCCGCCACCCGCACCTCACTCGTCGGCGACGGCAGCGCGCGCGCCATCGCAAAGTCCACCGCCGTCGGCTCGTTCGCAAGCGCCGTCCGGATCGCCGCATCGAACAGCGCATCATCCATCGTCGCCGCCGCCAGCACCGCATCACTCCGCGCAGGATCAAAGACCAGCGCCTCCGCGATCGCAAGCCGCACCGCCGGCGCCCCCCCCTTCAGCAGCGGCATCATCGCATCACGATCCGCCTCACTACCCAGCGAAGCCAGCAGCGTGCAACCCGCCGGCGTCAGCGACGCCGCATCAAGCATCCGCAACCGCGCCAGCACACGCTCCGCATCCGCGCTCGCAAGCTGCGCCGAACGCGACAGCGGCCACGCCGCCTCGAACGCCGCGTCCGACGCTGGCGGCCCAGCCTCGATCCACCGCATCACCGCCGGTGCATGCGCACTCGATGGCCACCGCGATGCCGCACGCAGCAGCGCCGCCGCCACCACAGCATCCGTCTCCGTCTCGAGTGCCTGATAGATCGTCGGACCACCATCCTCGGGCGCAATCGCCCGCAGCAGGTCCGCCGCACTCGCGCGAACGCTCGGGAGTCGCCCCCCCAGCAGCCGCCGCGCCGCATCCACCACCTCAGGCCCCGGCGTACTCCCCGCCGCCAGCTCGCGGCTCGCAAGCTCAAATCCAAGGTCCCGCACCCGCGCCTGCTCATCACCCATCAGCGTCGCAATCAGCACCGATCGCTCACCCTGAGGCGTCAACAGATGCTGCTTCCGCAGCGCCTCCACAAGCCGCGACACCACCAGGTCCCTCTCGCGCTCCGCACCCATCGACCGCCTCGACAGATCCCCAAGCAGCGCAAACCGCCACTCCGACTCCGTCAGCGCCTCAGCCTTGTTCAGCCACTCGCGCCACGCCGCTGAGTCGCGCGCCAGATCATCACGCGATGAGAGCCGCTCCAGCGCCGAAAACGCCGCCGCCCGAGCCTCAGGAGTCGGCTCCCCGTCGGCCCCTCCCTCGACCGCCGCCACCAGCAGACGCGCAGCGTCCCGCGTGCGAAACGCACCCAGCGCCTCATACACCCGTGGCCGCTCCTCCACCGGCGCCGCCGCCAGCCGCTGCGAAAGCACCGAGAAAAGCCGCAGCGAAACATTCGGCGACGCCACCACCGCCCTGAGCACAAAGCTCCCGCCCCCCGTCCCCGCCAGCGGCCCCTCAAGCGCTCGCGCCAGCGTCGCCCGCACCCCATCCTCATCCGCACGCTTCACAAGCTCATCCGCCGCGCTCTGCCGGGCTCGATCCGTCAGCGTCGCATCCATCAGCCGCGCCGCAAACTGATCAACCGTCTCAACCGCCGACGCATCAACACCCGCCACCGGAGCCTGCGCCGCCGCGCGATCGGGCACCACCACCGGCTGCTCAATCCGCGCCGCACCCAGCATCACCGCGCCCGCCACCACCACTCCCACCACCATCCCGCCACGAATCACACCCGCGCGCACCGCTCCCGCACCGCCCACGCGGCGTCCAAGCCCCTCTGGGCCAACGCGCCCATCAAGCTCGTGTCGTGCCGATCCCGACAACGCAACACTCCTACTTCACCACTTCCCTCGCCAGCTCCCTCACCACTTCCCCATCCGCCACACTCATCGACGCCCCGCCCCACGCATCTCCAGCAGACGCGACGCCTCATCGACATCCTTATCGCCCCGCCCCGAGCAGTTCACCAGCACATTCTGATCCTTCGTCATCGTCCCCGCCAGCTTCACCGCCTCCGCGATCGCGTGCGCCGTCTCCAGCGCGGGAATGATCCCCTCCATCCGCGCCAGCAGCGTGAACGCGTCCAGCGCCTCGTCATCCGTCACCGCCGTGTACGTCACGCGCCCCGCATCCTTCCAATACGAGTGCTCCGGCCCCACACCCGGATAATCCAGCCCCGCCGAGCACGAGTGCACATCCGCCGTCTGACCATGCAAGTCCTGCAGCACGTACGACAGACTCCCATGCAGCACCCCCGGCGACCCATGGGTCAGCGGCGCGGCGTGCTCACCCGCCTTGCTCGACCGCCCACCAGCCTCCACCCCAATCAGCCGCACCTTCTCCTCATCCACAAACGGATAGAAGATCCCCGCCGCGTTCGAGCCCCCACCCACGCACGCCACGATCGCCTCGGGCAGCTTGCCAAACAGCCGCAGCGACTGCGCCATCGCCTCGCGCCCGATGATGGACTGAAAGTCCCGCACGATCATCGGGAACGGATGCGGCCCCACCACCGACCCGATGATGTAGTGCGTCTCCTCGCTCGATCCCATCCAGTCGCGCATCGCCTCGTTCGTCGCGTCCTTCAGCGTCCGCGACCCGCTCTCCACCTCGTTGACCTTCGCCCCAAGCAGGCGCATCCGCGTCACGTTCAGCCGCTGACGCCGCACATCCTCCGACCCCATGTAGACCTCGCACGGAATCCCAAAGTGCGCGCACGCCGTCGCCGTCGCCACACCATGCTGACCCGCGCCCGTCTCTGCGATGATGCGGCGCTTGCCCATCCGCATCGCCAGCAGCACCTGCCCCATCGTGTTGTTGATCTTGTGCGCCCCCGTGTGCGCCAGGTCCTCGCGCTTGAGCCAGATCTTCGCGGCCTCACGCCGCGCACTCTTCTCACGCGCATGCTCCGTCAGCCGCGCCGCCAGCGTCATCGGAGTCTGCCGCCCCACAAACGTCTTGAGCAGCTCCTGCAACTCCGCCCAGAACCCCTCATCGCGGCACACGCGCTCGTACATCTCCTCCAGCTCAGCCAGCGCCGCCACCAACGTCTCAGGCACATACGCCCCGCCAAACTCCCCAAACCGCCCCGCCGCGCTCGGCACCTCAGAAATCCGAGCCCGAACCTCCTTCACAGGCATCATCACCGCAGCCCCCCCACGGCCTCCGCCACCGCCACCCCCACCACGCGACGACGAATCGCCACCAGAACCCGCACCGGAACCAGCACCCGAGCCCGTGCCAGAACCAGCACGCCGATCACGTCCATCCGACCGAGATGATGATGAAGGAGGCATACCTAAACGTAGCACCGGCTCCCGTGGCACCGGCCTCCCAACCCAGTGCCTTTCCCCCGTGCCATCGAAGTCCTCGGCTCTGCGAGGACTTCGATGCGCCGCGCCAAGCGCCCCCAGTAGCACCGGCCTCCCGGCCGGTGTCTTCCTTCTCCGCCCCTCCACCAAACCTCGTGGGGCAGGCGTCCCGCCTGCCGCTACCAGACCTACTTCTTCATCACTTCAACCCCGCCACACACTCCCACTCACGCAAACCTCCTCAGGCCCGGAGGGCCGTCGGAATGTAGCCACGGGTGCAGCGAAGCGCAACCCGTGGAAGCCCGACGCCCAATCCCAATCGCCCCGGCAGGGGCGAAGGAAATCGGCGGATGCAAACATCGCAGCCGAGCGACAAGCGTCGCGTGAAGTACCGGGAGCCGCGAGCTTCGGATTAAGGGCCTTCTCTCTCAAAGACGACGTAGAAACCGGTTGCTGGAGTCCAGAGAAAAATAGTTAGGATGAGGATCAACAATCGAATTAGCTGCTGCAGTGCGTTCGCAAAGGGATCCGCAAGAACCTGCCGAACCCGCCACCCCTGAGCATTCTCCGCATCGATGACTCGCGTGAGTGAGGCTCTTGGACTGCCGATCAAGACTCCGATGATGCCTCCGCTCACTTCAACACGGACGACCTTGTTCTTCATCATGCTGATCTCCAAAGCCTGTCGACATCCGGCGCGGTGTGTGAGTCGGAACACGAGGCCGACTATCTCGCTCACTGCACGATCTTCAAAGAACAAGCATACAGGAATAGGGGACTCACCGCACCACTCCGCAACTGGGCAGGTGGCCACTCCTAGTTTTCCTAAGAGAAGCTGTCGCCGAACGCATGTCCCAATTGTGCGTATCGCGCGGTTCCGCGCTTCGTTCCAATCTCTTTCACCACTCGCGGCGGGCGTTCCCTCACAAAAATCCCCCCTCCATACCGCCCCCGTGCGCAAACTTCGCGACCAAGCCCCCTGCGAACTTGCTTCCGCGGCCTCGCGTTGTAGCCTCTCCCAAACGGAGGGTGCGCATGCTCAGTTCAACACTTCAACCAGTCGCTCCAAGCCCAACCTCCGCACACGCTCAGGCCCGAGCCGCCATGGCCCTCTCGCACGAGCGCGCCCGTACCGAAATGGCCACACTCAACACCCGTGCCCGGGCCCGGCTCGCCATCCTCCACGCCCGCGCCCAAGTCAGCCTCAACAAAGCCCACGCCCGCGCCGCCCCTGGGTGGTGTGCCGATCTGCGGCACTCTTCCCTGCCTCCGTCCCCACGTCTCCTGGGTGGTGTGCCGGTCCCCGGCACTCTTCCGTCTCCCCCTCCCCCAATCTCACTCCCACCGCAGCACGTGCCACTCCTTTTTCCCGCGCCGGATCGCCATGAAAGTCCCGTGCAACAAGTCCGCGCTCGTCACGCGCGCATCCAATCCAACCTTCCGCCCGTTCAAGAGAATCGACCCGGCATCAAGCAGCGTCTTCCCCTCGCCGCGGCTCTTGACGACTTTCGCCGCGTCGAGCACATCCAACATCGCAACGCCCCCGCCCAGCCGCGCCTTGTCGTGCACCGTCGTGGGTGCCGCGCTCATCACCTCGCGGAACGTTGCCTCAGGCAAGCCGGCCACATCGCCGCTGAACAGCGCCCTCGCGGCGTTCTCCGCGTTCTCCCGTTCGGTCGCGCCATGCAGCATCTCCGTCATGTGCCGCGCCAGCGCGCGGTGCGCCTCGCGCGCACCCGGGTTCGCCGCGTGCCCCGCCTCCAGCGCCTCGATCTCGCCGTGCGAGAGCATCGTGAACGTCCGCAGAAACTTCGGCACATCCGCATCCGCCGAGTTGAGCCAGAACTGGTAGAAGGCGTACGGGCTCGTCCGGTCCGCCGTCAGCCAGACCGCCCCACTCTCGCTCTTGCCAAACTTCCCGCCATCAGCCTTCGTCACCAGGGGCGTCGTCATCCCGAAAACGCGCGGCGCAGTCTCCTCGCTCCCCCCCGACGCAAAGTGCGTCTTGCGGATGAGGTCGCCACCCGCCACGATGTTCCCCCACTGATCGCTCCCACCCATCTGCAGCGTCACGCCGTGCTTCTGGTGCAGCACGAGGTAGTCGTACGCCTGCAGGATCATGTACGAGAACTCGGTGTAGCTGATCCCATGGTCGCGCTCCTCAAGCCGCGCCCGCACCGACTCCTTCTGGATCATCATGTTGACCGTGAAGTGCTTGCCGATGTCACGCAGCGCATCCAGGTACGTGATCTCACCAAGCCAGTCCACGTTGTTCATCAGCGTCGCGCGGTTGGAAAGCGCCGGCGAGAAGTCGATCACGCGCGAGAAGATCCGCATCTGGCTCGCAACGTTCGCCGCCACGCGTTCCTTCGTGTTCATCTCCCGCTCGGCGGACTTCCCGCTCGGATCACCGATCAGCCCCGTGCCCCCGCCCGCGATCACGATGGGCCGATGCCCCGCAAGCTGCAACCGCCGCAGCGTCAGCATCTGCACGAGGTTCCCCACCGTGAACGAGTCCGCGGTCGGATCAAACCCGATGTACCCAGTCCGGGGCGAGCCCTTCGGATCCGAAAGGTGAGCGCGCAGTCCCTTCTCATCGGTGCACTGCGACACCTGCCCGCGCCAGGCCATCTCGGAGACAAAGTCCATCGCGCCAGCCCCGAGCCCGGATCCGTCGTTCAAGCCGTGTGTAGAAGTAGACATCGACCAAACGTAGGAGCAGAACAACGCCCGGCAAAGCAGAACGCCCCGGGGCCGGATGACCCAGGGGCGTCGAAGGAGTTCAGAGCTTGGAAAACCCCCGCCAATTGCGCCGGACACTCACGGGGCCGCGATGAAGTTCCAGTCGGGCCGGTCCGCGAAGTTCGACCAGCGCCGCATGTCGCGCAGGTCATCAAGCCCAAGGCTCTCGACGTGCCCATCAAACATGACGCTCGTCACCTTGTTGTTGAAGCGTGCGTCGAGCATGCCCCAGGTGCTGGGTGTGCGCCGGCGGTTCCAGGTGTTGTCCGAGGCCGAGGCCGTCCATCCGCCCTGCAGGCTCGTCGCGCTCGCCGAACCGCGACCCTTGGGGTGCGGGCGGGGCGGCTCGACGTAGTAGTACCCGGGCCGGATCGTGCCGCTGTCAGGGAAGGTCGCGCCATAGCTCCACCACGCCCCGCCCTCTCGCACATCACCGCCACGCGCGGAGGAGAAGATCATGAGCTTGTCTGCGCTGCGAACCTTGTCGATGCGATCAACCCAGAACGTCCCGCCGTTGGCGCGCGGGTTCGGGCGGTCGGGATCAACAAACGTGAACGCGCCGTTGTTGTAGTCGCCGCCAACGTAGATGGAGTTGTACCCGAAGGACGTGTGCCACGCGAACGCCGCGCCGCGCGAGTCGCTGGCGTAGTAGTAGTACGTGGTGCCCGCGACGGTCTGCTGCCCCGTGAAGGAGTGCGGCCGGCGGCGGAAGTCCTGCTCGGTGGCCTTGTCGATCATCATCGCGTTCAGGTCCGCGCCCCAGTAGCCCCACAGACGCATCGGCCAGCTCTTGACGCTCGAGCCGTACTGGATGTTCCGCGAGGGGCTGTCCAGGTCCGGCGCCAGCATCGTGATGCCCGCCGTCGTCGGGTCAGTCGGGCTCCAGTGCGACCACGACCAGTGGATGTAGCCCGGGATCGGCCGGTCCTTGAAGTCCGTCGCGTACGAGAACCACGCGCGATGCTGCTCGCGGATCGCCGACTGCTCGCGCAGCAGGCGCCCCTGCTCGCGCGCCTTGCCCAGCCCCGGCAGCAGGATGCCAATCAGCAGCGCGATGATCGCGATGACCACCAGCAGCTCAATCAGCGTGAACCCGCGGGCCGGGCCCGAATGAGCGGTCGCCAACCGGAAAACACGTGCCATGCCCGATGCTCCTTGAAGCCGCCATCACGAGCGCACTTGAGAACCGACCATCCACGCCGCACGCCGCGGCCAATCTCCCGAAGGAACCCGGGTGGGTGGCAACCGACTGGCATCCGCCCGGAGAACCCGGCAGTGCTTGCGAACGCCTCCGAGAAGGTAACCCTTCTGTGTGACAAACGCAACTCAAGTCGCTGCATTTTGTCTCTGTGTTACTTTCAGATAACCGACTCCGGAATCGCTTTGTATAGCAGACCACATGATCCGTTTCAAATGCGAGGGCCCGGCACGCAGATAACCCCGTGCGAAGTCGCAGGGGACGCGGCGAAAGTCTCTCTTGGTGGAAGCGGGCGAGAGCCTCAGCTCTTCGTCAGCGCCTTGCGGACCTCATCCAGCAGCCGCTCGACCTGGAAGGGCTTGAAGAGCACGCACTGCAAGCCCTCCTGGCTCGCTCGCACGATCGAGTGGTGCGGGTCGTATCCGAAACCGGTCATCAGGATCACCGCCGCGCCCGGGCTCGTCCGCTGCACCGCCGCGAAGATCTCATACCCATTGTGGTCGGGCATGCGAATATCCGAGAGGATCATCGCGAACGCGCCGGGCTCGGCCTCCAGCGCCCTGATCGCCGCGGACCCATCCTCGCAGACCGTCACGATCGCGCCCTTGAGCGTGAGGACATCGCCGATCACGCGCCGGATGCGTGCCTCATCATCCGCGATCAGAACGCGCCGCCCCTCGATGATCGGGTCTGTTGCCTTGTCCGCCATCGCCTGCTCAACACCAAGCAAGCTCGCCGGCCCCGCCGCGCACTCAGCAATACGCGCCCGGATCGACTCGATATCGCGCCGGATCCGCTCCAGATGCGTCCCCACGCCCGGCATGTTGTCCGTCTGCGACCTCAGAATGTCAACCTCGTGCGCGATGTCTTCGAGCGGCTCCTTCAACTCCACCGCCACGCGCCCCGACACCGTCTGGTTCGTCGCGCTCCGCTCCACCACCAGGAGGTCCAGCATGTGCAGCGCCACCGCCACATACCGCGCGAAGATCTCCCCCAGCTGCCGCTCCTCCTCACCAAACGCGGCGGGCGACTGGCTCTCCACGTTCATGATCCCGATGACCTTATCCTGCAGTCGCAGCGGCACCGTCAGCGACGACCGCGCCCCCTCAATCCCAGGCAGATACAACGGATCGCTCGACGTGTCGTTGCTGACATAGCTCCGCCCCGACGCCGCAACAAACCCCGAGATCCCATGCCCCTCCAGCGCCGGCCGAATGTCAAAGGCATCAAACTCTTTCGGAAGCCCATACCCAATGATCCGCTCGAGCTTCCCACTCCGCTCATCAAGCAGCCGGATCGCAAAGTGATCAAAGTGCAAGAGGTCCTTGGAGAACCGGATGATCTTTTCTTCGAGGAGTTTGAGCCGCTCGTGCGCGTTGTGCTTGCGGACCGTCTCCGCATCAAAGCGGATCAGTTCCGAGCCAGCCTGGTCCAGCGAGTTGATGCGCTGCTGCAGCCGCCGCGCCGACGTGTCATCTCGAAACACCACCACCAGCGCATCGGCCCGAAGCAATCCATCCCCCCGCGCACCGGCCTCCGCACCTGGGCCCGCGGCCGCTCCGGCTCCCGCGACCTTCGTCATCCCCGCCGGAACCGGCGTGATCACGACCTCCAGAAATCGATCCCCATCCGCAAAGACCTGCTCGCTCCGACCCGTCGGCGACGCGATGCCTCCCGCCACACCCCCCGGCGGCATCGGAAAGTCACGATTGAACTGTCGACAGGCACTCGAGATCCGCTCCTGCAGCGCGCCACTCTGCCGCGCGAACAGATCATTCCCCCACAACACCTCGCCCGAGCGCGAAGCAACCGCGACCCCCTCGCCAATCGCGTTCAGCAGCGACACGGCCAGTCCCGCCGAGGGCGAAAAGACCGGAAAGGGGACCGCGCCGGATCCGCCCGCATCGGACGCGGGCGATCGTCGTGCTGCCTCGGGTTGGACGGGAATGGCTGGCACGAAGTGGAAGGACGCCTCCGACAACGACGGATGCACAGACGGATGGACAGTCGGATGGGACACGGGCGCCCCTCCACCCGGGAGGGACGGCGTGACCTTGTGCTTGGTGCCGACATCTTCCATGACCGCTGCGGGCTCCTGCCGGGAGTGACTATATCGAGGATATCGGCCGGATACGCGGGCGCATCTCAAAGCCCACCGGTGGATCGGACCGATCTGATCCCAAGGTGAAACTCCGGCGGGTGCCAGTCTGCGATCAGGCAGGGCCCCGAACTTGGCCGGATTCTGGACGGGGGAACAGTCGGTCGTGCCCTGAGTTTCGCTTGGATCACGCTCGGATCACGCAGAATTCCGAGGGGACTCGTGGGGAGGGAGTAGCCGGATGGTCTTTGTTTCGGACGTTCACAAGTCCTTCGGCCCCGTCCGCGCAGTCCGCGGCGTCAGCTTTGAGCTGCGCCCAGGCCAGATCGCCGGCCTTCTCGGACCCAACGGTGCCGGGAAGACCACCACCATCCGCATGATCACCGGGGCCCTCATCCCCGACCATGGCCGCGTCACCATCGACGGCCTCGACGCCTCCAACAGCTCCGCAGGTGCGCGCCGCATGCTCGGCTACCTCCCCGAGTCGGCGCCCATCTACCCCGAGATGAAGGTGCGTGAGTACCTCGACTTCCGAGGCCGCCTCTTCGGCCTCGAGCGCGGCCTGCGCAAGAAGGCCATCGCCTACGCGATGGACCGTTGCTGGCTCACCGACGTCGCCAACAGGCGCGTCGGCAAGCTCAGCAAGGGCTACAAGCAGCGCACCGGACTCGCCGCGGCACTCCTCCACAATCCAAAGGTCCTCGTCCTCGACGAGCCAACCAACGGCCTGGACCCAACCCAGATCCGCGAGACACGCCAGCTCATCCGCGAGCTCGGCAAGGATCGCACGATGCTCATCTCCTCGCACATCCTGCCAGAGGTTGAGCGACTCTGCGATCGCGTGATCATCGTCGCCGCGGGACGCGTGCGGGCCGACGGTTCACCAGCCGAGCTCGTCCAGCGCACCGGCGCCACGTACCTCATCGACGCCAAGCTCGTCAAGGAGGGCGACGATGAGCGCGTGCTGAAGGTGATGCTCTCGGTCCCGTACGTCGCCGATGTCTCGATGCGCGGCTCCAAGAGCACGGGCCTGGGCTCGCCCTGGCGCCAGTGGATCGTCTCTGCCAAGCCCGGCGCGCCCGACCTGCGCGAGCACATCGCACTCACCCTTGCCGAAGCCAAGATCCCCGTGCGCGAACTGCACGCCGAGCTCGACACGCTCGAGCAGGTCTTCATGCGCATCCTGGATGAGGCCGACGCCTCACCCGACGCGGGCCTCGCCGCCAAGGAGCGCGTCACCGCGGCCTGAACCGCGCACCCACACCCATGACCACAACAACCAACCATCCACCCGTCAGCTCGATCGCAACCGCCGCCGCGGCCTGCATCACGCTCGCGCGCCGCGAGTTCTCGAGCTACTTCCGCCAGCCCGCGGGCTGGATCATCATCGCCCTCTACCTCTTTCTAGCCTCGCTGGTCTTCTGCCTCTACACGCTCGTCCCCGGCAGGCCCGCGAGCATGCGTGACTTCTTCGCAATCTCAGGCTGGCTCCTCCTTCCCGTCGCGCCCGCCATCACGATGCGCCTCATCTCTGAAGAGCTGCGCTCGGGCACGATCGAGTCGCTGCTCACCTCTCCCGCCGGTCCATGGTCGCTGGTCATCGGCAAGTTCATCGGCGCGTGCGCCTTCCTGCTGGCGATGCTCGTCCCCACCGCCCTCTACGTTCTCGCACTCGCGCGATACGCCACACTGCCGCTGGACTCCGGGCCCATCATCTCCGGCTACATCTGCCTCGCGCTCGTGGGCCTTCTCTACCTGGGCATCGGCACGCTCGCGTCGGCCCTCACGAGCAACTCCACGCTGGCCTTCATGCTCTCTCTCTTTGCGATCCTGGGGCTCATGTTCGCCGAGGCCGCGGGTGCACAGGCACCGCCCGGCATCCGCGAGGTACTCTTCTCCCTCTCCCTCTCGCCGCGTCTCTCCGACTTTGCCAAGGGTGTGCTCGACACGGGCCACGTGGTCTTCTTCCTCACGGGCGCGGGTCTCTGCGTGGTCGGCGCGGCGGTCGTCATGGAGCTCCGCCGATGGCGATGAACCTCCCCAACCCACTACCCAACTCTCCTTCGTCGCCACCGTCGAACACTCGTGAGGGCGCACGGCCCCAGCCACCCGCGCGCGTGATGCGTGGCCGCGCACGCCGCTTCCGCGCGGGCACGCTCGCGACGATCACACTCGGCTGCGCCATCCTCGGCACCGTGCTCCTCAACACGCTCGCCACGCGCTACGCCATGCGCGTCGATGTCACGAACACGCGCGACCAGCTCCTCTCGCCCCGCACCGCGATGGTGATGGAGCGGATGGACGGGCCCTACCGCATCGTCGTCGCCGCGGACATGGCCGCGGCCGATCGCGGCGCACGCAAGCGGCTCGAGGCGATCCTCTCGGAAATGCGCCGGGCCTCGCTCACCTTCTCGGCAACCACCATCGACACCGGCTCGGCCCGCGGCATGGAGGACTACCGCGCACTCCTCCGCGATCTCGTGTCGCGCGATCAGGCCGTCCTCATGGCCCACGGCGAGGTCGTCGAGACGGGTCGCACCGCCGCCCGCGGCCTTGCGACCTGGCTCAATGACACGGCCTCGCCATCGATCACCGCGATCGAGCAGGCGCTCCCGGGACTGGACGAACCCTCGCAGAAGTTTCGCCAGTCCATCCAGCAGTCCAGCGCGCGCTCGCGCATCTTGGCGCGCGCGCTCGGAGAAGCCGTGGGCCGCGCGGCGGACGCGATGCGCCGCCAGCTCGGCGACCTTCCCCTCCCCGCGACCGACACCGCCACGAAGGAGCTGGTGCAGGCACTCGAGCCGGTCGTCGCGTGGATGACGCAGGCATCCGACGAGCTCGATGCCTATGCCAAGCAGCGCGCCACCGACGGCCCCTCCGCAGAGCTTGCACGCGATCTGGTGGCGCCGCTGCGACAGCGCCGCGATCAGGCCGCCATCACGCTCGACTCGCTGCGCCGCCTCTCTCGTCCCGACATCCTGCGCATCGCCGACGTGCTCGAGAAGGGCGAGGCCGCGCTCATCATCGGGCCGCCGAGCGTCGGCATCGGCGCACTCGAGCTCTCAACGATCCTGCCTCCACCCTCCGCGACCGCGCTGCCGGGTGCCGCGGGTGATCAGTCGCGCCGCGTCGAGGAAGTCCTTGGCACCGCGCTCGCCACGCTGATGTCGCCGACGCGTCCGATCCTCGTGATCGTGCACGCGGAGCCGCGGCCCTTCATCGACTCGGTGCAGATCTTCACCGCCCTCTCGCAGCGACTCCGCTCGCGCGGCATCGACGTCATTGAGTGGGCGTGCCTCGTCGATACCGAGCCGCCAGGCCTTGCGTCCCTCAACCCCAAGGGTGAACGGCCCGTGGTCTACTCGACGCTCTCGCCCGACTCGAGCACTTCGTCACGCGTCGAGGGTGAGCAGACCGGGGCACAGCGCGCTCAGCGACTCGGAGAGGTGCTCACACGCATCGCCGACGCGGGCAGCCCACTCCTCATCTCCATCAACCCATCGCTGCTGCCGACCTACGGCCAGGCCGATCCGACGATCGCGGTTCTGGAGCGCTTCGGCCTCGCGGCCGAATCCGGCCGCCCGCTGCTGCGCGAGACCACAACGCCCCGCGGCCGGCTCGTCGAGACCGAGCTCATGGTCATCGCGCCCGATGGATCACACCCGATCCAGGCCGGCATCCGTGGACTCACAACGCTGATCCCCTGGCCAGTCACGCTCTACGAGCGCGCTCCGGACGGCAACGCTCGCGCGACCGTCACCCCACTGCTCACCATCGCACCGTCGGAGACACTGTGGCTCGAGTCGCAGTGGCTGCGTCTGTGGCGCACGCCGCGCGACCAGCGATCGCTCGTGCCCGATCCGCCGACGTTCGACGAGGGCACGGACGGTCGCTGGCCCGATGGCAAGCCGGGCAGCAAGCGCCCCTGGATCATCGCCGCGGCCTCGGAGCGCGCCGAGCTGAACAAGCCGATCCAGCGCCTTGTTGCAGTGGGCAGCAATAGCTGGAACATCGATCAGATCACGCAGCGCGGCATGAGTGTGGATGGCCGCATCGTGCCCGCGAACCCGGGCAACACAGAACTCATGGAGGCCAGCGTCCTCTGGCTCGCGGGCGAGGGCGGCCTCATCGCACAAAGCCCCGAGGCCGTGAGCGTGCCCGTCGTCGGAAACATCGCGGAGGCCGAGGCACGCTACGTGCGGCTGGGCCTGATCCTCGGCCTGCCGCTGCTGATGCTGCTCATGGGGATCACGTATCGAGTCATCAGAGGATGAACAGAGGATGACCAGATGAAGATCACACGCTGACCAGCACTCGATCAGCGCAGTCGAAGCATGTAGAGGAGGAGGGGGAAAAATCAGATGGAGACATCGAGCCTGCGGCCAAGGTCGACGCCCGTCGCCGCGGCGTTCTTATCAGCCGGATGGCGGTACAGCGGCAGCGCGCCGGTTCCGGGCGCACTGGACATGCTGCTGGCTCTGACGTTGCCGGTGTTGAAGTCGATCCCGCCGCTGACTTTCGCCGCAACGAGCTTGCGCGCTGACTCCAGCTTGCGGCTGGTCTCGATGGTGGTCTGGTCGATCTGGCGCGCCGTATCCATCGGCCGCACGGTGAGGCCCGAGGCCGTCGTGACGGCACCGCGAGCTGCCGCTGCGGGCGCGGCTGGACCATGAGCTCCATAGGAGCGTGCGGCCCGGAACGCGTAGGTCGCGGGGAGTGAACCGTTCTGTGAGTTAATCGAGTCCATTCTGATAGTGAATCTACACCGGCACAGAACGCTGCACCACGAAACGAATCACGGGGACACCTTTGATCGGTTGGTGAGGAGGGAGGAGACGTTGATTCTGCGTAGAGGGGCGTTATCAGGACGCAGGACTTGCGGATCATGCAGATCATGCGCAGAGGCTGCGCGGCGGAACGGGCACTCGCTCTCTCAGCGGGCCTGTGCTTCCGTCAGCGCCTTGAGGACCTTGGCGCCCTCGTCATCGGCGCGGGCGGTGGCCCAGTCGGCGGCGGTGCGGCCGGCGCGGTCGGCGATCTTGACGTTGGCGCCGGCGTCGAGGAGGGCCATCACCTTCTCGGCGTCGCCCTTGTCGGCGGCGACCATGAGCGGCGTGACGCCTTCAGCATCCGCGAGGTTGGGATCGGCCTTCGCGCTGATGAGTGCACGGACAGCCTCGAGGCCGGTCTCGGCGCCAGCGGCGACGGCGAGGGCGGTCTTGCGGTCGTTGTCGAGGTCGTTGACGTTGGCGCCAGCGTTCAGGAGCGCGACCACCTTGGTGGCGTCGCCCGCGAGGCATGCGATGATGAGCGGCGTCTGGCCCCAGCGGTTCTTGGCGTTGACGTCGGCTCCGGCGTCGATGAGTGCGCGGAGTGAGTCGAGCTCGCCTCGTGCAGCGGCGAAGGAGAGGGCCGTCATCCGCATCTCGGAGCGTTCATCGACGCGGGCCTGCGAATCAAGCAGGGCGCGGACAGTGGCCGCGTCGCCCCAGCCTGAGGCGTACATCAGCGCGGTGCGGCCGTCCTTGCTGCGGACATTCGGCTGTGCGCCGTTCTTGATCAGTGCGCGAACGGCGTCGGGCTTGCCGGCGTTCGCGGCGGCCATGAGGGGTGTGAGTTCGGTCTGGCCGCTGCTGGACTCGCGTGGGCGATCGATCGCGGCGGTGCCGCCGCGCTTGATCTCGGCCTCGATGGCAGCGATGTCGCCGCGCTCGGCGGCGGCCATCAGCGAAGATGCGGAGGGGGTGCTGGCGCGAGCCTGATTACCAATGCCGTCGGAGACGACGCTGGTGTAGTACCAGACCACGCCGCCGAGGAGAACAAGGCCAGCGACGGTGATGCCGAAAGAACGCGGATTCCAGGTGGCGGAGGTGGTGGACAAGGTCGGTCTCCTCGGATGGACTGGGAGAGGTTAGGGGGGAAAGCGAAAAGCGAAAAACGGGAAAGCGAAAATGAAGAGGGGAGGCACGCAGGTATGAAGGCAAGCAGGCAGGCTGGGGGGGAAGAAATGCAGAGCGCTTTCGATCCGTGCGTGGTGTGCGCGAGGCGTGCAGACCAGTCGCTTGGGGAGAGTGATTGGCGAGTTTCAATCTTCGTGCTTGGGCTTGTAGGCGGCGATGACGGCGGCTTGGACCTGGGGCGGGGTTTTCTCGTCGTGGCTGAAGTCCATCGTGTAGCTGCCGGCGCCGCCGGTCATGCTCTTGAGCTCGTTGGCGTAGTTCTGGAGTTCGCCCAGGGGCGCGACGGCGCGGACGACGCAGGTGTCGCCGGACTCGAGCTCGCTGGACTGGACGCGGCCGCGCTTGGTGCTCATGTGGCCGGTGATGTCGCCCATGTAGCGGCTGGGGGCGGTGACTTCGAGGTGGACGTAGGGCTCGACGAGGACCGCGCGAGCCTTCTGGATCGCGTCGATGAAGGCGCGGCGGCCGGCCGTTGTGAAGGCGATCTCCTTGCTGTCGACGTCGTGGTACTTGCCGTCGTAGACGCTGACGCGAACGCCCAGGAGGGGGTAGCCCGCGACGGCGCCCTCGGCGAGAACGGAGCGGACGCCCTTCTCGACGGCTGGGATGAACTGGCGTGGAATGCTGCCGCCGACGGTGTCGTTGATGAACTCGAAGCCTTCGGGGTGGTCGGTGGGGAGCGGCTCGACGCGGAGATAGACCTCGCCGAACTGGCCAGCGCCGCCGGTCTGCTTCTTGTGGCGATGGTGCCCCTCGGCCTTGGCGGTGATGGTTTCCTTGTACGCGACCTTGGGCGTGCTGGTCATGAGCTCGATGCCCAGGGCGCGGAACTTCTCGACCATGATGCGAAGGTGCATCTCGCCCAAACCTCGCATCACGGTCTGCGAGGTCGCGGCGGAGCGCTCGACGGTGAAGCACGGGTCTTCGGCCATGAAGCGGTGCGAGGCGTTGGAGAACTTGGCTTCGTCGGCGTGGTTCTTGAGCTCGACCGCGAGGCCGAACATGGGGCGCGGGATCGGGAGGGGGTTGAGCCGGACGCTGTCGAGCTCGTGGCTGTCGTGGATGACGCAGTTGAACTTGACATCGTCGACCTTGGCGACGGCGCCGATCATGCCGGGGCCGACCTCGTTCACCTCGACGTGCTCTCTGCCCTGCAGCAGGAAGACGTGGCCGAGGCGGGTGGCCTTCTTGTGATCATCGATGATGACTTCGCTCTTGGCGCGCAGCACGCCCTGGTGGACGCGGAAGATTCCCACGCGGCCGAGGAACGGATCGGTGTAGACCTTGAAGACGTGGGCGATGAGCTTGCCGCCGGGCTCGGGGAGTGCGTTCCACTCGTGCTCGGGCTGGCCCTCGGCATCGCGCTTCAGGAACTCGGGGGGGTTCACTTCGAGCGGGCTTGGGCAGAGGCTCGCGAAGATGTGGAGGAGGTCATCGATGCCCGCGCCGGTCTTGGCGGAGCAGAAGCAGATGGGGACCAGGTGCGCCTCGCCGAGTGCCTTCTCGAATGCGGCGTGGAGCTTGCCTTGGTCGAACTTGCCGTCGCCGACTTCGAGGTACTGGAGCGTGAGCTCATCGTCGACTTCGATCACTTGCTCCACGATCTGCTTGTGGGCCTCGTGCACGCTGGAGAAGTCGGCGCGATCGCCCGCGGCGTCGGTGCCATCATGCTCGAAGACGTTGACGACGCGCGTGCCACCCGCGCGAGGGAGGTTGATGGGGAGACAGATGTTGCCGAAGGTCTCGCGGAGGTTGGCGACGAGGCCTTCGAGGTCCGTCGGCGAGGCCTCATCGATCTTGTTGACGATGAGCATGCGCGGGATGCCGCGCTGCTGCGCCACGCTCATGAGGCGGCGTGTGACGCTGTCGATGCCCTTCACGGCATCGACGACGACGGCGATCGTCTCCGCGGCGGGAAAACACGCGATGGCGTGCCCGAGAAAGTCAGAGAGCCCCGGCGTGTCGATGAGGTTGACGAGATGCCCCTCGTACTCAAAGTGAAGAAAAGCGGGCTGCAGGGAGTGGGCGTGCTTCTTCTCTTCCTCGGTGTAGTCAGAGACGGTGGTGCCTTCGAGGACAGAGCCCATGCGCTTCAGCTTGCCGGTGTCGAGGAGGAGGCGCTCGGACAGGGTGGTCTTGCCGCTGCCGCCGCCGCCACAGAGGACGAGCGTGCGGATGTCGGCGGGTGCGCGGCCGGAGTAGGTGGCAGTGTGGTTGGGAGTTGACTGAGACATGGTGGGTCCTTTCTGCAAAGAAGTTGGAGGGCAGAGGGACGGGGCAAGAAGCAGTTCCAGTGTAAAGAACTTGTCAAGGGGGTGCAGGGTGGGCATTGAGACAATTGCCGCTGGGAGGGCGGTTGGTGGAAGTCTGGTTAATCCGGGGTCAGACGCCGCAGATGCCCATGACGACGTAGTTCGCGAGCTGCTGGGCGTCGGTCAGGTCGGCGTTCTCGTCGCCGTTGAGGTCGCCGTCGAGCCAACCAGCCTCGCTGGTCAGGAGTCCGACGAAGACTTGGGCCATCTGCTGGGCATCGGAGAGGTCAACGTTCTCGTCCTGATTGAAGTCGTAGTCGCAAATGCTCACGACGCGGAAGGGCACGGTGGTGGTGGTGCCGCAGACGTTGGTGAGGACGCAGTCGAAGGTGCCGAGCAGGCTCTCGTCCTCCACGAGCAGATTCAGGGTTGGTGTCGTCGCGCCGCTGATGAAGCCGGGGAAGTTGAAGAGGTTCTGCCCGTTTTGACGCCAGCGGTAGGTGTACGAGACACCTTGGGGCACGGTGAGCCGGAGTTGGAGGGGCGACTGGAGGACGATGCGCCCTGTGGGTTGATCGAGGATGATGGGCTTGCAGGAGAGCTCGGCCGCGTCGCTGATCATGGTGCCGCAGGTGCCGGTGGCGACGAGGTCGTAGAGGGCCTGATCGGTGTTCCCGATGTTCTGGATGGTGAGGGTTGACGACTCCGTACCGGAGTAGCGAGCCGAATCGGAGAGGGGGACGCCGTTCCGACGCCATCGCAGGGACTGGTCGCTTCGCGCGAAGGTGGCGGTGAAGGTCGCGGCGGCACCGACGCCGACCTGAGTGGGCTGCGGCTGCTGCGAGAAGGCGCACGGGTCGCCGAGCGGTTGGGTCCAGATGAAGGCGTGGGAGACGCCAGTCGAGTAACCGCCGATCCAGGCGGTTCCGCATACGACCCGAAGTCCTGCCGCGACATCTTCGTAGATAGCTGTTACAAACGAATCAGAATACTCAACTGGCAAGAACTGATGGAGATCGACATAGGACACGGCAGAGCCGAACCAAATGGCAGCTCTCGCCCTCAATGGAAAAGCTGGAGGAATCTGCACCCACCCGACTTGGATCTCGCCGAGTACTCCGGTAGCGACACTGCCGATCGCTCCTTGGGGATTCAGACTTACAAACGAGTCAGAATTGCCCCGCCAGACTGCCGCGAACGGGGGACCCGAAGGTTCGATTAACACGAAACCTACTTGCGACGAAGCATCACAAGCGATGAGCCCGGACCCCAACGTATCTTCGGGATGAAGATCCACCCAACTTTCTCGGGTACCACTCCACATGGCTGCTCGACCGACCTGATTGATCATGACGCCACCGACTTCGTGCAGCTCGCCCGCGCCGGATACACATCCCGCACTGGCCTCCAAGGGTGTGAGATCCGACCAAGTGAGCGATGGGCCGGACCAGAGGCTGGCTCGGTTGTTTTGACTCCCGACAACGCGATCTGCGAAGATGCCTGTGGGATTCACAGTGTCGCCTGACGAACCGAAAACAGTCTCTGTGGGTATGGGCGTGCTGATATCCAACACCAAGGTCCGGTCTGGGCCCACGAATGGATCACTCCACACAACAATCCTCGACCCGAACACACCCAATGCATTACTGTTTGACCAAGAAGGGGGTGCAAGGTTTACGAAGGAGGCGGATGTGCCACGCCACATCGCCGCTACGGACCGGACAGTGTCGCCGACTGGCGGGAGAATAGCTTGACCCACTTGGATTCCATCGCGACCTCCGTACAACTGCGAAAACCGTGCGCCGTCCGGGTGCAGGTTCACCGTCACCCACTGGGCCCGGGCTTGGGTCGTTGCCGCAGCCATGCTGGCGAAGAGCGGGAGGGTGAGGCACAGGCGGGAGAGAAGGGTGCGGAATGCCGCGGTGGTGGCGGGACTGCGGTGGACCGTGTTCATGGGGGACCTCCTCGAGATCGCCGATGCTACCCCGGTTTGCGGGTTTGCACAAGCCTGTTTGCAGGGCGTGGCGGGGAGATTGATCGAATGGCATTTCGGATGTGTGGCTGCGGTTCGTCCGCCGCTGCCGGGGGGGGCGTGTGGATAGGGTGACTTGGCCGGGCAGCGTCGTCAAAGGTGCCGGACTTTGCCGCAGCTTTCGGCCGTTTGTGTGGTACAAGGAGGTATGGAGTGTGCGGCGCGAGAGGGAGGCGATGTGGGCACTTTGTGCTGATGGCGTGACCTTTGCTCTGTTTGAAACGGTCCTCGGTTGCGAGCGAGGTGTCGCTACGCTGTCTCCATGCGCCACTCTGAAAGCCATCGTTCTCATCGCATCGGCTGGCTGCGGGCGGCGGTACTGGGCGCCAATGACGGGATCGTCTCGACCGCAAGCCTGATCGTCGGTGTGGCCGCGGCTGACACGTCCCGCAGCGGCATCCTGATTGCCGGGCTTGCGGGGCTGGTTGCGGGCGCGATGTCGATGGCTGCGGGCGAGTATGTGTCGGTGAGTTCGCAGGCCGATACCGAAGCGGCGGACTTGGCACGCGAGACGCACGAACTGGCGACCCAGCCAGAGGCCGAGCACGCCGAACTCACCGCGATCTATGTGAAGCGAGGGCTTGATGAGCCGCTCGCGGCTCAGGTTGCCACGCAGCTCACAGCCAAGGACGCGCTCTCTGCGCACGCCCGCGATGAGCTGGGCATCACCGAAGAACTCGCCGCGCGGCCCGTGCAGGCGGCATTTGCCTCGGCGGGCACGTTCACCGTCGGGGCTGCGCTGCCGCTGCTCCTGGTGCTGGTGCTGCCGCAGGCGTGGCTTGTGTGGGGCGTTTCTGGCGCGTCGCTGGCGTTCCTTGCGCTGCTGGGGTCGCTCGCGGCGCGCGCGGGCGGCTCGCCGGTATGGAAGTCAGCCGCGCGCGTGACGTTCTGGGGCGCACTGGCGATGGGGCTGACGGCGGGGGTGGGGGCGATTTTCGGCGCGCGGTTGTGAGGGGGAGCCACCTGCCGAATGGGGCTGCGCGTGCGAGTCAACGGGGCGTTGGAGCTGAAGATGCTCCAGCGTTGGCTCATCCTGCACTGGCACCGGGCTTTCGCAGCCAGGCGAACCAGACCAGCGCGATGAACACGATCGGCCAGATGGCCATCGCGACGGTGTTGACGGTGCTGGTGAACGTGAACCAACTGAACTTCCAGGGCAGCATGTGCTGACCCCAGATGCCGAGCCACCAATGGCCCAGGGTTTCGTGGAAGGCGATTCCGGAGAGAAACTTGGCGACCTCACGTGTACGCAGTTGCATGGAAAGTCTCCTTGCTTGATGGGCTGAATCAGGCTTGGCGGCGTTTCGCTGGGTCGGGCGTGGGTGCGCACGCCCGCGCGGGGTTGCATCAATCGTCGTCGGCGGCGCTCGTGCCTTCCTTGCCGCCTGATTCGTTGCCGCCCTCGTTCTCGCCGAGCTGCAGCGTGGTGCCGATGAGTGGGAGTGTGGTGGACTGTGTGGCGGGGTTGTAGTTTCGCAGGAGGGCGATGGCCCAGGCGCCGGTGATGGCGAGGAAGATGGCCGCGATTAGGGGGGCGGCGGAGGCGATGGCGTCGGAGGGGTCGGCGTGCTTCTTGCCGTGGAGCATGCTCAGCGTGATGTTCTCGCGGTGGCGGATGGTGTGGAGGGCGACGCCCAGCACGTGCGCGACGACGAAGCCGACCGTGACCCACGCAAGGATCTCGTGGATCTCCTTCACGCCCTCGTTGCCCTGGCCCATCATGATGCCGGTGACGGCGATCGCGAGGACGAGCGCGAGGAGCGCGAAGATCGCGAGGGCGGAGCCGGGGTTGTGTCCGATGTAGCGTTTGCCGCCACCGATGAGGGTGCCCTTCATGTACTCGACGACTGCGGCGGGGCCGAAGATGAACGTGCCGAACCTCGCATAGCGCGTGCCTGCGATGCCCCAGATGATGCGGAGGCAGACCATCAGCGCGATGGTGAGGCCGATGATGGCGTGGTATGGGAAGAGTGCGCTGTCTTCCCCAAGCGCGAGCGCGATGAAGGCGGCGGCGATGAAACCGGCCGCGAGGAGCCAGTGGAAGAAGCGGGTGGGCAGATCCCAGATGAGGACTCGGTCCATGATGGACTCCTTTGGCAGCGCCAAGGTGGAGCCGCCGACGGGTTGTCGTTCCGGACGCGCTCTCGCGGATGAGTGCCTGAACATGCTGAACGGGCACTGACGCTGGACTCTCTCATCTGGCGGAGGTGCTGAGGATGGGGGAAAAGGTGCGGGGAGCAACAAACGGACCAATATGTCCGGAAAGCTTAGGAGCCCGCGGCCGTGCTTTCTACCAGAGCGTTGATGCTGCGGAAGCGGGTGGCCGGGCGCAGGCATTGCCCGACTGAGGGCGCAGCCGCCGGTGTTCAGCGGGCTCGCGGCGGATCAGAAGTGGACGCCGAGGGTGGCGAAGAAGTCAATGTCGTTGGAGTCGCGGTCGGAGGGGGCGTTGGAGTCGTAGCGGTGGTCGATGCCGAGGCGGATGGTGGCCTTCGAGTCTTCTGTGATGTCCATTTCGTAGCCGAGCTTGTTGGAGGCGCGGTAGTCGCCGAGATTGTCGAGGCTGGGGAGGAGTTCGGTGCTGAGGAAGAGGCGTTGGCGGTCGGTGAGGGCGTGCTTGAGGTCGAAGCCTGCGAGGGCTTCGGGGATGAGGCTGTTTCGGCCGCTGCCGAACTCGCGGGCGAGGCCGGCACCGGCGCGGAGGCGGAGGGAGGTGCGATCGTTCTTGATGAGCTGGTAGGAGGGGCCGAGGACCGCGCTGGTGCGCCAGTCCCAGTCCTGGAACTCATCGAACTCGGCGCGGCCCTGGAGGAAGAAGCCCCAGGGGGAGGTTTCGGAGAGCCAGTCGTTGCGGGCGTTGAGCTCGGCGCGGCTTTGGGAGACGGTGCCGCTGTCGGAGGCGCGGGTGTAGAGGCCGCTGACGCGGGTTTCGAGGTCGGGGGCGATGCGCTCGAGGCCGGCGCCGACGCGGAAGCTGAGGCTGCTGCTGTTGCCTTCGCTGCCGTTGAGGCCCAGGTCGAGGCGGCGGTTCCAGCTTGGTGCGGGGGGCGGGAGGGCGGGGGAATCTTCTTCCGCTGGGACTGAGGCAGCGGATGTGGATGATGTGCTAGTGGCTGGGCCTGGAACTTGGGCTTGGGTGTGTGACTGGTCGTTTGGTGGGTTGATGATGATGGAGCGGACGGCGGACTGGGGCAGGAAGAGGGTGCCGAGGAGGGGGTGGGCGAGTTCGATGGTGGAGTCGGAGGTGGAGTAGATCTGGCCGCGGAGCGTGTCGCCGTTGCGGAGGGAGATGAGGGCCTCGTGGCTTGGTTGAGCGAGTGCAGGCGCGGCGAGGAGGAGCGTGAGCAGCGTGAGCAGGAAGGGAAGGAAGTGGAAGGAGATGGCGCGCGCGAGGGAGGTGCAGCAGCGGCGCGCAGCGTGAGGCGGGGTGCGAGGCGTGATGCGCGGCGTGGTGTTTGGGTTTGTACGAACCGATTTCGTCATGACCCAAGGTAGGAGCGTGAGGCCGGAGCGCGGAAGTGCCGGTGCGACGATTGGCCGCGGCGTGGTTCGGAAGCTTGGGGATCGCGTGAGGCGATGGTGATGGGACGAAGCGGGTCGGGTTGAGGGAAGGTTGCGGGGATGGTGAGGGGCGGTTGTGGGAACAGGTGCCCTGTGAAGACTCGTATAGAAGGATGGAGATTGTCAGGAACCGCGGGGGTCACGCGGTACAATCGGCCGCGAGTTTGGACGACGTGAGCTGGCTCGTGGCCGGCGTGCGGCGTGGCTGGCGTGATTGGCGGCGGAACGGGAACGCCGGTTGAAGCGGGCTGGGATTCAGCGGTTCTGGTGGATTGGCCAAGATCGACCCCGCGGCCAAGCCGACGCGTACAGATGATGATGGCCCGAGAACCGGGCGGACCTTATTCGATCACCTCACCCTCCCCCCACCTCCCCCAGTGCCTCGCTTTCCTCCCCTGCTTGCCTGCCTGCCTCCTTGCCTGACTGCCTCCAGCCTTACCCATGCCCGACGACACTCGATCCAACTCTGATCCTCGTCTTGGCGAGACTTCGCCCCTCTCGGGGAGCGCGATGTCGGGCGTTGGCGCGGCGAAGGCCTCCAATGGAGGCGGGGCGGGTGGCAAGCTTGGCTCGACGGGGCCTGCGGTGCCGGGTGTTGAGGAGATTCTGCAAGAGGTTGCCAAGGGCGGGACGAACGTTGACACGATCGTCGGTCGGCTGGTGATCGATCAGGGGTTTGCGACGCCCGAGGAAGTGCAGCATTGTCTGACGCTGGCGAAGCAGCTCGCGGAGGATCAGAGCGGGCGCAGTCTGGCGGAGCTCCTGGTTGACAACGACTATGTGACGCGGCGGCAGATGGCACGGCTGCGCGAGGTGGCGCAGGCGGAGCGCAGCGGGCAGAAGATTCCGGGGTACAAGATCCTTGGGAAGCTTGGCGCGGGCGCGATGGCGACGGTGTACAAGGCCAAGCAGTTGAGCCTGGACCGGGCGGTGGCGATCAAGGTGCTGCCGCGGAAGTTCACGAGCAGCCCGCAGTTCATTGAGCGGTTCTACGCCGAGGGACGCGCGGCGGCGCTCCTCAACCATCCGAACATCGTGCAGGCGTACGACGTCGGCAAGGCTGGCGACTACCACTACTTCGTGATGGAGTTTGTGGATGGGACGACGGTCTACGACGAGATCGTGAAGGCCAAGCGGTATGCGGAGAAGGACGCGATCGATGTGCTGATGCAGGTGGCCGAGGCGTTGGCGCACGCGCATGGGCGGGGCCTTGTTCACCGCGACGTCAAGCCCAAGAACATCATGATCACCAAGGGTGGCGTGGCGAAGCTGGCGGACATGGGCCTGGCGCGCGCGATCTCGGACAAGGAAGCGGCGGAGGCGGAGCAGGGGAAGGCGTTTGGAACGCCGTACTACATCAGCCCGGAGCAGATCCGCGGCGAGATGAACCTGACGCCCGCGGCGGACATCTACTCGCTGGGTGCGACGCTGTACCACATGCTCACCGGTGCGGTGCCGTTCGACGGGAAGAACCCTTCGGCGGTGATGCACAAGCATCTGAAGGCTGAGCTGATTGCGCCCGACCACGTGAATCCCAAGCTGAGCGCGGGGATCTCGGAAGTGGTCGAGATGATGATGGCCAAGGACGCGCGGGCGCGATACCAGAACTGCACGGACCTGATGGGTGACCTGAGGGCTGTGCGCGAGGGGAAGAAGCCGCCGCTGGCGCACCGGGACCTTGGTGGATCGGACATCGGGCACCTTGCGAGCGCTGAGGCGCAGCTTGGCGGCGAGATCGTGGAGGCGAAGGAAGCTCCCTTCCTTCGGCCTTGGCTCTTCTATGTGCTGTGCGGGACGCTGGCGCTGAGCGTTGTGTTCAATGTGGTGCTGCTGGCGACGCGGGGCGAGTGAGGTGGGCTGGAAGAGAAGAACCGGCGGGGGCCGCCGGGCTACCCAAGGCGCCGCGCTAGCCAAAGCGTGGGTATCGTCTGCCCATGAGTGGCGCTCGCGAGACTGAGTCTGTGGCGGCGATGATGGCACCGATGGCCGATGGGTCGCGGAAGTCATGGCGTGATCATCCGCTCACTCGCAGTGTTGCGGGCCTGTTTGGGATGGGGTTTTTGGCCGTGATTCTGGCCGCGTGTCTGCTGACGCTGCCTTGGAGCCTCGGAAGTGTCGCGACGCAGGGCGACGCGGCGGGAGGGGGCGGAGGGGGGGTCCCTCGGTACAACGCGGGTGTTTCTTCGGGGGGGAGGCTGCCGCCGTGGTGGGTGACTCCTGCGCCGGATCAGGCGTTGCGACTGAACTCGCTGGTGGCGCGCGAGCGCGTGGAGTTGATCGCGGCGGAGGCGGGCGTGAGTGTTGAGGAGGCGTTGGCAAGGACGGACGGGGCGGTTGGCGCGGCGATGCGGCGCGAGTGGCCTCGGTTCTGGCTGGGAACGGACGTGCTGGGGCGGAGTCTTCTGGTGCGGGCGATGGCCGGCGGTGGGATCTCGCTGTCGATTGGGATGCTGGCGGCGTTGCTGTCGGTCTTCATCGGGACGATGTACGGGGCGATCTCGGGGTATGTGGGCGGGCGCGTTGATGCGGCGATGATGCGGGTGGTGGATGTGCTGTATGGGCTGCCTTATGTGCTGCTGGTCGTGCTGCTGGCGGTGGCGGGCGATGCGGTGCTGGATGAGTACCTGTCTCGGAGCAAGGCACGCGCGGCGTTTGTGCAGCGTGAGGCGCTGGTGGTGATGGAGCAGCGCGTTGCGCGGCCTGATCTGATGGCGATGGAGCCGGGCGCGCGTGTGGCGGCGTTCCTGTCGCGTGAGCCTGCGCTGGCGGAGGAACTGCGTGAGCGGGCGCTGGTGGCGCGGCCACCTCGGGTGATTTCACGCGGGCAGCGGATGGCGTTTGATGTTGGTGTGCTGCTGGTGGCGATTGGCGGGTTGTCGTGGCTGACGATGGCGCGGGTGATCCGAGGGCAGGTGCTGAGTCTGAAGAGTCGGCCATTCATTGAGGCGGCGCGGGCGATTGGTGTGCCGCCGGTGCGGATCTTCCTGCGGCATCTGCTGCCGAATCTGGCGGGGCCGATCATTGTGTATGCGACGCTGACGGTGCCGCAGGCGATTCTGCAGGAGTCGTTCCTGAGCTTTCTGGGGATCGGCGTGAAGCCGCCGCTGCCGAGCTGGGGGACGCTGGCGGCGGATGGGCTCTCGGAGCTGAATCCATATCGCTCGAACTGGTGGCTGCTGCTTTTCCCGTGCTTGCTGCTCGCGAGCACGCTGCTGGCGCTGAACTTTGTGGGTGAGGGGTTGCGTGAGGCTCTGGACCCGCGTCGGAAGCGGTAGTGCTCGATTGGGGAGGAACTGATCGGGTGCTTGCGAGTTGGAGCGGCTCACTGCGCGATCTCGCTCAGCGGATGGAGTTGTCGAGTTTGGGGGGCTGATTCGGTGTGATTGACAGGATGATCAATGTGCGCGGAGAAACGGGGCGTGGTATGGTCAAAGATACTGACCGCGCGAGGTTTGCTCCTCGGGGTTGGGCTTGCGTGAGTTTGTGTGCGTCTGGGCAGGTCGATGTCTGTTTGCGGCAGCGAGTGTTTGTCGTGTGCCGTGCTCGACATGGGTTCTATAGATCTGGTGAGTGCTTATGAACAACCGCTTTGGTGCCAAGGACCTTGTGCTGATCGTGCTTGTGCTGATCGTCGGCCTGATGGTGGCGCTGTCGATGCGTCAGAGCGACCGCGTCTTTGAAAAGCTGCGGAACGCGGAGCGGCAGCAGGAGGAGACGGCGCGGCAGGTAGCACGCCTCCAGCAGAGTGTGGATGGGAAGTTCCCGGCACTGGTGGCGAAGGTGGATGATGTGCAGGCAGCGCTCGCGGCGGGGATCGCGACGCGGCCCGCGGCGAGTGGTGAGGGCGCGACGGCGATTGCAGGTTCACCTGCGCGTGCGGCGGGAGCGCGCGATGAGTCGTGGGCTCGTCAAGGTGTGGCGGTTGAGTGGGCAAGTGATCTCTGGGATCGTCCGAGTCTGCTTGTGAGCGACCCCAGGAGCAAGCCGGACTTTGCGGAGGGGGGCGAGTTTGTCAGCATCTTTGAGGGGCAGCCGCCGATCATTACGCCGTACCGGTATGCCGACACCTACGGGCGGTACGTGAATGACGAGGTTGTCGAGAGCATCGGCCGGTACAACCCGGCGACGCTGATGCTCGAGCCCGTGCTGGCGGAAGCGTGGCAGATGGACCCAGAGGGGATGTGGTTCCGGGTCAAGCTCCGCGAGAACGCGCGGTTCAGCGATGGGCAGCCGGTGACCTCCGAGGATGTCCGCTTCACGCACGATGACATCCTCATGAACCCTGAGATCGAGGCGGACCGATTCCGCGGCGTCTACGACGCAATCGACAAGGTGGTGACGATCTCGCCCAAGGTCGTGGAGTTCACGTTCAAGACGGCCCGGTTCGACAACATGGCGCAGGCCTCGGGGCTTCCGATCATCCCCAAGCACTTCTACTCGCGCTTCAGCCCGACGCAGATCAACCAGAGCACGGGGCTGCTGATGGGTTCGGGGCCTTTCAAGCTTGCGAACCTTGATCCGCAGAACCAGTGGACGCCGCCGAACGACATTGTGCTGGTGCGGAACGAGGGGTACTGGGGCGCGAAGCCCGCGCTGGACTCGGTGCGGTTCAAGGTGGTGCAGGACAGCCTGGCGCGCCTGACGACGTTCAGCAACGGCGACGCGGACATGGCGCGGCCGACAGCGCAGCAGTTTGATCTCAAGCGGAATGATCCTGAGTTCACGCAGTCCAATCGGGCCGTGGACTGGTACAACATGCAGGGTGGATGGAGCTTCATCGCGTGGCAGTGCGGCCTGCGGAACCGGGACAAGCTGACACCCTTTGCCGATGCGCGGGTTCGGATGGCGATGACGCATCTGATCGATCGTGAGCGGATCAAGCGGGACATCTACAAGGACCTGGCGCGGATCGCCACTGGCCCCTTCAACAGCGAGACGCAGCAGGCCGACCCGACCATCAAGCCGTGGCCCTACGACCCCGCCCGTGGGCAGGCGCTGCTCAAGGAAGCAGGGTGGGAGGATCGCAACGGCGACGGCGTGCTCGACAACGAGAAGGGTGACCGGTTCACGTTCCAGTTGACGTTCGGGCAGGGGAACGACTCGACGCTGCAGATGGTGACGTACATCAAGGATCAGTGTGCGAAGGCTGGCATCGTGTGCGAGCTGAATCCTGTGGACTGGTCGATCATCCAGGACCTCCTCAACCGGCGCGACTTTGATGCGATCACGTTTGCGTGGAGCAGCAGCTCGCCGGAGTCCAATCCGCGTCAGCTGTGGGCGATCTCGTCAATCGAAGGCACGGGCGACAACTTCGTGCAGTGGCGCAGCGAGCGGGCCGACGAGCTGATCAAGCAGGGCGTGCGGACGATTGACTTTGATGCTCGCATGAAGATCTGGCACCAGCTGCACCAGGAGATCCACAAGGAACAGCCGTACACGCCGCTGATGGAGCTGCCGTGGCTGCGGCTCGTGAACAACCGAGTTGGCAACTTCGTGCCGTACAAGAGCGGCATGGAGGTCCATGAGTTCTTCATCCCGCTGGGTTCGCAGAAGTCGCAGTAAGGTCCTGCGGACCAGGCCTCGCACCTGATTTGTCAGGTGCCTGATCAAGAGGCGAACGGAGTCCACGCGCGATGGGAACGTACATCCTTCGACGACTGATCCTGATGATCCCGACGCTGATCGGGATCACGTTTCTGGTCTTCATGCTTGTGGCACTCTCGCCCGGCGGCGTTGGCGCCTCGCTGCGCGCGGCGGGCGGCTCGATGCAGAGCGACAGCGGCAGCGCGGACATCCAGCAGGCGTATCTGGAGGATCGGTACGGGCTCGATGATCCGGTCGTCATGCAGTACCTGCGGTGGCTGCACCGCGTGAGCCCGATCAAGTTCGGGCAGCGCGGGCAGGAACTGCCCAACGGCGAGGTGATCGCGACACCTCGGGCTGTGAAGGAGCCGCCGGCGTGGAGCTGGTTTGTGGAGCGATTGCCGGAGGCGCCGGCTGCGACGTTTGATGCGGCGGCGGTGCCGGTCGAGGCGGAGAAGCGTGACCGGATCTACCGCGCAGCGAACAGCGTCTATGCGGGTGCGCGGCAGTCGCTGATCGCGGAGCGCACACGGCTTGAGATGGCGCTGGGGACCTTCGCGACCGCGACGGGGCGCGGCGACATCGTGGATCACACGGGCAAGCCGGACCTGGGTGCGCTCCTCAAGGTCGAGCCTGACGTGACGCGCGCGGAGTGGGAGCCGGTCCTGGCGCAATGGTCAAAGACGCTCGCGGCGTATGAGAACGCGCTCAAGGCCCACGCGGAACTGACTGCGATCTACGACGCCACGCTCTTCCCGCAGGTTGGTTTTGCGGTGATCCCGGGCGTGCTGAGCCTGGCGCGCCCTGACCTTGGTCAGTCCTTCACGCGCGGACGACCAGTGATTGATCTCATCACGACCGCGCTGCCCGTCACGCTCACGCTGAACCTGATCGCGTTTCCAATTATCTATCTGATCGCCGTGCCGTTCGGCATGCTCGCGGCGGTCAAGAAAGGTGGATGGCAGGACACGGTGCTCGGCGGAGTCTTCGTGGCGTTCTGGTCGATCCCGACCGTCTGGGCCGGGGTCATGTGCCTTGGCTACCTGTGCAGCAGCCAGTATCTTCGACTCTTCCCCACCGGCGGCATCGGCAACAAGGACAACGCGGACATGCTCTTCCTGCCGGTGATCGGCGTGGATGGGTTTGAGCGCGGGTTTGTGCTTGATGCGCTCTGGCACGTGGCGCTCCCGGTCTTCTGTCTCGTGTATGGCGGCTTTGCGATCCTGAGCAAGCAGACGCGCGCGGCGATGCTCGAGAACTTCTCGGCCGACTATGTGCGAACGGCGAAGGCCAAGGGCGTTGCGGGCCGGGACGTGATCTTCCAGCATGTCTTCCGCAACTCGCTGCTGCCGCTGATCACGATGTTTGCGACGATCTTTCCCGCGATGCTCGCGGGCAGCGTGGTCATCGAGCGGATCTTCAGCGTGCCGGGGATGGGGAGCCTCGTCATTGAGGCGATCAACCTGCGCGATCGCGAGGTGCTACTGGCGAACACGCTGATCATCGCGGCGGTGAACCTGCTGGCGCTGCTGCTCGCGGACATCCTGTACGCGCTGTGTGATCCGAGGATTAGTTATAAGTAGAAGGCACTGGGGACTGGGGACTGGGCACTGGGGGGAGGAGAAGAAGTGGCGCAGTGGCGAAGTGAAAGGGAAACACCTGAAGCACGAAGCCCATTTGACCATTTGACCATTTGACCATTTGACCACTCGCTTTACGAAAGGCACTTCCGCGGCATGGCTTCTACACCTTCCACTCTTCAGCCTGGCGAGCCGGCGACCGTGACTGGCGTTCAGCTCATGCAGGGCATCGGGCATCGCGAGGCCAAGGGCTTCTGGGCTGATGCCTGGGGGCAGGTGGTGCGTCAGCCTCGCGCGATGCTCGCGCTGGCGTGGATCTCGACCATTGCGTTCTTCGCCGCGTTTGCGCCGGTCTTGGCGAGCGGGCATCCGCTCCTCTTCACGCGCACGCTCGCGGATGGCTCGACTGTCACGACCTCTCCGCTGATTGAGAACCTGAAGGCCTCGGACATTCTGCTCGTGCTTGCGGCGGTCTGCGGCGGCCTGCTCTTCTTGCTGCCGCTGGGGCGATTTGGCATCAGCAAGGGTCAGAAGCTGGGGATCGTGCTCGCGGCGATGGGGCAGGGGGCGATGGTGGTCTTCATGGGGGCCGCGGTGCGCGGGTATGTGCAGCAGCGAACCGTCGCACCCTGGATTCGAGATCTTGAGCAGAGTCCTTCGTTCATTCTCTGGGCGAGCCTGGCGCTGGCGGCGGTCTCGGGCTTGATCTTTGTAATGGTGCCAACGTTCAAGTCGCTCTGGGCACGGATCTCAATGGTGGTGTTGGTCGGGCTTGTTGCGGCTGGCGCGACGGGGCTGACGTGGAAGACGCCTCCGGCTGTCTTTGCGTATCGCACACAGATCGAGGCCGGCACGGCGAACGCGACATTCACGCTGATTCCGTGGTCGCCGGTGCAGCGTGCGACGAACCTGCGTCTGCTGGAGCCGGGCAGCGATCCGCTGACGCCCGAGCGGACGTCGTTCATTGAGGGAGAGCTTCGGAAGAAGTTCGCCACCGCGGAGGCAGCGGCGAGCGAGGTGATCGCAGCGGCGCGGGCAGCCGCGGAGAGCGCGGCGACCGCGCGCGGGCGCACGCCGCAGGGCGTGCAGCGCGCTGGTGATGAGGCTGCACTGGCAGAGCTTCGTGGCGTGCGGGCGGCGGTGCGGGCGGAGCACTTGCCCGCGCTCGAGGCTGCGGCTCTTCAGCAATGGCCTCGGGAGAACCAGCCGCGATTTGTGATGGGGACGGACGCGATCGGTCAGGACGTGATCAGCCAGATGATGTACGCGTGCCGCCTGTCGATCTCGATCGGGCTTGTGAGCACGGGGATTGCAGTGGCGATCGGTGTGACGATCGGCGCGCTGATGGGCTACTTTGGCGGGTGGATCGACACGCTCCTCTTCCGCGTGGTTGAGGTCTTCATGGCGATCCCGGTGCTGTTCCTGCTGATCGTCGCTGCGGCGGTGCTGCCCCGCAACACGTACGTGATGATGATCATCATCGGGTGCGTGACGTGGACGGGGGCCGCGAGATTCACGCGCGCCGAGTTCATGCGTCTGCGCAATCAGGACTTTGTGCAGGCGGCCCAGGCGGTGGGCCTGCCGCTGCGGTCGATCCTCTTCAAGCACATGCTTCCCAACGGCGTGACGCCGGTGCTGGTGGATGCGAGCTTTGCGATCGCCGCGGCGATCCAGATCGAGGCGGTGCTGAGCTTCCTTTCGCTGGGACCCGCGGAGCAGCCGAGCTGGGGGCGCCTGCTCGCGAGCGCGACCAACGAGGTGGGCGAGTTCAAGTGGTGGCTTGCGATCTTCCCGGGCTTTGCGATTTTCCTGACGGCGCTGTCGTACAACCTCCTGGGCGAGTGCCTGCGAGATGCGATCGATCCGAAGCTCAAGAAGGCGCGGGTGTAGCGGCTGGGACGCGGAAGGGGCGGTCTTTGGTACGCAGAGGTAGACAGAGGATGGGGAAGGAAGACGGAGAAGAGAAAGGCAGAACGCGGAGGCGCGGAGAGGAGCGGAGGAATGCGGAGAGAGGAGTAGATCGGAGGGGCTGAGAGAGCGAGTCTGTGTGCTGCCGCTGGAGGGATGGGTTGGCAGCGGCTTGGTTGACACAGCCGCCATTCACCCGATACGACCTGCTTCAGACACACGAAACAACCACCTCAGGGCTCGCAGAACCTCGTTCATTCAAGCTCGGTCGACGCAATTCCAGCATTCGCTTCTCTGCTCTCTTTCTCTGCTATCTCCTCACTCTTCCTCCGCATCCCTCCGCTCCTCTCCGCGCCTCCGCATTCTGTACTTCTCCTCTCTGGTCCCAAGTGCCCAGCGTCTACTGACTCTCTTCCCTCCTCAGTTTTCCTTCCCACGCCTCTGTTTTCCTCTGCGTTCTAGCATCGTCACCCCTCGCGATGAATCACATGCACACCGCCCCACCTTCCACCTCGAATCTTGACCAGCCGCTCGTCACGGTCCGCGACCTGGCGGTCTCCTTCGACAACCGCGGCGGCCCGCGCATCCAGGCTGTTGATGGCAACTCGCTCACGATCTACCCGGCCCAGACCGTCGCCGTGGTGGGCGAGTCCGGCTGTGGCAAGTCGGTCAGCGCGATGAGCATGCTGCAGCTGATCCCGCGGCCGCCGGGCCGTTTTGATCGCGGCAAGATCCTCTTCCGCAGCAAGCTCGGCTCGGGCGCGGCGGGCGACGCTGGGATGGTGGACCTGCTCACGCTTAGCGATGATCAGATCCGGCGCGTGCGTGGCAACGAGATCGCGATGATCTTCCAGGAGCCGATGACGAGCCTCAACCCGGTCTACACCGTGGGTGATCAGATCATGGAGGCGATCTTCCTGCACCAGAATGTTGGCGCTGCACAGGCCTTCGACATCGCGCTTCGCGCCATGAAGGACGTGGGCATCCCGGAGAGCGAGCGACGGATCAAGCAGTATCCTCACCAGTTCTCCGGCGGCATGCGCCAGCGCGTGATGATCGCGATGGCGCTGGCGTGCCAGCCGCGGCTGCTGCTGGCGGATGAACCCACCACCGCGCTCGATGTCACGATCCAAGCCCAAATCCTGGAGCTCATGCGCGGCCTCAAGCGCGATCGCGGCATGGCGATCATGCTCATCACGCATGATCTTGGCGTTGTGGCTGAGAATGCGGACGTGGTGTGCGTGATGTACGCCGGACGCGTCGTCGAATACGCCCCGGTGTTCGAGCTTTACGAGCGCCCGCTGCACCCTTACACGCGTGGCCTGCTCAACAGCATCCCGCGCGTCGGAACACGCAAGGATCGCCTCGTCACGATCAAGGAGATCGTGGAGAATCCGGCGGAGTTCACCTCCCTGCCCGGCGCCGACAAGGGCGTGCGGCCGTGGTGGCCGTGGCACGAGGCGCCGGCGGACCTTGCGCGGTTGGATGGACCCGCGGGTGACTACATGCTGCACGAAGTCTCGCCGAACCACTGGGTTGGGCTGTGGCGGACGAAGGAGGTTGCGGGCCGGCCGACGCGGCCGCCGGACCTGAACTTCCGCAAGCCGGAGATGGTGGCGCAGGGCGTGGCGTGACGGGGCTTGAGTAGACGTGCGAATCGTCCGCCATCGCCGTACTCGCGGCGGTTGCCCGGCGTTTCCATGCGGCTGCAAAGTGCAAACGTACACAGGATCACTACACTGTCCTTGAGTGGGTCGGCGCTGGACGCGAGTCCTTGGAGACACGGCATGGCGATCTCGATCTCGAGCTTCGGGGCCGCGTTGATGCCTGTGGTCGCGCTGGCTGCGGCAAGTGCGATGATGGTGAGTGCGATGGGTTGTGCGAGCTCGCATGATCATGCCATGATCGACTACGAATCCCATGATGCATCGGTGCTCCGTACGCTCGACTCCTTCCACGCCGCGGCGGCCCGCGCGGATGGCGCGGCGTACTTTCGCCTCTTCGCCGATGACGGCGTCTTCATCGGCACCGACGCCTCCGAGCGCTGGACCGTCGCGGAGTTCCGCGCCTACGCGGAGCCCTACTTCTCGCAGGGCAAGGGCTGGGTCTACACGCCGCGGGCGGGATCGCGGCACGTGACGTTCAGCAGTTCGGGCGATGTCGCGTGGTTTGATGAGTTGCTCGATAGCGCTTCGTACGGCACATCGCGCGGGACCGGCGTGATGGTCTACAAGAGCGGCGAGTGGAAGATCGCCCAGTACGCGCTGACCTTCCCGATCCCGAACGATCTCGCGAAGGAGCTGACGGCAAAGATCCGACAGTTTGAACGCACTCCGGAGCAGCGTGCGAGTGACGAAGCGGCGTTGAGGAAGAGTATGTTGGGCAATCCATGAGAGCGCTCATCCTCGCCGACGAGTTCTTCGCCTCGCGCGAGCGCGCCATGCTCGAGCGGCTTGAGGTCGGCCTTGCCGATGAGGGCGTGCGCGTGATCCACGCGATCCCGGACTCCCTGCGTGATCAGCCGCCGGGGGGCGTGTACTCGCGCGTCATCACCTACCCGAGCAAGCTTCCGTGGTTCATGCGGGGGCTGGTTGCCGGGCGGCTGGCGAAGGAGCTTGAGCAGCTTGATGATGAAGAGGGAACGGGCGATCTCGATCTGATCCACGCCTTCGGCGGCGGCGCGTGGGACATTGGTGTTGAGCTCGCGAAGGACCTTGATGCGCTGCTGGTGCTGGAGGTCTGGCGGTCGGGGCTGATCGATCGCGCGCGGTCGATCCCGCGTGTGGCGGGGAGGCCTCCACTGCTGATGGCGCCCGACCCGGCGATTGAACGCAAGCTGGTCGCGAGCGGCGGCGAGGCGACGGTGCGTCTTGCGTTGTGGGGTGTTCACGCGACGGATCCGCCGCGGCGGATCATGGGAACAGGGCGTGCTCCGAGCGCGATGCTCGTGGGGTCTGGGCGCGATGGTCCCGCATTCACTGCCGCGCTGGAAGGGCTGGCGATGGCCTCGCGCGTGAGGAAGGACATGCTCATCTTCTGCGACGCGCTCGCGGCACGCCGCGCGGGGCTGTGGAGCCTGGCACGCAAGCTCGGACTGCTCGATCGCTTCTCGCTGATCGGCGAGATCGAGTCGCGCCGCGACCTGCTGATCCAGGGCGACCTTCTCATCCAGCCTGATGCGCACGGCGAGCAGCGATCAACGCTGCTTGAGGCGATGGCCGCGGGGCTTGTTGTGGTCGCGAGAGAGGACCCGATGTCCTCGATCCTGCAGGACGGCGTGACGGCACGCCTGGTGAAGCGCGGCACCGCCGCGGACTGGGCCGCGACGCTTGAGTCGATCCTGACGGACATCCCGGCAGCGCAGGCACTGGGCGAACGCGCCCACGAGTACGTACGCGTGAATCGGCGCGCGAGCGCGCAGGTGAGAGCGGTGCTCGCGGCGTACGAGTGGCGGCTGGGGGGAGTGCCGGGGTAGGGAAAGCGAAAAGCGGCAAAGCGAAAAGCGAAAATGAGGAGGGCGGTTGCACCACGGAGCTCGCGGAGGGGCACGGAGGAAGGCAGAGGGCCAAATGGTCAAGTGGTCGAATGAGGATGAGGCTTGCGAGTGCCTTTCCGCGAATACGGAACCACGAATGCCGAATGCCTCTCTTCCGCTGCTTGCGTGGTCCGTCACTGACTCGGCTCCGCCGCCACCCTCGCGAAGATCGCCCGATGATCCGACCCCGTCGGCTCGCCCAGTTCCGCGTGCATCGCGACGAGCCCGTTCCCCAGCAGCACGTGGTCGATCTTGACGCCCATGAGTGAGAAGAGGCCCGCATCCACCGGCCATGTCGCGCCGAGGCCGGCGTTTCGCTGCGTCCATGCATCTTCAAGGCCCGCGCTGTGCATCCAGCCCATGCCCATGGACTCGGGCGTGCAGTTGAAGTCGCCGGCGATGATGAGGGGGCGTCTTTCTTCCTCTGCCCACGCCGCGAGGGCGCGGATGAGCTGGCGCTGCGAGCGCAGATACGAGAACGACACCGGCGGCAGCGTGTGGACGCCCTGCACCACCACCTCGCGCCCATCGATCTCGACCACGACACGGATCTGCGGCTCCGTCAGCGGCACACCCAGGTCCGGGTACGGCTGCGGCGTGCCGATGAAGGCATGCTTCGACAGCACCGCCATCCCGAATGCATCCTCGCGCCACGCATCGACAAAGTGCGGGTAGCGCTCGCGCAAGCCGGGCACGATGGTCCGCACGCGCGAGTTGTGCTCCTGGATGATGACGATGTCGGCATCCACCCGCTCGATCTCCGCGAGCAGGCGCGCCGGATCGACCCTGCCGACCTGCGCGTTGACTGAGTAGACGCTCAGCATCGGCGCGCCCACCGCCGGCGCCTCGCCCCGCGGCCGCAGCGACCAGAGGAGCGGCCAAGCGCACCAGAGCGCAACGACACCCGTCACCAGCGAGGGCTTCCACAGTCGGCGCAGCAGCATGAGCACCACCACGAGCACGAGGCCGAGGCTGATGTGGTAGCCGAACGTGCGGCCGCAGAAGGCGAGCCAGTTGAGCGCTTCGATCAAGCGACCCGAGTCGCCAAAGTCCGGCCAGAGCCAGGCAAAGCAAACGCCCGCCGCGGCGAGGATGGCGACGAACCAGGCAAGCAGAACGGAAAGCAGACCCGGCCCGCGCGAGCCCGGCAACGGCGGCGTGTTCATGGCCCGGTCTACGCCCGTCGCGGGCGCCGAGTTCGGCGAGCGGCCGCCGGAACCAATCAGTCACGCCACTCGATGGCGCCGGTATCAAGGTCGTACATGCCGCCGATCACGACGAGTTCGCCCTTCGCGACGCGCTCCGCGAGCACGGGGCTCCGGCCCGTGATGTCGCGGACCGTCATCCGCACGTTCTCGATCGCCACGGCCTGCACAAAGGCCTCGTCCTTCGAGGTGTGCGAGCCCTGCGGGAACTTCGCCCATGTGGCGTCGACCGCGGGCCTGATGTTCGCGAGCGTGGCCGTCAGGTTGCCGAGCTTCGCGTCGTCCGCGGCACCCTTCACCGCACCGCAGTGCGAATGCCCGAGGACGACGATCGCCTTCGCGCCGGCCACCGCGGTGGCAAACTCCATGCTCCCCAGCATGTCCTCGTTCTCGAAGTTGCCCGCGACGCGACCGACGAAGATGTCGCCGATGCCCTGATCAAAGACCAGCTCCGGCGGCACGCGCGAATCAAGGCACGAGAGCACGACGGCCTTGGGGAACTGCCCGTGGGCGGTCTTCTCAACCTGCGCGAGATGGTCGAAGTTCGTGCTCTGCCCCTTCGCGAAACGCTGGTTGCCGGCCTTGAGATCCGCAACCACCGCCGCGGGCGTCATCGTCGCGCGGGCGTCGGAAGTCAGCACGCTCCCGACCGCGCCACCACGCCCCGACTGGCACCCGGCAACGCCGGCGAGCGCCATCAGGCCGAGCGTGACAGCCATCAGTCCAAAGCCGCGAGAGACCAGCAACAATGCGTGAGAGGTGATCATGAACGCCTCGTTACCAGACGCCTTCACTAAAGTCCAACGCCCGGATCCGTCCTTCACGCTCGCTTGTAGCTGGTGCTCAGGCCCCGGTCAGTTCCTGCGAAGGAGCCGCCGGTGGCGGCGAGATGGGCACGGACCGCGTTCAGTCCTTGGCCGCCGGATACCTCTCCTGATTGGTCCGAAGGTCCAGCCCGAAGGCAGGGCGCTCGTGCATCCCGGCGACGACCCACCCCGCGTGCTCATCGATCGCCCAGCGATCCTCCCCCCAGAGGAGCTCCTCGAACTGCACAAGGTCGCGGCATCGGAGCCGTGCCGCAGTCTCCCCTTGAGTCCAGACAATCACGACGCCATCGACAGGCAAGAAGAAGCGTCGTAGCGCCTTGCCGATGGGTTCGCCACTGCAGACGTATTCTCGATGGCTGACCGGATCCTGCCTGACGATCTGTTTCCAAGCGGCCTGGGTCACCCTCTCCAGCGAGCATGAGGGCGGGTCAATGCGCATGCGCCGCGAGAGCTCCCAACAGAGCTCCTCAAGGTCGGCAACTGGAACAACCTCGAACCAGGGCGGCGGACGGTGGTAACGTTCGCGGAACGCCTCATCACACTCGACCGGATCATTCAGTGGCCAGAACGGCATTCATGGTCCCCGATGTCGTTCCATCCTGTGTGTCTGCGCGACGATCCTATCCCCCAAAGGAAAGTTGCCGCCTCGTCAGACAACACCAGCTTGATCCACAAAGGCGAGCAACACCCACTCCAGTGCACCCAATCGCCATCCCCCCAGTGCCCAGTCCCCAATCCCCAGCCCCTTCCTCCCCCTCACTCAATCCTCGGATCCACCCACCGGTACAGCACATCCACGATGAGGTTGAACATGACCAGCATCGTCGAGAAGATCAGCACGATCCCGATGATCAGGAAGAGGTCCTTGTTCTGCACCGCGTTCACGAAGTGCTGGCCCATGCCCGGCACCGTGAAGACGACCTCGACGACGAAGGAGCCCGTCATCGCGAGCGCCGTCGCGGGGCCGAGGTAGCTGAGCACCGGGAGGAACGCGTTCTTGAGCGCGTGGCGCAGCAGGATCCCCCGCTCGGTCACGCCCTTGGCCCGTGCCGTGCGGATGTAGTCCATCCCGAGGTTCTCGATCATGCCCATGCGTGTCAGCCGCGCGATGTACGCGGCGAAGGGCAGGCTGAGCGTGAAGGCCGGCAGCATCAGGCTCGAGAGATTGCCCCACGTCCCCACCGGCAGGATGCCCAGCCACACCGAGAAGATCAGCAGCAGCGCCGTTCCGATCACGAAGCTCGGGAGGCTGATGCCCACAAGTGCAATCACGAGCGTCGCGATGTCGGCGGGCGAGTTGGGCCTCGCGGCACCGACGATCCCCGCGGTCAGTCCTGTCACGAGCGCGATGAGGATCGCCGTGCCACCCACCGTGACCGAGACCGGCAGGCTCGCGCCGACGATGTCGTTCACGCGCTGGTCGCGATACTGCAGCGAAGGGCCAAGGTCGAAGACACGCCGCGTGGGCGGAGCCTGACCAAGCTCGATGGCCCGGGCCTCCTCCGCCGCGGCCCGCCCGGAGAGTTCATCCCGAACCCAGCGCACGCCGCTGGCGCTCTCAAGATACGAGCCGTAGAAGTTCCAGAAGCTATCGAGGTTGTACTGCGCCTTCATCGCCTGCTCGACTTCCGGCGGCGGGCGACGCCCCTCGGGATTCTCGAGCGGATTGCCGGGGACGGCCCACGCCAGCGTCAGCGCGAGCGTGTAGATCGCGCCCAGAATCAGCGGCAGTTGCAGCAGGCGTCGGAAGATCAGGCCGAGCATCAGTGAGCTTCCCGCGCAGGTCAGCGCTACGAGCCAGCGCCTCTCTCACACATCCACCGTCGGTTCGCAGCGCAGGCCTGCCCAGACCTACCGCTGCTGAATCGTCGCTCCATCCAGCACATCAAAACTCACCATCGTGCCGGGCGCGAAGTCCTCGGCCTTCTGGCGTGCGTCGGTGGGTGTGCAGTGGATCGGCACGCCCGCGTCGACGACGACGGCACCGGCCTCGGAGCGGACGACGGTTCCCTGCACGCGTCGGGGGCGACCCATGACCGGCTCGACATACCGCCCGCCCGTCGTCACGATGTCGATGCGGCGAGCCTCGGCGCGGATCACGCCGATCAGCCGCTTGCCGGGCTGGGCCGTGATCTCACCCGAGGGGCGCAGGTGGAGCTCATAGCTCGTGTTGGGGACGCCGAACCTAATGAGGGCCGGGCGTGTGGCGGTGGGCTCCATCTTTTCGAGGAGGGTGCCGCGGGCGAGGGCTGGGTCGATGGTGCCGGTCGGGGACGGGGTGATCATGGGGCGGATCGTATCGCGGAGAGGCGGCGAGGGCCGGATGCCGCGGCGGTCTTGTCAAGATCGCGTGAAGGGCGTGTCATGCTCGATCCAAGCCGGTTTGGGCTTCGTAGCATGGATTCGCTAAGGCGCGTGTGGCCGACATGGCTCGTCTTGGCGTGTTTCATCATCCGCCACCGGACTGAACCGGCGGCCTGCCGAGAGGCTTTGCGATGACCCTGACCCGCCGCCACTTCCTGACTCGCAGCGTCGCCTTCTCCGCCGGATTCGCGGGCCTTCAGGCTGCGCTCCTCTCGAGCCCGCGCTCCGCCCGCGGCATGATTCTGGCCAACTCGGCCACCGCCGGTTACGGCCCGCTCGTGAAGGACCCGCTCAAGATCCTGAACCTGCCCAAGGGCTTCTCGTACACGCTGGTCACGCGGGCAGGCATGCGCATGGACGATGGGCTCTTCACGCCCGGCGCGCCCGACGGCATGGCCAGCTTCCCCGGCCCCGATGGCACCACCATCATCGTCTGCAACCACGAGCTCGAGGCCGACTGGCTCAGCCGCAGCCCCTTCGGCAAGAAGAACGAGCTGCTCTCGAGCGTCGATCGCTCCAAGCTCTATGACGACGGCGGCGAGGGCGGCACGCCCAGCCTCGGCGGCACCACCACCATCGTCTACGACACGCGCACGAAGAAGAAGCTCCGCGAGTTCCTCTCTCTCGGCGGCACCAACCGCAACTGCGCAGGCGGACCGACCCCCTGGGGCACCTGGCTCACCTGCGAAGAGGACGACGTCAACGAAGGAACCAAGGGCGCGGCCAAGCGCCACGGCTACGTCTTCGAAGTTCCCGCCGAGGCCAATGGCGGCCTCATCAAGGCCCAGCCCATCACCGCCATGGGCCGATTCATGCACGAGGCCGTCTGCATCGACCCGCGCACCGGCATCATCTACCTCACCGAGGACCGCGGCGACGGCCTCCTCTACCGCTTCATCCCAAAGAACCGCGAAGTAAAGCCCGGCTCGCTCATGGAGGGCGGCACGCTCGAGGCCCTCGTCCTGCGCGACCACAAGAGCTGGGACACCAGCAACCACGGCAAGAGCCCGCAGCTCCGGCGCGGCGACCGCCTCGAAACCCGCTGGATCAGGCTCGAAGAGATCGACGCCCCCAAGGACGACCTGCGCAAGCGCGGCTTCGCGGCCGGGGCGGCCGCCTTCGCGCGCGGCGAGGGCATGTGGTGGGGCCATGACTCCGCCTACTTCGCCTGCACCGAGGGCGGCGAGAAGCGCAAGGGCCAGATCTTCCGTTACCTCCCCAGCGAAGCCGAAGGGACACCCGCCGAGAACGACAACCCCGGCCGCCTCGAGCTCTTCATCGAGCCCAACGACGGAAAGATCATCGAGAACGCCGACAACGTCACGGTCGCGCCCTGGGGCGACCTCATCGTCTGCGAGGACACCGTCGATCCCGAGGAAGATCCCGGCAACCGCCTCATCGGCATCACCAAGGACGGCGAGTGCTACGAGCTGGCGCGCAACGCCATGAGCGGCTCTGAGTTCGCCGGCGTGAACTTCTCCCCCGACGGAACCACGATGTTCTGCAACATCCAGGGTGAGGGCGTCACGCTCGCCATCAGCGGCCCCTGGCGCACCGCCTGACGGTGCCACCAGTCAGGCCCAAAGGGCCCAGACTGGTGGTGCAACACACTCACCCTTCGCGCGACTCACATGTCAAGAAAGTTCTTGAGCAGCTTCGGCCCCTCGAGCGTGAGGAAACTCTCGGGGTGGAACTGCACGCCCTCGAGCGGCTTCTTGCTCGCATCAGCCCAGAGCCGGCGAAGGCCCATGACCACGCGGCGAGTCGCGCCCGTGGCCGCATCGACCTCGTCCGTCCACGCCGTCACTTCCCACCCGTCGCGCCCGGGCTCTGACCTGGGAATCGTCTCCGCGAGCACGACGAGCGAGTGATACCGCGTCGCCTCGAAGGGATTCGAAAGCCCTCGGAAGACGCCGCTGTTCGTGTGATGGATCGGGCTCGTCTTGCCGTGCATCGGCACCACGTGCCGCGTCACCGTCATGCCGTGCACATCACCGATGGTCTGGTGGCCGAGGCACACACCCAGGATCGGGACCACGCCGGCCATGGCGCGGATGATGTCCGGGCAGACGCCGGATTCCTTCGGCGTGCACGGACCAGGCGACAGGATGATGCGGGCCGGCGGCCGCCCACCATCCACCCGCGCGGCCTCCTCGGCCGTGATCTGATCGTTGCGCACCACCAGCAGATCGCGCCCAACAACGAGCGAGCGATCAATCTCGCCCAGCCGCTGCACCAGGTTCCACGTGAACGAGTCGTAGTTGTCGATCAGCAGAATCACGGCGGAGGGTAGGGGTGGGGCCACTTGGCCAAGTGGCCAAATGGTCAAGTGACCAGATTGCCAAATGTCGGCTGCAATCGCGATTGCGCACCCGCTTCCCGGCCGTCGCCTTCGCGCTTCCATTTAGCCATTTGACCATTTCGTCATTTGGTCCTTTGGTAACCTGACCACTCGACCACTCGACCACTTTCTGGTACCCTCCCTCCATGCCTGTACCGGCTGATACTGCCGCAGCTACCACCGTTGGTCAGGGTGACTACATCGTCCGCGAGGGAGACTGCATCTCCTCGATCGCGCACGGGCATGGTTTCTTCTGGGAAACGATCTGGGACCTCCCGGAAAACGCCGAGCTGAAGGATGCGCGGGTGAATCCCTTCGTCCTCCTGAAGGGCGATCGGGTCACCGTGCCGGCGCTTCGGGCCAAGGAAGAGTCATGCTCCGCCGAGGCCAAGCACCGCTTCAAGCGCAAGGGTGTTCCCGGCGAGATCGAGATGGTCTTGACGGAGCTCACCACCGACGATCCCGCTCCGAAGGACTTCACAAACTCGACCGAGGGCGAGTACGAGGTGCCCGAACCACCAGCCCTTTCACCCAAGCCCATCAAGAACACAGCCTACGCCCTTGAGATCGACGGCATCCTCAAGACTGGCAAGACCGACTCGGCCGGAAAGGTCAAGGCCTCGATCCCGCCCAACGCACGGTCGGGACAGATCAAGGTCCGGCCCGGCCAGCCAGACGAGCTCATCATCCCACTCGCACTCGGGCACCTTGACCCCCCCACCACCTGGGCCGGGCTGGCGCACCGCCTCCGCAATCTCGGCTACACAGTGACCGGCTTTCCCGAGGGGAACGCAGAGGGCCATACGCCGGCCGGCATGGTCGAAGCCATCAAGGCATTCCAGAAGGACCGCGGCGGGACCGTCGACGGTCGTGTCTCCACGCAGCTGATCGACGACGTCAAGCAAGCCCACGGGAGCTGAGCCCTCATGGCCCGAATCGTTCGAGTTGCCATCCTCGGCATCACATTTCAGGACGACGCCGACGTCATCGGCTCTGACATGGTCCGCCTGCGCGCCACCATCGGCGGGCGGGCCGTGGGGGACCTCAACCAGCGTTTCGAGATGGTCGAGGGGGGCCTCGCCGTCACCGACATGGCCGTCTGGGGCGCGGACTTTGACTACGCACAGACCGGCCAGGTCGAACTCGTGGCCGAGATCGAGGACGATGAGGTGAGCGGCTGGGAGTCCATGGGCCGCGTTCGACTCATGCTCCGCTGGCCCTTTACCTCCCGAAGCTACACGCTCCGTGCCAACTCGCGGAAGTTCACGCTTCTGGTCCTCGTCACGCATCGCGTCGAGGGTGCGGATGGCGATCCCAACTGGGGCGCGACGTTCGTCCCTCGGCGCGAGACCGGCGGCACAACGCTCGCAACTGTCACGCCCCCGCCCGCGATGCGCATCGAGATCCACGACTGCCTGCCGGTTCCCACCGGCGCTGGCACACCAAATCGGCCCGCGTTCGCGGCGGGCGTTCATGCCGAGATGGATGACGCCCAGTCGGCCGTCAGCACCACCGGTCCCAACAATGTCTTCTTCAATCCGGCCGTCATCCCGATCCTGCCATCTGGCCAGGTCAGGAGCGATGACAACTGCGCCAAGTTCAAGGTCACGTACATCTGTGATCCGGCGGCAACATCGTCGCGCCGAGTGATGCCGGAACTTCGATGGGAGGTCCGCAGCCTGGGCGGCCAGGCCACGATCTTCGGGTCGAGCACCGGGCGAACCGTGAAGGTCCACGGAACCCGGCGTGGCGAGGTGCTCCTGCAGCTCTTCCACAATGACACGATCGCCGCGGCCATCCGCGCACTCGTCGCACCACTCGTCTATGTCCCCTGCCGCGCCACGCTGCTGACGACCGCGGGCGATACCCCGGTCGCCAACACCGCCACGCCTGAGATCGTCCTCGAGCATCTGAACTGCGCGAACCGCTACCTCTGGCAGATGGGCGTGCTGCTGCGTCTCGAGACCAACACCGACACGGGTTGGCTGCCCGATGACGTTCCCGCGGCCAACATCAGTTCCACGAGCCAGACCGGAGTCTTCCGCGCCACCACGCCCGCGAGCTACATCACGAACGTCCCGTCGGGCTCGCTCACGCCCTGCATCAACGCACGACCCAACGTCATGAACTTCGTCTACATGGTCTCGTACGCCCCCGGCAGCATCACCGGCGCGGCGTGCGACTTTGGTGGCAACGCCACCACCCAGTCCGACGACGGCACTCCGAGCACGTCATGGGCCACACCCAGCGGCGTGCCACCCGACGGCACCGCCGGCAGCAACTCGATCACCTGCTACAACCTCCGCCGTGCGGGCAGGCCCAACAACGTCTTCACCATGATCATCGCCGAGAACGGCCACCGCACCTCCGCCCGCATGGGCAGCACCATCGCCCATGAGGTCGCGCACTGCATGGGACTTGGCCATCGCGGCAAGAAGGAAGACGGAACCAACCCCGCCTATTTCGACGGCATGGCCCACCCCATCAACGAGAACATCATGTACTACTCGGCCGTCAACAACAAGATGGACTTCGACATCATCCAGGCCAAGGCCATCCGCCACTCGCCACTCGTCCGCTGAGTCTCGTCGACCGATCGCCCAGATCCGTCCCGCATCGAACGCAAGGAGCAACTTGGACATGCCACTCGACGGCGACCCACGGGACGTGGCCCAGGATCCAGCCCGCACCAGCGGCGAGATCTGCATGGCTGGCAAGCATCTGGCCCAGAGCCTGATCGAGGCCGATCACGCGGCCCTGCGCTCCAGCCTCAAGAGCCCCGCGATCCTCTCACGCCTCGACAGCGCCGAGGACTACCGCAAGCCGCGCCACGTCCTCAAGATCGCCAGCATCATGGACCGTCTCGGGAAGAACACCTCCGCGCCCGCCGCGGCGACGATCTCGGCCCTCACGACGAGCGAGCCATTCCTCGCCCACGAGCATCGCATCGACCTTCTGATCCAGGCCTCGGCCGTCTGCCGACCGCCCACGCCGGAGGTAATTGCCTTCTGGAAGTCCCACTCGAGCGCGAAGGGGACCCACATCGAGCTCGTCGCGATCGCGCTGGCAAAGAACGCGACCACCGAATCCGCCGCCCTGCTCGAAGGCATGAGCAAGGACCCCGCGTACGAGCTCTGGCGCCGGATCGACTGGTTCCACATCTACGTGCTGCAGTGGCGCACGCAGCCGGCGAACGTCGCCCTCGTCGAGCGCCTGTCAAAGGACGCCGCGCTGCCGCGTGAGCTGCGCATCGCCGCCGTCGAGTCCATCTTCGACTACCGACCCGAGGAATGGTTCCCGCCCCACGGCGGCGCCGAGCCAGAGCCCTGGACCGCGAGCACGAAGCAAGGCCGCGACGCGGCCCGCGCACTCGCCAAAACCGCACGGGAATCTCTCGACCCGCTCCCACCCACGCTCAACGCCACCATCAGCGCCGTGCTGACCCAGCTCGACGCGATGGACGGTGGGAAGCCGTAGAAGTGACGGAGTGGCAGAGTGGCCGAGTGCTCAAGTGGCGAAGCAAGAACCACCAAGCACAAGACACCTTCACCATTTAGACCTTTGGCCATTTGACCATTTAGCCATTTGGCTCCCCCCGCTCACGCCGCCTCACCGCGCTGAGCGTGCTCCTCCCGCGTGCCGCAGACGCCATCGCGTGTCACGTAGAAGAAGTCAGACGTGATCGGGTACGGCAAGCGGCGATAGTCATGCTCGACACGGTCGCGCAGGCGCTTCAGGAACGGATCGGGCCCGCTCGTGAACGCGACAAACATGTCGCGGGCCGGCACCGCCACGTAGAAGTTACCCGAGAGGTGCGGCGCCAGGCGGTCATACAGGCCAGACAGCATCAGCCGCGCGGCGTCGTACCCATCGTGCTGGTTCAGGATCGCCGCGCGCCCGCCCTCCTTGGACTCCACGAACTGCACCTCAAGGTCCGGCGCGTACTCCTCGAGGTTGGTCCTGGCGATCTCCTCGCAGTCGTCCACGCTGATCTTCCAGCGGACCAGCTGCTCGGTCGTGATCGAGACCGTCATCTGCGGCAGGTCCGTCACGAACACGATCACCGTGTCGTTGACGTAAGGAACGTGCGCCACCTGCTCGCGAGAGAGGTGCGAGAAGATCGTCTCGGGCTGGATCCGAGGCATGATGCGGGGCCTGGCAAAGTCCAGCGACATCGACATCACCTGCATCGCGTCGCCCGCGAAGAGCTGCTCGAGATAGTGCTCCACAATCTCCAGCCCGCGGCTGGGCTCGTGGTTCACCATCCGGTACAGGTTCTCAAGGTCCAGCCGCCGACCGTTCACGATCAGCTCGCGGGGTGCCACGAGATCAACCGAAAAGTCCGGGTGACGCTTGCGAAGCATCATCGCCACTGTCTCGGCAAAAGCTTCCGGTTCCCGCGGCATCGTGCCCATGTCTGGCCCCTTGCTGTCTCTGCCGGCGTGCCAACGCAGCACCGGGCGGGATTCGGCCCTTCCGTTCCGCCCGACCGGCCTCCTTGCGCGGTTCGTGCCAGACGTAAAGACCTCGTCCCTGCGGGGCCTCGAATCGTCTTCCTCTGCGCTCAGGTCAAGCCGCTGTTCCACAATTCCTCGCTCCCGCCGCAAGAACGCACACCTGTACCGGGTTGGGTGGGTCCGAATGCGAGATTGGGGTCAAACTCGGACCCTCGGGGACGCCGTCGCGCAACCCCTGCCGCCCAACCAACAGGCAACCATGCCGCCCGATTCTCCTCAGGCTCGGATCTGAGCGATCAGTGGCGTATAATCTCTCCTAGCCCCGGCCCTCTGGGCCGACGGCCTCGTAGGGATTCGACCCACAGTTCGGGACTCCCTGGCGCCGACAAGTCGCGACCAGGAGTCAAGCAACAGCGGCCAAGCCGCCCCACCACGGAGATCGACGCGTGACCGAGCAAGAGATTGAGGCAAAAGTGATCGACATCGTCGCGACCCAGATGGGGCATGACAAGAGCAAGATCACCCGTACCTCGAGCTTCGTCGACGACCTCAACGCCGACAGCCTCGACCAGGTCGAGCTTGTCATGGAGCTTGAGGAAGTCTTCGAGACCGACATCCCCGATGAGCAGGCCGAGAAGATCAAGACCGTCGGTGACGCGGTCGACTTCATCAAGCAGCATCGCGGCAATCACTAACCTCTCACCTCCTCCCCCTCCCCCCACTCCGACCTGATTGCCCGCTCTTCCCCGGGCCACAGGGCCTGTGGCCGACAATGGACCCAACGATCTCCGTACCAACCCGCCCTCAAGCGGGCGTTCGGACCTTGATCTCGTTGCGCGGAGCCCACTTACGGACGGATCTTCTCCCATGCCAACCCCCAACTCCGGCCCGCGCATCGTCATCACCGGCATGGGTGCCATCACCAACCTTGGCCTGGATGCCGCTACCACCTGGGAAGGCATGCGCGAAGGCCGCAGCGGCATCTCAGCCATCGAGGGTGAGGACTTCGCGGCCTTCGATCCCGCCCGCTGGTCCGTCCGCATTGGTGGGCAGGCCAAGAAGTTTGATCCGCTCCTGACCATGGAGCATCGCGAGGCCAAGCGCCTCGACAGGTTCAGCCAGCTCGGAGTCGCCGCGGCCTGCGAGGCCGTCAAGCACTCCGGCTTTGACATCTCCAAAGAGAATCCCGAACGCTGCGGCGTCGTTGTCGGGGCCGGAATCGGCGGCATCAAGACCATCGAGGAAGGCGTTAATGTGATGCGGGACAAGGGTCCCGACCGCATCAACCCCTTCACCGTTCCGCGGCTGATGCCCAACGCCGCCGCGGGCAACATCTCCATCAAATTCGGCCTGCAGGGCCCCGCCTCCTGCCATGCCACCGCCTGCGCCAGCTCCGGGCACGCCATCGGCGACGCCATCAACTATCTCAAGCGAGGCCTGGCCGACGTCATGCTCGCCGGCGGCGCCGAGGCCGCGTGCACGCCCCTCTGCATCGGTGCCTTCATGGTGATGCGGGCCCTCTCCACACGCAACGACTCGCCCGAGAAGGCAAGCCGCCCCTTCGATCAGGATCGTGACGGCTTTGTCCTTTCGGAAGGTGCCGCCGTCATGGTCCTGGAGACCGAGGAGCACGCCAAGAAGCGCGGCGCCACGATCTATGCCGAGCTCCTGGGCTTTGGAAACTCCTGCGACGCCTCGCACATCACAGCCCCCGACGAGGCCGGCGGCGGCGCACTTCGCTCCATGAAGATGGCCCTCGCCGACGCACGCCTCAACGCCACCGATATCGAGTACATCAACGCCCACGGCACCAGCACGCCGCTAGGGGACAAGGCCGAGGTCGCCGCCGTCACCGCACTCTTCGGCGACCACGCCCGAAAGAGCAGGAACGGCCGCCTGCTGATGAGCTCCACCAAGAGCGTCCATGGTCACTCGCTGGGGGCCAGCGGCGCGGTCGAGATGATCGCCTGCATCCACGCGGTTCGCGACGGCATCATCGCCCCCACCGTGAATCTCGACAAGCCCGATGAGAACTTCGACATCGACCTCGTCCCCCACCACGCCCGCGAACGCCGCATGAAGTACGCGATGAACAACACGTTCGGCTTCGGTGGCCACAACGTCACGCTCATCGTCGGCCGCTACGAGTAAACCGACGCACCAAGTCCAGGTGCCACCAAGTCACCCGCAAAGCGGGGAGACTGGTGGAGAGCCCGACGCCCCAATCACCCCCATCCGCAAATCCCACTCCCAGCAGGCACACCCCTTGCTCACTCCTCTCCAGATAGAGGAGCCGCGCTCCGAATACGCACGCATTGCGCCCATCGCGCACCGCATGCCTCAACCGACGCGCCGGCCTTGCCGATAGGGGATCTGATGGGACGAGCCACAACCGCCGCCGCGACAGAGCAGAACCAGTCCCAGGCCCTCGCGCTGGAGGTGCCAGTGATCGTGCGCCTGGCGGAGCGATCCATGCGTGTGAGCGAGGTGCTCGAGCTTGCGCCCGGACACATCATCGAGCTTCCCAAGAACGCCGAGAGCGAGCTCGATCTGCTCGTCAACAACCGGCCCGTTGGCGTTGGCGTCGCGGTCAAGGTTGGCGAGAACTTCGGCCTGAGGATCACGCATCTGGGCGATCCCGCCAAGCGGGCCAAGCCGGTCGCGCTACCGCCGGATCAGCGCGGTGCCGAGGATGCGCTGGCCGAGGCGATGCTGGCGGGCAAGCTCGGCTGACCGAGCCGGGCACCAACGATCTCCAGACCCAAGCAACAGGGGCTCACGCCAGACGCCCAACTAGACCCGGCCCCATCTCAGACTATTCTGAAGGGCTCGGGAGTCGACCCCGCGATCCGGGCCGCCACTCCCGTCCAACGCACGCCCGACGCCCTCGACCCTTGGAGACCTCATGCCGCGCGATATCCCCGTGGGAAACGGCGACCTTCTGATCACGTTTGATCGCCTCTATCGCATCCGCGACATCTTCTATCCCAACGTTGGCCGCTTCAATCACACCGACGGGCACGTGCAGCGCTTCGGCGTCTGGGCCGATGGCAAGTTCGCGTGGATCGAAGAGCCCGGCTGGGAGCGTTCGCTCAAGTACCGCCCCGACACGCTCGTGACCGAAGTCGTGCTGCGCCACCCGGGCCTCGCGCTCGAGATCACCTGCAACGACGCCGTCGATTTCCATGAGCCCCTCTATGTCCGGCGCGCCGTCGTCCGCGACCTTGCCGGTCGCGACCGCGACGTGCGTCTGTTTTGCCACTGGGACCTCTCGGTCCGGGGCTCGCCCGTCGGCGACACCGCCAACTACGACCCCGCAACCTCCAGCGTCGTCGTCTATAAGGACGACGCCTACTTCCTCTTCAACGCCTGCGACGAGAACAAGTGCGGCATCGACAACTGGGCCATCGGCACCAAACGCGTCCGCGGCGCCGAGGGCACATGGCGCGACGCAGAAGACGGCCAGCTCGGCCGCAACGCCATCAGCCAGGGCTCGGTCGACGCCACGATCGGCTTTAACCTCCAGGTACCCGCCAACGGCCACGCGTACGTCACACTCTGGCTCGCCTGCGGCAAAAGCTACAGCGAGGTCAAGGCCCTCAACCAGCGCACCCTCGAGATCGGCGCCGATCGCATGATCGAGCGCACCAACGCGTACTGGAAACTCTGGGTCACCAAGGAACGCCACGATCTCAGCCAGCTCCCGCCCGAAGTCGGCGACCTCTTCCGGCGCAGCCAGCTCGTGCTGCGCACGCAGATCGACAACGGCGGCGCCATCATCGCAGCCAACGACAGCGACATCACGCAGTTCGGCGGCGACCACTACTCCTACTGCTGGCCACGCGATGGCGCGCTCGTCGCGTACGCGCTTATCCTCGCAGGCCAGTCTGAGCTTTCGCGTAACTTCTTCCGCTACTGCTCCAAGTGTTTGAAGGGCGAGAGCTACTTCCTCCACAAGTACACGCCCGCGGGCGAGCTCGCCAGCAGCTGGCACCCCTGGATGATCGAGGGCCAGCGCGTCCTCCCGATCCAGCAGGATGAGACGAGCCTTGTGATCTGGGCCCTGCGCAAGCACTTCGAGGCCTTCCGCGACGTTGAGTTCGTCAAGCCCCTCTTCAACCAGCTCGTCGTGCGCCCGGCGCAGTGGACGCTCAAGTACCGCGATCAGAATGGCCTCCCACTCCCGTCATGGGACCTCTGGGAAGAGCGGCGCGGCGTGCACACCTTCACCGTCGCGACCACCATCGGCGCACTCCGCGCCGCCGCGGCCTTCTCCGAGGACTTCGGCGAGCACAGCCTCGCGAGCCAGTTCAGGGAAGGCGCCGAGCGCATGACCACCGCGATGCGCCGCCATCTCTGGAACCCCGAGCAGAACCGATTCGCGCGAAACTGCCGGCTCCTCCCCGACGGCACGTACAAACTCGATATGACGTGTGACGCCGCGAACTACTCCGTCTTTGAGTTTGCTGGCATCTCTCCCTTTGACCCGATGGTCGAGGCCGACATGGCCGCGGCGAAGCAGCGCATCGGAATCAAGACCGATGTCGGCGGCTACGCCCGCTACGAGCACGACTACTACCACCAGGTCGAACGCGACAACATCCAGCTCGTCCCCGGCAACCCATGGATCATCTGCACGCTGTGGCGCGCCCAGTTCATCATCCAGCGCGCCAAGTCGCGCGAGGAGATGCAGGAAGCCCTCGACCTGCTGCAGTGGTGCGTCAAGCGCGCCGACCGGAGCGGCGTTCTGGCCGAGCAGTTCCACCCCTACACGGGCGAGCCCATCTCAGTCTCGCCCCTGACGTGGAGCCATGCCACGTTCGTGATCGTCGTCGTTGAATATCTTCGAAAGCTCGCCGACATCGGCGCTCGAGCCCGCGCGGGTGTCGCGCCAGGGATTGAGTGATGAGTGTCGCGCGAGCTGTGAACGACGCGGACTCGTTGCTGGTGACAGGCGCTGCTGCAGGCTTGGGCGCCAGCACTCGCGTCCCCGCGCCGCGTCGCTCCCGCCTGAGCCGAACCTCGCACGCCGCGGCACTCACCATCGCGTCTTGCGCGCTCTTCGCGAACTCCTGCGCCAAGCATCCGGCAGACTTCGATGTTCCGCTCAACGCCTCGCGCAGCGCCACGACCGCCGACGAGAACGACATCGACGCCGCCGTTGAGGTCGCGGTCGGCAGGCACGAGATGGCCGTCGTCAAGATGATCCGCTACCCGCGTGATCCGCACGTGGTGCGGCGGTACGAACTCCGGACCGTGACCGACGAGCCCGTCTGGCTTGAGGTCCGGCGCGCTGGCATCAGCAGCCGCAACGAACCCGTCGAGCTCGAGCTCAGAGCCAGCGTCAGCGCGTTTGGTGATGCCAAGCGCGAGAAGGCACTGCTTGAGAGCGTGACGCGAAGGCTGAACCAGCTCGCTGGCGTGCGCGTTGCACCGATCAGATGAGTCGCAGACGACTGAATCGCAAACGACAAAGCACGATCGCATCGCGCTGATCTTCACGTCAGGCCGCGGGGCCGCCGACACATCCCGGGAGCTCTACGGTGATCGTCGTTCCCTGCTTCCAGACAGATTCAACGCCAATCGTCCCGCCCATGACCTTGACGGCGTGCTTGACGATCGCGAGGCCGAGCCCGGTGCCGCGCCGGTGTGCGGTGCCGGTTCGCGCGGGATCGACCTGATAGAACCTCTCAAAGACGCGTGACTGGAGCCCGATCGGGATGCCCACGCCCCGATCCGACACGATGAACCGAGCCCCCTCGCGCCCGCGCCGGCCCGGCTCGATCGGGATGATCTCACCCACCACCCGCACCGCTGTTCCCTCGTACGCGAACTTGGTCGCATTGTCGACCAGGTTCTTCAGGATCAGCAGCAGCAACCTTCCATCGGTGTGCAGCCGATCCATCTCGGGCGCGGCCTCAAACTCGAGCTTCAGCTTGCGCTCGGTGCACACACCCTCGAAGATCTCGCTGAGTGCCGCGCTGATCTCGCTGATCCGCACGTCGCTCAACTGGGGCTCGACATCCGGGCTCTCGAGGCGGGAGAGATCGAGCAGGTCTCTGACGATGTCCTCAAGGCGGTCGACGTTGGTTGCGATCATCTGCGCGAGTCGCGCCCGCATTGGACCATCGTCCCACGCGCCGTCGGCAAGCGTCTCGACCGCGGCCCGGATCGAAGAGAGCGGCGTTCGGAGCTCGTGGCTCGCATTGGCAACGAAATCGGTCTTGAGCTGTACCGCCGTCGCGAGTTCTGTCACATCGCGCAGCGAGAGAAAGACACCCGTCTCCGGGGCCCGCAGCGAGGCTCCGTTTGCCGTTTGTTTCAGCTGCGACGCCACTCCAAACGCCAGCGAGACAGGCGCGGTGTGCACCTGAAAGACTCGGATGCCGTCGGCCCGGGGCAGCCGCACCTGCCCGACACGCACCTGGCCCTTGAGTGCCGCGGCGTGCTGACCCAGCAGCTCCGCCTGCGTGAAGAGATCCTCGATCGGTCGGCCCAGGAGCTGCGTCAGCGGCCTTTCAAAGAAGACCTCCGAAGCGCGGTTCGCGAGGATGACGTCACCGGCCGAGTTGGTGACGGTGATCGGGCTCTGGCTCGCGTTCAAAATGGCCTGCAGGTTTTCACGCTCGCGGGCCAGGTCATCCAGGCGGCGGGTCACGACCGAGCGAAGCCGCAGCAGAGAACCGGTCGATCGTGAGATCGCATCGGTCTCGCGTTCATCGCCACCATCGGGGTCCTGTCGCCCGACCATCGAAGTCCATGACTCGCTCACGACAGCGTCGAGGTCACCCTGCCGTTCGGCCCTTCGCAGCACGACCGATCGCACCAGCGCCCACATCGCGGCCGCCGCGGCGAGGGCCGTGATGCTCATGAGCAACGCTCGATCCAGGTCCAGCGCGAGCCCCACTCCAAGCCCGGCCACCGGCAGCCAGACCAGCAACAGGTTCAGCGTGTCGGGAGATGAGAGGAGCTTGCGGACCATTCTGTTCACGCCTGACATGCCGCGATCCTAACCCAAGATTGAAGTGGAAGACCCGCCCAGGCCACGCACACCTGGCCAACTGGGCCATACGTCTGCGACTCAATGGACCCACCTGTCCTTCGGGCAGAGTCCATGAGAGCCGAGTCCATAAGAGAGGAGGCAAAGATCGAGGCTTAGTTCGAGACCGCCTCGCTCTCGGTCTCCGACTCGCTCGCATCGGCGGGCTCGGGCGTGGCCCGGTAACCCACACCTCGGACGGTCTTGATCATCCCGGCCTGTCGATCAAGCTTCTTGCGGATGCTGGTGATGTGCACGTCGATGGTGCGCTCGGTGACGGTGACGCCCGGCCCCATGGCGCGAGCCATGAGCGCCTGCCTCGTCAGGACGCGGCCGTTGGCCTGGACCAATGCCGCGAGAAGTCGGAACTCGGTGAGCGTGAGCTTGATCGACTCCCCGTTGGTGTAGACCTCGTGCATCTCGAGGTTGATCTCAATGGGCCCGAGCGTGATGAGGCGCTGCTCGACACTGACGCGGCCAGCGCGGCGCAGCACAGCCTCGATGCGCGCGAGGAGAACCTTCATGGAGAAGGGCTTTGGGATGTAGTCGTCCGCGCCAACCGTGAGGCCGACGATCTGATCGACCTCTTCGCCCTTGGCCGTGAGCATCACGATCGGAACGCTCGCAGTCGCCGGATTGGAGCGAATTCGGCTGGCAACTTCGGTACCCGACAGCTCCGGCAGCATGACATCGAGAACAATCAGGTCGGGATTGGCGGTTGAGACCGCATCGAGAGCGGCACGCCCAGAATGAACGGTTGTCACTTCGTACCCCGCCCTTTTGAGGTTATACGAGAGCAACTCGGCCAGGTCACGCTCGTCATCGACCACCAGAATGTGCTTGCGCTGGGTCATGGTCGTACTCCGTAAGCTAGCTACCGTCATTGACTTAGAAGAAGCGACTGAGTGCCTCTTCACGTAAAGTGCGGGGAAGGTTAGCAGCGTCGGCAAGTCGCCCGGAGTGAAAACGCGCTCATGTTTCGTGAAAAGAAAGCGGTGCCGGATCTCAGGAATTTGGGGGAAAGTTGTCGAGGTCCGGAAACACGAGCCGAAATTTCTACCAGCGGTGGTTTGCGTCTGCTAGCCGAGGGGCGTATAGTCCGCTCCTTCGGTCCGGGTATCCGGACGAAGGCACTCGTGAGCGAGGATCGCTCACACTGGAACCGGGCGGAGTGCTCGGTGTCGGGAAGTTGGATCAGGGAACGATCCTCTTGTCGGCGAAGACTAGCGTGCAAGGGAGGCCTCGTGGCTCTCCCTAGTGGGCGTCGGCGGGCGGGTCATCCGCAGCGGCCCGAAAAGATTGTCGGATCGGGTTCAACACAAGGAGTTGAATAGATGACTCGGACTCAGGCTCTTCTGTTCGTTGCGGGCGCCGCGCTTACCAGCTCGGCCATGGCTCAGAACGCTGGCATGGATCAGGATCGCGCCTACCAGGCCGAACTCCTGGCCGACGCGGGCAACCGCTCCAGCCTCCTCGCCCAGGCTGGCAATGCCGGCTGGTCGAGCGAGACCGGTAGTTTCTTCATCGGTGACGGCACGGGGAACAACACCCTGCAGATCGGTGGCGACACCGAGTTCCGCTACAACATGTCCTTCCGCGATGACGCCAGCGTTGGCGACAACGAGGACTTCACCCAGGGCTTCGGCACGGGCTTCACCCGTCTGCGGTTCATGGGCAACATCTGGAGCAAGGACTTCCAGTACAAGATCCAGCTGACCAACGATGGTCAGGCGGGTGACTCGGGCTTCGCGCTCGAGGATGCCTGGGGCATGTACAACTTCGGTAACGAGTTCTCCCTCGGCTTCGGTCAGGCCAAGGTTCCGCTGATCTGGCAGGACTACGGCATCGACGTCCCCTTCGTTCTGGGCGTTGAGCGCGCGATCGCCACCCAGGTCTTCGCCCCCGGCTACACCCAGGGCATCTGGGGCACCTACGCCGCCGACATGTTCCGCGTCACCGGCGCCATCAGCGACGGCGCTGCTGCGGCCAACACCCCCTTCAACAGCTCCGCTGAGTCCGATTACGCCATCACGGCCCGCGTTGACGTGAAGGCCATGGGTTCTGACTGGAACCGCTTCTCTGATGAGACCAGCTTCCAGAGCCAGACCGAGATGGCCCTCCGCGTCGGCGGTGGTGTCCACTTCCAGGACGGTGGCGAGACCGGCGGCACCATCGATCAGCAGATCTTCGTCTACACCCTCGATGCTCAGATCGAGGGCGGCGGCTGGAACGCGTTCGGTGCCTTCTACGGCTCGACCATTGACACCGGCGGCGCGACCGACACCGACCTCTTCGGTGGTATCCTCCAGGGCGGTATCTTCGTGACCGACCAGGTCGAGCTCTTCGCTCGCTGGAACGCCATCTTCTTCGACTCCAGCGCTGCCGCTGGTGGCGCGGATGATGACTGCCACTTCGCTGAGGCTGGCGTCACCTACTACGTCTCCCCCGAGTCTCACGCGTTCAAGGTCAGCTTCTTCGGTGGCTACGCCTTCAACGACACCACCCCCCTCTTCGGGGCTGGCGGTCTGCTCGAGGGTTCGACCCGCAGCGGCTTCCTCGGCGACACCGAGGACGGCGAGATCGTTCTCGGCGCCGAGGCCTCGATCCTCTTCTAAGTCTGCCAATCACGTGCCATGCACGTGACCTGACAGTCTGATGAAACTCACCCGACCGGTTCCGAAAGGAACCGGTCGGTTTGTTTTTGGGTCGCGGGTAGGTCGGCGCTCCGAGCCGACCTCTGTGGTCAGCGCCGTTCACGCGAGTAAGGCCCTTAGCGAGGATGTGGGTTCAGACTCGGGCATGCGTTCTGGGTTATGGAGACAACGACCGCAGGGAAACGGCGGGCCACCTACGAGAGAAGTCGGCTCGGAGAGCCGACCTACTCAGAGCCGACCGATCCAGAGAGTCGGCCAGAAGCCTACATGCGGCTGATGGTCGGGATCCCGATGGTGGTCAGGCCGTCCGCGAGGACCTTGGCGGCGAGGTCGCACAGGCGCAGACGCTGGTCGCGTTGCTGCGGCGTCGAGGCAATCAGCACCGGGCAACTCGCGTAGAACGTGCTGAACGCGCCAGCAAGGTCATAAAGGTACTGGCAAAGACGGTGTGGTTCGAGTGACTCTGCAACGCTGTGAACCACGGCCGGATATCTCAGGAGCGTCATCGCGAGTGCCTTCTCGGCGGGCTCGGCGACCGCGAAGGGAGCCTGCTTCCACGAATCACCGATGCCCTGGGCCGCGCCCTTGGCGAAGATGCTGCGGATGCGCACGAGCGCGTAGAGCAGATACGGGCCGGTGTTGCCCTCGAAAGCGAGCATGCGATCAAAGCTGAAGGCGTAGTCGAGCGTCCGGTTGTTGGCAAGATCGGCGTACTTGAGTGCCGCCACCCCCACCGCTTCCGCGACCTTTCTTGCTTCTTCGCCGGAGAGGCCGCCCGCTCGCTCGTCGCTGGTGACGGCGGCGAGGGCTCGCTGCATGGTTTCGTCGATGAGCTGCGCGAGGTGGACGAGATCGCCCGAGCGCGTCTTGAAGGGGCGGCCATCCTCGCCCATGACGCTGCCGAAGGCCGCGTGCTCCATGCGTGCGGGAGCGTGGGTCTCAGGATGAGTCGCGTAGCCCGCGCGGATCGACGCCGCGAAGACCTGGCGCATGTGCAGGTTCTGGCGAGCGTCGATCGAGTAGATGATGCGGTTGGCGCGGAGCTTCTGGACGCGCCTGCGCACTGCGGCGATGTCGGTGGTTGCGTAGAGGAAGCCGCCGTCGGTCTTACGGACCAGGCACGGCTCCTTGATGGGCTCGAAGAGCGCTTGGCCACTGGCGTCCTGCGGCGGCGTGTCGAGGCGGATGATCAGCGCTCCCTGATCTGGCTCGGCGATGCCGCGGGAGACGAGGTCGTCAACCATCGGGGCCAGCTCTTCGGCGTAGCTGCTCTCGCCGGCGTTGTGCTCGCTGGTGACGTTGACCTTGAGGCGACTGCACGCGCTGAGGCACTCGGCCATCGTGACTTCGTAGATCTTCTGCCACACGGCGTGCGTTGCGGGCTCCTTTGACTGGAGCTTGATGAGCGTCTGGCGTGCCGCGGCGAAGGCTTCGGTGGCGCCCAGGACCTGCTCTTCGAGCTCGGCCTGCGCCTTGGGGCCCAGGTCGAAGCGCTGCACGGCGGCGAGGCCGGTCGTATCGCGCTGGCACTCGGCCTGCGCGACCTTGTACGCGCGGTCGAGATCGTCGAGCGTGACTTGGTCGAGCTTGAGCTTGCCCTGATCCACGAGGCGCATGATGCGGGCCGTGGTCATCGCGATGTTCAGGCCCCAGTCGCCGACGTGGTTCTGGCGCAGCACGGTGTGGCCGAGGCGCTCAAAGACCCGCGCGATCGCATCGCCGATGATCGGGCTGCGCAGGTGGCCGACGTGCATCTGCTTGGCGAGGTTGACGCCCATGAGATCAACGACGATGCGTTCGGGCTTGGCGGCGAGCGGCACGCCGAGCGCGGCGGTGTCCATCGAAGCGAGCAGGCCCGCGAGGGCTGCGGGACGCAGACGGATGTTGATGAAGCCGGGGCCTGCGATCGAGGCTTCGGTGATTGGCTCGGCAAGATCACCAAGGTCCAGGTGCTTGACGATCGCCGCGGCGACATCGCGCGGCTTCTGGCCGACGCGCTTGGCGAGACCCATCGCGGCGTTGGCCTGGAAATCACCGATTTTGGGATCCTTGCACGGCGTGATGAGCGGATCGGCATCGGGGGCCTGCGGGAAGGCGCGGGCGATGGCGCTTCGGAAGCGGACGACAAGGAGATCGACCGGGTCGATCGGGTCGGTGCTGGCTTGTGTGGCGGGAGATGTAGAGCTTGCGGCCTCGTTCATGCGGAGAGGGTAGAACGGGGCGAGGGGCAAGGCCGTCGGGATGTGAGGATGGAGTCAGGCGGGGTCAGCCTTCGAGATCTCTCAGCCGCCGGGCAGCAGGCCCAGCTTCATCGCAAGCAAGACCACCACGGGCACGAAGAAGGCCGCGACGACGTCGAGCCAGAGGCCGGCTCGGACCATGTCGCGCATTCGGACGAGGCCCGAGGCGAAGACGAGTGCGTTTGGTGCGGTGCCGGCGGGCATGGCGAAGCCGAGTGAGGCCGCGAGCGTGATGGTGACGAGGAGGACCGGCGCGGGGACGCCGAGGACGGGCGCCATCGCGGCGCCGATGGGGAGGGCGATGGCGACGAGAGCGGTGTTGCTCGCAAACTCGGTCAGGATGAGCGAGACGGCGGCGACGGCAAAGAGCACGACGAAGAGGGGCATGCCGCCCAGTCCGGAGGAGAGGCCCGCGATGGCGTCGTCGACGCCGTAGGTCTCGATGGCTTTGGCAAGTGCCAGCCCGCCGCCGAAGAGGAGGAGTACGCCCCAAGGAATCGTTGCGGCTTCTTTCCATGTGAGGAGTGGGCGCCAGGTTGGTGGCGTGGCATTGCCCCCTTCACGCGCGTCACGCGCGGGCACGATGAAGAGCAGGAGTGCCGCGAGCATCGCGACGGAGGCATCGGGAAGACCAGTCCACGACGAGGTCATCCAGCCTGCACAGGCCAGAAGGAAGACGCCAAGGACGCCCCACTCGCCGACGCTGAGCCGGCCCAGGGCGCGCCGTTCACTCTCGAGATACTCGCCCACGCCCTCGACCTTGCCGACGGAAAGGCGGAATGCGATGCGTGAAAGGACAACCCACGCGGCAAAGAGCATGACCGCGACCACGGGGATTCCGAGCTTCATCCACGCGAGGAACGAGATTTCAACGCCGAGGCGCTCGCGCGAGAAGCCGGCGTACTGCGTGATGGGTGGCGTGCCGATGAGGGTTCCGACGCCGCCGATGGAGGCTCCGTACGCGATGGCGAGGACGAGTGCGGGTCCGACAGAGCTTGCGACGGTCGCGGCGCGTGGATCGGTGCTATTGCGGAGTCGCGTGACGATGATGATCGCGACGCTGGCACCGATGGGGAGCATCATGACCGTCGCGGCCGTGTTTGAGACCCACAGGGAGAGGAATCCGGTTGCGATGAGGAAGCCCGCGACGAGCAGCGTGGGCGAGGAGCCGACCGCGTGAATAACGCCGAGTGCGAGCCTGCGATGGAGCTGCCAGCGCTCCATTGCCTTTCCGAGCAGCATTCCGCCGAGAAAGAGGGCGATGATGGGATCCGCGTAGGGCGAGGCGAAGGCGGTGTACTCCGATCGCGAGAGGCCCAGGAGCGGGGCCATGATCGCCATCGGGACCAGGCCGGTCACGGCGATGGGAAGGGCTTCGCTGATCCACCAGACCATCATGAGAACGCCGACGGCCGCGACGATGCGGCCCTCCGGCGTCAGGCCCGCGGGCGCGAGGAGCATGTAGACCACGAGGGCGGCGATCGGCCCGGCAAGAATGGAGAGGACCGCGACGCGCGTGAAGTGAGAAGTGCCCGAGCCTTCATCGGCGGGCGGCGGCGGGGCCGCGGGCGGGAGGTCGAGGGTGCTGGGCATGATTCAGGCTACCGTGTTTTCCTAAAGGAAGCGAGGCGGGGGGAGGAAAAGCGAAAAGCGGGAAAGCGGGAAAGCGGGAAAGCGAAAAATGCTGGAAGGCCGAAAGTGGGAAAGCGAGAAGCGGGAGCCGGGAGCGCGCGTGAGCGAGACGCGGGCGGGAGTTGGTCGCGGCTCCCTGCGGGCTGTGCTGCTTCGTTCTTCGTTGCTGTCGCATGTGCCCCATGCCTTTTCGACGCGTGATGGCGGCGTTTCGGCTGGGCACTTTGCGTCGCTCAACTTTGGGAATCCGTCGGAGCTTACTGGCGACCGTCGCGATCCTGTGCACAACATTCAGCGAAACTGGGAGATCCTGCGGGGCGCGATCGGCACTCCTGAGCGGCGTGTGGCACAGGTCCATCAGGTGCATGGCGGCGAAGTCGTGACACTGCGGGCGGGCGATGATCCGTGCCCGGAGCCGAGCATCAAGGCCGATGCGATCGTGACGGACCAGGCGAACATCCTTGCGAGCGTGCGCGTTGCGGATTGTGCGCCCGTGCTGCTGGCGAGTGAGGATGGGCGAGTCGTTGCGGCGGTTCATGCGGGCTGGCGCGGCGTGATTGCCGGCGCTGCGGCGAATGCGGTGCGTGCGATGCGCGAGATGCACGCTGTGGGTGGTGTGCGGATCGTCGCGGCGATTGGGCCTTGCATCTCGATGTCTGCGTTCGAGGTCGGTGCTGAAGTGCTTGACGCGTTTGAGGCGCGGTTTGGGATCGACGCGGCGATCGTGCGGCGCGGCCCGGATGGAAAGGGCCACGTTGATCTTCGTGCCGCGCTGAAGCGGGAGTTGCGTGAGATTGGTGTCGCGGAGGTGGATGTTCTCGATGGATGCACGATGACCGAGCCGGAACGATTCTTCTCTCATCGTGGGCAGAAGGGGCTGACGGGCCGCATGGTGGCTGTGATCGGCGTCGCTGGCGTGCGGTAGCTTGAGCGCCCGCAGCTTGTGCGCCCGCTGCTTGATCGCCCGATTCAGACAGTGCCGTACATGCGGTCGCCGGCATCGCCGAGGCCGGGGCAGATGTAGCCGTGCCCATTGAGCTGCCGGTCGATCGCGGCGGTGTAGATGACGAGCTGCGGATGATCGTGCAGCATGCGGCGGATTCCTTCGGGTGCCGCGACGAGGCAGATCATACGGAGGTCCTTCGCGCCGGCCTCGCGCAGCAGTCGAACGGCCTCACTCGCCGAGCCTCCGGTGGCGAGCATCGGATCAACGAGCAGTACAGGGCCCGCCGCGAGGTTGGGAGGGAGTTTGCGCAGGTAGACGCGGGGCTGGAGCGTGACCTCATCGCGGGCGAGGCCCAGGTGTCCCACGCGTGCCTCGGGCATCATTTCGAGAATGCCTTCGGCCATTCCCAGGCCGCTGCGGAGCACGGGCACCACGGTCACGACCGCGGAGAGGCGCGCGCCGTGCGTCAACTCGACGGGCGTTTGCACGTCGATGGTCTTGATGGGGAGGGACCGCGTGGCTTCATACACCATCAAGCCCGCGATCTGGTAAAGGAGAGCGCGGAAGGGGCGGTGGCCGGTGGTGTGGTCGCGCAGGTGCGTGAGTTTGTGCTGGATCAGCGGATGGTCGAAGACGACGACGGAGGGAAACTCGGCGGAGGAGTTGGACATGCTCCAAGCGTACCGAGACTGGGGGCATCGACGCTCAGGGGTCGCCGGGGCAGTCGAAGCAATCGCCGCTTCCGAATCGGTGCGAGACTCCCCTTTCGCTCCGTCGCTCCGGTCCCATACCGTCATGGCATGTCGCTGATCCGCACGCTGTCGCAGGACGAGGTTGACCGGTTGGCACTGGAGGCCGCGATTGCGCAGGCCGAGAAGTCGCTGCACGAGGGGGGTATTCCGATCGGTTCGGCACTGGTGACCGCTTCGGGGGTGGTCGTTGCCTTGGGGCACAACCTGCGTGTGCAGGCGGGCGACTCGACGGCGCACGCCGAGACGACGTGCATCAGGAACGCCGGGCGACGGCGTGACTGGCATCTGCTGACGCTCGCGAGCACGCTCTCACCGTGCGCGATGTGCTCGGGCACGGCGGTGCTCCACCGCATCCCGCGTGTCGTGATCGGGGAGAACTCGACGTTCATGGGGCGTGAGGATTGGATGACCACGGAGGGCGTGAAGGTCGTGAACCTGCGAGACGCGCGGTGCGAGGCGATGATGCGGGAGTTCATCGCCGCGAGGCCGGACCTGTGGAATGAGGACATCGGAATCCCGCCGGGCGATGCGTGACGGCAGCGGTCGCGACAGGGGCCACAGGGGCTTGTCCTGCCCGCCCGTGACGGGCCGTACAGGCCCCCCAGACGTGACAGGTCGTACGAACCGGCGGCGTCACGCCGCGTACCTTCCATCTGGAGCGTGCAATCACAGGGAGGCGTGGCCCCCTCGCAAGGTTGCCTTAGGCTTGCGGCGTGAGTTGGCCGATCTACACAGGCCGAACTGGAGGGGAGGCGGGCCCGGCGGTGATTGTTCTACCTCAGTTCGGTGAATGAGTACCGGCGGGTGAGTGTCTGGTCCGAGGTTTGGCTCGCGTTCGAGAAGGGATCGCAGGAATGGCTCAGGCCCTTGGATATGCAATGCTGCTTGCCACGCTGGCGAGCATTGTCTATTGCTTCTTCAGGCCCAGCTTCGCCATTGTGCTGGTGTTTGCGCTGTATCCGGCCAAGCAGCTGATCCAGAGCTATCTCGCGGTCTTCTCGCAGAACTCCGCGTACTACAACTATCTGATCTTCCTTGCGGTGCTCGCGGCGGTGCTGGGGAACATTTCCCGCAATCCAAACACGTGGCGCGGCTATGGCAACCGCGTCTTCATCCTCACCGTCATTCTGTACTTCTACGCGCTGATCGGCACGCTCTGGAGCCCGGGCTCGACCAACGCGTGGATGCTCATCTCCAAGGGCTATCCGTACTGGATCATGCAGGTCCTGCTGCTGCCTCTGGCGGTTGCGAGCCTTGATGAGTTCCGCAAGAGCCTGGTTCCGACGCTGGTGGTGGGCGTGACGTGCGCGGTCCTGTTCTTTACGAACCCATCGGCGCAGTGGTGGGCCGGGCGACTGACGCTCGACGTGATGCAGCTTGGCAACATCGAGATTGATCGCGGCAACCCGCTGGCGATGGGAACGATGGGCGGCATGCTCATGATCACCGCCGCGCTGATGAAGCCGACGCGCGCGGGGACGCTGATCCTGCTCCTGAGGATCGGGGCGATCTTCGCAGGGCTGGGCATGGCGATCGCTTCGGGCTCGCGAGGGCAGACGGTGCTTGCCGTGCTCGCGGGCGTCATGATGTTCCCGCTTGCAAGGCGCGTGAAGAACGTTCAGCAGTTCTTCGTGACGTGCATGCTCGGCGGCCTCTTTGCGGTCATGGCCTTTGCGGCCTTCAAGCTCTTCCTGGGTCAGAACACGAACCAGACGACGCGATGGAGCCTCGACACCTGGCAGGACATCGTCGACGGGCGCGCCATGACGGCGTGGAAGATGGCCGAGGTGTACATCTCAAGCCCCGGCAACTGGCTGATGGGCCTGGGTACCAACGCCTTCAGCGAGATCGCGGGCGCGACCGATGTGCCCTATGCCCACAATCTGCCGCTGGAGATGCTGTGTGAACTTGGCATCATCGGGCTTGTGATCTTCACGCTCATCTCGTACATGGTGCTGAAGGATTCCAAGGATCTCTTCTCGGCCTTCTCCGCGGATGATCAGGCCCGTGCGACGGTGGCGGTGCTCTTCGGCCAGGCGCTCTATCTGACGTTCCTGTCGTTCAAGCAAGGGACGTTTGTCTCGATCCCGGAGCCCTGGTATCTCTGGATGTTCATCGCGAAGCTCGCGGCGGCGGACCGCTTCATGGCGGTGTACCAGCTGCACGAGACGCCGCTCGATGTTGATGTGGTGGACTATGGAGATGGCGAGCCAGCGGTGGCGTATGCCGAGACCGGCGACCACGACGCGGGTGGGCTGACGACGCACAAGGCGTAAGCGGGGCCGGGGGCGGGGGCCGGGGCCGGGGCCAAATTGCTAAATGGTCAAATGGCTAAATTGCCACATGGCTTTGGTTTCACTTTGCCACTTTGCCACTTCTGCTTTGGCCCTCGTGCCTAGTGCCTAGTGCCTTCTTCAAGCAGCTTGATCCACATGCCGCAGGCCGTATCCCGGTCGTACGCACCGATGATGCCCCGCCGTGCGTTGCTCCCCATCGCGGCGCGGCGTGCTGGATCGCGAACCAGCGCCCGGATCGCTTCTGCGAGCGGTGCGGGATCACCCTCTCGCACCACGATGCCGCTCTGCGTCTCGGTGAGGACGCGTGCGATCTCCGACGTCTCGCGCCCGATGAAGACGCTCGGGCGTCCGACCGCCATGATGCCGAAGAGCTTGCTCGGGACGATGATCCCCTCGAGCCCCTCGCGGATCGAGATGATGTGGATGTCCGCCGCGGAGAGGGACTGTCCCAGCTTCTCCCGCGGCTGGTAGTCGTGCCATGATGCGTTCGTCAGCCCCTTGGCCTTGATGAACGCCTCCACCTCGGCCCGGCGCTTGCCCGCGCCGACGAAGACGAACTTCAGGTTCGGCTCATCTCGCAGCAGCTCCATCGCGCCGCAGAGCGTCGCGGCGTCGTGCGCGATGCCGAAGTTGCCCGAGTACATCACGATCGTTTCGTTCTGAGCCGCCCACTGCGTCCGGTACGGATTCCCCTCGTGCGCCACCGGCTCGATGCCCGCCAGGTCGGCCCACACCGGGATCAGGGAGACCTTCGCCTCGGGCGTTCCCTTCGCGAGCACCAGGTCCTTCATGCAGCGCCCGAGCACCACGTTCGCGTCGCTCTGGCGCAGGATGAAGCGGCTGAGCCACTCAAAGAAGCGCGTCGGCAGGCTGCTGGCCTTCATGACGCCGCAGGCCACGGGCACATCGGGATAGAGGTCCATGACCCAGTAGACCGCGCGCGAGCCGCGCAGCCACTTGCTCATGAGCCCCACCAGCGCGATGAACGGCGGCGTCGTGAACGACACCACCACATCCGACCGCCGGATCGTCAGCACCTTGAAGAGCGCGAGCAAGTAGAAGAGCCCAAAGTCCGCGAGCCGGGCCGCGATCCCGCCCTTGCCGAAGATGCTCGCCCCGACGCGATGCACCTCGATCGGGAACGCCGCGCCGGGCACGGGAATCGTCTCCCGCTTGGGGAGCGAGGCGCCGGACTTGCCATAGATCGAGCGCGACGCAACGGCGGTGACGCGATGCCCGCGGCGGGCCAGCGAGTCGGCCAGGTCCTTGGACATCTGCGCCGTCGCGACCACATCCGGATGGAAGGCTTGATTGAGCAGAACGATGTGCAGCGGGCGCGCAGGCCCACTTGACTGCCCACCCGGCGAAGCCTGCGAAGGAGAACGCTGTTCAGATGAAGGTGCCAAGGGCCAGTATTATCGGCAACCAGCCCCCAAAGGTTCGCCAACGCCAAAATTCTCCGCTGTGGCACCGGCCTTCCCAGCCTCTGCCTTCCCCGCCTGGGTAGCACTGCCAAGGGTGGCCCTGCCTCGGGTAGCCCGGTCGTCCCGACCGGTCCTTCCCCCAACACCCAGCGGCCACCCAGCCCCTACTTCACCCCCGGCGGATCAAACGTCTGCCGGATCAGCCGCTCCACCACCCGCGGCTCCCGCACACCCACGAGGACGAATGAAGCCTCCAGTCGCGGCCCTCCCGGGGTCTGCGTCCGAGGATTCAGCGAGATCGTCCCCGTCCCGTCTCTGTGCTCGACGCGGCTGATCGCCAGCGGATGCGCCGGCTCAAAGGCCGTGAGATTGACTCGCCCGTCCTTCAAGAGCACAAGCGTGAACACCCGCGTATTCGTCACTGCGAAGACAGTGCGTCGCGCCGTGGCCCTCTCGAGCCACGGTTGCCTACAGATCCAGAAGGCACCCACGAGCAGGAGAGCCGCGACAATGACAACGACAACGGAGGTCTGTCTCGCATCCGCGACAACCGCGGGTGCTGCTCCCCGAGCTGCAATCCACGTGGAGATACCAGCATAAATCAAGAGAACACTAAAGAACGTCATGAACGTCCCAAACGCGGCAAAGATCGGCAGCACACTAATCCAAATCCGCCGCGGATCCGGCTGCCCGCACCACCGCAGGCTCTCACCCGGATCAATCTCACGATCGAGCGCCTCCCGCAGTTCCGGGGGCAGCGCCTGCCGCGGATCGGGTGTTTCGTTGAGCCGTGTTCCCGCTCCAGTGCCGTTGTGCATCGCACGGATTGTACGGGCGCGGCACCTCAACGTTACACATGCAAGCAAATGACACGACGCGCACTTTCCCAAGGAATGCAGGTCACTTGTGTTGCTGCTTCATCGCGGCGAGACCCGCCACGGAGTGGCGGGCCACCCAAAGGCAGGCCACCCAAGGCGCAGCTTTATGCCGCCATCATGCCTTGCGCGCCTTGCTTGGCGCCGCCGAGGAGCGAGCTCACCGTGGATCGCAGCAGCGATGAGGACATCTGCGCTGTGAAGAGTGCGGCCTCCTGCAGAATCTGACCTCGCACGAGTGCGGCGGTTTCCTTCGCGTAGTCCGCGTCTTCGATCTGTGAGCGTGCGCCGGCGGCACCCTCGAGCTCGACCATCCACACGTTGATCTGTGAATCGATTTCCTTCTCGCGCGTCCCCATCGCGCCGCGATACGAGTTCGCGTTCTCGCGTGCTGTTTTCGCGACTTTCGCCGCGAGCTCGAGGTCGCCATCGAGCAGGTTCAGCTTGCCGCCCGCGCCGAGGTCGCCGATCGTGAGGTACTCGACCTCTTCGCCGTTTGGTCCCTGCACCGTTGCGGCCGTGCGGCCCATGTTCTGCCGGTTCATGCCCGTCAGGATCTGCTCGCCGCGGAAGCTGCTTGTGTTCGCGATGAAGTCGATGCTCTGGAGCAGGCTGTCGGCCTGATCCTGGATCGCCTGCTTCTCTTCGTTCGAAAGGCCCGCGGGGCTCGCGGCCTGAACGATGAGTGATTCAAGCTCGATGAGCTGATCCGCAACGACGCTCATCGCGCCTTCCTTGGCTCCCAGCATCATCTGCTCGAAGCGACCGTTCTTGATCTGCGCTTCGAGCTTGCGCTCCTGAACGCGCAACCCATCGGCGGCGATCATGCCCGCGGGATCGTCGCTCGCGCGGTTGATCTGCTTGCCAGTCGCGAGCCGCTCCAGCGATGTGTTGACCTCGCGCGTGGCGGCCCGATTCGCGGCGATGGATCGCAGCGCGCTTCCAGCCAGGCCTGATCCAATGCCGCCGGGTCGCATGAGACGCCTCCAGGAGCGTGATCACCTCGCACGCGAGATGACGCCCCATCAGAACACGTGTGAGGTATCGGGCCTTGATGCGGGCCACTGAGCGCAACTCACGGCGATTGCGGAAGTTCGAGGCGCCGGGATGAAGGGGAAGGGACTGGGGATGTGGGACTGGGCACTGGGGGGGCAGGAAGGCATTTGGCATTAGGCATTCGTGGTTCGCAGGAAAGGGTTCTTTTGCCGGCAGTGTTGATTCTCGCGGACGCTTCATCACGAATGCCTAACCACGAATGCCAAATGCCTTCCCGCCTCCTCCCCCAATCCCCAGTCCCTTCCCCTCCCCTGAAACTTCCCGCGAAGCGACGTACTCTGGCCCCTATGAGCGATCGCAAGCCCTTCGTCGGCGGCAACTGGAAGATGAACACCAACCGCACCAGCGGTTCGGACCTCGCCCGCGGCGTCACCGACGGCCTCCTCCCCGTCGACGGTGTCGACGTCGCCGTCTTCCCACCCCTCCCCTACCTCCTCACCGTCCGCGCGATCCTGCGCGACCGCGGCTCCTCCGTGCGCCTGGGTGCGCAGAACGCCTACTTCCAGCCCGACGGCGCCTTCACGGGTGAGGCCTCACTCGCGATGCTCAAGGACTGCGGCACGCAGATGGTCCTTGTGGGCCACTCCGAACGCCGCCACGTCATGGGCGAGAAGGATGAGCTCGTCAACAAGAAGCTGCGCGCCACCCTTGAGGCCGGCCTCGACGCCGTCTTCTGCGTCGGCGAAACGCTCGACGAACGCACCGCCGGCCATCAGGACATCGTGACCTCGCGCCAGGTGCGCACGGGTCTGGCCGAAGTCCCGGGCTCGCTCATGTCGCGCCTCATCATCGCCTACGAGCCCGTCTGGGCCATCGGCACCGGCAAGACCGCGACGCCCGAGGACGCCCAGGAAGCCCACAAAAACATCCGCGCCCTCATGGCCCGCCTCTACGGCGAAGAAATCGCCAAAAACACCCGCATCGTCTACGGCGGCTCCCTCAAGCCCGAGATCGCCAGCAAGATCTTCGAGCAGCCCGACGTCGACGGCGGCCTCGTCGGCGGAGCCTCCCTCAACGCGGCCGACTTCGTCAGCATCTGCAAGGCGGCGGCGGCCAGCGCCAAAGCAAAGCCATAAGGGAAGGGACTGGGCACTGGGGAAAGAACAGACGGTGCCACCAGTCCGACCCGAAGGGTCGAGACTGGTGGTGACAGAACCGGTGACAGAACCACCAACTCCAACAACGACACGAGCCGGACCAGGTCGGTCCGGCTCGTAGTTTTTGGACTGACTCGAGTCGTGTCGTTCACTTCACCACCAGTCTCGACCCTTTGGGTCGGACTGGTGGCACCTGACCCGTCACCTCACCGCCGCGGCCTCCCGCACTGTGCGTGCAGAGATTTTTCTCCACATGCTGCAAGGTTCCCCGCGCTCGCGTGAAGTCGTGGTGTCCGTTCCGCATCACTCCCGTCCACCACCACGATCGCTGGCGAGGCCGGCGAATCACAAGGAGATTCGATCATGTGCCGCACCTCGCTCGCCGTTCTCACGCTCGCCGCGTCCGCTGGGCTTGCCAGCAATGCCTCCGCCGTCACGTTCTTTGATGGCGTCTTCAACAACGCCGACTGGTCGCTGACCACCACCCTGAACACCAACGCCGCGGGCAGCAGTGTCAATGGTCTGCAGTTCCTCACGGGGGGCAATCCCAACGAGTATCGGCGGATCCGCAACCAGCTCACCGTCAGCTCGCCCACGGGCATCCTGCACGGCTTCCATATGAACGTGACGGCCTTCTACGACCCGTCAAGCCAGGGGGCGATCACCAGCATCGACTACAGCGAGGACTCGATCAACTTCGTGAATCAGAACGGCAACGGGCAGGGCTCGGGCCTGGCGATCATCCAGAACGGACGCCTCTATCGCACGAGCGCCGCCTTGATCATGCCCTTCTCCAGCTTCAGCACCTGGCAGCCCAACGCACAGCCCGGCCTCACCCCCGCGAGCTTCTGGGAGGTCGACCCCTCGACCGGCATGGTCATCGCGGGCTCCCCGGACTTCTCCGCCTCGGGCACCGTGATGCAACTGGGCTTCTGGCGCGGCAACTCCAACAACGGCAGCATCAACACCGAGTGCGGCATCGACAACTGGCACGTCCAGATCAACCAGGTCCCCGCGCCGGGCGCGGCGGCCCTCCTCGGCCTGGGCACGCTCGTCATGGCACGCCGGCGGCGCACCCGCTGAGCACAAACACCCCGCGGCGATCTGCCTCGGGTGGCCCGGCGGTCCCCGCCGGTTCTTTTCTTCAGCCCACCACCACCACACCCCGGTGCCACCAGTCCGCCGCAAAGCGGCGCGACTGGTGGTGAAGCCGACACACCAAAGCCCAAAACACCACGAGCCGGACCAGGTCGGTCCGGCTCGTGGTGTTTGAGCAAATTCAACTGGCCTCGATCACTTCACCACCAGTCTCGACCCCGTCGGATCCGAGTAGTGTCGGACTGGTGGCACCGGACTTACCGCGCCGCGGCCTTCTTCTTGCTCGGCGCAAACGTCGGCACGCCGTCGCCCTTCTCAAACAGGTCCGCGAACTTGAAGCCCTTGCGCCCCTTCCACTGGCCGCGGTGGTAGGCGTCGCTGGCGAGGATCGGGAAGAGGGCCGAGATCTCGCCGAAGACCATCTGCTCGTGCACGATGTCGACCTTGCCCCACGAGCACGCCTCGCGGAGCGTGGAGCCGCTGAGGGCACCATCGCGCGAGTCGGCGACGGTCATCTGGATCGCGTACTTGTGCATGCCGATGTCGCCGCGGGCCTTGCCGCCCTTGCGCTCGTTCAGCAGCTCCGCCGCGACGACGATGTCCTGGGCGAAGTTCTTGGGAACGCCGCCGCCCATCATGAGCAGGCCCGTGTCCTTGCACGCGAGCTTGATGTCCGTCAGCTCGCGGAAGTCCTTGCCACTGTCGAACGCAACCTGCCCGCGGCCCTGCTCGATGGCCTCGGTCTGCTGCAGCACGATGCCAAAGCCCGCCGAGCAATCCGAGAAGGCCGGCACGAAGATCGGCACGCGCTTCTGGAAGCACGTCTTGACGATGCTCTCGTTCTTCGCGAGCTTGGGGGAGTTGGCCAGGTACGCGCCCATCGCCTCGATGATCTCGCGGCTGCTGTACGCGCCGGGTGCAAACGCATTGAAAATCTCGTGCGTCGCGGCGTCGCACGCGCGGAGGTCATCCTCATCGATGTACGTGTCGTAGATGCGGTCGATCATCCAGTTCCGCAGCGTCATGTCGTCCACGGGCGGAGCCTCGGGGCTGCCGGGGGCGATGTAGTGCTTGAAGCCAAGCCCCTCGAAGAAGTCCTGATCGACGATGTTCGCGCCCGTCGACACGATCGCATCGATCATGTTGTTCTCAATCAGCGTGATGATCGCCTTCTTGAGCCCCGCCGAGATCAGGCTGCCCGCGAGGGTCAGCACCACGGCGCACTCCTTGTCCTTGAGCATCATCGAGTAGATGTCCGCGGCGTTCGCCAGCGTGCGGCTCGAGTACGCCATGTCGCGGTAGCTCTTGACGATCGGCCGCGCATCGAACTTCGTGATGTCGATGTGCTGGATGGGGCGTGAAAGCAGCTCTTCCTTGGTCCAGTTGCCGTTTGGCATGGAAATCTCCGGGCGGAAGGCACTAGGCACCAGGCACTTGGCACTAGGGAAAGGCACACGCGTTCGTGCGGCCTTCTTCCGACCCTAGTGCCTGATGCCAAGTGCCTAGTGCCTTCCCATCTCAGCCTTCCCCCCGTGGCCGGTGCGTGGATGTGAATGTGTGACAGGACGGGTCGGGGGTGGCGACTCGCGAGAACATTGTACGTGATCTGGCCCGCATCGTTGCGGTGCGAACGCAAAACTTTTTGTGGCCGCTCCCCTCGACCTTGTTATGCGCGTCAAGCCCCTTGATTGCTCGACGAACGCGCTCAATCCACGAGGGAGCCACAGGACGAAGAGTCCATGGCGGGGAGTCGCACTGGGGCGGGTGGTGCCTCCTTGGCCTTGGAGGCACGCCATCGGCAAATGTGCCGACACCCGCGGGGATCGGCTGGCCAACCGACGTGCCGCCGCGTTAACGCGCCCAGCCCGTCTTGCCTTGGGTAGCCCGGCGGTCCGTACCGAACCTCTCACGTGCTGACCGCTCGCGAAACTGAACCTTTGGGCGAGCGACGCATCGGCGTCGCTCGCCTTGTTTTTGAGCTTGGCTGCTGGTGCGCGGCACATGCGTCTCTGTGGTTCTGCGACTACTTGCTCCACTCCGCGAGGATTCGCGCGAGTTCGTCGGCAAACTCGATCATGGAGGGTGAGGGTGTGAGCGCCAGTGGATCCGTGATGAGATGAATGCGGCGATTCTGTGCCGCGCGTATGGGCAGGTCCGCGATCGGCGCGATCACGGCCAAGGCGTCTGCCGTGTCGGGCGCGTCGGGCTCGTCACTCTGCGGCGGCCCGGACTTGAGCGTCGCGGCACCCGGGCTGAACGCTGGCCGGATCAGCACGATCACGTCGGGGTTGATCGCACGGATGTCCTCGCGATCAAGCTCGATGTACGCGGCACCGGTCATGATGGCTGGAGTACCGCCAATGCGCGTGAGGATCTGGTGATGAAATGACCCTGGGCCTAAGGCCGCGGGAGGATCGATGGAGGCCAGCAGGAGTACCCGCCCCGCCTTCTTGAAGTCACCTCGAACGGCCCAGGCGCCGTTCATCTTCGCGATGAGCTCGCGGCCCGCCGGTGATGAGTCGTTGCCCACAGTTGCGAGGCTGATGAGGCGGTCGATGTGTGCCGTCGCGGCGGGGATGTCATCGAGGGCGAGAAGTGGCGCGTCGTAGAGCGTCCAGACCTTCTCGCTCGCGAGCGTGCGCAGCCGCTCGGGGAGCTCGCGCGAACCCCACTGCGTCAGAACGTGCGTCGGCTGGAGCGAGATCAGGGTTTCATAGTCGATGCCAGCCTGATCACCCGCGATGGGGATGCCCTTCGGAAGTGAAAGGTCGTACGCGTGGCGACCGACGATCAGGCTCTCGTGGCCCAGCCGCTGCACGATGACGGCGACAGCTGGCGACAAGGCGACGATGCGAGGGCCACCTGCGTGCATCGGACTCGGCCGCGAGCACGAGGTGGCAAGGAGAACAAGGGCCGCACACACAACGCACGCACCGAGCGCGGACCACCACGATTGGGAAGATTTCACCCTCGCGATTGGGTTGTGGTGGCGTGCGAGTCGCATCAGCGATGGTACGGGGTGGGTGCACCGATGGCGCTGTAGACGCGATCGCGCAGGTTGATCAGGGCCTGTGCGGGGTAGAGAAAGAATGGCCAGTCCCGCCGAAGCGCCGGATCGATGTCGGGGATGTTCGCCTCGCTCGTGCGAGCGAGGAGCTGATGGCGGGCAGCCTCGGCCCGCAGCACGTCAGCAGTGTGGACCGTGCGGTGCTGCTCAATGATGTGCGTGAGACGGATGTACGCCGCGCGACGTTGCGGGCTGCGGCGCGGATGGGCTTCGATCTCTGCCAGGGCGGCGTGCTTTGCCTGATCGAGCGATTCGTTGTGCACGGACAGCGGGTCGTACCGCACGCGGCGCAGACGCTGGATCTCGACGTTCCTTGCGTGCTGAGTCTGTGCGGGTGGGGATCCATCCTGCTTGAGATAGAGGCTCGCGGTCGCGATCACGGCGGGCGCGAGCTTCAGAGATGGCACATCGGTGAGCCAGAGTGCGAGCCAGCGCTCCGTCGCCGGGTCATACTTTTCGCCGCCGAGTCCGTGGATGAAGAGGCACGCGCCGGCGAGACGGACGAGCGCCGTCATCAGGAGCGCGCGGGGAAGGAGCGTTGGGATGGCCGCAGCGTCGGGCGCGCTCAGGAGCGCTTCAAGCTCGCTCGCCAGAACACGCTCACGCGGCGTGCCCCGCTTCGCGGAACCGAGCTTCCAGAGTGGCAGCTCAACACGGCTCCCCGCACACTCCAGCGGACGCAGCCCCGCATCGGGATGTTCGCCCGCGGCCTGGTTGTACGCGTGCGTGCAGGCGGCGGGATCAGCGAGCATGCGTCGACACAACTCGCGAAAGAGTGTGGTTCGGGACAGCTCGGACGCGAGAAGGCGGCGCGTCGGCGGCACCTGACCCAACACCGGTGCCAGCAGCGTTTCGGTCGCCATGCTGACCTGCAGTGCCTGCGATGCGTTGGCGTCCGCATTGGCGATCGCGCGAGCGAGTGCCTCGAGCGACCCGCGCGTCGAGGTCGCGAGACTTGCGATAGCCGCGATGCCAGCGGAAGTGGGCGGAACAAGGCGCGGACGTGCCAGCGAAGGGGTCGCGTCCGTCACGATCTTGCCGCGAAGATCGCTCGAGAGCGTGTGGACGGCGCTGGATCGCACACCTTCGGGCGTGGTCGCTGGAAGCTCGATTCGTGCAGCGTCGGTGGCGTCCTGATCCACGACCAGCCAGACGGCGCTCGCTTCGGAGCCGATCTTCGCAGCGACCGCAGTGGAGGCAAAGAGCTTGGCGAGAATGCCCGGATGCCAGAACGTGGCCTGATGCCCGCTGAAAACAAGAGGCCCCGAGGGCAGGCCGAGCTCACTCGCAAAGGAATCCGCACCGGCGATCCCGCCGCGATGGGCCTCACGGTTGCGGTAGAACTCTGTCGCCAGAGCGGCCCAAGTGTGGGCGTCCGGGCGGAACGTGGTCGACGGGGCGGGGTTCTCGGCTGGGTCCGGAGTGGTCACGTCGCACGATAGTCGCGGCAGGTGCTTGGGTCACAGGGGCTGCGCGCGTCGTGCTTCTCGCGCTGGTCGGGCTGATCACGCTGGTCGCGTGCTTCGCCCGGTCGCGACTCCGAGCCGTGCGCGCTGTCGGCGTCTCGGCCTGGGGTAAGCGGACGCGTGCTGCACTGACGACGTTCCAGCAGGCTGCGAACCGAGGGCCATGGCTCGCAGACGCCCATGAGTGTCGCTCGCGGGAGCTTGGCCTGCTGGCGCTCCATCTCCCGGTGCATGACCTTTCGATAGTGGCGGAGACGCACCGTCGGATCGTCGAGCGTGGCACCAAAGGTGCGATTGGGGTCGTTGTAGATCAGTCGAACAGGAAGCTCGCGCACGCGGAGGCGGTTGGCCGCGGCCTGCACCCAGAACTGCATCGGGAAGGCGTACCCGCGAATGGTCGGGCGCATGGAGCGGAGTGCCTTCACGCGGTACGCCTTGAAGCCGCAGAAGGCGTCGGTCAGCGTGGTTCCGAGGAGGGTCGCGAAGCGGCAGTTGATCTCGGCGGTGATGGTCTCATTGATGGCGCGTCGATCCGCGGGCGGAGCACCGATGCGATCCTTGACGTTCATGTAGCGTGACCCGCTGATGATGTCCGCGTCGTCCTGACCCGTGCCGGGGAATGCGGCCTCGGCGGCCTCGATGAAGCGAGGGATCGCGGCGGGCTCGTGCTGCTCATCGCAGTCCATCGTGATGACCCAGTCAAAGCGACGGTCCATCGCGAATCGGAACGCATCACGCATCGACGCGCCATAACCCAGATTGTCGCGATGGCGGATCTGGTGCACCGGATAGTCAGGCAGGATCCGAGGAGTCGCGTCCTTGGACCCGTCGTCGACGATCAGCACATCGGGGTGGATCGAGAGCACACGCTCAAGAACTCCACGGACGTACTTCTCCTCGTTGAATACCGGCATGGCTACGAGCGTTCGCATCAGTCAGTTTCTCCGAGGGGTCTCAAACCACCTCTGGTTGGGTTCGACGCAGGGTGCGAGTTGGATCCGCTTCTTCCTGATGTTGGATGCCAGTAGCGGAGCAGGGTGACACCCCGTGGGTCCAAAGCCGATCGAACACCGTTCAAACGCCGGCTTCAAGCGTCTCAGAGGGCAAGGATCTCAGGCCGCCATGTTCAGGGTGCCTGATCAAGATCGGGCCCGACGATGGTTGAGATCTCCAGCGGCTGTTGTCGCTGAGAGTGGGCCATCGAGGTGAAGGCCGCGAAACCGAATGGCATCTTGGACCCTTCGTCATCTTCGCCATCCTCGCGCTCGCCGGACGCGGCCTTGATCCGCTCGATGAGGGCCGCGGTGAGCGCGTGGAATGAGCGGATCTCATGGACCGGGAGCGTGAAGACCTCGCCCTCGGGTGTTTCGATCTGAAAGACGGTGCACTCGACATCCATCGAGAGTTCCTTGTCCGCCTGCGTGCGATTGAGGCCGCAAGCGAACATCGGCGTGATGGCACCGATCGCGATGCGGACGCCGTTGGTCGTGATGATCGCCAGGCGGCCGTCGAACGGATCATCCTGGGGATCCTCTGTGTATGCTGACGTGCCCGCGCTCTTCTGGGCGTGCAGCATTGAGAGGTTGGTCAGGAACTCACGGACGACGTTGTGCCAGAAGAGTTCCCGCAGCTCGCCAACCTGTGCCATCGAACGCGCCGTGGGGCGGCGTGCAGGCTGGGTCGCTGCTCGAGGCTCGGCCCGGTTGGCGGCGGATGCTGGATGATCAGGTTTGGTGGGCATGCGTGCATTCTCGCGGATCTCAGTCACTTTGTCGAGGCGCGGCTCCGAAATGGCGTGATCAGGCTCTGGCCGTCATCCGGGCATGATTCCGTTACGAAGCCCGCACCCGCATCAGGCTCACTCGGCGGCTCGTCCTGGAATTCGGCGTCCAGTGGGGCCGGACTCAAAGAAGTGAGCATTGGATGCATCGGGCACGATTCGGATGCGTGATCCGACGTCGAACCGGGTTCGCTCGGCCGGGGGGACGATGGCACGCAATGTCAAGCCGCCAAGCTGAACGTGAAGCACAAGCCGTCCCGCGCGATGTGTGATGTCCATCACCGTGCCCGACATCCCGTACACGTCCGCTTGATCCGTGCCACTCTGCCTGGTGCCGTCGACGCCGACGGGCTGGACGTCCATTGCCTCGGGAAAGAGTGTCATCGCGATCGAGCCGAGCTGGGCAAGCCGGACCGCGAAGCTCGCCTCGATGGGCGACAGGGGAATCGAAAGGGCCCCGCTCACGAATCTCGCCACGTTCTGGTTCTGCTCGACCTCCACTCGTCCTTCGAGGACATTGAGGGGCGGGTCGGAGAGAAACTCGGCTACGAAGCGATCCGACGGGGCCTCGAGGATCTCACTGGTGGGCGCGTGCTGGCGGATCGTGCCGCCGTGCATCACGACCATCTCGCTGGCGAGGGAGATTGCCTCCTCATGATCGTGCGTGACATGAATGAACAGGCTCGCCGTAGCCCGCTGCCGCTCACGCAGCAGCACGCGCACACGCCCGCGCAACTCCGGCTCGAGGGCCGCGAGGGGCTCATCCAGGAGCGTGATGGAGGCCTCTTGCACCAGCGCACGACCGAGCGCCACGCGTTGACGCTGCCCGCCGCTGAGCTCGCCCGGGAGACGGTTCAGCAGATCGGTCACCACCAGCGCATCGGCAACGGCACTCACGCGATCACGCACGGTCGATTCCAGGACCGACCGTGCCCGTGCCGCGAAGCCAAGGTTCTCGCGAACCGTGAGGTGCGGATACAGCGGCGCGCCCTGAGCCGCGAGTGCCACGCCTCGCGCATGCGGGGCAATGTCAGCAGCGTCAGCGACATTGATGAGAACCGAGCCCGCAGTCGGCTCCTCGAGCCCCGCGATCAGACGCAGCAGTGTCGTCTTGCCACATCCGGAGGGGCCGACAACGACGACATACGCATCACGACCGAGCGAGATCGAGAGGTCCCGCACCGCAAGAGACGGAGGCGCGAAGGACTTCGAGACACCCCGAAGCTCCACGAGGACTCGCGGCGATGCAGGCAAATTGGGGCTCTGGGTGGCCATACATCAGAGGATACGGACCCCCGGGAGCCTGATAACGGTCGAGTCGGCACAACCCCGACCTTTCTCCCGCGAAGGGGCTCATGTTCCTGCCCGATGAGCAAGTGCGACCGGTGCGGCGTCGATAGCGGTGCGTCGGATCGGATTTCAAGGAGGTACGCGATGGGCCCTTCGGAGCGCACGTTCAATCAGGTCAAGGGAATTCTTGGCAAGCTCGATCGGTCGATCGATCAGCTCCGGGCCCAGCGGACGCAGCCGGCAACCTCGCCGAGCAGCGCCGTCATCGCGGCGGATCCGCCGCAGGCCAGCGTCACCGCGGCGGTGGTACACGCGGTGGTGCAGGCCGCCACACCGACGGCACCCGCAGCCCCTCGCAGCCCCTTCGGCCGCGCCACGCCGCTGCCTCCGAAGTAGCTGCTCGCAATTCAATCCGATCGCGCTCACAACGAGATAAAAATGAGGCCCCGCCAAGTCGGCGGGGCCGTGTACTTTCGACGTGGCATGTGCGAGGATGAACCGGCAAGCTCGCCCGGTCTCTACAGGTCAGCCTCAGCACCCGGCTCTGAGGGTTCAGGCTGCTCCACGATCGCAACCCCGGGCTCGGTGTCGCCGAAGATCGCCGATCCGACACGGATGATGTTTGCACCTTCCAGGATCGCGGCCTCATAGTCGCCCGACATCCCCATCGAGAGGATGTTGAACCGACCATCGTCACAGAGGCCAAGGCCCGCCATCTCCTCGAAGAGTTCGCGGCAGCGGGCGAAGGTCGGACGCGCGTCGGCCTGCTGCTCCACATGCTCGGCGATGGTCATAACGCCCCGAAGGCGGATGTTGACCATCGTGGCAATCTGCTCCGCGAGCGGGATCGCCGCGGGCATGGGGCAGCCGAACTTGCTGGTCTCGCCGGAGCAGTTGACCTGCAGCAGGACCTCGATCACTCGATCGCGACGCACGGCGATGGCCTGGAGTTCCTCGGCCAGACGCAGCGAGTCGACGGAGTGGATGAGGCGGACGACGTCGATGATCTTGCGAGCCTTGTTGCGCTGGAGGTGCCCGATCATGTGCCAGCGCACGCCGCCCGTGGGCGGGACGGCGTTGGCGGGCGCGGCGTCGAGCAGCCTCGGATTCGTGAAGAGCGTCGGTGCGGCACGCTCGGCCTCCACCTTGCGGGCGCTGGCGAGCAATCGCTGCCGCGCGAGAAACTCGTCCACCATCGCGGCGTGCTGCATCAGCACCTGCACGCGGTTCTCGCCGAAGTCGCGATGGCCGAGCTGCAGCAGGCTGCGGATCTGATCGGCATCGGCGTACTTCGTGACAGCAGCAAGGATGATGTCCGCGGGCTTGCGGCCAGCCTTGCGCGCAGCCTCGGCAATCTTCGACTGCACGAGCGAGTATCGCTCCTCGATCGTGCCCGGAAGTTTCTCCGTGGTCTTCGTGATGGGCGTGACGGTCTGAGTGCTGGTATTGGTGGGCACGGGCGATCCCTCTGGCGAGCGGCACGACCTAGCGACATCCCGTCCGGGAGCCGCCTCCTGCGGACCTCGCGGGCGCTCTTGCCGACTCGCTAGGATATCGCACCTCGGGCGCGTCGTGCGGCCCGAACTCGCATTCGTGTCTCACTCGCTCTTCCTCGCCTTCCGAACTGTCGGATGCCAGGGAACCTTCCGGAAATCGCAAAATGAAGAACGCCCACCTCCAAGCCCGCACCACGCCAATCGCCGTCGGCGAGATCGCTCCTGACTTCACGCTCACGACCCAGGACCGGGCGGAGTGGAAACTCTCCGATGCAGTGAAGAAGGGCGACGTTGTCCTTGCCTTCTACCCACTTGCTTTCACGGGAGTCTGCTCAACGGAGATGAAGTGCGTCTCCGACGACTTCTCGACCTGGTCTGAGAAGGGCGCGACCGTCGTGGGGGTCTCGTGCGACTCTTTCGCCGCGAACAAGGCGTGGGCGGAGAAGGAAGGGTACAAGCAGACGCTGCTCTCTGACCTGCACCGCGAGGTCTGCAAGGGGTTCGGGCTTTACTGGGCTGACCTCAACGTCTCCAGCCGTGGCACCGTGGTGATCAAGCAGTCTGCGGACGGCAAGGGCAAGGTCTCGTTCGTCCAGGCGCGTCCGCCCGGCCAGGCCATGGCGTGGAACGACATCCTGGCCCAGGTCTGATCGGTGGCCATCCGACAGCGTGCCAGCCTTCGACGGGTCTCCGTCCCGACCCACCCATCCTGTGCCTTGTTGCACGCTTGCCCACACTCCCCGTAGCATCCGCTTCTCATGACACACGCGGGGCGCAGTTGCGCCCTCCCCACCCTCGCCGGGACACTGATGACGCTTGCCACGCTGGCGTGCGGAAGCGCCATGGCCCAGTCGCAGCGTGCGCCGGAAGCTCCCGTCCAGCCCGAAGCGGCCTTGTGGTCAGACCTCCGCCCCGTGCAAGGCGTGGTGGGCGCCCGCGGGCAGATCGTGCGGACGTGGCGTGAGGAAGTCGGCGGCACCACATTCGACCGTGCCGTGCTCGAGGGTGATGTGCGGATGGTCGTCGGAGATGTGCCGCTGCGTGCGAAGCGGGCCGTCCTCTGGTGGCGTCCTACGACGACCCCTCAGGGCCGCGGCATCGAGATCTTCGCCCACCTCGAAGAGGTCGGAGCACCCGAAGCACCCGCGAGCGCGTCGGGTGTTCGTGGCAAGGTCGTGCCCGTGCGAGCGGTCGTGCTCGATGCCGACGGCGTGGAACTGGGGGCTGATCTCTTCCGAGAGGGCGCTCCGGATTCTCGCGACGAGGCCTCGGTCGCACTCATAGAACGCGCGTCGGCCTCGCTGGCTCGCTCACTCGCGAAACGCCGAGGCGATGTCGTCGATGAACCGGTGCCACCAGCACCGATTTTCCGGCCCAAGAGCCCGCCGCGCCCGTTGCCAGTGAAGCCCGAGCCTGTGGTGCGTGTCGTACCTGAAAAGCCCGAGCAAACTGGCGCCGAAACTGATCGCGGAACTCCCGCAACACGTACGCCCCGCGAGGCACAGCCGCCCGCGTCGCGAACTGCACCCAGCAAGCCCCCCACCGCCGCACCGCGCACACCACCGAGCGGCGAACGCACGACCTCACCGCAGGTGCCCGTGCCGCCGGTGCCGGCTCAGCCCAGTAGCGGTGAGCAGGAACTCGCTCCCCCCACTTCGACAAGCCAGCCCGGCCCGGTCGCTACCAGCGCGCCCGCAGGCAAGCCCGCAACGCAGCTCGCACCCGGCGTGCAAGGTTCACCCATCTTCGCCAGCGGCGGAACGATCGCACTCTCTCCCCGGGATGTTCGCTTTGTCTCAGGGCCCGATGAGAACGCGATCATCGCCAGTGGCGGCGTCTCGCTCCAGTATCTCTCGCCAAACGATGGCCGCGTGCTGCAGATGACGGCGCAGCGCGCCGTGATCTTCCTCGATCCCGGCGAGATCCAGCAGAGCCTTTCGATGGGCGCAGACTCGGTGCGGGGCATCTATCTCGAGGGTGACGTCGCGGCCAGCGATGGCACGAGCACGCTCCGCGCGCCGCGCGTCTTCTACGACCTGCGAGCCAACAAGGCCGTGCTGCTCGACGCGGTCTTTTGGGTCTATGACGAACAGCGTGCGCTGCCGCTGTACGTGCGCGCGAAGGAGATCCGTCAGGAGTCCACCACACAGTGGCGCGCCGACGATGCGAAGTTCACAACCTCCGCGCTCATGGACCCCGAACTGGCGCTGGGCGCATCAGCAGTCACCATCACGCGGCGTGATGTCGAGACCCCGCGCGACGAGATCGACAGCGACGATCCACCCCAGCGCACGACCTCCAACTACGTTGAGGCTGAGGGGATCACGCTCCGGGGCATGGATGTGCCAGTCTTCTGGTGGCCCACATACTCCGGCGATCCCGAGCAGCGCCTCATCCGAGACATTCGGCTGCAGAACAGCTCCGAGAACGGCTTCTCCGTCCTCACCTCGCTCGACGCCAAGGCGCTCCTGGGCATCAACCAGCCCGACCTCCGCGCGGACCTGCTGCTGGACTTCTATTCCGGTCGGGGCCTGGGACTCGGCACGCGCCTCCGCTGGAACCGTGAAGGAAGCCGCGGCGGGCTGCTCGCGTATGGCCTGCCCAGCGATGACGGCTCGGACCTGCTGCCCCCGGGCACCAAGAAGGAGCAGGACGGCGACTTCCGCGGCATCCTGCTCGGCGACCAGCGCTGGAAGCTTGATGAAAAGTGGACGATGACCGCGGACCTCGCGTACATCAGCGACGAGACCTTCGTTGACTCGTTCTTCCCCGATCTGGGCCGCACACGCACGGAGTTCAACAACCGCCTGCTCGCACGCCGGCTCGATGAGAACACCGTCCTCTCGGTCGAGACCTCGGGCACGTTCAACGACTTCATCGCGAGCCAGTGGCTCCTCCAGAGCCGCGGCTACAGCGTGACCAAGCTCCCCGAGGTCTTCTACGCACGCCAGGCCGACGACCTTCTGCCCGAGACTGCACCGGGCCTTGTCTCCTGGACCAGCGAGTACCGCGTTGGTCGGTACGCCCTCGCCCTTGATGAGATTACCGCGAGCGAACGCGGCTACACCTTCGATGCGATCTCCCAGCGCGCCTTCGGCATCGGCCCCGGCGAGAGCATCGGCGCCAAGCTTCGCGCGGGCGGCTACACGGAGGATCCCCTCTACCGCCTCGACACGCGCCAGGAACTCAGCCTCCAGACCGAGGCGGGCCCCGTCAAGATCCAGCCCTTCGCCGTCGGACGCTTCACGGGATACGACAACAACTTCGAGGAGTTCTCGCCCGAAGAGGACGATGAGCTTCGTACGTGGGGCGCTGCGGGCGTGCGCCTCTCCTCGACGTTCCAGCGTGTCTACGACGAAGCCGCGGCTCCGATCCTCGACATCCATCGCCTCCGCCACATCATCGAGCCGAACGCGACACTCTGGGCCGCGGGCACCAACATCGACTCCAGCGACCTCCCCATCTACGACGACGGCGTTGAGAGTCTCGTCGATGGCCCCATGGCTCGCTTCGGACTGACCCAGGTCTTCCAGACCCAGCGTGGTGGGCCGGGCCGCTGGCGCTCCGTCGATCTCCTGACACTCCGCACCGACATCTACGTCGCGGCGGAAGAGGCGGAACGCCAGAGCTCCATCGGCCGCTGGATCGACTTCCGCCCCGAGCTCTCAAGCCCCGGCGACTTCTTCGTCGCCGACGCCGCTCTGCGCATGACCGACGCGACGAGCCTCACGGGCGCCTGGGTGCAGGACCTTGAGGAAGGCGACACGGCACTCACCAGCGTCGGCCTCATGATCCGGCAGTTCCCCGGCTTCTCAACGAGCGTCGACCTGCGCCGACTGGGTGAGCAGGACTCGACGTACCTCCTCTTCGGAGCCTCGTACGAGCTCACGCAGACGTACGGCCTGGCCTTCGGCACCGACTACGACCTTGAGAACTCAGAACTCCAGAACACGGCCATCGAGATCCGCCGCCGCTTCGCGACCGTCATGCTCGGCATCGGCATCAACCGCAACGAGATCACCGGCGAGACAAGCTTCGGCTTCTCGATCCAGCCCTTCGGTGCCCGAGGCAGCGCAGGCCTCAGCGGCATCGGCGGCGCTGGCGGCACCTCCGACCGGCTGGGCATGTAAACCGCTGATCGATGCCGTTCACCCCGCCGCGGCCTCTTCCGGGCCCTGCATGCTGTCGATAAAGGCGTTGGCCTCGGAGATCGATGCTTCCATCTCCTGCACAAGCCGAGCCACATCGCTCTGGATCTCCGAGGCCGTGTCCTGAAGCGAAGCAATCGCGCGAGCGTTGAGATTGTGCTTGAGATACAGCACCTGATCGTTGAACGCCGTGAGCACCGGGTCCATCTTCGCGGAGGCGGCCTTCATCTTCTGGATCAGCGAGTCATACTCGCGCCGCGTCGCGTCGTACTGGCGTTCGGCCTTGCTGCGCAGGCTCGCACTGCTGTACTGCTCCATCTCCACGCGCCACTCGGAGAAGAGCTTCTCTGCCACGGTCTCGACCGACGTGATCCGCGAGCGCACGTCGTCCGCACGATCCTTCGAACGCTCGAACTCGCGGTTCAACGACTTGTACTTCGCTTCGAGATCGCCGCCCTGGGCGCCCGTCACGGCCATGAACTCTTCGAGCGCCGAAGCGAACTGCTCCTTGGCCTCGGTCTGTGCATCACGCGCGTCACCCACACGATCCACGAGCTGCTCGCGCTTGGGAATACCCATCGTCTCGCGCATCGCGATCCCCGCGCTGGCGCATCCTCCGATCACTCCCGCGCCAGCCAGCAGCAGGATCGCGAGCGACGGAGCGAGCATGCCACGGCTGGACTTCGAAGTGAGGGCCATCGGCGAAATGATCATCATGGCAGAACTCTACACGCGTGGCCGCACCCCGTTAAACTCCATCTCGAAAGTCCAGCGCTCCCCGGCGGCTCATCCACCCACGATCTCTGCACCACAAGGTGAACCGATGAAGATCCAGAAGCACCAGGCACACTTCCGCCATCTCGTCCTCACGCCGCTCGCCGCACTTCTTTTCGCTGCTGGCGCCATCGTTTCGACTCCCATCAGCGCTGCACGCGCCGACGAACCCCTGATCGCGGCGGCCGCCTCAAACATCGCCGCCCCCGCGCCCGGGCAGCCCGCGATCTTCGAAGCCACTGGCTCCCCGGGCTCCCTCGCACTCTGGGGCGAGGGGCTTGTGCCGCTCGTCATCGGCAGCGGCGATGGTGGCGTCAAGGTCCCCGTCCTCGCGATGGGCACGCTCGGCAAGGGCCGCTTCGTCGCCGCTGGCCACGGCGGATACACCAATCTCGAGTCCGTCGGCCCCGGCGCTCAGGCGCTCCTGACCCGCGCGGGCACGTGGCTCCTCGCGGATCGACCCGGCACCATCGCAGGCGTGAGCGCGGCGGCCGCGCCGTGGGCCAAGGCCCTCGCACGCGATGGCAAGGACTTGAAGCGTGAGGAGCTGACCGCCAAGGGCCTCGAGGGCGTCGCACTCCTGGTCCTCGGCACGCCAGATCTCTCACCCGCACAGGGCGACGCCGTGATGGAGTTCATCGAGCGCGGCGGCGGTGTTGTGGTCGCGCAGACCGGCTGGGGCTGGCAGCAGATCAAGGGCGGCCTGCCCATGACGCAGAACGCACTCAACCGAGCCTTCACCCGCGCAGGTCTCTCATGGACCGACGCCATCGCCGACGAGACCGCCCCCAACGGCTACGCGCTCGATCCCGCCGCCCTGAGCGCTGCACAGCGTTCCGGCCTCATGAACGCCTCAACCGCGCTCGACGCGCTCGTGAAGGACACGGCTCCCACCAGCGACAAGGCCACGAAGCTCGACAAGCGTGATCGCGCCCAGGCCAGCGCCGCCGTCATCAACGCCGCACGCACCGCGCAGCCCACCGACACGATTCTCCTTCCACGCCTCGCGACACTCCTCAAGGAGCGCGGCACCGACATCGTCCCGCGCCAGGGCAAACCCGTCCGAGGCACCGACGGCCTCTCCCGCGCGCTCCTCGCCTACGACCTCTCACGACTTGAGAATCAGAAGCCCGAGGACGTCAAGGCCCATCCCGCCGCCGCGGCCTTCCCCGGCAGCGTGCCCGAATCCGCGCCGCGCATCTCACGCAGCACTCCGATTGCACTCTCAACGCCGGGCTGGCACAGCCTCGGTCTCTACGCCGCGCCCGGCGAGATCATCACGATCACGCACATCGCCAGTGACGCTGCCGCGGCACCCAAGGGCCTCGCCGCACGCATCGGCTCGCACACCGACACCCTCTGGCACAAGGACACATGGGACCGAGTGCCGGACATCGCGATGCGAGTGCCGCTCGCGGCCGAAGGCCCCACGCGCCTCGCCAGTCCCTTCGGTGGCCTCATCTATATCGACGTTCCCGGCGGCCGCAGCGGCGAAGCCACATTCAAGATCGAGGGCGCGGTGGACGCGCCACTCTTCGTGCTCGGCAAAACCACGCCGGAAGCGTGGGCCGCATCTCGCGCAGCACCCGGCCCCTGGGCCGAGCTTGCCTCTGGCAAGATCATCGTGACAGTCCCTTCAGCACTGGTGCGCGACCTCTCTGATCCCGTTGCGGTCATGACCTTCTGGAATCAGGTTGCCGACGCCGCGGCGGACCTCGCCAAGTGGCCACGCGAGCGCGAGCGTGCGGAGCGCTACGTCGCGGACATCCAGATCTCCGCCGGCTACATGCACTCGGGCTACCCGATCATGACGCATTTGGACGCCGCGCCCGACATGGTGAGCGTTGAGAACCTCCGCGCCGGGACCTGGGGCCTCTACCACGAGCTCGGCCACAACCACCAGTCCGGCGACTGGACTTTCGACGGCACCGGCGAGGTGACCGTCAACCTCTTCTCGATGTACATCCTCGAAACCGCGTGCGAGAAGCCGATGGGCAGCGGCCACGGCGCGCTCGCGCAGCGCGCCAAGATGATCGAGCGTCACGCCGCCAAGGGCCGCTCGTTTGACCACTGGAAGAGCGACCCGTTCCTCGCGCTCGTGATGTACCAGCAGCTCCGCGAGGCCTTCGGCTGGGAAGCTTACAAGGCCGTCTTCGAGACGTACCGCAAGCTGCCAAATGCAGAGCGGCCGCGCACGGAGGAGCAGAAGCGAGATCAGTGGATGGTGCGTTTCTCGCGGCAGGTCGGCAAGAACCTCGGCCCCTTCTTCGAAGCCTGGGGCGTGCCAACATCACAGGCCGCACGCGACTCGATCAAGGACCTGCCAGCATGGATGCCCGCGGACATGGGTCCGCTGGTGACGCAGTAAGCGAGAGAATCGAAATGCGGTACGCAGAGGTCGCAGAGGGGTTCAAGACAAGGAAGACAGAGAAGAGAACTAGACCCAAAGGCCTTTGACTCTGATTGATCAGTTACACTCTTCCGCGCTTCTCCGTTTTCCTCCGCTCCTCTCCGCGTCCTCTGCGTTCAAGTAACGCCACCCCGACGCGACAACCCCACGAACCAAACGCCTCACCCCGGCGGCGCAACCACCTTCGGTGCCGCCTGCCGCTCCTTCCTCTGTGCTTCCGTCAGTCGCGTGTACGCGAAGAACGTCATCGCGATCGGGATGAACGCCTTCTCGCCCGCCGCGCTCGCGAGGCCGTCGAGGTTCTGGATCCGACCATTCTCGACGTCGTTGCGCAGGTCGATCACGACCTGATCAAAGACCTTGATCAGCCCGCCGAAGATCTGGTACTGCTCCTTGGTCTTGGGCATGAAGTTCGACACACCCGGCAGGTTCGTGGGCAGCACGAAGTACCACTTCCCATCCTCGGCCTGACGCATCGTCATGCCGATGGGTGCCAACACCGGCTCACCATCAAACTGCAGCGCGACCGTCGTGTCTGTGATCGTCACGGTCGAGAAGCGATCCGCCGCACCCTCAACCTCGCGCGCCCACGCGTACGGATCCGCGAGCACCTGCTTCATGAGCGCGTCGAATGCGTTGCGCATCCGCGCGGAATCCTGCCCGCCCGGCGGCCCGCCTCGCCGATTGCCACGGCCCCCCCGCGCAGCGTTCTGGCTGCCGCGGTTCATCTGCCCCGCCAGCTGCGAGAAGATGTTCGTCGTCTCCCCACGCGCCGCGGCCTCTTCGGCCGCACGGCGCATCGCCTCGATCTCCTCGGGAAACTTCTCCTGGACCGTGGCTCCCAGCTTCTGCACGTTGCCAAGGAAGACGCCCAGCCGGTTCATCAGCCGGCGCATGTCCTCGTTCTCGGCGTAAATGAACCGGCCAAGCCGATCCGCACGCCCATCCGCCACCACCTGCTTTGCCGCCGCGATCGTCCCCTCGGGCGTGGACCGATCAAACGAGTCGCCACAGGACGCCAGCGTCATCATCACCGGCACCATGAGCACGGTCGCAAGGCCGCGCAGGCTGAAAGCCGCAGTGGCAGCAGCGGCACAGGCAGCAAACACGGAGCGTCGGGCAGGGCGGCATTGGTTCATCATGGCGCAGGGGATCTCCGAATCGATCTTATAGCGATTCGCTGCCCGGGCGTTACAAGGATGCAACCAGCGTGCCCCCTCCGGACACACTCACGACGACGTGCGATTCACAATGCGATACTGCTCGCGCTCGCCACGCCCACGCACCGGGTAGTCCTTCCGCAGCGGATGCCCCGGATAGTCCTCCCAGAGCAGGATCCGCCGCAGATCCGGGTGATTCCTGAATCTGATCCCGAGCATGTCAAAGACCTCTCGCTCGGGCCATTCCGCGCCGGGCCACAGGTCCGTCACCGAATCAAGCTCGAGCGCCGGGTCAGCGACGATTCCATCGGTCGGCAGCGAGGGATCAAGGAAGACCTTGACGAAGAAGCGATCATCACGCTCGAAGCAGAGGAGGTTGTAGACAATCGCGAACCGCCCCACCGTCTTTGCCGGGTAGTTCAGATAGTCAATTCCCGCCACATCGCTGAGAAACTCGTAGTTGCAGCGAGGATCGGCCTTCAGGAAGGCCAGCACCTCGTGAGCATCCTTGGGCTCGACGATCAGCGTCGATTGCCCACGAAACTCGGTCGCACGAAACCGCCGGTCAGCGAAGCGGTCCTTCACGACCTTGAAGATGGGATGCTCGAGCGTCGGAGTGGCTTGCGGCATGAAGATCTCTCTGATTCAACGAGTCCGAAGGGCATGGACAACCGCGCGCAATTCGCGCCAGCAATGGTACGCCTCTACCAAAGCCCCGCCGCCGCGAGCAGTCGCTCCTGCTCGCCCAACCCAATCCCGTCCTGTTCACCAACAACGATCAACGCCACCGAAGGATCAAGCCCGCCAAGCGATCTCAGCAGCGGAACAGTCAACGCACCCCCCTGGATCAACGCCGCCCCGCTCATCCCCACCGACTCGCTCGCCGCGACCGCCATCGGGGATTGCTCGCACACCACCACCGCCGCCAGATCCGGATGCGTCAGCAGCACTTCGCTCCATCGCGAAAGGTGATCCTCAGCATTTCCGAGCATTCCGGGCGTCAGGAGCGCCGAAGCGTCGTACACAAATCGCCAACGTCCACCTGCCGCAACCCCCCGCGACCGCAGAAACGTCCGGAGCGAAGGCGCGTCCGAAATCGCTCCCGCCGCGTGGGGCCAGAGAACCAATTTCGCCCCGGGATAGGCCGACTCGATCTCCAGCAACGCCGCATCAACCTCCGCCCGCGCGGATGGGAGCCACCGCGGCACAGCATCGAGATCATCATCCTTAAGGCCAAGCTCAGAGTCACGCCCGGAGAGCGGCTCGCAGACGATCAAGTTCACCCCACGGCACGCGGCCGGATCCACCGCGGTGCCCAGCGGCGCCACCACACCCCATGGCGACTCCCCCACTCCAATCTGAACAAGCCCCCCAGCCAATGGCTGCTGATAGGGATGCACGGAACGATTTGGAGCGGCGGTATTCTTCATAGTGCGTTCAATCGAAGCCAGCGTACGCCCAGACGGGGCCTCATCACTCCACTCGACCAAGCGAAACCAAGGGTCGGCACTCCGGTCGCCTCGCCCGCTCACTTCGGGCAACGTCCGCTCATGTTATCGCGTGTGGTCCCGATCCCGGTGGGACCGATAGCCACACCTCTGGGCGAGTTCGCGTGCGTCCAGAGCGTGGCAGGATGCCGCGTGCTCATCGCCCGGAGGGCGGCAACAACGTTGGCCCCACCCACGACCCCGCTTGTCCCCCTCGGGACGATCGCACGGAGGCGATGCGCATGCTCTCGCTCAAGGTTCAGTCACTCCTCGATTGGAGCATCGGCTCCGGCCGCTCCCGCACTGACTTCACCCGCACACCCTCTCATCGCCAGCACCTGCTCGATGAGGTCCTGGGGCTCAACCCCGGCGCGAAGACCGAGTTTCTCTCCTCATTCACCGATCGTGCCCTCCAGCAGTATGCCGCACACCTCCGCACCTGCCAGGACCGCCGCGGCCCTGACACGGGCTGGATTCGCGAGGCCGGAAGCCCCGCGGTCGAGCGCGTTGAGGCCGAGTGATCGGGTCGAGTGATCAGGTCGAGTGGTCAGGCCGAGTGATCACGTCAATGTCTTGAACCGAGTAGATCGCCAGCCACGTCGCAACGTGGTCCGACTTGCCGATCTTCGCTGATGCGGGCCTTCTGAATCGTCGATGGCACCCTTCAGGGCTGGCACCTTCGTGCGCGGCCCGCACGGGAGCCACTTCATGCGCCGCAACTTCAACTCGTCCCGCACCACTCGTGCGAACGCCGCAGCCCTTGCCTTCTTCGCTTCGCTCGGGCCTGCATCGCTCATTGGCTGCAGCACCGGCACCGGCTCGCTGCAGGCGCAGAACGTCCCAGCCGTCGCGCCAGAAGCAACGGCTCAGACTCCTGCCGCCACCACCACGGCCGCGGGAACTACCTTCTCAAACACGACTATTCCAAGCACGAACACTACCTTCTCGTCGCAGTCGAGTTCGCCCGATTTCCTGCCCGGCACCACGCTCAACGTCCGCCGCGTGACCTTCGCCGAAGAGGGTGCCGACTTTGATCCCTGCGTCTCCAAGGACGGCTCTCGCCTCGTCTTCGCAAGCACGCAGCACCGAGCCACCAGCGACATCTACAGCCAGCGCACCGACTCAAAGGTCGTCACGCAGCTGACCAGCGACCCCGCCGACGACGCCATGCCCGCCCTCTCCCCCGATGGCTCGCGCATCGCCTTCGCCAGCAATCGTGCCGGAAGCTGGGACATCTACGTCATGCCAGTCAGAGGCGGCCAGGCCGTGCAGATCACCAGCGACTCCGGCGATGATGTCCATCCCTCCTGGTCACCCGACGGGACCGAACTCGTCTTCTCCCGGCGCTCAGCCACGAGTGGTCGCTGGGAGATGTGGGTCGCGGAGGCGGGCAACGCCACCGTCTCGCACTTCATCGGCTTCGGACTCCTCCCCAAGTGGTGCCCAACGCCCGGCACGGGTGAGAACGCCAGCGACAAGATCCTCTTCCAGCTCGGTCGTGAGCGCGGCCGCCGCAGCTTCGGCCTCTGGACCATCGACTACGCCGACGGCCAGGCCAGCAACCCCACCGAGATCGCAAGCAGCACCGACAAGGCCCTCATCAATCCGACATGGAGCCCCGATGGCGGCTGGATCGTCTTCGCCGAGGCCAACGCCAGCAACGCCAGCTTCAACGGAGCCAACGCCTTCAACACTGGCAACTTCTCATCCACCGCCAGTGGTGACTCGTCCCTGTGGATGATCAGTGTCGGTGGCGAAGGCCGCGTTCGCCTCACGCAGGCCGACGGCTCTCACCTCAGCCCGACCTGGGGCGGCGGCGGCCGGCTCTACTTCGTCTCCGGACGAAACGGTCACGACAACATCTGGTCTCTCGACCTCGCCCCCTCGATCAAGGCGGCGATGCTCATGACCAACGATCCAACCCGCACGTCCGACCAGAACCCAAGCAATCTCTCCCAACCTTCCACCACCAGCGAAAACTCCGACGAGATGCCCGTCGCCAACGTCGGCGAGGAGTCCCAGGCTCCGATCGAGCCCCGCTGAACTCTCTAATTGAGACCATCCAGCCCGGGAGCTCTTGCTCCCCGGCCTTGAAAGACGGAGACGGGGCGGTGCTCGTTTGGGCCGCCCCGTCTTGTTTTTTGATCAAGCCTCCCGGGTGCCGATAACCTCCCCACGGGAGTGTGATCACCATGCATCGACCAGACTTGGCGGGACAGACTCAGGCCCACAGTTCGCGCCGATCAGGGCGCCCCTTTTCACATCTCACGCTCGCGGGCACGCTCATGGGCTGTGCTTTCATCATGCCCTCGTGCGCAAGCAAGCCGCAGGACCCGCTCGTCATGCCGCGAGTTCTGGCCGCTCCTTACGCCGCGGCGTCTGGCGAGGTGACGTGGGCCGTTGTGCCGCTGCGCAACGAGTCGGGCGTCGCCACCGTCAGCGGCGAAGCCATGGGCGACAAGCTCGTCGCGGCGGTTGAAGAAGTCAGGGGCGTGCGCTGCGTGCCCCTCAATCGCACGCTACTCGCGATGCGGGCCCTGGAGATGGACTCCGTCCGCTCGCCCGCCGATGCACGCAAGCTCACTGAAGTCCTCGGCGTCGATGGCGTGCTGGTCGGATCGATCACGGCCTGGGATCCGTACACACCGGTCCTCGGACTCAGCGTTGCTCTCTATGCCCGCCCAGGCGCGGCCCTCGGCCAGAGGCCGATGCTCGGACCCCGCGACGTCAGCACACAGACCACCGACGCCCGCGGCCCGGCCTCCTTGAGCGATGGACCCCTCGCGCTCGTCTCAGAGCATCTGGATTCCAAGAACAACTCCATCCTGCTTGATGTCCAGGCCTTTGGAGAGGGGCGGCAGAATGGCCCAAGTGCTTTAGGCTGGAGACGTTATCTCGAAAGCATGGATCTCTACAGCGAGTTTGCCGCGTATCGAGTGGTGGATGAGATCATCCGGAGCGAGTGGATCCGGGTGGGTGCCTCAGGACCAAGTGCTCCGGCCGATGGCTCAGGAAATCCCCGTTCGGATCCAGGGCGTGCAACCCAGGAGGGCAGCAGAGGGAACACCATGCAGGAAAAGCCGTTGGTCCGGGTAAGTGAAGGTGCAGAGGGTGCCACTTCGGACCGATAGTCGAGAAAGCCCGGAGTCGTTCGAAGGCACCACAGGATCCCCGGAGGCCGCTGGCCCGGCGGGGAAATCAGCGGCCGAGATCAGGAGTGTTGGAATGTCGATCCTTCCCATCACCGAGGCGTTCACGCGTTACCTCGCCGACGAGCGCCACTTCAGCCCCTACACCGCGCGCTGCTACGGCGCGGATCTGCGCCAGTTTGTCGAGTGGCTCAGGACCGAGCTCTCCCTCGAGACGACAGACGTGCAGGAGCGCGAGGCGATGGATCGCTGCCAGCGCGAACGAGCCTCGGGCTCGGCCGCGCCCGCCAAGCCGCAGATCACGCCCGGCAACGGCGACATCCTTGGGACCTTCAAGCCCCGCACCGCGACCGAGGCGATCTGCCTCGGCAGCGTTGAGGTCATCCGCGAGTTCCTGACCCACCTGGGCGATCAGCAGTACTCCACGGCGACCATGGCCCGCAAGATCGCGACACTCCGCTCCTTCTACAAGTGGGCCGACCGCCGAGGCGTGGCATGGGGCAACCCGATGACCGCGATCCGCACGCCGCGTCAGGGCAAGCGCCTTCCCAAGGCCATTACGATCGATCAGGTCGAGCGCCTTCTCGCAGCACCCGGCGAGGCCGATGTGCTCGGACGCCGCGACCGTGCGATGCTCGAGACGCTCTACTCCACGGGTATCCGAGTCAGCGAGCTTGTTGGCCTCAACATGGCCGACCTTGATCTCCCCGGCGAGTCGATGCGCGTGAAGGGCAAGGGCAACAAGGAACGCATCGTGCCGCTGGGCTCGCACGCGATTCAGTCCATCATCCGCTACATCGAGATGGTCAAAGGCGATCCGAAGTTCGCGCCGCGCTTCGCGACCGGGCTTCCGAACATGGCCCTCTTCGTTAACAAGCACGGCGGCCGGCTCTCGAGCCGCAGCGTCCGACGCAAGCTCGACAAGTATCTCAAGCAGGTCGGGCTCGACCCCTCGATCAGCCCGCACACGCTGCGTCACAGCTTCGCGACGCACCTGCTCGACAACGGCGCGGACCTGCGCAGTGTGCAGGAACTCCTCGGCCACCAGAGCCTCTCCACCACTCAGGTCTACACGCATCTCACCACCACGCGCGTGCAGGAGGCGTACAACAACGCGCATCCTCGGGCGCAGGCGAGCTGAATCAAGCGCGAGACCGTGAATCAGCGCACGTAAACGTTCTACCGCCGCGTCTCAAGGAGCTTCCGAAGCTCCTGCGCCACGGCCTCGGGCTCAAGCCCCGCGTCGAGCGGTATTGTTCCCAGCACGCGCTGCTCATGGTCAATCACAACCGCAATGGCGCTCGCGCCGGCGATGATGCGTGACATCAACTGGCGGCCACCCGTGGTCCAAAGAGGCGCCTGCGCCACATCGGGACTCCACGCCGCACTCGTGCGCTTCACGACCTCGGGATCGAGATCCCCAACTTCGACCACCGCAACCGGGATCGTCGCCACCAATGGCAGTCCGTAATCGCCCAGCACGGTGCGTCGCTGAAACTCCTGGGCCAATGCCTGCGCGGCCTCGGCCGCCGCGAGAGCGCTTCTGGCCGACGACGAAAGTCCCCCCGCGTCCCGTGCATCATTCCCGAGGGCAAAGAGGATCACAACGCCGCGAGGTGCCTCCATCTTGCCCACGAGCGACGGCGGCGCAGGGCGCGACATCGCAGCATCCAGCGACCACGCCGAGAGATCCTGGCCCATGAGCCCCAGGCTCGGCAGACGTGAACCGACGCCGATCTCCGGCAAGCGGGGCTTGAGCTCTGAAAGTGTGGTCACGCGCACGCGGCCATCGATCGGCGGAAACGCAAGCCGCGCCGGCTCCGGCGGCTGATCAAGCCGAAGCGTGTAACGCGTCGGCGCCTCGGCGGCGCCGATCAGCGCAAGCAGCCGCACGACTCGCAGCGTTGTTGCGTCGATCGTGAGTTCCGCCGGGCCGCTCTGGCTCTGGCCCATGACGACAAGCGTGCCGCCCGGCGCCGGAAGCACGCGCGGATCCCATCGCAGGCCCGGGAGCATCCAGAAAGCTCGCTCGATCGGAGCATCATCGGGCGCGATGGCCCACCACACGGGCGGAACCGCCAGCTGCGGCAACGCCGAGTCAAGAACCGCAAGCGTGGACTCATCAGGCTCGATGACGCGATCAAGGAAGAGGCCCGAGTTCGCAAGGTGCACGCCACGCAGCGAGGTTGCATCCATCGAGAAGAGGAGCGCGTGCCCAAGCCGGAGCGAGAGCGCGGGCCGCACGTCGCCGGCCGCGCGTGTGACGGAGAAGGCAATCGGACTCGTGACGGATCGCCCCTGCGGATCCTGGAGTGTGATGGCTCCGCGCTGCGCAAACGATGTCGTTGCATACGCCTCGCGCACGCGGCGAAGAAGCTCGCTCGCGGTTTCGGGAGCGGCCGGTTCCGCGGCATCTTCCGCCGCGACTTCGGGAGGTGGCGGCGTGAGCTCCGGCTGCGCGATCGCGGCACCGGCAAGCAAGCCGAGCAGAAAGACGGATCGAGCGGAGATGGAGTGCAACGAACGGACCATTGGGCGATCCTAGGAAGGCCAAAGGATGACCCACAGCGCTGCATCAACGAGAAGAATCGGTCGGAACGACCGGGCCACCCCAGGCCATGGATTCAGAGTCTCGCGAGCAGGTCTTGCACTCGCGCGTGATCGGGTGGCACTCTCAGATCCGGCGCGATCATCGCCAGTGGCTCCAGCACGAACCGCCGCTCACGCATCCGCGGATGCGGCAGCGTCAGGCCCGGCTCATTGAGCACGAGATCGCCGTACGTGATCAGATCAAGATCGAGCGTCCGAGGGCCCCATCGCAGGTCGCGGACGCGCCCCTGCTCGCGCTCGATCCTGAGGAGCTCTTCGAGAAGCACTTGCGACGAGAGAGTGGTGCGGAGCAGTGCCGCCGCGTTCAAGAACGCATCCTGCGCCACGGGCCCCACCGGATCAGTCTCGATCGCGGGTGACGAAGCGACAACCTCGATCCCTGGCGTGTCTCGGAGTGCAGCAACCGCCGCGTTGAGATGGGCAGCACGGTCCCCGAGATTCGATCCCAGCGCAATCGCCGCGATCACGGCTGGCGTGCCAGAGTCTGCGGCGTGATGTTCAGTCCGATGGATCAAGACGCGCACGATAGCACGCTGCGCGAAGTCGATCCGAGACTCTGAACCCGCAACGTCAGGAGATCGCGAATGCCACGCTATTCAGCGGGCTCGAGCTCGCGCATGCGGTGCTGCATCTGCGCTTTCAGGCGGGCCAGGATGCTGCTGTGCATCTGCGAGACGCGCGATTCGGAGAGGTCGAGCGTGGCGCCGATCTCCTTCATCGTCATCCCCTCGTAGTAGTAGAGGATCATGATGAGTCGCTCGGCGCGGCTGAGGCCCTTGGTGATCAGGTCCTTGAGGTCGCGACGCTGGATCTCATTGAAGGGGTTGAGCTGCGTCTCATCCTTGATGACGTCGATCTCGCGCACGTCGCGCCCGCCGCCGGAGTCGCCCGTGAAGCAACGCTGCGTGAGGGAGCGCGTGCTGACGGCCTTGCCATCGCGCGAGATCTTGTCAAACTCCTCGCCCGAGACGTTCAAGATCCGCGAGACCTCTTCCTCCGAGGCCGAACGCCCCGTCTTCTTCTCGATCTCCTGCTTGGCCTGCTCCACCTTGCCCGCGCGGTGGCGAACGAGGCGCGGCACCCAGTCCATCGAGCGAAGCTCATCAAGGATCGCGCCGCGGATGCGCGGGGCGCAGTAGGTCTCGAACTTGACCTTACGCTCGAGGTCGAACGCGTCGATGGCATCCATCAGGCCGAAGATGCCCGCGGACATCAGGTCCTCGATGTCGACCTCATCGGGCAGGCGTGTGTGGATGCGCTCGGCGTTGTAGCGAACGAGGTGGAGGAACTTCTCCATCAGGAAGTTCCGAAGACCCTCGTCCTGGGTCTTCTGGTACTCGGTCCAGACGTCCAGCATCGGCATGTCGTCGTAGGCCGTCGGGATGTTTGACGGCTCGGCGTGGCGTGCAGAAAACCGGCTGTTTGAACGACGGGCGCGCATCGCCTTCAGGCTGGACATGGTCGGCTCCTTGACCCTAGCTCAGACCCTACTCAGAAAAACTCTTTAATCAGCCGGATGAACCGGCCCTTCGAACTGAAACGCAAGCACCATCCTTGGTGAACGCGTCGCGGGAGTATATCGAAATATTGGCGCGTGCAAGTGCCGAGTGGCACAAGAATGTCGTGAAAGCGAAGTTTTACACATGTCTTCCACCTGACTCTCGAGCCGAAGACGGCTCCCCCGCCGACGCACCCTCGTTGCCGGAGATCGAGTGCCGACCCTTCTGGGCTTCGACGTGCAGACGGGCCGCGTATGCCAGGAGCGCACCAGCAGCCGTGCCGACCAGGTGGCAGACCACCATGGCGATGATCGATTTGAACAGGATGGTGAGTGGCGGGTTGCCGGCGCTAAGGCCAGCGATGATGGCAACACAGAACGCCGCGAGGGCGAAGCAGGCTGCGATGATTCGGCTCTCACGTTCCACGGATCGGCGTACTCCCTCGAACTTCCACGTCCGCTCCCGGTCGGGGATCGACAAACTTCCCACACGACTTGCGTCGGCGCAGGGAGATCGGCCGCGATTCGAGACAGAACGCGAATTCTGTGCCACAGACGGACGAATTGCCGCTTATCGGGCCCCAAGCCAGGCCTGGAAGGAGGCCAGCATCCCGCGGCGCACGGGCTGCGCCGGAATCTGTTCGGGAAGGTGCAGGAATCGCGCCAACTGGCGCGATGCCTGCGCGATCGCTACCGCGGCCGGGGAGCCGGGCAGCGAGATCATCAGCGGCTTCCGCGCCCGGATCGAGCGCGTCACCTCGGGATCGCACGGAAGTATCGCAAGGAGCGGGAGTTCGATGCCAAGGAATCGCTTGGCAGTCGCCGCGACACGGGCGTGAACGCCCTGCCCTTCCTGATCGGTCTGCGCCTGATTCACCAGCAGCGTGAACCGCGGCCGCGAAGCGGGACGGAGCCGCGTCGCGTGCACAACGCACTTGATCAGCGCGTACGCATCAGCAATCGATGTCGGCTCTGGCGTGCACACGATCACAGCGACATCCGCCGCCGCGACGAACGCCGTCACACCATCCGACAGGCCCGCACCCGTGTCAATCAGCACTGCGTCGCTCGACTGCTCGAGTCCGACGAGCCCCTCGATGATCAGCCGCCGATGTTGCTCGGGGAGATTGGCCATGCGCGCAACGCCCACCGAACCGGGCACTAGCGTGAAACCGCCCGGCGCCGCAATGCCAATCTGCGACAGCGCCCTTGGACCACAAGAACCCGGCTCCACAGCGGCGTCGAGTCGCGTGGTCGGGCTGATGCCGCAGAGGACATCGGCGTTGGCGAGTCCAAGGTCGGCATCGAGCAACGTGGTGCGATGCTTGAGCGAGGTGAGCGCAATGGCGAGGTTAACCGACAGGGTTGTCTTCCCAACGCCACCCTTGCCCGAGGTAATCGCAACAACAGGACACCGACGCGTGCGAGGCGCGGCGGGCCGATCAACCTTGGGGATGATCGGCGTCACCTGCGGCGCAACCGGCACCGCATGTGCCGAGTGCACCACCGGCGCCGCGGCCGTCCCCGCGGCGTGACGATGCGATCGCGTCGGCACATCTCTCCCGGGCACCGCACGATCCGAGGTCGCACGATCCGCGATCCCCGCGTCGGGTGAACTCACGCCAGACCCCGCGCCCAGTCCATTGCCAGAACCAGTCCCAGATCGCGACTCGCTCGCACGCTGTGGCTGCGCCGATTGGCCCGAGCCGGGAGAAATGCGTTCGGCGTAGGTAAAGACCGAAACTCCAGGACCTTGCAGCGACTGCACCATCGCGCGAAGTCGCGATGCCTGGTCGTCACTCACCGCCACCCGCTCTTTTGGAGCGGAGGGCGCGAGCTTCTCAGAATGGCCGGTCGGGACGGTCGCCATAGATTGAACACCTCACGAGTCGAGCCCGAGCATACGTCGGGCGAGCGTCTCGGGTCGGGCGACCTCCAGATGTTCTGGCACTTCCTGTCCCATGGTGACAAATGAGATTGGCAGCGCGGCACCCCTGGCCGCGGCGATCGCCTGCCCGATCGTGGGCGATTCGTCCAGCTTGCTGATGATGCACGTGTTGGGCGAGAGGGCCGCAAACCGCTCCACAATCCGGCGAAGTACGGGCGCGCTCGATGTCGCGGCGAGCACGAGATGGGTTTTGTCAGGGCGTGCCACACTGAGAAACGCGTTCAGCTCATCCAGCCGCGCGGCGTCCGTCGGACTGCGGCCCGCAGTGTCGATCAGGATCAGGTCCGCATCTGCACAGCTCGCAATGGCCGACGCCATGTCCGTGGGCGTGAGCGCCACCTTGAAGGGGATGTCGAGAATCTCCGCGTACGTTCGCAGCTGCTCCACTGCTGCGATCCGGTACGTGTCGGCGGTGATCAGCGCCACACGCTGTCCGCGGCGAAGGCGGGAAAAGGCCGCGAGCTTGGCGATCGTGGTGGTCTTGCCAACGCCGGTAGGACCGATGAGCGCGACCACACGAGGCGAAGCTTGGGCCCCACTCGAAGGATTACACGGAGCAGTATCAGACGGAGCAGTATCACACGGAATCATCCGCGCCAGTGCACCAACCGCCGCCGTCGCGAGCGCAGGTGAACCAGGCTGCGCGATGCTCGCGGCCAGCGATGTCCGGAGCGCACCAATCACAGCCTCGCGGCACGCCGTGTCGATGCCCTCATCAAGCAAGCGCTGATCGAGCGCAAACAGCGGATCCGAAAGTCCGCCCGAAGCCACGATCGGCGCCGCTGCAAAGCCCGCGCGAGACACATCATCCGAGCCGTGCGCAGCAGGCCGACGAGCCACCTCAAGAACCTGCCCAACAAGACGCTTGATCGAATCAAGCTCCTCTCGCAGCGACAACGCCGCGGCATCCGAAGCGGGCGCCATCTCAACCTTCACCGCAAGGCCCGATGTCTTCGAAGCAGCTCGCGAAGCGGAAGTGAACTGTGTCGCACCACCGCCAGCATTCTGGGCGGTAAGTCGCGCAGGATCGATCGGCCCACCAACCACCGTGCTCGCGCGCGAGAATGTCGCGGGCTGGAAGCGATCGTCTGACTCGGGCTGAAGAGCCGCGTCGCGCGGCAGCGATGTTTGTGATGGCAGCGACGAACGCAGCGCGGCAGATCCCGCCTCGCGTGGGGGCACACGATCGCGAATGGTCGGACCACGCGAAGTGAGCTGGTCCGAGGCTGTGATCTCCACCATCTGGCGGCCACCAACGCCCAGCACGCCTCCGACGCGGTAGGTGCGGGTGTGGAGGATGACGGCATCCTTGCCCAAGTCCTTCTTGACCTGGGACAGGGCCTCACCCATCGACTCACCTGAGAATGTTTTGAGGTTCATGGCGCCTTCCGTGGCCTTGTGATCTGGCTCGGCGAGCATCCTGCTCGTCCGGCGCGGAGTGTATCAGGAAACGCCCGCCCGCGGCGGGAAGTGTGCCAGACAATGTGTCAATAGAGCAGAGTGCTCCTCTTCCAGCCTCTTCAGGACGCATGCCTGCTCACGCCGCGTCGGCCATCGCTTCCGCCGGGAGCGTCGCGAGCGCGAGCGACTCCACATCAAGCCCCCCCACCACCTCGTTGTACCCCAGCACCGCAACCCCCGGCACGTGCGGCTCAAGAATCTGCCTCACGACCGATCGCACCTGTGGCGACGCGATCACCACCGGGCTCGCGCCCCGCGCAATCACAGGCTGTAAGGCAAACTTGATCTGCTCCGCAATGCGTGAAGCCAGGCGCGAGGGCATGTTCACGACCGTCCCCGCCGGACCCCGGTCGATGTACGCGTTCACCTGATCCTCAAGCGCCGGATCCAGCGTGGCACAGAGGAGCTTCTGGCGGCCTGTCTCCGGCGACATCGCGGCATACTGCTGGCAGATCGTGCGACGCAGCGCGTGACGCACGTATTCCGTCAGCACATCCAGGTCCTTGGTCTTCGTGCCCCAATCGGCCAGCGTCTCGAGCACCGCCTCCAGATCGCGGATCGGAACGCGCTCCCGCAGCAGGTTCTGCAGCAGCTTCTGCAGGTCCGCCGCGCGGATGATCGTCGGCACGACCTCTTCCACGAGCTTGGGACTCTTCTGCTTCACCTGCTCCAACAGATTGCTCACCTCGTCGCGCGTCAGCAGTTCCTCTGCGTGCTTGCGAACGATCTCCGTGATGTGCGTCGCAAGCACCGAGGTCGGATCAACCACGGTGTAGTTCAGCGTCTCAGCCCGCGGCCGCGCACTCGCCTCGATCCACCACGCATCCAGCCCAAACGCGGGCTCCTTGGTCTTCTCGCCATCGATCGGTCCCGACACCAGGCCCGAGTCCATCGCGAGCAGCTTGCCGATGCGCACGAAGCCCTGCGCTACCGCGTTGCCACGGATCTTGACGCGATACTCGCTCGATGAAAGCTGCATGTTGTCGCGGATGCGCACCGGCGGCATGACGAGCCCGAGCTCAACCGCGAGCTGACGCCGCACGGACGCGATGCGCTCCAGCAGGTCACCGCCCTGCGCGACGTCGACGAGCTGCACGAGGCCGTACCCAACCTCAAGCTCGAGCGTGTCGACCTTGAGAAGCTGCTCGATCGGGGGCGCGAGGTCGGGCTTTGGTGCCGCCGTACCCGTGGCCGCCACGGTCTTCTGCGTTACCTCCCGCCGCGTCGCGGCCTGCATCGAGAGCGCCACGCCTGCGAGCGCTAACGCCGTCACAAAGAGCGGAATGGTGGGCAGTGGCGTCAGGGCCAGCAGCACCAGGAAGCCCGCGGTGATCAGCAGGCCCTTGGGCTGGCTCGAGACCTGGTCCGCAAGCTCGGTGCCCAGCTGTTCCTTGCTGCCGCTGCGCGTCACGATCAGCGCTGAGGCGATGGCGATGACGAACGACGGAATCTGCGACGACAATCCATCGCCGATGCTCAGTCGCGTGAAGACATCCGCGGTCTGGCCCGCCTCCCACCCGCGAACAAGGATGCCCACCGCAAAGCCACCGATCACGTTGACGACCGTGATGATGAGGCCCGCGATGGCATCGCCACGCACAAACTTGCTCGCACCATCCATCGCACCAAAGAAGTCGGCCTCCTGCGAGATCTCGTCACGCCGGCGGCGGGCCTCCTTCTCGTTGATCGAGCCCGCGTTGAGGTCCGCGTCGATCGCCATCTGCTTGCCGGGCATCGCGTCCAAGGTGAATCGTGCCGCGACCTCAGAGATGCGCGTGGCACCCTTGGTGATCACCATGAACTGGATGATGACCATGATGAGGAAGATCACAACGCCGACAAAGAGCGAATCACCTGCGACAAAGTTGCCGAAGGCCATGATCACATGCCCGGCCACCGATGCCGCCTCCTCGGGCGTGCTCGCGTCGGCCGTCAGGATCAGTCGCGTGCTCGCGACGTTCAGCACCAGCCTGAAGAGCGTCGTCGCCAGGAGCAGCGACGGAAAGACAGAAAAGTCCAGCGGCCGCTCCATGTAGATCGTCGTCAGCAGGATCACCAGCGACAAGCTGATGTTCAGGACGATCATCACGTCCATCAGCGCGGGTGGCATCGGAACCAGCAGCACCGCCATCATCAGCACAAAGCCGATGGGAACGATGTAGCCACGGTACTCCTTCAGTTTCAGGAGCCACAGCGGCATTGGAGATGGAGACTTGGTGGGCATGAGAAAGAAGGCACTGGGGACTAGGGACTGGGCACTGGGGAGGACCAAAGACATCAACGCATCCGCATCGCACTCGTCATCGCCGCCTCACTCTCCTCACTGCATCGCTGCCTCGCTCCACCGCCTGCGGCGGTCACGCCGCGGCTTCTTTTTCCAGCCGATACACAAACGCCAGCACTTCCGCGACCGCCTCGTAGAACTCCGGCGAGATCTCCTGTCCTTCCTGGATCGAAGCGTGCAGCGCTCGCGCCAGGGGCGGCCTCTCCACAATCGGCACCTTGTGGATCATCCCCACCTGCTTGATGCGCTGCGCCATGAAGTCCACGCCCTTCGCGACCACGCGCGGCGCCCTCATGTTGGCCTCGTCGTACCGGATCGCCACCGCATAGTGCGTGGGGTTGGTCACGATCACATCAGCCTTCGGAACCTGCTGGCCCACGCGCTGCATCGCCATCTGCCGCCCGAGCCGCACTCGCTTGGCCTTCATCTGCGGATCGCCATCCATGCTGCGCCGCTCGTCCTTCACCTGGTCCTTGGTCATCTTGAGTTCCTGCGTGTGCTGCCAGCGCTGGAAGAGGTAGTCCGCAACACCGAGCACCAGCAGCAGCGCCAGAAGCCACGCCGCGAGCTCCGCAGCGAGATACCCGAGCGCGACCATCCCCGCCAGCGCCGGAAGGGCGGGCAGTGCCGCAAGCTCCTGCGCGTTGGCACGCACAACCAGCCACCCCACCACCAGCACGATCGACAGCTTCAACGTGTTGAGCAGGCTCTTGACCAGGTTCTTGCGGCTCAGCTGGTTCTTCGCGCCCTGCACCGGGTTTAGCTTCTCAAACTTCAGCGAGATCGCGTCTGGGTTCATCAGCAGTCCCACCTGCATCAGCTGTGCCACCAGCGCCACACCCGCCATGATGAGCAGGATCGGCGTCATGATGAGCAGCCCACGAAACACAAGCTCCGCAAGCAGCTGCGTCGACTCCTGCGGACTCATGATCGCATCGTCAAAGTCAAGCACACGCCGCAGCGCGCCACCCATCAGGCCAAGCATCGAAAAGCCAAAGAACGCGATCACAATCGTCGCGCCGATCAGGTCGACGGCCGCAGACAGATCCATGCTCTTGGCAATCTGCCCCTTCTGGCGCGCCTCAGAGAGACGGCGCGGCGTTGGAGCCTCCGACTTTTCGCCCATGTCGTCCGCCATCTAGCGCACCTCCCCGCCCAGCGAGCCAGCCCATCCCGAAACCACCGCGAGCGTCTGCTTCACCTCCGCCTCGATCGAGTCACCCACGACATACAGCGCCGTCGCCAGCACCGTCAGCCCCGCCAGCATCTTGATCGTGAACCCCACACTCATCACATTGATCTGCGGCATCGTCTTGCTCACCGCGCCCAGGATCAACGCAATCAGCATCACGATCCCCACCACCGGCATCGCCACTCGCAGTGCCAGCTCAAACCCGCTCGACAGCACCGACACAAACACATCCAGCGGCACCATCGTCGTCGCGAAGCTCCCCAGCGGCACGCGTGAGAACGTCCCCAGCAGCGTCGTGAACATCAGCTCAAGCCCACCCATCGCAAAGAAGAGCCCAGAGGCGATGTAGAAGAGAAGCTGACCAAGCAGATCCGTGTCCGTGTCCGACTCGGGGTTGTACACGCGCGCCATCCCAAACCCGATCGACTGCCCCATGATCACGCCGCTGGCCTCCATCGCGAGCAGCGGCAGCGAAGCGATCGCCCCGATCGAGAAGCCAATCAGCAGTTCCGTCAGCACCAGCGGCACCAGCGCCATGACATCCATGATCACCGGCGCATCGGCCGCCACCGTCTCCGCCAGCGCCGGATACGCCGCCGCGGCAATCGCCACCGCCAGCAGCACGCGGAACTGCATCGGGATCGCCATACTCCCGATCATCGGGGCCGCGATGAAGATCCCCGAGATGCGCACGAGCACCAGCATCCACGGCACCGTGTGCGAGAGCAGGATCGTGATGGCAGCATCAGATGGCATGGCGTAGGGAAGTCTCAAGCAAGAACAGCAGCTAACTCAGGCTCAATAGCTCCGTGGCGTACTCGATCAGCCGCTGCGCAACCCAGGGCACCAGCAGGATCGTCGCGATGAGCATCACCGCGATCTTGGGAACAAACGAGAGCGTCTGGTCCTGGATGCTCGTGACCGACTGAACAATCGAGATGATCAGACCAACCACGAGCCCCGCAATGAGGATCGGGCCCGCGATCTTCAGCGTGATCAACAGGGCAGTCCTCACAAGTTCAAGCGCGGCCTCATTCGACATGGCTTCCTCTGATCTCACGTTCGCTCAGCCTCATCCCACAACATCCAGCGTCGCATCACGCGCTCCCCATCAGCAACCACGGCCGCGTCTCCTGGATCGCCGCCACCACCATCGCACTCGGATCAGCCCCACCACCACCCATGCCCAGCAGCGGCATGAATTGCCCCATCGCCACTCCATCAAGCCCCACCGGCTGCGCGAAGCTGTGCATCAGCCCCGCCACCACCAGCGTCCACCCATCTACAAGCACGAACAGCAGCAGCTTGAAGGGCAGCGAGATCAAGACCGGTGGCAGCATCATCATGCTCATCGAGATCAGCATGGTCGAGATCACCATGTCGATCACAAGGAACGGCAGATACACCCGGAACCCCATCAGAAACGCCACCTTCAGCTCGCTCAGCATGTACGCCGGAACCAGCGTCACCATGTCCACGCTCTCGCGAGTCAGCGTCTCCGGGCGGCTCGTGTCCGTCCCCCGATACTCCATCATCATGTAAAGGCTCGACCAATTCCCCGTCGCCTCGATCTGAGCGAACATGAAGTCCCGAACCGGCTGCTTGCCCCGCTGCCAGAGCTCGTCGTACGACTCAACCTCGCCAGCCCGATACGGCGCAATCGCCTCGGTGTTGATGCGATCGATCGTCGGCGCCATCACCATCAGCGTCATGAAGAGCGCCAGTGCCGTGATCACCTGCGTCGGCGGCACCGTCGCCGTGCCCAGCGCCTGCTTCAAAAGACCGAGCACGATCAGGATCCGTACAAAGCACGTCGTCATGAGCATGACCGACGGTGCCAGCGACACCACCGTCAGAACCACAAGGATATTGATCGCCGTCGAGAGCCCCGCCCGCGGCTCCCCCTCGCCCGAACCACCCTCGCGCGACGACTTGCCGCCAGGAAGCGCCCCCGCCGCGCCAGCAAGCACTTCGAGCGGGTTGATCCCGTTCATCCCATCAGTGATCTCTCGCGCCGGCGCCGCCTCATCAAAGCCCGGCACACCAAGCCCCGGCGGCAGCGACCTCTCCGGCAACACCGGCCGCGCACTCGGCAGCGGCGGCCCAAGTCCCTGCGCACTCGCACGCGGCCCCAGCATCAGCGATGCCACAACCAACGCCGCGATCATCGCAACCCGAAGCACGCGCCGCGAGATGGTCATCACAAGGGCCATCACGCGCGCGCCTCCCAACCGGAAGCTGGCTTCGCACCACGCATCGCCGCGACCCGGCCCCGCACACGATCAATCGACGGCGTAGACGAAACCTCACTCTGCTTCGCGCCAGCCCTCGCAGCCACTACCGTGGCCTTCACAGGGTTCGCCGCCACGCCTTGCTTCTGAACGTCCGTCACTCGCGGCTTGACCATGCGCGCCACCATCGGCTGTGCAGGCCCGACATGGCGCACGTCTCTCACATCACGCAGAGGCCGCGCCGTCTCATCCACATCAACCGCAAGCTCGTCACCAAGGTCGCGCCCGGTCCGCTCATCAGCACCCGCGAGCACCGCCTCGAACCTGCGCGCCAGCGACTCACCCTGCTCATCGCGCGTCTTCACGAGAATCGATGCGACCTGCTCAGGCTCCGTGACCTCGCAGAGCGTGGTCATCGCGTGCGCACCCATCAGCCCCTTGCCACTCGTCTGACACACCAGCAGCACGCGCCGATCAAGCTTGAGGAGCACAAGCGTGCATCCGCGCCCGGCCGGAAAGCGCCCAAGCACCTCAAGCACACCCGAAGGGGCGCGCCCACCAGCACCAAGCTGCGCCATCAGCCCGCCGCGCCGCGCCAGCCGTCGCGCCACCAACGCGAGCGCGATGATCAGCACCACCACAAGCCCCAGCGCCCCCAGCGTACGGGCAAACGCAAACGAACTCGACGCCGCCTCGCCCTCAGAAGGCTGCCGCTCCGTACCCGCACCCAGGTCCAGACTGGCCCGCGCCGGAATGCCCAGCGGCGTAGCCTCGATCGACGGCCTGCGCACACCCGTCTCACCACCACCGGGCGTAGGAATCTCGGAACTCGCGTTCCGCTCCGCCACCAGCGAAACCTCAGGAACAGCGGCAGGCATCACCGGGGCATCAGGAATCGCATCAGGAATCGAAGGACCAATCCCATCCGCCATCGCGCTCGCGCCCAGGCACACAGACGCAGCCAGCGAAAGTCCACGCGCCAGACGACCCGCGCGAGTTGCATCGCGTGCGCAAGCCAGCCAGATTGAAACGCTCTTCTTCCCCACGCGGCCTTCCTGGCCTCTCTCTTCCGACGCTCCACGTCGGGTGCCGTCAAACGCTCAACGCCTCTCACGCACTCCGCTTGGCCGACTCCACAGGAGGTGCCAGGATCTCATTGATGCGCACGCAGAAGTTGTCATTCAGCACAAGGATCTCGCCCCGCGCCACGTGACAGTCATTCACGTACACATCCACCGGATCACCCGCAAGCTTGTCCAGCTCCACCACCACGCCCTCAGCAAGCTTGAGCACGTCCTCCACCAGCATGCGCGTGCGCCCAAGCTCAATCGTGACGTTGAGATTGACATCCGCCAGGAGATCGATCGCCCGGGGTGGCTCAGCGCTCACCGCCGCCTTGAACGCCGGAAGATCCAGCGGTGTACCAGCAGGTGCCGCCGCGCTCGGCGCGTTCGCCGCGTCGGAAGTAAGGTCATTGAGCCCATCAGTCACACCACGCGCCGCCGCGAACGCCTCCTGGGCGACATCATCGGCGGTCGGTGGAGATGGTGGTGCTGCGCCCGGCGTTGGTTCGTCGGCCATCCTGGCCCCTTTCAAATGAAATCGCCCGCGCTCCGCCGGGCCTCGCTCTCTGGATCGGACCACGTGCGCATGCACCGACACATTCTGCGCATAGAACGCTATCCCACCCTCACCCTGCGCAATCCTTGCGCAGTTCGCACGCCCGACTCACTCCGCCGGAAAGCCCTTGCACTTGGGGATCACAACGCGCTCGATGCGACTCTTGTTTTCCGCATCCTTGCCAAAGACGCCGTCAAGGAACGCCAGCAGCTGCCGGTTCAGCGTCTCGAGACCCTCTTCACGCAGGTGCGTCGGATGAGCCCGCCGGAAGATCATCGACACGCCCTCCGTAATCTCCGCCGCTCGCGCCTCCATCACCTTGGTCACCGCCTCCTCGTTCTTGGCCCGCACCTTCAGCACGATATCCACGTCCCAGACCCACACGCGTCCCGTCTGCATGTTCTGGAAACGATCCTCAACGATCAGGAGCTCGATCATCTCCTCATGATCCGTCTGATCAGCATGCGACAGATGCGCCTCCGCGGCCGAAGCCGCCTGCGGTGCTGTGCTCTTTGCGAGCATGTACACCCCAGCTGCCTGCACGACCATGATCACGCCGACGATGCCCAGCATCTTGATCGGGAGCCCGCCCTTCTGCGGCGCAGCCTCCCCATTCTTCGCGGCGGGATCGGCGGGCTTGGAATCCTTCTTGTTGTTGTCGGACATAGCTCACTCCACACGGGGCGGCACAAACGCCGCAACCGCATCGGTGGATCGGCCACTTCTTCCGTTCGCGTGGATCGCAACCAAACATCCAGCTCAGAACGCGCACGCATCGTCAACCCACGCAGACTGCGCGGGCAAACCTCCCCCTTCTCGGACCTTGCACGTTCTACGCGGCCTTGCTGATCGCAGCCTGCCCCTGCGGCTTTACAACAACCGCAGGTCGCGCCACCGCCGCAGGCCTCTGCGGTGCCATCGCAATCGCGAGAAATCCCGCGAACGCAAAGAGACCCGCCATCAGCGGCATCGGCCCCACCGGCACGAGACCAAGCCCCATCAACGTCGCGCCCGCAAGCAGCACCGTTGCAACCATCGGCGACACCACCGGCATCGCCGCCGTCACGCCCTCGGGCAGTCGCCCGTGCAGCGTACGTACGACATCATCCAGTCGAAAACGCCACGCCACCGCGAGTGCCCCCAGGGCACACGCCGCAGCGCCGCCAATCACAGCAAGCGCAAGAAGCAGATCTGCGACAAGTGGCGGATGGCTGGACATCAAGAGTGCTCCGATTCAAATCGCAGATCGCACGCAACGCCCCAAGAGATCGGTTCTCGGTCCTCCCGACTTGAATCGCAGACAAAGCCGCACACCGCAGGCTCATGCGTCATACGCCATGCCTCGTGCTTCCGGCCGTGAAGCGGCCAAGGTCAATAGCAGGGGGCCGCCGCGAACGCGACGCCCCCTGTGATAGCCAGCAAAACAAAGAACACCGCGAAGCGGTGCAGGTGGCCAGCTCGTTCGTGATCGCTTCACGTACCCGCACGCCTCATCGCGCACTTCCCCGCACCCCCACACTCCTCACCCGCCCTCACTACCGCCCAAGCACCAACAACTGCTGCATCAACTCATCCGTCGTCCGGATCACGCGCGAGTTCGCCGAGTATCCCGTCGACGACAGCACCAGCCTGATGAACTCCTCACCCAGATCAACGTTGCTCAGCTCGAGCGCGCCCGATGAGATCCGCCCTGAACCCAGCGTCCCCGGCGCACCAATGGCCGCGGGACCGCTGTTGAGCGCAACCTGCCACAGGTTACTCCCCACTTCCTGCAAGCCTTCCGGATTCGGAACCGTGGCAAGCACGATCTGACCCAGCGGCCTCGACTGGCTGTTCGAGAATGTCCCCGTGATGATCCCATCAGTGCCGATGCTGAACGAAGAGAGCGTCCCGAATGGAACACCATCGCGATACCCAACCGCCATCGCGGGCTCAAGATCCGAATACGCCGTCATCCCGCCGCTGGGTGTCGCAAAGCTCAGGCTGAACACCATCGGCGTGATCGCGCCCGTCCCCGTTCGATCGATCGTGATCGAGACCGGCTCCGTCGAGAGCGGCTGTCCGAAGGAATCAAACGAGACCGTCCCCGTCCCGACCTGCGTCGGCACGCCCGCGTTGTCGGGCGACTCAACGAAGTATCGCCACGTCGTGCCGCCATTGGCCGAGCGCGAGTCCAGCACCATCGACACGCGCACCCCGACTTGGCTCCCAAGCGAGTCAAAGGCCGTGAAGTCCGTCGAGATCGACTCACCATCCGCCGACTCAAGCTGCGTCGGAACGAACGGGCTTCCGACCACAGTTCCCGCCGAATCAAGCAGCTGCAAGCTCGTGCTCTCGAGCGTGAGGTCATTGACCGTGCCCGTGTTGCCGACGATCGAGATGAGCCCCGTCGCAGGGTCAATCGACACGCCCGGCGTACGCCCATCCGGATTCACGCCAACGTCCGTGTTGATCCCCATCGCCTCGCTCAAGAACCGCGTCAGATCCGCGATGGTCGTCGATCCATCCACACCCAGCGTCGCCTGCGGCAGAACCGCCGTCCCCTTCTCCGCGCCGCGCAGCCTGATGCTCTGCCCCGCGCTCAGCATCGATGCCCCCGAACCGGGCCGCGCCGGATCTTCGATGTCAATCAGCCGCGTCGTCGTGTCAATCACGTTCGGTGCCGCCGGCGCCGCGCTCGGGATCGCAATCAGCCCCTGCGTCGTCGAGGTTCCAAGCCGGATGAGCGAGCCCTGCGTCGGCAGCGCACCCTCGGCGTTCAGATTGCCACGCAGCCGCACCTCGGTGGTCGCTTCCGCAATCGCAAGCTGGCCGATCGGGATCGAGATGTCAGTGAGCGTCCCCGTCGTGATGCTGAAGTTCTCATCAACGCCGTACCCCTGCACTCGCTCACCGGAGATCGTCGTCAGCACGCCCTCGGCATTCTGCCGGAACGCGCCCGCACGCGTGAACAGCCGATCCTCTCCGCGGGCGACGACAAAGAACCCGCGTCCATCCACCGCCAGATCGCGGCTGTCACCCGTCGGGCTGATCGTTCCCTGCTGCGTGTTGAGCTGCGTCCCCGCCGTCTGCACACCCAGTCCGATCTGATACGGATTCGTGCCGCCCGTCGTGTCCGCCGGCGCCGTCCCTGTGTTGATCGTGCGCGAGAACATCGTGCTGAACGAGAGCCTCGACGATTTGAACGCCGTCGTGTTCGTGTTCGCGACGTTGTTACCGACGACTTCAATCTGCCGCGCATTCGCATTGAGCCCGGTCATCGCGGTAAACAGCGCGGTCGTAGAAGCCATCTTGATTCCCCATCGCTCGAGCCAGAGGCTCAAAGCAGCACACAAATCACCCAGCACATCGCATCGCCGCACACGCTCACGCGCTTCAGCCCGCTCCACCACCCAGGATCGTCGAGAGCCCACCCGGAGGCGAAGCCGGCGGCCCGATCGTCCCCGCCGCAGTCAACCCTTCCCCAGGCACCGTCAGCACGGCATCAAACCCCGCACGAACGCCCGCCGCCGACGGATCAATCTTCGAGACAATCGTCCGCGACTGCACATCCATCTCCAGCGCAACACCATCGATCAGCACCAGTGCCTTGTGCGCCCCGGCAGCATCCGCCGCGTCCGCCGCGCTCTGAAGCCGCGAGAGCTGCTCCTGCGTCAGCGACACGCCGCTTCCCTCAGCCACCTTCACAGGCAGATCACTATGGATCGCGCCCGAGCCCGCCTGCGCGAGCATGTCCTTGAACGAGCGCCCCTCAATCGGCGCGACCGCAGTCACGGCCCGATCCGGCACGCCACTTGGCCGAACCACACCCGCGAGCCGCGAGAGCAGGCTCTGCGCCAGACCCAGAGGAGCCAGCGGCCCAATCGTCATGGCGTCTCTCCCTCCGCCGCATCGCCCGCGGCCTCAGCCTCTCTGATCGTGTCCAGATCCGCAAACGCAACGCGCGTCCCATCCGCCAGCGTCATCACCGCCCCCTCGCTCGTTCGCGAGACCGACGACACCACGCCCGTCACACGCGCCGAGCTCTCATCAAGCCCCGCAACACTCTTCCCGATGAGCCCCGCCGCCGCCGCAAACTCATCCTGACCCACCAGCCGACCAAGCCCCTCGGAAAGGTCCATGTTCGACTGGATCGACCGGATCCCCGAGAGCTGCTGGATCAGCGTGTTCGTGTCGTTGGGCGCGAGCGGGTCCTGCTTGCCAAGCTCCGTCAGGATGATCTTCGTGAAGTCCTCGGACGTCAGTCGCGAGAAGCCATCACCAGCCTCGGTGCGGGTCGTGGTCGCGAGCGACGCGGGCGCAATCGTTTCCATCGTGCAGACTCCCTTGAACTCTCAGCAAAGAACCTTCAGACTCACGCCGACGCCTCAACCCAACCAACCACACGATCCCGACCGCCATCAACACGTTCGAACGTCGAACCCACCGCCGGAGTCACCGTGGGCACAAGTGCCGGCAGCAGCCCCTCAATCCGGCGCATCACATCAGCGCCCATCGCGGCCTCCGCCTCAGCACGATCCGCAACGCCAGCTCCAGGCGCACGACCATCGCGACCCTGATCCAGATCAGGACCAGCATCGCGTGACCCATGCGACCCATGCGACCTGCCGCGGCCTCCGGCCCCAGCGTGCTCATCCTGATTCTGTGACTGGCTCTGAGGATCCTCCTCAGAAGCACGCTCTCGCTCCGCCACGCCGACTCCGTCGTGCGTGGCGTTCGTCTCGCGCGGGCCCTTCGTCGCACCATCCGGCAACGCCGCGACTTCAATGCGATCAACCCGCAGCCCCCGTGCTTCCAGCGCTGTACGAAGGGAGCCCTCCGACGCAACTAGCAACTGCCGTGCCGACTCGGTCGTCGGGTAGAAGATCGCCGAAGCCTGCCGCCCCTCCACCCGCAGGTCCACGCGCATCGGCCCCAGGTGCTCCGGCCTCAGATTGATCGTCACGCTCCCATCACCCTTGCGCATCGCCGCCGCAAGCGCCGATGCCAACTGCCGCAGTGGCGGCTCTTCCGCCCGCGCCATCAGCTTCGACTCTGTCCGCTGCAGCAGCCCACGCATCGCCTGTGGCCGATCAAGCGCAAGCGGAACCGGCGCACCCGCCACAGTTCCAGCCCGTGTCCCACTTGTCGCAACTGATCCTGCAGCAACCGGCGCAGCCGCCACACGAGCCTGCCCCACATGACGCTCAACACCCGCGCCACCCGCCGCTACCTGAACAGCCCCAGACGCGCCCGTCCGCTGCACCACGCCGCGGCCCGCCGCGTCCTGCCCGACCGCCGCGCCTCGTGCCGGCGCACTTCCCACGAACCCCGACCCGCCCTGAGCCGAAGCTCCACCCTCGCGCCCCTCACCAAGGCTCCGGTCTGCTCGCGACTCCTGAATCGCCCGAACTCCCCCGCCTTCCCGCCGCGCATCCCGCGTCGAGACCGGCAAATCCTCCGAGTCCGCCAGCGCATCCACGCCCGCTTGCGCCACGGTCGCCTTCGGCGTCCCGCGCGATCGCAGCTCCGCCGCGTGCTCGCCATCCAGATCCACCGCCGAACCCGGCAACGCAACGTTGCCCGCAACTCCTGCCTGGGACGCACTCTCACTGCGCGACTCTGGCGCAAGGCCCGCGCTGCCGAGCGTCGTGTTCGCTCGCCCAACGCGCCGCGACCACATCGCAATGGACTCTGAAAATGCCTGAGTGCCACCCACCGATTCCAGCAAGCCACTCGCACCCGCCCGCTCAGGGAGCGACGTCGGTGGGTGGCGTGCCGGGTCCAGCGGGCCCGGCTGCAGAGGTTGTTGCGTTTGGATTCGCATTCGTCGAACCTCGAGGCGAAGTCACCCCGAGGATCCGGATCATCTCTAGCAACTCCGTTGCCAGCCCCGGATCGCTCTTCGAAAGCTCCCCCAGGATCCGGTTCCGAACGTCTCCATCCATCGCGTCCAGATACTCAACCACCCGCACCTTCCCGGCCCTGTTCGCCGCCTCCGCATCACCAACTTCCGCCTCGGCACCCAGCTCGGACCCGACATTCGCCCCCAAATTCGCACCACCGTTCGCCCCTCCATCAGCCGACTCCAGAACCGAGCCATCACCCTCGCCCGCGAATCCCATCCCACCATCTCGCTCCGGCCCCGGCGGGATCATCTCCCGCAGCAGCGCCACCGCCTCCTTGGGCTTGAGGCTCTCGATCATCTCAATTGCCTTGCGGAACTGAGCGTCCCTCGTCCGCGCCATCGCACGCCCCTGCGACGCCTCAAAGAGCCGCTTCGTCTCCGCGAACTCACTCCGCTCACGGTCCAGCGTCAGCCGTTCGCGATCAACGCGCCCCTGCAGGTCCTGCACCTCCCGCCGCAGCCGATCCATCCGCTGCTGGTCCAGCGCCGTCGCCTCCAGCCGCGCCGCCAACTGCTCCGAAGCCGTCATTGGCGGCTGATCCACCCGAGCCTGCGCCGCCACGGCCTTCTCCGCTTCCGCCGCCGCCCTCTCCATCGCCTCCTTCTCCGCGCGCTCCTCGCTCAGCGTCGTCGAGACCGCCGCACGAATCTCACGCACGCGCGCCATATCAAGCCGGTCCGTCTGCACCAGCCACCCCATAAAGCCGCCGATCGCCAGCAAGTTCGCAATCGCCACCACACACAGCGCGTTCCACAGCGTCCTCATGCCTGCATCTCCATACCTTCGCCCGCCCCTACCTCACCCCCACCACTACCCCCTCCACCTCCACGCCGCGCATGCCCAACGACCGCCAACTCATCCATCACCGCCTCGTCCAGCCGCTTCTGCTCCATCACCCACGCCTCACGCCGCCGATCACGCAGCGCCTCCACTGCCTTCCGCGCCGTCGCCGCCTCCAGCAGCGCCCGCCTCGCACGCTCCACCCGCGCGTGAATCCCAGACAGCTCCAGCACCGCCCGCTGCGCACTCGTCATCAGCCGAAGTGCGCTCCCCGCCTGAAACCGAACCCCGCGAAGATCCAGCATCACGCCAGCACCACCCGCACCACTCACCGTGTCATTCCCAAGCTGCCCCCGCAGCTCACGCTTCTCCTCACCAATCTGCCGCTGCAGCTCCCGCAGCCTCGCCTCCACCGCGAGCCGCTCACGCTCGATCACCGCCATCTCAAGCATGCGCGTGCGCTCCGACGCCTTCCGCGCCCGCAGCACCGCCTCAAGCTCAAAGACAAACTTCGCCACGTTCTACCGCTTCCTTTCCGCAATCCCGTTCCTCAATCCCGCGTCTTAATCCTGATCATCGCCCCTTCGCCTTGATCAGCCGCGTCACCTGCTCGCTCGTCTCCTTCGCGATCTTCACCATCACCTCACGCGCCTGAGAGAACGTCGCCACCTCGCCCTTCCCCTGCCTCAACAGATCAATCATGGCGCGATGGTGCTCGATCGCAACGTCCGCCTCAGGATTGCTCCCCTTCGCATATGCGCCGATCTGCACCAGATCCTCCACCTCGCGATACATCGCCAGCATCCGCACGATCTGCCTTCTCGCCGCAATGTGCTCCGCATCGCACACGTCATCCGCCACGCGCGACACCGAATCAAGCACATCCACCGCAGGAAACCGCCCCATCTGCGCAATCTTCCGAGACAGGATCACATGCCCATCCAGAATGCCCCTCGCGGCGTCCGCGACAGGCTCCGTCATGTCGTCACCCTCGACCAGAATCGTGTACAGGCCAGTGATCGAGCCTCCCGAGCCACCAGAGCCGCCCGAACCTCCAGAACCCACCGCGCCAGTTGCCTCAATCGCACCCGCCCGCTCCAGCAGCAACCCCAACTGCGCAAACACGCTCGGCGTGTACCCCTTCGTCGCCGGCGGCTCACCGATCGAAAGTCCCACCTGCCTCTGCGCATGCGCGAATCGCGTGATTGAGTCCATCATCAGCATCACGTCCTGCCCGCGCGCCCTGAAATACTCTGCCGCCGTGCACGCCAACTTCGCCGCGCGCAGCCGCATCAGTGGCGACTCATCTCCCGTCGCCACCACCACCACCGATCGCGCGAGCCCTTCAGGCCCCAGCGCATGATCAATAAAGTCCTTGACCTCGCGGCCACGTTCGCCAATCAACGCAATCACCGAAACATCCGCCGCCGTCCGTCTCGCAATCGTCCCCATCAGCGTCGACTTGCCCACACCCGGACCCGCAAAGATCCCAAGCCGCTGCCCACGCCCCAGCGTCGTCATCAGATCCAGCGCACGCACACCCGTGTACAGCGGCTGTTCAATCCGCCGCCGCCGCATCGCCCGAATCGGATCCGGACTGATCGGCAGGTGCACACAGTCACGCACCGGACCAAGCCCATCAATCGGCCGCCCGATCCCATCCAGCACGCGCCCAAGCAGCCGCGGCCCAACCGGAGCCGTCGGCGAGCGTTCCTCCACCACCACACGATCACCCGCGCACACGCCCCCCGCCTGACCAAGCAGCATCACAATCGTCTGCTCTCGCGTAAACCCAACCACCTCGCCCCACGTCGAGCCCTCTGCGTGATCACCTGATCCCATCCGCGCCGGAATCCGAACCAACGCACCCACCGGCGTCGGCAGATCATCCACCAGCACTGTCAGTCCACGCACCGCGCACACCCGCCCCACACACCGCAGCGGCTGCGAGCGGGCGAGCGTCTCAAACGCAGACCCGAGCGCGCCGCTTGGCGCGAGCTTGCTCGTAGTGCCCTGAACCTTGTTCATCACGGCGCTCACGACGCACGCTCCTCAGCCGCGGCACGTGCCTCGGCCTGTGCCTCGGACTGATCTTCACTCACTACCGAAGTCGCCGCAGAACTCACCGCCCCGCCCGGCACCAGCGCCGTCGCGATGCGCTCAAGCCGTGTCGACATCGAAGCATCGACCTCGCCGCCCCCCGGCGTCCGCACCACCACGCTCCCGCGCGAGAGTGCCGCATCCGGCCGAATCTCCGCGTGCTCGCACTCCGGAAACCGCGCCATCAGCCCCGGCAGCACCTCGCGGCAGATCAGCTCATCATCCGGATGCACGCACACCACAAGCTTGGTCGCACGAGCGGCGCTCGCGATCGCCTCCGCCATCAGCTCGCCCGTGACCGCGGTATCGCTCGCAAGCACCCGCGTCGTCGCACGCCGCGCAATCTCAATCGCAAGCCGCAGCAGATCCTCGCGCGCCGAAGCCATCAGACCCTCGCGCTCACCCAGAAACGCCGCGAGCGCCGCGCTCCATCCCGCCTCGATCCTCACAAGCTCCGCCTTCCGCGCCTCGTGCGCGGCCGTCTTCCCAGCCTCCAGCCCCATCGCATGCCCCTCGGTCCGCCCCTCCTGCACGCCCTGCGCGAACGCCGTACGCACGATCGCCTCGCGCTCGCGCTGCGCCTCCTGCATGATCAACGCGGCCTTCGCCCTCGCCTGCGCAACCATCTCCTCACCCTGACGCCTCAGGTCACCAAGGTCCAGCACGATCGCGTCCTTGGCGATCCGATCCGCATCGCGCTGCCTGATGAGAGCCATCGCCTGAACTCCACCGCGTCATGCTCGACCTGATCACAATGATCATGATCGCACAATCCCCGCGAACAATCCCTGCGCAAAATCCCCGCGCCCAAAGGCCCGAACTACACCATCTTCTCCTTGGCGCCGCCGCGGCCCATGATAATGACCTCGCCCGAATCCTCCAGCCTCCTCACGATGTCCACCATCCGCTGCTGCGCCGCCTCCACATCGCTGACCTTGACAGGACCCATGTACTGCATGTCCTCCTTGATGAGCGTCGCCGCACGCTCGGACATGTTCTTGAAGATCTTCTGCCGGAGCGCATCCGAAGCAGTCTTGAGTGCCATCGCGAGCTCGCTGTTCTCCAACTCCTTGAGCACCGCCTGAATCCCCTTGTCATCGACCTTGTTGATGTCCTCAAAGACAAACATCAGCCGCCTGATCTGCTCGACAAGATCTGGATCCTCCGCCTCGATGCCTTCCATGATCTGCTTCTCGCTCGAGCGGTCCACGAGGTTCAGGATCTCCGCCACCGTTTCAACGCCGCCCGACTTCTCCATGCCCTGTACCAGCATGGTCGACAGGCGGCCCTCAAGCCCGCGCTCAACCTCGCGGATCACTTCCGGATTCGTCTGCTCCATGTTCGCCACACGCTTGATCACCTCGACCTGCTTCTGCATCGGCAGCCCGCCCAGGATCTCGCTCGCCTTGTGGTGAGGCAAGTGGCACACGATCAGCGCGATCGTCTGCGGATGCTCATCCTGGATGAACGCCATCAGGTTCTCCGACTCTGCCCGCTGCAGAAAAGAGAACGGCGTCCGCTGCACCTGCGTCTGGATCTGCCCCAGCATGCGCTCTGCGCTCTTCGCATCCAGCGTGCTCGTCAGGATCTGCTTCACATAATCAAGCCCACCCTCGTTCATGTAGAGGTTGGCGATCGTGATCCCGTAGAACTCCTCCGCCACCGCCCCCTGCAGCGAATTCGGAACGCGCCCGAGCCCCGCCAGCTCGCGCGTCACCTCCTCCATCTCCTTCGGCGACAGCCGCTTCAGCAGCATCGAAGCCTTCTCAGGCCCGATCGCCAGCAGCAGGATCGCCGCCTTCGTGATCCCCTCAAGCTCGGTAACGCTGTCGGGCAGCTTTTCATTCGGCTTTCGGGCCACGACATGCTCCTGTGGCGGCACTCCGCCCCATCACGATCCACCTCTTCCAACCCTCCACCACCTCATCACACCACATCAACAACGCAGCAGCTACTCAGCAACCACTCACTCTTCAATGTTGATCCACCGTGCCAACAGTTTCGCCGCCTGGAGCGGGCTCTTCTCAACAACCTCACCAACCTGATCCAGCACCTTCTTCGAGTGCATCTCCGACTCATCTACCTCGATGCCCGCCATCGCCGTGTCACGCTCTTCCGCCTCACCCACAACATCCACCTCCGTCTCAAGCGATGGCGACACCTCGAGCGTTGGCGGCAAGCCCGCAAGCTCCTCCGCCGTCGGCTGATCGGCCCGGCTCCCGGCCTTCTTGACCATCATGATCATCATCCCCATCGCCACCAGCGACAGAACACCCAGCGCCACAGTCTGCACCAGCCCGCCACCAAGCGAGAGCCCCGCTGGCCCACCATCGCTCCCACTCGAACCCATGATCCCGCCGAGCAGCCCCGCAGTCTGCATCGCCGGCAGCTCCGGAGGATCCGCAGGCATCATCGCCACGCTGATTGAGTCCTGCACCACCTGACGGATCTCCTCCGGCGCCAACGCCCGATTCGAATCCGCAATCAACGCCCTTACCTGCGGCGTCAGCGTCGACATCACCAGTGGCTTCACCTCCGCATCAAACCTGCTCAGAATCTCAGCCAGCGTCGGCGCTGGTGGAGCCTCCCCACCCTCTGGCGTTGCCTTCTCACGATTGATCAGCCCCACCACAAACCGCGGCGGAACAAGCACCGTCACCGCCACGCTCGTGGGCTTGCCCTTCGGATCCACCGTCGTCTCGGTCTTGCTTCCGAACCGATTCTCTAGCTCGTCCGTCGTCTCCGTCGTCTGCGTCATCGATCCAACGCCACCACCCGCGCGATTGATGTCCGCCGCCTGATTCGCCGCAACGCCCGGCTCCGCGCCGGATGCAGCCTCACGCGTCATGCTGTCCGTCGACGTGTTCCGCCGCGGCAGCGCAATCGTCCCCTCCTTGTTCGGAAGGAACTGCTGCACCTGCGACGTCGTCCGCGCCACATCCACCGACGCCGTCACCGTCACAATCACGCCGGGGATCGATGAGCCCAGCATGTCATAGAACTTCGCCTCAGCCTCACGCTCCACGCGCCGCGCGTGGTCCATCGCGCTGCCAGTCTGCGACTCGTTCTGGCTCGCCGCACGCCGCGGCCGACCCGCCGCCGAGTCCACCACCGTCACATTCTCAATCGTCAGCCCCGCGCGGCTCCCCGCCAGCAGCTCCGCCACCGCATTCACCGTCTCCTGCGGCAGCGGCTTCCCATCCTCACTCATCACGTTCGCAGATGCCTTCGGGACCTTCGCCGATCCGCCAAGCCCGAAGGGCTCCGGCACATGGATCGTGACCCACGCCGATCCAACGCCGCGGAAGTCCGAGATCGTCCGCGACAGCTCATTCTGCAGCGCAATCAGATAGTTCTGCTCGTTCACCTGCCGCGAGTTCATCCAGTTGTTCGAGGCAACCAGCGTCTCAAAGTACAACGCCTTGTCAGGCGGCAACGCGTTCGCCGCCGCCAGCTGCGACCGCGCCCGTGCCAACTCACTCGAAGCCACGTACAGCGTGTCGCCTTCGGCATAGGTCGTGATCCCGATCGTTCCGAGCGCCGCCTGCGCCTTTTGCTGCGACGCATCGTCCGCGTTCGCAAGCAACGGAACGCGGCTCGACTTCCCCGCCGTCTGCGCCACGATGAACAGAACCAGAACCAGCACGACCAGCACCGCGCCGACCAGCAGGCGCAGCGTCAGCGACATCCCGCCGAGGTTCTTCTGAATAGTCGCCAACATGCGGCGAAGCGCGTCCATCGCTATGGGCCTCCTGCCCGGTTCGATCCAACCAGCCAATCAAGTGCCAACTCAGACCGCGGCCGCACTCCGTGCCACCGCCACGCGCAAAGACGATCGTCCCATGCGCACACGATGCCGCTATCGGCGGATCCGGCGCACCCGCTTGAAACCCTGATGCCACTAAGAGACCTCCTACTGGATCAAGGCCGGAGAACGCCATTCAGCAATGCCTTCCATTCTTCAGTCCGAAGGACTGGCCGCTCGTAGCCGCCAGTAGCAGGTCTCTATCCCAATCGGGGCGTGGAGGAGCGAAGCGACGACACCCCCGGTCGCGGACGCACCAGTTTCGCAACCCCGAAGGGGTTGTCGAGATCCTCCCGATTCGGGCCGAAGGACAATTTCGTTGTGAAAACCCGGAGAGACCGGACCGAAGCCCCCTCCGTTCAGCACGCCGAGCTCTGGCGGAATGGCCGTGGCCTTTCGCGGCATTCTCACGCATTCCAGCCACCTATCATCGCCTTGCCGAAGCTCCGACCGCACCCTTACAGAATCCGGGCACATCCATGAGCACGACCGCAACTCTGACCGAACAGCACATGAACTCCACCCTCGATCAACTCCCCGATTTCACGAAGCCCCTCCCGCCCTTCACCCCCGAAGCCGGCAAGGAGCGACTCCTCCAGTTCCGCGAAGCACTCCGCGAGGCGATGTCGGAGGAGATGCGCCGCGACGACCGCATGTTCCTGATGGGCGAGGAAGTCGCGCAGTACAACGGCGCGTACAAGATCAGCCAGGGCATGCTCGACGAGTTCGGCCCCAAGCGCATCATCGACGCGCCCATCAGCGAGAACGGCTTCGCGGGCCTCGCCGTCGGCGCCGCGATGTACGGCCTCAAGCCCATCATCGAGTTCATGTCCTGGTCCTTCAGCCTCGTCGCCGCGGACCAGATCTTGAACAACGTTCCCAAGATGCTCTACATGTCCGGCGGCCAGTGGGGCTGTCCGATCGTCTTCCGAGGCAACGACGGCGCCGGTGGCCAGCTCGGCTCCACGCACTCATGGTGCGTCGAGGGCCTCTACAGCAACGTCCCCGGCGTCAAGATCGCCATTCCCAGTAACCCCTACGACGCCAAGGGCCTCCTCAAGACCGCCCTGCGCGAGCTCGATCCCGTCTTCTTCCTCGAGAGCGAGCGCATGCTGGGCGACAAGGCCCACGTTCCCGCCGAGGAGTACTACATCCCCTTCGGCCAAGCCCACCTCCGCCGCGAGGGCGACGCCGTGACCCTCGTCTCCTTCGGCCGCCCCGTGAACTTCTGCCTCGAGGCCGCCGACGAGCTGGAAAAGGAGGGCATCCACGCCGACGTGCTCGACATGCGCACGATCCGCCCCCTCGACATCGACAGCATCATCAAGAGCGTGCAGAAGACCGGCCGCGTCGTCATCGTCGACCAGTGCTGGCCCTTCGCCAGCGTCGCAAGCGAAGTCGTGACGCAGGTCTGCGAGCGCTGCTTCGACTACCTCGACCACCCCCCCGTGCGCGTCAACAGCGACGACGTGCCGGCGCCATACGCCAAGCACCTGGAGCAGGCCTTCCTGCCGCACAAGGGCAAGATCGTCGCCGCAGTGAAGAAGATGCTCGGGGCTTAGGAAGAAAGCGAAAAGCGGGAAAGCGGGAAAGCGGAAAATAGGACAGAGGAACGAATTCATTGCCCGCGGTTTGGGAGCCTTTGGTCCATGGGACGTCTTCGACCCGACTTTGTGGAACGTGTCGAAGCGTTTGTGCACCAGATGCTTGATGTCGTGGCCTTGCTCGAAGCTCGTTCGATTCGATCTCGCTTGCTCGACCAGATTGCAGCCGCTTCGACTTCTGTTGGCGCCAACATCTGCGAGGCCGACGAGGGGATGAGCAGGGCCGACTTTGTGAAGTGCCTCAGCATCGCCAGCAAGGAGCTGAGCGAAACCCGTTTCTGGCTCCGTCTCTGCTCCCGTCGTGGCTGGATCCCACAAGACTCCGCCGTGCCTGTGCTCGCCGAAAGCAATGAACTCCAGCGAATCCTCAGCAGCATGATCAGCCGCTCCAGACTCCGCCGCGACACACCGAACTCCGTGAGTCAGAAGCCAAGCAACGACCCAGCGAAGCCCAGCACTTCGTAAAGACACAGACCCATACGCTTCTAGTTACACATCCCCTGTGCCGATGGGTCACCGAACGAACGGGCCTAGACCCAGCCCAAGCCCCAACAAATCCTCCACTTCCCGCAATGAGCGTCTTCTGCCTTCCTCCGAATTTTCCGCTTTCCCGTTTTCCCGTTTTCCCGATTTCCCGCTTTCCCCGAGGTCCCCATGCCCATTCGCGTCGAAATGCCCCGCCTGTCCGACACCATGCAGCAGGGCACCATCGTCAAGTGGAACGTGAAGGAAGGCCAGTCGATCAAGACCGGCCAGGCCATCGCCGACATCGAGACCGACAAGGCGACGATGGAGCTCCAGAGCTTCGACGACGGCATTGTCGCCGCGATCCTCGTTCCTGAGGGCAAGGCTGTTCCGGTCACGACGCCGATGCTGCTGCTGGCTGTCAAGGGTGAAGACCCCGCCGCCGTCAAGGCCCAGTTCGCCGCGGGCGGCACCGTCACAGCAACAGCCGGCGCGCCCGCTGCCAAGACTGCCGCCGCAGGTTCGGCCGCCGCGACCAACGTCGCAAACTCAGTCGGCACCGCGACCGCGCTCCTCGACGCGCCGCCATCCTCCAACGGCACGCGCCTCTTCGTGAGCCCCCTCGCACGCAAGATCGCTGAAGAAGCCAGCATCGATCTTCACAGCATCACCGGCTCCGGACCCGGTGGCCGCATCGTCCGCAAGGACGTCGAAGAAGCCATCGCCCGAGGTGGCGCTTCCGCACCCGCAGCACCCGTCGCCGCTGGTCGCGTAGCACAGTCCGCGATGCCAGCAGCGCCCACGCCGCGCGCCGTGGCTGCAACGCTCCCCGCGGCGAACGCGACGCTCGCGACCAAGCGCATCCCACTCTCGAACATGCGCCGCGTCATCGCGCAGCGCCTCGTCGAGTCCAAGTCCACGATCCCGCACTATCAGGTCACGACCGATGTCGACATGGAGCCGCTCGACACGCTCCGCAAGCAGCTCAACACGCAGCTCGCAGCGCAAGGTGTCAAGCTCAGCGTCAACGACTTCCTCGTCAAGGCCTGCGCCCTCGCGATGCACCAGCATCCCTACATCAACAGCCGCTGGAGCGGCACGGCCGGACAGGAAGCCATCGAGTACGTCGCCGATGTCAACATCGGCGTCGCGATCGCGCTCCCCGTCGCTGAAGACGGCACCGGCGGCGGCCTCGTCGTCGCCACGCTTCGCAACGCCGACAGCATGGGCCTCCGCGCCCTCTCGACGCAGACCAAGGCCCTCTCCGACAAGGCCCGCGCCAAAGGACTCGCGCCGGCGGAGATGTCCGACTCAACCTTCACCATCTCCAACCTCGGGATGTTCGGCGTCTCGCACTTCACCGCCATCATCAACCCGCCCAACACCGCGATCCTCGCGGTCGGCGCGGCCCTCGATGTCCCCGTCGTCCGCGATGGCAGGGTCGTCCCCGGCAAGGTCATGAGCATGACGATGAGCAGCGACCACCGCGTCATCGACGGCGCGATGGCCGCACAGTACCTCGCGACCGTGAAGAACCTCCTCGAGAATCCCGCAACGCTGCTCGTGTGAGTGCCTGTCTGGGTAGCTGTCTTGGGTAGCTGTCTTGGGTAGCCCGGCGGTCCCCGCCGGTCTTCTCTCACGCTCATCTCATCACCCAAGCCAACGCCCGCCATCCACGCGGATCACATCGCCCGTCACGTACGTCGCATCGAGCGCGAGCCAGACCACTGCTTTCGCGGCGTCCTCGGGCTCGCCCGCTCTGCCCAGCGGCACGCGCTTCAGATAGCGTGCCTGCTCGCTTGCTTCACTCTCGTGTCCTGAGTCTGGCCATGCGACGACGCCCGGCGCGACGCCGTTGACTCGCACGTTGGGCGCGAGGTCTCGCGCCAGTGATCGCACCATCTCTTCGAGCGCGGCCTTCGACATGGAGTACGCCACGTGCTCGCGCCGCGGGCGGCCCATCGCGTGGATGTCGCACATCGCGACGACCGCAGCGCCGCCCGCGAGAACCGATCGCTCCATCAGCGGCGCGAGGCGCGCGGTCAGCATCAGCGGCGCGAGCGCGTTCACGCGGTAATGCCGCAGCGCCTGCTCGGCGCCAAGCTCGCCAAGCGGGCTTGCTTCGTACACACTCGCGTTGTGCACCAGCACATCAAGCCGCGGCAGTGTCTCGCTCATGCCCGCGGCGAAGGCCTCAACGCTTCCCGGCTCCGCAAAGTCAACCTCATAAAACGACGCGGTCGCGCCGATCGCCGAGAGTTCACGTGCGAGGGACTCTGCATCGGCTCGTGATGTGTTGTAGGTGAAGGTCACATCGCACCCGCGCCGCGCCAGCTCGATCGCGACGGCGCGGCCCACACGGCGCGCTGCGCCGGTGACGAGCGCGAGCGGCCTTCCGCCGCGGGGCGGTTTGATGGCGCGGGCACTGCGTGTTGAGGCTCGCGCTGGATGATCGTCGGCCTCGTCGGGCGCTGGCTCGCCCGCGTCACTCTCGCGCAGCTCCGAGGGTGTCGCGGGAGTGACGCGGCGCCCGGCCTCAAACCACGGATCCGGCCCCGCGCTCCCGGACTTGGGCACAGGCGGCACACGAAGCCGGCTCGACCGCCGCATCGCACGGATGATCGAGGTCGCGAGCAGCACTGCAAAGAGAATCGCAAGGCACGCCGCGAGCCCGCCGAGGATGACAAGCAACGTGCGGGCCGTCGTGGACTGGTCCGGCGAAACCACGCGATTGCCTTCGCCGGTGGGCTGGAAGAGCATCGCAACGCAGTCGGCGAGAAGGAAGACCATGCCGGAATATACCAGCCCCACCGCCGCCAGCAGGCAGCCCTAGGGCGACCTTCCCCTTCCCACGTGGCCGTCACTACCCAGAATCGCCCGCCTCAAATACGCCTTCGGTCCCAGTCGGCCGTCTCTCCGCTACCTACCAAGACCGCCATCCCACTCGATGCCCCGATGCCTCCTGCCTCGATGCCTTCTTCATCCCCACTCCTCCCC